>CAZRGC010000001.1:0-335136 GCA_964599625.1 uncultured Gammaproteobacteria bacterium
TGGGCAACCGCAAAACTGTTAATATCCCCGGCCTTACCGCCCCCATTCCTTCGCTTACCAAGCGCGACGAAGAGTATTTAAAAATTATCGAAACAGAACCTGTCGATTTTGTTGGGTTGTCGTTTGTCCGTACAAAAAAAGATATGGAGCACTTGCGCGATAAGTTGGAAAAAGCGAAATCCAAAGCGCATATTATTGCCAAAATCGAAACCCGCCTTGCACTTGAGAATATAAAAGAAATAATCAGTGAAGCAGACGCGGTAATGGTTGCCAGAGGCGATTTGGGAATCGAAAATCCGATTGAAGAAATTGCTTTCTGGCAGAAAAAAATAATACGTCAATGCCGTGATTTGGATACTCCTGTAATTGTTGCAACCCAAATGCTAAAAAGCATGTTAACATCGCCGACTCCTTCCAGGGCTGAGTCCACCGACATTGCTAATGCGGTTTTTGACGGAACAGACGCAATCATGCTTTCGGAAGAAACAGCAATGGGTAATCACCCGGAAAAGGCGGTTAGCGCTATGGCAAGAATTTCGCATTTTAACGAAAAGCATCATGAACTGTATGATAATTTTATGCCCAATCCCACTGGGGCAGTGGAAGCATTCACAGGTACTGCAGCTCACCTTATAGAAAAGGGAAGTATATTCAATTTGGACAAGGTTGTGGTTTTTACGGAAACGGGATTTACCGCCCGTGCACTCTCCGCATATAGACCCAAGTATCCCGTGATCGCAGTTACAGACAGATTGGAAACAGCAAACCAGTTGTCGCTTGTTTATGGGATTATCCCTGTTCTTACTAAACTTCCAAGCGGAATAATAAGTGTCAAAAATATTCCTACACAAAAGTTGATTGACAGTAAGGTTATAAAACCGGGGGAGACAATTCTTGTGATCCACGGTAAAAAATGGAAAGAACCAGGAGAGACTAGTATTCTGGCGTTTGTGAAAGTGTAACTATTTTGTGACGAACTGAGTCTTCGGTCTTATCTGAAACACACTGTCTGACTCAAAAAGTGTTTTCATTTCTTCTAAACCTGTAACAATTAATGGCCCAATGTTTCCGTGCTTTGACAAAAATAGTCCGTCATCCAGATAAATTGCAAAATGGTCAAAGTTTTTTGGGTTCGTGTCACTACTTTTTTTCATTAATATTGTGTCGCCGGGTTTTAGAATACTGTAATAATTTATATATTCCCACTTTTCGGGGTCGTAGTTGGCGTGCTCGTATTCAACGCCGTTAAGCTCGTGCGCAAAGTCAGCACAATCGTATTTTTCTGTTATATCCACTTTTCTAGCCAGATAGTCTCTAAGTCGGTCGAGCATTGGTTTTGGAAGGTTTATTCGTTCGCTTCTTCCGTTTTCAATCAGACTTAGATCAATTTCTCCAATGTTTCTGAGGTTTTGTAAGTTTCCTATATGCCAAGCTTGATTAACATATCTTTTTGAAATAACCAAAGGCTTTGTTTCTACAACAACACCTGTCGGTTTGTGTTTTGCGGTGCCCTTTTGATCTTTGATTATAAATATATGAGTTGTTTTTTTGTCCTCCTCGGTTCTCCAAATAAGGCCATCCTTCCCTTTATCCATTTGTTGTATTGTAAAAACAATACCAACAAATTTCCACCCCACATGTACAATTGATCACTGGGAATGTATTATGTTTCAAAATGGAACCAAAGCCACGGCCCGAAGCAATCCTCAAAGAAAATCTGCATTCAATACTTTTCGATATTGCCGAGTCTAGGGAGAGAAAAGGAACTTCTGAAACTTTGATTCCCTGGATTCGTGAGGTTAGGAAAGAAGCCGAAAGATTGGGGGAAAAGAGTATAGTATTACAACTTCATCAGGAAGAATTTTTATCGGCACAGCACATGTTGATGGAAGAAAAATCCAAAGGTTTGATATTAAATCCATTTAGGGCCCTTAAGGGAATGTATTTAATGGAAACTTCATCACGTGCCATGGACAAATATTCCAAAGAAAATGCTGGAGATTTGGAAAGTACTGTTTCTGCTAGGGTTCTCAGATTCTTGGGACGATATGAGGACTACAAAGGCAGATACAAGAAGTCCGAAGAATATTACAGAAAAGGACTCGCAGTTTTTGACGCGTTGCAAAAACCAGAAGAAAGATTCAACAAACTTGAATTTGCCGGCTTTTTGTCTTTTAGCCTTCTTAAACAGGGAAAAAACATGGAAGGGTTGGAACTTATGAAACAAACACTTAATGATTTCGACAGTTCCCCCGAAGGAGTATGGCTTAAAACTAATGATTACTATACTTGGGCAGTTTGGAAAAGCGGAATAGAGATACGCTCGGCAGAACATATGGCCAGCGAGGGAAGCGAAGAATATTTATCAACCGCGACCGTTTTGGTTATGGATGCACAAAAGATATTGGTTATGCCAGATGGGGATACTGAAAAATTCCGCCTTAGGCTTGATGAAGTAACGACTGTTAAAAAACTTCTAAAAATAAACGGTTAGCAAACATATTTGAAGGAACTAATATTGTATTAGTCGCGAGTGTCTTCCAACGGCGTAACCGTCTACCTCGGGAAAAATTGAATAGTCTGGGTCGTTGTGTTTTGCACTTCCGGCATATATATCAGGTAATCTATCGGGTATCTTGTGGAAACCATATATGGGAAAGGTTCCAAAAAAACTTTGCGGACTGTCATCTCCTTTTACTTTATAAACACATTTTCCATTAATTCCTGCTTTGTCAAAAATATATTTTCCCCTGTCGGATACAACCAAAAAATACGGGAAAAACTGGGATTTGTTCTTCGCTAGATTTATGGTGCTACTGCCGAATTGTTCTCCTGTCAAAATCCAGTCGTCAAGGTACAGCCATGTTTTTGCATCTTCGGCTTTCCCTTTTTTGTAACCATTTTGGTCAAGAATTTCAAGCATTCCTTGGCGGCCCCTTTCGCGGAAGGTTCCAAAATTTGACAATTTATCCTTAACCATACCGTAGAAAAAGCGGACACTTCCACCCTCCAAAATAATCAAAGTCTCTAACGGATCAAAATTTTTGTTGATATCATCAGCAATCATCCTCATTCCTTCTCTGGCATTTGCCTCACTTAAAAAATGCAATTTTTTGTACTCGGCCAAAAGTTCGGAAGCCAATATGTAACCCTCATATTGCTTGGTCCCGTCGATATTAATGCCTGCTTTTTTAAGAGCATTTAGTTGGCCTCGCCATTTGTGGAACGATTCACTGGTAATCAGATCATCCGGATCCTGCCAAGCCAACGGCACGTCAGGAGCTTTTTGCCAGTGTTCGCGTATGTCTACGACACCCGATGCTTTTGTGTACTCTCCCCGTTCCATTCCGGTATAGACTCCATTTTTTTCACTCATTAATTACATTATAAAGTTAATTGACAAAACACAGACAGCCCAAGCTATGTGTCGGAGTTGAGTTTTTTAATTTCCTTTGGAGAGTTGGCAAGAATAATTGCTCTGAAAAGATTTTCTTCTATGCCCACGATTTTTGCCCTGTGGGAAAACCCGTCGGGAATTCCACTTTTTAGATCACGAGTAACTTCAAATGATTGCGAAACCCCCGAATCTTTAATGTCGCAGATTATGCCGCCGGAGTGGGGAACGTAGCACAAAAGGATTTCTCTGTCATTTTTCTTTCCTGTGATTTTGTCTGTGATGTCTACAATCTTTGTTTCAAAAAGGTCTGAACCTGTTTGGGCGTCGTAAAACATACTCTTTCTGCCTTCCAAGTCGCTTCTTGTTTTGCCCAAAAATATTTCTTCGGCAAGAGCCTTTAGTTTCTCTTTGATAGCCGGGGCGTCTGATTCTTGGCTTGGTCTGAGTATTTCGAAATATGCTTGTCCGCATTTTTTGCAAAGTGGGGAGTCGCAGGCCGCCATGTGTATTCCTATTTCTGCGTCTTTAATATCCATGGGGCCGTTTTGAACATACATCCGATTTGCCATCTCAAAAAACCCTTGAATATGTTCCAGACAGTTTATGTCTGTTCTTACCTCGCCTTCTTTGATCTTTGTCTCCACATAGGCCGCAGCCCCAAAAAATTCAAATGGGGATTTGCCTGTCTCCAAAAAACCTCTGTAGATGTCATCAGGTTCGGGAACCTGCCATTCTGGGCTCATAATGCCGCGAGTATATCCCGTAGTAATTAAAAATGCAATTTTTGACACCAAAGAGGCTTTTCTAAGCTTGTATAATCAGGACATGCAATATGTAGCTCTTCTAAGAGGAATCAATGTGGGGGGAAATTCAAAAATAGAAATGGGGAGACTGAAAACTATGTTTCTTAATTTGGGATTCACGGATGTTTCGACATACATCAACTCCGGCAACGTGATTTTTGAAACCGAACTTCCGCACCTGAACCTTGCAAAAATAATAGAAAAAGACATCAAAAAGGAATTTGGCATTCCTGTTAAATGTTTGGTTGTTAAGGGTGATTTAGTCAAAGACGTTGCCTCCCGAGTGCCCCCTTCTTGGCAGAATGATTCCAAAACACAAAAGACTGACGTGCTTTTCCTATGGAGCGAATACGACAATGAGGAATCTGTAAACCTTCTTAATCCAACTCAATTCGATAACCTCAAATATTTTCCGGGAGTAATAGTTTGGAATTTGGATACAAAAAACTATGGAAAAAGTGCTATGAACAAATTTATAGGCACCCAACTATACAAGAACATGACTGCCAGAAACATCAACACAGTCAGAAAACTTGCATATTTGTTGTCAAAATGAAGAAGTTAAAATCTCTCGCTTTCTGCAACTTTTGACATTCTTCTATTGAGTATTAACCAGGTGACCCACCCTAAAACCAACATTACTAGCGAAAAAACAAAATATCCCAACTGCCAACTAATGTGGTAGTGATCAACTATCAATGTCAGTTCCGACATTCCGCCCATACTTGCCAAAAGGTTAAGTGGCAAAAACACGACGTTAATAATTGTTAAATTTTTCAAAAGAACGTTCATGTTGTTGTTGATAATATTTCCTCGCGCATCCATGAGTCCCGACAACACTGTGCTATAGATATTTGCCTGTCTTGCAATCTGTGCATACTCCTGAATTATGTCTTCCAAAAGATCAATTTGTGTTTCGTTAAAAGTAAGACCCAGTGAAGTAGGTTTGGTGTGTTTGGTCAAAAGTTTGGAAAGAACCGCGCCATTTGATTCGATTGATTCAATGTAATAAACCAAGCTCTCACTCATTTCAAACATCTGCAAAAAGTATTTGTTTTCCATTGAGACACTGAGCTTTTTTTCTAATTTGGCCTTGGCAATTTTAATTGCTTTTAAATGTGCCGAAAATTGTTTGGCGGAATAAAAAAAGTATCTCAAAAGTACGCCATATACTGATTGGATTCCTTCGAATATTTTGTTATCAAACGGAGACTCTTCACTGGCGGTAATCAATATAAGTGAATCTTTTTGTATAAAAAATCCAACCGGGCTAACATCAAACTTTGCATGAATGTCGAATACACCCGTATGGGGCATCGACCAAATCACCGTTGTATATCCCGGTTCAAACTCAACTCTGGAAACTTCGTCAGGATCTAGTGCCGCATCAAAGTCAAAACTGTCAACCTCCAGTTGTTTTATGATCTCTGCTTTTTCTTGTTCGGTGGGCGAAGTGATAACGGTAATGCTTGCAGAATCTTTGCTGCTTTTGACGATTTTCCCTTCTTTAATTTTGTAAAAATATTGCATTTTGTTTGTTCAAGATATATTACCAATTAAAAATCCCGATTGGAAGCTGTTTTTGCTTCGTCTCCCGCTTGGGTGTAAAATCCCCGGATCATGTCAAATTTTGAACGTTTTGAACATTCTATGCCCAAGACCGAATATACAGCCGAGATGAAGTTAAATCTTGGTGTCGTTTTTATGGACCTTTTTTTACACCCTGAAACGGTTCCTGGGCCGGACACAACGGATTCACAAATAATAATTAGGGGGCACCATATCAAACATCCGTTTTTGTCTCTTCTTTATGAATATCCTGCGATTGCGGATGCCTTGGGCAGAGAACCATTGGATTTTGATAAGCATCCCGAATTCGAAAACTTTGTTATAAACCGTGCAATCAGTGATGCATATGCGATTGCCAATAGCCCCATGCACTCGGATTACATAAAAGACGTCTTAGGGACAAGTTTGGAAGAACTTAGGGAAAGAGTCAAAAAAACGATAGCAATGTATAAAACAATTCTCACGGGAGAGACTAACCGCAAAGTGCTTTTGTCTGTGGACCGCAACGACATTATTTGTGACGGTTGTGTTGGTGGAGAACATTGTGCTGTCGGCAGGGCAAAACCGGGAGAAAAAAGAATTTGGATAAATAACACTATCGACGCAATCTTTGTCACCCAACTTACAGACGAAACGGAAAATCCAAAAATTTTGGAAAAACATGTCAAAAAAACCAAAGACGGAAGCGAAGAATATTACTATGCGGATGTGGAAATAACCTTGGGAGAATTTCGCGAAGCACTTATAAAATACTACCCCAAAAAGAAACATCTTTTTGAGCCATCAAAAGACGAAGATTAAGAAAACTCTTTTCTTTTAACCCACCAGGCGGAAATCGCGGCCGTTAAAGGAACTGCCATTATTAGCCCCATACTTCCCGTTAAAGTTCTTACTACTTCCTCCATAATTAACTCATCGTTCAAAATAAACCATAGCGGGTATTTATCAAGATTCATGTAAATCATCAAAAAGATCGGAAGGCCGCTTCCCGCGTAGGCCAAAACCAAAGTGTTCACAAGCGAGGAGATGTGTTCTTTTCCAACATTTAGTGATGACGCAAATAGCTCCGAAAACTTTAGTTTTGGATTGGCTGAGTGAATTTCAAAAACCGTTGCCGTCATGCCCGTTGTTATGTCGTCGAGCACACCTAATGCACCGATCAAAATTCCTCCCAAAAGAAGTCCTTTCAGATCAATTCCTGCTGTTGTGCCAAAGCGAAGTGTTACTGCCTGGTCGTTGCCCATACCGCTCAAAAAAACTATATCCACAAAGTATTTGGACAATATTCCGATTGCCACAAGTGTTATGGATGTTGAGACAACTGCAATTGTGGTTTTGGCCGAAAACCCGTGGGCCAAATATATTGTAGTTACCATAATCATAAAACTTCCGACAACGCTTACTAAAAGTGGATTTTGGCCATTTAGAATCTGGGGTACTATATATTGCAGAATTACACCCAGGCTAATAATCATTCCGATTATGGAACCCAGACCTTTCCATCTACTCAAAACAACCACAACTGCAAAGAAAACAAGAATAATGGGAATTACCGATGTTGAACGATACCTGTCTATTATTTGATAAGACACACCATCTCCGATTTGGGTTTTAATAATTACAATATTGTCACCCACCGCAAGCATTTGGTTTCTGGTGATTGCTGTTTCTTTGCCGTAACTTATAACAAAGACTTTGTCTTTGTCGGGTCCGTCTAATATTTTTATTTCCAAATCCTGGTAGGGCAGTTCCGAATTTTCTGTATAGGTTGTTCCTGTGGTTTTTATTTGGGTTACAACTGCTTTTTGGAATGTTTCTGCGGGAATCAAAAACTCCGGCTCGGAAGCGTTAACCTTGCCAACAAAAAAATTAAACACAAAAAAAGTGGTGAAAAAGAACGTAAATAATTTTTTCATGATTCCAAAGCGGCTACACTATTATATAGTAATTATATGACCTGGCTTACACTGGCGCTTTCTGCTGTTGGACTTTTTACGGTCCTTAATCTTTTGCAAAGAGTCTTGGCAACCGAGTCCAAAGATCAGCGAGCTATGACAATAATTTTTAATATGGTTGCCGGAGTCATTGCTGTTGCGGTTTTTGTTGCCGGCGGATCTTACAAAAATTTTTCTTTGCCGGCAGACCCAAATGCCTACATTTTTTTGGGCGTTGCGGTACTATCGTTTGGGCTTTTTGAACGCGGCCGTTTTGTTGCGGCAAAACTTCTGGATGCTTCCACCCTGACAACAATTTCTACAGTAAGTGTTTTGGTTGCTTTTGTTGGGGCAGCGCTTTTGTATCAGGAGCCAATGTCACTTCAAAAATTAGCGGGAGGAATTTTGATCATTTTGGCACTTGTGATCGTTTCTTTGGGGAGCGGGGGAAAACGCAAAATATCGCTCAAAGGTGTTTTGGCGGCGGCTTTGATTTGGGTATTTTTGGGAATTGGTTGGATGATGGACAAAAGTGGAGCAACTCATTTCAATGCCGATACATATAGTTTTTTGGTTTGGACATTGCCTCTTTTTGTGGTTGTCTTCCCTGGGATAAAAATAAAAACACTCAAAACAGAAATGAAGCTGGCATCCTGGAAAGTGTTTCTTTTGGCGGGAATAAATGTCGCGGGGTATCTAATGCAGCTTAAAGCTGTTGCAATATCCGATGCAACAAAAGTTATTCCAATAGTTCAACTATCTACATTTGCAACAGTTATTGCAGGGATAATATTTCTCAAAGAAAAAGAAAATCTTCTGCCAAAAATATTGGGAAGTATCTTGGCGGTTATCGGATCGGTTCTACTTGTTTAATTTCAAAATAATTGCAGAAATAAACTCCAGCAATTTATTTAGCATACCCAATGAACTGTTGGGTTTTTCTGAGTTTGTCACAACTTCCCTATATTCTTTGCTTATGTCTGGATTGGGATTTTTTGAATCTCTGGGCAAAACCAAAAAACCGGTAGACTGAACGTCTCCTTTTGAATCTTTAATCTGGAAGTCGATATCAAAATAATTTTCTTTGTTAAATATCCTCTTAAATTCTATGGTTGATGCGGAATCGGTTAGCATAGAACTTTTAAATATTATTTTGTCTTTTGATTCGTCTCCGTAGGCCGTGTCTGTAACGGTTACCGACACAGGTTTGTACGCCATGTCTTGCCTGTTGAGGTTGCCGTTTTGCGGCAAGGAAGTATCCCTAAACGAAACATTGAATTTAACCGTCTCACCAACAAGCGGGGAGACCGGTATTTGTTTAACATAGACCTTAATTGGCCCGGCCTCTTTCATAAATCCTCCGTGTGCAGAAACAGGAACTGGCCAAAAAATGTATAAAACCAAAAAAATGAATGTAGAAAAATAAAACTTAAACTTTTGCATTGCCTTTCATTCCCGGAAGCAGATTGTCTTTTTTGTCCATTAACACTTTGACTATAAATTTCTTGCCGTCAGCATAAACTTTTTTGGTTTTCCCCGCGTAGTCACCCAATTCTTCAAAATTTATTGAAATTTCTTTTTCTTCTGCAAACTCCTTAACATCTTTTTGTTCCACTTCAAATTCAAAGTAAAGTGATTCAACATCAAATATCTTTAATGGAGAGTTGGAAGGAGTTATAAATAGACCGGATACAATTCCTCCGTCGTCGATTACGACTCCGTCTACAGGGGAGACCAAATCGCACATATCAAGACGCATTTTGGAAAGTTCCACTTCTTTTACCGAAGCATTGAGGTCTGCCTGTTTTCCGACTTTGAGATATTTATCCAAATCACTTTGTGGATTGGGATTTTTTTGATTAAAAACTTCAAAGTCCGCACGGGTTTTTTCAAAATCGGCAAGTTGCCTATCCAGTTCTGCCTGGAGAACTTTCCTGTCTAGGGAGGCCAACAAATCCCATTTCTTTACCACATCCCCATTTTGCACTTTTACAGCGGAGACTTTTCCCGATAGGCCAAACCGCACGTCTACAAACTTCCCTTTGACCTCGCCGGCAAAAGTACCCATATACTATTTGTAGTACTTCCAAAAAGCAAAAGCAATTTTTGCTAAATATTACAAGCGTTTATGTTAAATTAATCTGATGGTTACCAAAAAACAAAAAATTAGAAATTCGGGGTGGTTGACTCTTTATTTGCTGATAATGGTGCCCCTCTATTGGCTCAATGGTACCAAATGGTTTAGTGGTTTAATGGCAATTGCCGCAATATTTTCCTTATACGATTTTTTGCGTATGCAGGGCATAAACCGAAAAACAAAATTCAAAATAGTTTGGGATAAAACCCCTCCCAAGTTTTTGCAAAAATTTCCTTTTAACCTAAAATAAACCATGGAATATTCAAGTCACTACTCCAGCGAAGAACAGTATCGCGACTGGTGTGACAGACAACACAAACTTACACACAAATACGAAAGTAAGATGGTTGAAGCAATGGGGGTGAAAGGCGACTCTGTTGCGGAAGCATTGGTGGATTATTTGCCCGAAGATCTTTCAAATCAATTGCTGGAAGGGGTCGGTTTGGCGGTTTTTGTTTACGACCAGGAAGAAGTCCTAAATCATGGAGAAGTTGTTTATAAAGACCAAAATCTGACCATAACCAAACAATTTTATGCTCCTCCCGAAGATCCCACAGACAACCTCATCCGGGATTTACTGAATGACATTTTTGAGACAGAGGATGTTGCCAGCCCCGAACTCACTTCTCGTTCGGGAGAAACCGTTGTGGATGTTTTGCCTCCGGAAAAAGAAAAAGAACCGAAAATCGAGGGAACAATTTACAACGTTTGGGTGAGGGTGGATTTGGAAGAAGCGGATAAATAATCAGTTTGAAAAAACAATCCTGTTTCCCCAAGGGTCTTCTGTTTCCACACCGTTTTCCGTTTCTTTGAACTCTTCTTTTGTACCTGTCAGCCTTTCTTTCAAGCTTTCCAAATCGCCTTTCTTGGACAGAATTATTTGCAGTTTATTAAGCCCCAAACTTTCTGTTCTTGCTGGTGCACCTTCACTTTGCCAGGAGTTAAGTCCAAAGTGGTGATGATATCCGCCGACACTTACAAATAATGCACCAGGCAGCTCCGCTGTCACATCAAATCCCAAAACGTCTACATAGAATTCCTTTGCTTTTTTGATATCTCCAACTTTCAGATGAAAATGTCCCATTTTTACCTCCGTATTTTTTTCTTCCAGGGCGATGTATTTTTTAAGGTATTCGTTTGGTTCAATAAAAATCGATGCCATTTTGATTTGGCCATTTTCTTTTTTCCATAGACTTTTGTCCCTGTCGTAGTAAAGCTCTATCCCGTTTCCTTCCGGATCTTGGAAATAAAAAGCTTCGGAAACCAGATGGTCCGCAGTACCCTGGAAATGCTGTGGTGTTTTTGTGGCAACCTTGTGGATCATTCGGGAAAGATCCCCGCGAGAAGAAAACAAAATTGCAAAGTGATAAAGACCTGCGTGATTTTCCTCGGCCTTTTCCAGATGGGGACTGTGGTGCAAGGTGATTAGAGGGTTTTTGTAAAGGCCAAGTGTTACAGAATTTTTTTCTTCCTGGAGAATATCCAGCTCCATTATTTTGTGATAGAAATCTTTTTCCAAACGAAGATCAAAAACATTTAATTCAATAGTTCCAAGTTTAATGTTTTTGGTTAAAGTTCCCATATTTAATTATATCCTTTAAAAAAGTGTAGAATAGACTTATGAAGTTGATGTCTATTCTGGGGGCTTTGATAATATTTGTGCTTGGATTTTTTGCGGGCATAAAATACATGACCAACAAGGTGAATTTTAATAATATTAATATTATTCCTGTTGGGTGTACTTACGAGGGTACAAACTACAAAAACGGCGAAGGATTCAAAGACAAAGACGGGTGCAACTCCTGTTCTTGCCAAAACGGCCAGATAGCCTGCACCGAAATGGCATGCCTCCCTGATTAAATGAAACTTCTTCTTACATCTGCCGGTCTTACTAATGACGCTATCAAAAAAGCGCTTACCGATTTGGCGGGGAAAAACTTCCCGGATCTTAATCTTCTTTTTGTTCCAACAGCCGCCGAGGTGGAAAAAGGCGACAAGAAGTGGATGGTTGATGACCTTAATAACTGTGTGAATGCCGGGTTTGGCTTTGTGGACATTCTTGATTTTACAGCAGTCCCCAAAGACGTTTGGTTGCCGCGGTTTGAAAGAGCGGATGTAATCCTTTTTGGCGGTGGCAACACCTTTCACCTTATTTATTCCATGCAAAAACACGGGCTGGACAAAGAACTTCCCAAGCTTTTGGAATCAAGGGTCTATGTGGGAATAAGTGCGGGGTGTATGGTGACTGCCAAAAATATAAATCTTAGCGATTCGCCGCTTTTTTATTCGGAGGAGATTGGAGAACTGCCGGTTAGGGGAGGGTTGGGATTCGTGGACTTTCAGATGCGGCCACATTTTAACTCCCCACATTTTCCCAAACTCACTGAGGGAAACTTGAGAGAGAGGGTAAAAGACATTGGGGACACTGTTTACGCCATTGACGATAATACGGCAATAAAAGTTGAAGACGGAAAAATAGAGGTGATCTCCCAGGGCAAATGGGTCAAATTCAACTGAACCCTGTTTGACTATAGGTTAATATAAGTCTAAAATACACACCATGTCAATTGAAGCCGGCCTTAAATATTTTGATTCCGTTCCTGGAACTGCCCCCAAGTTTAGCCTGGAAACAGTTCACCCACTGCTTTTGGAGGGAGTCGATGTTGCCCGAAGGCTTTTGCCTTTAGCACCCCAAGAAGCCAAATATTTGGAAGACACAGTGAAAGGCAGGATAGATAAAACCACACTTTCCAGAATAAATGCTGCTGTATCTGAAGCCAAAACAAAAGTGGATGAAAAGCTGGAGACTGTAGCCATGAGTGTCCCTGATTACTTTTCTGCTTACAGTGCATTCCACAAACCAGGCGGGGACGTCTTGGTGAACCAAATGGTGGAGGCCACAGAAAGAAAGTTAAATCTTTCTTCTGTTGTTTCTACTCTTGCAACACAAACCGAAGAAGAGGTGGGCAAAAAGCATGCGGGAATCATTAACAAAATTCTTTCCAGGGTTCGTTCTACACGTCCAAAAGATCAAAGACTTGTTATTGTTTCCGGGCCCTTTGCCGCTGGGAAATCGGAAACAGTTCACTCAAGATTTGATTTGGGAAATGTTTTGGAAATAGATTTGGACATACTCCGCGGAATGCTTATGGAGGGATATGACCAGTCGAGTCAGGAAGATATTCAAAGAGTGAGGGGTGAAAGCTGGGTTCTTAGTGATTTGCTTCTTAGGCGTGCTTTGGAAAGCGGCAGGTCGGTTCTTATCCAGTCTGCGCTCCACAGGGATCGTTGGCTGACAGATGCCAATTTGAATTTTGCACAAAGCAAAGGAATAGGGATGGACATATACATGGTTTTGCGTCCGGTATCCGACTGTTTGGTAAGAAACGTTAAAAGAAGCGGAAGAACTGTAAGTTTTAAGGACCTTACTCAAAGCATTGGAGGAATGAAAATGCTGCCCAAAATTATAGAAAAATACGACAATACTCAAAAAGTTGTTCTTTTGGATTATTACCCGTTGGTGCAGGAGGGCGCAGGGATGATTTGTGAGTTTGGCAACGAGGATTATGTAAACCTCTTAGACTACGCCAAGCGCAAACAAAACAACTGGCATGTTCAAAGGCAAAGTGTGGATATTCACATTGAATCCCAGTAGTTAAGTTTCGGGGTTGGGTAGCGGAAAGAAGTCGTCCCAAAAACCGATGACTCTGTTTATTTGTTCAAGTGTAGGATTTTCTTCCAACACGTCGCCCTCCACGATTCTCACTTTTATTTCTTCGTCCGGAAGTCTTTTTAGGCGACCAAATGGTCTGTGGGTTCCAATCGGTGGCGGCGCCATTTCCTGAAAATTTTGCATCATAAATATTCCGTCAGGATTTTCGTTGTCCTCCACAAGAGTTGCCATAACCAACTGCCCCTTGGCGTTTATGTAGTATCTTGCAGCAACTTCCCTCGGTTCGTTTTCGTTCTTTCTTTCCGCTTTCATATTTGGGAGTTTACCACCAAAAACTTTGTATTTCTATGTTTATTGTTCTACTTTTTAATAAAGTCTAAATAAATACCTAATGCCAACCCCACAAAGGAGGCGGCGAAAATAAATATGGAGTTCCATTTTTCTTTGGAAGATTTTAAAGTTTCGAAAATATATTCCACTGCCTCTTTATCTTTATCACTTAGGTTTTTGGCATCATAAATCTTTTGCTCCAATCCGTACTCTTTGATTATTTTGGCGCGCTTTTCGGAGATCTGGTATCTGTGTATAAAATAGACAATAAATCCAATGGTTCCAATGTACCAAAAGGTTTGGGCCCAGAAGTGGCTGTAGTTATTAACTACAACTATGGCCCGGTAACAAAAAGTGGCGATTATTCCCGCCCAAAAATAAAAGAGCCTTAAATATTTGTTGGAGAGTTGAGGCTTTTCCATTATTTAATAATAGTACGGAAGCCTTGTGGTGTAAAATGTGTCCATGAATAGTGGTCTTTCGGCCAAAAGCTTGATTTCCGACCTCAAAAAGTCAGCCAGTGAAAAGCGTAAAAAAGCCTCCATGTGGTTTTTTAAGACGGGTAAAGGTGAATATGGGGAGGGCGACGAATTTATAGGTGTTTCTGTTCCCGACCAGCGCAAAGTCGCAAAAAAATATAAAAACCTAGAGCTACCTGAGCTGAAAAAGCTATTAGGAAGTAAGATCCACGAGCACAGGCTCACAGCACTTTTTATTCTGTCCGACCTTGTTCGGGTCAAAAAACCTAAAAATTTGGAGATGATAAAAGATTTTTATCTAAAAAATCTTAAAGCGGTAAACAACTGGGACCTTGTGGACTCATCCGCTCCGTACATTCTGGGACAATATTTAGTGGACAAGCCTCGCGATATTCTTTACAAATTGGCGTCGTCAAAAGACTTGTGGGAAAAGCGCGTATCGGTTATTTCCACTG
Source organism: uncultured Gammaproteobacteria bacterium (assembly GCA_964599625.1). Lineage (GTDB taxonomy): Bacteria > Patescibacteriota > Microgenomatia > UBA8517 > UBA8517 > CAZRGC01. Next base: position 14,778 of record CAZRGC010000001.1, read on the forward strand.
CCTGGCTTATAAAACTCGGGCAATTCGACGACACAATCAGAATTTCTGAAATGCTTATAACCGATCAAAACGATTTAATTCAAAAAGCTGTGGGGTGGATGCTTAGGGAAATTGGCAAAAAGTCACGCAATACCGAAGAAAAGTTTTTGGATAAATATGCGGGTGTTATGCCCAGGACAATGTTAAGATACGCTATAGAAAAATTCCCCAAAAATCTTAGGGAAAAGTACATGAATTATGGAAAGAAAAACTAAAAGCGTAAAAGGAAAGGGTTGGAAGAAAGCAATGAATATAAGTGCGGATAAATATGACATTGTTTCCAAGGCAATTTTAAAAGTTGTTTCAAAAGATCCTGTGAGATTTACGGAACTTGTGGAAAAGGCGGAAAAAACGGTCAAAAATTTTCAGGGATCTTTTGGTTGGTACTCGGTTTCTGTTCTCAGACAACTTGAAAGAGAAGGAAAGATAATAAGGGATGTGGGAAAAGTTGTGACATATAGAAAAAAGTGACATGGATAAAGATATACCCGAATCACTAAGAAGATATGCAGATTTGCAAAAACAGGTATATGACTTTGGTCCAAAGTTTGTAAAAGAAAAATTTAATGATCCTAAAAAATCTTGGGAGAATGGATTTTCAAACCCTAGGAATCATAATGAAAAAAGTTTTCGTTACAATGTTTATGCGTTTCAAGGCGGCTTTGGTGAAACTATGCAGACTATGTTTGTTTTGAATCATGCAATTGACACCGGTCGATATCCCTTTGAAAAAGACATCGACCTTAGGAAACAACCCTTTAGAGTTGGCGAGATTTCTTTACTTTCTACAAGTGTTATAGACGATCAAAAAAGGAGGACGTTTGGACACGCGGGACTTATTTTGTCCTCGCCATTTGAAAATGTTTTGGATATGAGCCCAACCGACGTTGGTACGAATTTTGCTAAACCAGAACAGGCAGAAAAAAAATCCAATGGTTTAAAATTCACACTAGATGAACTTACAGAAAAAACTTCCGCGCGTGAACACAATGAAGTCAGAATTAAAGGTAAAACTGAGTCTGGAGAAATAAAAGTTATTGGTTTTTGGTACAAAGCTGATCACAACGGCGAGCCCTTGGACGAAACTCTCTACGAAGAAATGCGCAAATTCTCCATATTGCACGGACTGCCGCTGGTTGCAATCCGTGAACCCAGAAGTGAACCACATGAGGATCACAAAGCAGAAATCAACTACATGTTGGAACATGACAGGCCGGGCAAGGATTATAAACTTGTTAATGTTCCGTTTGGAGTTGGGGTAAATAGGGGTGGTTATAGATATTTTTATGATTTCAAAAATAGGTTAATACTGAAAATGGACAGAGATAGAAAACGGCTTCCTGTCTCAAAAGATGATTATCAATTTTTCAAAAATAAACTTCTGGAAGAACTTTCAGAAGCTGATAAAGAAGTGATATCGTCGCATCTTTCACAAATGGATGAGGTGTACAACGAAAGTCGGAGGAAATAATTCGCAATCTAGACTGTTTGCAAGATTATCTATTATCCTACCCCAAATATATACCTTTGTAAGTAACGGCTTTTTTCAGAAATTCAGCATTCACTAGTTTGTAGTCTACGGGTTCTTCGGAAGGTTTTTCGACAGTTCCATATTTTATAAATAGAGCCAACTGATATCCAGGGAACACTCTAAATGCACCCCCGACTTTGGGAGAAGTGATTCCCCGATTTTCAAATCTCACAATTTTCCCGTTTGTGTCCAGAATCACACCTTTTGTGGATAATATATCCACCCAGTCGCCCAGATCTTCTGCCAAAAAAGCCGGCAACGGCAGGTCCTTTTTCTCCGTCACAGTTTGGGGTGCAATTTCCCTGAATTTTTTTAATGTGAATCCCCGAAACTCCAGTTCTTCGCCGAGTGACCTTCTCTGGTCTTTGTATTTATAGATTTGACCAAAAGGGTAACCAAACTCCATAATTCCATCGCTTCCGAATCTTTGCAACCTGCTTTGATACTGAAGCCACAAATCCCTATATTTGCTTATGTTTCTTTTTACAAATTCATTCAAAAAATCAATAGTGTCGGGGTTTAGTGCTTCATCTTGCGACAATCTCTCTGTCATGATCGGGATTATATAGTCATGCGGGTGCGTAATGCCAGAGCCTGTGTGGAATAATTTGGGACACGGGAATTGGATTTGTCGAAGCCGGAATGTTAAAATTTGGCTTCGATTTGGAAATTTTTTATCAAATATTGATTGTTTTGGGACTCGTTTTTTTAAACGGATATTTTGTTGCGTCTGAATTTGCATTGGTTTCTGTCAGAAAGACACGAATAGACGAGTTGGTTAAAAAGGGCAGTAGAGCAGCAAAACATGTTCAAGATTCCATAAAGGATTTGGATACATTTATTTCAGCCACACAGTTGGGGATCACCTTGGCATCACTTGCATTGGGTTGGGTGGGCGAACCTGCCTTGGGGCATTATCTGGAGAATGTATTTGAGGGAAAGATACCGCCTAACATATTGTCGGTTACTTCAAACGGGCTTGCAATTTTTATTGCGTTTACAACAATTACCATTTTGCATATTGTTCTCGGTGAGCTGGTACCAAAGACAATTGCTTTGCAAAAATCGGAGGGAGTTGCACTTTATATCATCCGCCCTTTAAAGTTTTTTACCGGTGTGTTCAGTCCGTTCATATGGATTCTTAACGGATCGGGTAATCTTGTGTTAAGGTTGGCTGGGTTCAAAGGCCCCTCCGGTCATCAACTGGTTCATTCTGAAGAAGAAATAAAAATGATTTTGTCGCAAAGCGCCCAGGGAGGAGCGATTGAAGAAAAGGAGGCGGAGATGGTTTATAGTGTGCTGCGATTTGGAGATATTCCTGTAAAGCAAATAATGGTACCCCGTATAAAAGTGGTTGCTTTTGACATAGAAACTCCATTGGAAACAGTGTTCAAAGTAACATCTAAAAAAATGCACAGCAGATACCCTGTGTACAAAGGATCACTTGATTTTGTATTGGGTTTTATTCATGTTAAGGATTTATATAGATACTTTTTCAATAGCAGGTCCAAACGCAACAAATCAATAACAGTTAGCAAGTCTTGGGCTATTAGCGACATGGATGTGCTTAGGATAACTCCGCATGTTTCGGAAGACATGAGGATTGACGATGTCTTGGTTATTATGCAAAGTAAAAGAGTGCATTTGGCAGTGGTAGATGATGACAACGGCGGAACTGCCGGGATTGTGACTTTGGAGGATATTGTTGAAAAACTCACGGGTGAAATACATGACGAATTTGAGACGTTGATCAAAATAGCCAAAAATAAAAAGTGAACCTGATTTTTTTATTGCTTTCTTTGTTTATTCTTTTTGTCACACAGCGTTTTATCTCCAGGGAGATTTCTTTTTCGATTCAGCGTTTGGGCGGAGGCAAGAAACACTTTGTTGATTTTTGTAGTGCGTTTTTTCTTCCCGGAACACTTTTACATGAAGTTTCTCATCTTCTTGTTGCGGCGGCTTTGAATGTAAGGACCGGCGAGGTAAAAATCCTTCCGGAATTTATAGAAACATTTGAAGACAACGAAGAAAGAATTAAAATGGGTTCTGTGCAAGTTGCAAAAATGAACCCTATTCAGGGGTTTTTTGTAGGTTTTGCACCATTTATAACCGGAATCGGTTTTTTGGTATGGATGGCTTCCTTAATTGGATCCTTTTATATTGTTAAGAATTATTTTTTGCTGGCTATTTGCTTATATTTATTTTTTACTGTCGCCAATTCTTTTTTCCCGAGCAAAGAAGATGTAAAACACACGCTTCCAATGGTGATTATTTCGTTGGCTGTGATTATTGCTGCCTGGGTTGTAGGAATACGATTTTCTTTTTCGCCCCCGCCTTTTATAACAGAAAGTTTAAGAGTATTGGCAAATACATTTATGATTAGCGCGATTCTGAATATAGCAATACTTATCCCACTGTTTATACTTAATAGAAGACGTTTTGGAAAATGAAAAATATGAGAACCGGGAACATAAGAAAAAAGATTCTCTCACTTGCTTACTTTGGTGTCTTTTACAATCTGGCTGAAGGGATTATTTCTGTATATTTGGGGCATGGTTACAATAGTATCTCATTGGTAGGTTTTGGTTTGGACAGTTTTATTGAATCTGTTTCAAGCATAATACTTATTATTCATCATGGAATAATAAATTCAGGTGAGGAAAAAGACGAAGCAAAAGCGGCAAAGGCAATAGGAGCTACACTTTTTATAGTTGCGATATACACACTTTGGGAATCGGTAGAACGGTTGATAAATAACAACCTGCCCGACAGAAATTTGTTTGGCTTCGTCATAACATTAGTATCTGTTTTTGTCATGGTTTACATATATAAGGCCAAATACGAACTTGGCAAAAAATACAAAGTAAAAACACTGATAGCAGATTCCAAACAAACTTTGGCATGTATTTACCTTTCTGTATCTGTTCTTGCGGGACTTTTCTTGTACAACTTCTTGGGTATTTGGTGGGCCGATTCCGCGGCTGGGGTTGTGGTTTCTGTGTTTCTTTTTGTAGAAGGATACAAAACTTTTTTGGAATCTTAGTTGGTGATATCATAATCCCATGGCCGAACCACAAGCTGAAACAGAGTATGCAAAAAAACCGGTCGAGGTAAGACTTCAGGATGATATTCCTCTTAAGCCAAATGAGTTTGTTTTTAACGGAGGTCAATTTAACGAGTTAAAAAATATCAACCCGATTGTGGTGGATGCCAAGGCGATGACAGTTTACAAAGTCACATCCGAAAGCGATCAGGGAAAGGTGATTGATCCATTCGAAATGGCAACGCTTAATATGTCCACCTTCACCGATTCCTTACTTGTCCACAACACAGACTTTACAAAAGATTTTTTGGGTGTAGTTATAGGACAAATTAAAAATGACATAAATACTGCCATGGCACGCAAAACTTTTGTGGATTTTAAGATTGATAAAAATAAACTCAGATTAATAAGAAGCCAAAGGTTGATGGTTAATAACATTAAGTCTGCCCAGCTACTACTTGGAAAGCTTGACACACTAGGTATTACAAAAGGTGATGATTTTAAGGAGCTCCTGACACAATTTGAAGAACAGATAACAACCTCCAAAAAGTTATTTGTAGATGGACAAGGATTTAAGACAAAACTTGAAGATGATGAAGGCGACAAAAAGAAGCTTGTTTTTAGTATTGAAAGCGATGGCGAAGAAAAAAAACTGGATCAAAAAGAACTTAATTTGAGTTTCCAGGAAATTACATACAGAGATGGAAGCCTTTTCGCCAAAGGCGACACAGCCTCAAGGAAAAGAAGCGGGCCTTGGGAGTGGTATAGGCGCGACGGGTCCCTAATAAGGAAGGGCGACTACCACCTGGCATCAAGAACAGGTGTGTGGACATGGTTTGATAGACAGGGAAATATAACAAAAACAGTAGACTACGGCGACAAAACCAAAAAGTGAGAGAATTCTTAACCGACAAAGAAAAGACTCTAAAGATGGCCAAGGCTTTGTCGGATCTTCTGGAAAACAAATTCAAGATCTGGAAATTCAGTTTTGGACTGGACCCGATATTTGGAATTGTTCCCATATTGGGTGACATTGTCCCTGCTTTGGTGTCGCTTTTTATAATTTATGTAGCAATTCTTCATAAAGTAAAAACTCAAAAAATAATAATGATGCTTTTGTATATTTTCCTGGATTTTTGGGCGGGTGCAATGCCTGTTCTTGGGAACGTGGTGGACTTTTTGCTTAAATCCAATACTGTTAATATCAAAATAATTGAAGATGAAATTTATGGGGGTGACAAAATAAAATGAAGTGTTAATATAAATTATGAGGAGTAGCCTTATCGACTATCTTCCAACAATAATATTTTTTATTATTTTTATTTTTACGATTATTGTCTACGAGAAAGGCAATGTCTCCAAGAGTTTAAAAAGTAGTCTAAATACCCCCATAGCACTTCGTCATCAGAATTTGAGATGAGTTTATTTCGCAATTTTTGTATAATTACCGGATAGCCGTTTCGTTCTTCGGTTTTTTTTGGTTCGCATTTGGATATGAAAAACATTTTAAAAATTATTGCTGTTTCAAAGCCTCTTTATAAGACGTTGGTGATCATTGCCGCCTTGATTGTAATGTCTGCTGCGCTGGAACTGGCTTCTCCTTTAGTCTCCAAACTTATCGTAGACAATATAGTTTCACAAGTTTCTTCGGGATCGGGGAATTTTAGTTCCCTTACCAACTTGATAATTTTGACTTTTGCGCTTAATTTTTTGGGGATTGTAGTTTCGGGACTTTCGGATCGCATGGGGGATCACTTTGCAGGATCTCAGCGTAAATTTTTGACAGAAAAGTTCTACAACAAAATTCTTTCTTTGCCGCAATCATATTTTGATTCAGAAATATCCGGAAAAATTGTTAACCAGCTTAGCCGAGGAATTTCGACAATCCAGGGTTTTACAAACGCTTCCACAAATTTTATCCTTCCTTCATTTTTGCAAAGCCTATTTATTGTTATAGTTCTATCGCGCTATAACGTTACAATTGCATTTTGTGTTTTTATACTTTTTCCGATTTATCTGATTTTGTCGTACTACTCATCGTTGCAATGGGGAAAATATGAAGTTCAGAAAAACAAAATAGAGGATACTCTTCGCGGCAGAATCCAAGAAATTATTGCAAACATAAGAATTGTAAAAGGATTTCTGACGGAAAAATCCGAATTTATTTTTGCCGGTGACAGGTTGTCGGAAATAAACAAAATTTTTGCCAAACAAAGCACCACATATCATCTTATTGATTTTGGGCGAAATTTGAGCCTTATTCTTATACTTTTGGGAATAAACATTTTGGTTTTTTACAAAACATTCCACGGAGAGATGTCGTTGGGTGTAATGGTACTCATCATTCAGCTTGTTATGCAAGCAAGGCGTCCATTGTTTGCCATGTCTTTTATTCTTACTCAACTACAAAACGCCGAAAGCGGGTCGAAAGAGTTTTTTGAAATATTAGAACTTCCCGAAAAAGAAGAATTTGACGAAAGACCTGCAACACGAAAGTTTCACAAACCTTCGTTGGTTTTTAAGAATGTTTCTTTTAAATACAAGGATTCCGCTAGTGTATTAAATGGTGTAGATTTTGAGATCAAACCTTTGGAAAAGGTTGCATTAATTGGTCATTCGGGTGCAGGCAAAACCACAATAACAAACTTGATTCTTAAGCTTTATGAACCGACCGGGGGAAATATATTTATTTCCGGGAAAAGTTATAAAGATTTGAGTTTCAAAGAAGTCAGGCAGAACATTTCTTTGGTTTTTCAGGAGAATGAACTTTTTTCAACAAGTATCAGAGAAAATGTTGCGTATGGAACACACGCTTCGGAAAAAGAAATAGTATCAGCTCTTAAGTCTGCAAACGCTTGGGGTTTTGTGCAAAAACTTCCGCACGGTATTGATTCACACATTGGTGAGAGGGGAGTAAAGCTTTCAGGCGGACAAAAGCAGCGTATTCAGATTGCGCGGGCGATTCTTAAAAACGCACCCATCCTGATTTTGGATGAAGCGACCAGCAGTCTTGATGCAAAAAGCGAAATGGAAGTTCAGGATGCTTTGGAGAAACTGATGAAAGATAAGTTGGTTATTATTATTGCCCACAGATTTTCGACTTTGCAAAATGTGGATCACGTTGTTGTTTTGGATGGTGGACAAATAACTCAAAAAGGAACACCCAAAGAATTGGCCGGCAAAAAGGGGGTTTATTCCGACCTTCTTAAATACCAGATAGACGGAAATAAAAAACTTTTGGAAGGATTTGAGCTCTCCTGATATAATTGCGGCAATATGAAATGGCCCGAGACTCTTACTTTGATGCGTCATGACGTCTCAGATTACAACACTATAAAAAAGGTACGCGAAACAACTCCACTTTATCAGGCATTTCGTGAAGCTTATGACAAACATCCAGACGCGGAAGAAACCAAAAGGCTTGCTATAGAGGTGCATGAAACATTTTCTTTAGAGGTTCCGTCGCACGATATACCACTTACTGAAGATAAAGAAAGAAGGGCTGTCCAGGTTGGAAAGAAATTGAAAGATTATATTAAAGTACCCGAGGTTATATTTGTGTCCCCATATAAACGGACAATACAAACTTTGGATAGGGTGATGGAAGGTTGGCCAGATTTGCGCAGCGTACCAGTTATAGAAGAAGAAAGAATAAGAGAGCAAGACATGGGACTTGCTTTTCTTTTCAATGATTGGAGGGTTTTTAACACTATTCACCCCGAGCAGCGCAAGCTCCATGATTTTCAGGGCGAATATTGGTATAGATACCCTCAAGGCGAAAACGTTCCCGATATGAGGGAGAGACTTCGGTCTTGGGTGGCAACTCTAACACGGGAATTTGCAGAGCAAAACGTTTTTGCGGTAAAACATCATTTGGGAATATTGGCACTGCGTGCCAACCTGGAACGTTTGGGAGCAAACGATTTCTTGCGAATGAATGATGAAGAAAAACCCCTCAACGCCGGGGTTACTATATATAGGGGAGATCCTGGACAGGGAAGCAATGGCCGTCTTGTTTTGGATGTTTACAATTTGAAGTTGTACGAGTAACCCCTTAATATCTATTAAATGTCATTACGGGTATTTCTTTGCAGTCCCGATTTCTTCAGAGTCGACTATTCAATAAATCCTCATATGAAACCAGGGGCCATTGACATTAAGTTGGCACGGAGACAGTGGAGAAATCTGTATTCTTTGTACAAAAGACTGGGAGTAAGAGTGGATGTAATTAAACAGAACATAAAATTTCCCGATATGGTGTTTGCTTGTGACCAGGGTGTTTCTTTCAACGGAAACGTTATTCTTTCCAACTTTCGTTATAAAGAAAGAAAAGGTGAAACCGAATTGTATAAAAGTTTTTTTGTCCGGAAAGGATACAACGTTTTGGATATTCCAAATAAAGTTTATTTTGAAGGTTCTGGAGAGGCTTTTATACTTGGTGACAAAATATATTTGGGTTATGGCAGAAGAACCACAAAATCAGCCGCTAAATATATTAAACAGATTACGGGTAAAAAAGTAGTCGCACTAAATCTTGTCGATCCCAAATATTTTCATTTGGATACTTGTTTTTTGCCGCTAGATACAGAAACAGCCTTCTACTATCCCCCCGCTTTCGACAAAAATTCCAGACAAAAACTTAAATATGATTTTGAAAACATTTTCAGGTTTACAAAAAAGGAGGTAGAAGGTTTTGCTGCAAACAGCTTTGTGTATGGCAAAAAAATTATTGTGGGTTACAAAGATAAGATGTTTACAAAAAAGTTACGGAGTTTGGGTTACAAAGTTTACTATACAGATGTTTCTGAATTTCTAAAAGCTGGGGGTGGTGTGCACTGTTTAACTGGAACACTGGACGAGGTTTATTGTGTTTACATCGTAAGAACAGACAAAAATACTTTATATACAGGTATAACAAACAATCTGAACAATAGATTTCAAATGCATATGTCCAAAAAAGGGTCTAAATATATGCGGTCTTTCCAGAATTTTGAATTGGTTTATAAAGAAACGTTTGATACCAAGAGTGAGGCTTTAAAAAGAGAAATGCAAATAAAGAAAATGAGAAGGAAACAAAAAGAACGGCTTTTGGTATAATCAAACATGACCAAAGCAGTACTTTTTGATTTTAATGGAGTGCTTTTACAGGACAGGATTTGGCACGAAAAAGCTTGGGACGAATTATCTTTCCATTTAAGAAATAAATATCTCTCCAAAGAAGAATTCGATAAATATATTCACGGACGCATTCCCCAGGACACTTTGAACTTTTTATTGGGCCATACCGCAAGTCCAGAGGAACAAAAAGAACATCTCGACAGAAAAGAAAATTTGTATAAAAAAATTGCACTAGATGACAAAGAAAATTTTGTTTTGACAGAAGGTGCGATTGCTTTTTTTGAGAGGCTCCAAGGAAAGGATATTTTGAAAACCATTGCAACTTCTTCACCATTGATACTTTTGGATTTTTATTTTGAAAATCTTAACTTGTCCAAATGGTTTGACAGAAATCTTGTTGTATATAACGACGGCACGCTCCCGGGCAAACCCGCCCCCGATGTCTATTTGAAAGCCGCGGACAATTTGAAGGTGGAAATTGCCGAGTGTATGGTTATAGAAGATGCCAACTCCGGACTTGTTGCGGCAAGAAGCGCCAAAGCAGGTAAAGTAATACTTTACCTCAACGGCGAAAACCAAGGGCTTTTGCAAAAATCAGACTTTGATATTTCCGTTAAGACATTCAAAGAAATCGAATTATGAAAATAATCAAGGAAGTTTTTGATACCGACTTTGACCCGGGTCGCAAAATGAGTGACTGGGAAAAATATAGTGTAAGAAGGTGTTCGAGGGGAATTGTAGAAAAAGACGGGAAAATTGCGATTATGCACGTAACAAACCTTGGTTTTTACAAACTTCCCGGTGGTGGAATAAAATTCGGTGAAACAAACGAACAGGGTTTTGTAAGGGAAGTATCCGAGGAAGTGGGAGCCAGTGTTAAAATATCGTCAAATCCTGGGGCAGTTATTGAATGGCGAGACGGCTTTAAACTTCTGCAGATAAGTTATGTTTATTTTTCTAAAGTTGTTGGTGATATAAACAAAAATAAGTTGGAAGAAGATGAAAAGGCTGACGGGTTTAGTCTTATTTGGGTGGATCCTGCCCAAGCATTGACTTTGGTTTCTTCCGGCAAGAGAGACGACTATGAGTCAAACTTTATAATTATCAGAGACGCTGCAATTTTAGAAGAATATTTAAATACTGAAAAACCAAAAACAAATCCGTGAATTACCAAAAGTTTGATTACTCCACAATAAGTTTTCCCGTCATGCGGTAGTGCCCCTGACCGCATACAACAGAGCAGGAAAATATGTATTCACCTTTCTCGGTTATATTTACCTTAATTTTGGTAGTCTTTGATGGGGGCAGTATTGAGCTTAGTCCGATTTTTTCAATATTGAATCCGTGGCTGTAGGAGTCGGTATTGTTTATTAAAATTTCCCAATCTTCTCCACTTTTGATTCTAATTTCTGCCGGAGAAAAAGACCAGCTGTTCTTTGGGATTGTTACTTTTATTGACTTGGGGCTGTTGCCGGCATTTGTCTTTAATAAGCTGAAGCCTAAAATCACAAAGATTAGCCCCAAAAAAACAACTTTTTTCATAAGATGTGTTGGTATAATTTTAATACAATGCGGACAAAAATAGCTGCGGTTTTGATACTTATATTAGTTTTTTTTGGAATATATAAAACAAATGAGAGAATTTTGTTACCAGACAACCAAACCTACGAGGAGTTATTTGGAAACATCGCCAAGATAACAAAGTCGCAAGGGGTTGCCAGGGCGCATAAATTGGTGGTTCATAATTTTGAAAATGGAAATTATGACATAAACCAATGTCATTCCTTGATGCACGTTTTAGGACATGCAGCCTACGAGTTCCAGAACAACGACTACCGAAGCTATAAAATAAAAGATTTTTCTAAGTGCATGGATGGTTTTTTACATGGGGTGGAGGCGCAAATAGTTTTGGAAGAGTTGATTGATCCCGACAGAATGTCACTTAACATTAAAAATCTTTGTGAATATGTAGGCAAAGTAAACAAGGGTGTTGAATGCTATCATGGGGCAGGGCATGCATTTTTGCAAAAAGGGTTTTCTCCAAGGTTGGCGCTTGAGCAATGCGACAAGTTGATAGCCAAAGATTCCGATGATTGTTACAGGGGTGTGTTTAGCGAATATGTAAATTTTCTTCGCGGTGTTGATGGAGACTCTGACTCTACAATCCCGGGTGTGACGCCGATAAAACTTGAACCGGATAAAATTTTCAGAGAATGTTTTGATTATGATTCTAAATATAGAAATTCTTGCATCTCGCAGTTTGCTGTATTTCTTAACGACCTTGACGGTTTGAAAACCCGGATTGATACATGCAATCTCTACGACCCAAATACTGCTTCAATATGTACACTGAAGGTTGGGGCAAACTATGCTGCTGATAACTTACCTAAGATACCAGAACTAAAATTACCGGAAGGTTTTTCTAACTACAACCCTGATATCCGCCGAAGTTATATAACAGGAGTTGTGGGGCAATACTTGCACTATTTTGGAAGTGACAACAAAAAAGCCCTTTCCTTTTGCGAAAGTCTTGATATAGAAAACGACAAAAAATTTTGTTTTGGAGAAGCAGGGATTTAATTTGAAACAAAACACCAAGAGTAAACTTCTGGGGTGAAGGTTATTTCATTGAAATAACCTTACGGACGGACACTGCCCATGAAAGATTTGGTTTATTGTCTGTTTTGTAAACGCTTTGCAAAAAGTCATAGTAGGACGCGGTTTTGTGGTTAAGTTTTAGTGCCTTAACCATTTCTTCTTCGGCTTCTTGATACATTTTTTGTTCAAAAAGGGATTGTGCCAATCCAAAGTACATTTCTGCTTTTGGCCGTACTTTTTCGAGATATTCTCTAAAATATTTTTCGGCTTTTGAGTATTCCTTTTTTTCAACGTACAACCAGGCTAATCCACCCAAGTTTTCCCCGTTGGGGTTCAGCTCTATTGCTTTTAGAAACATTTTTTCTGAATCTTCGAATTTGCCCATATCTCTATATATATCTCCAAGAGCTCCGTAGTTAAATTCACTTTTGTTGATTTCGAAAGCTTTACGAAAATATTTTTCTGCAGTAGCCAAGTCTCCAATATCTCTATATAAATACCCCAGTCCGTAGCTGTAGACGCTATCATTTAACGGGTCCAATTCAATTGCTTTTTGAAACGCTTTTTTTGCATCTTCGTATCGTTCCCAATTCCTGTAGAGTTTTCCGATTTCCATATAAAGCGCAGACGACCCTGGGTCTATTTTTAGTGCGCTTTCATATTCATTCAAGCTTTTTTCCATAAATCCCTGATATCTGTACAAAAAACCCAGCCCCAAAAATGAATCGACTTTATCGGGAGATATTTCTTTGGCTTTCAAAAAATAATATTCCGAGTTTTTATAATTTCCTATATCAATAAAGTTGTTGCCGAGTTCGATCGCCAGGTCGTAATTTCCGGTATTTTTTGCAAACTCTTTTTCTTTTAAAACAATCTCATCAGGCAAATCGTTTGAAATCTCATCGAAATTTTTAGTTGAGTTGGGTATGGTTTTGAATACAAAGAACAACAAGGCAACAAGTTGTAATAGTAAAAGTATTCGTATTTTCATCGTCGAATATATAATAATGCGAAAAATACAAATGTGTAATATACTCATGGGCAAATGGCAAGAATAGAGATTTCTTCGGATAATCCTTTCGGGATGTCATATAGCGGAGACATTGCGAGAAATCTGAGTGTGGAAAATTATGCCGACTTTTGCCCCCCTTCCAATAACGCATCTTCTTTGATGCGAACTGCTATGGTTATGCACTTGGTGGCTCCGGAGTTTCCTCCGATTATAAAGACAAATTTCAGGCTGGAAAACAAAATCTTGATAGATGAAATGTACAAGTTTTATGGAAAAAGAGTTCCTAAAATTGTAGCAACCCCACCGGGAGAATGCCCCCAAAAGGCAAAAGAAGGTCCAGACGAACATTTTGATGTCGCAAACGCCCACTCCGGCGGATTGGATTCTGCTTATAGGGCTGTAAAAATGATTGCCAGCGGTGAAAAAGTAGTGGCGGTTCATGTTAGAAATCTGAACGCAAAAGCCAACTATTTGGAAGCAAGGGCTTCAAAAGCTCAAGCTGAGGCTTGGGGAATTCCATATAAGGAAGTTCATCTAAAAAACGGATCAAAAAACACCGGTTTTTCGTCAATGCGCTCAAGAGATATTTTTTTGGCGACTTCAGCTGTGTTTGCCACAGACTGCAATGGTGTTAACGAAGTTTTTGTGGAAGGAGATTTTCTTAAAAGAAAAAAAGGGGCACACTTTACCGAATATCAGGGAACTTGGAAGCTTTTCAATGGAATACTTCGCAAAAACGGGGTTGATGCTAGGGTTACAGGGATGGATGGAGGAGATATTGAAACTGTTGAAAAAGTTTTGGCATTGGAAAAAACTTTGGGTATAAAAGTTTTGGACTTGGTTCAGAATTGTTTTTCGGCAGAATATCAAAAAAGCTTCTTGGTAAAAAAATGGCAACGGGAAACCCCACAGCTTGCATTAGCGTCATCTGAACATTGGTGCGGAAGCTGTCTAAAGTGCAGAAGAATGACAATTGGCCGCCTTTATTATCACGACCCAAAATTTGAGGAGGTGCCTATTGCCGAAGTTGAGTATTTTGTTAATGACACTTACCACTGGATGAAAAAATACGAACACAATAGCGACTTGATTTCAAAAAGCTTTACTAAACATCTAAAAAATCTGTTAAGTGTCCGCTAACTATTCGATTATCTGTTCATCTTTTCTGACGGACAAAAATTGTACCCAATCGTCAAAAAACCCAAGTATTAACTTGAAAGGTGCTTCCAAAATAAAATCAAATGTAAATGCCAAAAAATTAAGGTGAGTAAGGCCGCGACTGAGTCGGCTTCCAATCGTAAGAATTGGGATTGATACAATTTCCAATACGTTTGGCCTTGAAGGTGTTTTGGTCCAAGAATATATTTTAGCAATTTGAGAAATTCGGTAAGCGAAAAATGCAATTACTGTCAAAAAGAACAGAAAAATGAGTTCGCTAAAAAGTGTATATCCAATCTCATTGAGTATAAAAATTATACCCCCAAAAACCGCTACGAAAAATGCAATATATAATGAGTAAAAAATATAGTACAAGAGATTTTTTGGAGCCTCTTCATCTTTTCTTTTAAGGTTGTTATCTTCGTTTTTTAGATTTTCAAAGTTCTCCAAAATATCCCAAGATCTTTCGACTAAAATCTCTCTTGATTTTTGATTGGGAAGTTTTATTTGAACTGTGCTGGCCCACATAATAAACGGTGGGAATAGGAGGTTTATGGCCAAGGGTATCCTGTCCACTGTTCCATAGAAAAATATTTCAAAAGGAACCTCCATTCCAAATGCCAAAATCATTTTTGTAAGGAATACATACAGTACGCTTCTGAAACCGGCGGTGTTTATGCGAGAAGTTAGTCTCCCTATTTGGCCATTCAAAACCTCGGCGCTGAACTCTTTATATTTTTCGGGTGAGGAAATTATTTCTTTGAACTTTGCGGGATCTGAAAAGTACACATCTCTAAGAAGAATTAAAGGCGGCATTTCCCGTCTGACATATTTAACTATTTGCGCAACTTTATTGTTTCTTTTGGCGTAGTTAAACAAATCCCATGCTTCTTCGAACTTCTCCCGGCTTACATCTGTTCCTGCGAGTCCAAGAATATGATAAGCAGACTTTTCGTCGTCTGATTCTGCGTAAGTTTTGTCTACTGCATAATAAACCAGTAGATCTATGTTTGGGTCGTTTAGTTCAATTTTCTGGCGCAAAACCTGAAATGCAAAATAAGTAAACTGTTTGTAGTCTGTATTTAAGTTAAAAAGTTCTTCTATTTCGGCGGATGCTATTTTTATGACCCATTCCTGGGGAGCTTTGCCGCCTAAATAATCTATGTATTTGGTAATTATTTTTTCTAATTTGGCTTTTTTGTCTGAGCCTACTTCGTCAATTGATAAATATCTTGCCCATCTTAATTCTTTTACCAAACTTTCTGTTACTGATTTTGGATTTTTGTTCAAGATTATCCTTCTTTTGAGGATTCTCTCAATAGCAGCGCGCCTGACCAGATTGTCGGCCCTGTATTCCAGTGCATTTCTGGCTTTTTCGTACACTCCCGCAATGGTTTCGATTAAACCGTTTGGGTTGTCTCTTTTGGAACGGAGAGTGGAGCCGTAGGTTAGTTTGGCTATTAAGGCAGTGAGCGGTTTGTTGTTCACGGTGCAATTTTAAACTATATTTGGGTAATTTTCACAATTACCAAAACTTGACTAAGTTTTTATATGTTGCTAATCTTTTTATGACGTATGAAATCCAAACTACTTGTTGGTTTTGTCGCAACAACAATGTTTGTCTTTGCGGTGACTACGGCAATAGCCTCGGAGGATGAAAAATCCAGCACAGATTCTTCTTCGACATCGACGCCCGAATCGACATCTACCCCAAAGTCTGAAGGCCGTGGTGGTATAAGAAATAAATTTGAAAACAAAGAAGATCGTTTCGAGGGAAAGTTTAGTCCCAAACCCACATTCTCACCCAGACCGGACGGCAAAAGGTTGGAAGAGTTCAAGTTGAAGATTTGCAAAACCAGGGAAGAAAACATAAAAAAGCGTACTTCGAGTCTGATGAATTTGGCTTCTCAGATGGTTGGCAAATTTGATGCAATTGCAGCAAGGGTTGAAGAGTTTTATACGACTAAGGTGTTGCCAAAGGGTCTTGTTGTGGCTAACTATGACTCTCTTGTTGCTGATGTAAATGCCAAGAAAGCTGCGGTTGACGCGGCAATCAGAAAAGTTCCGGATGTTTCCGGGTTTGATTGTGAAGGGGATGGTCCAAAAGAACTTCTGACAGAATATAGGACTGCAATGAAAGATGTTAAAAGTGCTCTGCATGAATATAGAACATCAATTAAGAATTTGATTAAAGCAGTAAGGGGAGTTGTGGGTGACAAAGAAGAGACGGCAACACCAACCGCCACACCGTCAACTTAATTATTTATTATGAAAAACAACAACAAAGGATTTGCGCAACTGATTTTGATAGTTGGTATTGTTTTGGCGGTATCGGTGATTGGTTTTGTTATTTATAAACAGAACACGGCAAAACAGGCAATGCAAAAGGAAACATATGTACCCGAGGCATACCAGAATCAATACAACGAAAGCGCAAATAGTGTGGAAACCGTGGAAACTTCTGAAGATTTGGTTAAGGTTGATTCTACAATTGAAGCCACTGATACTACTCAACTGGACACAGATCTTAATTCATTGGATGCGGACCTCGCCTCGTTTTGATAATTCTATTAAGCGCCAAGCAGTTTTGGCAAAAATATTATTGCTCCAACAACAATAGACCCGATTGCGGCCGTGAGAACAGCACCCGCGGCTACATCTTTTGCAATCTTGGCTAATGGGTGAATTTCTTTGCTTACCATATCTACAACAGTTTCTATAGCAGTATTTATTAGCTCTAAGATGAGCACAACCATTATGGTGATTGCCAAGGCCAGCCATTCATAGGAACTGATTTTTAGCATGTAACCCAAAACAAGAATCAATCCCCCAAACGTAGTCTGAATTCTGAAGTTTCTACCGTGAACATATGCGAATCTTATTCCTTCGAGGGCATAGCCAATGCTTTCTGCCAACGGGTGATTCCTATGCATAGGTTAATAATATCACTTTGGGGTATTTCTGCGCCATTTATGTTAGATTTAGTAGTGATTCCTAAAATTTTTATTGAATTTTCGGCAAGTGTACTTATTTGGCTTATGTTTGCCGGGCTTGGTGTTTTGTGGGTAATTGACGGAAAAATCAAAAAGGAACAAGTTGTTCATGCAATATTTTCCTGTTTGACAGCCTGGACAATAGCGTTTGTTATCAAGCAGATTTTCCCCACACTTAGACCTTTTGTTGTGGATGGTGAAAGTGTTTTGACACTCACAATTCCCACGGATGGTGCTTTTCCGTCGATGCATACAGCGCTTTCGTTTGCTCTCTCTGTTACCATATTTTTACACGACAGAAAGGTTGGGTGGTTTTACCTTATTGCAGCGCTATTTGTGGGCACGGGTAGAGTGCTAGCAAATGTTCATTATCCGGTAGACATTTTAGGTGGCGCTTTCATAGGTACCCTGGTAGCTGTGGTTGTAGAAAAAACGCACATGTTTAACCTGCTCGCACAAAACCGAAAAGGTAGGCGTGTTACCCATTGACAATTAGCAGACGGTATTTTAGACTGCTAAAACTGAACTAAAAAATGAAAGATTTAACACGTCGAGTCCCAATAGTCCCGGTTAGAGGTTCGGTAGTTTTTCCACACACAGACACACTTCTTTCTTTCGGACGCGTAAAAAGCGTAACCGCGGTTAATACAGCATTTCAAGAAGATAGAGTTATTGCTATTTTTTCCCAAAAAGACAATAGGACCGAAGACCCGGTTAAGGAGGATTTGTACGAAATGGGAACAATAGCAACTATCACCCAGATGATGTCCACAGATGGAGAGATACATGCGCTGATCCGTGGCCAGGCAAGAATTACACTTAAAGAAATAATTGCGGAAGAACCATATCTTATCGGAATGGTAGAAGAAATTCCGGAAGATGTTGCAGCTAATCCGGAAATAACAGTCCTTACCAAAAAACTTCAGGAACTTTTTAAAAAGTCTATAAATCTTGGCAAACAGGCGGAGATAATGACTGTGATGAGGCTTGTTTCCGGCACGGTTGAACCTGTGGAAATGGTTGATCAGGTGGCATCACTTCTGGAGATAAAGGTTACAGAAAAGCAGAAAATTTTGGAACAAACAGACCTCAAAAAAAGAATTCAGGTGGTATTAGAACTTCTGGCAAAAGAAGTGAATGCTTTGGAAATTGAAAAGACTATTTCTTCGAAAACACAAAAGAGATTTGAGGACCAAATGAAGAAAGCGATGCTTAGGGAAAAGAAAAGGACCATCGAAGAAGAACTTGGCGAGATGGATGAAGATGGTGAGCTTACCAATGAAGAAACCAAAGAATATAAGTTGAAAATAAAAAATGCCGGAATGCCACAAGTCGTGCGAGAAAGAGCGGACAAAGAACTCAAACGACTTTCTGCAATGTCTCCTAATAATCCGGAAAGTGCGTATATAAGAAATTATTTGGATTGGCTAACAGACATGCCATGGAGCAAAGCAACTCCCAATGACGTTTCGATGAGTAAGGCTTCAAAAATTTTGGAGAACGAACATTACGGGATCGACAAAGCCAAAGAGCGTATTTTGGAATTTTTGGCTGTAATGAAAATCAAAAAGAGCAAAGGTGTAACCGCATCGGGGGATGCCAAACCCACAATCCTTTGTTTTATGGGCCCGCCGGGTGTTGGTAAGACATCTATAGGCCGATCTATAGCCAAAGCTTTGGGGAGAAAGTTTGTTAGAGTGTCTTTGGGTGGAATTAGAGACGAAGCAGAAATAAGAGGACACAGAAGAACTTATGTCGGCGCTATGCCGGGAAGAATTATTCAAGGAATAAAAAATGCCGGTACAAAAAATCCGGTCTTTATGCTTGATGAAATAGACAAAATCGGAGTCGATTTTAGGGGAGATCCAAGCAGTGCCCTTTTGGAGGCCTTGGACCCGGAACAAAATAAAGAATTCTCGGATCATTATTTAGAAGTTCCGTTCGACCTTTCTGAGGTTATGTTTATTGCCACAGGTAATGTCTTGGACACAATTCCGGCACCGCTTAGAGACCGTATGGAAGTAATCAACTTCCCAGGCTATACAGAGGTGGAAAAGTTTAACATTGCCAAAAAATTCATTTGGCCAAAACAACTTGCGGCTCAAGGACTTGATGAAAAAGAAGTGGAAATAACAGAAGACGGAACAAAGGAGATAATTGGCAGCTACACAAGGGAGGCCGGTGTAAGAAATCTTGAAAGAAATTTGGCATCTGTATGCAGAAAAGTAGCCCGACTTATGGCTGAAAAGAAAAAATACCCCAAAAAGATAGATGTTTCCGACGTTCGAAAGTTTTTGGGATCTCAAAGGTTCACATCGCAGATTGCAGAGAAAAAAGACGAAGTCGGAATGTCTACCGGGCTTTCGGTGACTCCATTTGGGGGCGAGATACTTTTTATTGAGGTATCCCTTATGCCAGGAAAAGGAAAGCTAACACTTACTGGACAGCTTGGTGATGTTATGAGAGAGTCAGCCAAAGCGGCATTCACTTGGGCGCGTTCTCACTACAATGTTTTGGGTCTAAAAGAAAATTGGTCTGAAAATATTGATGTCCACATACATGTTCCTGAAGGGGCTGTCCCCAAAGACGGACCTAGCGCAGGTGTTTCTATAACAACTGCACTCGTGTCTGCCCTTACTGGGATTCCTGTAAGGAGAGATGTGGGAATGACCGGTGAAGTTACGCTTAGGGGTAGAGTTTTGGAAATCGGCGGACTTAAAGAAAAATCAATCGCAGGCCACAGAGCAGGACTAAGGACCATAATAGCCCCCAAGGACAACAAAAAGGATATGGACGAAATGCCCGATACGGTCAAAAAAGATATAAAATTTGTTTTTGCCGAAAAAGTTGAAGACGTTTTGGAGGTTGCACTCACAAAGTGGCCGATCACCATCAACACCGAAAGAAAATACACTCCCGTATCTTCCACATTGGCTGCAAACTAAAATTACATACCTGGATTAGCTTTGGGTTTAAGCCCAATCAGATGGTAAGTTTTGCTTTTGAAATCTTCCGGGAATTGGGTAAGCACAAGCGTATACCCCTGAGATTTTAAGTTTGTTTCTATCTCTGGTTCCTTTTCCCTTTCAGATTTTTGTATCTCAACTCTTTTGTAATCAACCCTTTGAGGGTCCAAAACCAGAAGATGGGCAACACTACCTTCTTCCCTTGCCGGAGTTATGGTGAATACGGTCAGATCTTTGGGGATATCCC
The DNA here is from genome assembly GCA_964599625.1 of uncultured Gammaproteobacteria bacterium. GTDB lineage: Bacteria > Patescibacteriota > Microgenomatia > UBA8517 > UBA8517 > CAZRGC01. The sequence goes on from CAZRGC010000001.1 coordinate 35,483, forward strand.
ATCTTTGTGGAATTTTTTTGTTGCCATTAATCTTGTATGTTTCCATGAGAACAATGTGGCCCGATTCCAATATGAGTTCCTCAACACTTGGGGCATTGATATCGCGCATGCCGTTTAGATATTCATTGGCTTCCATTTGTTTTTGTGTCTGTATAAAGTGTATTTTTGACTACAGCTACAGTCAAGTTAACTCCATCGTAAGCATAAATAAATGTAACCGGTCTTGGGTAGTTGTTTTTAATATACAGATTTCCGAGCGGTGTGGAACTCAAAATACCTACGCCATATTCTTTGGGAATTTCGTTTATCTTGGCAAAGTTGTGGTCGGATGGTACGTAGGTTTCCAGACCAGCGTCTTTAGCGGACCAGTAGATCAATGATGCCAAGTGACAAACTCCGTCGCCAGTTAGGTCTCCGTCATACTTGAAACCTTCAGAAGAAATAAAACGAGCGTTGGTTGTCTTGACAACGTCATTTGAATATTGAGGAAGAAGGTTGTCGTCGAATGCAAACACCTCGCCCGGATTTAGGGTTAGTTCAAACCTGAAAGGTTTTCTTACGTTGTCCCAGACGATGTCGTTTTTGGTCTTAACTGAGCCCTCGGTATACCTAAGGGCCAGAAGTATGTTGTCTTTGAACACACTATTAACAAATTCGTTGTCGTATCTTTTTTCCATGTTTATAGTGTGGGAAGCTACAACCACGTTCCTTTCCCCGAGGGCATTGGCCACACTCGGGTTGGCAATTGTCAGTATCATGTAGAGAATTGCTGAATACATATGATAGTTATGGCACTAAAATCAAAGATTTCAGTGTTTCATGCTCAAACACGGGTTTGAGTAAAACACAAAAAACTCCCTTTCGGGAGAGCCCAATTATACCAAACTATAGGTTTTTAATCAAATTCTGATATGTGGAAAAACATTCCCGGATAAGCTATTCTAGGTTTAATGGCTGCCACCAAACCCCAGAAAACTTTTCTTTTTAAAGCTTTAGCTTTGGCTTTTGTGGTGTTTTGTCTGGGTCTTTATAAATTTCAAACCTCGCAAAAATGTGCAAATACAAAAAGCTGCACAGAAAGCTTGACTATGAAAGTTGAGAATGGAAGGGAGGCGATTTTTGGAGGCAGGTCTATGCAGGCTCCTGAGGTTAATTTGGCCGAAGCCGAGAGCGAGAAAAATGTTTTGGGGGAGATGGCTATGGCCGGTGAAAAAAGAATTGAAGTTGATCTTACTTCCCAAACCCTAAAAGCTTATCAGGGTGACGTGATTGTTTTGGATACCCTGGTATCAACCGGAAAGTGGTTTCCGACACCTACCGGTGAATTTAAAATATGGTACAAGGTTCGTTCAACGCGTATGACAGGTGGTGAGGGAGCAGACTTTTACGATCTTCCAAATGTTCAGTATGTTATGTTTTTTTATAACAAAGAAATTGCACAAGGCAGGGGTTTTGGATTTCATGGAGCCTATTGGCACAACAATTTTGGACACGCGATGAGTCATGGCTGTATAAATATGCGCAACGTTGACGCACAAAAACTTTATAACTGGGCTGATACAGATACAAAAATAACAATATATGGCGAAGCTCCGTGATCTTGCGATAATAACGATATTGGTTGCGGTTTTGGCCGCAGCCGGAATTATGTTTTACAACGGAGGTTATCTTACGGGTGCAAATAAAACCAAACCTTCGCCAACATCTTCGTTGGAACCGGTTGCAGAGGTTACCGAAAAAGAGACCGAAGTAATTTCCCAAGACGGCAAACATATTTTGACCATGAGACAAACATTTAAGGAGGGGCTTTCTACTTATGCTTTTTTCCTGAGCTCTGACAAAGATAAACAAAAAAAGGTTTTGTATACAACTGATTTTTTGGATGGCGTAAGTTATGAGTTGCCTTTTAATTCATTTTCACCTGACGGAAAGTTTCTTTTTATAAAGAGTAAAGATGCGGTTGGAGACAGGTTTTTGGTTTTTTCCACAAACATTTCAGCGGAAAAAGCTCAGGATCCGGTCGAGGTGGGTTCATTGTTTGCAGCAAAGTATACCGACTTGGTTTTAACTGATGTAACAGGTTGGGGAGGTTTGGGTCTTTTGGTTCTCAACTCGGACAATGCTGAGGGTAAAAGTGTGCCGTCGTTTTGGTATGAAGCTTCTTCCGGCAGATTTATTAGACTTTCTACCAGATTTAATTAAACGTATCTCATAGTTTTGACTTCAAGAACGTTTGGGTGTTAAAATTCCGTTTCAGTTTAGCAATTGATCTTTCAAATGAGGTGAAGAATGGCAAAAGCCAATCAACAAAAGAAACTTGACCACAAAACAGTGGCCGATGCAGCCATAAGGTTGCAATCTTTGCTTATAAAGCGGCCGTTTGTGCTGGTCAAATTTTCCCAGGGCAGTTTGTTCCACGAGGTCCATGCGGATATGTGGCTCACGGCAGAAATAGGCTACGAATCAAACTCGGCACATGTTGACAAGAATAAGCTTGTTATCAAAGCCGATAGTCGTGATAGCGCAGATCGAATGGTTGTTGAAATAGTTCCACCTGAAGGTGGCAATGTTCTTTTTGGAATTAACTTCGACGGCAGAACGGCAACTTTTACTGTTGTTGGCGAACAAGCCGGCGACATTCAGGCGGTTTATTTTATTGCCGCACAAGACCTCGAAGAATTGATTTGACCCGTTGCACGGGGCTTTACAAAAAAGTCCCGTGCTTTTTCTCCCTTGAATGATAAAATACAGTTGTTCGTGTTAGCCACAGGGCCCCATCGTCTAGTGGCCTAGGACATCAGGTTCTCATCCTGAAAACCTGGATTCGAATTCCAGTGGGGTCACAAATCTGCGATTTGTTCCACCATTCCATTCGAAGTATTTTATGGTATTGCATACTATACTTTCGAATTCCAGTGGGGTCACTCGCTTTGCTCGTTCCCTCCCTGTAATTCGATGGTGCATTCAGAGGTATTTCATACTTTGCACACGAATTCCAGTGGGGCCACAAGTATCGCAAGGTTCAGCGCGACCCGTTGGCCTGCGCTAAAAAGCCCGATGTGGCTTGCTAGTTTTTGACACAATAATTGAAAATTGCACTTTGCATCCTGTAATGTCTAGTTGTAAGTAATCGGGTAAAATCACCTAATAAATGAGCAGAACTTCTTTACTAAGACGCAATATCTTACTTTATCGCCTACTCTTAGTCCTTGGTGCCAATGGCCTGATGACATCAGTCATATATTTCTTTCTTACTGTGACGCGAGGATTTAACCCTTACCAGGCACTCTTTTTAATTGGACTTGGTGCACTTGCCAAAGCAATATCAGAAGTGCCAACTGGTATAATTGCAGACAAATTCTCCAGAAAATATTCAATTTTAATTGGTTATGTAGTTATATTGATTAGCTGGATCGGAATATTGGCGGTAACTGGATTTATTCCAATGTTTTTGTTTGTTGTTCTTGGTGGTATTGGGGGAAGTTTTATTTCGGGTGCTGATGACGCACTTCTGTATGACACATTAAAGGAGCTTGATAAAACAGACCAGTTTAAGCCAATTACTAATATCTCTGAAAGTATCGAACTGGTAGCTTTCGCTGCAACCGTTTTAATTGGTGGCTTGTTAGGCAGCATCAACTTTCTTTTACCATTGGTTGCTCACATCACTTTACTTATCATTTCAGTGTTTATTACCTATTTGTTGGTGGAACCACAAATGACAGTTAAAGGAGAGAAAATTGAACAAATTGGATATATACTTCATGCTAAGAAGAGTATAAAGACAATAGTTTCCGAGACTGGTCTTAGAAGTGGGCTATTGGGGTCGTTTATCTCTTTGGCTCTCATACTAGCAGTATTTAAGTCTACAAAGAATATTCTTTCACCTGTTTTAGACCAATATGGATTTGCCGTCTCAACAATTGGATTAATCACTTCTGCAATAATTCTAATTAAGGCAGTTGGGGCATTTATTGCTTCCAAAGTAAGCAAGCAAGGGAATGAGAAAAAGGAAGTTGTTCTTTGTTTAGCCTTATGTATTTTGGGTCTATTAGCAATAACTCTAATTCGTATTCCTCTACTTCAATTGACGATATTCGTATTCATTATCAGCCTAGATAATGTTATTTTGGTAAACCTAAAGGCTATAGTTAATGAAAAAATTGAAAGCACCCAAAGGTCAACTGTACTATCCCTTCTCTCCCTATTGGCAAGGTCAACGGAGATGCTTTTTTTGACCAGCTTTGGCTGGATTGTAGGTGCTTACCCAATTGGTCTTGCATTACTCTTTACAACTGGGTGGCTGGTTATCGCTGCTGTAATATTGGCTCTATTTACCAGTTCTAGGATATATGTTTTGCTTGCTAGTAAGGCTAGTAAATAATCCCAAGAATAGATGTGTAATCATTACACAAAATATCGTAAAGAAAGAAAAAAAGTAGCAAAAAAAGAAAGAAATATAAATATTTTAAATAACTATTAGTAGTAGTAAGCTGGGGCTGAACTGAGGCTAGGATATACAACCTCCCTCCACTGATATAGAGAGTTACGAACTTGGTTCCAATTCTGAAACATTTGGGTCACCCTTCGACTGGTTCAGGGTTTGTGCGATAATAACTTGTGAGTTGGTTTGTTTACATACTTCTTTATGGATAAATTCAAAGGCGAACAACCAAGAAAACCGTACGTATTTGATGTCACACAAGCTGACTTTGATGCCGTAAAGGGAACTCCTGAGGAACAGGAGCAAATGAGGAAGTTTGACAGAATTGCCAAGGAGTATAAAGACAAAAGGGCTACACATACATTAGATCTTCAAATAACTAAAGAAGCATACGAAAGAATAAAAGATAAACCAGGAACAAAAGCCGAGGGTTACTCAAGGCTTGTTGTTATGGAAATTGGCGGGGAGACTTCGTACCACCTTATTCCTTCTCCGTTTGAATCAGTTTGGGATATCAAAAAATCGGATAACCCCAACAGGGAAGAGCTGATACTTGTTGCCAAAGGATTAAATCTTTTTGAGGGGCGCCAGGTAAGGTTTGAACTTATAACAGTTGATTCTCAAAAAGTTGGTGCTTCGGAAGACGCGATAGATATAACCCCTGAGGATCTTTTGGGTTCACGACTTATAACAATTGGTGATGCCAAGAAGTTGACCTTGGGTCTAGACTGAAACATAATTAAAATTAATGTCCAAAGAAACTAGTAATCCACAAGAAGAAGATAAACAGATAGTGTGGACCATACATGAAACAAACCCTGAGTTGGTTGCCAAAATGCGCGAAAAACTTTCGGAAGTGATTGATCCGGAAATCGGTTTGGACATAATTCAACTTGGGTTGGTGCGTGACTTTTCTGTTTCGGAAGACGCGGGACATCTTAAAATGGTACTTACAACACCCTTTTGTCCGTATGGACCCGAAATGGTGGAGTTTACCAGAATCAAAGCTGAAGTGGGTTTGGGAAAACCGGTTGTGGTAGAACTCATTCCTGAAGTTTGGAATTTTTCCTATATGGAAAATCCTGATCTTTTGGGTTGGGGAATGTATTAATATATAATTTCTTTAGGTAAAAATATGAGTGAACCGGATATCAGCTTGCCACATCCAAACTTTTCAGTGGACCAGGAACACCTTCAAATGGTTGAGTCTCAGGAACTTCGGGATAATCTTATGCAAGAACTTCAGGAAAAAAAAGATGAGCTTAGAAAACTGGCCGAATCAAAACCTCAGGCAAATAAATATTTATATATGGGAAGCTCATTGGGGTCTACTTTTGGGCTTTTGGGTGGGTCGATTGTTAATTCTTTGACTGGCGGAGAGAACTTAAATCTATTGGGTCAGGGCATGATGCTTGGAATGAGTGTTGGTACTGCAATAGGTGGAGCCATGGATAGGGTGGCCGAGGCGGGTTATAACAAGATGAAAAATTTTGTGCAAGAACAGCATAAAAAATTTACCCAAAGAGTTTGGAAAGCCATACCCGAAAAGCTAAGGGGAGATATTTCTAGAAAGTTGAACGAGAGTTTGAAGGGTAACGTATACGAATAATATGACTGTCTACGATCAGGTAAAAAACATATTTACGGAAATGTTTGATGTTGCCGGATTTGAAGCAACGCAAAGCAAGGAAATGGTTAACGATGTTTTGAATATTTGGGTTGCCAAGTCCCTCTTCAAACTTTTTGATATCTTGAATGAAGAAGAAAAAAACAGGTTCTCTGTAATTTTGGACAAACTTTCCACAGGTGAAAACAAAGATCAGGACCAGAAGGACTTTATATGGCTTATAAACAACTTGGACGAGGATAGAAAATCAAAAGCTATGGAGATAATTTTTGACGAGGCCGGAAGCTTGACCGAGGACATGATGACCAAATTTAACCTGAAATCTTCTGATGAACAAAAAACTGAGTTTGCAAAGAGGGTGTCTGCCATAATTAAAGTCTGAGCCCGTGATCTTCTTTGATGTAGTTCGAAATATTGACACGGGTATGGTAAAGGGATAAAATCACCCTCATTAGCCTAGTAATATGACAAATAACGCCTCTCTTTATAGCTTTAGCTGCCAAATTATTTGGGCAGTCTAATCGTGGAGAGACGCTAAACTAGGTCCCTCCAAAAATAAGGAGGGATTTTTTTGTAACTAAAAAATATGAAACACGCTTTAAAACTAACAAAACAAGGCCTTTTGGATCTGAAGGCAGAGCTTTTGGACCTGACGGACGTAAAGCGCCCGAAATTGGTTGACAGGCTTGCCAACGCCAGATCTCAGGGAGATTTGTCTGAAAACAGCGACTACCAAAGCGCCAAAGAGGAATTGGAGTTTTTGGATGGAAGAATTGATGAACTTGCCGAGGTTATCAAAAATGCTGTTGTGGTTGAGGATAAAGTTTCACCAAACGGCGGAATTGGAATCGGTACTGCTGTAACTGTTAAGGTGAACGGCAAAGAAGTCCTGTTTCATATAGTTGGGGAATGGGAAGCAGACCCCATGAATAAAAAGATATCTCACGACTCGCCGTTAGGATCTGCGCTTTTGGGCAAAAAAGTTGGTGACAAAGCAGAAGTTGACGCACCGGCCGGTAGAATAGTTTACGAAGTAGTTAAGGTTGGCTAACAACCCTCTTTTGTTTCTGCCTTCATTTTATTTTTAGTCTGATATAATTAGGCACATGGGAAAAAGACTGGAAGTACTCAAAGAAGTCCGCTTGGATAAACTTCAAAAACTGAAAGATAAAAAAATAAATCCTTATCCGTCTAACATAAAACTTGGTGGCAATTTTTTGAAAATCTCCCAAGCCCGCGAAAAACTTGACCACGAGGTTCTGGTGGCAGGCCGAATTTGGGCAATCAGAGAACACGGAGCAGTGGCTTTTTTTGACCTTAAAGATGACACAGGGGTGGTCCAGGTTCTGTTTCAAAAGAAAATTTTTAACGAGGAATTCAAAACATTAAATCTTTTTGATGTAGGTGATTTTTTGGCCGTAAAAGGAAAAGTTATAAAAACCCAAGCCGGCGAAACTACTGTTGATGCCGGTGAGTTTGAACTACTTACAAAATCTATCCGCCCGATACCTTCTGTCTGGTTTGGTCTTAAAGACGAGGAAGAAAGATATAGACAGCGTTATGTGGATCTTTTGATAAACGACGATCTAAAAGACTTGTTTGTTAAAAAGTCTCGTTTTTGGAATTCCATGAGGAATTTTCTTATCGAAAAAGGATTTTTAGAAGTGGAAACACCTGTTTTGGAAAATACAGCAGGCGGGGCAGATGCCAATCCGTTTGTTACTCACCACAATGCTTTGGATATAGACCTGTATTTGCGTATATCTATGGGGGAGCTTTGGCAAAAACGCCTAATGGTTGCAGGATTCGGTAAAACGTTTGAGATTGGCCGCCAATTCCGAAATGAGGGGATAGACAGGGAACATTTGCAAGACTATACGCAAATGGAGTTTTATTGGTCCTACGCAGATTACAAGGACTCCATGAAGCTTGTGGAAGAAATGTATAAGTATGTTGCTCAGGAAACTTTTGGAACGCTTAAATTTGAGATCGGCGGACACAAGGTAGACCTTTCCGGTAATTGGGAGAAGATTGATTACCGTGATACAGTCCTGGAAGAAACAGGTGTTGATATTGCCTCTATTACAGACGAAGACCTTAGAGGTGAACTTTCAAAAAGAAATATTGAATTCGAAAAATCAGATGAACGAGGCAGGCTAATTGACACACTTTGGAAGACAGTAAGAAAGAAAATAACAGGCCCTGTGTTTTTGACAGGACACCCCGTCGAGGTGTCCCCTTTGGCCAAAAGAATGGAAAATAAACCGGAGTTTGTGGAGAGATATCAGGTGATAATTGCGGGAAGCGAGAACGGAAACGGATATTCAGAACTTAACGACCCTGTGGATCAGGCTGAAAGATTTGCAGAACAAGAAAAGATGAGAGAAGCGGGGGATGCGGAAGCCCAGATGCATGACAATGATTTTGTGAGAGCATTGGAATACGGCATGCCGCCCACATCCGGATTTGGAGTTTCGGAAAGACTGTTTTCGTTTCTGGCAGGTAAGTCGATTCGTGAAACAGTGCTATTTCCTCTACTGCGCCCAGAGGATGGAAAGAGGGGTGATAAAAATGATGAATGACGATATGAAATTTATGAGAGTTAAGTGGCTTGAGAAGCATGTAATGGTTGATCTTTTGCTGTCTATTTCTTTTTCCGTTTTTGGAATGCTTCTTATTTTTGGACTTGGATTTGTTTTTCCGACAATAAACCCATATGAAGTAATTAAATGGATTATTATTGTTGCAGCAGCAGCTTTCCTTTTTTCTTTTCTTAAATACATTGCTTATTTGGTTGCTAAATCCAAAGCGATGAGGGAAATGAGAGAAGAAGTGAAGAAAGAGGTTAAGGTTAAAAAAACTTCCAGAAAATGACAAGAGAAAAAGCAATAGAGCTTTTACACTCTAAGATGGAATCGCAGAATCTGCGCAAACACTGCTACAGTGTAGGCGCGGTTATGCGTGCACTTGCGTTGCATTTTTACCCGAACGCAACAGATAATGCCGAAGGTCGTGATCTTGTGGAACGATGGGAAGTTGTGGGGCTTCTTCATGACGGGGATTATGAATTTACAAAAACAGACCACGGAAATCACGCAAAAATGATGGCGGGTTGGGTAAGGGAAACGGGTGAGACCGACGAAGAACTTTTGACAGGTATTGAGTCACATGGATGGTTCCACGAAGGAAAAAAACCAGAAACACAAATGCAGTGGGCTTTGTTTTGCTCCGACGAGCTAACGGGGCTTATTACTGCCGTTACTTTGGTGCGGCCGGACAAAAAACTGGCAAACGTCACTGTGGAAAATATTCTTTCTAAATGGAAACAAAAAAGTTTTGCAGCCGGGGTTAAAAGGGAAGATATAGAAAACTGCGAAAAAGAATTGGGTATACCTCTAAATGATTTTATAAAAATTGCGCTAACGGCAATGCAAGGAATCTCCAAAGAACTTGGTTTATAAAAATGGAAAGCGAATTTGAAGCAAAATTTTATCCCGTAGATAAAGACAAATATAGGGAGAAACTAAAAAGTATCGGAGCAAAACTTATAGTCCCCGAAAGAAAAATGCGAAGGGGTATCGCTGACAAAAGAGCCAACCCAGGAATTAATTGTAGCTACATACGAGTTAGAGACGAGGGGGATGTTGTGAGATTTAGTGCAAAAGTAGACGGTAAAGAAGGTGGCGAAGTTGGTGAGCAAAAAGAAACAGATGTAATAGTTTCGGATTACGATAAGACGATTCAAATACTTAAAGTCTCTGGGCTTGTATTTAACAGATACCAGGAAACATTAAGAGAAACTTGGGAGTATGAAGATGCAGAAATAACAATAGATACTTGGCCGGGACTTTTGCCTTATTCAGAAATAGAAACCGTTTCGGAAAGTAGAGTTAAAGAAATAGCAGAAAAATTGGGTCTGTCCTGGGGGAAAAAGATTTTAACCCCCGCGCCGGATATTTTGGCCAAAGTGTACAAACTGTCAATTGATGATGTTTTGGAAAAAGTAGTGGACATTACATTTGAAAACAACCCCTTTAAAGATCTTGAAATGGTTTGGTTTAACGATTGATTTGAATATTTAGTGCGTTGGGTTTAGAATACAGAAAAGCGATTGAGGAATCTTCCAAATTCCAAGCTTGTAAGGGTAAAAAACTTACACGGGTAGCCCGTAACAGCCAAAATTAAGTATTAGCTTAGGTGGCAACTTCCATAGGTTAGCAAGGGATTTATCCTGAGCAAAGCCGAAGGACCGAAGCACGCATTAGAGGCGTGCTTTTTTGTTGGTTGTAAAGTATTGTTATACTTAAATTATGTTGGACATACAATTTATAAGAGAAAACGCAAATTTGGTGAAAAAAGCCACAAGTGACAAAGGTTTTGACTCTTCGGTGGTTGAGACTGTCATTAAGTTGGATTTGGAGTTTCGTACAGCACTTCGTGAACTGGAAGAAACCAGGCATAAACAAAATGAAATAACGGAGCAAATAAAAAGAGGAGACAAAAGCAACATCCGAAGTGCTTCGGAGTTGAAAGAGGCAATTAAAACTCTCGAACCCAAAGTTAAAGAGTTGGAATCAAAACTAAGAGACGAACTTTACAAAATTCCCAATATTGCCTCAAGTGATGTAACTGTAGGACCGCCGGAGAAAAACGATATTATAAAAACTGTTGGAGGGCCGACTAAGTTTGATTTCAAAGTGCGCGACCATGTGGAAATTGGGGAGCTTACTAAAACCATAAATCTGGAAGCAGGCGCCAAAGTTTCCCAGTCTGGGTTTTATTACATGGCGGGTGACGGCGCAATGCTTGAAATGGCATTGATTAATTATGCTATGGCAAAACTGGCCAAAAAAGGATTTGTTCCCATGATTACACCCAATGTGGCCAAAGAGAGAAATATCGTAGGTTGCGGATTCCAAGCCAGGAGCGATAAAGAGAGGCAGATTTATCACGTTGAAGGGGAAGATTTGGACCTTATAGCAACAGCAGAAATAACTTTGGTTGGTTTGCACACGGATGAAATCTTGGATCTTAAAAGTCTTCCTTTGAAATATGTTGGATTTTCTTCGTGCTACAGGAAAGAAATCGGAAGTTATGGCAAAGACGTTAGGGGAATACTTAGAGTGCACGAATTTAGAAAAGTTGAGATGGTGGTGTTTTGCGAACCCAAAGATTCGGAGCGCATTCATGACGAACTTTTGGCGATAGAGGAAGAAATTTGGCAAGATCTGGGAATTCCTTATCAGGTCATAAGAATGGCATCGGGTGATCTTGGTAACGCCGCTTCCAAAAAGTATGATGTGGAGGCTTGGATGCCAAGTCAGGAAAAGTATAGGGAGGTAACTTCCACAAGTAACACCACAGACTTTCAAGCAAGGCGCTTGAATATAAAAACAAAAATAGACGGTGAAAATAAATATGTCCATACATTAAACGGAACTATTTTGGCATTGGGGCGTGCAATTATCGCAGTTTATGAAAACTTCCAAAATAGCGACGGCTCTGTAAATATCCCTCAGGTGCTTAGGCCTTATATGGGTAAGGATAAAATAGAGGTTGCTAAATGATGTTTGCTCCACCTGAGGCTTTACTCAAAAAATATTCGGATGTTTTGATTAAGTATGCGCTTGGGAGCGGCAAAGGAATAAAAAAAGGGGAGACTGTTTTTCTTCAGGTGCCTGAATGCGCAAAACCCATCCTTAATCATTTGGTATTGTCGGTGTTGGAAGCAGGGGGTAATCCCATTGTTCATTATACTCCCGACGGAACGGACAGACACACTTCGGCAGATAGAATTTTTTTTGAGAATGCGTCACAAAAACAGATCGAATATGTTCCCAAAAGTTATCTTTTGGGAAGAGTTGCCGATGCAGACCATTTTGTTAGTATTATCTCCACAAATAATAAAAAAGAATTGGAAGGAATAAATAGCAAAAAGATTTTGGCGCGACAAAAATCTTTGCTTTTTTATAAAAAAGAACGGGAGAAAAAAGAAAATTTGGGGAAACTTACTTGGACTTTGGGACTATATGGAACACCTGCAATGGCAAGAGAAGCGGGTTTGAATTTGGAAGAATATTGGAATCAAATATCAAAGGCTTGTTTTTTGGATGAAAAAGACCCGATTGCCAAATGGAAATATGTCACAAAGGAAATCGAAAGAATAAAAACAAAACTCAACAATCTTAAAATTGAAAAGCTTTTGGTTAAAGGAAAGAATGTTGATTTGGAAATAGGCCTTGGAGAAGGGAGATTGTGGATGGGAGGATCGGGAAGAAATATTCCTTCATTTGAGCTTTTTATTTCACCTGACTGTCGGGTGACAAATGGTTGGGTAAAGTTTAACCAGCCGCTTTATATATACGGATCACTTATTGAAAATGTAGAACTTAATTTTAAAGATGGGAAAGTTGTAAAAGCGAAGTCTTCCAAAAACCAGAAACTTTTAAGAGAAATGGTCGATGCTTCCGGGGCGGATATGATTGGCGAATTTAGTCTTACAGATAAGCGTTTTTCCAGAATTACAAAGTTTATGGCTGAGACTTTGTATGACGAAAATATCGGAGGAAAATATGGAAATTTTCATATAGCTTTGGGTAGTGCATATAAAGATTCTTATCCGGGAAATCCATCCAGTTTGTCTGCAAATGATTGGAAAAAACTTGGGTACAATGAAAGCAGTGTCCATACAGATATAATTTCAACGGACAATAGAACGGTAACCGCAGAGGTCGAGAAAGGTAAACTTTTACAAATATACAAAGGCGGTGAGTTTTGTATTTAAACTTCAAGAACTCTTTAATTTTTTGGATTCCAGGTATTGAATACATTTGAATGAATGTTAAAGTAAGCATATGAGTTTGTCCAAAAAAATAATAAAAAGCATTATTCACGCGCAAATTAACGAAAAAACAGAACACGAGGCGTATTCGCGGCTTGCCAACTGGACTAAAAAACCGGGAGATAAAAAACTTTTTAGGGAGATGATGGCAAAAGAGGTGAAGCACTACAATTTTTGGAAAAAAATAAGCGGACAAGACACCGAACCAAACAAGTTGAAGGCTGCTTTTTATTTTTATGCCGCAAGATATTTAGGCACCAATTTTGGAATTCAATTTATGGAGAGGAGTAAAAAGCATTCCTCAGACTTTGAGTTGGAACTCAAAGGGAGTGGCGAAAAAAATATTGTAAAAATAATCGAATCGGAAGAACGTGACGAAAAAAGGATTTTGGAGAAAATAGACAAAAGTGAACTTGCCTACACAAGCTCTGTTATTTTGGGACTTAATGATGCGCTAGTGGAACTTACCGGAGCACTGGCCGGTTTTACTTTGGCACTGCAAAACCCCAAAGTGGTTGCGTTGGCAGGGTTTATTACGGGGGTGGCTGCAAGTTTTTCTATGGCCGCTTCGGAATATCTTTCCACAAAAGAGGAAGGTGGAAAAAATCCGCTTACAGCGAGTATTTACACAGGGTTTACGTATTTGTTTACTGTTATTTTTTTGATAACTCCATTTTTCCTTTTGTCTAATCCTTTAATGTCGTTGGGTATAACGTTGGGAATTTCTGTTTTCCTTATTTCCGTATTTAATTTTTATATTTCAGTTGCCAAAAATCTTTCTTTTTCCAAACGCGCTGGGGAAATGATAGCTATTAGTTTGGGAGTGGCAGCTTTGAATTTTGTGATTGGATTTGCTGCAAAGAAGTTTCTGAAATTGGAGATTTAGAAGCTATATAATCAGTAGGAATGACTTCGCGTAAATTTGTAAAAAGTGAATATTTTTGGGAAATTGTATTTTTGGTAATTTTTTTCCTTATCGAGACTTTTACCAAAAATGAGGTGCTTTTGACATTTTTTGCTATTTGCTTTGGTCTGTACTTCTTTGTTCTCCCAAAAGATAGGAAGATAAAGATTTGGCTTTGGGTGATTGGTTGCTTGTTGGGGTTCACAATCGAAGTATTAATGGGTTTTTGGGGAAGGTCTCAATTTTGGACTTACGGTAGCCTTTTTGGGGTACCTTTGTGGCTTCCTTTTGCGTGGGGGTTGGGTTTTGAAGCAATCTACATGCTTGGCAAGTTCATTGGGGACGCGCAAAAGAACTAGATTTGTTTTTCTTTGAACTTTGTTGTGGCACGTCCGCCCTGCCATTGACCGCGATAAGTATGAACAGATTTCCCTGATACTTCGTGGAAATAAATCGAGACATATCTTGCTCCCATTTCTATCTTGACCGGAATGGGGCCCTCGTTGGCCAACCCAAAATATAAAGGCCCATGATATCCGGGATTTATAAATCCAGTTCTTATATTTAGCCCGCTTCGGAAGGTTGTACTTCGGGGTTTGAGGGTGCCCCCCAAGTTCTCGGGTACATTAACCTCCTCGATTGTTTTGGTTAAATAGTATTTTCCAGGTTCAAAAGTAAAAAATGTTTTTCTTTTGGGGTTCCAAGTTGCCATTTCGACAAGACTTGGGGTTTGTCTTTCCTCAATTCCCAAAAAGGCCTCGCCTGTTAGGGAATAAATTTTTTCTATACGCAAATCAATTATGCATCCCTCGGGATCGTTTTTTTCCCTTTCTGAGAGATTTGTGACCAACCCGATCTCTTTTATAAGTTTTTGAATTTCGCTTTGTCCAAGTATCATCTTCTTTTTTCTGTCCAGAGGTTTTTCCACCAGTCGCTGGGTTTTTGGTTATAAATTTCCTTTCCCAGTTTTTTGGCTGAAGCGGTTTTTAATAGTTCAAAATGTTTGTTTTTGTGGTTGCCGTCGTTTTTGAGCCAGGTGACTGCTTCGACATTGCCAGCTTGAACATATTCTTTAAGAAGAAGTATTTGGTCCAAAAGGTCTGCGTCTTTGGCGATTATTGCTTCTTTGGATTCGCGCTTTTGATATTCTGAAATGGCACTTTTTAGATCTGTTTCGCCAGGCATGTCTTTTGACTGATCATTTATTATTTCTTCCTCGTATACCTTAACGTATTTTTTGTGAACCCAGTTTTGGTCCCCGCTTCTTGTTTCGCCTGTATCGTGGCTTAGACACATAAGCATCACCTTGTAAGGATCGGCACCTTCCATTTGAGCCAATATCCAGCCAATCCAAGTAACCCTGTATGAGTGAGAGGAAATGTTGTCGGAGAGGTCGTCTGTCAAAAGACTTTGCCTGTGAGCCCTGGCGATTTTGCGCATGGTACCCACTTCAAAAAGAAAGTTTGCAGCTTTTTTTAGTTGTTTCGCCTTTGACATTAGATTTACACTATTACACTTAATTTATTTAATAATCAATGTTATATTTTCATTGTGGATAACGGTCGGTCTTTTGATAACAATCGGGCGAGATATTTGGTAGAAGATTTTTACCAAGACACAAATGCCAAAGTTCTTCATTTTAACCCTCAGAAGGACGGCAGGGATGAATTTGGAAACAGAGTTTTTACTTCCAAACTATCTTATTATGATGCTGACATGAGGCCTGTTAAAGCCCACATGCTAGTATCTGTTGACGGACAAAAACTTATTTCGGATAACCCGGGAATACTTAAGACTATTGATAGCAGCCTTTTGCAAATATCACTTAGACTTGGTCCACTGGGTGACGACCAGAGAAAAGTTTCGGACGTAAGTGTAGTGTCGGGAGGATTAACTATTTCGCAACTTGGAAGCGGCAATCAGTCGGAGGCGATGCTCATGGAACTGAAGGGTAAAAAGTATGTAATAAAGACAAATAAATCTTTAAGCAGAAGATTTGACAGGTACTCTCAGCCGTATACGAACGAAATGCTCCAGATACAAGCCGTGCAAAAAGCTTTTGCTTCGGAATTCAAAACCGCTGGTGTATTTATCCCAAAGATTCTTTTTGCAACGGGACATATGAGCTGCTCAGAATATGTGCAGGGTAAAAGTTTGAAAACTACTGATGACAGAAAGATAAGAGAACTGGTGGTCAAAGTTTTTGAATACGTATATGACCACAACAAAGCAGGGGATGCGCTTTGGAAGGATGTGCATTTGGATTGGAACAACGATTTTGGAAACGGGCCTACAAGGGTTGATTTGATTGATTCAGGAAGTGGCATAGCTTGGGTTGACCTCTTCTACCACAAGTGGGTTAATTAACGTTTGTAATATTTTCTTCCGCTTATCTTTTCCGGCAGCAAAGATTTGTCGGTATACATTTCGTAGTCATCTCCATACCCCGCATCACTCATTAGTTTGGTAACAGGATTTCTTATCTTTTTGGGAACGGGCAAATTGCCGTACCTTCTTACATCATCGAGCGCTTTGAAGTAAGCGTCGTAAGCCCCCCTGTCCTTTTTGGCTAAGGCCAGATACAAAGCTCCGTGTGCCAGGTTTTCCTGACATTCCGGGTATCCTATTGTTTCGCAGGCTCTAAATACTTCGTTTGCCACAACAAGAGCTGTGGGTTGGGCCATCCCCACATCTTCGGATGCGAATATCACCATGCGGCGGGCTATGTATAAGGGGTCTTGTCCCGCTTCAACCATTCTGGCCAGATAGTAAAGTGTGGCGTCGGGGTCGCTTGCTCTCATTGATTTGATAAAAGCAGAAATGACATTGTAAAAATCTTCGCCTCGTTTATCAAAAGTATATTGTCTTCTTTGTAGTGCAGTCTCAATATGTTCGACTTTTATGGTTGGAGTCTCGGCAAACTTGGCTGCAATTTCCAAAACATTAAGCATAACTCTTGCGTCACCATTGGAAGATTCCAGAAGAAATTTCTCTGCTCCTTTGTTTAATTTTCTTTTAAGATGCTTTGCGGCACGCTCCAGAATTTTTTTGAGATTTTTTTCTGTTAATTGCTCTAAAATTAGAACTCTGCATCGGGAAAGAAGCGGACCTATTACTTCAAATGACGGGTTTTCGGTGGTGGCGCCAATGAGAACAATGTCTCCTCTTTCCACATGAGGCAGGAGTTTATCTTGCTGAGCCTTGTTGAATCTGTGAATTTCGTCCAAAAAAACAACTGGTTGAAGAGTAAGCTTGAGTTGTTTTTGGTCGGTTACAAGTTTTTCTATGTCAGAAACTTTGGTGTTTACAGCTGAAAATTCAAAAAATTCCCTTCCGAGAGATTTTGCCAGTATTCTGGCAAGTGTAGTTTTGCCGCTCCCTGGGGGGCCCCAAAAGATCAATGAGGGAAAACCTGCAGAATTCCCCGACAGTTTATTTACTTTTAAAAGCTTTGTAATTATTCCTTCCCGGCCGACAATATTCTCTTGACCCACAAAGTCTTTGAGGGTTTTGGGCCGAAGTGTTTCCGGAAGCGGAGACCCATCCATGTAGCCGCATTATACATAATCCCCAAAAAAACCCAAACACCAAACAAAATGTCTGGACAAACATTTTATTTTAATATGACTATATAATAAATAGATGTTTGGAGTAAAAATACTCGAGGAAAAAAAATCTTCTAAAAACGGGCAGCTCAAAGTTGTTAAAACACTCTTTTCCAAACCTTACATTCAGGCCCAGGGGCTTACTCAATCGGGGGGGATTGTAGAAACAATATGGAAAGGCGCATTGGGAAAAGTGAAGCTGAAGAAAGTTAGAACATGTTTGATTTTGGGTTATGGAGGTGGGACCGTGGCACGGCTTATTGGACGCAAATGGCCATATGCCAAGATAACGGGTGTAGACAACGACTCGGACATTGTAAATCTGGGCCAAAAATATCTGGAATCTTTCAAAAAAGCAGATGTGTACATTAAAGATGCGGAAGAATTTTTGAAAGTGAATAGAGATAAATATGACCTAATTATTGTTGATTTGTATAAGGGGGCAAACCTTCCCGCTAAATTTAAAACCGAAGCATTTTATAAACTGGTTGCCGGGAGGCTTTCGGCGGGTGGAATTGCTGTATTTAATAGTTTGAGTCTAAGGAAGATGTCGGAGGAGAATATAGGGCCCGTTTTGGAAAAAGTGTTTGGTAAAATTCAAATTTTCAGGCCAATTGTGAATCTTGTTTATATTTGCTCCAACTAGTTGTTGACAAGTTTATTAGTTAGTGTTTATAATACAATTACTCTAATTAAATATGGAAATTAAAAGAAGTGAACTGAATTTTGCAGTTTTGGCAACGGACATTGCAGTGCTAACTTTGGACTCAGGGAAATTAAAAGTTTTAACGGTCGAAGCTGAATCCGTAAATTTTAAAGGGCAACCGGCGCTTCCCGGGGGTTTGGTTGATGTTTCGGAGTCTTCGTTGATTGCGGCAAAAAGAATACTTCAGAAATATTTGAGATCAACTGATTTTTACACAGAACAACTTTTTACGTTTGACGATCCAAAGCGAGATCCCGCAGGGCGGGTTGTCTCGGTAGCTTACCTTATGCTCGTGCCATGGAACCAGGCAAAGGAAATAACAACGGGTGCGGCCCGTTGGGTTACTTGCGACAACCTGCCCAAAATGGCCTATGATCACAATAAGGTTACTAAAGCTGCGGTGGCGCGGTTGAAAGGCAAACTTACCTACACAAATATTGTATTTGGACTAATGCCTCAAGAATTTACATTGACCGAACTTCAGGAAACGTATGAGAACATTCTCCAAAAAAGCATGGATAAAAGGAATTTTAGGAAGAAGATAACCTTGCTGGGTATTTTGAAAGAATTATCAAAGAACCGCAAGGGTAACGCTAATCGACCTGCTAAGTTGTTTGTTTTTGGTTCCAAGAAGCTTGAAGAGGTGGAAATCTTGTAATTTAAAAAAACTATAAGAATATTTTTTGATTACCAAAAATAACAATATCCAAAAATTGAACTTTTTACTGAACTCAATTTTTATCTAACTGCGATCAACAGATTGCAATAATCTAAAAACTATAGTATTATTCCAGACGTGAATTTGGGTATAAATTTCTGAAGCCTCTTACTCTGATTTGAGGGCTGAAACAGAGCTTTGACTGTCAAAACTCTGGACAGCTTTTAATGCTCATTGACATTCAAAAATTTGGAAAGGGAAAGTGCCCATGTTTACAGACATTCAGATACGTACTGCACAGATCATCGGAAGGATGCACCTTACCGAGGGACTCAACATGCAGGACGTCCTGCACATGAGTTTTGCTGATGTGGGACCCAAAAGCGCTGTTCATGGCGTAATCTGTGACGGTTGTTCGCGAGACGCGAATCAACGACCGCTTCACAGCGAGGTTGGTGCTAGGCTTGGAGGGGACTTTCTGAGAGACGAAACCCAGAGGCTTTTGCTTCGCGGTGTGCCTATCAGGAATATTCCCCCGATTCTGCACAGAGGACTGATCAACTATGTTCGAAGACAGGCCGATACGATGCCGTTCAGGGATGCAAAATCCCAGATCCAGTTCATTGTGGACAAATTCTTGTTCACAACGGTTGGATTTATTCGGAATCAAACCGAAACCCTTGTTTACTACCAGGGAGACGGAGTTATCGTCATCAACGACGAACGGACCATAATCGACCAGAATGATCACCCGACATACATCGGCTATCATGCAATCAGGCGCGAGTGGCTTCCCAAGGAAGTATCAAAACTTCCCGAAGGATTTACTACGCTTGTATTTCCCAACGACACACTCGAAAAAATGGCGATCGCATCGGACTCGCTCGGCAAAGAACCTGATTTTTTTGATCAGCTCTGGGGATACAAAAACCCCATGGGTCTGCAAAGAAAGGTGAATGCCTGGTCTTTAAACGATCACAAGTTCGCTGACGATTTGTCAATAATAACCGTGGAGAAAGTGGCTCAATAATCGGAGGTTTAAATGCGAGTTTTTATCGGCAACAATGCCGTCACTCTCGATAAACGGACCTTCAAGGGAGCCGGCGGCGAGGGTGCTGTTCACAAGATTTTACACAACGGACATGCGACAGGTCTGAAGGTTTATGAAACCCCAACACGGGAACGTGCGGAGAAGCTTATGGCTTTTTTCAAACGTGCCCCGAGGTTCACAAACCGGGTGATTGCGCCGCAGGAACTGGTGTTCAATAGTGCAGGGACTGCCGTTGGTTATACCTACGACCCCTCACACTACCCAATTGGCTTCACGATGCCTTTTGTGGATGGAAACTTTGCGGAACTGAAACAGCTTTCAAACAAAAAGTTCCGTAAAAGCTACCGCATTAGTACGCGTGATGTTGCGTTGGTTTTTCTTGATGGGATTCCAACACTTAGCAAAGTGGTTCACTCTCAGGGCTTTGTGGTCGGCGACCTGAGTGATGCGAACGAGATCACAATCAACAACCAGATGTTTTTTTGGGATGTTGACGCTTGGCAGTTTGACGGATTTCCGTGTCCTGTGGCAACACGAGACTTTGTTGATCCGGCGCTTTACGGCGTTGATTTTTCCAAGAAACCGTCTTTCAACACAGGTAACGACTGGTATTCGTATGCCGTTCTCCTTTTTAAGAGTCTGCTTCTGGTTCATCCATACGGAGGAACACACAACAGAGTAGATGATCAGCTGGAAAGAGCGGCTCGCAAAATATCTGTTTTTGACAAAAATGTCGTATATCCTGTAATCGGTATTCATCCCGACATTCTGACTGACGACCTTCATCACGTTTTTTATCAGTATTTTACCGAAGGTCAAAGAATGCCTTTTCCCGAAAAAACTTTGTCAGATTATCTTGATTCTCTGCGCGAGTGCACATCTTGCGGTACATATTTCCCGGGAGGCCGTGGAACATGTCCTGTGTGTAGTGCAAAAACGATGGTTGTTATTCAAAAACCGTCTACCTCCGCAAAAGATCTGGATATCTATGAGGTTATAAGGGTCAATGGCGATGTGCTTGCCAACGCAGTTATTGGCGATCAGGCACGTTTGCTGGTTAATGAAAACGGAAAGATCGTCTATTATGCGAAAGACCTTCGAAGTAAGACGTTCCCTGGAGTTCGTCGTGAACTTTTCCGTCACATACCCGGCTCAAAGTTCGAGATCGGTTCGGAGCATGTATATGTGAATCAGCCAAAAAGCGAAGAAATCCTTGTTTACGAGATTGCAACCGGAAAACTGGTGGGCAAGCTCACAACGGAGATTTTTGCTCCCGTAAGACGGGCTTCCTTCAGGGCATCTGCATCTCATTTGTATCGCATTGACGGCAACGAACTCAAATTCGGCCGGCTTCGTGGAAATAGTTTTGAGGAGCAGAAGCTTAGGAATGTAGTTGATGACCAAACCTGGTTTTGGGTGGAAGATAACTCCGACACCCCTTACGTTTTTGGTTTATTCCAGGTTCTCAAGCAACAAATGTTCTGGATGGTAAAAGATGGGAGACATTATGACGTACAAATTCCTGAACTCGAGATGGGAGAAGCAGTTCTCGATCTTGCGGTAAGGTTTTCAAGTCAGGGTGTATACCTTCTTAGGAAGACTCAGCTTAACGGTATTAACTACGTAAGGCGCGAGATGGTGGACTCAAGCGGAAAGGTGATTTTCACCGACCGTATGGAGGAATCCAAATTGCCCAACCCCGATATCCATAACATAACCTATTCAACAGGTTTGGCTCTCCACGCTACGGATAAGGGTGTCTTAAACGAAAACGTTAAGACTGGGGCAACGAAGCTTTTCACAAGCACCGAAGGCTTTGTTGATAGTGGAGATTCGCTTTTGCGATATGGTGCCTCGATCCTTGCAATCAAACAGGACCGAGTATTGATGATTTCACCCAAATAAACCCAAGGAGACTCGAAATGAGTACACCGTTGTTCAATGCAAGTGGTCTGGGAACACTCCGCAAACCCGACCTTGCAAAATATGCCGCTCTCGGCAAAAATGCGGGACTGAAACCGGCTAGTGAAGACACATTCCGCCGCGTTTTGGTTTTGGTGGACATGCAGAACGACTTTATGGATCAACCATTGGCCGCTCTTCCTGTTCCCGGCGCTCTTGGCGACGTCAAGCGCGTGATCGAATACATCTACCGCAACCCGGAGAAGATCACAAAGATCGTCGCAAGTCTGGATACACACGTCAAACGCATGATCTTCCACCCTGAATGGTGGATCAATGTGGAGACCAAGGAGCACCCGACTCCATACACCGAGATCACTTTGGCTGACATCAAGGCCGGTAAGTGGCAGGCGCTCGTTGACCCCATCTGGTCCGTTCGCTATGTCGCGTATCTCGAAACCCATGCACAGAAGCATCTCATGATCTGGCCATATCACTGCATCGTTGGCACTCAAGGTCAGGAACTTGTTCCCGAACTTGCAGAAGCCATCGCTTGGCACTCGGCCGCGCGCGGCACCACCGCTGATTTCATTGAGAAGGGGACCGACCCCAGGACCGAACACTACGGCATCTGGAAAGCGGAAATGGAAGATCCAAAAGATCCTTCAACTCTCATGAATGTCACCGCTCTTGATATGATTTCTTCGTTCGATGAAATCAACATGGCGGGTGAAGCCTGGTCACATTGTGTGGATGCAACAATGCGGCAAGAAGTCGGCTATTTTTCCAATCAGCCCGACGTCATCCGCAAGATCCGTTTTATGATCGACTGCACGAGCCCGGTGGCACATCCCACTATCGATTTCCGTGCCATGGCTCAGGCGTCGCTCGACAAAATGGTCGCACAGGGTGTAGTTGTCATCAACTCAACTGACCCGGTCAAGTAATACCAACCTTTTTCAAGATCAAATTTCAAGGAGATTTGCAATGTCTCAATCAAAACAACCATCGGAAGCCATTGTTGGTGCAGGGCTTTCCGTAGAAGCAACCAACATTCTTGTCAAGAATGTGAACACGAAAACGATGGCCGGCGCAGGTGGTACTGATGTCGACGATCTGGTGACAGATGTCGTTACCCTCTCGCTTCTCATTGTGGACGAAAGCTATTCGATGTCTGACGACGAGACTCAAGTCAAGTCCGAAATCGATGCCAGTATCGAGGCGATCAAGGATAGCTCTCAGCGGGACGAGATCCTTCTGTCCATTTGGGCGTTTAATTCGCGCACCCGCCTGATTCACAGCTACCTCAGCCTGGACCTGGTGGAACCGTTCACGGATTATCATCCGCAGAACAACACGGCGCTTTACGACTCGATCATCGACGGTCTGACCGGCCTGGTCAAGTATGAGGCAGAACTCAAAGCCCAAGGCTGGCGCGTCAAGCTCAACGTAGGCGTGGTCACCGATGGTGACGACAACGAGAGCCGCCATACCGCCGCGCAAGTCAAGACTGTGGTCGAGGAACTCCGCCGCAAGCGAGAGAACGCTACGTTCGCCCTTATTGCCCTCGGCAATGACGTGGACGAGACCGTACTCGCCGCGAGCATGGGTTTCCCCGATCCCAAACGATTCGATAAGACCCCTCAGGGCCGCCGCCGCGCGTTCGGTACCTGGAGTTCGAGTGTCATCAAGACCTCCCAAACCCAGATCGGCACCGCCAGTGGCAGTCTGTTCCAGGCACCCTAATTTGCAGGGCAGTCCTGTGAGAAAAAAGTAAGTGTAAGTACAAAAGGAGAACAATTCTTTCGCCGCAAGCGACTGAAGGGTTCTCCTTTTTTTGTGGTGTAAAATTCACTTATGACCGAAAAAGCTTATGAACACGACTTGAATTTTGCCCAAGCTTGTGCAAACTATCTTCACGACATGTATCTAGAGGGCGTTTTAACCACAAACGATTTAGAAAGATTCGGTGATAAAGAGATCGACGAGCTGGTACTTAGAATCCACAAGGGAGGATTTCCTCCACACACAAACTACATGAGATGGGAACATGGGCAAAAACTTAAAGCGATTTTTCATTCGGAAACTCTTCCAAAAGTTGAAAGGCCTGATACTTTTGAGATAACAAAGTTTGTAGAAAATTTTTTGGATCATCAAAGACAACGCGGCTTTGATGAAATAACTGGTGCTATTGTTTACGGAAGTCTTGTAGATGAAACCAGATTTGTTAGAGAAGGAAGTGATCTGGATATATTATTACTTGCAAATACACATTCAGGAAGTTTGTTTCTGGAAAATGCATGGTTACAAGATCCCGATTCAGAAGTTAGTTCGGGGGATATTGAAATAAGGTCAAGATATGAGAATTGGAAACAAGATGCGTATAAATTTGCAAAATATGTGTTTCCTCAATTTCAAAACACACCACTCGAAATTGGACACATCTACAACCGCGACATGTTTGAGTATGCACTTTCTCCTGATTCCAAAATGGAAGTACCTTGGTGGCTCTATTCACAAGGGATTTATACAATAGGTGGGTTTGAGGATATGTCGGAAGAAAAAGTTGATGCCGAAATTGAAGCAGCACTAAAATCTAAATGGGTTAAAGAATCAAAACTAAAAACAATCGAGGATATCAAAAAAAATCTGACCACTTTTTTTGGAAGAAACGACAGGTATAAGAAAAAATAATCTCAATTTAGCATTGTGTCAACTTCTCTGCTAAAATAAACGCGTGCTAAATATATTCTCAAAACTTCTTGATCTTAATCAACGCGAAGTGGACCGTATTAAAAAGATTATTGTAAAAATAAACGATTTGGAGGGTAAAACAAAAAAACTCAAAGATGCGGACTTTGCCAAAAAAACTCAAGAATTTAAAAAACGTTTGGAGAAAGGCGAGACTTTGGAGGAAATTTTGCCGGAGGCGTATGCGTTGGTACGCGAGGCTTCTTATAGAGTCCTTGGTAAAAGACATTATGACGTTCAGTTGATTGCGGCAGTTGCACTTTTTGAAGGACGTGTTGCAGAACAAAAAACAGGTGAAGGTAAAACTTTGTCTGCAGTTCCCGCGCTTTACCTTAGGGCCTTAACAGGGCAGGGGGTGCATTTGGTAACAGTAAACGATTATTTGGCGAGACGTGACGCCGGTTGGAATGCCCCCATCTTCCACATGTTGGGAATGACAACTGGATCAATTATTCAAGAAACTAAATCGTTTGTTTACGATCCCAAGTTTTCTGATTCAAGTCACGGGGACGAAAGGCTTGCGCATTTGAGACCGGCCGAGAGATCTGAAGCATACAAGTGTGACATTTTGTACGGAACAAACAATGAATTTGGTTTTGACTACCTTCGCGACAACATGGTTAACTCGTTGGCCGAAATGGTGCAGCGTGGACACTATTTTGCAATTGTAGACGAGGTGGACTCGGTGCTTATCGACGAAGCAAGAACCCCTTTAATTATTTCCGCACCCGACACGGAGCCAACCAAAAAATATTATGATTTTGCGGCACTTGTAGAAAAGTTAAACCCAGATACCGATTTTAAGATAGACGAAAAAGCCAAAAGTGCGACTCTTACAGAGATGGGAATAACCAGAGTAGAAAAACTTTTGGGTGTAGATAATCTTTACGAAAAAGATTTCGACAGCATTCACCATATAGAAAATGCACTTCGGGCAAAAGCAATTTATCTAAGGGATCGGGACTACGTTGTCAAAGATAACCAAGTAACAATTGTTGATGAATTTACAGGACGTCTTATGGTTGGCAGGCGTTGGAGTGACGGACTCCATCAGGCAGTGGAAGCCAAAGAAAATGTAACAATTCAACAGGAAAGTAGAACCCTTGCAACAATCTCTTTCCAAAATTATTTCAGGCTTTATACACACCTTGCGGGTATGACGGGTACCGCCTCCACAGAGTCGGAAGAATTCAGAAAAATTTACAAACTGGAAGTAGTGGTTATCCCCACACATAGAGAAATGGTAAGAAAAGACAAAGGAGATATGATCTATAAAACTCTAAGGGGAAAATACGGCGCAATTGTAGAAGAAATCGCAGAACGTCACGAAGTGGGTCAGCCTGTTCTTGTCGGTACTACCTCTATCGAGAAAAACGAGATAATTTCGGAATATCTCAAACGAAAGAAAATTCCACACAATGTTCTTAATGCCAAAAATCATGAGAAAGAAGCGGAAATAATTGCTGAAGCAGGCAAGCCTGGTGCGGTAACTGTTGCCACCAACATGGCGGGGCGTGGGGTGGACATTGTTTTAGGCGGCGCTATGCCGGATAGACGTGCGGGTGAAACCAACGAAAAGTATGAGTCCTCGAAAGATTATAAAAGTTGGAAAAAAGTTCACGACCAAGTCCTTGATGCAGGAGGCCTTTTTGTTATTGGAACAGAACGCCATGAAGCAAGACGTGTAGATAATCAGCTCAGGGGTAGATCGGGTCGCCAGGGGGACTCCGGGACTTCCCGATTTTATCTTTCACTCGAGGATGATCTTATGAGAATTTTCGGAGGAGAACAAATAAGCGGGATTATGGACAGACTTAACCTGCCCGAAGATCAACCGATAGAAAACGCCCTCATCAGTAGAGCAATTGAACAGGCCCAAGTAAAAGTTGAAGGTTTCCATTTTGATATACGAAAAAGACTTGTTGAATTTGACGACGTTGCCAACCAGCAAAGAGATATTGTTTATAAACTCCGAAAAAGAATACTTGAGTCAACAGATGTAAAAGATGAAGTTGTAGAAAAGTTGAACCACCAACTGGAAAAAACATTAATGATGGCAACAAGTGCAGAGACCGAAACAGTTGACGATGATCAGTTGGCTGTTGGACTTGCAGAGATGGTGCCTTTTGATGACGAATCTCTAAAAAGAATTAAGGGTGAAATAAAAATGCAAAAAAACAAATTGGAATTTTTGCAAAATGTTTTAAAAGATATTTATACAGCACGCGAGAAAGATTTGGGGGATAAAGTAATGAGAGAAGTGGAAAAGTATGCGTATTTGGGTGCGATAGATCATTTGTGGATGGATCACATAGACCACATAGATGACCTTAGGGAAGGGGTAACTCTTAGGGCCTACGGGCAACGCGACCCCTTGATCGAATTCAAAAACGAAGCCTACAGACTTTTTGAAAACCTCATAGATAAAATGGACGAAGAGCTTTCACACAGAATTTTCCGTATTGGGGTTGCCACACCGCAATCCGAAATACCACTTAATTTGGCAAGAGAAAATTTGGATAAATCTGACCTTACAGGTCTTTCCGGGAATGCCGATAAAACTGCAAAGTCAGGAGCTAAAGCTTTTGATAATAAAAAAATTTCAAGAAATGACCCTTGTTGGTGCGGAAGCGGAAAAAAGTGGAAGAAATGCCACATAAATAGGGAACCGCAAACGGCACAGGAACGTGAGGCCTATAACCTATTTTTCAATAATCCAGACGAATGGGATCGAAGGTTTGGGAAGAAGTAGGGTTAGAATCGCCAGTCTATCTCAATCTTGCCGTTACCCGCTCTTATCTCTTTAATGATTGCCCGAAGGAAGTGTTTTTTCTCTTCTAAGTTGGCACTGTCCCATAAGATATCGAAGTCTTCCAATGATTTAGTAAATTTCTCCAATTCTTTGCGACGTTCGTTTACCAGTTGAAGCTTAGTTTTATATTCATCGGTAACCACATGGTATTTATTTTCTTCCTCGTCTAAACGCTTTATATTGGCTGCGTACACCTCAATTGAATCTATACCCGCCTCATAGGCTTCTTTTACCCGTTCACGGCGTCTATCGATGTCAGCTAGGTGTTTAGCCGCTAGGTTGGCGTCAGCTTCGAGGTTTTCGGTAATAGTGATGTTCTTATCCAATATCAGTCGTTCTCGGGCCGTAGGATTGTTTACAAGGTTCCTAATTTGGTTCAAAACGAACTCTTCTAGTCTAGTTGCACTCATTATCCGTCGTTGGCATATTCCTGTGTATTTATAGCCACCACACAAATATTCGTATGTTATGGTGTCGTTCCATTTAGGATTCTTTTTCTTTCGATTGTGATGACGGGTTAAATAGGTTACACCCGATCCACAACGGATACATTTAGCTATGCCCGTTAATAGCCCACGGCTCATCCTTGCCCGTCCTTTTTGGGAATTTCCTCGTATCTTTTTCTCTTTTTGGGCTAATTTGAAGATTTCCTCAGTAATAATTGGGGCATGTTGTCCGTTTTCGACAATACCCTTATGATCCCTTAGTTTTCGTTGCTTGTTTTTGGCATAGTCGGCATGCCTCCATCCCCAAAGTACCTTTCCCGTATAGGTTTGGTTTTGTAGCATGTATTTGACTGCCTGCGCACGCCAATATGGGCCTCTAGGGGGTTTAACCCCTTTTGTAGTTAGTTCAAACGCAATGCTTTGGGTACCTTTCCCTTTGATGTATTCGTCAAATATCCATCTGACGATTATTGCTTTTTCTTCATCAATCTCAATTTTTCTCTGTACTTTGTTCTTTTCGTCGATCCAACGGACAATAACATAGCCGTAGGGGACGTTGTTTGGTATTTTTCCTGCCTTAGCCACTGCCAATTTACCCATTGTCATTCTGCGTCTGATCTTGTTGCGTTCGATTTCGGCCATCGTATCGCTAAAACCCTCTACCATAATGCCTAAATCGTCGTCTGTGGGATCGTAAAGTTTTGGATCTCGGGGTTCTACGGGAGTAGCTACGGAGTATGTTTGGATGAACATTTTTTTCAAGTCATCCCTAGCCTTGGTAGCATACGATTTGTTACGGGCAAAACGATCAAAATCTTTGACGACTACTAGATCGAATTTGTAATCTGACGCGTCCTGCATCATTCTCTGGAAACCTAATCGTTCCTCGATTAAATGTCCGCTTTCTACATCTTGATAGGGATCGGCCACTAATTCCCAGCCGTGATCGGCTATAGCCTTTTTACAAACTCGAATCTGATCTTGAATTGATTCTTTCCCGTCGGCTTGTTCTTTTGTGCTAACACGGGCGTATATGACGGCCCGAATCTTAAATTTATTTTCCATATTTCTTCTTATTGTTTATCAAATTTGATCCCAATTGATTCTAAGTATGCTAAAACATCTTGTTTCCTAAAACGTCTGTCGTTTCTTGAGCCAACACGAACAGCAACAAATTTTTTATCATCATCCCATTTACGAAGTGTCCAGGGATTTACCCCTAGAATCCTAGCGGTTTGTTCTAGTGTTAGTAGTAATCCCCATGTGTCGGGGTTTGATGGTGAAAATGGTACTGTTGTCATACAAGTAAAACTAATTTATACTAAGTTAACATAAAGAAATTTAAGAAACAAGCAGAATGAAAAATGTAATAGACGACGCTAGGACATTGGTTTCTAAATTGGAGAAATCCATATCACCCAGTAATGAATGGAAAATTGTAAGTGTTGCAAAAACTTCAAAAAAGATAAAGTTGCCTAGATCACTGGCAAAACTGGATTGGTTTCAGTACTCTCACGAGGATACGTTGGATATATTAGTGAAACACGGTGTAATTAAGGGCGTAACGTATGATTGGTGGTTTTTGGGATTTAAGAGTATAGATTCTCTGTGGGGTAGAAATAGGCCTGAGGAATTGGCTGTGGATGATGGGATAGTTCATATTGCTCAAAAAGTGAGACTCATTAGGAAAGATCAGATAATCGAATACTATTATGTAATTCCCTCTGATGATCGCGGCCCACAACCTCCTGGTTTGGCATCCATATTGGTAAATAGGGAACAACTGAAAAATTTCAAGAAAACACTAGATAGTTTGAAGGTTATGTTCAATGACAACGATAGTTGTTTGGAATTTTTGGGCGAAAGTCTTCAATTCAAAAAAATGGAGAAAGAGTGTGTAAAATTGTTGATTAAAAATTTGAATAAACCCGTTTCATATAAAGACTTTTATGAAGTCAGAGATGGAAGTTACACTACAAAGGCAATAGAGCAGGGAAAAAGTGATGCAGATGAACCGTCTCGGGCCATGTTCAAAAGAATTAGGGCAAAAATCTACAAAAATAAAAAATTGAAGCAAGTCTTGCTTCTAAGTGAATCAGTTGGTTTCAAAATGAAAGTAAATCGAGACGCCTTAGAAAAATTTCTTCTGATCTGATAAAAGGATCCTCTTTTAAGTTTCGTCCCAATCCGTCCTAGTTGTGTATCTTTTTCCGTCCCCAAATCTGGGGATACCCTAGAGACTGATATGGAAAATCAGTCTAGTAATTCCACTAGCAAAGATAAGCGTGATCGGTTAATTGGCAATGCCGTAGAGGCATACGCCACACTATTCCGTTCCGTGTTGGACAGAACGCAACGGGAGTACATGTCCAGGCAAATAAAAAAGGGTATACAAGCAAAAAAATTAAAAGATGAATATGAAAAACACAGAGTACAAGTCTAACGATCTATATCAAGCGGTAGCTCTCAAAACAGCAGGAATGCCGTTACTTCGGCTGGAAAAGTCCTCGGGACACTTCTACATTTTCGTGTTCGATGATCCAAATAACAAAGCAGAAGAGATTTTGTCGCAATTTTGGGCCAAGACATTACAAGTAGATGCAAAAACGTTTGTTGAAAATATAAATGAAGCTAAGGCACGCATTCATCAAGGCCTATGAAAAAACAAAAACCCTATCAGAACAAAAGACAACTAAAACAAGCCTACGAGAAGTTTGGATCGACAAGAAGGGCAGCGAGGTTTTTTGGAGTTACAAACGGAACGATAATCCGTTGGATGAGACATTTTCATCTTCCCAGAATTCCCAAACTATATTTATATGACAATCACTCTGGTTGGGGACGCCTAGCTGAAAAATATATTAGCAGACATCCATATTTTCGGAAGTATTTCCGAGACGTTGGCGATTTCGATGACAAATCCAAATATGATGCGTTATGGTACTGGGATCGTGTCAACGTTAAATCTACACACAGCAAAGGAAAAAAGTGTTTCAGGATAAAGAAGAAAAAACACGACGTGGCGTATTACATTTGCTGTGTATACGATGACAAAATTGATCCGTTAATTCCCATCGAAGTTTTTATTATTCCCGCTTCGGACGCCCCTAGAACGACTATTACAGTTTCACTAAAAACATCTTGTAAGTATGCAAAGTTTAGGTTGAGTCTACAACGGGGCAAGGCGTTTTCGATCAAGGACGAGATCAAATATAACGAGCAATTCAAGAATATATATAAGTACCCGAAGTTGAAATAACGTCAGAGAGAATTTGGAAAATTTTACCGAGGCATTTTAGCCTGAGGATACCTGGCGAGGGTAGCCCTGCAAGTCCGCAGTGATCGAGAAGCACTATAATAGCCGATTGCAGATAGCCCACCTGATTGAAGCGAGGGTATACGAAATATAACACAAGGGAAGACGTTGGGAAGAATGAAAAAATGTCTGAGACGATCTAGTGTTACGCACCATGCACTCGTCCCTTCTGCATGTATCATCGGCAGTTTAGGTTAGATGGTTGGCTTAAACCTTCCGAGAGAAAACGGAGAAAAAGGTTGAAAATACCCTTTTTTCCTTCCTATCGCTCGGGTTCCGAAATATACATAATTTTCAATTACTGTAAAACCAATCCCATTCTGGGTTATCTACTTCTAAAATCTTACTCTTTAGCATTTTATACACTCCATCCTCTTTGATTGTTTGCCATGTGCCTTCGTAGTAATGGTAATCTACCTCGCCATCATTCCAATTTTTCGTTGAAAACTTAACAAATACTGTGTCGTCGGAGTTTTCAAATGGTTCGGTGTGAATGACATCAACATCTAGTATATCCGTGAACCTGTTTGTCCATTCCTCATAGTTGGTTTTCTTTAGATAATCGGTGCTTAGTAGATTGAATCCGTCCTGCATTCTTCTCGCCTTAAGATATGTGTAGAATGCCTCAACGGCTTTTTCTGGTGACTCTGAGGGATCTACTTGTATTTTGGTTATATTTTGATCGGTAAAACTAGGAACAGCCGATCTTGCCCAGTCGCCGTCAATAAAAAGCGATAAACCCGCAAGACTAAGCGTGTTAATTCCTACGACTTGGCCACACTGATCTAATAGTGGCCCGCCACTCATGCCCTGAACCAAGCTAATATCCGTTTGAATGTAAGCCACAGGCATTTGTTTAGATTTTCTAAAATCCACAAATCTACCCTTAACAACAGTTGCATTGCCAACCAGATCAGTCCCCAAAGGATAGCCCGCAGCAATAAGCGGTTCATCAGCATGTAAGACTACACGTTCGGGTAAAGGCAAAACCATGTCTGGATATATATTGTCGGTAAATAGCACTGCCATATCCTCATCCTTGTTACCAATAATCTTATTAGGTGTGACAAAATTCCCATCTGGGAAAATGATCTTGGGGCTTGGCTCGTCAGCTATAACATGGAAGTTAGTAATAACCTGATCGGGGGCAATAAAAAATCCTGTTCCTTCTGAATACCCTCCAACTACTCGAACTACTGATTTTTGGATGGTATCTCTGGCTCCGATTGAACACAAAAATTTTCCATACCAGCCGTACTGCGTTCGCAGATAATCGGCGATGACGAATAGGGAGGCTACCATGTAAGCAACAACACCAATGACAAACAATGATTTTAAGAAATTCTTTAGGCTTTTGAAGGGGTAAACGAAAGTTTCAAAAAAGATTTTGATCAGGGCAATAATAAATTTGATTGTGAATTTTACGATGTAGTAGGTGGTATAGGTTACAAGTTTGATGGGGAATTGATAAATGGGGAATAGTAAGCGTTTGAAATAGGCCTTTAGCCGAGTTGTAGTATTTTTATAAGTATCCGAAATTTTTCGAGATAGCCTATCGAATTGTTTTTCAAATATGCTTATCATTTCGTTTTATTTGTAATGATCTGTTGCACGACTTGTAAGTCATTTTCATTAAACATCCTAAATCGTACAGAATTGTACTGATTATCACGGACTAAAATAGATTCTGGTTTTGATAACCCTTCATTTAGTATTTTTCTTTCCTCAGGTGTGGAGGAACCAAGTTCACCATATACCCAGTGATTTGCATAATAATAAAATAACAACAATTCTCCATCTTCCCTTTTAATACTATGGTACGATCCTGCTCCACCTTTTGAGATGTATGCCTTACCATCGGGAAACGCTTTATCAACCCACTCTGGAATAGTTTTTACTGCCTGTTTCACAAATTTACTCTGAACTCTTGCGAGTGTCTCTTCCTCCGTTTCGGGTGGTTTAGTAACTCTTACCTTTACATCATCTACATCTTCTTCCTCACCCTTAACACCCCTCAAAACTTGGGAAAACCACTCAATTGCTGCCTCAGCTTCTCTTTGCAAAACAAAGTTGATTTCCTTAATGTGTTTTACGGCATTACGGAAATCTTTAAGAGTAATGAATCGTTTTTCAGTTTCATACTTGGAACCAAAGAATTGCTCGAACTGATCCCAATTCTTTAGAATGAGGTTTGAGTAATCCATAATGTCGCATTGACACAGACGATCGTACGAATCCAATTTTTCTTCAGTGACAAAAGGATTCTTTCTCAAATACTCGGCAATTTTTCCTTTAGCTTTTTCCTGTATATCCCCAGGAATTGCCTGATTCCAATAATCTTTTCCGAATTTGTTTGTAAGTTGGCTATTAATCAGAAGTCGCAATTTTAGTTCGATATCGTCCAACGCTTTGTTTGCATTAACTCCCAAAATTTGAATAATCTTGGAACCTGTTAGTCGCTCAAATTCCTTTTTGATTAATTCGGAACGTTCTTTGATAAACATTCGATAGTCGTCCTGTTGAATGGCATCTGAGTATTTAATGAGATGTGTTTCCAAAGTATCGCTAAACTCGGAATTTTCGCTTTGATAATGGGCAAAATAATCGCTTGGTTTCTGATCGAGAATATCTTTATTGAGTTCGGCAGGAATAAAACAGAAATTGGCTATTAAATTTTCCCCACCAACTTTGTTACGTTGTAAGTAACGCTTCGGGAAAATGTGATGTTTCTCAGGGCTATTAAAACTTGAATAGTATTTATGATCCATTGGGATAATGCCGTTTGCTTCAAAATGTCTAGGGTTTCTACTTGCCAACATACAGAAGATAGCGTTTCTAAGTGCGGATTTTGTACCAATAGTTGTAGTAGCTATTTTGTCTTCATCCGCCGTAATTGTGAAATTGATTTTTACATCTTTGTTGTTCAACAATTTATCGAATATTTCTCTTCGATCCTCACCCATCTTGCTTTCCATTGCCGCCGTATACCTTTCGCTTAGAGCTGCCTTCCAAAACCATTCATGTACTACGTCTGTCATATCCTTGGATAATGCTCGCCCATCTGTTTTGAAATACAAGTAAGCTAGCAAGGGGATGAAGGAAGGGTAAGGAGTAAATTCAAAGATTCGTACACCTAAGTTTGCAGATAGATGTTCAACAGATAATTCAATCGCATTGGAAATTTCATCCCAATTGTCCTTTATCTCATCCCGTTTCAATTGCAATTGGTAAATTTTGCTGCAAAATCCTTTTAAGATCAGAGAAATGGCATGGGTGACAACCTCGGGAGTAATGTCTCCAAATCCTTTTGATGCAATTTTTTCTCGTAGTTCGTTGTATTTTTCTTTAAGATCGAAATCCTCACCCCAAGTACTAGCAACTACCAAGTCGAATAGAGAAAGTTTTTTACCACCCTGATTGATACGTTCAAAGATAACACTCGCATTATTTAGTTCGACGTTGTATACAGTCACAACGCTGAGAGGATAGGTGGTAAAAATCCGATGACATTCCATAAACACTTCCTGTCGTTCGGGAGACATTTTGCGAAACAATTGCATATGATCCTCTCCCAACACTTTGTATAGGGGGATATATCTGTCGCTTTCTCTCTTTACTTCAAATACTGATTGGTTACCATTGTCGTCGGGTTCTTTTTTGTAGTAATCCAAGTCTAGGCAGATTTGTGAACAGTCTACTAATTTTGTTTTATTGCCGTCCTTGAATTCAACTCTGATTCCATACCAAGCCGCATAAAGTGAGCAGATGCGTTGTTGCCCATCCAGGATGAATTTAATTTTTTCATCAACTCTTGGTTTGGGAGGTGTGATTCCAAGTTCAGGTAAGTCCCGATAAAAAAGGTTGTATTTGCCAGTAGTTTCCCAAAGGAAAAAACTACCGATTGGATATTCTTTGTAGATACTATCCAATAAAGCCACAATCTTGCTTCGTTCCCATACAAAATCCCTTTGAAATCGAGGAACACGCAAGGTACCCTCTTTCAGGTATGTAAGTAGTGAAATGATTTGTTTATTCCCTTCGGATTCTATTTTTGGCAATTTCATATTTATTTAACCTTTTTGATAAAACCTAAATATTTATCTACATCCAAAGCAGGAACAGAGCCAAGTTGTCGAAGTTGTTCAATTAGTTTGAGTAAAAAGAACGCTAGTATTGTGGCTCCTTTTTGTTCAAATATTTCTTTCTCGTTTACAATCTTTATTCCGTAGCTTAAGCAAACGACAAAAGATAATGCCGAACCTAATTTAACGTTCTCGTATGAGGGCTTACTTCCGTGTTCTTTGGTTAATATCCCTCCAAATATATTAAATGGTTCCTTTTTGTTTTTTCCGAGAATATGAGCGAAGCTGGCAGACGTTTTTTTCAATTCTTGAACACTTTTAAGTTTTTTGATTGCATATTCAAGGTTCGACTTGTTTAATTGTTGTTTGACTTCAAAAACGGCATAAACTCCCTCCGATGGTATATAAACAACATTTTCTCCCCGAAAAATAAATGGGGTGAAATGCCTATCATAAATAATGATGTCAATTTGTTCACTTATATTTCCTTTATGATCTACCACAAAACCATTGTCCACGCTGTACCTTTCTGGTAAATAATTTCGTAGGAGTCCTATCCAATTCAGTTCCGTTTCGTTGCCCTTTGCCGATGGATGATATATTTCATCAATCTTGCTCGACAATTTAAGTCTCATTTCTTCATCGAGAGCATTAAATAGTTTTTGCATGTTGATTTTTTTAGACATAGTTTTTACCAAACAATTTGATTCCAATTTGAGTTTTTTATCGCTTCTCTTGCTTTATTTTTTACAGCACTTTTTTCTGTTTGTGTTAATAGATCAGAAAGGATATTTCCCGAGTTGGCAGGATCGACTAAATAGGAATCTAAAGGATTATCGTTGTATTTAGCCAGTTCCGTTAAAACATGCCACGCATTGTTTCCTAGTTTGTCAATTCCAGTAGGGTAAAATTTCAGGATGTTAGTAACTATTAAGTATTCAAGATAGATTGATGGAAATTCAAGTTTGTTAAGTTCTCGCCACACCTTAAGGATTTTTATTTCATTCGTCCTACCCGAATTAGAAATGTCGTCTATATGTTTTTGAATATTAGTCTGTTTCCTCGTGTCTTGCTTAGAAACATATAGCCAATGATCGTTAGTGTATCCAGGTTGTTTCCGTGCAGGTGTAACGTCTACCATTAAGCCGTTAAGGTTTAATCTTATGGAAACATTTTGTTTTCTAACACCACTATAAATACTACTGATTTTTGAATATAGTGATTCATAAATCCCTTTTAATCCACCAGTATTTTCATTGCAATTGCTAGTTAATGAAACGAGATAATCTACATCTGACGCAATTGATATAGCTGTACCTTTAGCTCGTGATCCTGAGTCCAAAATATCTAAATAGCAAGTATTTGCCCATGTCTTTAGAATTGATTTCAGAGTGACAATTGAACTCGAATAGGGTGATAAGTTTCGTGCCTGGTATTTTAATAAAATTTGTTCAAGATATGTCATATTATTTTTCTTCTACAATCGCAATTTCCTCTGGAGTCAGATCGTAAAGTTCATAAATTTTTTGATCAATATATGTTTCTAATTTACGTATTTCTGTATTTTCAAGATTTATGTTCTTAGATAATTTCAATATTTCATCCACAAGTTCTATGATAATATTCTGTTTAGCTGGCGGCTTCGGAATGATAAGTGAACCCCTTACCGAGGAAGGATATGTGTGTGAAGTAGATCCCTGTAAACTTTCTGTAGCAAATCTTTTTCTGTAATAAAATTGCTGCAATTTTGACATCAGAAAAGCTAGCGCATATTTAAGATCTAATTTTTCTTCTAATAGCTTGTAACCTGAAAAATTAGTTTTTAACTCAGATCCATTAAGCGAAGCGTAGGGGACTACTAATACATTCCCATCATCTGTAAACATTTTTGAGTTATCATATGCAGCAGCAATTCTATGCCCTTTATCAGATACTTTTCGAATCGCTATTTTTTCATTTTCAAACAACTCTGGACTTCTCGATCCATACATATCTTCTTTTCGATAGTCTAGCCATAAACCTCGATAAGACACATGCCATCTATGGACATCCTTTCCCTCAAAAAACCTTTTTGCATTGCCAACAGGAACGTTGTTTACGACATCACTTTTACTAAATTTACCCTTTACTTTACTTGAGGGTTGAACACCATAGTTCACATAAAAATAGTTGCCAAATCTTGCAGATTTATTTTCAAGTTTTTTGAGTAGATCTTCTTCAGTATTATTAATTGATAATACAAACTGGTGTGTTGGTTGTTGTAGCCATAATTTATTATTTACTGTATTTAACAGAACTATTTCACCATTTGTTTCTTTGTTGCCAAAAATATTTATTGAATAGTTTTTTAGTACTCTCTTGGTGGCTACAAATACAGTTGTTCTTCTAGAAACATTTTCAAAAACATTAATATCTGTAAACTCTAAAATATTGTCTAATGCCATGTTGTTTAATAAAAACTCTCTTACAGCTTTAGCGTATTTTTCTTTTAATATTGGGTTAGGGACGATGAATGATATTGCCCCATTGAAGCCAAGTATTTTATGTCCAAGCGCAACAAATGCGACATATAAGTCCCAGTGTCCAGTTAAAAATGGATATTCCTTTAATCCAGCTTTAATAATTTTTCTCATTTCTGGATCGTCTTTTTCCATTTGCCACGCGCTCACATACGGTGGATTTGCTATAACCACATCAAATCCACCTTTGTTTTCAAATACCTCGCTGTAATTTAATTTCCAAAGGAAAAAGGGACGGATGTTGGCTTTTTTATATTTTTCGACTTGCGTCATCAATGATTCTTTTCCTTGTTCCCGAAGTGTGGCCTCGATAAGTTCCCAAGTTAGGGATTCTATTCTTTTTTTGATCTGATCTTTTTCTTTTTTATGTGATGTATTGAAAAATTCTTTTTGTAACCGTTTCAAATCTTTAGCCTTTTCTTTAGCTTCACTTTCCTGATCGAATAGTCCCGTGTTCTCAATTGTCGGTTTTGGTTTGTCGGTTAATTTTTTTAACGCCTTATTATTCTTTTGTAACTCGGCCTCGATTTGTTGTTTTTTGATTCCTGTAAACTCTCCCTTTTGGTACAGTTGGACAAACTCCCGTGACAACTCACTTATTTTTGCCTTCAAACTTTCGATTTGGGCCGTATTGTCAAACACTGATTTCGTGAACAAATCCTCGTCAAATAGTTTTATTCCTTCAAACTCTTCCAATAGGCTATTGCCTTGCATGATTTTGTAATCTAGGTTTGGTAGTGGCTTGATTTTTTTAATATCTTGTTCGTCAACGATGAGCGATAGCCATAAACGGAGTTTGGCTATTTCAGTAGCCCCAGGATCGATGTCTACCCCGTATAGGCTATGTTGGATCGCATGGTGTTTGAACGCATATATTGATCTGTCGCCATCTACAAAGTAGCTAGAAATGGTGTTTCGTACCCGTATAATCTCTGTCATCATCCCTACCAAAAATGCCCCCGAACCGACGGCGGGATCGCATACACGGATACTTGCCAATGCGTCATCTATTTGTTTGGCGTTATTTCTAATACTTTCTGGTAATTTATAGGAATAGGTATCGGTTTCCTCGCCGATCTCGGTAACCCTTGTGTCATGTTCTACTGCTGCCTCGCCAATTTGAACCAATGTCTCAATATCTTCCTTTTCAGCCTTTCCCTCTAGTTCCGTTGCCAAATAGTTCACCAAACTTTCTTGGCACATGTAGTGGACAATCTCACGGGGTGTATAGTACGTGCCTTTTGATTTTCTATCCCTAACCTCTAGTAGGTTCTCAAAAACCTTACCTAACATCTCGGGATCGACGGCTACCTCTCGCTCTAACGGCTCATCTTCTTTGACTGTAAAATTGTATCTGTCAAAAATATCTAAAATCCCGTCTCCAGTATCACCTTCTTTTGTGGTGTTTTTATTTGAAAATAATTTATTAGGCAAATTTATTTGAGTGTCAGTCCATGAATAACCACTAATAGGATCAAATAATCCTCCGTTGAGGAAAGGTATTTTACATTTGAACAAAGGGTTAAAATGATCGACATCCGATCTATCCCTAGCTAGAGCGTCGTAAAAAAGTGGTTCAAGAACGTCGTTGAAAAAATTTTCGTAAGCAAGAACTTTTCCATCAAACAAGTCTCGCAAAAATGTTTTCGATCCAGTACCCCAATCTTTACCCATTTCTACTCCGAACCAGCCCTTCTTCTGTAAAAAGTATAAGAAAACAATTTGTCCAAGCAATTTTTTAGTAAAATCTATAGTCTCAATATTTTTATCTTTGAAATCGTTTTCAATCTGAGGATCGGCCTTGACGATTTTATCCAATGCCTCTTTTGTTTCTAGGAATAACTGTTTGTATTTCTCGAAAAACTCTTTGGTAACAACCTCGACGCTAAACACTTTTTCCAAATCGGTTAGGGTAGGGGGAGCATCTTCTTTTATAAGTGTCGGTATTAATTGTTTTTGGGCCGTATGAGTGTTTTCGTTTTCGCCAACCAAGAAGGAAAATCGTTTGGCAGGGGTTAATTCGGTGATTGTTTTAAGTCGCCCTGCATCAGATTTGCCCAATCGGTATTCCATTTTGACTAGCGATAACCGCCAGTCGGTAAGATTTGGTGGCACAAAAGCAACTATTGCCGCATCTTTTGCGTCTCTATTTTTAAGATAATCCGCTACAAAATTTCTTTGCGTAGTTCTAGCTCTTTCGAGAGTTTCATTTTTTTCAAGGTAGACAGCAAGTATATCTATTTTGTTGTTATCAGAATCAGTGAAAGTTCCAAAGCGTTCATATGTTTTTATTGTAGGGTTAGTTTTTTTGAATTTATCTTTAACATATCCATGAGCATGGAATGCTTTTGTTTCGTCGAATTTCCTAAAAAGATTTTTTGTGAAGATCAAGAAGCGATCCCGATCGTAAGGGTTTTCAAATGTACTTTTGACTAGGTTGATTGCTGATTGTTTGTTCATTCACTTATTAGATATTCTGACAATATAACTTCCCTTGGCCCTGCTACCTGAGCCGAACTTTCAGCCAGAGTTTCTTTGAAAAACTCCGAGGGAATACTGACTTTGAGAATCGACAATAGCTTTAATGGGTTGAATTTTTCACCTAATTCTTTATTTAGTAGTTTGAGTAAGTCCTTGGCAGTCCGTTTTGGCAATGCCCCTTCCTCTAAAATCCTAATAACACTATTGATATATGCCTCGTCCTCGTCTGTAAAACCTTTGAAGTATTTAATCTCTTTAGATCGGAGTATTTTGACTATTTGAACCAAACTATCTCGGCCTTTTTTGGATTGAACCTCCTGTGCCTCTTCTGTCGTTGTTTCGACAAACGCCTGTTTGTTCATAGCTAGTAGATCGTAGAAATCCTCGCCGATATTTTCCCGTTTGGTATCTTTGTTAACCTCCAATAGTTTTGCTGCTGTAATGAAGTCTAGTTCGTTGGCTTCCTTGTCTGCCGAATAGAACTTTTGCAATTTGCCCTTACGGAAAAATGTCAGCAGGCTATTATGTTTGCCGTCGCTATATTTTCTTGCGGTTCTGGCTTTTTTAGGTAGTCTTTTGATCGTTTCAAACAGATCTGGATTGTTATCCCGAATATCACGAATGATATGTAGATATTTCAAATCGCTCTCTTCGCTCTCATCCTCGCCAGTAATCGTTTCCTTAGATGTAAGTTTTAACCAAAGATCGTGGGATTTAATTTCCTCACCTTCGGTTAGTAGTTTTGCATCTGCACCAAGTAGTTCAATAAATGCTTCAATTTTTGCTTCGGCTGCCTCGTTTAATTTGATCTGATCGTTTGATTGTTGTGTTGGGAAGAAATTGTAGGTGTAAATCTTTTCGTGTTTAGTATCGACTCGATTGATACGCCCTGTCCGTTGCATCAGCCTGGTTGGATTCCAGGGAATATCATAATTGATGACGCAATTGGATCGATGTAAATTGACACCCTCTGACAGAACTTCTGTTGCGATCAGGATTCGGTAGTCATCGTGTGGAAATCTGGCTTGAGCGTCAAAATTCTCAATGACTTTTTCTCTAATGACTGCCGATGATCCTCCGTGATAGGCCAATACCTGATCGGGGAATTTCTGGCCAAGGTTTTTTTCTAGATACTCGGCGGTTTCCTTTGATTCGGTAAAGATAATAAGTTTGTTGTCTTGTAATACCTTTTGGCTTGAAAGTGCATCAATAAATTTTGCTAGTTTAGGATCTCGATTGATCCGACGCCACATTTTTGCAATATCTCGCAAAATATTTAAGTCGTTTTCCAAATCTGTCTTGAATGTATCCTCAAATTCTGTCGATGAGTAGCGTTGCGCCTTATCTTCATCTATTAATTTTTGAATGGCTACTTCATCATCATTGTCTAGTAATTCAAATATCTTACTGATATGTTTTTTGCTGACATAAACATTTCCTTTATCAAATTCGGCAAGGAAACTCTCGTATGAGGATATAAACCGATCCAATGTATTCCTAAATGCAAAGAAGCTACTTTCAAGCCGTTTAACTAAAAGGATTTTCATAAATCGGCCCATGTTCTTTTGTCCTTGTTCTTCACCTTGGGGAATATCGCCTTTGTAGTACAGAAGTGGCATATAACGGGCGTATTTGAATTTTTGGGCGATCAACTCAATTGTCTTGGTGAAAATTTCATTCTCTTCATCATCTAATTCGTAAAACAATGGCTCGGGATCGGCCACATCGGGGAATCGTAGTTTTTGTTGTGCCAAATCTTTGCCAAAATACTTAACAATTTCCGATCTGGTTCGACGAACCATCAAATACTTAAGTACCTTTTCCCGAATATCGCTTGCGTTTTGACGTACTGTTTCCAAATACTCACTGCGGTTAGTTTTGCGATCCAAATCTTTAAGTTTTTTCTCCAGTCCCGAGAAAAACATTTCAAGGTTGGGTAGGTTTGGAATAGTACTCTTTTTGGCCTTTTGGAATAGTTTAATCTGGCTCAATATATCCTTGGGTGAATTGTTGTAGGGTGTGGCCGTAACCAAAATGACTCTTTTCCCTCGGCAAATCTGGGCTAGTTTTTCATAGGTAACATTATCTTCTGTTCTAAATCGGTGGGCTTCGTCAATAAACACATTTTTATATTTATCGGTGCCTCTCTCTGCTAATTTTTCTAATTTTCCTAATGATTCAAAATCTGCCGATACCTTAAAATCTGAAAACACGTTTGGCCATGAACCTGGGTTATCACGATCGAGTAGCACAGGTGGGGCAATGACTAAATTTCGGCCATCAAGTTGATTGGCAAGCATGGCAGAAATGTATGTTTTACCCAAACCAACAACATCGGATAGGAAAACACCCCCATACTCTTCTAAAATCTTTTTAGCGTTCAATACGGCTTGTTCCTGATACTCTAGTTTTCTGAATTTCTCTGGTGTGTATTTATAGAATACGTCTTCGGTACGGCTAATCTGATCCTTGAAGTATTCGTATAGGAATTTTAAGTAGAGTTGGTAGGGAGTAATTGTATTGTTTAGCCATGTCTTGTCATTGACTGTTTCAATATATTTTTCGGACACATCAACGGAGTCTTTCCAAAGATCGTTAAATTTATCCTGTGCGAATTTATGATCTGAAGCAGTCTTTAGTTCAACGTTGAATTCTAGATTGTCAGCTAGTCCTTTTTGGGAAAAATTGCTTGATCCCGTGATAACTCTCCCAACGTCCCGATCTCCCTCTTTGAATGTGAGAATGTATAGTTTGGCGTGGATGTTTGCCGTAGGATATGCCCGAATCTCTAACTTGCCGCTTTTAATCCATTCAATGAATTTTTGAACACCTTTTTCGATTGTTGGGGTGTCTTCCGAATCTTCAAGCTCCGATGCTATTAAATTGGAAAACTCTTCTTTAGCCTCTACATGGGAAAAACTCAAACTTAATTGCTCTTCGGCTGCTCTAATGTTTTCAAGAGTATCTCTTCCTGTGCCTATACCTATTAGAATTCTGATTTTTTCGGTGTTTTCGAGTACAGGGTAGAGCTTATAAAACCCGCTAGAGTAGAAATAACCAACCAGTACATCAAAATATCGGGTGTCTTTTATCAAAACACGGAACCGCTCCAAAAGACTTTGATTGTTCTCGTTGGTTATGAATGTTAAATCTGTATTATTCATTTTCTTAATTCTCTTTTTTAATTTACACCTTAGGGTGTCTAGATATATATGCCTCTATGTCCGCCTTTCTATATCGACGATCTCCAACACCTCTACGTGTACCAATTCTTACCGCTTTTAGGATTCCTTGTCTATCCCAACGCCTAAGTGTTTGCGGTTTAACATTCAGGATTTTTGCTGCCTGATTTAATGTTAGTAGTTCCTCTAGTTCTGAATTCATACTAATTGTCTTTAATTGTACTAAATTGCAGGGAAAAAAGGTAGATTATCGGGTAGGGAAAATGGGAAGGGGATATATAATCCTTATCGGCGTTTTTTGGTAGTGTGCAAATGTGTAGACTCACAACTACACATTTAGCCTTAAATCGGAAGACTACATAGACTATATATAGTAGTTGGCTAGTATCCCAACATATATTTATTAGCTATAACTAGGGATATTAATTGGTATCAGCTATACTAGTAGAAGATTCCGTCCAATTTCGATTGAGTATTTTTAAGTAAAATCGAGGGGAGGGAGTAGTAAAATTGAAAATGTGGGGTAAGTGGATCGAAAGCTAGCATCATGCCAGATAGGCATGTGTGGTACCCTATATGCTAGCATTTCAAAAAGTGCCATTTTCCCAAGAAGGCCCCTTAATTATTTGCGAGGAACTATCAAAGGTAATGCAACAACTTTTTGATGTGTTGCAGTCTCTTCAAACGATATTCCCCTATACGATCTATCACTTTCTTTTCTTACAACCGAGCTTCTATTTTGCTCGCCCTCGTAAGTTGTGGATGTTCGGAAATGTAAGTTTCTTTCTGTCATAAGTGTTGACAGTGTGTTTTCCCCTGATTTATCTTCTTCTTCAAAGATGGCAATATAGTCTGCAGCTG
Source organism: uncultured Gammaproteobacteria bacterium (assembly GCA_964599625.1). GTDB lineage: Bacteria > Patescibacteriota > Microgenomatia > UBA8517 > UBA8517 > CAZRGC01. The sequence continues at coordinate 79,671 of CAZRGC010000001.1, forward strand.
ACCCAAGCATGATTCTGAGACCTGATACGTCCAGATCGTTTGCCCATTCGTTTATAAGCTGCATCTGGTCATTTGTATTCATGTCTTTAGTATTCATTATGTTAAACGCTATTCTCTGGGGAATCGCCACATCACCCCTTATTCCTTTTTTATGCCGGGAGAAGTTTATCTCGCCAGTAATTTCAACTCCTTGGGCCTCCATCTCACTCAATGAATTCCCATCTAAGCTATATATTGTAAATCCCATTCTTTCCAACTCTTCTCTTTGTTCAGTGCTAAATCTTGGAGTTTTGTCTTTTTTTTCTCTGCTCTCGGCAAGGCCTTGCCTTTGTGAAAAGGATGGTCTTGGCGGCTTGTATACTACTTGCTCAATTGCTTCATTAAGCTTGTTGCGGTCGCTTACACTTTCGAGTTTGTTGGCATAATAATAGCGCAATGCCTGCTGCATGGTTTCGGTTATATCGCCGTCATAAAACCTGGCTATGTAATCCCTGACTCTGGTTCTTTCCATTTGATCATCAAAGCTGAATCTCTGGGGCTGGTCAGCCCCGACTTTTCTTTTTTCTGCTTGCAATTTGGCGTTGCTATGAAACTCCTTATATAGTGCCAAGATTTCCTTTATTCCCGGTATTTCGGCAATTTCTTCTCTTGTGAGCGCTTTATCTCTTGATTCATATCTTTCAATATTCTTAGCTGCTCCCGGTTTTTCCATAGGTGCAAGGCCAAAGGCTGCATCAACAGCATATGCAAACGTATCTTTGGGAAGTCCAGCCGGGGCTTTCATGTAAACCCATCTTCTTAATTGAGCTGGGTCAAGGGGTTCCTTGCCAAAAAATCCCTGCCCAGGAGTGTTGCCAAGAGCAATCAGTTTTGTAATTCCTCTGTCTGTTCTTATTATTTCTGTACCTTCTTTTTCTTTAATCACAACTCGACCGTTGGACTGAAGGGCGTCATGGACCTCGTGAAGTCTTACAAGTATATTTGCTTGAGCGGCGTTAAACTCATCAAGAATAATAATTTTAACTTTTCCCGGCTCTGGCCTCAATCCGCTTGTTATTTTTCCATCTACAAATATATGTTCAGGGTCGTTATTTGTCTTTCTGTTTGGGTTTGGTACCCAACGGCCCATCAACTCCTCTGTGTCGGACTGGCCGTTTAGGTTGTTGTAGTGAACTTCCCAATTAAGTTCCGCTGCCATTTTTTTAATAGTTGTAGTTTTTCCTATACTAGTGCCCCCCTCGATATACATAGGGTCTCCTAAAAGCAAAGAGACAGCTACTTCTCTTTGAAACTGGAGAAAAAATTCATCAGCATAATATTCTTTTGGGGGATCGGGGACAAATACTTCTGATGCCACTTTTGCTCTGGGGAGTCTTACTCCCATGTAGTCCACATGATTTTCGGCGACAAATACGCCTACATCAGTCCTTCGTTCAGTGTAGCTGTCCATGGTTATTTTCTAAAAGTAAGACCAACCTTGTCCATGATTAGAAATCCGTCGTTTTCTGATTGTTCTAAAGCGCTCTTTGTAAATATCAGAAGTACGCCAAATTTTCCTCGGTTAGGTTTTATTACTTCAGGGCGCATCTCGTCTTCGTTGAATGTCTCAATTTGTCCTGTGGGGAATTGAACTAAGATATCATAAACTTTCTTGGACAATTTTTCGTTTACAACGAAAAAGGTACTCTTTTCCGCTGCAATATTTTCAAAGAAACTGGTATCGGTTTGGGATTCAGCAAAACCATAACCTGTCAGAGCACCGCCGATTTGCTCTATTTCATCGGTTCCATCTACAACTGCCAGACTCACTTCATTCTGGCCACTTGTACAGCTCAAGAATTGTTCAAAATTTTTTATCTCTTTCATAATACTTATTACATCATACGTAACTCCCGACTATTTTGCGAATTGCATTTGCCAACTCGTCTGGAATCTGTTGGACGTTTGAAGCTATAAAATAATTTTCAAAATATTCTTTCATAAATCCGGTTCCCGGACCTATGCCGCCACCTATGACTTTTTGATTCCTGCCGGCTTTGGCTTTTTCTATTTCTGTCTTTAAATCAAAAGCACGCCTTGGACTGTCGCTTGGCAGATCTGGTCTGCCGTCGCTCAGAACTATCATTACTTTTTCTTTTTGGACTTGCCTTGCCAGCCTATCAGAACTTTGGTTAACTGCCCAGCCTGTGGCGGTGCCCCATTTCCTGTTACGTTGTGAACGGATTGGTATTTCCAGCATATCCTCCATTTTTACACGGATATCATCTGACATCTTTTGGCCGAATTCCTGAAAAACAAACATGTCTGTATTGTATGCAACAACCTCCAAATTTATTGAAAGCCTGTTGAGAACTTCGGTCAATACAACAACCCCTTTAAATGTTTCCAGAATTTTGTCATCCTCAAGCATTGAAGTTGTTACATCTACAAGCAAAGTAAATGCGTAATCTTTTTCCAGGGGTAGCTTTCTTCTTTGCCATGCCTTACTTTCCATAACAGAAACGCCGCGGACTTTCTCTTGGATTCTCTTGGGAATGTCTACCCGCCTTCCGGTTTTGTAGCCGGTTTGCAGATGACTTTCTCGTCTTTTGGAGAACAGTTCTCTTAGGTCGTTTTCTAATTTGTCTATTATGGGCATAAGGTCCGTACGGATCCTTTCGTACTTTGTTTCGTCTGTGCCGAATATTTCCAGAATTTTTTGTTTGAATCTTTTGGTTTCTTTATCTATCTCTTCCTGAGATTTTTTGCCTGTATTTTCATCGTTTTGTTTTGCGTTCCCCTCGGTTCCATTGCCGCCTTTGGCTTGTGACTCCGAATCGTCTTTTGGTGCATTTCGCATCTCGTCTGGATTTTCGTCCATCATTCCTTTGATTTCTCTGTTTATATCTGACTCCAAAATCTTCATTTTTTCTCCTGCCCTTTGCCTCAATTCTTCCTGTTTGTGTGCAGGAAGTGATTTCAGATGTTCTCTTAATTTCTGCTTCAATTCTTCGGAAAGCGATTCAAGATCTATGGGTGTTGTGGTATTTTCTTCTTCACTTGTCTCCTGTCTTTCGTTTTCAGACATTGCTTTCTCCATTGCCTCGACGAGTTGTTGAAGCTGTTCTTCTGTTAACTTTTCTGCAACATCTTGGGGAATCGGTTGCTCAGATCCTTGCTGTGACTTCGAATCTTCCATCATGTCATTTAACATTTCGGATACACCTGCATCTTCTAGATCTTTTTTGATTAGTTCTTCAAATTCCGGCCAGACCTGACTATCTATCGTCTCTCTTGCACCCCGTGCATATTTTTTAATGACATCCCCACTTTGGTCGGCTTCTTTTTTGGTGGGATATTTCCACCAGGTGTCATGTGCGCCTTTTTCAATTTTTGTCATAGCACGGGAAACATCCTCACTCAAAGTTTCGGGTGGTTGTCCAGGAGTTTCTCTTATCTCACTGTACCACTTGCGTGTCAGCTCATTACCTGCTTGTATAAAACGAGGGATGAATCCAAGTTGTTCGTGGGCTGTTGCTGTTGTTTTTGATTCAACAATTTTTCCTGCCCTTTCTGCTTCTTCAAGATGTTCGCTGATTTTGGGATAGCCCTCTGCTACAAAATTAGTTGATCTTGCACCTTCCAAGACATTGGTAAGATACTGATAGCCTGGTTTCTCCCATTGGTCTTTTGGTATATCTCCTAGTCTGGAAATCCTAAGTCTGCCGCTTTGAGTGGCAACTTTGTAGCGTAATGAATCGAGGCTTTCGTTAACAAGGTCGTTGGGGTCTGCAATTATTTTTGTTCCTTGGACGTCACCTTCCCATCCGGATCCTGGGTCTCCGATTTCCACAGGAACACTAAAATTCTTGCCTACAAAGTGAGCCAAGGAGGAGAGCATGTGTCTTCTTTCACCAATAGTCGCACGTTCTTGCGAGGTAAAGTTTTCAAGAGGGTCTTTGCGTAAGTTTTCGGATTCTTGTTCGGGTCTTTCGGCTTTTTCAGGCATTCACATTAGTTTACACCGTTAACCAATTAAACTGTGTGAGAATTATGGTAGCTCTTTCGCATTAAAGTAACCTGAGTTGAAGTTAAATTTAAGGTTTTGCAAAAATTTTATTCCGTCAGTTGGAAACAATTTGGTGCCACTTTTAGCGGAATAATCTAAAATGCCGTTTTCTTTTATATATTTTACGAACTGGGCATCGCCTGCTGCGCTTACTTGTCCGTCAAGCAAAACAAAACTGGCGAATTCTGTTTGCTCGCCATTGTTTTCAAGTTTGTAAATAATTACCTCGTTCATACTGGCTTAATAGGGGTGATACCTAAAACTTTCCAGGTCAGACTCTCTAATCTTACCGCTTCTTAGTTTTTGGTTAACAGTTGATACTCTGGCAAACATAGCATCAATTGCTTGCTGGGGGATGAGTGAAGACATTACATTTCTTAGTTTGTTTTGCCTTTGGGTATTTGACATAAAACTTGCATATCGTTCTGAAACCTCGGGAGGTACAAGTTTTCCGATAACGTGTTCTTCCAAGTTGCTTGTAATGTTATATTGCCGCCAATTATCAAAAGAAAGTCCGTTGTCTATAGCTATTATTTTCTTTTCTTTGACAAAATAGTTTGCTGTTTTCCTATCTTTGTTCCAAATTGAGTAGTCAAAAAGTGCTAACTCAAAAAGTTGCCTTCTCATCATGGGATCTGCTATGTCTGCATCCCAAATCGAAGTTTTAGGATCTTGAACGAAATCTTGAATACTGCCTTCGCGTCCGCCGACTTTTTTGATTGTAGTTATGGGCACCAAGTCTGGGTGTAATGCCTGCGAGACTTCAAAAGCAGCGACCTCGCGGAGATAAAGTTTGTATTGGCTTTCCTCTATTTCCAAAGGATCTTCGCCGTCCCCGGGTTTAAAGACTCCGTTTCCGTCACCCCTGAGATATATAAGCATTACAGTGTTGCTTCCTCCGGAAAGTCGTCTTGTTTTTTCGTGATCAACTTCTAGGTCCCTTAACTGTATATACCTTTCTGAAGTTATTTCCGGTTGGAACGGGGTGTCTCTTCCTTGTAATACATCCATCTGAAGTTTATTGACCCTTCTTTTGAGCCTCTTCTACCAAATCTCTGATCCCTCTTTTTTGGAGGGCAAGAAGTTTGATGTTTCCCCATTCACTTAACTCAACGTTTTCAAACTTTCTTACAAAGGTTTGATCATCTTGACAACGGATAAGATCATCAACATCATCCGGTAAATCCGAGTGGCACCATGAGTCGCGAAGTGAGTCAAACACGTTTGGTGTCATAATGCTACTACCCTTCATTGCTCTCAGAAGGACAGAGAAGACTGGGTCTAATCTGTAAAGCTCGTCACCGTTCTGAAAAACAGACTCGGGGTCTATGATGTCAATATTTTCGCGAATTGTATCTATGTATTTATTTACTGTTTCAAGCGCTTTTCCTTCCCATTGTTTTGGTTCGGATTCCCATCCAAGTCCACGTTTAAAGTCCGTGAACTCTCTATCTATAGTAGAAAGTTTTCTTATCATTTGTTCTACAGAGCGCTCACCCTTTTCACTTTCATTTCTTCTATCGAATTGGTCCATAAGAAAAATATATATACACGGTACAAATAAATCAAGTAGCATGAAGCTTAGTGCTATTTATTAGTGTTAATATATGAATATGGAGTTGACACATAGTACAAGCATCAAAGACTCGGTCCCTGTTAGGACTGCACAAGTACTAATGGACCCATTGAGAAGTTTGGGCTCGTACAGTCTGTACAAGCTTTCACAAGGGCGACTTAGGCCCGAACTTGGTCAGTTTTTTGGCCCCAAAGAAGAAGTCGAAGATGCAATTGACAATGTGCAAGTCACTCTTGATGGGATAGACGCGCGACTTTCGGGCGGTGAGAATTTTGTCAACAATTTATACATACATTGGAGTGTTGCACGAGATCAAATGGAGGAAGTAGTGGGAAAGAAAATTACTGAATATGTGCTTTTCGACAAAAAAAGCGGCAGGCATATGTTGTTTGCAGAAGATGGTGATCAGATGTTTCCCATACTGCTTCCGGGTAAAAACGATGTTGGGGCAGTGGAAAAAGGCCTTTTTGGACTGGGGGAACCGATTACAAAAAAGGACTTTCAGTCTGAATCTGTTTCCAGAGAAGTGGCAATAATGGAACTTGCCTCGCAGGAATATTTTGAAGGGGAAGAAGTTAGCCTTAGGAGAATAAATTCGGTTTGTAACGAATTTGAACTCAGACGCCACGCGGTTTTTGAAAGGGATGGTGAGATGTTTGAAAATCTGAGATCGATGGGTGCTATGAGTATAGGTGAACTGCAAACTGTTACCAGATATATGATCTCTTCAGGTTTGAGTTTTGAAGATGGAGCGGTAAGAGTCGACCCTTCATACGAGGCTCTTTGGATAAGTGCGCGGGTGATATCTTTGGGAGAGGGTGACGCGGCTGCCTACGAAGCCCAGGCCGAAAGAGAACTTAACGAATTTGTACAGCAGGTAGTTTATTTTAGAGCGGTTGATGCATATCTTTCTGAAAACCCCGGGATTGTCAGAGATTTTTACAAGTCAGATGTCTATCTTAAGCACAGGAAGGATTTTATAAATTCACATCTGAGTGCAAAAGGGAGAACCGAAGAAGACACAGCGAGAGCAATGCTTGCTAATTACTGTCTAAATAAGTTTGAAGGCAAAAGTACTACGGATTCACCATCGCTCAAATATATGAAACAGGGTGGCGAATTTGTCTCCGATATTGAACATTTTTTGGCTGGCTCAAATCTCAAAATTCCATCTGACCTGGCGGACTTGATGGCGTCGCTTCAGGTAAATCTGTTTGACAAAAAAGTAAGCAGTTCCGAAAAAGCAAGAGTACTGAAAGAGGGTGGCGAATCTTTGAGTAAGATACTTACAGAAATGTGGAGACACAAAGAAACCAGAAAGATATATGAATCTTTGGCCAAACTGTCTCCTTTTGATTTGATAGACGACGATCAAAAATCATCCAAAGTTTTCAGAGTTATTATTGGAAATTTGGGTTTGTCGAGAGTTCCGGGTGAGGGTAGGTTTACAATGGCCAGTTATTTGAACAAGGCACCATATTACCCGGAAGGTTCCGAGGTTTTACCGTTCGACGAAGGGGACGCTTTATACGATGATGTTAAAGACTCTATTAAACATATATTTAACGGCAATGTTTTCCAGGGAGATCCCGGTGTAGAAAGTGCCTATGAATCTCAGGTTGCAAGAATTTTTACTGAAGGTTCCACAATTCTTAAATATTTATCCGAAGATCCGAGAGTGCCCCAGAAAGTTAGAAATTTTATCAGAACAATCCAAAACGGCGACGAGCTTTCGTCCAGAATCATGGAGAGATATGGTTCTATTTCCGACCAAGACCCGCAGATAATAAACAGATTTTTTTCTGACGGATTTGAAAGGTTTCAGGTCATGACTGTTCATCGTTATGTCACAGACTTTGTCAGGGGTGTGGAGACAAATTTGATTATGGCAACAAACAAGAGTTGGCTTGAAAGAACAAAAAGAAAGACGGTAGGGAACTGGAAAAACTACGATTTCTCCCAGCTACCCGATGAAGTTATAAACGAAGCTATCGATAAAACACTGGCTGACGCCGAACATAGACTTGATGTTTTGAATCACCAAACAACCCAAAGAACAACCCTGAAGGATAAACAGGAAATGTTGGAAAAAGTGTTTGGGTGGAACACTTATGATATGTGGTTTCTTAGGTGGGAAAAATTTTGGAATGTCTGGAACACTTTGGGTGGGGCTTGGGACTGTGCATGTTTTATGAGAAAGCCAATATTTAACCCGGGCACCTTCAAGCAGTATTAACATAAAACTCAACCAGCGGGTAAATTTGATAAAATTACCGAATGCAAACACCTGACGCCACTGATGGTAAATCTTCTGTCGAAGCCGAGAAACTTCGGGGAAATGATCACTATTTAAATGACGAATTGTTACGTCAGGCTATTAAAGAAAATTGGCCTGAGATAAATATGTCCGACCTAGACAGGATCACGAAGCCGGGAATTTCTGATAAAAGTGATGACCTGGAAAGATGGGAGTTTGGCATGAGGGAGGCGAGAGTGAAAGAAATTATGGCACTTGATAGAACCCCTTTGGAAAAACTTCAGATATTGCTTTACGAGGAATGTTTTGGTGTTAATGCTTCACCCGGAAGAGATATTCAATTCAAAGACTCCCTTGCTCCGTCCCCAGGAGGCCTAATATCACATGGCTACCCACATGCAATTATTAACGGTTACGATTTAGAGTCAGTTAGTAAACTAGAGTTCACGGGGGGAAACGCGATGGATGCGGTGAACTCGCTTTCTGGCATTCAAAAACGTGGAATGATTAGCGTATTGGCAGAAATTGCCTATCCTGTGATCTCGCGTTTTGGGGCCAGTTCTATTACCGAAATGAACAAAAGAAATTTGGAAAAAAAACTGGGAACCGCATCGGGAGCGGTTGGTGACGAGGTTGAAAACTGGGCGTTTAGATTAATCAACATGATTCACAACTCACCAGGTATGACCCAAAAAATTGAAGACCTTGGTCTGAAAAAAATAATTGGTGTTAAAGATTATGTTAACCATCCATTGATTTTGGTTTGGACAATGCTTTGGGGAAAAATGAGCGGAAAGTTTTTACAAAGCCTAGACGATGGAACTGCAATTTATAAAAAAATTGGGCCAGACGAGAAGCAAGCAATTGGAGACCTTCTTTATGCCAGATTGCATCCAGACGCTCAGATACTGTTTAAGTATCAATCACCATCGGGGTACATTAATGAACAAACAAAATGAAAACAACGGATTTTGATTACAATCTTCCGGAAAACTTAATCGCCCAGACACAGGCAGTTCCCAGAGACCACTCCAGACTTATGGTGATTCATAGGGAAACTGGCGAGATTGAGCATAAAAAGTTCTATCAAATTTTGGAGTACTTCTCGGGTAACGATGTGTTGGTTCTTAATAATACCAAAGTTTTTCCTGCAAGATTTTTTGGCAAAAAAGATACAGGTGGAAAGATAGAAACACTTCTTATTGAAGAAACGGACAGAAATATTTGGAAAGCTCTAACAACCCCAGGGGTAAAAAAGGGACAAAAAATATTCTTTGAAGATATTGTTTTTACGGCGATGGGGCATCATGAGCAAACTGTGATCTTGGAGTCGTCTGTTGATAAAATACATTTATTGTCGGTTCTTAATTCTTTTGGAATTACACCACTTCCTCCTTATATTCATCCAAGTGAATCCGAGTCGAAAATAAGAGAAGAATATCAGACTGTTTATGCCAAGATATCAGGGTCTGTTGCAGCTCCCACTGCGGGGTTTCATTTTACCCCAGAACTTTTGCAGAAATTAAAAAACAAGGGTGTGCAAATTGAGTATGTGACACTGCATGTTGGTTTGGGAACTTTTGCTCCTGTAAAAACAGAAAATCTGGAGGAACATCCGATGCATTTTGAATATTTTGAAGTTAATAAAGAAACAATAGAAAGACTAAATAAAGCAAAATCCGACGGAAAAAGAATTGTATCAGTGGGAACTACCACAACAAGAGTGTTGGAAACATTGTCGAACGATAGTGGTTGTCTGGGCAATGCCCTTAACGGATCAACTAATTTATTTATTTACCCGCCGTATAAATTTAAATTTGTTGATGCGCTAATTACAAACTTTCACCTTCCCAAATCCACCCTCTTGTCACTCGTATCTGCTTTTGTGTCAACGCCAAACACGCAGCAAAATTTTGTCAGTTTCCCCAACTCACTGATGGGTAAAGCCTATTCGGAAGCTGTCAGAGAAAATTATAGATTTTATTCTTTTGGTGATTCCAGTTTTATAATTTAATGTCACCACACTACATATTTTTTGATTGGCATAAAACTTTATCCGAAGATATTTTTTGGCCCGAGGATAACGACATTGCAGACGTTTTGTTTAAAAGCAAAGGGGATTTGGTAAATAGGTGGATGAAGGGTGAGAAAAAATCTGAAGATATATCGAAAATTGTTCAGGACAAAATCGGAAAAGATCAAAAATATGTTTTAGAAAAACTTGAAAAAGGCTGCAGAGAAATGTCGTTTGCAATACCGGATATAGCAGTCCACATATCAAAAATCAGACAACTTGGGATAGGTGTGGGTATTGCGACAGATAATATGGATACTTTTTTGAGATTTACAGCCCCTGAGTTGAAACTTAATGGTGTTTTTGACGAGATATTGGTTTCTTCCGAAACAGGTTTTTTGAAAAGTGAAGTTGAGGGGGGAAATATTAAGTTTTTTGAGAAATTTATATCGGACAAGAAAATAAAATACCAGGACATTGTTTTAATAGACGACTCGCAAAAAATCTCGGAAATATACAAACCTTTTGGTTTAGAGGTAATAACTGTGAATAACACAAAAGATATTCCGAAGATAATCTCGGATTTTATATAATTACGAATAAATGCTAAGAAAAATTAAGAAAGAATGGATAATTGTTTTGTTGATTGTCTTTTTTTCGTTTGCACTTCGGATATACAAAATAAACACAGATCTTTTGTTCCATAGGGACCAGGGTATGGTGGCAATGGATATTTACAAGATTTGGCATGACAAAAAGATATCGTTAATTGGTGCCCCCACTGATGTTGACGGTTTGTATCATTCACCTGTTTATTACTGGATACTCACACCTTTGTACTGGCTTGGAAACGGAAATATTATCTACCCGGCTGTTTTTCAGATATTTTTGGAAGTCATTTCCTTGCCATTTTTGTATCTTGCAGTTAAAAAACTTTTTGACAAAAAGACGGCCCTGTTAACGCTTATCATTTATTCTGTTTCGTACGGACTTATTTCTTATAGCAGATGGTTCATTACAGTACCCTTCATCTTGCCGTTGGCAAATCTACTTTTGTACTTTTTGGCCAGTGGAACTAATATTTTTGCAGTTTCGCTTTTGGTTGGAATGATTACTCAGACGAATGCTGCAGTAGGAGTCTTTTATTTGCCTTTCGTTTTTTATCACTTCCGTAAGTACTTAACTTTCCAAAATCTGTTTATTATTTTCACTGGTTTTATCATACCGGCAATACCGTTGATTATTTTCCAGTTCCGGCACGACTTCATAATACTCAAAACTGTAGCCAGTTATTCATCTGGGTCGGCAGGTTTGGGTGTGTCCCTGCAGGTCTTTTTTGGAAATTTAATTAAATTTTTACAGGAGGCCAATCACTTGATACTTTTTCCCTTTATAGTTCCTTCGACTTTGCTTCTTTGGTATGGCCTTTGGAAGGCGGGCAAGAGCAAAAAATTATTATTATCATATTTGGCGATACCCTTCATTTTTTTGGCGTTTTACAAAAGGGGGTCAATCAGCTTTTTTTACATGGCCGCACTTCCTGCAATTCTTGCCGTTTTAGCCAACGGGATTTTGAAACTTCCAAAAACTTTAAGTTATTTTTTGGTTGGCTTTGTTGTTGTTTACAACATTGTTCTACTCAAAAACGTATACGAACCGAATAACGCGCTTATTCCCATTGGAGACCGCAACATAATTACAATTTCCGACAGAAAGAAAATTCTGGATTGGATGTACACCAAAGCGGATGGAAAAAAGTTTTCAACCTGGATTTACACAATCCCGTATTTTCAGGACTACCCCTGGGATTATCTGTTAACGACTTATGCACTGCCAAAATACGGTTATCTACCCGAAAAAACCGGGTCATTTTCTCCGGGAGATCTAAAAAATTCGGAAATATTTTTTGATGTCTACGAAGTAGACCATGACAATCCATCAAGGCAAAGTGTTTGGTTTTACGATATCAACAAAAGTTTTGGAAACACTTTGGATTATTTTGGATCTCACGATATCCATGTGGAATTGAGATCTTGGGATCCTAAAAAACAGTGAACAATATACCGATAATTACAATTACCACCCCAATTATTTTTTTGTCTATCTTTTCTTTCTCTTTCAAAATAAAAATTCCATAAAACACGGAAAAAACAGTCATTGCCTGATAAAGCCCGACAACTTTGCTGGCGTCGGCAACCGCAAGCGCCCTAACCAAAAGATAAGAAGAGACGATGTTGAACATTCCTGCCAAAAGCATGTGGGGAAGTCTTTTTGCTGCGACCAATGTAATTTGTTTTGCCGGATTTTTCATCAAAAAGGGTAAGCCAAGAAGGGGAATAATTCCTTGCGACATAACTACAAATTCACTGGATGCAAGCCCGCTTACTTTTTTGAGAACAGTGCTCAGAAGCGCACTTGAAAAAGAAAAAAGCAATGCAGTTTTTATGCCGCTATCTCTTTTGATTTCTTTGGGCGAAGACACAACCGAAATTCCTGCAAATATGGCGACAATTCCCGCGTACTCCGTAATGGTTAAACGTTCGCCAACCAACAGAAACGCCAATAGCGGGGACCAAACAACCCTTAGACGGGAAATTATTGATGAAATGGAAAGATCTGTCAGTGCATGCATTTTCATGAATACATAAACAGAAAAGAGTTCGGTTAAGCCAACCAGTGAAAAAGTTATTATGTTTGGAAAACTAAGATGCGGAAACGGTTTGGATAAAACTACAAAAAAGAAGAAACCGGATCTTATAAATTCAAACCACCAAGCATACGCTGTATAGTCGCCTTTGTCTTTGAGTGCTGTGCGGTTTGTAATGTTGAAACCGTTTGAAGCAAGTCCTGCAACTACCGCCAAAATAAGCCAATTCATATTAGTCGGACCCCATGTTGGCGGCATCGTATCTTTTCTCGTTCAACTTAACTTTTCTTACCTGAATCATGTCTGGGTCGTATATTTTGGTTTCGTGAACACTGTCGGGGCTTGAATAAACGGCTCTTTTTACAAGCCACTCAACTGACACGTGACCATCCGCATCCAAGTCCGCTTCGGGTGTTGGTTCTATCCCAAGTTCCACAAGCATTGAATAAGCGGCTTTGGCAATCCACCTGGCAGTTCTGTATTTGGGGTCAACGATCTGTGGAAGTTGGTTGTCTACCTCGTCGTAAAAACCGTCTTGGAGTTTACTTCTAACATACGCCAAAGTGCTTATTCCGGTATCCATTTCGTCGACGACTTCCATTCCCCAACCGACTTTTTTGGTGCGGGGCATTTCAAAGGGAACTGACTTGCCTTCGACTTGTTGTATATATTCACCGATAACATCTTTTAGAAAAACTCTTGCATCTTCGTGGACTATTTCAAAAAGAATAATTTTTTTAAGTTTTTTCATCTCCCTTTCTTCCTCGGTGTCAGATTTTAGAATTTTGATTTTTTCCAAATATTCAGAAATAAACTTGTTGGACTCAGTAATCAATTCTTCCCTTGTCATGCCGCGCTTGTCCATTTCGGCAACATCTTCCACCATCATTCTGTACGAGTGATTCCAGTCGTGGGCATAAAATTCTCTGGGTGTTTGAAGAAATTCGTCTACATAAATATCTTTAGGAGAAAGACCGACAAATCTGATTGGAACACCTCTGGTTTTAAGAAGGTCTGTGGCTGATAGCGGTTCAAAAGTCGGGATGACAATCTCTTCGGGCAGACGTCCGGTAGCAATTATTTCGTCGATCCTGTATTTGTAGCGGAAAGAGTGATAATAAGCATTTTCTACCTCCCTAGGGTCGTGACTTATTGGTTTGTCTGGTGATAATTTTTCGAAATAACCTCTTTGTTTTCTGGAGACCATGTCAAAAAAATCCATGGATCTTCCCAATGCCAGAATTGTCGGCAAGTATGGGCAAGTGGCGCGGTTTCCAAGGGTTACAGCTCTCAAATCCATAACTATCAAATCCCTTAGTCCTGTCAAAAGTGGTTCTTCGGCACACATCTTGTTCATTTCTTCGCTGAACATCTCGTCCATTACTCTGTTTACGGAGGGATAAAGTTCTTCTATCTCTGTATAAAGTGAGTTTCCGTTTGCCTCGAACTTTGCCCGTATCCTTTGGTAGCCCTCTACCGGATTTTTGATGATATCCCTTATCAGTTCGTGTTCTACAAGTTTGTTTTTTCTTTCGTCCGAAGTTTGGCTAGTTATAAAGGCTACAATCTCTCTGTGGTGTCCAAAAGCAAAACCACCAGTTGTAGAATCCGGAGACATAATGTCTTCTTTTGTCCGCCACGAAAATCCGCTTGGTGGGGTGCCCACTATTTCGCACCTGAATCCTGTGGTGTCCACTATATGGCGCGGGTCTGAAGGTCTTAGGACTCTGTTTAGGTTTTCCCTGTAGTGAAATCCTCCGGAATCTGCGGGATAAATTCTTATAACAGCCGCATTGTTCTTTGAGGTGACGGTGTAACATTCTTCGTTGTTGTCATCTCTGCTTTTTCCATAGACTGGGTCTTTGGTTTGCAGTATTTTTTCTCCTGCTATTCTAAGCGCTGCAAACACTTTTGGTTCCAGTCCCAACGGATTATCTTCGTCGGTGTCTTTTATAAAACCACCGGGGAGGGCAGAACCAAGCGGATAATAATTTCTTTCCATGCACAAGACTTCCCTTGTTTTGCCTTCCAGGGACCCGGGTTTCATAATCACCAGGTCGACTGTTCTTGCAGGTTTGAGCAAATTATCCACGTATTCTGTAGCTGCCTCAACCAAGCCTTCGTTTTGGATTAGATTTTCTGCCAGTGCTATTGAATCGGGAACTGTGCTTCCTATGTACTCGGAAAGATGTTCTTCTATTCTTCCTCTTTCTGTTTTGTTGTCTTTGAGTCTGTCGGCCCAATAGACCATATACAAAATTGTTTGAGGTCTTATTTCACCTGAGTCAATTTTTTCCTGAGGAACAGTTTCTCTGATAAGTTTGTCTGTAATAAGTTTGTGGATTTTGTCGATCTCACTTTCGGGGTTAACTTGTGACTCCACATATCCTTGGCGTTCCATGTTTGTAATATATAATACGACTAAACATATGTCAGATGCTATCGTCAAGGACTCTGCATCAAGAAGAGTGGATCGGGATGTGGTAAGTCACCACAAAGTTTACGAGGTTTACAAAAGTCTGATCGAAAAACCCGGCAGGGGGAGATTGCCTTCTAAGGGGAAAACTTACTATCACGAAGGGCAAGTGGATACATATTCCAATACAAGTAATACTTTTACCATCGGCGAAAATAATTATCGCAAAACCTCTTTTACAGAAGAACAGGAGAAATACAACGACCTTGTGAGAGTTGCGCTAAGGGATGCGATTATCGACGAAGAAAACGGGTTTGTCGCAAAGTTTAAATTACGTTGGGACAAAGACGGGTCGCAGGCAAATTTTGAAGATATCCTCACAGAAACTTATTTGGAGAGTATATTTAAAGCTTTTGACAACAAACCCAATTTAACCCCTGCTTTTTATGGATTTTTGGTTGCCAGTAACGCCGGAGCCGACGGACTGCAGGTGGCCTTAAACGAGTCATTGTATCCAAGAGATATAATTGGTGACAGTCTACCAGATAACTACAAAACTTTTGTTGGAGTTCATTCTGCAAAAAATGATAACGTTATGAATTGGGAAGTGCAGTGTGGGGCCCCGGCACTGGCTATGAAAATAATAGCGGAGGGGCAAAAATGCACAAGGTATGCAGGCCTTAAAATTGACGACCTGGACAATACAAGATTTGGTGGTCCCAGTTCTGATGTAGCCAGTAAGATTCGGACCGAACTTTCTTCAAGAATGAGAAACCTGGGTTATAAGACTTAGCGAAGTTGCAACACCAGCTTTTGGGGGAAAAATCACTCGCAAGTGCGGAGGGGATGTAATAATATTTATTGAATATGGAAAAAGCTTCTGTTGGGCCGAAGTTTGAAAAACCCTATGTTTTGGATGGAACTTCTTATTCTGTTTCTGTTGATGGAACTTCGTTTGTAAGAGAAGTTGATGGAATAAAAACGCTGGAGGTTGTCAAAGGGCCTCATTTGGTTGGAATCGAATCAGCAGAAGCAATAAAACGCGGGGCAAACATAGTTGTAATCGAAACTCCAGGTGCCGAAATGTGGGCCAAGAAAAACTGTGAAAGATTGGAAGATGTTTTGTTTGAGGAACTGAATGGGTCGCCGCGCTACAGAATAAATTCAAATTATTTGGCCCAAGGTGGCCATGTTCCTGAACCTGTTTACAGGAATTCATCACTCACTATGCAGCCGATACCATTCCAAAGGGAAGGGGCATATGGCATGTTTTCGGGAATAAGCGAATATGAGATCTTTGTCGCAAAAGACAATCCGTCGCTGACCGTGTTCTTCACGGAGCATTTGCCATTGTATTCGGGAAAAGATACCAAAGCGAAACATTTGGTGTTTATTGTTCCTCCTGGTGGTGGCGGCACGATTAACGATGCAATGAGAAAGTCGGGCCTAGGGAAAACCATGAAATCCGAAGTAGTTGGTAGCCACAGGAAAGATGTTACGGGTGTGTCGGCTAAAACCTTGCAGACAACTGTTGACGGAATATCAAAAAACCTAAAGGCAGGGGAGGATGAAGTAAAACGGAAAATAGAAACGGCCTGGCTAAAAAAGAAAGAGGAAGCTATGTTTGAGATTCCCCACCCAGATAAAAGAAAAGTTGATTTGGGATGGAAAGAAAGTTCGATAAAAGAAAAAGCCAGAATTGCAAAAAAAGTTGCGGACGAGCTGACCAAATATCCCAGTGAAAGAGTGCAGATTTTGGAGAAGGCCAAAGTTCTAGCATCCGCCGGTGATAGGATGAGAAAATGTCCTTTTACTCCTTCTGGAGTGGGTGTCCAGACAGAAGATTTGTTGCCGGATCAAGGTATGACCACTTCTGATTTGAAAATCAAAAATGCAGCAATGGATATTTTGACAGAAGTCTGGGACAAATCCCCAGACGTTGTAAGGGGATACATAATTGCAGCCTCGGACCTTACTGCGCTTCCGCATTTGAGAAATCACTCTGAGTTAATTTGGAAAAGAGTTCGTGAGGCAAGAACTAACATGCAAGAGTATAGAAATTATCTTTTGGGTAAAGGTAAATCTATGCCGGAACATTTTGAACCGGAATTCATTGCCCAGATGGTTTATTATGCATTCCCTGAAATCACACAAAACAACTCATTCAGGTATTCAGTTTCCCAAAATGAATTAAGAAAGGATGTTGGAGAAGAACCTGTTTTTGATAGAGATAAATTTGATTTGACACTTCTGGAACGCGCGGCAAAGCTTTACCCACGTGATGCTGCAATTTCTGATGGCTTGGCGCAACACAAAGCCAGAATGAAAAAATGATATGACAGCCCGAACTCACAACGCTTTTGCTGTGGCATCCCTGATTACTGTTGCTGCATTTTTTCCGCCTGAGAATATTAATGTTTTGACATTAATACTGTGTCTTGTGGGTACAACTGTCGGCGCCTTGATTCCAGATATGGATACTTCAGGAAACTATCTTTGGGGGCTTTTGCCACAAGGACAAAGATTGGGGGGTGTGTTAAGAAGGATTTTTTATAAACACAGGACAATTACACATTCTGTTATCGGATTTTTTCTTATTCATAAATTTTTAAGTTGGGTTCTTCCTATGATTTTCAATTCGGGATTCGTCCAAACCGACATCTTGTTGGCATCGATTTTGATAGGTTATGCTTCACACCTTTTGTCTGACAGTCTTACTGAGGAAGGCATACCTTTGCTGTTTCCTATAGATGTTTCGTTCGGAATTCCGCCAATAAAAAGTTGGAGAATAAAAACAGGAAAATGGTTTGAAAACCTGGTTATTTTTCCTGCTGTGTGGGTGTATGTTGTTTGGTTTGTGAATTTAAATAAGGAAACGTATTTGAATATTTTTAGGTCTTTGGTATAAAAGTCGAAGAATATGGAAAAACCGGGTTACGATTTTCAGGTTTATCACGGAACAGTCTCCCCAAAAGAACACCTTATGGACGGATTAAGCGGACACCGTGCGTACGACAATGTGGCGATAGATCCCTTTTCTTCGGTTGCCTGGTCAAGTAGAAGTGACCGTATGGCAAGACTGACTGTTTGGGATGTTGCAAAAGACGACGTCAAAATATCCAAAAGACTAAAAACTGGTGGAATAAACCGAAGATTTACAGAAGAAGAAAAAGAACGCCACTTTGAGTCGTTCAGAAGAAATATTGGACAAAACCCATCGCTCAGGAAGGACTTGCTTAGGCCAACAAAGACAGTTGACGAGACATTGGAAGATGAAAAACGCACAGAAAACGGTTTGCCCGGAGAAAGATTGACTTATGTTGTCGATTTTACTGAAAAACAAGCTAAATATTTGAGAACCAGACCCTGGAAGATGCAAATGGATATTATTGATTGGGCGGACAGCGAGGTTGATGGGGATACTTTCACCGATATGGAAAATGATTTTTTGGTCAACTTTCCCGAACCTGAAAAAATGGAAGTAGTTTACGACAAAGGCAATGCTGCTGCAGACAAAAGGCAAATTTTAAAAAAACTTTTTGCTCAATCACTTTACGCAAACTGCTTGGAGTTGGTGATTGGGGATAACCTAAATTTTAGTCAGGAGATAATAGCAAACCTTGCACTGAACAAGGTTTTACGAAAACCCGAAGAGTATTACCGTGGAAGAGAGTTTTTTTACAAACTACAACCCAGACTAATTAGAATAACCGACAGGGTTAAAGCAGAAGTTTCTGCATTTTACCCGGAATTCAAAAATCTTGACTGATCCTGATTGCATAAACAAAAAAGCCCCCTGATGGAAGAATTCCTAGGGGGCCTGACTGGCAAAATATAAAAGAATGAATCTCAATGCGACATTGGCGCTTGCGTCTGCGGCTTCTTGATAATGTGATTTATCTTTTTGGCCGTCGGCGTAGTCGCTGACTGATCTAACGGCAATAAACGGCGTGTTGAACGACTTGGAAATGTTTGCTATCCAAAATGTTTCCATATCAACAACGCTTGAACCGTGATCTGAACGGATTTTGGTGACGAGTTCCTCGTCTGAAACAAATTCGGGGGATGTAATTCCGTTGTCAGGGAAACTGACAGAGCTCGGAAAACCAGTATTGGTTAACCCCTTTGCAATGTTCAAAAGCGTTTCGTCTATTTGTATCCGCTGATCTGTGCCAAGATCGTACCAAGCCGTAGGAACAACTGTATTGCCAATTTCCAGATTGGGATCAATTCCACCCGCGATACCCGAAAACACCAACAGTTCCACATTAAAATTTTCTAATGTGTAGTTTGTGGATTGGGTTGCGTTTGTGGGACCGACACCTGTTTGGAAAATGACAATTTGGTATTTGTCCAAATTGGCCAAGGTGTAGACAATGCCGTTTGATGTGCACTGAGAAATCACGTCTACTCTGCTTTCGACCGCCAATGTTTCCATCCCAAATGCAGTGGCAACAAAAACATGTTTTGTGCCCTGAAACTCCGGGTAGCAGGTGTTGCCTGTTGTGGCGGGTGAGCATGCGCTTATCAAAAGCGCCAAACTGACTATGAAAAACGTGATCTTTTTCAAATCAACCTCAATGTGCTAGCTGTCGAAGTATAATGATAACACTTTTAGCCTCGAAAGTCAAGTACTATAGGTTTTAACCTGAAGTTCATGAGATACATTTACTACACAAACTCGTATCTCGCAAGCTACGCTTATAGGTTTTCACTTGGAATTCAATAAATATATTTTTAGCAAACTAAGTTTGCTTGAATCGGCCTGTAGTAGTGTTAAAATACAGCCATGACAGAAAAAAACGACAAGGGGACTGGTGGTGCCAATGCAGTCGAATATAGAAGGTTTTTGGATGAAGGAAAACTTCCTGCTTCGATACTTTTTTACTTTGCAGACGACAGGGAAAAAGCGGCGATGGAGCTTGTGGAGATGGCCAAAGCACAAAAAATAAATGTTGTTACGTCCAGAGAGTTGGACTTTAGGGTTATTGCCGATGAATCTGATAGAAATTTGATTAGGGAGAAAATCGGTGAGATTTTAATTTTTCCATCTAAAGGACTTTTGGAACACGGAGACGCTGCCAAGTTCTTGTATGGAAAAAACGGCTTTTACGGAAGAGATGGTATTGCTCGGGCAATGTTTGTTTTTGCAACAAGAGAAGATGCAGAGTCTGTTGGAATATTTGCAGGAGATCCGCTAGGCTTCCAACTTTCAGGTAAGCCTATTCAAGCAGGTGAAATGGATCTTCCGGGAATAGAGGTGTTTCCAAGGTGGCTGAAAATGGTCAAAGAAAGAAACCTTAAGGTAGTTTCTTAAGAGAGAAATCTTTCTAGTTTATTTAATGCCTCAAAAAAGTCTTCTTTGTTGTCCAAATCTAGCCTAGCTTCTGTGATGTCATTTTTTTTGAGTGTTATTCTGTCCGAACTGGGTGAAACTATAAGATAGTTCATGTGAACCTCGCGCGGTTTATCCATTCCCGCCAAAAATTTGCCAAATTGTTCTTCCTCTTGGCCGTATTTTTGCAGGTTGAAGTCGGGTAATATTACGATTGTTATACCTTTAGTTTCTGACAAGGTGAACCCTTCCCCCGAAGCCTCTTGTCCGGGCAAAAGAAAATCAAACAGGCCGTTTGCTTCTGCCACACTCAGGCCATCTTCGTGGCTGTTTAGGGCATTTGCCAATTCCTGCCCCTTTCCCATATCTTTTTCTAGACTTAGGATCAAAACTTTCTGTTTGTAAGCCTTTATTTTTTCGGCAATGACTGGGCTTTTTCGCATTGCATCTGCAAACGCTGTCACTACCAAAGACTCTCTGGTTTCTTTTTCCATTGAGCGATTTTACACCCTACCCTGTAAATGGTGCAAAAAAGATGTTAGTATCTTTTTTGTATGGAAGGGGAACAACCGTCTCAGACACCTCAGACTAACGATTTTTCGGAAAACAAAATGAACTTGGTTGCTGTTGCCGCTGCAGTGCTTTTGGTTGCGGTTGGTTTCTTCTTTTTTACACGAATGAGTGGAAAAACTTCCCAAAGTATGTCCTATACAAATCCCACACCTGAGTCTACAATAGAACCTTCGGCCGGGGTAAGCCCGACCAATGTTCCGCTAACAGCAAAAACAACAATGGACAATAAACTTGCTATCGAAGACCAAAAGGTTGGGACGGGTGACGAAGCCACTGCCGGCAAAAAGATTACTGTTAACTATAAAGGTACTCTTACAGATGGCACCAAATTTGACAGCTCATACGATCACGGAACTCCTTTTTCGTTTGTTTTGGGATCGGGACAGGTTATCCAGGGTTGGGATCAGGGGTTTAGCGGAATGAAAGTCGGAGGAAAAAGAAAACTCACAATTCCGCCTTCAATGGGGTATGGTGACAGGGGTGTTCCCGGAGCAATACCCGGCGGAGCAACTCTTATCTTCGAAGTAGAGCTTCTTAAAGTCGAGTAATCCTGTAGTTTGCAAACACTGCTTTGTTTTTGTACAATCTCAACGATGAGTTTAGAATGGAGTCAAGATGAGTTCCTTAAAGTACAAAAATGTGTTGGGACTACTGTTCGCGGTTGTCGTGTCCGGTTCAATTCTTTTGTTCCGTGATCAGATTGCACAGCTTTCGGGATTGGGTTATATCGGACTCTTTCTCATTAACGTATTTGGCAGTGCAACACTTTTTTTGCCCACTCCGCTTTTTCTCACAACTGTAGCCGCAGCGGCTGTTTTGAACCCGTTCTGGGTAACAGTAATAGCTGCCGGTGGTTCGACAATTGGAGAACTCACAGGATATGTTGCAGGCAAAAGCGGTTCGGGTTATGTTTCGGGACACGCAGAAAAAGTAACCGGATGGATGGAAAAGTACGGCGCTTTTGCACTGATTCTACTGGCTGCAATACCAAATCCGCTCTTTGATGTTGCCGGTATTGTTGCGGGTGCAACCAACGTTCCTGTGTGGAAGTATCTTGTTGCACTTTTTATCGGCAAACTTATAAAGTTCGGAGTGCTTGCTTTCTTTGGTTTTCAGACAATTAGACTTTAGGCAACTGGCCTGCATCAAAATATGGATGCAGGCCTTTTTTGTGATTAATGTTGCAAAGATTATTTTCTAAGATAATAATGTCTGAAAGGAGGTGAATTTTTTTATGATTAATTTATCAACAAATTGGCCGGCGGTATTGGCAGCTGCGGGTGCGTCTATTATTTTGGGATTCTTGTGGTACTCGAAAGCGTTGTTTGGGCAGGAATGGGCCGAACTTACCAAGATTTCTCTTAGTGAAATGAGACCCAAAAAGGGAGCGATTCAAATGTACCTAGTTGGTACTTTGAGCGCACTGATTACCGCCTTTGTGCTTAAGCAATTTATAGATCTTTTCTATATTGTTAACATTATGGACGGGTTGCAGTTGGCTTTTTGGATCTGGTTTGGGTTTGTAACAACTGTTTTGGTAACGGGTGTTTTATACATGAAACAGTCCTGGAAACTTTTTATCATTAATGCCGGATACCAGTTAGCCAGCCTTATGGTAATGGCTGCAATTTTTGCCTACTGGCAATAAGTTATAACAATGGGGAAATTTCTGCTCGGTACTGTCGCACTCTTGCTTTTTGCGGGGGCTATATGGCTGTTTGCTTCTAACAAAAACGGATTAGAATTCTCTTCTGGTGGCATAAGCATTGGGCGAGCCACCATGTCTTTTGGCAGCCAGGATTTTAAAAACGGCGGTGAAATTCCAATTAAGTTTACTTGCGATGGTGAGAATGCAATTCCACCAATGAATATAGATAGAACCCCTGGGGATGCAAAAAGCTTGGCTGTGATAATTGAAGATTTGGACACAAACCCTAAAGGGTTTACACATTGGATTTTATACAATATTGATCCTTCAAGGCAAAATATTGAATATGCCAAAACTCCCGAAGAAGCAGATAGCGGCCGAAACGATTTTGGCAACATTGGATACGGCGGTCCATGCCCTCCACAAAGCGAACCTCACACATATCATTTCAAGATTTATGCCCTGGACACAAAACTGGAGATTGCAGGAAACGCAACCAGGGCAGAGTTGGAAAACGCCCTAGAGGGACATGTTGTCGCGCAGGGTCAATTCAAGGGAACATATACAAACCGCTACGCCAGTAGGTGATGTAATACGCCAGCAGGTGATGTAATACGCCAGTAGGTGAGGTGGTGATACAATTCTTCCGTGAGAAAAAAGTTTTTTAGATACAAAAAGGGGAATCTTCCATTGCCGGTATTTTTTCCGGACGCTACTCGAGCGGTTCTAAAATGTCTTGATTCAAACGATATTCAAAGTACAAAAACCAAAGGCATTCTTGTGAATACTTATCATTTGTGGCAAGGCCTTCCACAAAAAGTTCTTGCGGAGTTTGGTGGGGTCCGGGAGTTTATGAACTTTGACGGGGCTGTAATATCCGACTCGGGAGGGTTTCAGGTGATGTCTGTAATTAAAAAAGGCGTGGTTAAGGGCAAAGTCAAAGATGAAGGTGTAGTGCTTTACCCGGGTAAAAATAGAAAATTGGTGTTTAGTCCCGAAGACTCAATTGAATATCAGATGCGATTGAACACTGACATGGTAGTGGTACTGGATGATTTTACGGAACCTGCCTCAAGTGAAAAAAATGCAAAAGAAACAGTAGAAAGGACAATCTTGTGGGCCAAAAGATCCAAAGAAAGATTCGAAAAACTTTGTAGGTCCAAAGGCTTAACTGAGGCTGGTCGACCATACCTATTGGGAGTGGTACAGGGTGGAGAGTTCCCTGATCTTCGAACTCATTGTGCCAAAGAGCTTGCGAAAATAGGCTTCGACGGCTTTGGGTGGGGCGGCTGGCCTATTGATAAAGACGGAAACCTGGATGTGGCAAGTGCAAAAATAATCGCCGAAAACGCCCCGGAAGATTATCTGCTTTATGGACTTGGAGTTGGAAAGCCGGATGACATAGTTCGGAGTGTGGACTTGGGTTTTGGGATTTTTGATTGTGTTTTGCCTACACGCGATGGCAGACATGGAAGGCTGTATGTTTACAATGCTCAAACTCTGAAAGACATAAATGTTGAAGTTTCTGACTTCTATAGTTTTTATGATGCCAAAAAAGAAAAGCACCTTACAGACAAATCCCCAATAAGCACCGCGTGTGATTGTTTGCTTTGTAAAAATTATTCGAGAGGTTACCTTTCTCATTTGTTTAAAATTGGAGACACTTCTGCGATGAGATTGGCCTCAATTCACAACCTTCGTTTTTATTCTATTCTGGTAGAAAAATTGCAGGCACGCTTTGAGAGGGGTTGACAATTATAATTCCTTACATATATACTGACGCACTTGTAAGCCTGGACAGAAAAAATGGAAGAAAATCAAAATACCGAAACTCAAGAAACCTTGAATCCTCAGCAAGGAAGCGGTGTGTCTTTCCCTTCACTTAACCCCGAACCCAAAAAATCCAGTGGTCCCAAGACTTTTCTTATAATTGGAATTTTGATTCTTGTTGCCATTCTTGGCTTTGTGATTTACAAAAGTGCGACAGGAAAATCGGGAGACGAGACACCCGATCCGACACCTTTTGACAACCTAACAACAAGCGATGTTCCCTCCAGTTTGCCCACATCAACACCCACACCAACACCGGTTGGAACACCAAAGGCCACTATTGATAAATCCAAGATAACAATTGAAATTCAAAACGGAACCGGAGTTCCTGGAGATGCAGGTTATTTGCAAACCCAGCTTAAAAATTTGGGTTATACAAACGCCAAAGCCGGAAACGCATCTGAACAAGATGCCACTTCTACAACCGTAACTTTTTCTACAAAACTTGATTCCACAATAGTTGCAGAGATAACACAAAAACTGAATTCACTTTACGTGACTGTAAATACAAAAACATCTTCTTCGCAGACATCCGATGTCTTGGTTGTTACAGGGCCCAGAAAAGGTGCGGCTACTGCTACTCCTAGAGCAACATCTACACCAACTCCTACCGGCACACCAAAGCCAACCGCAACTCCTTGAGTTTCCCCTGTGCTAGAATAATTTTTGATGGAGCTTTTGTATGAACTTCTGGCTAAAACAGTCGATGTGAATTTTTGGGGAAAAGTAATCCCTGTTCCTTATATTGAAGTCAGTGTTATTCTGGTTCTACTTTTCCTTCTGGTTTTGACAATGGCACAGTATCGCCATCACACAGTTCACTATTCATTTAAAGGTGCCGGTTTTGGGATACTTTTTGGTTTTATGTTGGCACTCACATTGGAAGGGTTTTTGTTGGTAAAGGGTTCCACTGCGATAACAGCACTTTTAGGCTGGAAGAATGCCCCCAAACCCTTGAGCGTGGCATTGGATTCAGGAAGAAACAAGCTAACAGAAGTTTTGGGAATACAGGATGCGGCAAACTCAATTGTCAAAGCAAGTGTTCCACAGGAGGCGATAAAAGTTTTTCAGAGCTTGACCCCCCAAGACAGGGAAAAAATAAAGAGCTTGATTTGTGCTCCATAGTTCATAAAATGTAAACCTTAGGTTGTAGACCTATAATCTTGACTTTTGTACAAAAGTAGTGTACCATTGCCCCTGAGTTAGGTCTTTGTCCTTTTTTGGGAAATTAAGCCCTAACTTTCTTTTTGTTTGTACATTAACAAACCAAGAATATACAAAATTATTGATTTATCTCCGGTTGGTGCCGATGAAAGAGACATTCTGCCAAGTTGGTAGACAGTTTCTTTAAGTCGGTATCAACTATTTTGAAAGGAGACCGCTTATGATTCAAAAAAGGCGGTTTGCGTTTGGAATCCTCCTGGTGGTTCTTGCTTTGAGTACGCTGGCATGCGGATTATTCTCCCCGCCGGCACCTCAGGTTCCACCCCCAGTGGCAGGCGCCAACACCGCAAACCAACAGCACTACAGTGTGCAGGAGCTCTATACTGAGGCTCAGCAAATCGCTGAGACAAATGTGGAGAGTCGAATGCACTCCCGTGCCTGGCTTTGGTTTTTCGCACTGGCAATTTTCGTGTTCGCGGGCGGAGTTTTTCTGGGTCTCGATTCTGCCGGGTTGTGGTCTGTCGCATTAATTGTGGCAATCCTCCTCGGTTCTTTCGGAGCCTTTGTTAATAACGCCCAAATCCCCGGCAAAGTCGATGAAGTCGGCCATCAGTTGGCAGACCAAGCGATCACCCAGGGTGTGGATTTGGCTCAGCGAGCTCAAGCCACAAATTACCAGTACATACATGCCGTTGTTTCGCAAATCGGCATGGAGATTCAAAACTGCGAACGCACCGTCAACCATCGTGACTTCTGCTCGAGTGAAACGCCGTACTACACCAACCGCGACATCAATTCGCATCAAGTGTGTACAACCTCCACTGACGCTGACGGGAAAACAACCGAAAGCTGTCATGAAGAGCATGATGAGGAATACACTCCATGGTTCACCCATGTTGTGCGCTACTACATTATTCCTGACACGCGCGCAAAATACTTGAGCGAACAGATATATCACCAGCTCTGTCTGGCGGATTCTGGCGCTTTCGAACCCTGCGCGAAGGACGAGTACGGTGTGATCAGCGATAAGCGTAAACCTGTTGTCTATGCAAACACGGACTGGCGCGCGCCGCAAGATGCCATGAACCATCTCTATTGTGAGACTGGTATCTTCGGCACATCCTGCGAACGCCCCGGCTCGTACAACGAGCACGTCCCAGATGCTTATACAATGGTGAAAAATGCCAAGGAAAATGGCGGCCCTGTTGTTGACGCGACCTTCATCGGTCCGTACTTTAACTGGGGCTTCGCGGCCGACAGTCCTTTGTACGATGTGTACGATGGGGATTACAACACCCTCAGATCACTCGTCAACCTGCCTGGCCCAAGTGGTGTAGCCTACACCATTACAGACTCCTACGGCAAACCCGCGACACTTCCCACCTCACTGGTGGCAACCGATGGCGACCTCGCGATTGGGTTCAACCCCATCACTGTCATTGGTTCGTGTGTCAGCCCTGATCAAATTCAGGGATATGCGGAATACGCGATGCAAGTTCAAGGCGACTTCGGCCCCACAAAACAGGGATCACTTCGGTGGTTCTTGGTGTGTGATTCAGTCGTTCAGCAACTCGGCGGAATGCCATATACCGTTTCGGCGGTGAAGGCTTACCTTCGTGATGCTGGTGTATGGTCGTTGTTCTCAATGCCCAAAAACCTGGTCTTTGCAATCGCTTCCATCAGCGACGATGGCACGCGCATTACCGGCCGCGGTCTGGAAACAGGCATGCCCGCCGGCAATACTCTGGTTATCCAGCGCGTGAATGCTTCGATCCCTGCAGGTGAAAGTCTGCCGTTGACCAAGGAAAACCTCTTTGGAACATTCACGGCAAACTATAATCCCTCACAGGGCGACAAGTTCACTTACCAGTTTTCGGACCTGACTCAGGCTGGCTCGGTTATCGGACTTCTCTACGAGAAGGACCCCAACTACACCCCGCCCGATCCCAGCGATCCGTCTTGTACTGGTGCCAAAGCCGACCATGTCGGATTCGTGCGTTACAGCACATGTAATACCGATTACCTCAAAACCACCATCGAGGTGAACGAGGACGGCCGGTTCTTGATCATGAATACGGTGACCCAGGGCGCAATCGCTTCCACACCAGTCTTTGGTGCTTGGATGGTTTTGCTTTTGGCCATCGGCGCGTTGTTTTTCGCTGCTTACGCGCGCAGCAATATGTAAGCATTACTCTCAAGGAGAAAATCAATGAACCTCTTGAAGAAGGTGATCCCAATCATTTTGGCTCTCACGTTCGTCCTTACCGCGTGTGGAAACCCTGCTCCTCAGGACACGGCCCCGGCTCTGCCGAAGCTTGATCCTGTTGCAATTTTGGCTCAGGCCCGCACGTACTATAAAGGCGGCGTGGATCGCGAAAGCAACATCACCGTTCTCTGGCGCAAGTACGAACTCGCCCTCAACAACCTCCGCCTCGGCGCGAAGGACCTGATGGGTGTGGCAAATGCTTGTTCCGCCAGTGTCGCCCAGACTGAGTCGACGATCGCCCAGGCCGCAACCGGCAACATGGACGGAGACGCGATCTTCAGTGCGTTGGTGACAAACTCGATCAGTGGTGAACAGGCCACAACCGAGTGCGTTCAGGTGTTCCGTCAGTTGGCCGATTACATCGTTGCCAACCGCGCGGCCGTGCAAAATGCCAATCTCATGGCTTTCGAAGCGGCTGTGGAATATCAGAACTATACCTCCAGCTTTCCCGAGGTCGATTTCATGAACGACCTCATGCAAACCTATGGGAACACCCAGAAGGTCTACGAAAAGTTGGCGGAAAATGGTATCGGCGTCTCTGATTGGTCCTGGCTTCCCACTGCGAACCTTTGGGTCAGCCACACTGATAAGAATTTGTGCCAATACTACATCAGCGGCGAATTCATGAACAACATTGCGTATTCTGCGAAGCTCAAGTTCACCGGCCACGAGTCGGCGCTCGCGCTTCTGTACGAATCCACATGGAACCCTGCGGCCAATGGCGGTACCGGCGAATGCCGAATGACACGCTACGCGGCTTTGGAGTACATGACCCGCTCGATCGTGAGCGCGGACACGCAATCAATCATCGAGTCCGGCCAGGACACCGAATTGTTCCCGGCTACGGCTACACCCGTTCCTTAAGGAGAAGAGAACAATGGATCCTATCACCATTTTGTTTGTTGCGACCGGCCTTCTGGCCGCGTTCAGCTTCGCCGGCAAGAATATCCGGGACACATTCCTGGCTTCTGACAGCGACGGCTTTCAACCTCTCCTGCTCGGCATCGTGCTCGCGCTTTTGGGCCTCGGGGTTGGTCTCTTCGATGTGACCGGTGGTTTGTTGCTCAAGGGTTTGGGAGTCCTCTTTGTGGGTTATGGAGCATTCGTGCTTCTCCCCGAAGGGATCACAGACTTCCTGGTCAACCCTGTGGCTGGCATTGTCTATACAGTCGTTTCGCTCTGGGCGTTCTTTTCAGTCCCGGCCACGATGGCTGTCACGACTGCCTATGTCATGCGTCTCGTTGCCCCAACCTTCATTGCGGCGATGTTTGCCACCCTCGGCGCCCTGGCGTTCACAAGTGACTCCTTCAAGGATCACCTGAGCCAGCAAGTTGGCGGCGGCATCTTTGCTGTGGTTGGTCTTGCCTTCGGTGCACTGGCTTTAACGGCCGGTACGTTCGAATTGGCGATCATTGCATCTGGTCTCGGCGGCTTACTCTTCATCCTCGGGGTGTTGGTACTAGTCGGTTCAGACACAGTGGAAGGTTTTCTGACCACCAAGGCGGCATTCGTCTGGTTGCCCCTCATGGCAGTCGCAGGCGCTTTCGCCCGTTTCCTGTTCTAGTAACAGGCGCTTAGCAGTATATTCTTGGTTTAATCGGGGAACCGGGTCATTCACAAAAATGATTCCGGTTCCCCGAAACTCACACTTTTTACTTCAATATTTCAACCTACTTTTTATATCTCTCAACTATTTTTGTAATAATTTTTCCCACAAAAAAATCCCCGCCCATGGAAACTCCACGAACGGGGACAAGCCCGACAACTTTAGTTGAACATAGCGTCATTAGCATCAAGGCCAAATATGGCCGCGATTCCGACAATGACCGCAGGTGTCAGGTAGGTGGCAATCACGAATAACAGCAAAGCCTCAATGATTTGCCCAACTATCCAGAGCACTGCTCCAATTGCTCCCAGGACCCAGATCGAACTGAAGATGTTGGCAAAGAAAGCCATGATTCCTGCCCAAAGCACCAGGTTAATCACATCCACCGGCTCGGCCGGTAAAAGTGCACAAAGGGCGATGATGATCACGACAATCTTCACCAGGGGTGAGAGGTTTTTGAATACTGCAATTGGCCAGTCGTTCAAGTTATCGAACAGATCTGTCAATATTGACATGGTTGTTCTCCTTAAGGTACAAACGGTTTGAGCCCGAATTTTATCACATTTGGCCAATTTAAGGCTGTTTGGGTTATACTTGTCATAACATGCAGGAAATAAAACAAAAAATTGCCGAACTTTTGACACGTTTGACAGATTTGACGAATGCTTTAAATATTCCTGATAAGCAGAAAAAAATTGAGGAACTGACTGTCAAATCCGCCGACCCAAATCTCTGGGATAATCAGGAAGAAGCAAGAAGTGTTACCCAAGAACTTTCCGACCTCAAAAAAGAATTAGAAGAAGTTGAAGAATTAACTCAAAATTTGGAAATAATCAAAGTACTCTCGGACGATTCTTCCCAGGAGGAAAACTTACAAACAGAGGTTGCCAAAGCCGAAAAGTTTATGGAAAAGCTGGAACTCAAATCATTTTTGTCAGGCGAATACGATGGTAAGAATGCAATTCTTTCCATACATGCAGGTCAGGGTGGAACCGAGGCAATGGATTGGTCCAATATGATTTACAGAATGTATACACGTTTTTGTGAGATAAGAGGTTGGAAGTCACAAATTCTAGAATATTCGGCAGGGGAAGAGGCTGGTATCAAAAGTGTAACAATAAAAGTTTTGGGACATTATGCCTACGGTTATCTCAAAGGAGAAGCAGGAACCCATAGACTTGTCAGACAATCACCATTCAATGCAGACAAACTAAGACAAACTTCATTTGCTCTTGTCGAAGTTATGCCCGAACTTTCCGATGTTGACTTGCGTGATATAGAAATCAAGGAAGACGATTTAGATTGGCAGTTCATTCACGCAGGTGGGCACGGCGGCCAAAATGTGAATAAAGTTGCCACGGCAGTACGGCTTACACACATCCCTTCCGGAATAGTCATCACCGCATCCACCGAAAGGTTTCAGGAGCAAAACCGAAAGATTGCAATGGATCTTTTGAGAGGAAAGCTTTGGCTCATGCAGCAAGAAATTGCCAAAGGTCTCAAAAAGGAATTAAAAGGCGACTACAGACCTGCATCTTGGGGAACGCAAATCAGAAGTTATGTGCTTCATCCATACAAAATGGTTAAAGACTTAAGAACAGATGTCGAAACAGGAAATACTGATGCCGTTTTAGACGGGGAAATAGATCTTTTTATCGATGCCGAACTCAAGTCAGTGGGTAGATAATATTTTGAATTTGCGTTTTGACAACCCACTTTGATATATTGAATCCATGCAGCAAATCAACCCAGGTCTTGGTGGGGTTCAAAAACAAGTAACAAAAGCTTTTGGAAGTTTTGATATCAAAAAACATTGGGGGTATATTCTTGGCGCACTTTTGGTGGTCCTGGCAGGAGTCGGAAGTGGCGGGTTTATCTCTCAAAAACTACTGGGGACATCTCCCCAAACAATTTCTTCAGGAGCAGCTCCCGGCGCAAAAGTAACGGATAACGAAGCTGGGATGTTGGACTCCAACACAAAGTACGACGAGGCAACGGGTGATCTCAAAGAAGAAGGCATAGGCAACGAAGGCACACACCATCTAGAACGCGACGGTGGACCCAGCAGATATGTTTATCTCACCTCAAGTGTTATTGATCTTCAAAGTTTTGTCGGCAAAAAGGTCCAAGTTTGGGGCCAAACGCTTGCTTCCAAAAAGGCTGGCTGGCTAATGGATGTCTCCAAAATCAAAGTAGTTGAATAAAACAGTTCAGGGAAATGTTGTTTTGGGCTGGTAATTATACTTTTCACTTGATAATGTAAATTCTGCGTATGGCCGAAGAAAAAAAAGAAATGGTTCATCTTAAGAACGTTACCAAACGTTTTGGTTCGGTTTCTGCAGTTTCAGAGATAAGCTTTGATGTTTCCAAGGGTGAATTTGTTTTTTTGACAGGACCTTCTGGTGCGGGCAAGACCACTATTTTAAAAATGATTCTTGGTGAGTTTTCTCCAGACAGCGGACAGATCGTTGTTGGTGGTAGAAATGTGCATTCACTAAAGCCGTCTGAAGTGCCCGAATACAGACAAAAAATTGGCACAGTTTTCCAAGATTTCAAAATTCTTCCTGAGCGTACTGTTGGTGAAAATGTAGAAGTTGCACTTGCCGTAATTGGACTTTCGGAGTCCGGTTGGAGCGAACGAGTCATGCATGTTCTTAAACTTGTTGGCCTTTCCAAAAATGTGAATATGTTTCCATCACAACTTTCAGGTGGGGAATTACAGCGTGTTTCTTTGGCTCGCGCGTTGGCTGTGAACCCATCGCTACTTTTGGCAGATGAGCCCACCGGAAATCTTGACTGGGACACATCAGATACAATAATGGAACTCTTTGAAAAAATCGCATCAGAAGGTAAAACAATTATCATGGCTACCCATAATATGGAGATTATAAAAAAGTACAAAAAAAGAGTTATACATATAGTTGACGGAAAAGTGACAGACAAGTCGGGCGGGAGTAAGATGGACTCTAAGAATAATGGCTAATATTCATATCAAGACTGCGTTAGGGTATGTAAGGCGTTCGCCGTTTCAAGCATTGGCAGCCATATCGGTTTTGTTGCTAACTTTTTTTGTTGCCACGTTAGTTTCTGTTTTGGTTTATTCTTCATCAAAACTAATAGGATATTTCGAGACTAGGCCCCAGGTTATCGCATTTCTCAAAAGTGATGCAAAAGAAGATGAAATTTCTACCCTTCAACACAAGCTGGAAAAAGATGATCGCATAAAAGAAGTTAAATATGTTAGCAAAGAGGAAGCATTATCTATTTACAAAACAGCCACCAGCGACAATCCATTATTGGGGCAACTTGTGAGCCCTTCTATATTTCCTTCGTCATTGGAATTTTCGGTTAACGATCTCAATTTTGCACAAAAAGTAATAGAAGATGTTAAAGGTGAGTCAATTGTTGACTCCGTTGGTTTCACAGCTGCGTTGGGTGGTGAGTCCAGTCTCAACGAGGTGGTGTCCCGACTCAGAACAATCACGTCTTATGTCAAAGTTGGAGGTGTGTCTTTTGTGGGAATACTTGCACTTACTTCATTTGTTGTTCTTTTGATAATCATAAGTTTAAGAATGAGCACAAGGCGTGATGAGGTGGAAATTCTCAATTTGATAGGTGCAACAAAAGGTTTCATAAGGAGTCCAATAATAATAGAAGCGGTTATATATGCAGTTTTGGGTGTATTTCTGGGGTGGGCCATCACCTTTATAGCTGTCCTTTATTTTGCACCTTCGGCTGTGACATACTTCGGCGACATCCCGGTTCTCCCCAAAGACGCAATAGGAATATTTGAACTTTTTGGAATAATTCTCGGAGTGGAACTTTTGGCCGGTTTCGTTCTTGCCTTTTCGGGAAGCCTTCTTGCCGTATCACGTGCCAGGAAAGCAAAATGACACTAAAAATAAATGGAACAAAGATATTTCTATTTGCGCTAGGCCTTTTAGCATTTTTGGCCCTCACTCCGCGTTTGGTTTCTGGCGATGATTGTGACAATATTCCATCGGACAAAGACCATATTTCACAAAAAATACAGTGCCTCACAGGCAAGATTTCTCAGTTAAACACACAAGCCTCAACTCTCAAAAATCAAATTTCGCAATTTGATGCACAAATCAAACTGACAACTCTTAAAATCACAGATACCCAAAACAAGATCAGTCTTTTGGGCGGACGCATAGATCAATTGGAAGTTTCCATGAACGATCTCACCAAGGCTTTTTCCGGGCGGGCAGTCGAGACATACAAAATGTCCAGGTTCTCCGACGCTGTTGTCTTTGTTATGGCTGCGGAGGATTTAACCAATGCCGTATCCAGATATCATTATCTGCAAAAAATTCAGGAAGCAGACAGAAGTCTTTTAACCCGCCTTCAGGAGACCCAAACAATGTACCAGGGACAAAAGGTTGATCAGGAAACACTGCAAAAACAACTAACCGCTCAACAGCAAAACTTGAATTCCCAAAAGACAGCCAAAGCTAGACTTTTGAAAGATACTCAAAATAGTGAAGTCAGGTATCAACAACTACTGGCAGAAGCAAAAGCAGAGTACGAAGCCATTCAGGGAATTTTGGCCGGCAAAGGAAAAGAAACCGAAGTTGGCAAGGTTAATGCAGGTGATAAAATCGCAAGTGTTATTCAGGGTTCTTCCTGTAATTCCGGCGGGACCCATTTACATTTTACTGTAAGTAGCGGTGGGGTAACACAAAACCCATTTAACTATCTCAAAGGCGGTGTTGATTATGTTAACTGTTCAGGGTCAGGTTGTGGATCAAGTGACGGTGACAGCTTTAACCCTTCCGGGTCTTGGGATTGGCCAATTAGTCCAAAAATAAAATTTAACCAGGGATACGGAGCAACCTGGGCCGTTAGAAACACGTATGTTGGAAAAATTTATAACGCCCACAACGGAATAGATATAACAAGTGATTCACCGGATGTGCGCGCGGTCAAAGCAGGAACCTTATATAGAGGAAGCTATGTAGGTGGTGGTGGTTGTTCTTTGCGGTATGTCAGAGTTCACAACGACGATGGAGGGTTGGATGTTTTCTATCTTCATGTAAACTACGTGTTGTAGACTTTTGGAATAATTAAAAAGTTAGAGTTGTAATAATGCAAATAACACGTAGAACAAAAATAGTTGCGGCAGTTTCTGTTTTTGTAGTAACTTTTGGTTTACTTGCCAAAAATATATTTGCAGCAAGTGTAACGATTACAAACCTTCCGGCAAACATAACCGCAGAGACAGACTTTCAGGTGGCATTTGTTGTTAATGGGGCAGTCCCAGGGTCCCATTACTATTCAAAAGGTCTTGGTGGTCCAAGTTTCACCAATATTGATACCTGGAATGGGGGTTGGTTGCAGCAAAACGATGCATGGACTTCCATGCCCGATTTCAACCCGACAGAAAGTACATATTCCGGAACTATAAAATTGCGTTTTGATGGTTCAGTATCTGCAGGTTCACACCAGGTAAAAATAAGGATTAAAGAATCCGGCAACGATAATTATATAGATTCGGATATTCAAAATACCAATGTAGCACCTGCTCCCACCCCTACACCAACCCCATCTGCAACTCCTGTTCCCACTCCCACATCAACACCTGTTTCTACAAAATCACCAACCCCCACCCCCATAAAAACCAAGTCACCAACTCCCGTTTCCACACCAACACCTCAAGTATTGGCAGTTCAAACAGACAACCCTTCACCCGAATCATTGGAAACACTGTTACCTGAACAGACTTCACAGCCTGAATCCAAATCTCCAATAGATCCCAAAAAGAAAGTAATGATAATTTCGATAATAATTATTTCAGTTGGAATTTTAATTACGGGAGTTGCTGGTTTTTTAGCATACAAAAAAGCCAAGATGCCAGGTGAACCTCTGGTATAATATTTTAGTGAAAGAGAAAAACAATTATCAATCCAGGCTTATTAAAAAAATCTTGTTATGGTCCCCCCCGATACTTTGGATGTTTCTAATATTTAAGTTTTCTTCCGGAAGCGTTCCCGTTGCCTCGCAGGTATATTGGAAAGATTTTGCATTCAAAAAATTCGGACACGTTTTGCTGTTTGGAATCCTCGCGGCGTTTTATTATCGGGCATTAATCGGTGATGGAATGGATAAGAAAAAGGCCGTATTTACGGCAATTATAATGTCTGCGGTTTACGGTGCAACTGACGAGTTGCATCAAACTTTTACACAGGGCAGGGAAGCCAGAATTAGAGATGTTCTTATAGATGCTTCGGGTGCCTTGGTTTTTGGGTACTCAATATATTATTTGTTGCCAAAAATGCCTAAAAAAATTAAAATGCTTGGCGAATATTTTGGTTTTATATGAAAAAGATTTTAGTTACAGGTGGGGCGGGTTATATAGGAAGTTTCACGACAAAGGCGAAAACTGACACCTGGCAAAATAATGCCGGGAAATATATATGAAAAAGATTTTAGTCACAGGCGGGGCAGGTTACATTGGAAGTTTTATGGTAAGGGCACTTGCCGCAAAAGGTTTTGATGTCGTTATTGTGGATGACCTGTCATCCGGGCACCTGGAATCAGTCAAAGATTTTCGTGTAGAAAAAATAAACATTCTCAATCAAAAAGATGACCTGGCGGCACTTTTTGTAAAAGAAAAATTCGATGGCGTTGTCCACATGGCAGCCTTTATTCAGATGGGTGAGTCATTTGCAAATCCCTCCAAGTATTACCACAACAATGTTGGCGGATTTTTAAATCTAATGGATGTTGTGCGGGACACGGGGTGTAGAAATATAATTATTTCTTCAAGCGCAGGGGTATATGGAAATCCTCAAAGATTGCCAATAGAGGAAGACGACTCCAAAAATCCGCTTAATCCCTACGGCGAAACCAAATATATGATGGAAAGAATTTGTGAAGACTATGAAGCTGCATATGGAATAAAGTTTGTAAGCCTTAGATATTTCAATGCCGCAGGAGCTGCCCTAGATGGATCAATCGGCGAGTCTCACCCCGAAGAGAGTCATCTTATTCCCAATGCAATGAATGCTGCTTTGGCACAAAAAGAGTTTGTTTTGTTTGGCGCTGACTACGAGACTCCAGATGGAACCTGTATACGCGACTATGTTCATGTTTTGGATTTGGCGGAAGCCCATGTTTTGGCGTTGGAGTCAATTATGGGTTCTGGGAAGAGTGACTTCTACAACATAGGGATTGGTCGAGGATATTCCAACAAAGAAGTTATTTCCGAAATTCAAAAAGTTTCGGGTAAAATGATAAAACTCAAAATCATGCCAAAAAGACCTGGTGATGCAAATGCCCTCTATGCCAAAATTGATAAAATAAAGAACGCATTGGGTTGGCAGCCAAAGTACGGACTAAGAGAAATTGTTGAAAGTGCCTACAGGTGGCATAGTACAAACCCGTCGGGATACCCCTCCCGTTGATACTTCAGCTCAAAGATATTACCATGTTAATTAATGAAAACGCTCAATCTTTTGATGCATTTATTTCTTCCGCATCATTCAAATAATCAAAAAGCAAAGATTCTCCATCCGTCAGGTTTAAGCGTTTTGGCTTTGTTGTTGGTTTCAGTTCAAATATTTCTCAACCTTTTACCCAAAACGTTCCCAAAAGTCCTCGGGTATGCCGCCAACATTGTCCCATTTGATGTGGTACGTCTTACCAACGAAAAAAGAGCACAAAACGGACTTCATGCACTTGTTCTCGACTCGACACTTTCTGCTGCCGCGATTGCAAAAGGAAACGATATGTTGGCAAAGGGTTATTGGGCCCATTTTGCACCTGACGGCACGTCCCCATGGAGTTTCTTTTTAAGTTTTGGATACAAGTACAAATATGCAGGTGAAAATCTTGCTCGCGATTTTGCTTCGTCCGAAGCGGCGGTAAGTGCTTGGATGAATAGCCCCTCTCACAAAGATAACATTCTCAATAGCAACTATAGAGATGTGGGAATAGGTGTAGTTGAGGGCCCACTCAACGGAGTAGACACAACAATTATAGTTCAGTTTTTTGGAACAAAAATGACAACGGTTCCTGAAATAGAAACTGCCAAATCAGTAAGTATTGTCTCAACCCCAACACCAAGTTCACTTTTGGGTGTAGCCAAAGAAAAGTCACAAGAGGCCGCTCTGCCCATAACCATCGAGACACCCGAGCCGACACCCAGCATAGACCCAACTCCGACCCCAACCCCTGAAAGCACCCCTGCACCTTTCATTCCTGCGTCCACAGAAACCACAACAGTGACTTCGTCTGGTATCTCGCCGTTTTTCACTACAAAAAATATCGCAATTGCAGTTGTGGCCCTTCTTTTAATTGTCTTGGTTGTCGATTTGATAATAATAAGACAAAAAAATATCAAGAGAATTGGCGGAAGGTCGTTGGCCCATATGGGATTTTTTGGGATGATACTTGCGGTTATAATTATTCTTAAGGCTGGTCGGGTTATATAGTCATATAAAAATGAAAAATATTGCAAAACACCTTCCTCACTATTTGATGCTGGGTGGAATACTTACGGCAGGACTTATCGGCATTGTTGTATTTTCTTATAATCACAAGTTTCAGGAGGCAATTGCATTGGCCACAGCTTCTTCTTACGTTGCTTGGGGAATAATGCATCATTATCTGCACAAGGATTTGCATTGGGAGGTTTTTGTGGAGTATGTGGCTGTAGCAGCCTTGGGGTTAACAATCCTCTTTTCCTTGATTTTGGGACAATAACAAAATATACTTTCAGTTATGCTTTCAGGCACAAATACCAAAAAAGTAAGAAAAGCGGTCATCCCCGCGGCAGGCTTTGGCACACGATTTCTGCCTCAGACCAAGGCGATGCCCAAAGAAATGCTCCCCATAGTAGACAAGCCTGTCATTCAATATGTAGTAGAAGAACTGGTTGATGCAGGTATTCAAGATATTTTTATTGTAACCGGGTATCACAAAAGGGGTATAGAAGATCACTTTGACTCACCCAACCTCGATCTCATCGAAAATCTCAAAATGGGCGGGGAGAAAAAACGCCCGCTTCTGGAGGAAGTTGAAAAGATTTCAAACATGGCCAACTTTGTTTATGTCAGACAAAAAGGACCGTATGGCAACGGAACACCGCTTCTTAACGTTAAACACTTGATTGGGGACGAACCGTTTATTTACACCTGGAGCGATGACTTTATAAAGGCTGAACCCAACAGATTCAAACAACTTATTTCTGCGTACGAAAAATACGGAGCAAGTTGTTTGGCCAGTCTTAAGGCCACAAAAGATGAAGATTATGAACGCTACGGAAATTCAGGCGGTAAGTTTTTGGAAGATGGCATCATGGATGTGGATAGTATTATAGAAAAACCCGGCAAAGACAAAGCTCTTTCCGATTTAGTAAACGTTTCCGGATATCTGTTTACTCCCGACATTTTCAACTACTTGGATACGGCACTTAAAAATCTCAAACAAGGTGACGAGCTTTACTACAACGATGCATTAAAACTAATGCTCGAGGATGGTAAAAAAGTTATGGCTGTAGAAATAAAAAATGGTAAATATTATGACACCGGAAACAAAATGGAATATCTTAAAACTGTAGTTGAGTTTGCATTGGCGCGACCGGACATTAATGGCAAGTTTAAGGACTATCTTAAAAGCCTCAACCTAAATGATTAGTCTTAGATAATTCGATATGAAAATATTTGTAACTGGAGCCGCAGGATTTATTGGGTCCAACTTCGTTCACTATTGGCACAAAAAACATCCAAAAGACAAAATAGTCGTAATCGACTCGCTCACTTATGCCGGCAATATAGAGAATCTTACTCCTGTCATTAAGGATATAGACTTTATCCAGGCAGACATTAACGACAGGTCCAAAGTTGCCGAAGGTTTAAAGGGGGTCGATGCTGTTATCCACTTTGCTGCAGAAAGCCATGTTGACAGAAGTGTCTTTGATCCGGGTAGGTATTGGGCCACAAATGTTCACGGAACTATCACCTTGCTTGAAGAAGCCCACAAAATCGGCATCAAAAGATTTCACCATATCTCAACCGACGAGGTTTACGGTGAACTTCCTTTGGATTCCGATTTAAAGTTCACAGAAAAAACACCGTACTCACCAAGACCGGACAACCTTTACGCCTTATCAAAGGCAGAGGCCGATAAAGTAGTCTTAGAATTCTTCAAAAAAACCGATATGTACATAACAATTTCCAACTGTTCCAATAATTACGGTCCTTATCAATTTCCGGAAAAATTCATGCCCATTATTATCACAAACCTTATAGATAATATAAAAGTTCCTATTCATGGTGACGGCAGAAACGTTAGAGACTGGATTCATGCCTGGGATCATTCTTCGGCGATTGATCTGATTCTGCAGAAAGGCAAAAGCGGTGAAACTTATCTTGTTGGCTCCAACAACGATCGTGATAACAACTACATTGCACAAAAACTCGTCAATCTTTACGGCAAAGATGACGGTGTATTGAGGCATGTTCCGGATAGACACTCAAACGATAGAAGATATGCAATTGACGCTACAAAAATAATTGAGGAACTCGGATGGGTGCCCGAAATAGGAAGGGATAACTTTGACGATGGTCTAAAAGAAACTGTTGATTGGTATAAAAATAACCAGGACTGGTGGAGACCCCTGCTTAAAAGGCGTGCATCAATAACCGATGAGGAGGGAACCATGAGTGCATATATTTCTTTGGATAGAGATACCGGTAAGACTAAATTTACATTTGGAAAACTGGAAAAACCAACAGAGGTAAAGCCACCCGAAGACATAAAAGAGCATTTTGTTGAACAGAATTTGGTGCGGTACGAAATAGTTATGAAAAACCTTGAGTCCAAAAAATGGTTTACCGCTACCGCCACGACCATAAAAAACAAAATAAAAGCACTTGCACTTAATCCTTCAACGTTTGGCTATGTCGAAGATTTGGCGGCCCGTGAGGACAAAATAGTAAACGACACAATTTTGAGAATTATAGAAGTCGATCATGCAAGACCTGAGTTTGGAATATACGGTATCGCAACCTGGTTTGAGGTTGTTAATGTCGACGGGTTAATAAGATCCGAAGGGTTTTACTCTTGGGGTTGGGGACCAAAATCAGGTGCCAAACTTTTAGTTTTGGTCAGGCGGGGCGGGGAGATTACACACCTGGCTCTTCAAAGGGAAGAAAAATTCCCAACCGGTTCAATGGTTTATAACTTGGCAGGAGGATTCCCCAAACTCAACGAGAGCGTGCTCAACTTCATCATCAGGTCTCTCAAAAAAGACTTGGATATAAACATCAAAAACGGAGGAGTAACACTAAACGAAATAGTCAGTTTGGGAAGAGTTGCCCCCGACTCCGGTATGACCAATAACCACCCCAATTTATACGGTGTGATACTCGACTTTGATGACTCTTACTACCCAACTGTCAGATCGGGAGAAAAATTCGAAAAAGGTGCAGGTATAGTTCTCTGGCCAGTTTCACAAATTTCGGATATAGTGAATAAGTGCGACGACTCTTATTTTCTTTCCGCAATGGCAAGAATTACATTGTCAGGGATTTATACAATCAATCTCGCAGAGAAGAACAATAATCAAAGCTAAAATATGATGCGTTTTGACCCCGATAAGCACATCAAAAAAACTTCAATTCCCGGTGTTGTATTGATAGAACGCCCTATAATTGGTGATTCCAGGGGTTTTTTGCATGAACCGTACAACAAAGAAGAGTTAAAAGCTGCAACTGGAATAGATTTTAATCCTGTTCAGTGGACCCATGCTTACATCAAGCCGGGCGTCATTAAAGCAATACATTCAGAAAACTGGAACAAACTTATTTATCCTGTGACTGGGGTGTTGTATGCACCTATTGTAGATTTGAGGCCGGAAAGCAGCACTTTTGGTAAAGTTGAATATATAACGATCGACAATACCAAAGAAGACTCACCAAGACACGCCTTGTTTTTGCCAGCGGGAGGCATTGGAAATTCTATTACTGTATTGGGTGAAGATATGATGCATTATTTTTACTTAATTGATGAATATTGGGATGACGCAAAAGCCAGTGGCGTCGCCTGGGACGATCCGGATTTGAATATAAAATGGCCCGTTGATAACCCCATACTTTCCGAAAGGGATCAAAAAAACCCCAAGTTGCGCGATCTTTTCCCGCACAAGTTTCAGAAATAAATTATGAAAAAACTTTTTGTTGTTGGCGGCAGCGGAATGGTTGCTTCAAGGCTAATTTCACTAATCGGTGACAGTTTCGTAACCACAGTCTTGGATGAAAAAACTTTGGACATTACGGACAAATCAAAAGTTATTGATTTTTTTTCAAAAAATAACTTTGACATTATTGCCAATTTCGCCGCATTTACCAACGTTGACGCTGCCGAAAAGGAATCGGGTGATACATCGGGCCTTGCCTACAAGTTGAACGTTGAAGGTGCAAAAAATCTTGCAGAAGTTTGTCTGGATAAAGACAAGTTTTTGGTGCATATATCTACAGATTTTGTCTTTAGGGCATCTCAAGACGACCCCGGCCCTTATGCCGAAGATGCGTTGATTCCTCAAAATTCCGACGGAATTGGTTGGTATGGTTGGACAAAAAATCTTGCAGAAAAGGAGATTTCCAAAATGTCTGGCCTCAGAAGTGCAGTTATCAGATACGGATACCCGTTCCGTGCAGATAATTTTGAACAAAAAAAGGACTGGGCTAGAAATTTACTCATGTTGTATAACGATCAAAAATTATACCCGTTATTTAATGACCAGGTTCAAAGCATACTTTTGATCGACGATCTCGCAAAACCCTTCTTACTTATTTGCGAAAAGGAAACGAATGGTGTTTTCCACATAGCTTCGTCAGACACAGTAACTCCATACGAGGCGGGTAAATATTTATTGGAAAACTACGCCAAAAAAGATATTCCACTAGCGCAGGGGTCTATGGAAGATTTTTTGAAAGTACCCGGAAGAACACCAAGACCCAGGTTGGGTGGGTTAGATGTTAGCTTAACCGAAGAAAGACTGGGTCTGGAATTCCGAACATGGAGGGAAATGATCGATGAGTTTTTACTTCAGTCGTCCTGAGAAGTTTCTTTTTTGAACACACCAAATATTAGTTGTGCTCTTGTGTTGAGAAAGTTCAAGCTTATTTCCCGCATGGGGAGGTCTTTTGAGGTTTCCTGTAATACTTTGGCCCCCACCACATTTCCTTCTGCGTTTTTGCCCACAGCTATATGAAACATTACTCCTTCTTTGTCATTGGGTATTAAGTCCGGGAACCCGAAGGCTCTGGCCAGCACAGTGTTCCAGTCTTCGACCTCGGCAGTAAACACGATCTGGTTTTGCGGAAGTTTTTCGGAAACAGGCATGTTCCACATCAATTCTTTCATGATGAGGGATATTAATTCTTTTTACGCCACAAGTCAATTTCTTTGTGATTACCCGAAAGTAGCACTTTGGGCACATCCCAGCCATTATATTTTTCGGGTCGAGTATATTGTGGATATTCAAGGTACCCCGGGTACTTATGAGACTCATCAACTGACGATTCATCTTTGCCCAAAACTCCGGGAATAAGTCTTATAACACTATCCACCAAAAGCATTGAAGGAAGTTCTCCCCCCGTCAAAACAAAGTCGCCGACAGAAACAACCTGGTCCACAAGATGTTCGTGCACTCTGTGGTCAACACCCTCATAATGTCCTGCGATAAGTACCAAACTTTTTTCCTTACTTAATTCTTGGCACTTTTCTTGTTTAAGTCTCTCTCCTGTTGCATCCAAAAGTATCACCTCTGAATCTGGTTTTTTTATTTCTTTTAGTGCGTTGTCGATAATATCTACTCTCAAAATCATTCCCACCCCGCCTCCGTACGGTCTGTCGTCAACGTTTTTTCTATCTGTGTCGCCCCATTTTCTTAAATCATGCACACGAATCTTTATCAGGTCTTTGCTTTCAGCTCGTTTGATAATAGACGCATCAAAGGCACCTTTGTACATATCAGGGAACAGTGTCAGTATGTCAATTTCCATAGTGGTATTGTATCATTTGTTCAAATGGACAAAATTGTTATCGTCATGCCCGCATATAATGAGTCGCAAAACATAGCGTTGATGATCCACGA
Organism: uncultured Gammaproteobacteria bacterium; assembly: GCA_964599625.1. Taxonomy (GTDB): domain Bacteria; phylum Patescibacteriota; class Microgenomatia; order UBA8517; family UBA8517; genus CAZRGC01. Next base: position 123,176 of record CAZRGC010000001.1, read on the forward strand.
GTTGTTTGAGAAAGAATTCCCCAAAATAGAAGGGGCTCAGATGCATCTTTTGGTAGTCGATGACTTTTCGCCGGACGGCACTGGGGATGTAGTTAAGAGTCTTATGTCCAAACACAAAAATCTCCATCTTTTGCAAAAACAGAAAGAAGGCTTGGGTTGGGCGTATATTCGGGGTTTTCAATATGCTATAGAAAAAATAAAAGCAGATGCAGTGATAGAAATGGATGCTGATTTTCAACACCCCCCTAGGTTTGTGAAACCAATGGTTGATGCATATCTCTCTGGGGCGGATTATGTTATTGGTAGTCGCTATATAAAAGGAGGTTCAGTTCCCAAAGAATGGGCATTGCCAAGAAAGGCAATAAGTTTTTTTGGAAACCTTTTCATAAGGGTTGTACTACTTAAGCCCAAGATTCACGACCTTACGACTGGCTTTAGACTTACTAAAGTAGAAGGTGTTTTGACCAAAATAGACCTCAATAGACTTATGGAACCTTCCCGATTTGCATACAAAGTTGATTTGCTTTATCAAAGTATCAAAAATTCAAACAAAACCGTAGAGGTTCCATTGCAGTTTGCGGCCAGGACAAAAGAGAAATCAAAGTTCAATTACCAGGAAATGATTTCAACTTTTAAAGTTGCCATTATTTTGGGGATTAAGGACAAAATACGTTTGGTCAAATTTGCAATAGTGGGCTTTACGGGATTTTTGATTAATTACCTTAGTTTGGAGTTTTTTAAGAGCATTGGCCTCTCGACTTATTTATCTGCGCTTTTCGCAACGGAATTTGCAATAATATCAAACTTTACATTCAATAATATATGGACGTTCCGTGACAGAGAAATTGTAAAGATTTGGGATCTGGTGGTTCAATTTATCAAGTTCAATCTCTCTTCACTTGTAGCCGTTGTCGTACAACCATTTGTGGTCACACTAGCTGTAAAAATAGCGGGAGACACGCCATTGGTTCATCTTGCCGGTCTATTATTTGCCCTACTTTTTGTAATAGTTCCTTACAACTATATTGTTTACAATCTTTTTATCTGGAAGACCTGGAAGATGTCAAAATTCAAGAAGGGTCAAGTGGAACTCTAAACTTGTATCCGTAATTAATCAGGCCCTGGTCTCCGTCTTCGCTTATTTTTCTTGTCACCATCTCAACGGCGGTTCCGATTTCGATAGGTTTTGTCGGGTCTTCCAAGTCTGTTATTTGTGCAGTTATCATAGGCCCTTCTTCAAGTTGAACAAGTGCTACCTGGTATGGCGTGTTTCCTTCAAAGTTAGAAGGAGCTTCAAAGATAACAGTTGAAGAGTATATTGTGCCCTTACCGCTAAAAACAAAGGGTATTTTAGCCTCTCCATGGCAATCAGGACAAACATCTCGTGGTGGGAATACTTTATGTCCTTGGCCACAAACTTCACCAACAAGTCTATATCTCTGGGCTTTCAAACGCCAATGTCTTGGAATTTCATGGCTCATACATCTATTAGTCGTTTGAAAAATGAAAAACCCACGCCTTAGAGGAACGGAGCCCAATTGCTAATAGGCATGGCGTTTTGGGAGATGAACGCGATCGAGAATAGGTATATAGGCAAAAGGATCAAAATAAGCACAGGTTTAAAATATTTTTTACCTAATTCGTCTCCAAAAGCAATGATTAGAAGCGGTACAACTGGTAAAAAGTATCTAAGTATGTCTCTGTGGGATACAAATAATATAAAAAAATAGTAAACTCCGGCGAAGGAAGCAATTTCAAATTCTCTTTTGTGTATTAGTTTTGCTATACCAACACCGCCCACAAGATAAATCATTATAATTTCTTCGAGCCAGCTTGTGCCCACCCAAGGAGCCGAATAGTTGAATATCTGAAACGGCAGAAAACCCAGGTGTATGTTGTCCCCAGAATGGAAATATGCCAAAAAGTCACCCATGCGGTAGTGGTAAATGCTAAAAACTGCCAATAGCGAAACAGGTATCAAAAGAAGCGGATAAGTTTTTTTGATATCGAATCTTGCAAAGAAACCTTTCTTTAGTGTCAGAAGCCTCATTTTTAGTTCTGGTAGAAGAAGGAAGATAAAATATGAAACAAAAAGGAGTGCTCCGGGTGACTTTGTGAGTTGTGCAAGAGATCCTGCAATCGCTGCTCCCCAATATTGTTTCTTTTTAAAATAGTATAGCGAGGCAATTATAAGTCCCACAAAAAGCGGGTCTGCACTGCCTACAGACCTAACTATCAACCATCTTGCTGGGAACACCGAAAAAACAAAAGCAAGAAACAAAGCCTTGTCGTCACCCAGAATTTCCCTGGCTAGCAGGTAGAAATAATAGATTGCAAAAGCAGAAGACAATAGTGTCGCCCCCAACATTGCATATGGGAAGTTGGTGGCAAACGAAAAGATTTTAACAAGAGAAGGATAGAGCGGGAAATGTGCTGCGTAGTATTCAGCCGGTAATGGAAATTGGAATGTTTGGGATATGAAAACTTTATCGTAGAACGACTTGGCAACAACAAGATAAAGTGGCCCATCGTAATTGGATACGACTGTAGCCATTCCGTTACCCGGTATTGGTATGCCCCAAAGATTTGGAATTCTTAGAAAAAAAGGTAGCCAAATCAAAAATATAGGCAGTAGCGAGAAGATTAAGATAGTTAATATTTCCTTAATTCTTTTTGACATGCTTACGATACTGTGCCCATAGCTTATCATTTCATGCTTTTAACTTAAAGGGGGTGGAGTTTTTGTATGAGAAATATATATGTTAGACTTCGTATGTGGCTGACAAAATAAAAGAGATTTCTGTTTTTTTACCAACTTTTAATGAGCACGGTAATCTGCCTTCTGTGGTTGCCAAAACGAAAAAAGTTTTAACTGAAGTTGCAAGGTTATGGGAAATAATCATAGTGAACGACGGGTCGACAGATGGAACAAAAGAGGTCGCCCAGAGTTTGGCAAAATCAGACACTCGCATCAAAGTAATTAACCACGACAAAAACAAGGGCTACGGATCTTCTTTAAGGTCGGGTTTTTATGGTGCTAAATACGAATGGATAGCGTTCATAGACTCCGATGGTCAGTTTGATTTCTCGGAGATATCCCGCTTTATACAATCACAAAAAGAAACAAGTGCCGATCTTGTAATAGGTTATTACAAAAAACGAAGGGTTTCGGCTTTTAAGATTGTTACCAGTAGAATGTGGGAGTTTGCAGTGTGGTTACTTTTTGGGCTAAAGGTAAAAGATATAGACTGTGGTTTCAAGTTTATTTCAAAGAAAGTCATTGATACCATACCCAAACTCGAAAGTGAAAGAGGAGCTTTCATATCCAGTGAACTGCTTATAAAGTCGAGGAGTAAAGGTTTCAAAATTGCCGAAGTCGCGGTAACACATTACCCGCGAACCAAAGGGTCTGGGACTGGGAGAAATTTAAACGTTATTTTGAAAAGCTTTTTGGATCTCTTGCGTTTATATAAAAATTTAAAAACTAGCATATGAAAATTTTTGGCATCGATAAGTTGATCAAAAAAATAAAAATTTGGAAAGACAAAAATCCCGGGGAGTTTTGGTTCTTGTTGATAATACTTTCTTTGGCGGCTTTACTCAGGTTTTACAAAATAAGCGAATACATGACTTTTTTGGGAGACGAGGGGCGAGATGTGCTTATCGTCAGAAGGATATTTACGGAACTACACCCTCCACTGATTGGTCCAGGCACATCAATTGGGGGAATGTACCTTGGCCCTCTTTATTACTACATGATGGCACCCGCTCTACTATTAGCCGGTTTTTCTCCTGTCGGCCCTGCAGTAATGGTCGCTTTGTTGGGGATTGTGACAGTTTTTCTTGTGTGGTTTGTTGCCCGCGAATGGTTTGGCTCAACTGCTGCCAAGATATCTGGGTTTTTGTACGCAATTTCCCCAACAGTAATCATTTTTTCGAGATCATCTTGGAATCCCAACATTATGCCCTTTTTTGCACTTATTTCCGTTTATTCAATTTGGCGTTTTTGGAAATATAATGAATACAAGTGGCTTCTGGTATTGGGAGTATCGTTTGCTTTCGTCCTTCAGTCACATTATTTAGGACTCCTTTTGGCGCCAACAATTTTTGTATATTGGTTTCTAGCCTACATCCGCAACAAGAAAGTCGGGGAGGACAGAAAAGTCTTTAAGTATTCAATTGCCGCATACCTCATATTCCTGCTTTTGATGAGCCCGCTATTTATTTTTGACTTGAGACACGATTTTATGAATACAAAAGCGATGTACCAGTTTTTCACTGTTAGACAAACTACAGTATCTGCAAAGCCCTGGAGCGCAATTCCTAAAATTCCGGAAATCTTTCAAACCATCAATTTAAGTTTGATTGGGTCAAAAAATATTCTTATCACCAAACTCCTCTCGCTGGTAATGGCACTTGGGGTTATGATTGTTGCGGTTAAAAAACCGAAAAACTATGAACCGTACATTCTACTGGGTTTGTGGTTTTTGTTTGGGTTGATTGGTTTTGGTGTCTACAAACAATCGATTTATGACCACTATTTTGGTTTTGTGTTTGTTGTGCCATTTCTGATATTGGGCGGGTTGTTTTCGAAAATGTTAGCCAAAGGTGTGTTGGCAAAAATTTTAGCTTTAGTTTTAATAGGTGTCGTTATTTATGTTAACTTGGTGCAAAACCCGCTTAGGTACTCTCCAAATAATCAGTTAAAAAGAAGTATGAACGTATCTCAAAAAATAATAGATTTAGCTGGCGGCAAGGAATTCGATCTTGCTGTTTTAGCAGAAAGAAACTACGAAGATGGCTACAGATATTTTTTGGAACTTAACGATGCAAAAGTTTTACATGCTGACAGGTGGGATCCTTCCACAATTGCAGATCAGTTGTTTGTTATATGTGAGATGGAAGAAAAGAAGTGCGACCCAACTCATTCACCAAAAGCGGAAGTTGCAAATTTTGGAATGTCGAAAATAGACGAGAAATGGGAGGTGGATGGGGTTATAATATACCGTTTGTTACATTCAAAATGAACTACAAAGAATCAAAAACAATTTTGGCAGAGATCAAAAAAGCTAAAAATATTCTTATAAATTGCCACAGAAGCCCTGACCCTGACAGTGTGGGGTCGGCCCTGTCGCTCAAAAGAGTATTGGAGAAAATGGACAAAAACGTTGAAGTGATTTGTCCTGACCCCATTGGCTCTGACTCTGAATTTCTTCAGCACTCAAACGAAGTCCGACAAATCGACTATGATACTTTTGATTTTTCCGAACATGATCTGTTTATGATTTTGGACTCATCAGAATGGACACAGGTAACAGGACACGGCAAAAAACCTGTTGAGGGGATTAAAAGAATTGTTGTTGATCACCACTATACTAACGCCGGTTTTGGAGATATCAATCTTCTAGACGGCGACAGAAGTTCAACTTGCGAAGTCTTGTTTAGAGTCTACCAAGATTGGAAAATCAAGATTGATTCGGAAGTCGCGGAGGATCTGCTTTCTGGATTGGTTTACGACACGTCTTCATTAATGCACTCAAGCGCAGACTCAGAAACAGCAAAAACCTTTGCAACACTCATGGAAATGGGTGCGGATAAAAACAAAATAATTCTAAACATATTCAGAAACATTAGTTTCGAGAATATTAAGTTAATGGGTGAGATACTTAAGAATATGGAAAAGGATGATGAGTCGGGTTTTGTGTGGTCGGCAGTCCCATATGAAACTTTTTCAAAATACGGGACCACAACCGGTGTTAAAAGTATGGCGGCGACTCTGTATGCGTCCTCGGTTAGAGATACAAATTACGGAATGGTTATGGTTGAGGAGAGAAAAAATAACCTAAGTATAAGTTTGCGGGCCAAAGATGGTTATGATATATCCAAAGTGGCCGAAGTTCTTGGTGGTGGTGGTCATAAACAAGCAGGCGCTGTACTCATGAGGGATATAAATTTCGATAGCGCCGTTGTCAAAGCTTTGGAGGCAGCAAGAAAATATGTTCGCAAAAGTTAAAGAATTTTTTACTCCGGTAAACTCACTGCTGGTTATTATACTTTTGATAGGTTTTGTTTTTCGTGTTTATCGCATAGATCAACTTTTGGGTTTTTACTATGACCAAGCCAGAGACGCATTGGTGATTTGGGATCTAATCCATAAAGGAAAACTTTTTCTGATTGGTCCAACTACAGGAATAGCAGGTATCTTTCGCGGGCCCTGGTACTATTGGCTTATCACACCGTTTTATTTTCTAGGCAATGGTAACCCTGTTTACCCTTCCGTTTTTCTATCAATTACAACCATAGCTGGTGTGTTTTTGGGTTACAAAATTATCAAAGAGTTTGCTGGCGAAGTTTCCGGTTTGTTGTTTGCGGTCATTGGTAGTTTTTCACTCTATTTAGTGTATGCATCACGCTGGCTGAGTAACCCAACACCAATGCTCTTTATTAGTATGGGTGTGATTTATTCAACAATTCAGGTCGTCAAAAAGAAAGAATTTTATTGGCTTGTACTTGCATTTTTGATGGGAATGTCGATGCAGTTTGGCAGTTCGGGTGAAGTTTTTTATTTTCCGGCGCTTTTGACTATAATGATATGGAAAAAAATATTTCCAAAACCAAAGACCCTTGTCTGGTCGCTAGTATTGTTTTTTGTTGCGTTCCTTCCGCAAATTGCTTTTGATATCAAACATGATGGTATTTTACGCAACAATGTCTACAAATTTATTTTTGGAGAAGGAAGTTTCAAGGCTTCGTTTTGGGAAACTTTCAAAGTAAGGCTACCGTTTTATCTTGATGTTTTTGGGTCAAAAATTTTTCCACAGACGCCTTTGTATCAGAAAGCTTTGGCTTTATTCATTTTTGCAACACTTTTAACAAAAAGGAAAAAACTATTTTCCGGTGTCGGTTTTCCGGTCATTTTTATTTTTTGGGCATCTCCACTCTTGGGAATGCTTTTTTTTCAGGGTAACTTTGGTAATGTTTATGACTACTATTTCACAGGTTACTATTTCATCTTCGGAATTTTAGTTGCGGCACTTTTTGGTCAGTATCTCAACACACGTTTGGGAAAATTATTTGTTATGGGTTTTATGTTGTTGTTTTTACACGATAATATTCCGCAAGTGAGAAATTATATTATTTCAGGAGTTGATGGACCCACTACAGTTGCATATGGCAACCAAAAGTTGAGTGTAGATTGGATTTACAAAACTTCATCAGGCCGTGACTTCAATGTTGACTCATATGTACCTCCGGTTATTCCTCACACATATGACTATCTTTTCAAGTGGTATGGTCCGCAAAAGTTTGGGACCCAGCCTTTGGATAAAAACGTGGAGCTTTTGTATACTTTATATGAGGTAGACCCCGACCATCCGGAAAGACTCGATGCTTGGTTGAAAAGACAGGAGTCGATAGGTAAGGTAGTTAAAACAGAGAAGTTTGGTGGAATTACAGTAGAAGAGAGAAAGCGAATTAAATTTAATCAATGAAACCCTATTTGAGTGTTGTAATCCCGGCATACAACGAAGAGTACAATCTTAGGACTGGTGTTTTATCGTCTGTGTACGATTACCTCAAAAAACAAAAGTACACCTGGGAGATACTGTTCGTCGACGATGGTTCTACAGACAAAACACTGCAGATCGCAAGAGATTTTGCAAAGGGTCATCCGGGATTTAATGTTGTTCCTGAAACACATAGGGGAAAAGGGGGTACTGTGATCTCTGGAGTTCTCAAATCCCGCGGCGACTACATTCTTTTTACCGACACTGACCAGGCCACACCAATCGATCAATTGGAAAAAATACTTCCCAAACTCGAGAGCGGCTATGGTGTTGTTATGGGTTCCAGATCCGGCAGGGAAGGTGCTCCAATCATACGCAAAGTTATGGCATACGGATTTTCCTTCCTACGCTTTATAGTACTCAGGTTGCCTTACAAAGATACCCAGTGTGGTTTTAAAGCTTTTTCTCAAAAAGCAGCAAAAGATATTTTTGAACGCCTAAAAATATTTTCTACGAAATCAGTTTCTTATGGGGCATCTGTTACCGCAGGGTTTGATTTGGAAGTTTTATATATAGCCAGAAAACTTAAATATAAAATAGCCGAGGTTCCTGTGGACTGGCACCACAAAGAGGGGACAAAGGTTGACCCCATAAAAGATTCGCTCGAGGGGTTAAAGGGACTTATTATGGTCCGAATAAATGCTCTGGGCGGAAAATATGGGGTTTAGTGGAAAAATTTTTAAAGTTTTTGTATTATTAACTTGATGAACAAAAAGATAATTTTAGTTGGCGCACTTCTGCTTCTAATCGCTGGTGGATATTTTATGTTTACCAAAAGCTCCAAAAACTCACCGGACACCTCTGGCCAGTCGGCAAACAGTGCCCCCAAATCACTCAAGGATCTTTTGACAGCGGGTGTCGCTCAAAAATGTACTTTCAGCATGACTCAAGAGTCTGGTAATCAATCGGGAACAACATATATCACAAACGGCAAGCTAAGGGGCGATTTTACATCACAGGCGAACGGTAAGACTATGGAAACTCACATGATTGTTTCAGGGAACACTAGTTATGTTTGGCAGGAGGGCGAAAAAGAAGGTTTTAAATCCTCGTTTGATCCTTCTACGTCGGTTTCGGGTTCAGAAGCTCAGTCTGCATCCACAACAGCCTCTTTGGACTTTAACAAACAAGGTGACTACAAATGTTCAGCGTGGGCTGTCGACGAATCAATGTTCACACCACCGAGCGACGTTAAATTCAATGACTTCTCGCAGTTAATGAAACCAACAACCTCCGGAACCGGCCAGGGTGAAAGTTCTCAATGTTCAGTTTGCGATTCGCTATCCGGAGACGACAAAACTCAATGCCGAACGGCGCTCAGCTGTAAATAATCCCTAAAAAATGCTAACTGCAATACTTTTGATATTGGTAATTTTTTGGTTTTTGGGATATGGGCCTATTGCAGCACTGAAAGTTCCCTTGGTTATTCTTGGGAAAATAAGAATAGATCTTTGGGAAATATTAATATTCTTATTAATAATTTGGATTATTGATCTGTTGCCATCCCCGTTAAGAGAGGTTGCAATAGTGCTTCTTGTAGTGTGGCTCCTGTCTATATTCGGAATAATTGCTGTTCCAATGTTCTCAAACGTTATGGTGATTGCAATCATAGTAGGGTTGGGAATTTACCTTCTGAGCTCAAAACATTAAATCTTTACCAATGCCGTGGTAAAATTCGTTAATGATTAATTTCATAAAGGATAATAAATATTTATTGTTTTTGTCGTTTACTTTCGCACTTTTTTTTCTAAGGTTTTTCAACCTCACTTCAATGCCAATTTTTGCAGACGAAGCAATATACATTAGGTGGTCCCAGGTGATGAAAGCAGAGGAGACTTTAAGATTTTTGCCGCTTTCCGACGGAAAGGCCCCGCTTTTTATGTGGGTTACAATTCCCTTCCTCAAGTTTATTTCTGACCCGCTTGTTGCAGGGAGAACTGTTTCCGTAATTTGCGGGTTAGGAAGTATGATAGGTGTTGCTGTTCTTTCATATGTTCTTTTTAAGTCTAAAAAAACAGCGGCCTTTGCATCGTTTTTATATGCCACATCGGGGTTCACATTCTTTTTTGACAGGGCCGCTTTGGCAGATTCCATGCTTTCAATGTTTGGTTTATGGACATTTATCTTTTCATATCTTGCAATAAAACATGATCGGTTGGACTGTGCAATGCTTGCTGGTTTTTGCCTGGGTGGAGCCTGGTTAAGTAAGTCACCGGCGCTTTTTTTTGCAATTCTGCTACCCACGCTTTTAGTATTTACTAAACAGATCAAATATCTGCCCAAATCTTTTTTCTATACTTTTGTCACGTTTCTGATTGGATATGGAATGTACAACATCCTCCGGCTCGGTCCGAATTTCCACATGATTGCTTCCAGAAATTCCGACTACGTTTACCCGCTTACGCACGTTCTCACAAGCCCGTTCGATCCCTTCAAAACATTTTTTAAGCAATATTTTGAGTGGATTTTTGCAATGGGACCTTGGACTTTGTACCTGCTTATTCTTTTTGGTTTACTTTCTGTTTTCAAAAAACACAAGATTGTTTTTTTAATTCTTGGAACCTGGATACTTTTTCCGGTCTTGGTACAGTCGGAGTTTGCAAGGGTTTATACATCGAGGTATGTCCTCTTTACCATCCCATTTCTTATCGTCACCGCCTCCTCGGCTTTTTTGTCAGAGTCAGGTAAAGTTCAGAAAATATCATTAATCGTATCGGTTGTTGGGTTTTTGCTTTCACTCAATTTTATTTACAATCTAATATTCAATATTCAGGCTGCAAGGCTGCCGCCGGGAGAGAGATCGGGCTATTTGGAAGAATGGTCCGCGGGTCAGGGGATATACGAAATATCAAAATATATAAGGGAAGAGCAGTACCAAAACCCCGATGAGAAAATAGTTGTTGGAACCGAAGGATATTTTGGAACACTTCCGGATGGTCTTCAGGCTTACCTCAACGATTTGAGGCAAATAACCGTGATTGGGATTGGTCTTAACATATCAGAAATTCCCCCACAGCTTGCAGCCTCTAAAAAGGCCGGAAACAAGACGTTTCTAGTGATCAACAATGAAAGGTTCAAGGGGGATGCTGATAAATTAAAACTAAAGCTAATCGAAAGTTATCCAAAAGCTGTCCGTGCAAATGGAACCAGTCAGTCACTTTTGTTTTTCGAAGTAACCGACGCTTCCTCTGCCCAAAAATAGTTTTGGATAAAAATACCGTGATTTGGTATCATCAGAATTGTACAGCTACTTTTCTCGCATGAAATTTTGGAACAAAATTAAATCCTCTGTAAATTTTTTGCCGCTTTTGTTTGTGGTGGTGGCTGCCATATTGGCGGGTAGAACTTTAATTTTTCAAAGCGGTTACTTTAATATGCACGATGATCTCCAGATGATGAGGCAGCTCGAAATGGAAAAGTGCATTTTGGACGGACAGATACCTTGTAGATGGGTTCCCGACATGGGTTACGGTTATGGTTTTCCGCTTTTTAACTTTTACCCACCCCTGCCGTATTTTGTTGGACAGGTGTTTAGGATATTAGGCGCCTCTTTTGTTGACACGGCAAAGCTGACGTTTGCAATATCGTTTGTTATTTCTGGGATAACAATGTATTTTCTTGCAAAGGAATTTTTTGGAAAATACGGTGGTGTTATTTCTTCTGTGTTTTATATTTGGGCGCCCTATCACTCAGTAGATGTGTACGTTAGGGGTGCCATGAACGAGGCTTGGGCTTTGTGTTGGTTTCCACTGATACTTTGGACGTCTTACAGATTGTTAAAAGAAGACAAAAAGCCTTTTGCTTGGATGCTGAGCCTTTCTTTTTCCTGGCTACTGTTGTTGTTATCTCACAACCTTATGGTTTTAATATTCACACCCGTCTTTGCGATTTGGTGTCTAATGTTTTGGTTGGAAAAAAGAAACGTCAAGAAAATATCCCAATTTATATTTTCAGGACTTTTGGCAGTGATCCTTGCAGCCTACTTCACTATTCCTGCCGTCTTTGAGCAAAAACTTGTTCATGTCGATACTTTGATCATGGGTTATTACGAATATATCGCTCATTTTGCCACAATAGGTCAGTTATTGTTTTCCAGATTCTGGGGTTACGGTCCGTCAGTTTGGGAGTCTGGAGATGGAATGCCGTTTCAGGTTGGACATTTCCATTGGATTTTGTCGCTTTTGCTTATTGCCGCGTTCCTGATATTTCCTAACAAATTCAAAAATAAAAAATCAAACTGGGTATTATTATTTGGTTTCTCATTTGGTTGGTTTGCGGCTTTCATGGCACACCAGAACTCTACTTTTATATGGCAAAAAATCCACGCTTTATCATTTGTTCAGTTCCCCTGGAGGTTTTTAACACTTTCCATCTTGGGTCTTTCGTTGATTGCTGGTGCCGTTATAAATATCTTCCCGGAAAAATATTGGAAAGTGGCTTTGGTTGCAATTACTTCAGTATTATTGTTTTTAAATTGGAATTACTTTCTGCCGGAGCATGGGCGTATGGGGCCTTTAACTGACCAACAAAAGTTCCAGGGTGCCGCTTGGGATTTGCAAAGGACAGCGGGAATATTCGACTATCTTCCAAAAACAGCAAAAGAGAACCCCAAAGACCCTCCCAAATATCTGGCGGAATATTTTGAGTCAAACGGTTTAATAACAAACTCTGAGGCGGGAACTAATTGGGCAAAAATAAGAACAAGTTCTGACAGTGATGGTGTCGTAAGAATAAATCTGTTCCAATTTCCTGAATGGGAGGTCGCTCTGGACGGTAGCAAAATCGAGGTTTATCTGGATGAATCCGAGAAGTGGGGCAGAATGTATCTTAAGGTTCCCGCGGGAACACACACTGTTGATTTAAAACTCAAAAACACAGCGGTTAGGGAATACGCAAATATAATCTCATTTATCGGTTGGCTATTTGTGTTGCCAGCGGTTGTTTGGAAACGAAATGAAATTAACAGATATTTTGCATAAGTATTTTTCCAAAAACCGGATAACTATATTAGTACTTCTCTTGCTTGGTTTTTTAATAAGAGTCTATTTTGTCGATAAGGTTGTTGTTGGAGACTTGATGAACTATGCCGAATGGGGTGAAAAGTTGGTGAGTCATGGCCCCAAAGATCTTTATTTTACAAAAGACTGGTATTATTCATCTCCCAACTACCCACCGGGGTCAATTTTGTATTTTGGTTTTGCAAACTGGTTGAACGGATATCGTTTTTTGATTGCCGAACTCCACAATCTTATTAAGTTTCCACCCTCAGTTTTTATTATTTATTTCTACAAGTGGGGCTATATACTCCTTCTTAAAATTCTTCCCATAACCGCAGATCTGATTTTGTCTGTGGTTATTTTAAAGTTGTCGCTGCACCTTGGTGCTGGATTTAAAAAATCCCTCCTGGCGATGTGTCTTTATCTTTTTAATCCGCTAACAATATTTATATCTTCTGCTTGGGGCCAAACAGACAGCGTGGTTGCACTTTTCGGGATGCTCTCTTTCATATGTCTTTTTTACAAAAAAGAATATCTCTCGGCACCCTTGATGTTTTTGAGTCTTTACTTCAAACCTAGTTGGGCAATCTTGGGTATTTTTTATATCGCTGCCATCATTGCTGCCAAAGTTGATTTGAAACGATATTTTGTAGGACTTTTTGCGACTTTGGCTCTATTTGTTGTGTTTACAAAACCTTTTGCTGACGGGAATGTTTTTACTTACGGATACAAGCTTTTCCGAGAGAAATATCCGTTACCAATAGGCATTGATGGTAAGGCGTCGATATCCGCTTTCAACTTCCAGACAATTTTTTACAGAATTGATATAGATTACTCTCACGAAAAACTATTAGGTATAGAAACAAAAACTGTTGGAATGATTTTGTATATTTTGACAAATATTTTTGCAGTTAAAGTCCTTAAATTTTCAAAAGATAAAATGCTTGGTGCCGTTAGTGGCATTTTTATAATAGGTTTTGGAAGTTTTATGTTTATGGCAACAATGCTTGAACGTTACTTTTTTCCTGGTTTTGCGGCTCTTTTTGTTTTACTTGCAACGAGGCCCAACTTCTTTTGGCGTGTCTTACTGATGAATCTAATACTTGCCCTAAATATTTTATATTCCTTCTACAGAAGGGGTTCGGATGAGATTGGAAGGCCATTTGTGAATAACAACTTTATTGTAATTAGAATACTTTCACTTGTTCAAACATTTTTATTTCTGTCGTTGGCTGGTTCCCTCAAAACCAATAAGGGTTAGCCTTCCCGCTGTGTTACAATTTGTGTGTGAAAAGTGAATCTGAACATTTGGACCCAACCTCAGAAATTTCTTTGGAAACTGTGCGCGAAAGAACCATAAAAGGCATAGCAGCACTCACGGGCAGGTATTTTGTTTTATACATAATCACCTTGGTTGCTCAAGGATTTCTTGGCGCCTTTTTGACAGCCGCCCAATTTGGTGTCTTTGGAATAGTCTCTGCAATTGTTAACTTTATGGTCTATTTTTCAGATGTCGGTTTGGCGGCATCTCTAATACAAAAGAAACAAAAACTGGAAAAAGACGACCTTGCAACAACATTTACTGTCCAACAGATACTCGTAGGAATTTTAGTATTGAGCCTTCTTCTTTTGTCAAAGTCCATCAAAAGAATATATGGCTTAGATGATGCCTCAATGATGCTTTTGTACTCGCTTTGTTTGTCATTTTTAATGTCTTCTCTCAAAACGATCCCTTCAGTACTTTTAGAAAGAGAACTTAGATTCGAGGTCTTGGCAATCACTAATATTTTTGAGAACCTGGTTTACAATTTTGCTTTGGTGTATTTTGCATGGAAGGGCTTTGGTATTACAAGTTTCACTATCGCGGTTTTTCTGAGAGGAATAACGGGTTTAGTTACACTATACTTTTTTAGACCTTGGAGACCTGTTTTCAAAATTTCAAAAAGTTCACTCAAAAATCTGTTGAAGTTTGGTGTACCTTATCAAATAAATACATTCATAGCAGTACTAAAGGATGACGGCTTAACAATTGTTTTGGGTAAGATTCTGGGAGTTGAAGCGCTTGGTATTTTAGTTTGGGCGCAAAAGTGGATTCAAATTCCACTACGTGTAGTATTAGACAATGTTACAAGAGTCACTTTCCCGGCTTTTTCCAGGCTTCAAGACGATAAAAACGAATTGGAGCGTACGGTTACAAGATCGATTTTTTTTATAACTTTACTTACTTTTCCTGCCGTTTCAGGTATAGCAATCATTGCACCTGTGGTGTTTGAATCAATTCCAAAATACAGTCAGTGGATGCCTGCGGTGATCCCAATGACACTCTTATCTATTAATGTACTAATGGCTTCCGTTTCTACTCAGCTTACAAACTTACTAAACTCAATAGGAAAAATAAAAATGACGTCGGTGTTCATGATAATGTGGACAGTTCTCACATGGGTTTTGGTTCCTTATTTGTCAGTTAGATATGGAGTAAATGGAGCAGCTGTGGGATATGCCATTGTAGGGATGTCTTCTATTGTTGTTATTGCAATCACAAAAAGATATGTTAATTTCTCTCTTTCAGAAAGTGTTGCAAAACCGTTCTTTGCAACAATTGCAATGGCCTCTGTTCTGATTGTTTTACGAGGTCTTATCCCTCATAATTTTATAAATATCGGAGTAATGGTGGCTGTCGGAATGGTGTCATATTTAGTATCATTACTGGCTTTGGTTGGACAAAGTTTAATAGAAGATGTCAAAAAAGGAATCCGCTCGGTTGTCAGCAAGTAAAAAATGTCCGGTGTGTGCAGGCCAAAAATATAACAAATATTGGGCTATGCCGGGGTACTCACTCGCAAGATGTGAAGTGTGTTCAATGGTTTGGGACCCGTTTCCACCCGAGGACGAGAAAGGCCAGTACGACAAATCATATTTCCAAAACGATAACCCTAAAGGCGGTTACACAAACTACTTCGAGGGTATGCGAATAAACAAAAAGACTTTTTCTGATAGGTTGAATAAAATCGAAAAACGTTTCGGCAAAGGTAAGCTTTTGGACGTGGGTTGTGCACTTGGAGATTGCTTGTCTGAAGCCAGGAAACTGGGCTGGAAAGATGCCGAAGGGGTCGAAGTTTCATCTTTTGCAGTCTCAGTTGCAAAGAAAAAGGGTCTAAAAGTAACCCAGGGAACATTGGAAACTGTGAAACCCTTAGCCAACACTTTTGATGTGGTTACATACCAAGATGTGATAGAACACATAAAAGATCCAATGCTGGAACTATCAAGAGTGTATAAAATTCTTAAACGCAATGGTGTTATATTTTTAGTAACTCCAGATGTGGGCGGCCTTTGGCAGAAGCTTTTGGGTGCTTTGTGGTATCACTACAAACCCCGTGAACATATTATGTATTTTTCGCAGAAAAGCTTGTCACTTGCCCTAAAGAAATCCGGATTTTCTAATATTATGACCAAGAGAACATATCACGTATTAAGTTTGGAATATATTTTAAGTAGACTAAAATATTATTCACCTCCAATTTTTGGACTTCTTCTTAACCTGGCAATCTTTTTAAAAATAAAAGATCTTTCCTTCAAGTCTTACACGGGTGAAATTGAAGCCTGGGGTCAAAAAATATGAAAGATGCTATAAAGAAGTGGCTTCTGATTTTTGTCGGCAGCCTTACATGGATTCTAACCATGTACAAAAACGGCCTTCTTCGTGACTACGGTTACGGTTTTTGGGGAGCTAACGGACACGACGGTTTGTGGCATGTCGCATTGGCATCTCAGCTTGCAAAGGGTAGCTTGGCGATGCCAACTTTTTCCGGATATCCAGTAAAAAATTATCACCTTGGCTTCGACATGTTGATGGTTGTAATAAATAAAATTACATCCATTCAGTTTGTCGATATATATTTCAGGATTATTCCCTTTTTCTTGTCAATTGGTCTGGGGTTTTTGGTTTATAAATTTGTCAAAGAATGGACAAAAAGTAGCAGTGCCGCTTTTTGGTCTACTTTTTTAGTATATTTTGGTGGAAGTTTCGGGTTTGTCATTTCCAAAGGTGAATCAGCTTTTTGGTCTCAGCAGTCAATCTCGACTTTGATCAATCCACCTTTGGCTCTGTCGTTTTTGTTACTAGCTTGGGGGTTAATTTCTCTCAAAAAACTTTCGGAAAAAAACAGCCTCGTCAATTATATTGTTCCGGTTTTGGTTTTTGGCACTTTGGTAGAAATCAAAGCATACGCCGGTGTCCTTGCGGTGTCAGGAATTTTTCTGTCAGGGTTTTATAGATTTATCAAAACAAAAAATAAAGATTTTCTGATAGTTTTTGCTTTTTCGACAATATTGTCTTACGTGCTTTCCAAGATCTTGGGTGGAGATCCTGCAGGTGTTTTTTTGTGGCAACCTTTTTGGTTTTTGGAGACCATGATTGGTTTGTCGGACAGAGTCGGCTGGATGAATTTTTATTCAGCGTTGAGTACTTACAAATCAGGCAATATTTTTTATAAATTAATTCCTGCATACGGTTTGGCGTTGATTATATTTATGGTGGGGAATTTTGGGACCAGGCTGGTTGCTTTTTTTGACTGGGCTAATACGTTCAAGAAAGGCGGAAATCTCGACTGGGTACGTGTATTTACGTATTCGGTTGTCATTTTGGGGACACTGATTCCTATGTTTTTTGTTCAGACAGGTACACCCTGGAACACAATACAGTTTTTCTATTATTCACTTTTTTTTGCCTCAATCATTTCAGGTGTGTATTTATCAAGAATAAAAAGCAAGCTTTTTCTTACTATATTTGTGATTTTAACAATTCCCACAACTTTCCAAACACTAAAGTATGTATATTTGCCGCAAAGGCCGCCGGCGAAACTGAGTGTAGACGAAATTGATGCATTGGAATTTCTCAAATCGCAACCGGATGGGGTTGTGCTTACTTACCCGTTTGACGAAATAGCATCCAAAGAAGCTGAAAATAATCCGCCGAGGCCGCTTTATTTGTATACAACTACTGCTTATGTTTCTGCTTTTTCCCACAAACGGACATATCTAGATGATTACATAAATTTGGAAATTACAGGTTTCGATTGGATAGCAAGGAAAAATAATGTGGTCACTTTTTATACTGAAAAACATGAAGATGCAGCAAGGGAGTTTCTTAGGTCGAATAATATCAAATACATTTATTGGGTTAAACCTCAGCGCGCATTGTTGGGTGAGGGAAATTTGGG
This sequence comes from uncultured Gammaproteobacteria bacterium, assembly GCA_964599625.1. Classification (GTDB taxonomy): domain Bacteria; phylum Patescibacteriota; class Microgenomatia; order UBA8517; family UBA8517; genus CAZRGC01. The sequence goes on from CAZRGC010000001.1 coordinate 140,960, forward strand.
AATAACAAATATTTACGAAAACAAAACCGCTGTGATTTACAAAGTTAATTAATATTGGTGTTATCGTAATAAAAATTAGAATCGTCTGCGAGACTGCAAACTAGGGCGATAGGAGTATATAATTTGCTAATGGCTCTCAATTTATCGGTTGTAATAAATACACGCAACTCTGCTTTGGATTTACCTGATGCAATTAAATCCGTCAAAAATATTGCAAAAGAGATTGTTGTTTGTGACATGGAGTCCACCGACGGAACTCCCGAGATGGCAAAGAAGCTTGGTGCCCAAGTTATAAGGCATAAAATGGTTGGATACGTTGAACCTGCCAGGAATTTTGCAATAGAGAAAGCGTCGTCTGAATGGGTTTTAATATTGGACTCTGACGAAAGATTGACTAAACATCTGGAAACATTGATATCATCAAAAATTAAAGAAAATTCAGCAGATTTTTACAGAATTTCGCGTAAGAATATTATTTTTGGTAAATGGGTTAAACATTCCAGATGGTGGCCGGACTACAACATCAGACTGTTTAGGAAAGGGCATGTGATCTGGAACGAAGTTATTCACTCGGTACCTATGACAACCGGTAAAGGGGAAGACTTTCCGGCAGCCGACGGTAGTGCACTCATACACAATAATTACAGAAACATTGACGAGTACTTGGAAAGAATGATCAGATATTCAGGGGTGCAATCCCAAGCACTGATTTCAAGCGGCTACAAATTTGAATGGAAAGATTTAATTACAAAACCTTCAAATGAATTTTTTAGCAGATATTTTTTTGGCGAAGGTTACAAAGACGGTGTCCATGGTCTTTCGTTATGTTTATTGCAGGCATTTTCGGAATTTGTTGTATACCTAAAGGTTTGGCAAACAGAAAAGTTTCCAGATAAAGAGGTTGGTATTAAAGAGGTTAACTCAGTGATTTCTAAAAATATCAAAGACCTTGTATACTGGCAAAACGATTCATTGTACAAAGAAACTGGGAGCGTTATTTCATACCTCAAAAAGAAACTGCGTTAAAAATGAAAAATAAAAAAATTAAGATTTCTATAATTATTCTTACATGGAACGCTTACAAAATGACTTTGGATCAGCTTCAAGACGCCAAAAAGCTTGATACTGCAGGGCTTGACGTCGAAATGGTGATCGTTGACAACGGTTCGGAAGACGGTACCCAAGAAAAACTTGCCAACTTCCATATGCCCAACATGTCGTATAAATTTATCGAGACCGGAAACAATCTCGGTTTTGCCGGCGGCAACAATTTCGGCATAAGATACGCTTTTGAAAACAGAGCCGATTATGTGATATTGATGAACAACGACCTGATTCTCTCCAGTGATTTAATCCAAAAAATGGTTTCTCTTGCTGAATCAGACAAAAAAATAGGACTTATTGCTCCAAAAATGTATTTTGCTAAAGGTTACGAATTTCATAAGGACAGATATTCTTCCAAAGATTTGGGCCGGGTTATATGGTACGCAGGTGGGATTATTGATCGCAACAATGTTTATTCGGAACATCGTGGTGTGGACGAAGTGGACATTGGGCAATATAACAAAGTAGAAGAAACTGATTTTGCAAACGGTGCCTGCATGCTTGTTTCCAGAGATTTATACAATAATATAGGCACAATTGACGAGACGTTCTTTTTGTACTGGGAAGATGCAGATTTCTCTGAAAAGGCCCGGCGTGCAGGTTTTAAGGTGGTCTACACACCTGACACATGTCTCTGGCACATGGTCTCAGCCAGCACAGGAAGCAGTGGTAGCCCGTCTAACGATTACTTTCTGATCAGAAACAGACTCATTTTCGGACTAAGGTATTCCAGCCTCAGAACAAAGTTTGCTCTACTCAGGGACAGTTTGCGTATTTTAGTATCAGGAAGAGAATGGCAAAAAAAGGGTGTCGTGGACTTTTACCTACACAAGTGGGGTCCGGGCAGGTGGTTAAAGCGCAAAAAGTGAAATGACAAAAATTAGCGCAGTTTTACTGGTTGGAAAAGAATACGATCAGGTATTGTATGAAAGATGTCTGAAATCTCTAAGTTGGGTAGATGAGATCGTTGAAGTCAAAACGGCAAATATGTCCGGGAGCTTTTCGGAGTGGAGAAATGAAGGTGCAAGACGGGCAAAAAGTGACTGGCTTCTTTATGTTGACATCGACGAAGAAATAACAAACGAACTTAGAGAAGAAATCCAAAAGAAGGTGTTGTCCAAAGAATTTTCTGGTTATGCAATTCCAAGGATAAATATCCTCTTAGGAAAAAGATTGGTACTGGGTGGGTGGTACCCTGATTATGTACTAAGATTAATAAAAAAGTCGGACCTTAAAGCCTGGGAGGGCGACTTGCACGAACAGCCTGTTCTTACGGGAAAGGTCTCTCATATTGTCAGCCCGATGGTTCACATCAGCCATAGATCAATTTCCGAGATGATAGGCAAAACCAACAAGTGGTCTGAAATAGAAGCAAAGTTGTTGTTCAATTCAGGACATCCGCCAATGAACATATTAAGATTTTTCTCTGCAGGGGTTCGTGAATTTTGGAGACGTGGGATAGTTTTAAGAGGTATTTTTGAGGGCCGTGTTGGAATAATTGAAGTTTTGTATCAGACTTTTAGCAGGTGGGTGACATACACAAAACTTTGGGAATTACAGATAAAAGCACAACAATGAGAGCAGCCATATACAATCCATATTTTGATACTTTGGGGGGTGGGGAACGATACACCGCCTCAGTTATAAAAGCTTTACTGGAAAAAGGCTTTGATGTTGATGTTGAGTGGAACGATCCGGGTTTAAACAAAAAACTTCGCGATAGGTTTGGAATCATTGTTGACAATGCAAGGGTTGTTCCAAGTATAGAAAGAGGCGATGGCTACGACCTGACCTTTTGGGTCAGTGACGGTAGCATACCCACTTTAAAATCCCGTAAAAATATTCTCCATTTCCAAGTTCCTTTTCAAAAAGTAGGAGGATCTACGCTTCTAAGTAGAATGAAAATGTTTAGAATTGATCATGTCGTCTGCAATTCTTACTTTACAAAAGGAATAATCGATAAGGAATTTTCTGTAAATAGCAAAGTTTTGTACCCACCTGTTGATTTGGATATTTTCAAATCCAAACGTAAAGAAAATATAATTCTTTACGTTGGAAGATTTTCAAAACTCAAGCAGGCAAAAAGACAAGACGTGCTTATTAGAGCCTTCAAGGAAATGTATGACAGCGGTACTCTCAAAAATTGGAAAATGATTTTAGCAGGGGGCGCCGAAGTCGGGGACGATGACTTTTCATATGAACTTAAAAAAGAATCCGAAACGTATCCGATAAGATTTATAAAGAGTCCGGGTATCAAAGATCTTGTAAGTCTATATGCCTCTGCCAGACTTTATTGGTCAGCATCCGGATTTGGGGTAGATGAAATTGCCAGTCCGGACAAGGTTGAGCATTTTGGACTAAGTGTTGTCGAAGCAATGGCGAGCGGTTGTGTTCCGTTGGTCTTTGATTCAGGTGGCCATAGAGAAATTGTTTCAAACGGCGCGGACGGTTTTTTGTGGAAAAACGAGCAGGAATTAAAAAGTTTGACAGAAGATGTACTTAAATCACGACATTTTTTGGAAATTGTAAAAAAAGCAAAGTCTAAAAGTGAACAATTTTCTTATTCAAAATTTGTTGACACCCTCTTTCAGTTCATTTAAAAAGCCAAGTTTTTAATATATACTGCAACAATGGCGGGAAAATACCGTGTTTCGGTTATAATACCAAACCTCAACGGCGAAAAACTTTTGGAAAAAAATTTGCCGTATTTTATTAAGGCTTGGGATCAAAAATCAAACTCCATTGCAGAGATAATTGTGGTTGACGATGGCAGTTGGGACGAAAGCGTGTCTTTCCTTAAAAATAAATATCCCAGAATCAAGGTAATAAAACACAAAGTTAACAGGGGGTTCTCAGCTGCGGTTAATACAGGTGCACGAGCCGCCAAAGGAGATTTACTGCTTCTTATTAACACAGATGTTTTACCGCAGGAAAATTTTTTAGAGCCAGCACTAAAGTGTTTCGATGACGACAAAGTTTTTGCTGTATCGCTTCACGAGAAAAAATATGGCTATGCAAAAGGTAGTTTTGTCGACGGGTACATAGGTCTATTCATGGGCCCTGAGTCCCAAAAAACTGAGCAAAGCTTCTACGTAAGCGGCGGCAGTGGAATTTTTAGAAGAAAGTATTGGATGGACATGGGAGGGATGGACGAAAAGTTGCTGTCCCCGTTTTATTGGGAAGACATAGACATATGTTACCGTGCCTCAAAAAGAGGATACATCAACCTTTGGGTTCCGGGAGGCAAAGTAGTACACCACCACGAATCTACAATTAGCAAGCTATCAAAGAAATATGTAGAGCGTGTGCGGGAAAGAAACCAACTTTTGGTGATATGGAAAAACATCCATAGTACTTCACTTTTAAGAAAACACGTCATTGGTGTCTTGAGGCGATTAATTGCCCACCCGGGGTATTTGCGCATTGTGCTGTTTGCATTAACAAGAATTGGTGTTGCACTTAAATCTAGGAGTAAAGAAATCAAAGAGAGTAAAATTTCTGATGAAGCAATATTTTCAAGATTTGTCTAGCATGAAGCCGGAAATATCAATTGTAATCGTCAATCTTAACACAAAAGATCTTACGATAGGGTGTTTAAGATCTATAGAAAAATTTTGCAAAAATATCCCGTTTGAGGTTCTTCTGACTGATAATGGCTCGACAGATGGTTCTGTCGAAGCTTTAAAAAAACTTTCACTAGAAAAGTTTTGGAAAGGTAAGTTCACGCTAATTTTGAACAAAAATAACACAGGGTACGCAAAGGCAAACAACCAAGGTATAAAAAAATCACGCGGCAAATATATCTTTCTTCTCAACAACGATACTGTATTACACAAAGGAGCCATCGAGGAACTACTAAGTTTTGCTAATAAAACTCCGGACGCCGGTGTGGTTGGATCAAGGCTATTAAATATCGATGGCACTCTGCAAATGTCCTGTTACCATTTTCCAACGCTTCAAAACGCCATCAAAGAGTATTGGCTTGGCAAAAGGGGACTATTTGAAAAGTTTGCCCCTACCGGTTACGCTCCTATACCTGTTGATTCGGTTGTTGGTGCTGCATTTTTGATAACACCTGCTGCTATTGAAAAAGTTGGCATGCTAGACGAGAGATATTTTGCATATTTTGAAGACATTGATTATTGCAGGCAGGTATGGAGAAACGAAATGAAAGTCTACTACCTTCCGGCTTCTGTAATAACACATTATCACGGTGCAACATTCAAAAAATTATCAAACGAGTCAGAAAGATGGAAAAAATTAATTCCTTCAAGCAAGATTTATCATGGTTTATTTAACCACTATCTTATAAATTCAGTTCTATGGTTGGGTCAAAAGTGGAGAAAAATTATTTCTCGGATCGCTCCATAAATATATACGCCTCACCTCCGTCAGTTCTGTAGGTTTTACGAATCACCCTGGCTTTTAACCCGGCTTTGATTTGGCTTTCATATCCACATACCCACGAATTTATAACTAAAATATTTTTTTCCTTATTTTCACTAAAAGCAAAATCTGATGGACAGGATTTGTCGGTAAAAATAATATTTTCCCAATTTCTTACATTTGACCCTGGGATGTAGCTATTCCGGTTAAACAGGGAAGGGTCTTTCTTGTTTAAGAATGCATACCAGGGGTAGATATTATCTGGAAACCCGGAAACTATAATTTTTTGGTAATTGTCTTTTATTTCTTGTATTTCGAGTGCCAGTTCTTTGGATCCGGAATTCCTGTATGACGGATTATCCAGAATAAAGTCCCGCAAAAAAGGTTTTTGGGAAATGTTGTGATTGAAATACAAATGTGAGAAATGTAAAAAAGAAAGTAGGTAAACGCACAAAAAAATTGGGGTAAATATTTTCAACTTTCCTTTTCTCAGTGAGCCTAAACCATATGAAGCAATTATTGTTAAAAATGGCAACATCAGCATAGATCTCTGTAGGTTGGGTGAGTCTTCGGATGTAAGGGATGCCGATATTGGGGCCAATAACAATAAAATTAGAGGCAAATATCCATGTCTACCTTTGGATATTTGCAAAAGCCCGATGGCGATAAGAAAAATGTCTGCGATATATACCAAGCCGATCCCGGGGGTGGTGTAGCGATAAGGCACTGCTTCTTTTCCTATCAAAAATTGTGGAGAGAAATATTCAAAATAAGAAAATACTAGGTTTTTGGAATAAACAACGTATTTATTGTCGAAAAAAATAAACCATCTGGCACCCTTTGTATTTTCGCTTCTTAATCTTGCCAGTTCGTACTGTGTGTCAATATCTTTGAATATTGACACCTGCTCAAATCTACGGAGACCGCCCGCTGTTTTGGAATAAAATAGAGTACATGCAAAAACTGCAAGCAAAAAAAATACAACGGTTTTGACATCAATTTTTCTTGCTTTGGTGAAATAGATAACGGCAATCGCCGATAAAAGAAGCGGCAGTTCCAGTCTGGCAGAGTGATAGAGGCTCATCGCGGCCAAAGATCCGGCAAAGCTAAATATCAGTGAACGGATCGAATTTTTTCGCAGATACCTCACAAAATACAACAAAGATAAAACCACAAAAAAAGTAGAGATAACCGCTTCGTTTGTGGTTCTGGAAGTTGAGATATGCCATGGCGACAACGCCAGCAAAAGTGCAGCAATTTCACCAGTTGAAAAGTAATTTCTAGAACCTTTATGTCTAGATATCTCGTTTACAATTATTGCCAATGGGAAAACTGTAAGTGCTCCAAAGAAGGCGGAGGAAAACCTTATGGCAAAAATATTTTCACCAAAAATTTTTAAAAAAAGTGTGGTTAGATAAAATATTCCGGAAGGTCTGAAGTCCCCAAATGAATCGTAATATAGGCCAACTACTTCGTTTTTGTCACCTAGCCCAGTCTTTAATATAGATAATGAATTCCAACCTACCTTTATTTCGTCAACATGCAACCCTGAAGGTAGAGCTCCCAAATTTACAGTTCGTATAAAAAGTGCAAAACCAAATATCCAAAGCAGTTTGTTGGAGATAATTTTTTTCAACACATTATAAATCTCCAGAATTTTACAGCAACATAGTAAATGATACAATTCATTTACAATGTTAGAAAAATACAGAAATAAAATACTTGTAATTATTCTTCTTTTTGCAGCACTCCTTAGATTTTGCAACTTGTCTTCAAATCCACCTTCAATGTTTGGTGACGAACTTGATGTTGGTTATCACGCCTACTCAATCCTTAAAACCGGAAAGGACTATCAGGGAAATCTCCTCCCGTTGAATTTTCATTCGCTAGCCGAATGGAGAACACCACTTTATTTGTATTCGGCAGTACCAACTGTGGCAATATTCGGCGTTTCCCCACTGGGCGTAAGAATCCCGGCTGCCCTATTTGGCTTATTGGGTGTTTATCTTTTGTATCTCCTGGTTAAGGAAATTTTTGACGATTTCAGAATTGGAATTTTGGCGGCTACAATATTGGCCATTTCACCCTGGCACATACAATATTCCAGGGCCGGTTTCGAAGTCACTGAAATGATTGCCTTTTTGATTGCCGGAATTTATTTTTTCCTCAGGTCTCTCAAAAAAAATAGATACTTATATCTTTCTGTTTTATTTTTCATTTTAACGGCATATACATATTCCACCGCCAAAGTATTCACACCAATACTGATGCTTTTTATTTTATTTATTTGGAAAAAAGAGATTCAATTCTTTGAAAAAAAACAGCTTATAAAGACTTTACTGACAGGTTTTGTCTTGGGATTGCCGCTAGTGTATTCAATTGTCTTTGTCGGAGGCGCACAGCGGTTTAACTATATAAGTGTATTTGCCGATCCAACTACAGAAGCAGAAGTGGGTGTTTCAAGGTCGGCAGACTCTTTTGCCAGGGGTGAAACAGGTTTGGCGCAAACACCTAGAATTTTTGACAGGATAGCTCACAATAAATTCACTTATTGGGGAAATCAGATTTTAGTTAACTATTTTAAGTCTTTCTCCACTAATTTTTTATTTATTAAAGGTGATCCAAATCCAAGGCAATCTGTTGGGATTGGAGAGTTTTACAAAATTGAAGCTTTAGCATTGGTTTTTGGATTAATATTTCTGTTTATCAATAAACGGACCCCTATTAAAAACAAAATACTTTTGGTGGTGTGGCTACTTATGGCACCAATCCCTGCATCGCTTACCAAGGACGGTGGAGATCATGCAACCCGACTTATACTCATGCTTCCGCCTATTATTGCAATAATCGCACTTGGTTGGAGTGGGTTGTACGATATTTTTACTGCAAAGCGGCGAATATTTTATGTTTTTACGCTAACATTTTTATATGTTTTAAGTTTTATTTTTTACATGCATCAATATTTGGTTCACTATCCGGTTGAAAGTGAAAGATGGTGGCATTATGGATGGTCTCAGGCACTTGAAACAGTCAAAAAACTGGATACCGATTATGACAGAGTAATAATTTCCATGGCGGGCGAACCTGCCTGGATATTTTTTGCTGCACATTATCAGTACGATCCCTCAAGCTGGCAATTATCGTTTCCAATCGGTAACGATATTCAAGTAGAAGGATTTGGAAAGATATCTCATACAGGTAAGTATTATTTTGGTACACCCTCGGACGATGTTCAGATATACGGTTTGAGTAGAGTTGTGGACAACAAGACTTTGTATTTGGCAAATGCTAAAGAAGTTGGAGAGAACTTGATATTACACCCAGACAAAAAACCCCAAGGCCTTAAACTCATAAAATCTGTCAGCTATTTGTCTGGTGAGCCTGCTTTTTATATTTTTACCTCCGAGAAGTAGGCGCAGTTTCTGACTGGTATTTTTCCCATTCCGGGTTTGTCCGGACGATTCTGTAAGCTATTGTACCGTCAGGATATTTAATTTCTTTGACTAACTCTAATTTGTGATTTTTGATTTGCTGTTCTGATATTCCCAACTCGTCGCCGATAAGGTATTGGTCAATCTTAAGGTCTTCACGCCAAACAATTGCTCTTGTCGTGATATTTCCAACGTGCTTCTGAGGATTCCTTTTTAAGTCTGTGTAATAACTGTCAGTGTTCACCTCAAAGTTTTCTCTTTGATATTTTTCAGGCGGGTATTTCATAAAGAATGCGATTTGCAGATCGGGGTCGCTTCTGGCATTGTCAACAACAATCGGTAGTTGAGGGTCTAGGTTTTTAATGGTGTTGGTAACCACTTCCCAACCCCAATCCCAATACTTTGCCCGATAGAATTCGTTTAGAATTATTCCAGAGCTATAAAGCTTGGTTAAAGAATACATAACCAAAAAACACAAGAATGCAGTTAACATTTTTTTAGGTAATACCTTGTATAAAAACTTATGTGTGTCGAGAATTCCATAAGAAATAATTATTAGCTGAGGTATGACAAGTGGCAGTGCCCTGATTGTTGTATAAGGGTCTCTTGTTACGGCAGCAGGAATTGGAGAAACTAAAAGCATTAAGATAACAAGAAAATCTAAATTGTTTTTTTGTTTTTTCGTGAATATCGTCCATAAACCGAATAGATAAAAAGGAAATTGCCACATGAAGTGCGTCGAGAGTTCCGGGAAAGAACTTCTTGGTCCGTAATCTCCCAGCGCAAACATAAATCTGGGTGATAAATATGAAAAATACAACGCAAAAAACTCACGGGCGGATAGATACCAAGACCCGTTAACTAGAGGCTCCAGAAAACCTTTGTACTCTGCAATAAATCCGTCGGGCATTTGTCTTGAATGGGAAAATATGTTTAAACCGGATGCACGGGCAAGGAATCCGGGAGTGTGCATAATACTTACAGTCGGCAGGCTTATAGCAAGCCCAATGATTAATCCTCCTATCAAAAATCTAAAATGAGATTTTGATAACAGGTTATTCCGATATTTCAAAAAGAGTATAAGCATTGTTAGTGGGGTTATTACCCTTTGGGAATGATAAGCAGGAATTGCGATTCCAAAAAGGAATGCTGAAAGTAATAAATATTTAGGTTTATCCAGTGACTTGTAAAAACTCAAAATACCGCTTAAATAGAAAAAAAGTGCGACATTGCATTCAAAATTTGTTCTTCCAAAAAGAATGTGCCAAGGGGAAATAGAAAGCAAAACTATGCTGATTACGGCCAGATTTTGGTTGCCAGAAAGCCTTTTAACAAGCAGGTATAGGATGGGAATGGTTGCGATACTAAAAATAAATGAAGGCAGGCGTACCGTGAACGGCGACAAGCCAAAGATTGGTATTAGTGGCACTATTGAATATATATAAACAGGTGTTTTGAAATCCGTAAGTGATCTAAAAACAATAGGAAATGCCTTGCCGAACTCATCCTTTCCTGTTTTTAGGATTGAGTACGCGCTATATCCTTGGCCTGCTTCGTCAACATAAAAACCTGCAGGGGCATCTCCTAAGTATAATCCGCGCGTAATAACTGCAAGCAAAACAACCGACAAAAATAATAAGTAATTAAAGTATTTTTTCCACATAACTCCTCAGGTATTCAGGGACCGACAACAACAAAACAAAACAGGCAATGATGTTGAAAAATTTTCTTTTTTCAGAATATAAGACATTAATACCGTGAATCATTATCGCTGATATTGGGATAAAAAGTATAAAGTCCAACCTGTCATAGTTTTTAAGCAATGACAGAGCAACTATTTCTGCAACCAGAAAAAGTAATACCTTTTTGTAGTTTTTCAGTTTTGGAATCGCAAAAACTCCGGCAATAAAAAAAATGATAGTAACAAATGGATATTTGTATAAGTTTTGATTTTCAAGGGAAATTGGTCTCGGGTGAAGTGCGAAAAAGTAATTGTTAATGTCTGTCATTACAAAAAAGTTATTCAAAATCTTGTCAGTATAAATTTTCCCTTTGTTTTGAAAAGTTCTTGCCAAAACAACATTGGGGTAAAGGTGGATGTTTCTAAGTATCAGCTGTTCAGCCTCGTAGTCTTTGTTGAACACAGTCTGTCCCGCAAACGGCTTAAAAGTTACCGTTACTAATACGGCAGCAATTATCAGCAAAAAAACTTTGTATGGTTTGTATTCAAGAATTAAATCAAAAACGAATATTAATGCGGGTAATGTGGCTAGTTTTGGATTAAGAATACCCAGAATCAAAAGGGGGACTGCATAAACTTTCTTGCCTTTCAGAAACAACAAAAAACCAACCCCAGATATTACCAAAGCAATAAAATACTCCAAAAAATCCGGGAAGGTATTGTTCAAAAAAAGATTCAACGGCCAAAGCCCCAGACTTAAAGCAATGATGATTCTTTTGAGCATATCTAGAATGATACAATCATATATGAAAATAATGAAGATTTCGGAACCCAAAAAAGTTTGGTCAATGCTGTTCATTATTGCTCTTATTGCATTTACGGTTAGGTTTGTGGCGATATCCTCATTCCCCCTTGGTTTTAATGCTGACGAAGCCTCATTCGGCTACGATGCCTATTCACTTGCAACAACGGCAAAAGACCAGTGGGGGAACTTTCTGCCATTCACTCTCAAATCATTCGGCGATTACAAATCCCCGCTCTATTCCTATTTAGCTATTCCATTTATTTATTTATTTGGACTAAACATAGCAAGCGTGAGAGTTGTTAGTGTGTTTGTGGGGGTCTTGTCGGTTCTAGCATCATATCTTTTATTTACCAAAATATTGCCGGGACGCACAAAAGAAGCACTACTGGTAGCACTTTTAGTGGCATTAAACCCGTGGTCTGTGATGATGGGAAGGGGTGCTTTTGAATTTAACCTGTTAACTGCCACAATACCTTTAGCGATTTATTTTTTCTTAAAAGGGCAAGAAAAACCAAGCGCATATACACTTTCTGCAATATTTTTTGGTATCAGTCTGTTGACTTATCACTCGGCAAAAGTAATTGTTCCCGCACTTATCGTTGTTTTGTGTTTTATTTATAGAAAAAGATTCAACAAAAAGTTTGCAAATTCTTTGCTTCCTTTGACTGTCTTTTCGGTTTTTGCAGGAGCAACTATTTACGCTTTGGTTATTGGTGGCGGATCGAGAATTTCCGAAAGAAGTATTACCCAGGGTGCCTTGGAAGAGGGAGCAAAAGCCAAGATAGAACTAATTCAGCACGGAACAAATCCCAGCATCGCCAAATTTTTACACAATAAATACCAGGTTGTTTTGACAAGATTTATCAATAACTACCTGCAATATTTTTCTCCCAGGTTTTTAGTGACTCAAGGGGCTGGGGAATCTTATTATGGAATGATTCCCGGGATAGGAGTTCTTGGGATTTTAGAAATTGTTCTTTTGGTGTTTTCGTTGTTTTTCTTTATCAAAAAGCCATTAACCAAAGAGTCGCTTCTTGTGGTTTTGTGGATTCTTGTGACACCCATTCCGTCCGCACTCTCAACAGGAGTGGGTTATGCCGGCAACAGGGCCTCCGGCATGATTCCGGTACTCCAAATAATAGAGGGTTTGGGTCTGGCCTATCTATTAGACCTTGTTGGGCCAAAGAAACGAAAACTGGCAATAATTGTTTGGGTTGTAGCATTTGTTTTGGTCATTTTTTCTACGTGTGTTTTTGTTAAAAAATATTTCTTCGGTTCAAAAGGTGAACCCTACAAACAAATGCTATACGGCAATTTGGAAGTCTCTGAATGGTTGCTTAAAAACAAAGGCCCTCGGAAAGTTTTCATCAGCAGAAGCCTTAGCGAGCCTCAGATATTTTTGGCTTTTTCGGGAAGGTGGAATCCTTCAGATTATCAAACGTATGCAATTGGTTGGGACCTATCAGGGTCAAAAGTTTCTTGGGTTGATCAGATAGGCGAATACAACCTTGGTGAGTTCACAATAAAATCTATCGATTGGGAGCGGGAGGGTAAAACAAAAGGAAACGTGGTTGTATTTAGGGCATCAGAACTTCCAAAAGAAGTAACACCAGATAAAACCTTTTATTATCCAGACGGCAAACCAAATATATATGTCAAAGTTAATTAATTATTTAAAAAGAAATAAATATCTGGTTTTGATTACTCTGATAACGTTCCTGACTTTTTTCAGAATGATTCGGGTTGGGATGTTTTCAACTCAAGACTTTCATTTGTTCAGACTTTTTCAGTTTGACAAGTGTGTTCAAAGTTTTGAAATACCCTGCAGGTGGGCACCTGATGCAGGTCTGGGGTATGGTGAACCGGTTTTTAATTACTACGGCCAGCTGGTATATGCTTTTGGTGAGTTATTTAACATCTTGGGGTTTGGGGTTATCGGTTCAGTCAAGATATTGTTTTCCATTTCTTTATTGGGGTCATCGGTCGCTATGTATTTTTTGTCAAAAAGAATATGGAACAACCATGTTGCAGGATTCTTGTCCGCGCTTTTGTATGTGTTTGCTCCATACAGGGCAGTTGATGTTTGGGTCAGGGGAGCACTTCCCGAAGCGTTTGCTTTTTTAATAATACCCCTAATATTCATCGCGTTGGAAAAATACTTTGAGAAAGGTTCATCAAAAGAGATTGTTTTGGTTGGTGTTGTGGTCGCCCTTCTGGTTTTAACGCACAACCTCTCTGCTCTCCTGTTTTTACCTGTTGTGGTGGGGTGGGTGGTTCTAAGGTCACCGAAATCAAATAAGTTCAGAGTCTTTTGGGGGTTACTTTTCTCTGCGTTGATTGCTTTGGGTGTTGCAGCTTTTTATATTTTACCTTTAGTGTACGAGTCTGGTTATGTAAACCTAAACTCTACCACTCAAGGATATTTCGACTTTCATAATCACTACACAACACTTAAACAACTGTTTGTCTCCAATTATTGGGGTTATGGTGCATCCAACTGGGGTGACGGCGACGGGTTGAGCATGGCTGTGGGTTATATACAATGGATTTTGGGTATTGGAACGGTTCTTCTTATGTTTTTAAGAAGCGTGCTTCACCGGAAAAAGCTTGAACCTGTTGTTTGGTTGCTTTTTGCCACAACGTTGGCTCTTTTATTTTTGACTCATAACAAATCAACTTTTGTATGGGAAAGTTTAGACTTTATGCGTTTTATTCAGTTTCCGTGGAGGTTTTTGGCACCCATAATTTTTTGCCTGTCGCTAATGTCGGGTTATCTTGGCAATTTTTTGAGTAATAAAAGATTTATTTTGATAGTTATTTCTGTTGTCACCGTGGTTTTAAATGCAGGCTTTTTCCGAGAGGACATATGGTACAAAGTTGATGATCAATATTATTTTTCAGGAGCGGAATGGTTAAGACAGAGAAGCGCTTCAATAGGAGACTATTGGCCGGTCTATGGCCCAATCCCTAAAGATCCGCCTGAAGCATATATAGGGAACTTCCTGCCGGATATTTCAAGAAGCAATCTCAAAGTGTTCAATAAGGTTGAAGTAACAGATTTGTCTTTGTACGGATCTCGGGTAACACTGCCTGTAGCTTACTTTCCGGGATGGACGGCGAAGGTTGACGGAAAGACTGTGGATGTAAAACCCGATAAAGAATCCGGTTTGGTGGCCCTTAATCTGTCTGAAGGTGTGCATAAGGTTGAGCTTAGGTTTACCAATACTCCAATTAGGTTTGTTGGGAATATAATTAGTATACTGACTGTTTTTGGAGCTGTATTTATATGGATAAGAAAACCATTTTATTTTTGGCGGCAATAGTTTTTTTTGGATTTTTATTGCGTTTTTTTGACCTAAACGCCACTCCCCCATCGCTAAATTGGGATGAGGTGAGTCATGGTTATAACGCCTATTCTGTCTTAAAGACCGGAAAAGATCAGTGGGGAACAACTTTCCCAATATTTAACTTTAGGGCTTACGGAGACTATCCGACAACCCTCAATCTTTATCTGACAATACCCTTTATTTACGTTTTGGGATTAAGTGACATTTCCATAAGACTCCCGCATGTTATTCTCGGAACTTTAACAATCATTTCCGGTTTTTTTGTTGCATATGGTTTAACAAAACGTAAAGACATTAGTCTATTTTCAGCCTTTTTAATATCAATCGGGCCGTGGTATATGTTTACTTCAAGATTTGTTCTTCAGTCCAATGTTTCCGTGTTTTTAATGTCAACTGCATTGGCATTCTTTTTAAATAGAAAGGCGCACAGATTCTTTTTGGGTGCATCTGTCTTTTTTTTGTTTCTGTCGCTTTTTGCCTATCACACAACCAGGATTGTCACGCCGCTTTTGATTTTGGCGGCTCTTGTTATTTATTCCAGTGACATTGAGAGGCTTTACTTTAAAAGTAAAAAACAGGTCTTCGTTTTGTTATTGTCGGTTTTTGGTCTTTTTCTGGTTAGTGGACATCTTTTGGCCAACAAAGACGCTCGGGTAAGAAGTGAAGTTCTGTTTATTTTGGACAAAGGGGCAGTGAATAAAATCGAATCACAAAGAAATTCGTCATCACTTCCTGATTTTGCAAAAAAAATAATCTACAACAGACCCGTGTATTTCATATCTATTTTTGCAAAGAATTATGCAAGCTATTTCACGCCAAAATTCCTTTTTAGGGAAGGGGGCACCCAATACCAGTTCAGTTTGCCCGGTCACGGTTTAATACCGCCTGTTAACCTTTTGTTTTTTTATCTGGGTATTGTGCTTTTTGCTGTAAGAAGTGTTAACGACAAAAACTATCGACTTCTTGTTGCATGGCTGCTTCTTTATCCAATACCGGCAAGCCTCACAAACGAAACAGGAGCGGTCCTTCGCGCAACAACACTGCTGCCTGTATCAGAAATACTGATAGCAACTACAATTTTTTGGATTTATGAAAAGGTCCCCTCCAAACTCAAAAAAGTATCGGCGTTGGTTTATTTTATTTTTATTTTCATTTTTATGGAAAGTTATTTAATAAGTTATTTCAACGAATACAGAACAAAGTATTCCTGGAGCTGGCAATATGGTTACAAGCAAATATCGGAATACATAAAAGACAACATGGATAGCTACGACAAAATAGTAGTTACAAAAAAATACGGCGAACCACACGAATTTTTGTTATTTTATCTCGGGTGGGACCCTGCAAGTTACCAGGGGGATAAAACCGCTACAAGATTTTACCAATCTGGTTGGTATTGGGTAGACAGTTTCGATAAGTTTTATTTTGTTAACGACTGGCAAATTGTTGATGCAACAAAAAATAACACATATTTTATCCAGGAAAGTAAAAAAATGGTTGACTGTTCAGAAAGCAGGTGCCTACTGATCAGCTCACCAGGGAACGCTCCCCGAAGATGGTATAAAATCAAAACAGTTAATTTCCTTGACGGTAGTCCTGCTTTCGAAATATTTTCCAATCAAAAACAATGACGATACTTAACAAGTCGATAAATCCAATACTTATTCTAATTTTGGTTTTTTCGTTTGTGCTCAGATTTTGGAATCTTGGTTCAATTCCGGCTGGGCTAACCCCGGATGAAGCGGCTTTAGGCTACAACGCATATTCAATTTTGACTACAGGAAAAGACGAGTGGGGAGTACGAACCCCCTTAATATTTAAGTCCTTTGGAGATTTCAAGCCGGGGTTTTATATATACACTTCAACTCCGTTCATTAAGTTGTTTGGACTTTCAGAATTTTCAACCAGGGCTTCCTCTGCTGCCTCCGGGGTAATAACAGTATATGTTTTGTATCTGATTTCATTAAAACTGTTTGCCAACAAAAAACTATCAACTTTTGTATCTTTAGTAGCCGCATTGAACCCTTGGTTGATTTTTTTCTCAAGGGGGGCCTGGGAGGCCAACTTATCATTAATGTTTACATTGCTTGGTATTTATTTATTTTTGAAAATCCAAGAAAATGGGAAAAATATTATTTTTAGCGCAATATTTTTTGGACTAACACTCCTGACATACCAGGGCGCAAAATTGTCTACTCTTTTGGTGCTTTTGGTACTAACATTAATTAATCGCGATACAGTTTTAGGGGTAAAAAGAAAATATCTTGTCTCAGCTTTTGCAGTTGGATCATTTTTGGCGTTGCCTATTTTATTGTCATTTTTCAAAGGGCAAACCTTTCGTTTAAATATTTACAGCATTTTTTCATATACACGCCCCGCACTAGAAATTCAGAACATAAAGACTCAGGAGAATAGCTTTAATGCAATGAATTTCTTTTTGTACCATAGCGAATCCTTAAACTACTTAAGAGCGATTTTAGGACGGTATTTTAATAATTTTTCACCAAGGTTCTTGTTTTTTGATGGGGACTGGGCAAATCCTATATCCACCTCCCCCTATCAAGGAGTTATGCTTGTTGGCGATTTGCTGTTCATTCCTTTAGGGTTTCTGTTTTTGTTTCAGAGACGCTTGAAAAAGGAACACTTGTTTATTTTGTTTTGGCTTATTGTGGCACCGTTAACTTCTGCGATTTCAAGAGATGAGCTCAATGCTGTGCGGGACCTTAATTTGGCGATTCCGCTCATTTTTATTTCATCTTTCGGGATATATTACACATCAACGTTACTTTTAAAAAGACACATGGGTTTTTTTGTAGTCGGATTGACCCTTTTAACGGGTTTTGTGTACTTTGCAGATTCCTATTTTGTGCACACCAACTCTCATAACTCAAATCATTGGCGATATGGGTTTAGAGAATCTATGGAGTTTATCGAGCCGATTAAAGATCGATATGAAAAAGTGGTTTTTGAACAATCGTTCAATCAACCCTATATCTACAAACTTTTTTACGGAACCAAGGACCCTTTAGGTTTTCAAAACTCACAAAAACTAGTCGAGAGTGAATTCAAGGGAGATGTGGGTTATGTGGAATATCTCGACGGAATATATTTCCAGCATTTGGATTGGCAAGTGTTGAAGAAAACCTCAAGCACTCTGGTTGTTGCCCAACACACATCAGTACCGCCTGATATTTTTGCATACCCCGATAAATATGTTCTTTTAAATCAGATAAAATATCTAAATAAACGTGATATAGCGTTTGACATATTCGAAATCAAATGAGAAGTTTAAATACAGCTCTGTTGGTATCAGTTATTGCTCTTGCGTTTCTACTAAGATTTTGGAATCTGTCGTCTTACCCCGCTTTTAATGCGGACGAGGCCGCGATTGGCTATAACGCCTTTTCGCTTATCCAAACTGGACTGGATGAACACGGACATCCATGGCCTATACATTTCCAATCGTTTAACGATTGGAAGCCGGGACTTTATTTTTATCTAGTAATACCTTTTGTGAAATTTTTTGGCCTGACAGAGCTTTCTGTAAGATTACCCAATGCTATTCTTTCTGTGATAACTGTGTATTTTGTGTATTTGTTAGGTAATTTGCTGTTTAAAGATTCCTCCATAAATGTGGGCAAAGAAAAAGTAAGTTTTGGAACTGTGGCGGCAATGCTACTTGCCATCTCTCCGTGGCATATACATTTTTCCAGGGGTGGGTGGGAGGTAAATACAGCTACATTTTTTATGACAGGTGGTGTCTTGCTGCTTGTTGTTTGGCTAAAAAATGGTTTTAACACATTTCATATTGTTTTGTCGGTGCTTTTATTAACACTTTCACTATATTCATACCATGCAGCCAGGGTTATCGTACCGCTTTTGGCATTGGCCATCCTTTTAATTTATGCAAAGTCATTTTTCAAAGTTGAAAATTTAAGAAAAATGATAATCGCAGTTGTGTTTGGCGTGCTTATTGTTTTGCCGCTTTTAAAAGACTTAATAACAGGCGATGCCTTATCAAGAGCTGCGGGTGTTGGTCTTTTCGCAGACAAGGGTCCAATAAATAGAATCAACGAACAAAGGGGTGAGCACCCGGACTTGGGATTTGTCTCAAAATTAACTCATAACAAACCTATTAACTACGCGTTGGCATTTATGAAAAATTGGACCCTGCATTATCAAGGGGAGTTTTTGTTTATGACTGGCGACTCGATTCAGCGGAACAAGGTGCCGGAAACCGGTGTAATGTATCTTTTCGATATTATTTTTCTGGCTGCAGGCTTTATTTATCTGGCGAAGACAAGAGGAGAAGGTAAAAAACTTATATGGTCGTGGGTTTTAGTTGCCCCCTTGGCAGCGGCATTGACTTTCCAGGCGCCACACGCTCTAAGGTCTGCAAACATGGCGGTTCCACTCACTATTGTCTCTGCATTGGGCCTCTCATATATCTGGAGTCTGATTGGACCCCGTAAATTTACAATATTGGGTGTGTTTATGATCTGGTGTTTTCTGAGATATTTGCACATGTATTATGTACACATGGCTAAAGAATACCCATTCTCTTCTCAATATGGCGTCAAAGAGCTGGTTGAGTTTATTTCCTCGAGTCAGGATAAATATAAAAGCATTGTTGTTTCAGATAAATATGATCAGCCATACATTCTGTTCCTTTTTTATCTGAAATATCCACCGTTGGAATTTCAGGGTAATCACAGTCTTACAACAAGGGATGACTTTGGTTTTTCAACTGTCAGAGAATTTGGAAAATACTATTTTGAAAATCTTGATTTCGAGGCACTTAAAAATACATACCCCAACAGTTTAATTGCAGGGGCCCCAGATGAGATACCAAAAGAGGCCAATGTTATAAAGAGAATCTATGGAACCAACGGCTATTTGTACTTTAATGTTGTTGCAAATTGATATGAACAATCTATTGTCTGTTGTTGTCGCTACCAGAAACGAGTCGGAAAACATAGAGCGATGTTTAAGATCTGTTTTGAATATAGCTGACGAAATTATTGTTTTTGACGAGTATTCCGATGACAAAACAAGAGAAATTGCAAAGAAGTTAGGAGCCAAGGTTTTTCTGGAAAGGCATCATGATATTTTCCATATCACAAAGCAAAAAGCTTTAAAAAAAGCAAAGTGCAAATGGGTACTTCAACTTGATGCGGATGAGGTTGTTACCCCCGAACTTGGGGAGGAAATTACAAAGATCATAAATATGAAAGATTCAGACATGGATTCAAGAAAAATTTCAGATTCGAAAAAGGCTAAACTTTTTGAGAATCACACAAAAATACTGGTTAATAGAGACGGTAAGGTCGGCAAAACTGAAGGACCGGTCTCAGGTTTTTTTGTTGCCCGAAAAAATATATTTTTGGGAAAACCCCTGATACATGCTGGAGTTTATCCTGACGGGGTTATACGGCTTGTAAGAAACGGATTCGCGAGTTTTCCTCAGAAAAGCGTACATGAACAAATTCAAATTGAAGGCCGTGTATCTTGGCTTGAAAACGACTTGGAGCACTACGACTCACCAACGTTTTCGCGATATTTAGACAGAGCAAACAGGTACACAGACCTGACGGCTGCGGAATTTCTGAACAAGAATGTGTCTAGGGGTTTTTTGACTTTCACATACTATGTTTTTTTTAAGCCCTTTTTGGTCTTTGTAAGTTTGTTTTTTGTTCATAAGGGTATTTTTGATGGCGCACAAGGTTTTATTTGGAGTTTTTTTTCCGCCTTGCATTACCCGTTAGCTTACTCAAAATACCTAACAAACTCAAAATAAATGTTAATAAATGGCATTGAATATAAGGTTGCGCTGGATTCGGGACCCCTGAGGTCTGGTGATTCTATACGTGGAATAGGTTTTTATACTGATCAGATTTCAAGGAACCTTGATGTTGAAGCTGTGGATTTTTCAGAAAAAAAACTTTCAAACTACAATCTAATACACTTTACCAGATTCAACCCGTTTATAAGGTCGCTGCCATTTGTTAAACCCGGTAATACAAAATTTGTTCTTACTGTTTACGATCTTATTCCGCTTATTTACCCCAGTGTTTACAAACCGGGTATGAAAGGAATGCTTAATTGGAATTTGAACAAAATTTTAATTAATAAATACTGTGATTCAGTGATTACAATTTCCGAAACTTCAAAAAAAGATATTTGTAGGTTTACGGGAATTGACCCCCAAAAGGTAACTGTGACTTACTTGGCGCCCAGAAAGAACTTCAAAAAGACAATGCTTGGCTCAAAATCTGCTGCGCATTTAAGAGAAAAATACGGATTGCCACAAAAATTTGTGCTTTATGTTGGTGATATAAATTACAACAAAAACATACCCACACTTGTGAAAGCTTGTAAAAAGGTTGGGGTTCCGCTTGTTGCTGTGGGTAAACAGGCACCTCTTGTAAATGAAATGCAACTCGATCACGCCGAGCTTCAACACCTTAAAAATATAGATTGGACAAATGTCACCAGACTTGGCTTTGTTAACGACACAGATCTTAACGCTTTGTATAATCTCGCCCATTGCTACGTTCAACCTTCTTATTATGAAGGATTCGGCCTCCCGGTCTTGGAAGCTTTTGCGGCAGGATGTCCGGTTGTGTGCAGCAAGACACAGGCTCTTGTTGAGATTTCAGGCGGTGCTTGTTTGTTTTCAGAAACAAACGACTATTTAGATTTTTCCAGAAATATTCGATTATTGGACGACTTATCAGTAAGAAAAAGGGTGTCAAGTGGCCAAATGGAATGGGTTAAAGGCTTTACTTGGAATAGAACCGCATATGAAACGAAAGAAGTTTACAAAAAAATATTGGTTTAATTTTCCTGCCTTAGCCTTTTTTGCCTGGCTGGCAGTTGTTTTTATTGTTTTGTGTGTTGCGGTGGGCTTATTGGAACCTCAAACCAATTTTTTGGGTGGCGGACTGCAAAATTATTCAAATAATCCCGTTCTGTTTGCTTTCGGAAATTTTGATGGCGAACATTATGTGTCTATATCTCAAAACGGATACGGTTATGGCGAAAGAGCATTTTTTCCACTCTATCCTGGAATTTTGAATTTTGCCACAAAAATATTTGGGTTAAATACTAGTGGGACGTATTTTGCCGGAATTGCGGTTTCTTTGGTTGCTTTTTACTTTGCCTTGCAGGGTTTATATAAATTAGTAAAATTGGATTATTCAGAAAAAACTGCCAGGCTTGCTTTGACTTTTCTCTTACTTTTTCCGACCTCTTTTTATTTTGCGGCAGTTTATACGGAAAGTTTATTCTTATTTTTTCTTGTCTGGTCGGTTTACTTTTTGAGAACCGGAAAGGTTCTCTTGGCTTTGGTTTTTGGCACACTACTGACAGCTACACGTTTTGTTGGCATCCTGATTGTGCCTGTATTTTTAGTGGAATTACTTTTAAAAGACGGCAAAGTTTTTGCCAAACATATCCCGGTTTTGGCTGTTCTACCTGCTGGGCTTGTTTCTTATATGATTTATCTTAAAAAAACAGTAAACGACTATTTTGCTTTTTACACCAGCCTTTCAACATTTGGGGAACAGCGTTCAGGACACCCCATTGTTCTTCCGCAGGTTTTTTACCGTTATGTTTTCAAAATTCTGCCAGGAATGCATACAAATTTTTTCCCGGTGCTTTTTACCACATGGCTTGAGTTTTTGGTGGGGGTTATATATTTTCCAATATCATTGCTATTATTTGTCAAAACAAGGTTGTCATATGCCATTCTTGTCTTTTTGGGTTACATAATACCCACAATGTCAGGCAGCTTCTCTTCACTGCCCAGATATGTGCTGGTTCTTTTCCCTGTCTATATAGTCTTTGCAGACTACATGGTAAACAGGAAGAAGATGTCTTTTGCATTTAGTTTGATTTCATTTATACTTCTAGTAATTTCTTTTGCCCTGTTTTCGAGGGGATACTGGGTTTCTTAATATGAATAATCGATTTTGGTCCAAAAAAACTGTTCTTGTTACTGGTGGCGCTGGATTTTTGGGTACGAAACTAGTCGATAAACTCCAAAAATTAGGAACAAAAAAAATAATAGTTCCAAGATATCCGGAATATGATTTGAGAAAATTTGATGATTGTTTAAAAATAACCAAGAAAGTAGATTTGGTGATTCATTTGGCAGCCAATGTTGGAGGTATAGGCTACAACAGGGACTTTCCCGGAACTTTGTTTGACGACAATATACTTATGGGTACTTTTATGATGATGGCTGCCAGGCAGAATAAGGTAAAGAAATATGTCGCGTTGGGTACTATTTGTGCTTATCCAAAATTTACTCGCGTGCCCTTTAAAGAAACTGATTTGTGGCAAGGTTACCCTGAGGAGACAAACGCACCATACGGTTTAGCCAAAAAAATGCAGCTAGTTCAGTCAAAGGCCTACAGGGACCAATTTGGTTTTAACTCAATATTTTTATTACCAGTGAACCTTTACGGGCCCGGAGACAACTTTGATCCCAAGTCTTCACATGTAATACCAGCCCTCATAAAAAAGTTCGTCGATGCGAACAAAGACAAAAAGCCCCAAGTGGAGGTGTGGGGTAGCGGTAGGGCGTCTAGGGAGTTTTTGTACGTGGAAGACGCGGCCGAAGGTATAATTTTGGCCGCTGAAAAATACAACAAAGAAGGGCCTGTAAATATTGGATCTGGTATGGAGATTACTATCAGAGACCTTGTCAAAAAAATTAAAAAACTTACCGGTTATAATGGCAAAGTAGTATGGGACAAAACCAAACCGGACGGGCAGCCAAGGCGTATGCTTGATATTTCTGTTGCCAAAAAAGAATTTGGGTTTCAAGCCAGGACCAATTTTGACGAGGGACTTCAAAAAACAATAGATTGGTACAAAACTCAATGAGAATTTGTGTTGTCATTCCTTTTTATAACGAAAAAACACACATTGCTTCGGTTATAGAAAGTGTTATTAAAAAAGGAAATAAAGTAATTGTCGTTGACGACGGGTCCGGCGACGGTGGCATGGGTACAATCCGAAACAGCAGAAATTTGGTTAAGTTAACGCACAAAATAAATTTAGGTAAGGGCGCTGCCATGAAAACAGGGGCTGAATTTGCTTTTTCCAACGGTTTCGACGCGGTTGTCTTTATGGACGGAGACGGACAACATAATCCCGATGACCTGAGTAAGTTTGTAGATCTGCTTACCTCAGGATACGATTTTGTTTTGGGGTCCAGAAATCTGAGCTTCGGGGTACCTTTTGTGAGATTTGCAGGGAATAAGTTTGCGTCGGCTGTTATATCTATACTTTTCGGAATTTATGTATCAGACAGCATATGCGGGTTCAGAGGTATGACCAAAAAAGCTTACTCAAAAATCAAATGGCAGTCCCGGGGCTATGGAGTGGAGGTGGAAATGGTAATACGCGCAGGAAAAAGCGGCCTCAAATATACCGAAGTGCCTGTGGAAACGAAATATATAAATGCTGTTAAGGGTGTCACGGCCCTTGATGCCATGGGTGTCTTTTGGGAAATACTTATGTGGAGAATTAGGCTTTAGACAGTTTGGCAGTGCATTCGTGGCTTCTGAGCTGTAAAATAAGAATTACAATATATGATAATTGGGATTCAAATAATTGGAATACTTTTTAGCTTTTCAATGGTCTACTTTGCTGTACTTCACTACAAACGAGCAGAGATCAACAAGAGTGAAATAATATCTTGGTTGGCAATATGGACTTTCGCTTTGGTTATCATTACTTTTCCTGAGTTTTTGAGATCTTTTTCCAACGCATTTTTGGTTACAAGGGTTTTTGATTTGATGGTGATTGGTGGTTTTGTTTTAACAATATCCCTTGTGGGGAGTGCCTATATCAGGACGAAAAGAGTTGAAAAGAAAATTGAGGATATGATTCGAAAGGATGCACTTAGAAAAAAGTAGGCGCTTCACAAATGGCAAATCCCAAAATATCAATTGTTGTACCATCATTCAATAAAGGAAAGTATATAGAAGAAACACTCAAATCCATATTCTCACAATCGTACGACAACTTTGAAGTGGTTGTTATGGATGGTGGGTCCGAAGATGAAACGCTGCAGATCGTAAAAAAATATGTAAATAAATTTCCCGAAAAAATATACTTTGAATCAAAGAAGGACGACGGGCAACTTTCGGCAATAAATAGTGGAATTAAAAAGACCTCGGGCGACATCGTTACATTTATAAATGCGGATGATTTGTACCTGCCTGACGCCTTTCAAAAGGTTGCACATGCGTTTAGTCAAGATTATAACTGGTATGCTGGTGGTGGAGTTGTTTTCGCAGAAAAGCATAGCCTAATACTTGATTTAACAACATTGGTCAAAAACATTCTTCTTGGCCTCAACAACTTCAATATGCTACTCGTGGTTAATTATTTGATGCAACCATCTGTTTTTATTTCAAAAAAGGCAGTCAATAAATTTGGGATGTTTTCTGGCAACAGAAGTTTTGTTATGGAATACGATATGTGGTTAAGACTCGGTCGTGAATCAATGCCTTTTTTGATTAAGGATAACCTTTCAGCATTTCGTATTTCCCCGGGTTCAATAACTTCCAATATGCCGCAAAAATTATTGGAGGAAGATGAAAAGATTGTAACACGGTTTACTAATAATCAATTTATTGTGTTGATACATAAAGTTGTAAATAGTTTTAGAAAACTTATTATTCAGATAATCTGATCTAGCTACTACCATATGAAACTGTTTGTTCAAAAAAACAAGCCACTTCTATTAATTTTTATTGTTTCTTTTCTTATTTACTCACCATCACTTTTTGGGTTTTATACAAACGACGATTTTTATCATTTAAAAATCTCACATGCTACAAATATTTTTGAATTTTTAGACTTTTTTAATTTACTTAAAAGTTCAGGTGGACAGCTTTTGTACAGACCGCTGACGACACATGTGTTCTATTTCTTGGGCTGGTCTTTGTTTAACCTGAATCCGTTTGGATTGCATCTGGTTTCGTTTGCACTTTTTTTCATAACAATTTTTTTTGTAGAAAAACTTGCCTTTGAGATTAAATCCAATAAAACGATATCACTTTTAACAGCTTTTTTGTATGCAACATCTGCCAGTCATTTCGGGCATTTGTATTACCTTGCCACAGAAATCGTGCTTGCTGCTGTTTTTTTTCCGGGGGTTTTTTATTTTACAAAATTTATAAGAACTGGAAATAAAAGTTTTTTGGTTTGGTCAATACTTTTTTACTTTTTATCAATTTTGGCAAAAGAAAACGCCTTGGTAATGCCTGGAATATTTATACTTCACTATTTTTTTCTAAAAGCCGTAAAAGTAAGACTTGCTACATTTGCAGTTATAATTTTTAACTTAGGAGTTTTTAGCCTAATCTACTTATATCTGCACTTTTTTAAATACGGAGTTGTTAGCGGTGAAGGTTATACATTTGACTTCTCACTCACTCGGACAATGAATACAATCGCATGGTACCTTTTTTGGTCGTTTAACACTCCCGAAATGTTTTTGGACTTTGTTGGTCCTGGGTTGAGAGTAAATCCAAATTTGCTTTTATATTGGGGATATTATACAAAAGCAATCGTTACGGTATTTGGCGTGCTTATATTAATCGTTGGCTTGCAGGCTTTTCAACATTTCAAAAAAAAGTTGGATATTCGATATTTGATTATTGGTTTAGGTTGGTTTTTTATAACACTTTTACCTATCGTTTTTCTTCCCGATCACAAATTCACCTTTTACCTCACACTGCCGCTTTTTGGTATTGTTTTTATTCTTGCGGAAATATTCACACACGCAAAATTAGGACTTTTGATTACGATCATGCTCCTGTGGATTGTTGGTTCGTGTGCAACGTTAAGTCTTACATATAAAACAAATTGGATTACCCAGGGTCAAAAAATAGCCCAAAGAGTTGACAGGTATTTAAGCTTGCACTCTTCCGAAATGACAAATAAAAAGATAGCATTTGTGGACACTCCCGAAGACGAAAATCTACCTTGGTCTCCCACACAGGTAGTCAAGGTAACATTGTCTGATAAAAACTATTTTGAAGTCTTCCACCCGGGATTGACGGCAAATGTTTACTATGTTGGCGCTGGAAATTTACACGAAGAACAGGGTTTGTATAAAATTAGCTCCCGAATGTTTTTAGGTTATTAATTATGTCACATGTCAAGAAACATTTTGACTCAATTTCCAAAGTTTACGATAATTACAAAAAGAAAAATAGTTATTACTACGACAACCTCAAAAACCTTTTAAAAAGTCTTATACCTAAAGAAGCAAAAGTTTTGGAAATCGGATGTGGGACAGGAGACATTTTGACGTCGCTCTTGCCCAAAAAAGGTTATGGAATGGATATAAGCTCCAAAATGATCGCAATAGCAAAGCATAAGCATAAAAAATCAAAAAACCTTCGTTTTTCGACTGAATATCCCCGGGAAAAATATGACTATATATTCATGACCGATGTAATAGAGCATTTGGAAAATCCGGAGACGGTATTTAAAAAGATATCAACTCTAATGCATAGCAAGTCAATTTTTGTCAACACAATGGCAAATCCGATTTGGGAACCACTTTTAATGTTTTGGGAAAAGATGGGGTGGAAAATGCCGGAAGGTCCACACAAACGCCTGACATATGACCAAATAATTCCACTGCTTAACAACGCAGGTATGACAGTTACAAAACATGGTTTCTTTTTGCTGCTTCCTGTTTACATCCCAAAGATATCGAAAGTTGTTAATTCTTACTTACTCAGATTTTTCGAAAGGTTTGCGTTTATAGAATATTTAGTGGCAGCTAAGACTTAAACTCAAAGTAGGCCCTAACTAGCATTTTTGCTAACAAAAGACCATGATAAAAACGATTTATGTTGGTTGAACCATATATGCGCTCTTTGTAGTGAACGGGAATTTCTACTATTTTCTTTTTTTGCTTAATAGCCATAAAAATTAATGCGAAGTCTCCAAATGGGTCGGAGGCAAGATAATTTACGATATCCTTCTTGTATTTAATGAAATCCTTTCTGAAAATGGCTTTTGTTCCACACAAAGTGTCCTTAAATCTGGTTTTTAATATTTTGCTAAACGCAAACCCAAAAAAAATATTTGCAATTTTGTTAAGTGTTCGCATTGCGTCTTTTTTCATTGGGTATATCAATCTGCAACCATTAGCAAATTCAGCACTCCCTGATGCTAAGAC
The DNA here is from genome assembly GCA_964599625.1 of uncultured Gammaproteobacteria bacterium. Lineage (GTDB taxonomy): Bacteria > Patescibacteriota > Microgenomatia > UBA8517 > UBA8517 > CAZRGC01. Next base: position 168,933 of record CAZRGC010000001.1, read on the forward strand.
TTTATAAAACTTAGGAAGATCTGTGGAGTCCACAGTCCTGTCGGCGTCGTAAATCATCAAAATGTCACCCTTTGCTTTTTCGAAACCAAGCAAAACCGCATCTGCTTTACCTGATCCGGATTGTTTGAAGGCTTTTACATTTTTATGTTTTTTTGTTTCTGCTATTATTTTGTTCCAGGTTTTGTCCTTAGACCCGCCTTCTATGAAAATTATTTCCTGTGATTTTCCAAATTTTGGAATACCGTTAACTATTTTCGGAATGTTCCCTTGTTCGTTTCTTGCCGGAATTACTATTGACACACTGATCTTGTTTAAAGAACGCTGGTTAACAGGCTTCGCAACTACAAAAATATATAAGCCTAATAGTCTGCTTTTTGTTTCTACAACTTCGAAGCCGGAAAGTCTTAGGAAGTTTTCCAGATCGCTTATGTCTATCCAATTTTTCAATGTATTTTTTTTACTTCCGGTTACCAGAAAATGCTGCTTAAGGTCGATCAACCATTCCCAGAACGGACTTCTGTAATAAATACTGACCCTATCCTTTTTTGATAAATTAAGTCTGAGCTTTTCAAAAAAAAGCTGCACGTCTGTTGAATTGTAAAGAACAGTCTCTGTAATAGTTGTGGTGCCATAAGTGTGAGCAATACTTAATCCGTTGTGGTATGCTTCACTTGATTTGTTTCTGGATGGCTTGGTTGGTGTTTTGGTTTTAATCTTGATCATAATAAACTATTAATTCCAAGCAATTATAATCGAATCGTTAACTAAAACAACGAATTTATGGAAAAGATACTTAGATTAAATTATTACTTGTTTCCGTTTGTCACAATAATGAGTCTGTCATTTTTGTTTGTAGAATCTGTAACTTATTCCGGATTCTTGTCCCAGTATCTTATTCTTAATGCAAAAGCCTTTATGTTTTTAGACCTTTTATCCGGTATCTTATTGGTGTTTCCGGGTAATAAACTTAAATACAAAAAAGAAGGACAAATCAACTCCTTGTGTAAGTTTCTTTTTCAGTTGAATTATTTAATAACGCCTGTGCTTTGTGTTTTTTATTATCTGATGATATCTGCTGAAGCAACAAACTATTCAAACTATGTTTTTTCTACTTTCCACGTAATACCTGATAATTTTATTTACTTCGCATTTTTAAGCGTGTGTGTATCAATTTTTGGAATATTTTTTGAAGGAAATTTTCTTGGACTGACGTTAAGTGTTTTACCAATGTCGAAAGGGAGAGGTGGAAAATTAGAAGCCGTTAGGGAATTTTCTGCTTTGTTGATATTTTTGTCGGTATTTCTTCTGACTGCTTGGAATGGAATCGGAACAATGAAAATTGTAATTAAGAATAACATTTTCATTTTTAGAAACCTTGGTTACACATACGACCAGAAAATGCTAACTAGTTGGAATGACTTGTATAGATATCTTCAGCTAGTAAAAAGAGTGACCCCTGAAAATTCAGTTATAAAAATACCACCATCCGTTAGGCCGTGGCTTTCTGAAGGCAACAGTGTTTTGGTCAGGTATTTTCTTTACCCAAGAAAACTCATCTCTCCCGACGAGCCTGAGTCTCAAAAATTAGACCCGGACTACTTTTTTGTAGCCAAAGGTCTGTGGAAGGTTTCCGACCCTTCCGAGTATGGGTGGCCAAGGGAGGACGTTGATGCAGAAAGAATTTACTACTTCGATCTTGAGTCCGGGAAGATTTCGGAAGAAAACAAAAAATTTTTTGCTTCTGATCCTAAAAATAAAAACTCTTGGGGTCTTATTAAAGTATCTAAACATGGCAACTATCTTTGAACTCATTATTTTTTTGTCGGCAGTTACGCTTTTTGGTGTTCTACTTGTTAGATCTATCGGACCCAAGCAATCGCCCCTTGAAGCTATAAGTTACGGTTTTTTGATAGGAATATGTAGTTTCACATTGATAATGTTTGCATTTAATACATTTGGTTACTCATACACACATATTCACGTATGGATTTTGTTGACGGCTGTGATTTTTGCAACCTACATGTTGTGTCTGTTGTTGAAGAGACCTTTGGTGTTTACCAAGGTTAATTTAAAAGAACAAAAGCACACACCAATTGAGAGGTTAATATTCGTAGCGATAGTTATCCTGTTCATGTCATCATTGGCATACAATATTTACTGGCCCATTGCAGATTGGGATGCCCTTACCTTGTACGATTTTAGGGCGAGGGTGTTTGCGCAGACTGGTTTTATGGAAGAGGTGTTATCCTTGCACAGGTACTATTTGGGATATCCTTTATTTACTTCTTTGGCACATACAGTAATTTACCTAATAGGTTTTTCAAACCCGCATTTTTTGTACAGTTTATTTTATGGAACTTTTTTGGTAATTTTTTATTACTCACTCCGTAAAGTTACCAGCAGGACTATCTCACTTTTTTTCACCTTTGTTTTGGCTGTTTCCACAACAATCTATTCTCACTCAACTCTTGCATACACCAACCTTCCGTACACGATATATTATTCTTTGGGGTTAATAAACGTTTATTTATGGCTTAAGACGAAAGATGTCGGTTGTTTGGCAGTATCCGCCCTTTTAATTGGTTTGAGCAGCTGGGTTAGAAGTTCCGAACCTTTTTGGATAGCTCCGGTTATGTTGATTTTGTATAGTTCGTTTGTGACTAAAAAATGGAAAGAGTGGTTTTTTTACATAACAACTGTCATACTTTTTAAATTTCCGTGGAATGCATATTTATCAAGTAAATTCCCGACAGAACTATCTGGCAGCTGGGTGCTTCAACAGGCTATAAATCTTGATTTAATTGTATTTAGATTCATTGAGGTCCTGGTATATTTTTACAAAAATGTTTTAGTAAAAGATGTATTGATATATTTGATTTTGTTTTTGAGTCTATTTTTAATAAAAGGACAAAACAAACCCACAAAGTTCTTTGCATTTACAATAATTTTTAATTTGTTAACGGTGTTTGGTGGAATTTACATATACAGTTTTGTTTACACCAAGTGGGTAGTTGTGGGTGATTCGGTGTCAAGAATGTCTATGATTTTTGCTCCACTGGTAATCTATCTTTCTGCACTCGTAGCACAAAAAACAATTCTGCCACAGTTTGACAAGTAATAATATGGCAAATACACTCTTTGTTGGTTTTGGTCTTTCCAAATTGCGTTTGGAGGCAGTTTCGAAAAACACTTTGCACCTTGTTGGCGTGTCGGGAAAAAGAAATAAATCAAGTATCTACAATATAGGTTACGATGCAAAAAAACCTAAAAAGGGAATGTTTTTGATGTTTTCGGCGGTTTTGAGCTCCGGAAAAATACAAAAAGAGATAATTAGGATTGCAAAAAAGAAAAAAGTTACTCATATATATGATACTTTTGTTTTACCGGGTGCTTCGCTAATTTTTACCGTACCGTTAATAGCGGCGCTTCCTGACGTAAAATTTATAAAAGAAATACACAACAGTCATGGATTTTCAAGATCTTTTGGTGCCGAAAGCTTTATCAGATTTTTTTTGAACACAAAAAAGCAGATTGAGATAGTAAGAAAAAAATTTGACATAATTGTCTCCAGAAATAAATACTTGTCGACTAAATATAACGGTTTGTTTTTGCCGCCAGTTGTCCGTGTTATACACAAAAAAAGACCCAAACCCAAAGACAAAAAGATACGAGTGTGCTTTTTAGGCCATCCGTTAAAAAAGAAGGGTGTAGAAACAATGATAGAACTTCTGGGTCTGTTACCAAAAAACTCAATAGACGATATAACTTTCACTTTTGCTATGAGTAATATTGGAAACAGACTTGATATCAAAAAAAGAATAAACAAGATATCTAAAATCAAAAAAATTAGTGCACGTTGTCTGGGAAACGTAAGTCCGGAACTTTTTTTTAGGGAACAGGATGTGTTATGTCTCCCCCTGAAAGATGAGTTTAGTTCTGCTGCAAGTTTTAATACGGTATTGGAGGCCATGGAAGCTGGTTGCATGGTTCTTACAACCGCAACAAACATATCCAAAGCAATCCTTAAACACAACAAAAACGGCATTTTAGTTAAAAAGAGCCAAGCCTCAAGCATTCTTAGGGTGTTGAATAAATTAAGGGAAAATAAATTAAATATTTCTAAGATTACAGACCAAGCGCGAGCTGATATAATTGAGCACTACTCTATGAAACAACTGAGGAAAGTTATGACCCAAATATATGACTAAAGCCAACATAACGGAAATTAAAGATTTTTATTCTGAGAATAAAGTTGTAAGGAGCTACAACAGTAGGAGGTTTACTGGTCTGGGGGGTGCTTATATCAACGAAAACGAAATTCAACCCAATATCGACTTTCTTCTTAGGTTCTTTAACAACCCATCAAAAACCAGAGTATTGGATATTGGCGCAGGCAGAGGCCGTTTGTCAGTACCTGTTAAAAAGGCTGGTTTTGAAGTTTATTGTTTAGATTCTAGTCCTGAAATGGTTAAAGTTTTAGAAAAAGAAATTCCTAAAAATAAAATATATATACAATCGGCATTCGACAGGATTAAAGGCTCAGCAAAGTTCGACTCTATAACCGGATTGAGGTTTTTTGATCATTTTGAAATTGGCGACCAGAAAAAAATTTTGGAAAATGTTAAGAACAGTCTTAAAAAGGATGGGGTGGTAGTCTTTTCTTGTCTAAGCAACCATGGTTTAGAAAGTTTTATTTCCCCATTTTTTTACTTTGGTAAAGTTAACTTTTATTATTCTGACGATAAATATAGAAAAATGTTTAACAAGTGCGGTTTCAAAGTAATTTCTAAAGATTCGAGATTTTTCTTGCCAAGAGGGTTGTTTTTGTATTCACAAAGAATGCCGATTGTAAGTAAATTTTTTATTTTTATTGACATTGTTTTACGTAAATTGTTTCCGTCAAGTTGCTCGTATTTAGTGTATCTGCTTCAATCAAAATGATTAGTGTTTTTTTGGGCACAAGACCGGAGATTGTGAAACTATCTCCGATCATAAGATTACTTATTAAGAAACAAAAAAAATTTGTAATTGTGCATACAAATCAGCATTTTTCCGCAAACATGGATAGTAGTTTTTTTGAAGCCTTGGAACTACCCCCCCCAAACTTTAATTTGAAAGTTGCAAAACGCAATAACGGAGAAATGCTTTCAGAAATAATAAGCAAAGCTGGGGAAGTTTTAAGTAAAGTGAAACCCAGTCTTGTGCTTGTACAGGGAGATACAAACAGTGTACTTGGTGGCACCCTCTCAGCTTTGAAATTGGGTATCCCGGTTGGTCATGTTGAGGCTGGCTTGCGGAGTTATGATGATTCAATGCCTGAAGAGTTGAATCGTAGGTTATGTGATCATGTGTCCGATTTTCTTTTTTGTCCAACCGATGTTCAGGAAAAAATATTACTCGGCGAAGGAATTTCCAAGAGTAGAATTTTTGTTACTGGTAACACCATAGTTGATGCTGTTTTGTCCAGCGCAAGTACTTCTATTGGGTCTGACCCCTCAGTGGCTGAGTATCTTTTGTTGACGTTGCATAGGCCTTCTAATGTCGACAACAGGGATGTTCTATCTGGGATATTAAAAGGTATCGAAGCTGTATCTAAAAAATTTAAAACCAAAGTCATCTTTCCTGTTCATCCAAGGACAAAAAAAATGCTTTCCAAATTCAATCTCACGCCTGACAAAAATATTTTCGAGTTGCTTGATCCTGTTGGGTATTTGAAAATGATTAATTACGAAAAGAACGCAAAACTCATCCTTACAGATTCTGGTGGAATTCAGGAAGAGGCCTGTATTCTGAATGTTCCGTGTGTGACTATAAGGGAAAACACTGAACGTCCGGAAACAATAAAGGTGGGGTCTAACGCTCTTTCAGGTGTACAACCGGAAGCGATACTCGACAAATCAGTAAAAATGATTAAAAAAAGAGGTGGCTGGGCAAATCCCTACGGTGACGGAAAGTCTGCGCAGAAAATCCTAAAGATTTTAGAAAAAAATAAGCTACTATGAAAATTCTTTATATTGTTGATTATTATCAACCGGAGATTGGCTACGGTTCATACTATATTCCCAAGGAGTTGGCCAAAATAGGTCACTCGGTTACCATACTTACATCCAATTTTTATTATCCTTTTCCAGACTATCAAGAAACGGCTGGTAAGATTCTTGGACAAAGAAGGGTGGCTGAGGGTGTGAATGTTAAAGAAGGTGTAAGAATTCTGAGAAGTAAACTATGGTTTGAAATATTTACCCGGGCTTTTTTTGGAGGGCATCTGACAGCATTGAAACTTTGTAAACCCGACCTCGTAATTGTTGATAAGACTGCCGGCTATAGCCAGGTTGTTATGTCGGTCCTCAAATACATATATGGATATCGCTTGGTTTCTGTTGATGCACATTTGCCGTCAGGATTTGTTGCAGAAGGAAATTTGGTTGCCAAAGAAGTATTTTATTGGATTTTCAGATTTTTGTTTTCGGGTCTTGTAAATAGGAACGTTGATAAATTCATAGCAGTTCAAGAGAAAACCGTTCATATAATGAAAAAATACTATGGAGTAACCGGAAAAATTGTACATATCCCACTGGGAACTGACACCGAGACGTTTTCGTTTAATCGGAATCAACGTTTGAAGATAAGGAAAAAATATGGATTTAGTGAAAGTGAATTTGTTGTTATATACACGGGTAAAATAATTAAGGAAAAAGGAGTCGACATTCTTTTTGAGGCCATGGAAATACTTATTAATAAATCCAGGAAGGTGAGACTTATGCTGGTGGGTGGTGGTTCAGATGATTATCTTAAACTATGTTACTCAAGAATTGCAAACACCCACAGAAACAAAGTTGTTGAGGTTGGGTTTGTGAAGGCGGCTGACTTGTCAAAATACTATTCAGCTTCGGACTTGGCGGTCTGGCCGTTGCAGGAGTCAATGTCAATGAATGACGCCGCCTCCTGTGGCTTACCTTTCATAGCCAACAACACAATGGGAGCAAAGTTCAGGATAAAAAACAATAACGCATTACTATACGATAAAGGAAACTGTCGAGACCTTGCAAAAAAGATAGATTATTTGTATCAGCACAGAAAAATCGCAAAAGAAATGGGCGCACGTGGTAAGAGTTTGATGGACAGCGAACTTAGTTGGACACGTGTTGCCTCTGAATACATAAAATGAATCTACTTGAAATAGCAATATCGGACCTTTTGGATATTAGATTTGCCATCTACGACAACATCGTTCATATCAAAAAGGCTATCGCTTGGCTGAAAAAAGCTCAAGTGAGTACGGGAACGGCAGGTGTTTCCGCCTGGTACAGGTTCGACAAGGGTTGGGGTGAGCCGTTCATCGAAACTACCGGATATATAATAACAACCATGTTGGAAAGCGGGGCTTTCTTAAGAAATGCAAAATATACGAAAGCTGCAAAATCCATGAGCGATTTTATCCTTGAAACACAACTCGAAGACGGAGGGTTCAAAACCTATATTTCGTCGGATTATCCTACAATATTTAATACGGCACAAGATTTGTCCGGACTGTGCGATATTTTTAGCGCAACAAAAGATTCCAGATACTACAAATCAGCAAAAATGGCGGCAGATTTTTTGGTGAAAAACCAGAATAAAGACGGTTCGTGGTTAAAATATTCCTATGATGGAAAAGCTCATTCATACGACAGCAAAGTTTCCCACGCTCTCTTAAAATACTATGCTTTGTCTGGAAAAAAAATCTATAAATTTTCTGCAGTAAAAGGTTTGAACAAGGTATTAAAGTTTCAGAATAAAAATGGATGGTTTAGAAATGCAGAGCTGCCGAATTTTAAATTTCCACCAACTCATACAATTGCCTACGTTATTGAAGGGTTACTGGATTCAGGTCTTATGTTAAACAATGTTAGGTATATAAAATCCGCCGAAAAAGCCGCCAAAATGTTGATGGATTACTTTCAGCAAAACAATTTTTTGCCGGGAACTTTTGATGAACGGTGGTTGTCAAAAGATAAATATTCTTGTTTAACGGGTGATGCTCAGATCTCTGCAGTATGGTTAAAGTTGTATGAATATACAGGAATCAAAAGGTATCTGGTGAACGCAAAAGTTATGAATATATATTTAAAGTCACTGCAAAACTGCGAAACTGATAATAAAAACATTTTGGGCGGGATCAAAGGTAGTCACCCAATTTACGGAGACTTAATTAAAAATCAAGGATATTGCAGACTTTCATACGTAAACTGGGCAGCCAAGTATTTTATAGATGCGTTAATATTGGAAAATTTGGCGGAGAGCGGCAAAAAACAAAAATATGTATAAACAAATAGCATCACTGTTAGATGTTGTGGAACACCCTTTAAATAGGAAAGACAAAATAAAAACACTTTTCAGAATATTGTGGTGGAAATTCAATCAGTATTTTCTAAACATTCCGGCGGTGGTAGAGATTCAAGACAACGTCAAATGTATCTGTTATCCAGACAGTTCTTATAGCGGACTTGTAGTATACAAAAAATTACCGGAATACTATGAAATGAAGTATATAGCCAATATCTTAGAAAATAACGACAGGTTTATAGATATAGGGGCTAACATTGGTGCAATAAGTCTGATTGCTGCTTCTAGGATTGGCAAAAAGGGTAGGGTTTATGCTTTTGAACCTGATATTAATGTGTTACCAAGACTTAGAGAAAATGTGTGTTTAAATGATTATAAGAATATAGAAATTTTCAACAAAGCGGTTTCAGACTCGGTTTCCAGAATCAAATTTGTTAATGAAGGATTATCTGAGGTTAGCCATTTGGCCTACAGCGACAACGAAACCGTATCTGTGGATAGTGTGAAGTCTGTAACGCTTGATGATTTTGTTCTAACAAGAAAAATCAAAAAAATAAAAATGTTAAAAGTAGATGTGGAGGGTGCCGAAATGAAAGTGCTGCTGGGAGCAAAAAAAGCTTTGTCTCGGACAAGTTATTTACTGATTGAAATGAACAAAAATTCACTGAAGTATGGGTATACGTTTGATCAGGCATTGAATTTCATACGACGAAGCAGGTTTGACGTTTTTATGTTTTCCGATTCCGGAAAATTGGTGAAAATTAGTAAATGTCCGGATTTTGATAAGTCCATAAATGTCTTGGCAATTAATTCGAGATTGAAATGAATTATACACATCCCACTTATAGAATAATGAAAGGGTTTATAAATGACTATTTACATCATTCAAAAAAAATATCAATTTTAGATTACGGTTGTGGGAGTGGTTACCTCCTTGGTTTGTTACCTATAAAAGTAATCAAAAAATATGTCGGATACGAAACCTCTCAGGCAGCGTTGGATTCGGCTAAAATCAGATATGGAAAGAGAAGAAATACAAAATTTATCAAAGTCGACACCTCTAGGCCATTGTTTTTTGGAAATCGAAAGTTTGATGTTGTAATTGCAATAGGAGTGCTTCAATATATGACAGACAGACAGATTGATGAGTTTGTACGTAGGTCTTCAAAGGTGCTACGCAAGGGGGGTCTGTTGTTGATTAGTACTGTTTCCGACCATTCACTTTATAAAATTATTAATATTTATGGGATAGTGCTTCCAAACCGCTTTATAAATAAAAACAAGATCAGTTCAGTTATCAAAAAAGCTGGGTTTGATTTAGATCTCTTACAAGAGAAGGGTATTTTTTTTGGACCACTTTTTTACCACAATTTGTCACTAATCTTCGATTTAATTGATAAGATATTTTTTAGAACAAAAGGCACGTTGGGTTTTTTTGGCAAAATTTCCAGGAAGTTTGCTTATTTTTTAGCCGAAGCTGAGTATGCGCTACCGTTGTCCGTAGGTTATACAATTTACATTAGGGCAATCAAAAAATGAAGCAATTTCTGAACTCTTTTTCGATGTCGGTCACGGCTTTTTTTCTACTGGCTTTAACTCTGTCGTTGCTGGCTTACTTCACTCAGGGTAATAAATACATTTCTTTTTCAGACACTGCAAAGTTTGCTGATGTGGCTCGGGGTGTAGCTTTAGGCGACGGTTATCACACAAACTTTAAGTTTTACACTTGGTTATCACTCGATAACTTAAGAAATGAAATATCAGATGCTTCTGGAATATTGCCTGCTTACACTATTGTGATTGCCACATTTTTTTATTTGTTTGGAGTTTCAGATTTTGTAGTGATTTTGGTGTCAATGTTGTCTTACGCACTAGTGGTCTTGGCCACTTATCTTCTTGCTGTGCGTGTTTTCGACAGAAAGGTGGGTTTGATATCGGCACTGGTCGTGGCTTTTGACAAGAATATGCTTTTGTATTCGATAAGCGGCGCCTCTGAACCATTTTTTATGTTCCTAATTCTTGCGACATTTTTAAGTTTTTTGTCACAAAGATCTCTGGTGAAATATTTTGGTGTGGTGGGTTTGTTTCTTCTGTATTTCACAAAATTTCAGTCGTTGATATATATCTTTCCGTTAATATTCTTGTTTTTCTGGCAAAAATATAAAGTTAAAAATGCTGTTTTGAATTACGGATTATTGTTGGTTATTTTGCTGATTGTCGATAAGGTTTTTTTCAGGTTCATACATGACGCAGGGTTTATATATTCAATATCTTCTCAAACAAAAAGTGCAGTTTTAAATTATACTTCCGCATCCGGATCTGCCTCGGCGTTTCTAAGAGGAGGTGAAACCAACCTCCAGTTGGTTGAAATATTCAAAAAAATATTTTACAACCTGTACAACTTTTACAAGCTGCTGCCCAATATACTTAACCCTTATGTTTTTATTTTTTTCCTTATAGAACTCTTCAGGTATGATAAAAACAGGTTTTTGGTTAAACGCTTTAAAGTTGTGTCTTTGCTTATGGTCCTTCTGACTTTCCTGGTTACTGCAATTAGCATTCCGTTCTATAGGTATATTCACCCGGTAATACCAATCGTTTATATAATTGGCTCATCCTTTATCGTGTGGCTATTAACACAAATAGACCTTCCTGATTTATATCTGGTTGATAAATCACTTAGAGTAACTAAAGCTATGGTGAGTAGTCTTTTTTTGTCGTTGGTTATTGTATTTGTTTCGGTAGGAAACACAACAGGTTTTATTTTGTTAGATTCCAGGTTTGAAAAAAGGAACAACAACATCGAATCCCCCCCTGTGTATTTTAATCTTGCCCAATCAATGAAGGAAAATACAAACAAAGACGATATCGTTTTAACCAATCTGGATACGTGGGGGAGTTGGTATGGAGAACGCAAAACAGTTTGGTTCCCGCTCGAACCGAAGCAAATTGTTAATAATAAAGATAACACTATTCCATTTAATGCCATATATTTAACCAGTTACTTAATGGATGATGAAAATTACAAAATGAGTGATTCTTGGAAGCAAATATTTGAAAATCCATCAAACCCTAAGATGTGGACTTGCGATGGGTGTGATGTGATTGCAAATCAATTTTATTTAAAAGGTATATATAACACAAAAGCCAGTGAAACTTACGAAAAACAAGAGGCCAAAGCTATTCTTCTGCTTAAAAAGTAAATGTCACTTTCTGATACGCAAATTATAAAAAAGCTAAATATCAAAAATTCGGACAAAGTTTTGGATATAGGCGGTAGCATGAAACAACACAGTGAAATATTTGTGAACACACTGGCTGACATAATAAGACCTGAAGAAGCCCCGTATACAAAATCAAAGTTAAAAGCTAAAAAATTCGTCCGAGTTGATATTACAAAGGAGAAACTTCCGTTTAAAGATAAAGAGTTCGACGTAGCACTTTGTACACACGTATTGGAAGATTTGCCGACGCCTTTTCCTGTAATCTCTGAAATGCAACGTGTTGCAAAAAGGGGATATATATCAACACCCTCAATGGGTCGAGATATGATTTTTTCTCATTATAATCTTACGGATTGGGAAACAGGAGGGCGACGAGTTCCTGGGTGGTCACACCACAAGTGGCTCTTTTACAAATCAGGGAAAAACATGTATATACTTCCGAAAAATTACGGCGTTTTGTATTCATCGGAGTTTCATTTTACTAATTGGTCTGGGAATGACGAATTCCAGTATTTTTGGACGAAAAGCATTAATTATAAAGAGATTAAAGATTTAAACGTCCACCTTCTTATTTCCCAATATCGAAAGTATGTACAAAAAAATATCAGATATTTGACCAAGGGAAGGCCATTGTTGTATTTTGACAATCCACTTTTTATATTAAAAGAGTTTGTCAAAAAAATGGTTTTAAGAAAACTAAAAACCGGTTGAGTTATTGATGTCTAAAGTTTTAACAAATGCTATATATTCGTATGCAAGATCTGTTCTAATGGAATTGCCTACTCTTCTTGTGAGAAAATAATCGAGATGAAACTTGTCGTTATTCAAAGCTTGCTGTCTCCATACAGGTACCCACTTTTTGATGTATTGTCATATGTTTACGACTTGGAGGTGTGGTTCATGGGTCGTAGTGTTAAAAATAGAACATGGGACGGTTCCGACATAAAATATCATGTTTTTAAACACAAATTCCTTCAGGGCCTAACTATAAACATTGGCAAAGATGATAATTACCCTTTTTGGATAAACTCAGGTATTCCGCTCATGTTAGTCAAAGCAAAGCCGGACGTGTTAGTTTTGTTTGGCTGGGATTCACTCACGTCATTTCTTGCGGTATTTTTCAGATTTTTATACCACAAAACGAAGATTGTCTTATTTTCCGAAAGCACAAAGTATGAAACAAGTTGGAGAAGGTCTGTAACAAAGCCTTTGGTGAAAATGCTCTTACGAAAAGTCGACTATTGTTTGGCGGCAGGTAAAAGATCGAAAGATTATTTAATGTCGTTGGGTGTACCCAAAGATAAAATTGGCATAGCTCCAACAACAAATGATGTAGACAGATATGTTTTTCTAAAGGATAAATTTTCAAAACAAAGGCATGCCACAAGAACTAATTTGGGTTACCGCAAAGAAGATATTGTGATTATGTTTTATGGACAACTAATAAAGCGAAAGGGAGTAGATGTCTTGCTTAAGGCTTACAAAGAGCTGGTTAAAAACAACAACTTAGCAAAATTGCTGATAATTGGTGATGGAAAAGCGAGGACAGATTTAAACGAATATATAAAATCACAAAACATATCTGGTGTAAAAATATTTCCTAATCCTGGAGATTTTGAGATCAATAAATATTATGCAGCCTCAGACATTTTTGTGTTGCCGTCGAGAAACGACACCTGGGGTTTGGTAGTAAACGAAGCCATGTGTGCGGGGCTTCCGGTAATTGTTTCTAACATGGTTGGGTCTGGGAGCGAGCTTGTTAATAAAGGTGTAAACGGTTTTATTTTCAAGTCTGAAGATGTTGAAGAACTGAAAAGTTATTTAGAAAAACTGATTTCAAGCAAAGAGCTTCGCAGCAAGTTTGGAAAAATGTCTTCGACGATGATACAAAATTTCAGGCCGGAAAATACCCTAAAAGGATATATTGATGCTATTAAAAAAGTCACAAAAATTAATTATGGACAACAATATAATCTAAAGTTTTTAAATAAACCAAAAAAGGGATTGGTATCGGTTGTAATTCCTGTTTACAGCGACCCATCGGGTTTAACTGTTACATTGGAATCTTTAGGGGCAAAAAAGGTAGGCTTAGATAATATTGAAATTATTGTTGTAAATGATGGCGGCAATTCCCAGGTGTCGGAGGTGCTTAAAAAATTTGAAGTTAAAGAAGTTGTCCTACAACAAAGAAAAGGATCCTATGGCGCCAGAAATGCCGGTGTAGAAATTTCTTCTGGAGAAAAAATACTTTTTATAGACGCAGGAGTAATTGCTTCCAAAAATTGGGTCAGTAAAAGTTCAGAAAGTCTAAACAATTTTGACTATGTTTGTGGACCAATAAACATAGCAAATCATAAAGGTTGGCTGGGAGTATATGAAGCAAACAGGGAATTCCCTGTCAAAGAGTTTCTGGACGATTTGCATTTTGCCCCAACGGCAAATCTGGGGGTAACCAGGAGGGTTTTGGAAAACTGCGGTGGTTTCGATGCTCGTTTGGAATCTTCGGGTGATTACGAATTTGGTAACCGTTTGTATTTTCAAGGAGGATATTCTCAGCTTTACGATGCGGAAGTGGTAGTTTTCCACAGCCCAAGAAGTTGGATGGAGTGGTTTTCAAAACACAGACGTTTAGCAAAAGGTTTTAGAGATCTATCTAGGTATTATCCCGAGCGTTTTTTTGGCGGAAGACTGGCAATTTATAAGTTGACCCTAAAGGCGTTTACTCCACCTTTTTGGTTATTTTCAAAAAAAACTTGGAAAATTTTAAATTCCAAAAAAAAGTTGCAGGTTTTTTTGGTTACATACTTATTCTCTGCCTATCAGCATCTTTATGCAGCCAAATTAACATTTCTGAAGAAACCAACTGATAACTAAATTCAGGAGGAAGAAATCACACGCCGTGGCCAAGTTCTCGTTCACTAATTTTTGAATATATAAAGTTTGGAGACACTACTGCAATCAAACCACCAATGGTTATTACAAAAATGTTAATAAGACCCAAAAAAATACCCGGGATTATAAAAAAAGCGTCGGATGGCTTTTCTTTAAAAAGTATTACAGCATTTGTAAACAACCTATAAAGCTTCCAAGGTCCCAGAAAAATTGCATTTCCTAACTTTTTGATTAAAGATCGTTTTTCAAAAACTTCCAGGTTGTCTGTAACGCCGAAGTCTGCCATGCGCACAAAATCCGCTCCGTATGCAAGCATTCTGTAGAGCCAATCCAAAAAGTTGCCCGGAGGTGCATGATAACCCCTTGTGTGTGGAGCTCTGACAATTTTGAAATTTGATAATTTCAAAATTTTTTCCCAAAGCGGAATTTTGTTGCGGTAAAGCGGAACTTTGCTGGGTATTGGGTGTTCCAAAAGTTCTGTGCGGTATGCAGCAAAGTTGTTTAAAGGAAAGTAATAAGTTTCCTCGGGGGATCTTGTTTTGTCGGATAGAAGCTGAACCATCCATGTCATATTCAGAGAAGCTCTGTAGACGGAATTTGTTTCCAATCTCGTGTCTCCGGAAACGATGAGTTTTTTGTTTTGATTCTCAAATGGTTTAAGAATGTTTTCCAGCCACTCTTTTTGGTATCTCATGTCCGAATCTGCATAAACAATTATTTCACTTCTGGTGACTGCAGCTCCAAGCATTTTTGATTCAGTGTACTCCAGAGTTTTATCTGTTTTTGCGATTTTGATAAATTTGTATTTGTTTTTTAAGTAATCTTGAACCTTTTGTGACACATGACTGCCAACTATTATGTACAGCCCGTCTGATTTTTCAGGAGAAAGAGTTTGTTTGGCCAGAGAATCGAGACTGGCTTCCAAGTCATCCATTTCGGCCATCCCTAAATTTTCCGTTTCCAAAACAACTGAAAATGTTTTCATTGTTTAATTATACGATAGATAAACGTCTGGGGTGATAGAATGATTTTATGCGAAAGTATGTAGAGAAGTTCAGAGATATGGCTGTTTCGGCAACCGCAAGAGACACTTATGTTTCGTTTGCAGGAAACCTCTTCTCAGCTTTTTGGGGATTTGTTTTCACTTTGATTGTGGCAAGGACAATGAGCGTTTCCGATTTTGGAGTTTTTTCGGCGGTTTTGAATCTTGTTATCATACTATCCTCGCTTGCAGATGTTGGTATTTCCACAGGTTCTGTAAAGTTTATAGCTGAAAATTTTGCTAATGGTGACCATGCAGAAACGGACAAATATATAAAAGCATCATTCGTGGTTAGGATTTCAATTGTCCTTTTACTGTCACTGTTGGTTGGTATTTTTTCTCCTTTTGTTTCTGCTTCGCTTTTGGCAACGAGTAATCCTGCAATGGCTGTCTGGGCGGCAATTGTTTCTGTTTTTATATTTCCCGTTATGTTTTTCCCAAATGTTTTACAGGCCGAGAGGAAGTTTGTTGCTTCTGCGGTTTTGGACAATTCTTATTATTTGGGCAGGCTAATTGTTGCATTTTTCTTTGCTCATTTTGCCAACATGACCATGCAAAATGCATTCATTACGTTTGGGGTTGGTTTCCTTGTGTCAATTCTTTTAACTTATAAATATGTCGGCTTGAATTTTATTAAAGCAAAACCGGACAGAAGTATTTACCGAAATCTGATTGGTTTTTCATGGTGGATAGCTGTGAACAGGATCATTTCTTCGATATCCGGTAGACTTGACGTGCAAATGCTGGCCGCCATGGCAGGTGCCCTTGCAACCGGCCTATATTCCATTCCGTCTCGTCTGGCATCATTTTTAATTGTTTTGGCAGGCAGTTTTTCGGCAGTTTTGGCACCAAGATTTTCCGCCTTTAATGATAAAAAGAAAGAGAGGGAGTATGTTATCAAGTCCACACTTGCACTTATCCCAATTACAGGTTTAATTGTGCTCTGGATTGTTTTTGCAAAAGAGTTTATGCTGCTACTCTTTGGAGAAAAATATTCAGACTCCACACCAATTTTGCAGGCACTTCTTGCCGCTCAGATACCGTTTTTGTTTACCGTTCCGTCGGTAACTGCAATTATTTACTCAATGAAAAAAACAGTCTATATAGGTGCTTTCTCCTTTTTCCAAATCACAGCAATGTTTCTTTTGAACTTTTTCCTTATTCCCAAATATGGACCTTTGGGTCCAACTTTGACCTTTGGGGTGGTGAATATTATTTTGGTAATTTACACTTGGGCGATTGTCGTGAAGTATTACTGGGGGAAACCTCAGGTGAAATAGGATTCGTGCCACATTTCCAGCGACATCAATGACCAGATCCTTGGCCCAAAATCCTCGGTTCTGTTGTTGTCCTCCACCATATTTTTGAGATATTCCGAGTCAAAAATCTCTGAAACAAAACTCCCCTTATTCAAAATTATATGAGAAGCGTATTTGTTTAATTTGCCGCTAAACCATTTCTCTAATGGGATCGTAAAACCAACCTTTGGTCTATACAAGTTTTCCTTGGGTACAATTTCCTCAAGTGCCTTTTTGAATATGTACTTTGTAACTCCGTTTTTAACTTTAAGGTCGAAGGGGATTTTGCAGGCAAGCTCAATAAACTTTTGGTCTAGTAGTGGGGATCTGGCCTCCAAAGATACTGCCATAGATGCAATGTCGACCTTGGTCAGAAGTTGGTCAGGCAAAAAATATAAAAGGTCGAATTTCAAGCCTGCATCCTTCATGTCTTTGCCTTTGAACATCTGAAAACACTTATTTACAATATCAAGCTGCCCCTTCTTGTATATCTCATCAAAAACTTTACCTCTCGAATAGTTTTCAAGCGACTCGTTCAAAAAAATTTGATTATAAGAAGCAAATCTTTGATAGATTGGAAGTTTTGCCATATCAAAAAACTTCTGAGCTCTTGGTATGTTTTTAATGAAATAGGCTACAGCAGGTCTAATTTTTTGAATCCAAAAGTCATAGTCTACATCCCTTTTTAACCGAAGGTACCTGTTTGAATACCCTGCAAAATTTTCATCACCCCCGTCTCCGTTTAGGGCAACTGTCACATGTTTCTTTGTAAGTTGGGACACTATGTAAGTAATTATATTGCTGGCATCTGCGAAAGGTTCTTCATATTGTTTGGCTAAATAGGGCAAAAGTTCGACCGATTGAGGATCAACCGAAACAATATGGTGGTCAGTTTTGTATTTTTTTGCGATTGTCGCTGCAAATTTATCTTCAGACATGGTTTTGTCTTTGAAGGACACAGTAAAAGTCTTGATCGGCTTTGTTGACAATCTTGCCATAGTTGCGACAACTGCACTGGAGTCAACACCGCCCGATAAAAACGCCCCAATGGGCACATCCGAAATCATTCTTAGGCGCGTTGATTCTTCAAGTGTTGATATTATTTCTTGACACCATTCAGATTCGGATAAATTCAGTTTCTCAAAGTACATTGGCTCCCAATATCTTTTTTTAACAAAACTTTTGTTTTCAATATTTATAAAAATGTAATGTCCCGGTTCCAGCTTGTTTATTCCCAAAAACCCTGTAAGGGGAGATGGAACATAACCGTAAGTTAAATAGTCTGCGATGGCTTTATGGTCGACTTGTTTTTTGATACCGGATTGAGTAAGTATTGCCTTGAGTTCCGATGCAAAAATAAATACAGAATCGTTTATAAAATATTTAAGTGGCTTTTTGCCTATTCTGTCCCTGGCTAAGAAAATAGTTTTTTCGTGGGAGTCATAAATTGCGAAGGCAAACATACCACGTAATCTTTCTAGGCATTTTTTGCCGTACTTGGAGTACAGTGCGAGTATAACCTCAGTATCAGAATAAGATTTAAATTCGTATCCTGACTTGGAAAGTTTTTCCCTTTCTTCCTGAAAATTATATATTTCCCCGTTGAAAGTTATCGTGTAGCGGTTTTGAAATGTCATTGGCTGGTGACCGTTTTGTGATAAATCAATTATCGCCAGTCTGTTGTTTCCAAACCCTACTTTTCTGTCTTCAGAAATGAAAATCCCACTATCATTCGGGCCTCTATGGTCCAAGGTGTGGACCATCTTGGATATGTCAGTTTTGGTTACTTCTCGCTTAGTAAAATATATTTTTCCTGAGATGGCACACATAATGTTCAGGTAATTCTATTGAAACTTTAAGAAAACTACAAACAATATTTCAGCATAGAAATATCTTTTATGATAATCCGATTATGATAATCCGACCCCATAGCTCAAGATCGGGAAAAAATATAAAATAAGCAAATGAAAGTTTGGGGACATACTTTGGTAAAAAACGAAGGTAGGTGGCTGTGGTTTTCTGTAACCTCGGTAATAAACCACCTTGATAAGCTTCTTATTTGGGACACTGGAAGCACAGATGACACAGTCCGGATTATAACCGAGTTGAAAAAAAGGTATCCGGAAAAAATAATCTTCAAAAAACGCATAATTACCAAATTGCAGGATTTCGCATTGGCTAGATCTGAAATGTTAGCAGAGACAAAATCTGACTGGTTTATGGTTTTGGATGGTGACGAAATTTGGTGGGAGGATTCCATCAAATCAGTACTTTCGAGAATTCAAGGCGATAACACAATCGAATCTGTTGTTACACCGACCATAAACTTGGTCGGTGACATATATCATTTTCAGGAACAGGCTGCAGGGAACTACAATTTAGCTGGACGTATCGGGCACTACAACCTGAGATTTATAAAACGAGGCATTCCAGGTCTTGCCTCGGCGGGAAACCACGGAACATGGGGCTGGGTGGATGGGGAGAACAAAATGATTCAAGACAGGGATGTTTCAAAAATCGTTTTTGTAGATGCCCCCTATCTGCATGCAACCAACATAGAAAGGTCTTCTGACGTGTTTGGCGATACTGGAGTTATGAAACGCCCGGGAAAGCTTAAATACGATTTAGGAATAACTTTTCCTTTGGATTACTATTATCCGGAATCGCTTTTTTTATGGAGGCCGGATTTTGTAAAAAGCCCATGGAAATCGAGGAGCAAAAAATTTATTATTCAATCAGGCCTTCAAACACCTTTACGGAAGGTAAAAAGAAGGCTTTGGTTTAAAAAGGTTGGTTATTAGCATGGCTATTTTAACAATAATTCTTCTGCATATTTTTGGCTTGATTAAACTCAAGTTTACAGCTTGGCCGGAAATGCTTCTTTGGCCGTATCTTATGTTAGACGGATGGCTTCCATACAAAGATATAGCCATTGCTCATACACCCAATCTTATTGTGGCACTAAAGGCGTTTTTCGCTTTGTTTGGGGTGGGGATAATGCAGCTAAAAGTTTTTAGTTGGATTTTGGTTCTGATTTCCGATTTACTATTTCTATTCGTTGTTAGAAGTATGTTAGTTAAGGAGAACAAAAAACAAAAAAAATTAAAACTTATTTTGGCAGCGCTTTCATTTGTAATTTGGCAGCTTTACTTCGATGGAAACGGCTTGTGGTTTGAGCTTGCACTCTTGCCTTTGTCGATTATTCTTTTTTTTATGGTTAACAAAAAAGAATACTTTTGGTCGGGCGTAATATTTGCGTTTGCTTTTTTTACCAAACAGACTGCTGTTTGGTTTTTAATACCGATTTTTTACAGTTTGATACAATCTCAGGGAAAGATAAGACAATCTTTGATAAAGATCGTATCGGGTTCTGCTGCCGTTTTCGGAATATATATTGTAATTTTTTATATAAACGGATTCGTTTCGGATTTTTATAAATGGGCTTTAGAGTTTGGGATTTTTACCTTGCCAAGATCACAAGGTCAAATACAGTTTCCTTCACTCAAGCCGTTGCTTGTTTCACTGTTTCCTTTTACTGTGTTCATTCCACTTCTGCTAAGGAAAGATAAAAAACTTTTTAGTCTTTTCCTTTGGGCCTTTGCGGGCGGTTTCGCAGCATATCCCAGGTTCGAATATTTTCATTTTCAGACAGCCGTTCCGTTTTTGGCAATCGCAACCTCAACTTTTTTTACGCAAAAGTTGCGTGCACTTCACGAAAAGTATTTCTCATTCGTTTATGTCTTGGTCGCTGTTTTCCTGTTTTGCAGTTTTTTCATCAGAAACATCTCTGAAGGAGTACGATTTTACGATGCGGATGTGGGTGAACTGCAGAATTATATTCAAAGGAATACTGCAAACGGGGATAGAATATTTGTGATGAACTACTGGGATATCCTTTATCCTTTAACTGGCACCTATCCAGCCACCAGACCCTGGGTTCCCCAACTGGCTTGGTATCTGAGTCTGCCTGGAGTTGAGAATCAAATGACAGAAAATTTGGCAGAAACCCACCCCAAACTAATAATACTCAACCGTTATACGGATTCCGGGTTGTCCTCATATGTACCAACAGGTCTTTATGAACATGTTCTCAAAAATTACAAGTTCAAAGAAAGGGTTGCCGGTATGGATGTGTTTGTACCTCAATGAAAAATTTTTTGATGGATAAGAAAACTCTTATTTGGTTTTTGGTAATTACAATTCTCTCTATTTTTGTTCATTTCCGTAATTACCACGGTTTGCTTAATTTTAGCCTAGATCCGCCTGCTCATATTACGGAGGCAAAACAAATTGTCGAGTCCGGGAAACTAAACTTAGTTGGCCCGCCTATAACTAGCAAAGAGGTTTTGGGTAGAGTTATTTTTTTGGGACCATTCTATTACTATGTATTAGAGTTTCTGGGTGTTGTTTTAAGTTGGGATATCTACCTTATAAGCATTGTCTTTACGTCAGTTTGGTTTGCCACAGCAATTATTATTTTTGCAATTATTTACAAAAACTTTGGCGGATATCTTGGCTTGCTGTTTTATTCCGCAGTCTCATTTGCCCCGATTTTTGTAGTGTTCTCTAGGCAGATATGGAACCTGCAGTTTGTGCCATTGTTTGCAGCTTTGTTTTTGTCGTTTTTGTTGGCCAGGTCAAAAAAAATCAACCTTTTTTGGGTAGGGATATCCCTGGGGCTTGGGTTTAATGTACATTATGCCTCCATATTTTGGATATTAATTGCAATACCTTTTTTGCTGGAAGACGTTAGGTTGAAGAAATTTAACCTTTCCGGTTGGTTAATGATTCCCTTGGGTGTTTTGGCCGCCGAAATGCCGCTTCTTCTGTTTGAAATCAGGCACAACTTTTACAATTTGCGTACAGTTATGTTTCACCTCCAATATGCCGAGATTTCTGCAGGCTATAAGTTTGGGCTTTGGTATTACTATGTACTGCCTCTTTTTCCAATTCTTGTTTATTTTTTTTGTAAATTTATTCACAAAGTTAAAAATTCAAACTTGTATAAAATTTCTACCACGCTAATTATGATTGCAGTACCTCTTTTATTTTTTGACTCGTTGTTTTTCAAAGGGCAGGAGACCTTGCATCCTCCGGGATGGTCAATTGTTGCACAAAAAAAAGTTGCCGCGATTATTAAAGAAGAAAACGAAAACGAATTTGAAGTTGCTCAAACTATTACTTCCGACACCAGATCGCAAGACCTTAGATGGTGGCTCGGTCAAAAAGGTATAAATGTTTTAGACTTTAAAAGCTATCCAAGTGCAAAAATATTATATTTAGTAACAACAAGGTCGCGCCCGCCGGAAAAAGAAGGTGTTTGGGAGGTGTCATCGTTCAGGCCTTTTGAAGTTGTGTATGAAAAAGAGCTCGGTGAAGGTTTACTATTATATAAGTTGAGTAAAAAATGAAAATACTATTCATCAACATATATCAGAATAGTGTAAATAGGGGAGCAGAAACTTTTGTTAAAGAAATTTCCAAACGAATTACTGGAGATGTTGACATTATTTCTGGAAATGCAAAAGTGTCAAAAAGGTGGCCGCTTTTGTGGCGATTCTTTATCGATCTTAATGGGGTTCAGATTGCCTTGTTTACCTTAAGGAATTTACTCAAAATTGCAAAATCCAGATATGATGTGATAATTCCCCTGAATGGTGGTTGGCAGGTAAGGATGCTTCGCCTGCTTACATGGATAATAGGCGGCAAGCTTGTGGTTTCGGGGCAGTCGGGTGACGGGTGGGACGATAGGAACAATCTCTGGGCCTTTCCAGATGTGTTTGTTGCACTCACGAAAAAATCCGAAAAATGGGCAAAAAAAGTTAATCCTTATATAAATGTAATCTCCATTGGTAACGGTGTTGATATAGAGATGTTCAAGCCAAAAGGGGATGTGTATGCTTCCGGTTTGGAGCGACCGGTAATTTTGGCCTCCGGAGCATTTACAAAACAAAAAAGATTGGATTTGACAATAGAGGCAGTTGCAATGCTTCGAGACGCCAGTCTTCTTATCGCAGGGGCCGACGGCCCCAATAGTAAATTTTTAAGAGAGTTGGGAACAAGTAAGTTAGGCGATAGGTTTAAAATGATTTCTGTTTCTTATACTACAATGCCGTCTGTATATAGAAGTGCTGACCTATTCACTTTGGTTTCTGGGTCATCAGAATCTTTCGGCAATGTTTATGTCGAAGCGATGGCCTCAAACCTACCGATTGTTGCGACAGATGATCCACAAAGGCATGAGGTGGTTGGAGAGGCGGGTTTGTTTGTGAATCCTGAAGATGTTGACGCATATAGCAATATGTTGAGAACCGCTCTAAAGCGAAAGTGGGCCAACATACCTATTAATGCTTCCAAAAAATATTCATGGGATGAGGTTGCAAAAAAGTACGAAGGGCTTTTTAGTGATTTAATATGAAATTATCTGTTGTTATTCCGTCATTTAATGACAAAGCTGATTTGGAAAAATGCCTTGAGTCTTTGGGCTCTCAGACTATACGCGATTTCGAGATCATTGTTGTTGACGACGGCTCAACTGATGGCACGAGCAATATGCTATCCGGTCTTACTAAAGTAATATCCAACTTCCAATTTATTCAGGCATCACATGTTGGGGCGGGTGGTGCACGAAATCTGGGTGCCCAAAAAGCAAAGGGGGACATTTTGGTTTTTGTAGACTCAGACATGACCTTTGACCGGTTTTTTTTGGAAAAACTTGTTCGCCCTATTACAGCAGGTGAAAAAGGAACCTTTAGTAAAGAAGAGTTTGTGTCAAACTGGGAAAATGTTTGGTCCAGGTGTTGGAATATTAACGAGGGTTGGGAAGAAAAAAGACGCCACCCCAAACATTATCCCGATTCACAGCCTGTGTTTCGGGCTATCCTCAAAAGTGAATTTGACAGAGTTGGCGGTTTTACTCCCGGGGGGTACGATGACGATTGGAGTTTGAGCAAAAAGTTGGGCTATCTTGCCAAATCTGCCCCTGGAGCAATTTTTTATCACAAAAACCCATCCAGACTTTCGGAGATTTTTAAACATGCAAAATGGGTAGCAAAAAGAAAATATAAGTTTGGGGGATTTGGTTTGTTTATCTCACTTTTCAGGTCCTCTTTCCCTGTATCGCTGCTTGTGGGTGTCTATAAATCAGTTCTGTCCGGAGTTTTTGAATATATTGTGTTCAAGATAGTTTACGACGCCGGTATATTTTTCGGCATACTGGAATTTATAGTTACGAAAAAAGGTTATAAATAAATATGAAAGCAACAATTAATAAAATTAACTTAAACAACTATTATTTTTTCGGGATTTTGATTATTGCTGTTATTTTTAGATTGATTTCACTTAATCAGTCGTTGTGGTTAGATGAAGCAACAACCGCAAGTGTTTCGGTCATGAGTTTTGGGCAGATATTCCGCAACTTTCTACCCGGTGATTTTCACCCTCCGTTTTATTACGTTTTAATGAAATTTTGGGTTGACGTATTTGGAAACTCTGAAACTTCTTTGAGAGTGCCATCAATTATCTTTGGTTTGGGCACAGTTGTTATGATTTACAAAATCGGGCGGTTAAAATTCACAAACAGGGAATCACTAACAGCATCTTTTCTCGCTGCAACTTCAGGGCTTCTTGTTTACTATTCGCAGGAAGCCAGAATGTACTCGCTAGTGGTTTTTCTTGTTTGCTGTGCATTTTATTTTTTCCTAAAAAGCCGTTGGTTTTTTTTATCGGTTACATTGGCTCTTTTGGCAGCAACTGACTACGTAGCGCTTTCAATTATTCCCGTTCTTTTTATAATTTCGAAAAACAGACGCCAATTTGTGATGGCTCTGATACCACTTTTTGTGTTTTTCTTGTTTTGGGCTCAAACTTTTTTAACTCAATTAGGTTTTGGATTCAAAGTTTCCGGTACACCATGGGGCAACCTTTTGGGGCCTGCAACTGTCAAAAATGTATTACTTATTCCGGTTAAATTTATCATCGGCAGAGTGTCGATAGACAATATTTGGTCGTATACACTCACAATGTCCGTTGTCGTATTGGTATTTGCATATTTAACTTACAAAGTTCGTAGAAGCTATAAAGAGATTTGGCTTTGGGCAGTGTTGCCTCTTACGATCGGGATTCTCGTAAGTCTGAAAATACCAACACTTACTTATTTCAGGTTTATTTTTGTTCTGCCAGCTTTTTATCTTCTTTTGTCCGCAGGGATTTGGAGCAGTAAAAAGTTTAGTTTTGTATTTATGGCTATAGTGGCAACTGTGAATTTGGTCTCAACGATAACGTATCTTTATAACCCCAAATTCCAAAGAGAAGATTGGAGGGGGGCAGTCACTCTTATTGAATCCCAAAGGCCCAGAAACTCACTGGTTGTATTTGTAACCCGTTCCAACTGGGAAGCTTACAAATATTATGCCCCGGATGCTAAAATTGTCGATCCATCTATGGTCACACCAGGTCATGAAAATATATATTTAATGAGATATGTTTACGAAATTTTTGATCCAAAGGACACTGCAAGATTGAAAATACTTTCGGAAGGGTATGTTTTTGACGGTACGATTTCTCAGGGGGGCATTGAGGCATATCGATTTAAACAAAGATGAAAATAGCTATAGATATTTCACAGACGGTTTACGATACAGGCGTCTCCCACTATGTCAAAAATCTAGTCACAAATTTATTGAAGGTTGATAAAGATAACACATATTTACTCTTTGCAGGGACACTTAGGCAGAAACCTAAAATTTACGAATTTACAGATAGTCTAAGCGGCAACTTCACAGTTAAAACTTTCCCCATACCTCCGGTTGCAACTGATTTTTTTTGGAATGGTCTGCATATAGGTTATATAGAAAAGTTAATCGGAGGCTGTGACATTGTTCATACATCAGACTGGGCCGAGCCTCCCAGTAGGGTGCCAAAAGTAACCACCGTGCATGATTTGGCACCCATACTTCACCCTGGACTTTTTCCAAGGGACAAGGTGAGAGACATTGTAAGAGTGCATGCAAAAAGACTTTCTTGGGTGAGGAAGGAATCTTCTTTTATCATAACTCCATCAGAGGCTACCAAAGTTGATATGGAGAAACTGGATTTTGACAGTTCCAAGATACGTGTTGTGCACGAAGCTGTAAATGTAAATTTTGCAAAATCAAAAATTGAAGAAATTGACGAGATCAAAAAGAAATACAAAATTTCCGGGGATTACCTTTTAGCAGTTGGAACCGACCCCCGTAAAAACGCAAAGAATATAATTGAAGCCTTCAAAAGGGTTATGCCGGGAAGAGACTTGAAACTTGTGTTTATTGGCTCGGACAAATATTCGCAAATTGTTGATGAAAGAAATATCAGATTCGCAGGTCACGTGCCCACAGATGATCTGCCAAAATTTTATTCAGCAGCATCAGCTTTGGTTTACCCATCGTTTTACGAGGGTTTTGGACTGCCCATACTGGAAGCTTTTGCTTGTGGATGTCCTGTTGTTACCTCCAATATTTCGTCAATGGCCGAGGTTGCGGGGGACGCTGCGGCACTTGTTGACCCTTACAGTATTGACTCTATCGTCTCGGGAGTCGAAAGTGTTCTTCGTGCACCCAAATCATTTATCGAAAAAGGACACAAGCGTGCCAAAGATTTTTCTTGGGAAGATACTGCCAAAAAAACGTTGGAAGTCTACAGTTTGGCTTTACAAAAACACAAATGATTATTGGAATTGATGGGAACGAGGCAAATGTGGCGAATAGAGTAGGTATCAATGTTTACGGCTTCGAGCTCCTGCGGTCCATGCACCGACTACAGGAGGAATGGGAAAATGATGTTGAGCTCATAGTTTATCTTAAGAATACCCCCGTTTTTGACATGCCGAAAGAAACGCAAAAATTCAAATATAAAGTTATCCGGGGTGGTGGGAACTGGATTATGCAAAAACTCATACCTGATTTGTTTCTGTCATCACCAAGGCCTGATATTTTTTTCTCACCCAGCCACTATGTGCCACTCTTGTCACCGATACCCGTTGTTTGTTCTATTATGGACCTTGGTTATCTCGAATTTTCGGGGCAATTCAGAAAAAAAGACTTTTGGCAGTTAAGGTTGTGGAGTGCTAGCAGCATATATATATCAAAAGCAATCATTGCTATATCAAACAGTACAAAGTCAGACATTGTACGACACTATCCCAGTTCAAAAAACAAAATATATACTACCCCGCTGGGCTACGACAAAAGTAGATTTAATAAACAAATTTCATCAAATGATGTGCGACGTGTAAAGAAAAAATACTCCATAGTTGATGACTATGTGTTATACATTGGCACCCTCAAGCCAAGTAAAAATATTAAGACTGTTGTGGAAGCCATTGGTCAAATCAAAGATGTAAAACTTGTAGTTGCTGGCAAGAAGGGATGGTTGTTCCAAGATATATACGACAAGGTAAAAGAACTTAGTTTGGAGAAAAGAGTGATTTTCACAGATTTTGTCACAGAAGAGGACAAGCCGGCACTAATTAAGGGGGCAAAATTATTGGTGCTGGCTTCTTTCTGGGAGGGTTTCGGCTTGGATGTGCTAAACGCAATGGCCTGCGGTGTCCCTGTGGTTGTTTCGGATCGCGGTTCTCTTCCTGAAGTGGTTGGTGGTGCTGGCATATTGGTTGATCCAACCGACACAAACAGCATCCGGGAGGGAATAGAAAAAGTACTTTTTATGTCTAGTGAGAGTTATAATGATTTATCAGAAAGAGTAGTTTCGCGCGCTAACACTTTTTCCTGGGACGATACCGCAAAGAAAACACTTGAAGTACTAAAAAAATATGCTAAAAGATAAAACAGGAAAAATTCTCACTCCGAGGGAGATCTTGTCAAAGGTAATTGTAAGGTTTTACAACTATATTTTGGATTTGGAGCTAATGGTTCTGAGAACTGTTGGCAGTATTCCCTCACACTCGTTAAGAAAGATGTTTTACAGGCTGGCGGGTGTAAAAATAGGTAAAGGATCATCTTTACATATGTGGGCAAATTTTTTTGAGCCCTCAAACATATCAATCGGCGAAGATTCAATCATTGGTGACCATGTTTTTCTTGACGGGCGAGACACTTTATCAATAGGAAGTCATGTGGATATTGCTTCTTATGTAATGATTTATAATTCCGAGCATGATGTTGAAAGCCCCGGATTTTCGGCAGTTTTGGGAAAGGTAGAGATAAAAGACTATGTTTTTGTCGGCCCAAGGGCCATTATTTTACCGGGTGTGGTTGTGGGCAAGGGTGCCGTTGTGGCTGCCGGTGCCGTTGTAACAAAAGATGTGCCTGATTTTGCTATTGTCGGCGGTGTTCCTGCTAAAGTAATTTCGGAAAGGAAAAATAAAAATCTCCGTTACAAGTTGGGCCGGGCTCGTCTTTTTCAGTAATGAAGCAATTTTTGAAATTCATAGTTTGTATCTTTTTTGTTTTGTTTGTTTTATATCAGCTGATTCCAGGGCCGCAGTTTCCGCCTCCGCCACCCGATTCAATTCAATCATTCGAACCCGCAGATAGCGAATCTCCGCTTAGACGGGCCTATTTTACTAATTACACAAGATCGGAGGTAATGTCCTGGTACAAAAGTAATTTTGACAAAACAGGGGTCGAATGGCTTAAATTTTATTCGATAAATTTGAACTATGGACCCGAAGAAGCCCCTGGAATTATACGTGATCAAACCAGAAGCACATTTTTGGAAGAACTGGCACACCCCTTTAGGGAGAGTGTATATATCAACGGATTTGAACCAAAGGACCCAAAAGATGATATTTTTATTGAAGGTAAGCACTGGAGGCAGAAAATCATAGTCAGATACATTCCATCAAATGTGTATGTCAGGTTAGTTTTTGTTGCATCTGTGGCCACCGCGCTTTGGATTACAGTTAAAAAGGGTAAGAACATCCTAAGTAATAAAAGCAATTAACAAGTTGGGTTTCACTTTGTCTGGTTATGGCTATATAATTTCAGTATGAACCCGGACTTATCTATAGTAATAGTGTCCACAAACATCGAAGATCTGCTGAGGAAGTGCCTTAAATCTATTTCCCCTGCCATAAAAAATCTTTCAGCCGAAGTGATTGTTGTAGACAATGCCTCCAGCGACAACACTCCAAATATGGTGGCCAAGGAATTTCCGTGGGTGAAGCTTATAAGAAAAAGTGAGAATAGAGGTTTTGGAGCAAATAACAACTTTGGAATGAAGGTTGCCAAAGGCCGTTACATTTTGCTTTTGAATTCTGACACAGAGATTATAGACAAGGATATTTTTAACGGAATGGTTGAATGGATGGATTCTCATCCCGAAGTAGGGGTTTCAAGCTGCGCACTTGTAAATCCTGATAAAAAGACATTTCAAGGTTCAGGTGGTTCGTTCCCGGATCTTTTCAGAGTGTTCGCATGGATGTTTTTTATAGATGATATTCCGGGGCTTGATAACTTAATAAAACCATATCATCCAATGCACAGCTTCTCGCCGTTAAACAAAAACGAAAGCTATTTCAAAAAAGAACACGAGCAGGATTGGCTGACCGGAGCGTTTTATTTAATGAGAAAAAAAGCCATGGACCAGGCAGGGCTTTTTGATGAAGACTTCTTTTTGTATGTGGAAGAGGTGGAGCTGTCATACAGATTTAAAAAGTATGGATGGAAGGTATGGTATTTGCCGAGATGGAAGACGTTGCATTATGGCATGGTCACCAATGGAAGCGAAAAAGCTATGGTTTTTGAGATGCAGAATATTAAACTTTTTTACAAAAAACATATGCCTTTCTGGCAGCTTCCGCTTTTGACACTTATACTTAAACTTGGGGCACTTATTAGAATTATTATTTTTGGCCTTTTAAGCGGTCCAAAAGTTGCAAAAATTTATGCAAAAGCGTTCATGGCTACTTGAAAGATCGGCGAAATATATTCTGGCTGCAGTTTTCGTAATAGTTCCACTTTTTCCAAAGTTTCCCTTGTTTTCTGTAACTGGAACATATGTTTCAGTAAGATTTGAAGATTTGATCTTGTTGTTGCTGTCTTTATTGGTTGCAATTGGTTTTTTAAAGGACTTAAAAAATAATATTAAATCTAGACTGTACCAAAGTATCGGCATATTTTTTCTTATAGGTGGGTTGTCGCTTTTTTCCGGTGTATTTCTTACTCAAACAGCGCCTATAAAAATAGGTTTGCTGCATTTGTTTCGCAGGTTGGAATATTTGGTACCTCTTTTTGCAGTTTTGACGCTTCTGGACCCCAAAAAAGTTAAAGAATATTTGTCGTTTTACCTAAAAATAATCTTGCTGGTCGTTACTGTTGCCTTCCTTTATGGATTTGGGCAAAGGTATTGGAATTTTCCGATTATTATTACCCAAAACGAAGAATATTCAAAAGGTGTGGCACTTTTTTGGACCCCGGGTAGCCATATAAATTCAACCTTCGCAGGGCATTATGATGCCGCGGCGGTTATGGTTTTAATGCTCCCAATTTTAATTCCGCTTTTTGTAGCATCAAAAGATAAAATTACCAAACTGCTGTTGGCTCTCACATCGTCGTTTGGTTTGTGGCTTTTAATCAATTCGCTTTCACGAATCGCACAGTTATCTTATCTTGTTGCCTTGGGTCTTGCCTTTCTTTTTGCAAAGAGGCTTAAGGCGTTGGTATTTTTCATTTTAGTTAGTACAATTCTTGTTGGTTCATCATCAGGTTTGGCGGTAAGATTTGGAAGAATATTTGAGGTTTACTACGGGAGAATTGTAAATTCAAAACCAATAACTTTTGTTCAGAGCAAGTTTGTCGTCTTTGCCGAAGACTCTGTATTGCCCGCTAGAAGAGAATCGCCTGTTGCCACCCCCACACCGATACCCGTATTTGAAGACAGGTCCACATCAATCAGATTTAATGTTGAATGGCCCAGAGCAATCCGTGCATTCAACAAGAACATCATTTTTGGTACAGGTTATTCTTCTATAAATCTGGCCACAGACAATGATTATCTGAGGCTTTTGGGTGAAACCGGTATTTTTGGTTTTATTGCATTCTTTTTTATTTTTTCGGATATTTTTAAAGAGGTAACATCTTTTTTCAGAAACTCTGAAAAATATGATTCATTGCAGAAAACATTTATTTATGGTGTTGTTGGAGGAATATGTGGTACTTTTGTGAATGCTTTTTTCTTGGATATATTTGAGGCGTCAAAGTTTGCTATTATTTTTTGGATGCTTGTCGGTTTAATGCTTTTAGTTATAAGAAGTGAAAATGTTGAAAAGAATAATTAGTTTTTGCAATTCAAACTTTTTTTGGCATGCCCTTGTTGTGTTGGTTTTTGTCTTGGGGTTTCTTGTCAGACTTTATAAAGTACAAAACCCAATTGCTGACTGGCACTCCTGGCGCCAAGCAGATACAGCCAGTGTGACAAGATTCTTTGTAAAAGATGGAATAGATCTTCTTAAACCGCGATACCACGACATATCCAGTATCCAAACAGGGATATTCAATCCCAATGGTTTTAGAATGGTTGAGTTACCGATTTATAACGCCGTACACTCACTGCTTTTTAAAACCTTTGGTCTTTTTAGTCTCGAAGTTTGGGGAAGACTGACGACTATAGCAATTGCACTTACTACAGCCTTTTTTGTTTTTAGAGTTGGGATGCTTATTTTTGGAAAATGGGGAGCTTTGATTTCATTGTTTTTTTATCTTTTTATACCTTTTAATATTTATTTTACTAGAGTAATACTGCCCGACCCAATGGGTGTTTTGTTTGCCGTCGTCTCCTTGTGGGCGTTTTTGATTTACATTGAAAAAATGAATGATGTATATTTCTACATTTCTTCATTGGCGATGGCTTTAACACTTTTGATAAAGCCCTATTTTGGTTTCTATTTGATCCCGATTCTTTATTTGGCAATTTCCAAGTTTGGATTTAGGAACATTTTGAATGACAAGAATCTCAGGTTAAAACTAATAATTTATTCAACCATCGCATTTGCTCCTTTTCTTGCGTATAGGTTTTGGGAGTCAAAATTTCCAGAAGGTATTCCTTTTTACAAATGGGCCTTTAATGGGAATGGAATAAGATTCAAACCATCGTTTTGGTATTGGATATTTGGTCAACGTTTGTCGCACCTTATTTTGGGTGGCTTGGGTGTTGTTCCGTTTGTTTTTGGCCTTCTTGATTCAAGATCGAAAAATCGCATAGTTCAGTATTTGTTATTGGGAGCATTGGTTTATGTCACTTTGGTGGCAAACGCAAATGTGATGCATGATTATTACCAGATCCCTCTTATTCCAATTTTCTCGCTGACTTTGGCAAGTGGAGTTATATATTTATGGAATACCGATATCTTTAGTAGGTTTCTTTCAAGATCGGTGGTTATTGTTTCTGTATTGGTAATGCTTGTTACCGGATGGAGTTTGATTAAGGAAAACTACAACATTAACCATCCCGAAATAATTGAAGCAGGTAAGGCCTTGGATGCAATCGCAGATAAAAATTCACTTGTTTTGGCGCCATATAACGGTGACACGGCACTTTTGTATCAAACCGGAAGAAGTGGCTGGCCGGCGGTAGACGATTCAATTGATAACATAATTTCCAAAGGGGCTGAATATTATTTATCTGTGGATTTGGGGAGTAAAGATACTAAGTTTGTTGAGTCAAAGTTTAAGACTATTACAAAAACCGACAAGTATATAATTGTAGACCTCAGGTCGGCAATAAAATCAAAATGAAAATCTTGATGCTTACCCCATATCTTCCGTTTCCTGATTCATCAGGCGGACAAATAAGATCGTACAATTTAATCAAATATTTAAGCAAAAAACATGAAATAACATTATTTTCCTTAATAAAAGATGATTCAGAAAAAAGATTTGTTTCGGAACTTGAAAAATACTGCAAAAAGGTAAGGGTCTTTAGAAGATCAAAATCTCCATGGACAATGAGGAATATATTACTTACAGGGTTTGGACCCTATCCGTTTTTGGTAATTAGGAATTTGTCACCCAGACAAAGGATTGCTGTTGTAGAAGAAATCAAAAAAGAAAAATATGACTTAATCCATGCCGAAACTTTTTACGTAATGCCCCATATCCCCAAGACCAATATACCGATTCTTTTGGTGGAGCAGACGATTGAATATCTTGTCTATAAACACTATGTAGAAGGGCTTAAAAATATTTTTTTAAGACTGCTTCTGTCTATTGATGTTGCAAAGCTTAGATTTTGGGAGACAACCTTTTGGAAAAAGGCCGACGGCGTTGTTGCTGTATCTGAGGCGGACAAAAAAGAAATGATCAAGCTTGCCCCCGACTTGGATGTTGGACTAGTACCCAACGGTGTTAACCTGGATTTTTTCCAGGTCAAAGGTAAATGGGACGCAAGAAGCCCTAAAATTCTTTTTGTTGCCAATTTCAAATGGCTGCAAAACGTTGAGGCTGCGGAGCTACTGCTTGACCACGTCTTTCCTGTGGTAAAAAAGAAGAATCCCGGAGTTAAAGTCTGGATCGTTGGCCAATACATACCACAACATATTATGGATAGGAAAAATACTGACATAATTGTTGACAATCTCAAAGAAGATGACCAGGAGGGCATCCGGAAAGCATACTATGAAGCATCGGTCTTTGTATCCCCGCTTAAAGGTCCTGGTGGAACCCGCCTCAAACACTTTGCTGCTATGGCGGCAAAGCTTCCTCTGATTACAACATCCGTTGGCGCAGAAGGTTTGGGAGCAACACACTCAGAGAACATTATTGTTCAGGACGATCCGTTGTCGCTGGCCGACGCCACGCTGGAGATAATCGGCAATCCGAAAAAGGCGAAACAAATAGCGGAAAACGCACGCAAGCTAGTTGAAGAAAAATACAGTTGGTATAAAATGAGCGAGTATTTGGATTCGATTTACGAGGAAAGCGCCAAAAAATGAAAAAACCAGAACTGACAGTAATAATACTTAACTACAACACAAAGGAACTTTTGGAGGATTGCCTTAACTCAATTAAGAAAAATATTAAAGAAGTGTCCATGGAGGTTATTGTTTCGGACAACAGTTCCACAGACGGAAGCCCCGACATGATAAGGAAAAAATTCCCATGGGTAAAACTATTGGAAGGGCCGAACGAAGGATTTTCCCGAGGCAATAATCGGGCTAGGCCGTTTGCAAACGGAAAGATGATTCTTTTTCTTAATCCCGACACCGTTGTTCATCCTGGAGTATTTACTAAAAACGTTGAGTATCTCAAAAAACACCCCGAAGTCGGCGCCCTCTCATGCAAGCTGATACTTCCCGACGGTTCAATGGATAAAGACGTTAGAAGAAGATTTCCGACCCCGAGAGTTTCATTTAATCGTTTAATTCTTGGAAAAACTAGAGAATATTATTACGAAGACATTCCTGACACCCAAACACACGAAGTAGATGCTATCCAGGGGGCATTTTTTCTTTCTTGGAAAAAGATTTTGGACAAGGTAGGATGGTTTGACCCTGAATACTTTTTTGATGGTGAGGATGTTGATCTTTGTTACCAAATTCACAAGTTGGGCTACAAGCTTGTTTACTACCCCGAAACATACATAACACATCTGAAGGGTGTTACAAAAGGAAAGGTAAAAAAGTGGAAGTTCAAAACAACACCTGAACATAGGAAAAAACTTAGACTTGCAGGTGTTGCTTCCATGGAGAGGTTCTTCAGAAAAAATCTTTGGAACAAATACCCGCTTGTTTTTGATTACTTCGTGATTTTTGGAATAAATGTTTTTAAAGTGATTAGGTATGTGAAAGTGGTTCTCCTCTCTTCGTATTAATGAAAATTTTGATTGACGGAAGACTTTATGGTCTTGAAAATGCCGGCCTCGGAAGATATGTAATCAACTTGGTTGGTGAGTTGTCAAAAATCGATCAAAAAAATAGCTATGTCCTGCTGCTTCCAAAAAAGCATAGTTTGCGAGTCAAGCTTCCTTCAAACTGGAAAGTGATACCTGTAGAATTCCGGCATTACGGTTTTTTTGAACAACTTTTGCTTCCCCGAATAATAAAAAAAGAAGGCCCAGATTTGGTGCATTTTCCTCATTTCAACATTCCGGTGTGGTTTGGCGGCAACTTTGTAGTAACAGTGCATGATATGTTGATGCATAAGCAGGTAGGACGGCAGGCCACAACACTTTCTCCGCCGATGTACTATCTTAAAAGGTTGGGTTACAAAACCGTTTTTAATGCTGCCGTCAAAAAAGCTGTGCAGATAATAGCTCCCAGTAGAGCAGTGAAGGAGGAAATAATTAAATACTACGGCACCAAGCCGGAAAAGGTTTCGGTGATTTATGAGGGTTTTGAAAACTTGCAGCAACACGCAGTTGGTTTCGACTTTGCCAAAGCAGGGATAACTAAACCTTATATTGCATATGTAGGAAACGCATACCCCCATAAAAATCTAAAACGCCTTATCGAAGCGACTGTTTCCTTCAACAAATCTCACGGTTATTACGGAAACAAAAGTTCACAAAAAAAAGTAATGCTAGCAATTGCCAGTTCAAGGAGTGTTTTTACCCAAAGGCTCAAAAAAACAATCGAAGACTTGGGCGGGCGCGACTATGTAAGAATTGTTGGATTTGTCCCGGATGGAGAAATGTCGAGCTTCCTTTCAAACTCATTGGCACTTTTTACACCCTCGCTGTCTGAAGGTTTTGGACTTCCGGGCCTTGAAGCTATGAGTACTGGTTGTTTGGTCGCCGCCTCCGATATACCTGTATACAAAGAAGTTTACGAAAAGCATGTGATTTATTTTAACCCATTGGACTTTTCTTCCATAGAGAGCTCTATAGAAAAAATCGTAAATATGTCAAAAAGTGAACGTGATTCGGTCGTTTTAGCGGCAAAGGTATTTGCTAAAAAATATTCATGGTCTAAAATGGCCCGAGAAACTTTACAGATATATGAAAAAACGCGTAGCGATAGTTTACGATCGGGTAAATAAATGGGGAGGTGCCGAAAGGGTACTTCTTGCGCTACATGATATTTTTCCTGACGCTCCGCTTTACACCTCGGTTTATGATAAAAAAAACGCTCCTTGGGCCAAAGTCTTTCCGGAAATAAAAACTTCATTCTTGCAACACATACCTTTGGCAAAAGGTAATCACGAGTTTTTAGCGCCCATTATGGCCTTCGCTTTTGAGTCTTTTGACTTTTCCGAGTATGACTTGGTGATATCGGTTACCAGTGAATACGCCAAAGCTATTAGAACGGGTCCCAAAACCAGACACATCTGTTACTGTCTCACGCCAACTAGATATTTGTGGAGCGGGTACGATGACTATTTTTCATCCAAGTCCGTTCTTAGTTGGTTCGGTAAGTTTTTTGTGAATTATTTAAGGAGGTTAGACCTTGTTTTTGCGCAAAGGCCAGACAAAATTGTGGCCATTTCCGGTGAAGTCCAAAAAAGAATTGCCAAATATTACAATAGAGAGTCGGAAGTAATTTATCCACCTGTTGAATTTCCCAAGTCAAATGAAATAAAAGCAAAAGGTAGGCACTTTTTGGTAGTTAGTAGACTTGTTCCGTACAAACGTATCGACATTGCTGTGCGTTTGTTTAATAAATTAAGAAAAAAACTTGTAGTTGTGGGTACAGGTCGTGATTTCGGGAAAATTAAATCAATTGCAAATAAAAACATAGACCTAAAGGGATCTGTTTCGGAACGAGTTCTTACAAAAATCTACCACAATGCGATTGCATTAATCATGCCTCAGGAGGAAGACTTCGGAATAACGGCCATTGAAGCCGCACTTATGGGTGTACCTGTCATAGCTTACAAAAAGGGTGGAGCCGGCGATACCGTTGTTCATGGAAAAACAGGGGTTCTTTTTGAAAAACAGACTGAAAGTTCGTTGGAAAAAGCCATAAAAATTTTTGAAAAGTCGAAGTTTAACCGCAGTTATATGTCCAAACATTCTAAAAAGTTTTCCAAAGAAAAATTTGTCAA
Organism: uncultured Gammaproteobacteria bacterium; assembly: GCA_964599625.1. Taxonomy (GTDB): domain Bacteria; phylum Patescibacteriota; class Microgenomatia; order UBA8517; family UBA8517; genus CAZRGC01. Next base: position 205,690 of record CAZRGC010000001.1, read on the forward strand.
AGCTTTCAAAAGGCTTGTTGTTTAGTGCCTCTACCGTGTTGGCCATTTTTAAAACTGGTGGTAAAATAAACCCATGAATGAAGGAGATTTTCAGAAACATATATACGCCTTAGTGCTTGCGGGCGGTGGCGGTACTAGGCTTTGGCCTGTCAGCAGAAACGAAACACCAAAGCAATTTCTTAAATTGTTCAAAGACCAGACTCTTACGCAGATTACAATTCAACGTTTAAGAAAAATAATCCCATTGGAACGGATTTTTGTCGTCACGGTATCCGATGAATATAAAGAAGAAATAAAAAAGGAAATTCCGGAACTTGTTGATGAAAATATCATTGTGGAACCTGTCAGAAGGGAAACAGGGCCTGCATATGCATTAGGAGCACTTCACATCTACGAAAAGGACAACGACGCCGTGATTATAACCGAGGCTGCAGATAGACTAGTAAGACCAATTCCTTTATACCTGGAGACACTTTTAGCTGCTGCAAAGGTTGCATATGATAAACGAATAATGGTTGCGATGGGAATAGAGCCCAGATATCCACATCCCGGTTTGGGACATATCAAAAAAGGTGACAAAGCAGAAAGTGTGGACGGTGTGGAATTTTACAAACTCGCAGATTTTGTCGAGAAACCTCCAATAGAAGTGGCAAAGGAGTACACAGAGTCGGGCCAGTATCTTTGGAATGCTGGTCAATATGTATGGAGGGCTGACACACTTCTTGATTCCTATAAGCAAAACGCTCCGGATATTTATGCAATTCTTGAAGAAATAAGGCCACATGTTTTTCATCAGGATGAGCAGGAACTTCTTAAGGCGGAGTATGAAAAAATGCCTTCAATAGCAGTTGACTACGCCATTTCCGAAAAGGACAAAAATTTCATGGTGGCAGCAGCTGACTTTTACTGGACAGATATTGGTGATTGGAAAGAAGTTTGGGGAAATTTACCCAAGGACTCGGGAGGAAATGTCGTTATTTCTGGTAGCGGCAAAGACACCGAGGTTATAAATATTGATTCTACAGACTCATTAATCCACACTGACGGAAGATTGATCGCCATTGTTGATGTAGACAACATAGTTGTAGTGGACACAAAAGACGCCCTTCTTATAACTACCAAGAGTCGGGCGCAAAGTGTCAAAAAGGTAGTCGAGAGATTAAAAGAAGAAAACAAAGTGGAACTACTTTGATTTTTTTTCACTCAAACCATAAATTTGAGTGGCAAAGATCCCGTCTATCAGGCATGGTGGGAAATTTATGTATTACGAAATTGCCAAAAGAATAATCGACCTTATAATGGCTGTAATACTAATTATTTTGTTCGCCCCAATAATGCTCATCACGGCGATAATTATAATGCTGACTTCACCCGGTCCTATATTGGTTGAAAAAAGTAACAAGACTGCCCAGAGAGTGGGTAAAGACGGAAAGATTTTTTATCACTATAAATTCAGGTCGATGATCGTCGATGCTTACAGGTTATTGAAAACTGACCCCAAGTTTAAAAAATTATACAAGGAATACAAAGAATCCAGTTTCAAGCTTCACAAAGACCCCAGAGTTACCAAATTCGGCAGATTTATAAGAAAGTACTCAATTGATGAAATGCCGCAACTTTTTAATGTCCTAAAAGGCGAAATGAGTTTGGTAGGGCCCAGGCCATATTTTGTAGACGAGCTCAAAGAGCAACAGGAAAAATATCCACACACAAAATCACTTGTAAAAGAAACGCTAACCGTCAAACCAGGAATTACGGGTTATTGGCAAGTTTCCGGAAGAAGCGCAGTAAATTTTGATAAACGAATAGAGATGGATGCCGGATATGCCAAAAAGAGATCTCTTTTTCTTGATTTTGTAATTATCCTAAAGACTCCGTTTGTAATGGTTAGCGGCAAAGGCGCTGTGTAACTTCATATAATCGGTTTTTTTGTGTATCATTAATCTTGCCATGGACGATGTTGTCATTCCAAAAATAGATCCCAACAAAAACAAAGCAGATGCGTCAGTCTTGGTTCCTGAAAATCAAGCTGAGGTTTTGAATCAAGTTAAACCGAATTCACAAACCAATACGACAGTTCCAGAATCCGGTGAAATTTCCAAAAAACCATTCTCAAAAAACAAAACAATTTGGCTTTCAGTAGGCGCATTATTTCTTGTTTTTATTTTCTACAACCTTGTTGCCATCTATTTGGTATACCAAAACGCATTAAAGGTTGTTGACTCAGGAAAAAAACTCCAAACTTATGTGCAAGAGAAGGACCTTGTAAAAATCAAAACTGGACTGGATTCCACCAAAAAAGAGGTTTTGGGTTTAAGATCAAAAGTGGGTTTACTCAGCTGGGCTAAAATACTTCCTGTCGTAGGCGGTTTCGTAAGTGATGCAGGGCATGGCCTAAATGCCGCGGTTGCGGGCATTGATGCGGGCGACGTCGTCATTTCTGCCGCCGCACCTTACTCGGATTTATTGGGACTGGGTGGAACTGAACCAAAAACTTCCGAACAGTCAACACAAGAAAGAATCGACTTTGTTTTAAAAACAATACCCGATCTGATACCCAAGATAGATGAAATATCCGGCAAAGTTTCAACAGTAAACGAAGAGCTTTCAAAAATAGATGCCGAGCGATATCCGGAGAAGTATAAAGGGCAGGTGGTAAGATCAAAAATCAAAACTGTTCAAAGTATTGCTTCGGAGGTTTCAATGTTTTTGACAAACGGAAAACCCGTTCTTGAGTCGGCACCATATCTTTTGGGAATGGAGTCACCAAGAAACTACCTGATACTTTTCCAAAACGACAAAGAACTCCGGCCGACTGGCGGGTTTCTAACTGCCTACGCGATTATGAAAGTTGATAAGGCTAAGTTTGAGCCCGTATCTTCAAATGACATTTACAACCTGGATGCACTTTATAAGCCGTCCATTCCGGCACCGGACCCAATTGTTAAATACATTAAAGGTCCGTACATTTTGTCAAAGAATCTGAGGCTAAGGGATATGAATTGGTCTCCTGACTTCCCGCAGAGTATGGATATGTTTTCCGCTGCTGCCAAAGAGGCCGGTGTTAAGGGTGTAGACGGAATAATTGCGGTCGACACTCATCTTTTGGAAAACATTTTGGATGTAATTGGCCCAATTGGTGTTCCAGGTTTTGGAAACTTCAGTACTGAAATCGATCCGGAATGTAACTGTTCTCAAGTCATTCATGAATTGGAAAGTTTTGCTGACGTAGAAGGACCTATTGTTTGGGATCCGGTCAGTGGGAAGATTGTCTATAAACCCAAAAATGCGGATAACAGAAAAAAAATCATAGGACCGCTCATGAATTCAATTTTGGCAAACGCGCTAGGACAGCCTAAAGAAAAGTTGCCGGATCTGGTTGCGGCTGTTTTTACTTCTCTTATTGAAAAACATGTTTTGTTCTATATAGACGAAGCAAACGTTCAAAAAGCCATGTCAGACTTCGGCCTTGCCGGAAAAGTAAAAGACTACGATGGAGACTATCTTCATATTAATGACGCAAATCTAGGAGGAAGAAAATCCAACCTTTATGCAACAGAAGAAGTTGAACAAGTAGTAAATGTTGCGAAGGATGGTGGCGTCACAAAAACTGTAACAATTACATACAAAAATCCTGAAAAACATGATGGCTGGTTGAACTCGGTGCTTCCAACATGGGTAAGAGTTTACGTTCCCAAGGGAAGTGAGCTTATTGCTGCAGAAGGTTTGGAGACAACCCAGGACCCGTATGAGGATTTGGGTAAGACAGTTTATGCTGGATTTTTTCAACTAAGGCCGGAAGGTGTTTCAAAGATTACTTTCAAATACAAACTGCCGTTTAAAGTTACAGAAACATACAAGATGCTAATTCAAAAACAACCTGGTACCGATGGGTTTTTGTATACTGTTAAAGTTGGTAAAAAGCAGGATGAGTTTTTCCTCAAAACAGACAAGGAGATCAAGATTGATCTTTAGTCTTGATATAATGGCCTAATGAGTTTAATGACCTATACTTCTAGGGGCGTTGTGTTGTTCACAAGAGATATCGGAGAGGCCGACAGGGTAGTGACCATATTCTCAGACAAATTTGGTAAAAAAGCACTTTTGGCAAAAGGGGTTCGTAAACTTTCAAGCAGAAAACGGGGACACCTGAAACCGTTCAACTGTGTAACTTTTACTGCAGTATCCGGAAAGTCGATGGATTTGATAACAGAAACAACATCATTGAATGAATTTGGAGTAATTGGGACAAGTTTAAACAAAATGACTTTAGCATTTTATATATGTGAAATAGTTGCAAAAACCACCAATGAAGGGGAACCAAACAGTGAAGTTTTTGACCATTTGATGTCGACCCTAAGTAGGATAGAGGCTTCAAAAAAGCTTAAGGAAGTAAGATTAGATTTTGTTGTCGGCCTCCTTGAGATTTTGGGTTACATTCCAAAAAACGAGGTTTTTGGCGACCCCTTCGTTCTATTAGAAAACGTCATCGAGAAACAGGTATATTCCGAAAGAGTAGGAAAAAGGGTGTTACAATAAAACAACTCCGGTATGGAAAATATTTTGTCGGTAAAAAATCTCACAGTAAAATTTAATTCTCACAAAGTGCTGGACGATGTCACGTTTGACGTCGAAAGAGATTCTACTATTGCCATAATTGGCCCCAACGGAGCCGGTAAATCTGTGCTTTTTAAAGCATTGCTTGGACTTGTGGAATATGATGGTGATGTTGAGTGGGCCAAGGATATAAAAATAGGCTATGTTCCACAAAAACTTTCTTTACCAAAAGATTTGCCGCTTACCGTACTTGAATTTTTAAGTTTTAAGGAAAAAAGTAAAGAAGTTATTTTAGCGACTTTAAGATCCGTCGGCTTTTTGGAAACTTCCGTTCACCCCCACAATGACAAGCGGGTTCTCAATACAAAAGTAGGAAATCTATCCGGGGGCGAGTTGCAAAGAGTGCTTATTGCTTACGCACTACTGGGCGACCCAAACATTTTGCTTTTCGACGAACCGACTGCGGGTGTTGATGTTGGCGGAGAAGAAACTGTTTATGGCCTAATTCATAAGTTACAAAAAGATGACGACCTCACAATAATTTTCATATCCCACGAATTACAAGTTGTCTACCATTATGCTGACACAGTTCTATGTCTTAACAAAGAAAAAATATGTTACGGACCACCTGTTGATGTTATTGACAGATCAGCACTCAAAAAGATGTATGGTGAAAAGGTAATGATGTACAAACATCACGATCATAGTCATGGACAATAATTTACTAATACTGGCTATTGTTGGAACTTTTGTCGGGGCTTCCTCGGGATATTTGGGAAGTTTTATGGTTCTCAAGCGTATGTCTTTGGTTGGTGACGCCTTGAGCCATGTTGCCTTACCGGGAATAGCGGTCGCCCTGACATTTGGAATAAATCCCATGCTGGGTGCTTTTGTTGCACTTTTTCTTGCGACATTTGCAATATGGTATTTATCCGAAAATTCGGAGATATATCCTGAAGCGCTGGTTGGCGTCTTTTTTACTGCAAGCCTTTCTTTGGGTCTTTTGATTACACCAGAGCCGGAGCTCCTTGAGGCTTTGTTTGGAGACATTGATAAAATTAACGGAGTTGACGCGCTGTTTGTAGTCCTTGGAAGTATTTTGATATTTACCATAACACATAGAATTTCTAAAAAACTTATTCTGGGTGTTGTATCAGAGGATTTGGCAAGATCTCAGGGGATAAGCACTTCTAAGATAAATCTTGTTTATCTGTTAATGGTTTCCTTGGCTGTTACTATTGGTGTCAAATTTTTAGGAACACTTTTGACGGGGGCTTTGGTGATTATACCGGCTGTTACCGCAAAGAACCTTTCTGAAAGTATCAAATCTTTCCAGATTGTTGCCGTTTTTACAGGTATAATATCTGCACTTTTTGGAATAGTGATTTCGAAATTTTTTGGAATATCTTCGGGTCCTGCCATAATACTTACTTCTGTTGCACTCTTTGCTTTTAGTTACCTTTACAAAAGAAACTAGCTTGCTTCTTTTTTACTGCTTATATAAAATCAATACACTATTTTTTTGAAATGTTTGAAGTTTTTTTTGATACAGAGACAAAAAAGTTTTTCGATGAAATTGCTACAAACGACCCGGCGCTTTTGGGTGTTTCCATAACCTCGGTTTATTGGCGCAAGCTCGACAGCGATTTAAAACAGATAGAAGGAGGTATGGTAAGTTTTTGGGAAAAGGATTTTGACGAGATGTTTAAACTTTTTGAAAAAGCGGACAGGATTGTGGGTTTTAATTCATTAACCTTTGACATTCCGGCATTGTCACCATATCTTCCGGCGCATTGGCCCAAACTCAAGCATTTTGATATTTTGGATGAACTAAAAAAAGCCGAAGGCAAACGAGCCTCTTTGGACGCAATCGCAAAAGCAACACTTCAGTCAGCAAAAAACGACTCAGGTGAGAACGCAGTTAAATACTGGAATGCAGGTGACCCTGAATCATTGGCCAAACTTCAAAAGTATTGCGAAATGGATGTTGCCATAACGAGAGATGTTTATGACCACGTTGTTTATAAAGGTTTTTTAAAATACAAAGATTATTGGAATGAGATACACGAAGTAAAGTTAGATTTTTCATATCCCAAAAATTCAGAGTCCAACATTCAGACAAGTTTGTTTTAATATTTTATTAATGGATTTTAAAAAAACAAAAAAAGAATTAACAAAGGAGCAATACAACGTCTGCTTTCTCAAAGGAACTGAGCCGCCCGGCTCCGGTAAATATCTTCACAATAACGAGACCGGAACATACAACTGTACCGTTTGTGGCCAGAAATTGTTTGAGTCAGAAACAAAATACGATTCAGGTACCGGTTGGCCTTCTTTTTGGGACATGGCAGACAGTGGTGCTATCAAAAAAGAAGTTGACAACTCTCACGGAATGACACGAACAGAAGTTTTGTGTTCAAAATGCGGATCGCATTTGGGACATGTTTTTGACGACGGACCGCAAGACAAAACCGGTTTACGATATTGTATCAACTCGCTTTCTTTAGAGTTCACTAAAAAAACTGAATAACATGCAAAAAGACAAATATAAGGCGACTTGGGTTTCCCACTCTTCTATATCTGATTTTTTAAAGTGCCCCAGACTTTATTTTTTGAGAAATGTTTACAAAGACCCAAAAACAGGGAACAAAATGACTATCACTTCCCCACCTTTGGTTTTGGGACAGGCAGTCCACGAAGTAGTTGAATCTTTGTCATCTTTGCCGGCGGAAGAAAGATTGAAAATATCTCTTATCAAAAAGTTTGATCTTGGGTGGACAAAATTTGTCGGCAAGAAGGGTGGGTTCAAAAATCATACCGAAGAAGTTGAATACAGAGACAGAGGTGTTGCCATGTTAAGAACTATTGAAGAAAATCCTGGGCCGATACTCAGAAAAGCAATTAAAATAAAATCTGAGATGGGGCTGCCTAACTATTTTATTTCTGAAGAAGATAATATAATCCTTTGCGGAAAAATTGACTGGTTGGAATATTTGGAGGATCTGGACGGCGTTCATATCGTAGACTTTAAAACAGGAAAAAATGAGGAAAGTGACGATTCACTTCAGCTCCCGATTTACTTGTTAATTGCATCCAACACTCAGTCCAAAAAAGTGGCAAAAGCAAGCTACTGGTATCTGGAAAAGGGTGGGGATCTGACCGCAAAAAACTTACCCACGGCTACCGATGCGTTTGAAAAAGTTATCACAGTCGCAAGGAGAATAAAACTTGCAAGGCAAATAAATCATATGAAATGTCCCAGTGGAGGATGTTTTGCCTGTAGGCCATATGAACGAATATTAAACGGCGAAGGGGAGAAAGTAGGTGTTAGTGAAACCCGGCAAGATGTTTATATACTGCCCTAAGAACTTCTGAATGGTTGTGTTGTGAACCATACTTTTTGATCCAGGATTTTACTGTCGACAATATGATTTTTGCCTTTTCTCGGGTAAACCAGGTCGATTTGATGATTCTCCACAAAAAAGTTTTTGTGCCCAATTACCTGGCCTCTTAAGACAAAATTGCCGATCCTGGTTTTATCATTACCGACAAACACAGGTTTCCTGCAGGTCTCGCAGTAGGCGACCACATTGTCGCCTGGTTCAAGTTCAAAGTAGGGAATTTCTGCTGGCTCTCGTTCATTCATGGCGGTAATTCTAACACACTTACTTAGTTATCTGGGAAAATTCTTTTTTTAGTTTCTCTATTTTTGGATCTATGACAATGCGACAATATGCGTTGGATCTGTTTTTAAAGTAGTAATCTTTATGTTCCGGTTCTGCCGGGAAAAAATTCTTATATTTTGTAATTTCGGTTACAACTTGATTTTTATAGTCATTGGAAATTTCACTTTTAATTTTTTCTGCAACCTTTCTTTGCTCTTCATCAACGTAAAAGATTGCAGACCTGTACTGAGTGCCAATATCTGCCCCTTGCCTGTTTAACTCTGTTGGGTCGTGTAGTTTGAAAAACACCCTAAGGATATCTTCGAGTTTAATTATATTGGGGTTGAAGGTTACAAAAACACACTCTGCATGGTTGGTCTCACCGGAGGCCACCTGGTAATACCCTGGGTTTTGAATATCACCCCCGGAATACCCGGGTATTGCGTCAATAACACCTTTTAGTGATTTAAATATAGCTTCTGTACACCAGAAACACCCGCCGGCGAGAATTATATTTTCCATTTTTATCCGTTGACTCTTGATGAATAAGTAAACATAAATTTTTTAATTGAATTTCCTTGTTCAGTATTAAAGATTGTAAGGCCTTTGTCGTTTTTATCGGCTATCGGACTTTGGTATTCTGGACCATTAAGACTTCTTTCAACCGCATAAGGATCCGGCCAACTGCCACCGTCTCTGTGAGTAATATAGTTTATAACTTTTTCCAATGTGGGCTCAGCTATTATTTTTAGTGCATAATAATCACTTTTTGAAGTGTTGTGGTTTCCAGGCGAAGCTGCATACCAGATACCGTCAACACTCTCCATAACCACATATGTGTGATAAAAAAGTGTTCCTTGTCTGCCAACTATCATTCTAGACACATTTGAAGATTGTGGTAAATCATAAGACGTCATCAAAAACATTTTTTTATATGTTTCCGGGAATCTTGTTGCTAAAACATATGCAGCATCGATAGATGAGCGTTCGCAAGTACCCTTAGATGCTTCATGAATTGCTTTATTTAAAGCTCTTGTTTTGAAAAATCTTGGTGATGTAACAGGATTTTCCTTAAGGTGCTCATTGATATTTGCCGCATAAGCTATGGCAACAGCTTCCGAAAACGCCGCAAGAGGTGTTGCTTTTTGATTTTCGGGAGCGTTTTTTGATTCCATTAAATGTTGGTTTTGATATAAGTTTTGACTTCGGAAAAGTTAAGGTTTCCTGCTTTTGGCATAAGTATAAATTGACCGTCAGAACTTTTTCCGGAAACAAGCACGTTTTCTGTAGTAATTTGCACTCTTTTTATAGTGTAGGCTCTGGGGTCGCCAAAATCTGATATTAAAGTTTTAATTACCCCGATATTAATATCGGTTTTAACCATTTTGGATAGTGTGTCAATTATTTCATCAAGTTTTCCGGCACTTTGGGCAGATGTCAGTTTTGTAAGAATACCTTCCAGTATTGCAAACTGTCTCAAGCTTCTGCCAAAATCGCTGTCACCATGGCGGGATCTTGATAATTTGAGAGCTGTTGTCCCGTTTACTTTGGTTGGACCTTTTCCATAACTTAATGTCTCGTATCTGCATTTAAACTGAGTCTCGAGTGCATAACCAGTGTATTTGGTTTTTAAGGTCTCTATTTCTTGTGCAGTAAATCCGCAGGTGTTATTTTCCTGTCCGGCGATGGGGTAGAAAGGGTCTTCGAACGCGACCGGAATATTTACCTCGATACCGCCAAGGCTGTCTATTAATTTTACAAAATTGCCAAAATCTATGGAAACATAATAATTGATCGGAATCCCCGTGACACTTTGGACAACCCCTCCCACGTTTTGATAACCAACCTGCACCCCGACTGAATTTATTTTGTGATTTCCCGTAACCCACAGATCTCTTGGTATTGATATTAACCCGACCGACTTTTTACCGGTGTCAACATTAATCACTATTATGCTATCTGTTAAGGCCCCTCCTGAATGTCCGGACCCTCCATGACCCAAAAGCAAAAAGTTGTATACACCTTTTTGGGGATTAACTTCGTTTACCGGTGCGGGTGTAGCCTCGTTAAACGGTTGCATTACGTTTTCGTCATTTGGCACCGGAGTAGGTTTTACGTATATTTTTGACAACTTAAGCCCAAGATAAGAAACATAGAAACCAAGGATGAATATCCCGGTAAGTAAAACACCTATTTGGAGATCTTGAAGATTGATTTTAATTCTCATTGAATAATTAGTAATTATACTCGTACAAATAACAAAATGCCTCGCATCTGGGTGGAAAGAATAACTATATTGCAATATAATTGACCCATGGCAGATTTGATGGAAAAAGTGGTGGCACTTGCAAAACGAAGAGGTTTTGTTTTTCCAACATCCGAAATTTACGGAGGATTGGCAAATTCCTACGATTACGGTCCTGCGGGTAGTGAGCTTCTCAGAAACATTAGAAACATTTGGTGGAAGAATTTTGTAAATGACCGGGAAGATATGGTAGGCCTTGATTCGCAGATACTTCTACATCCGGAAACTTGGGTTGCGTCCGGACATGTCGGCGGATTTTCTGACCCAATGGTTGAAGATTTGGTAACTCACAAAAGATACCGGGTGGATCATCTCATTGAACCCACTTTATCCAAAGATGATAAAGTGGTCGAAGACATGACCTTGGATGAAATGGCTGATTACATCAAGTTAAACAAGGTAAAAAGTCCGGACGGTAACGATTTGGGCGAGGTGAAACAGTTTAATTTACTTTTTGAGACTGGTATCGGAACAGTTGGCGGAGACAAGTCTAAAGTATATTTGAGGGGGGAAACTGCACAGGGAATATTTACAGACTTCAAACAGGTTTTGGATTCTTCAAGGGTTAAATTACCCTTTGGTGTGGGGCAAATCGGTAAGAGTTTCCGAAACGAAATCACAACGGGGCAATTTATATTTAGAACACTGGAGTTGGAACAGGCCGAGATTGAATATTTCTTTGATCCTGAAACTACTGACTGGGAAAGAATTATGAATGAGTGGAAAGAGTCTATGATAAGTTTTGTTACCGAAACACTTGGTGTCAAAAAAGAAAACATACAATGGAGGAGGCATACCGACAAAGAACGCAGTTTTTATAGCAAAGACACTTATGATTTGGATTACAAATTCCCATTTGGTTGGAAGGAATTATGGGGAATTGCCTACAGAACAGACTACGACCTAAAGCAGCACATGGAGCACTCCGGAATGAGTCTGGAATATACAGACCCTTCCACGGGACGCAAGTTTGTTCCGCATGTTATAGAACCTGCTGTAGGGGTAAACAGGATCTTTTTGATGCTTCTTTGTGATGCATATTCGGAAGAAGAAGGGCGTGTGGTTTTAAAACTAAATCCAAGGGTTGCCCCATATAAAGTTGCCGTATTTCCGCTTCTTGCAAACAAACTTGAGTTGGTGGCAAAGGCAAGGGAAGTTTATTCGCAACTGAAGTCAGACCTTGTGGTTTTGTGGGACGACAGGGGCAATATCGGAAAAAGATATTTTGCTCAGGATGAACTCGGTACTCCGTGGTGTGTAACTGTTGACTTTGAAACACTTAATGACAGATCGGTAACAGTAAGAGATCGAGACACAATGAAACAGGAAAGAGTGGCCATTGACAAGTTGAACGATTATTTCCAAAATAAACTTAAGAAAGTTTGATGAAAAAGAATCTAATGCTTCTGGTTGGTATTGCGGTACTCCTTGTTGTGGTAATTGGCGTTTTCGTAATGAAAAACAAAAAAGCGGAGCCTGTAGATGATGAATCGGACGAAGTTGTGGCCGACTTACCTCAGTCGCAATGGCCTGCAATGTCACTCGTTCCCACACAAGATCCTGCTGTACCCAAATCTCTGGGCCATTTTTTGGCGATGAAGGTACAAAAAATTAACGTACCAAAAGCAGAGACAATGGATTATTTGTTAGTGTATTCAACCAGTGATGGCGGACAGCAAGGTGTTCCTGGTTCCGTTAAATTAACGGGGGACACTGTTGAGAAAAAACTGCTTTTGGGTTCGGAATCTTCTGGCAAATTCAGATTCGATGCCGGGGTAAGCCAGGGGACTATCACACTAACCTTTCGGGATGGAAAAGGAAAATCGCTGGGAAGAATAGTTTCTGATTTTCATTTGCAGTCAGACACTCAAGAGCTTACTTCAGTAGATGGATCCGTAAAATATACATTGGATAAAACACCCAAAGGAACTTTCTTTGTTACAGTTAAAACATTCCTCGAACCCGCAGGAGTAGAGTCTGTCTACTGGCAGAACGGGTACGGAATTTATGCTTCCGATGACAAAGAATATCCTGGAAAGTCTTCATAATTTTTCCACAAAAAAGCCATCATTCTTAGTTTTTCAACCAGTGTATGATGGCTATTCATTTCTTATCCAAGTCAGGTCCAAAAGAAGACCGATTCCCGCTCCGATAAAGTAAGCAATAAAATCTCCGGGAAAGTCGAATGTACCTGTTAGAAAGAATATGTTATGGATTTGGAATAGTTGTAAAAACTCAAAGAACACACCGATTCCAAAGGCAATACCAAAGATACTGAATGGGTTTGGAGACTCAAAAAGCATTTGAGCAACAAGTTCAATAAAGATAAACGCTGCAAACGCGTATCTTATGTCGTTGCCCCAACTGTCCATGAATCTTCCAGCTTCGCCATGAAGATTTTTTGTAAGTATCATGACGACTGCGCCCAGTATCGTTAGAAACAAAAGACGCAGGAGTATTTTGACTTTTAAGATGCTACACCTCCTAATTGGTGTACGTGGCTATTGTAACATACTATAAGATAAAAATCAAGTTTTGCCCAAGCTCTTGTGAAGGAACCCTTGACAAGTTTGTGAAAACAATAGAGAATGGTTAACAATGGTGAGAAATGGTGAAAACCATTTCACACTGAATCAAAATTATTATGAACCTGCCCAGTTCTGTAAATTGTCACTATGCTTCTTGGAACATATCCAGCGAAAATTGTTGCTGGCAGACGCGCCGCAGTTCCTTCATTGATACGCAAAGAACTTGGACAAAAGTATATCTTGGCCAGGTGGTATGAAGGTTGTTTGGTGCTCATTGATATAAAAAGCTGGCTTGCAATGTACAAAAGATTGGTTGGAGACACTAAGGTTATTGTCTCGCCAATTAGGGATACAGAAAGATTTATCTTGGGATCGGCCTTTGAAGTTGTTCCAGACGAACAGGGCCGAATAGTAATTCCGGAAAGGCTGTTGGAATATTCGGAAATTAACGAAGACATTTATTTTATAGGTCTGGGGGACAGGGTTGAGATTTGGGACAAGCAAAAATGGGAACAGCGGGAAGCAGGGGTTGTCGCTAACTCTGCTGATTTTATCGAAGAGTTGGCGGGAAAAAATAGAAGCAAATGAATAATTATCACGAAACAGTATTACCCGATGAAGCAGTTGAAGCTCTGAATGTAAAACCAGGAGGGCTTTATGTAGACGGTACATTGGGAAACGGCGGTCACTCAGAAAAAATATTAGAGATGGGTGGACGTGTTATTGGGATCGACCTTGATCCAAAAATGATTGAGATTTCAGTAAAAAGATTGGCAAAGTATGGGGGAAAATTTATTCCCGTAAACGGTAATTTCAAAGATATTGATCAGATTGTTCTTTCAAAAAAAATTGAGTATGTCGACGGAGTTCTTTTGGACTTGGGTGTAACAAACATTCATCTTAAAGATTTAGAAAGAGGTTTTTCGTTTGGCAATCCTGATGCGGATTTGGATATGAGACTTAATAGAGAAATGCAAGGCGTAAAAGCCGCAGATCTATTAAATGTATTAAGGGAAGATCAGCTTAGAGATCTTTTTGAGATAACACTCGATCCGGGTCCTGCGAAATGGCTTACGGGGCGAGTTCTTTTTTCAAGATCCCAAAAACCAATCAAGACAGTCGGAGACGCTCTTGAAATATGTGAGGGATTAAAAGTGGGTAAGTACGGCCTTAACGAAGCAACTCTGCCGTTTTTGGCGCTTAGGATCGCGGTTAACAGTGAACTTGATAATTTGAAAGAAGTTTTGCCGAAAATATTAAACATTTTGTCGACAGGAGGAAGAATGGCTGTAATAAGTTTCCATTCAAAAGAAGATTCGATTGTAAAAGATTTTTTTAAAGAGTCACTGAGTATTGGGTCGCAGATTACTTATAAGCCAATATTGGCAACTGAGGCCGAGCAGATTTCTAATAGAAGATCGAGAAGTGCCAAGCTTAGAGTTTTTGAGAAGAAATGAAAATGAAAAAGAATTTTAAAAATTACTTATTATTTGGAATGTTGGGTCTTTTGGCCCTGTCGTCTATATTCCTTACAATAGAGACAGCGACCACTGGGCTAGAAATTTCTAAGATGGAAAAATCTGAAAAAGATCTGGCAAGACAAAAATCAGAACTCGAACAAACACTTGTTCGGACACTCTCAATGGGCGAGCTTCAGGAGAAAAGTTCCGGAATGGGCTTTACCAAACCTTCAAACTTGGTTTATATTACGCCTACGGAGAATGTTGCCAAGCTTCCCTAAATATTTAGTATGAGCGGTAAAATCAGATTTCTTACTTTTGTATTCATATTTCTTTTTGCAGGCGCTTTTTTGAGGTTGTTTTACTGGCAGGTAATTAAAGGCTCAGAACTTTCGCAGGATGCAAGAGGACAATATACCTCTTCAACAATTACTCAGGCACCCAGAGGGAATATTTTGGCCAATGATGGAAGTTTTTGGGTGCTTAGGACAGATGTTTGGACAGTCTATGCAGATTCCAAAAAGATCAAAGAAACACCCAGGCTGATATCCGAAAAAATCGCTCCGCTTTTTGTTGAAACAGATTCGAAAGCGGATCTATTGGCTGAGTCACAGCGCATCGAAAGTCTATTAAGTAAAAATAGCTCATATATTGTTATCAAAAACAGGGTAAATTCAGATATAAAAAAGAGCCTTGAAGGTCTAAAGATTGCCGGAATAAATTTTGATGTCAACGAATCACGTTTTTACCCGGAGGCATCTTCTGCAGCCCAAATACTTGGTTTTGTCGGCAAGAACGACATTGGCGAAAGTGTTGGATACTTTGGTTTGGAGGGATATTACAATCTTTCTTTAAGCGGTAAATCAGGTCTAACAAAAAGACAAAAAGATGCGCAGGGATCCACAATAATTGTGGATCAAAGTAAAAATA
The DNA here is from genome assembly GCA_964599625.1 of uncultured Gammaproteobacteria bacterium. Lineage (GTDB taxonomy): Bacteria > Patescibacteriota > Microgenomatia > UBA8517 > UBA8517 > CAZRGC01. The sequence continues at coordinate 221,135 of CAZRGC010000001.1, forward strand.
TTACTGCAATTTCTGGAGTAGACCTTGTTACAAGCATAGATAAAAGAATTCAGATTTTGATCGAAAGCAAACTAAAAGAAGGTATCGAAAAATACGGAGCTTCCCGCGGCAATATAACTGTCATGAACCCAAACACTGGTGAAATATTGGCTATGGCCAGTAGTCCCACTTTTGACCCGGGTTCGTATTGGGAATATGGGGACTCTGTTTTCAGGAACCCTGTTATTTCCGACACATTTGAACCGGGAAGTATTATGAAAGTAGTTGTGATGGCATCAGGTCTAGATGCAGAAGTTGTTAAACCCGATACTCCCTGTGACATTTGCGGCCAACCGCTAAAACTTGATAAATATTTAATCAAAACCTGGAACAATGAATACCATAATGATATATCCATGACAGACGTTATTGTTCATTCGGACAATGTTGGAATGAGTTTTGTTGGCCAAAAGCTAGGAGCGGACAGACTGTATGATTATTTGGACAAGTTTGGTTTTGGTAAGCCGACTGGTGTGGATTTACAAGGTGAAGTTGCATCTCCTATGAGGCAAAAGGGAACGTGGAGCATTGTTGATACAGCTACAGCATCCTTTGGTCAAGGAATTGCAGTAACAGGAATGCAGATGATCAAGGCCGTGTCTGCAATTGCCAATGGCGGTTATTTGGTAACACCCAGGATTGTCAGTAAAATTCAATCAGAGGACTGGACTGACAGCTTAAGTGGAGGTCGGCCAAAAAGGATAATTAGTCAGGACGCAGCCAGGAGTATTACAGAAATGATGGTTAAAGCTGTAGATAACGGTGAGGCCAAGTGGACAAGAACGCCGGGTTACCAAATTGCAGGAAAAACAGGAACTGCCCAAATTGCCGTTGAAGGCCACTATGATACCGTCAACACAAACCACTCGTTTATTGGTTTTGCGCCTGCTTCAAAACCTGAATTTATAATGCTGGTTACTCTGAAAACTCCGCAATCTTCGCCGTGGGCCTCTGAAACCGCAGCGCCATTGTGGTTCTCGGTGGCAAAAGATATCTTTCCGTATTTGGGAATCGCACCATCAGAATGATACAATACTAACGTTATGACTAAGTTTCTCGTGACCGGTGGGAGAAAACTGGAAGGTGAAGTCAGCCTTTCGGGAAACAAAAACGCGGCACTCAAGCTGATACCTGCAGCGCTTGTTGCAGATACAAAATCTACATTTACAAATGTGCCGGACATTTCAGATGTTTCGGTAATGGTGGACCTCATCAGGAAACTGGGTGTAACAATTGAATATTCCGACCACACACTTACAATTGACCCCTCTACAATTACTTCTTATGATTTGGACCCAGATTTATCATCTAAATTCAGAGCATCTGTTGTTTTGGCTGCACCACTTTTGGTTAAGTTTGGTAAGGCCATAGTCACCCCGCCGGGTGGCGACCAGATCGGTGACAGACTTTTGGATACACATTTTTCAATGATGCAAAAAATGGGTGTCGCTATGCAAAGGAAAGACGGAAGATTCTTCTTGGAGTGGAAAGAAAGGAAAGCAACTTCAATTTTTCTTGAAGAGGCGTCTGTTACGGCAACAGAAATGGGTCTAATGATGGCCTCCTCACTGGAAAACGAAACCATAATTGATGATGCAGCCACAGAACCGCACGTAATCGAACTCTCAAACTATTTGAACAAAATGGGTGCAAATATTTCTGGGGGAGGTACAAACAGAATCAGAATCTCCGGAGGAAAACTTAGAGGTGCAGAACACCGTGTGGGTGCAGACCACATTGAAGGCGGAACTTTCGCGATTGCGTCTGCCATAACCGGAGGGACTATAAAAATAAACGACTTCGAGCCGGACAGTTATCACATGATTCTTAAATATCTTGGAGACATGGGGATAAATTACCGTACCGAGAAAAACTCACTGGTTGTTTTGCCTTCAAAACTAAAGTCCAACAGGAGAAAGTTTCAAACAAGGCCTTGGCCGGGATTTCCAACTGATCTTATGAGCCCTTTTATTGTTTTGGCAACTCAAACCGAGGGTACCGTGCTTTGTCATGATTGGATGTACGAATGGAGAATGTTTTTTGTTGACGACCTTATCTCAATGGGTGCAAATATTTTTATTGCTGACCCACATCGGGTTATTGTGAGCGGACCAACCAGGCTCATGAGCGACAGACTGTTTTGTAAAGATATAAGGGCTGGTATATCTGTTGTCTTGGCAGCGATGGTTGCTGACGGTAGAAGTACTATTGAAAACGTAGAAGTGGTTCAGCGAGGTTACGAAAACATAGATCAAAGATTTCGCGCTCTTGGCGCCGAAATAGTCAAAAAGGACGAATGACAAAATACAAACACAACCAGAAAGTTGTCACTTTTGGTGGTAAAACAGGACACTTCCAACTTTTGAACGGTCTAAAAAAAATCAACGATCCCTCTAAAATAACTGCAGTAGTGGGGACGTGGGATAGCGGAGGTAGTAGTGGTGTATTGCGAAGCGAACTTGGTGTTTTACCCCCAGGTGATATAAGAGCGTGTCTTTTGGCGCTTATGGAAGACGATGAACAGCAAAAGGTGGCGCAAAGGTTGTTTGATGACAGACTGCAAGAAGCAACTGGGCCACTTAAGGGTCATTCTTTGGGAAACTTAATTGGTGTGCGGCTGGATCACATCTTTCATGGTCAAGACAGGGGAACCGATGCAGAACGTGCTCTGTTTAGAATCCGAGGTGAAGTTTTACCAGCTACAATGACCGACTTGAATTTGGTAGGGGTTACCAAAAGGGGAATAGAAATTGACGGTGAAACCAATATCGACAACCGGAGTCAGCGCCAAGACTTCAACCCGGAAGACCGGATTATGCGAATATATTTCGGAACACATGCCGAAAGTAATCCGCGTGTTCTTGCGGCTATAAAAAATGCGGATAAAATAGTTTTTGCTCCCGGAGATCTTTATACAAGCGTCCTCCCTCATTTGTTGATTGATGGTGTCGCAGAAGCAATACAGAAATCAAAAGCTAAGGTTTATTTTGTTTTAAATTTAACCACCAAAAAGGGAGAGACTGATTACTTTAAAGCGTCTGATTATGTTAAAGCCTTGGTTTATTATTTGGGAGACAGCGGAAGGTTGAATTACGTTGTGGCAGATAAGGGGGGTCTTAATGCTGATATTGTTTCGGTATACAAAAAAGCAGGTCAGGAAGTGGTTAAAATAGATGAAGATAACTGTTTGAGCGTCGCGCCAAATGCCAAGATTGTCAAAGAAAAACTTGGGGAATATTTGAAAAAAGCACACTTACTTAGGCACAATTCGGAAAAACTTGCGGCTGCAATAGTGGATAATTAGAATTAAACTTACAACTTTTTTCTCATATACAAAACCCCATCTGTTTGTTTTTTAGCCTTAAACCCTAGGATTTTGTAGACTTTTTTGGCAACCATGTTTTTTGAATTTACAGACAACCAAATGCCTGGAGATTCTGCTTCTCTAAAGCGTGTGGTTGTGGTAAATGATTTTATGGCTTCACTCAAAAATATTTTCGAGTATCCTTTCCCCCTCCCTGATTTATAGATCCTTATTGCCACGGAAAACCTGTAGTCAGGAAATTCGGGCGTAGTTTTTTCCGAAAACCAGGCTATGCCCAACAAATTATCCGATTTGTCTGTAAGGGTGTAAATAATTTTATTTTTTTGCCACCTCTTGAAAGTGGTCTTATTTTTAAAACGTACGGTGTCTCTGGTGAACTTTTTAATCAAAAGATCTGACTTTGATTCTTGAATTAAGTAGGCAATTTGATTATCAGTTATACCCGGTTTGAATATGGTTTCGGGGTCGTTTTGGGCTTGCATTTGCTATAATATAGCACGAATGTTTACTGACGTTTCTGATTTGTGTCAAAAAATATCTAACTTTTCTGGCTTGACCGAAGATTCAAGGAAGGTAAGAAAGAACTACATTTTTGTGGCAGTTAAGGGAAAGACCACCGACGGCCACGCTCACATAGGTGATGCACTAGAAAGGGGTGCCTCACTTGTTATATGTGAACAAAAACCAAACACTTTCAATGGTAATTTCTTAAAGGTGGATGATTCACGTGTTGCTTTGTCTCAGGTTGCGGCCGCGTTTTACGGCTACCCTTCGAGGAATTTGAGGATCGTCGGTGTGACTGGAACAAAAGGAAAAACTACGACTTCCCACATGATTTATCATATTTTGCAGAAAACCGAAGGTAACACCGGACTCATTTCGACCATAGTTGCCAAAATAGGAGGAAAAGACTTTGGTACAGGGTTTCATGTAACAAGTCCTGATGTAATAACTTTAAATAAATTCCTCAGAGAGATGGTTGATGCTGGTTGCAAGTATTGTGTGTTGGAAGTTTCTTCCCATGGAATTGATCAAAAACGCATTTCAGGCATAGATTTTGAAGTTGGTGTTGTTACTAATATAGCACCGGAACATCTGGACTATCATGGAACTTACAAAGAGTATAAGAGGGTCAAAATGAGTTTTGTTAATTCTGCAAAAAACAAAGTAGTAATGCCAAAAGAAACAGATATAAATATCTTTCCCGGAAAATTCAATAATCTCGACGCCGAGTCTGCGGTAAATGCTGTTTCGTTTTTGGGAATTGACCGCAAGACCTCACTTGAGGCATTGGAAAGTTTCGAATTACCAGAAGGGAGACTCCAGAGGGTGGAAAACAGTTTGGGTATTGATATTTTTATTGATTTTGCACATACACCTGACTCCTTAGAGGCGGCATTGACATATTTCAAAAGCATAACCTCTGGAAGGTTGATTTCTGTATTTGGGTGCGCTGGTGAGAGAGATGTAAAAAAACGCAGGAAAATGGGGAGAATTTCTGAAAATATTTCAGATTATTCGATATTTACAGCAGAAGACCCAAGGCGAGAAAATTTAACTGACATTTTTGCACTAATGAAGAAAGATGCTAAAAATTTTATTTGTATTCCTGAACGTGGGGAAGCGATTGCATATGCATTATCATATGCAAAAAGGGGCGATACGGTTGTTTTTTTGGGAAAGGGTCATGAGTCAAGTATGGCATATAAAGGGTTTGAACACCCATGGAGTGATAAAGAAGAAATTAATAACTTTTTATCTCGGGACGAGAGTGTTTCGGCAATTGTTCTTGCTGCAGGCAGAGGTTCTAGGATGAAGTCTTCTAAACCCAAGATTTTGCATGAAATATGCGGTAGGCCAATGATTTCGTATAGTTTGCAGAATTTAAGGAGGGCTGGAGTTGGCGAGATAATAGCTGTTGTTTCTTACAGGAAAAATCTGGTGATCAATGCAATTAAGGGTGAAGTGAAAACTGCTTTCCAAAAAAACCCTAAGGGCGGAACTGGGGATGCTGCACGCGTTGGTATGAGTAAGGTCTCAGAAAAAGCCAAATCCGTTATGGTTCTTTATGGAGATGATACAGCTTTCTATTCACCCGATACAATTTCAAAAGTAATTAAGAACCATCATAGTAACCGAGCTGTGATCACATTCATAACTCTTACAAAAGAAAATCCTTACGGACTTGGTAGGATTGTTAGGAACAGAAACGGCGACTTGGTAAAAATAGTGGAGGAAAAAGATGCCAACGAAGAAGAGAAGAAGATTTCCGAGGTAAATGATGGTCTGTATGTTTTTGATAGAAATTGGTTTGAGGAAAACGTTACTAAGATAAACCCCAGCATGGTAACCAGGGAATTGTATATAGTTGATCTTATCAAAATGGCGATTGAACAAAATAAGAAGGTTACTGCTTACCGGCTGCCTACCGATATTGAATGGCAAGGTGTAAATACACCAGCAGAGTTGGAAAAGGCAAAAGAAAAAATGGAAGAACGTCTCAAGGTTTTTTCTAATGGTTAAAATACATTTTATCGGCATTGGAGGAAGCGGAATTTCGGGTATTGCTAAACTCGCAAAACTTTCGGGGTATGAGGTTGATGGTTGTGACGTTCAAAAAGATACTGCTTACACGCAAAATATTTTTGAGGGACATTCGAAGGATCATGTAGTTGGGGCAGATTTGGTAGTCACCTCACCTGCATTGTTTTTTTCCGACAAAACTAATCCCGAGATCGAACTTGCCAGAGAGCAAAATAAACTTTTAACATGGCAGGAATTTTTGGGTACCTATCTTCAAAAAAATAAGAAAGTTATCTGTGTTGCAGGAACCCATGGTAAATCCACAACAACCGCAATGGCAGCAAAACTCTTGGAAGATAACGGCTTTGACCCATCGGTGACGATTGGCGCAGTTATTAAAAGTACGGGAAATAATTACAGATTTGGTAAAGGGAAATATTTTGTAACAGAGGCAGACGAGTTTTTTAATAATTTTTTGAATTATAACCCTGAAGTAATAGTATTAAACAATATAGAGTTTGACCATCCGGATTTTTTTAAATCAAAGGAGGATGTTTACGAAAGTTTTAGAAAATTTGTTAAGAGGCTTACCGGTGCCAAGGTTCTTATTGCAAATGCAGGTGACCCCGGAGTTTTGGAAATTCTCAAAGATATCGGTAATGACGTTAAAGTTTTGAGTTACTCAGACGATGACGGTCTGAATATTCCCAATCTCAAAGTCCCCGGAGTGCACAATAAGATGAACGCAAAAGGAATCTTTATGTTGGGACGTCTTCTAAAGATAGATGACAAAAAAATAGCAGAAAGCTTGGCCGGATTCGAAGGTATCGCACGAAGATTGGAAATCGTGAACGAGGGCGGAAAATTTAAAGTTTTTGATGATTACGCACATCACCCCACAGCCATCAAAGAAACTCTTAAGGCTTTAAGATCAATGTTTCCCAAAAATAGAATAATTGCGGTTGATGAACCGCATGGTTTTGCCCGGTCTTCAAAGCTTTTGACGGAGTACTCGGGAGTGTTTGATAATGCGGATATTTCATTCATAGGGCCAATATTTAAAGCCCGCGACACGGAAAGTTTTGGTATGAACCCGGGGGTAGTTGCACAAGCTTCTAAAAACGCAAATGTAAAAGGTTTTAATTCGTTTCCCGAAATATTAGACGAAGTCAAAAAGATTATTAAAAAAGGAGATGTAGTTTGTGTTATGGGGGCAGGGGACAGTTATAAATGGGCAAGGGAGATATCCAAGATAGATACAAATTAATGAAAACTATACAAGGAAAAAGTTTTAAAGATCTTACAACTTTTGGCATTGGAGGAAAAATAAAACATTATGTTGAGGTTTCATCGGAAGATGAAATTAGAGATGTTTCTAAATTTGCGAAGGATGAAAAGTTGGATATTTTTGTCTTGGGGGGCGGGAGTGACATTTTGGTTTCTGACAAGGAATTTGACGGATTGGTTGTGCATTATAAAAAAGCTGACATAAATCTATCGAATGAGAACGGAAAATATTTTTTGAGTGTTTGCTCTGGAGCTATCTGGGACAGTGTTGTGGAATATACAGTTGCAAAAAATCTTCAGGGAATAGAATGTTTGTCGGGAATTCCCGGTTTTTCAGGGGCAGCCCCCATCCAGAATATTGGTGCATATGGCCAGGAGATAAAAGATGTATTTGTCTCACTTAAAGCTTATAACTTTGAAGAAGACAAATTCGAGACTTTCGACAAAAACATGTGTGAATTTGGGTATAGGGAAAGTGTTTTCAAAACAAGCAAATACTGGCAAAAATATTTGATTACAGAAATGACATTGGAGCTCAAGAAAAACTACCCACCGTTTGTGGAATATGAATCATTGAAAAAATATTTGTCAGAAAAAAGTATAACAACGCCTACATTTGGTGAAGTAAGAGAGGCAGTGCTGCAAATAAGGTCCGGTAAATTTGAAAATCCGCGGGAAACGGGAAACGCGGGGTCGTTTTTCAAAAATCCGATCATAGAAAACAGTAAGGCTACCGAGTTAATGGAAAAATTTCCTGATATAAAACTCCGGGAGCTGCCGGATGGTAAATATAAGTCTTTCGCTGCGTGGTTTGTTGAGAAATCCGGTTGGAAAGGAAAGACCCTGGGAGGTGCGGGGGTGTCGTCGCAGCACGCGCTAATTCTCATTAATAAATCGGGATCGGCAAAATCAAGTGATGTTTTTGATTTGTCGGAGGCGATAATTAAAGACGTGTCCGTAAAGTTTGGAATTACTTTGGAAAGGGAAGTTCAACTTATAAATTTCTAATGAATTACTCAAATAAAAAAATTGCCATTTTAGGTTTTGGTATCGAAGGTAAGGACGCGGCATCTTTTTTGTTGAGTAAAGGCTCCTTGGTGACAGTGCTTGATAAGAACGAGAATTTGGACAAAGGTGACTTCGAAAGTTTGGGAATAAGATTTATTTTAGGAGATAAATATCTTGAAAGTGATTTGAACGAATTTGACTATATAGTCAGGTCTCCGGGAATATATAGATTTTGTAAAGAAATACTAGAGGCAGAGAGTTTGGGTGTAAAAGTTACCTCGGCACTACAGATTTTTATGGATGAAACAAAAGCAAAAATAATTGGTGTTACTGGTACAAAAGGCAAGGGTACAACTTCGACACTGATTTACGAAATTCTTAAGGAAGTTGGTAATAAAGTATTTTTAGTCGGCAATATTGGCAAGCCTTATTTGGAACTATTGCCAAAACTGGATCCTGACACTTGGGTGGTTATGGAAATGTCTTCATTTCAGCTTATTGACATCAAAAAATCTCCCAACATTGCGGTGGTACTGAATATTACGTCAGACCACATGGATTGGCACAAAAACAACAAAGAATATATTGACGCAAAAAGCAATATTGTAGCTTGGCAAAACAAAGAAGATTACGCGCTTTTGAATTCTGAGTACCAATCGTCAAAGAGTTTCGCGTCGATGACCACCGCAAAAGTTATATATTTTTCAAAGTCGGAGTTGCCCGAAGAATATAAAGAAAATTTACTTCTAAGAGGCGAACACAACCTTGAAAACATTGCGGCAGCAGTTGCCGTATCAAAACTGCTTAACATTAAAAAAGATAAAATATTGCAAACCATACAAAATTTTAAAGGTTTGGAACACCGCCTAGAATTGGTTGCGGAAGTGAAGGGTGTTAAGTACTACAACGATTCTTTTGCAACAGGACCTCAACCAACCGTCGCTGCGATCAAGTCGTTTAACGAACCACAAACAGTCATATTGGGCGGATCTGATAAGAACTTAAATTTCGATACTCTGGCGGAAGAGATTAAAAACAATGCTTCGGTTAAAAATGTAATACTAATTGGTGAAACGGCAGCCAAAATTAAACTTGCTTTGGAAAGCGTCAAAGTGAGCGTCAATCTTTTTTCGATGGGTAAGCCAAGTATGTTAGAAATTGTAACAAAAGCAAAAGAAGTAACACCCGTTGGGGGTGTAGTTGTATTGTCTCCGGCGTGCGCCAGTTTTGATATGTTTAAAAATTACAAAGATAGGGGTAATCAATTCAAAGAGGCGGTTCTGCTTTTGAATAATGAAAAATAAACCGATTGGTATTTTTGACTCCGGTTTGGGCGGGTTGACCGTGACCAAGGAGATAATAAAATTACTTCCGAATGAAGATATTGTTTATTTGGGTGACACCGCAAGGGTTCCCTATGGAACAAGAAGTGCGGAAGTTGTAAGGGATTTTTCACTTGATGATGCAAAATTTTTACTTACCAAAGATGTCAAAGTCGTTGTAATTGCATGCAACACAGCTTCTGCCTTGGCAGGTGATTGGATAAAAGAAAAAATAAAAATACCGGTTTTCGAAGTTATTGCCCCTGCAGCCAAATTGGCAGCAGAAACAACAGTCAACAACAAAATCGGCGTTATAGGCACTCGCGGCACAATTGGGAGCAATGTTTATCAGAGGCTGATTAAAAAGAATAATAAAAATGCCGAAATAACTGCGACGGCATGCCCGCTATTTGTACCATTCATCGAAGAAGGAGTTGTAGAATCCGAGGCCTTGAAAATTATCGCATCAAACTATTTGAAAGACATCATAAACAAAGACGTAGATACTTTAGTAATGGGTTGTACACATTATCCGATTATAGAAAATGTGCTAAGAAGCATTATGGATGAAAATGTGAATATTATTAACCCCGGCGTTTGTCAGGCAAAAGAAGTTTATAGTTTTTTAAAAAATAACGATCTTTTCAAAGACGAGAAAGGTGAAGTGGTAAGGTCGTATTACGTAACAGACTTTACTGAAAGATTTGTAAAAGTTGCCGAAATGTTTTTAGGTGGTAAAATACACGGAAGTTTGCAAAAAGCAGTACTTTAGATGAAACAAAAAACACGTGTCGCCGTGATTATGGGAGGCAATTCTTCCGAACATGAAATTTCTTTTCTTTCGGGAAGCAATGTTATTCAAAGTTTGGACAAAAGTGAATACGAAATCCTTCCTGTGGTGATATCAAAAACAGGAAAGTGGCAACTAACTTCGGCAGAAAGTATCAAAAAAATCAGCAACCCCATTGACTTTAAAAATACAACAAAAGAGATATCTTTATACAAAAAAAGCGAAATAAAAAATTTCCGCAACTCGCTGTCTGGAAAAGTCGATGTTGCCTTTATTGCGCTGCATGGAAAAAACGGTGAGGACGGGAGCATCCAGGGTTTTTTTGAAACTTTGGGTGTTAAGTATACCGGCTCTGGCGTGCTGGCATCGTCCTTGGGTATGGATAAAATTATGTTTCGCAAAATGATGGAGAGGGAAAAAATTCCTGTACCAAAATATATAGTAGTTAAAAAGGGTGATAACTTTAAAAAAATAAAAAAACTTCTAAAGCGCCCGCCGTATTTTGTTAAGCCGAGCGACCAGGGTTCCTCAGTAGGGGCATCTGTTGTTAAAAAAGAAAAAGATTTGGGAAAGAGTCTCAAACTCGCACATCAGTATTCTGACCTGGCACTTGTTGATAAGTTAATAAAAGGCAGGGAAGTCACGTGCGCTATTTTGGGAGGAATAAAACCAACTGCACTGCCCCTTGTTGAGATTGTTACCAAGAACGAATTCTTTGATTATGACGCAAAGTATTCAGAAGGTGGGGCAGAAGAAATAGTGCCTGCTCGGGTTGGAAAAAGACTCACTAAGAAAGTCCAAGAGATCTCATTGGCTGTATATAGGGCATTGGGATGCAAAGGATTTGCGAGAGTTGATTTCATAATAGAAGACAATCAATCCCCGTACGTTTTGGAAATTAATACGATACCGGGTCTTACTGAAATGTCACTTTTACCAAAGGCTGCTAAAGCTTATGGTATCGAGTACCCCAATCTTATTGGTAGAATAATAGGAAATGCACTCAAAGGATATTAACCCGCTTATATCTTGGTGGATGACTCCCAAGCTTCCATACGAAGACATATATGAATTACCCCTTTTGAAAAAAAAGGGTTTTTCAAGCAAGGTGGTCCACCTGCTTTCGGGATGGGTTATTCATCCGATAAAAAGACGTTTAGCCAGATATTATGTGGCTTTCCTACAAAAAAGAGGGCTTACAGTGATAGGAATCACCGGCAGTGCCGGTAAAAGTACGACCGCAAAAATGGTTGGAGATGTCCTTTCTAAAAAAGCCAAGACGATTGTTACACCTCCAGGGATAGATCCTGTTTACAATATTCCCAACACAATTCTTAAATGTGACGGTGATACAAAGTTTTTGGTGTTGGAAATGTCCGTCGAGTTTCCTGGGGAAATGGATTATTACTTGTGGTTGGTCAAGCCAGACGCTGCGATTATTACAAATATCTTTGCGTCACATTTGGAGTTTTTTAAAGACTTGGATGGTGTTTTGAAAGAAAAAGGAAAACTTCCCAAAGTAATTGATTCCAATAACGTTGTGTTTTTAAACCAAGACGATCAGAGGCTGGAAAAATTTGCTGGATCACTTAAGTCTAGGGTAATTTGGTTTAGATCCAAAGGGGACCCTATAGCTGACAACTGGGAGGCAGCAAAAGCTGTGGGGAATTACTATGGTGTGGAAAAGAAATACCTTTTGAGCGTAAAGAAAAATTTTGCAAACCCCGACCACAGAATGCAGCTAATAAGAAAGGGAAGTATTACTATTTTAGATGATACTTACAATAGCAATCCTTCTGCTGCAATCGCAGTAGTTAAACATTTTGCCAAACTTTCTAAGGGTTTTAGAATTGTAGTCCTTGGAGACATGCTTCAGATGGGGGTGTATGACCAAGAAGCTCATAAAGTTGTGGGAAAAGAAGTTGCCAGATATAAATTTGATGTTTTTGTAGGAGTGGGAAAGTCTTCGGAGCTTACTGCCAAAATAGTAAAGATGCACTCAAGGGGAACCAAGGTGATTTGGGCAAAAAATTGCGAAGAAGCCATACCGGTTGTAAGAAATATGCTCAAACCTGGAAGTTATGTTTTGGTTAAAGGTTCTCGCTCTATCGGTTTAGATAAACTTGTCGACGCAATCTCCTGAAGGTTGTTTTCACGCTCAATCTGAATTATCATATGCTCATGGGTTCATCCAATTTTTTGCCGCTTGTTTTGGGCCTCTTAATTTTTTCTTTCATGATTTCTTCAGTTCTTATAGTTCCGTTTATAAATTTGCTTTTTAAATTAAGAATTACCAGAAGGAAGGAGGCGCCCAAAAAGGGAAAAGTTCCACTTTTTGACAAACTTCATGACTCAAAAGCCGGCACTCCTGTGGGTGGCGGCATCTTTATAATCGCAATCGTTGCAATTTTCTTTGCTGTTCTTTTTCCACTCTCTGCCGGTTTGGGGGTATTTGTTGAGACAGCCTATGACCTTAAAAGTGAACTTTTCGTTATATTTTTCACCTTTATATCATTTGGAATTTTAGGCTTGTCCGACGATCTTCTTAAGATCTTTGGTAAGCCAACAAAAGGTGTTTTGGGTTTGTGGTTTGGATTAAGGAGAAAACAAAAGTTTCTTCTCCAGTGGATTTTGGCTCTTCTTGACGCTTACTTTATTTTCAAACTTCTAGGGATACACATTATAAATATTCCTATGGTTCATGTAGTTATAGATTTGGGAATTTGGTACGTTCCATTTGCTGCATTTGTTATCGTTGCCTTTACTAACGCTTTCAACGTCACAGATGGTCTTGATGGACTTTCTACCGGTTTACTTCTTATTTGTTTAGCGGCATTTGGAATAATTGTTGCAAGTCATTTGGATACGCCGCTTTCTCTTTTTATAGCATTGTGGGTAGGTGCTCTGATTGCATTTTTGTATTTCAATATCTGGCCGGCAAGAATATGGTTGGGGGATGCAGGGGCTTTGTCATTTGGGGCAACCCTGGCTGTAATTGGACTGCTTACAGGAAGTATTGTGGCTCTTCTGATAATAGGAGGAATATTTGTTATTGAAATTGCTTCCTCGGCACTGCAGATTTTGGGTTGGAAATATCTAAAACGCCCCATCTTGCCAATAGCACCAATTCACCATTCGTTTTTGGCCATGGGTTGGGAGGAGCCTAAGATTGTTATGAGAGCTTGGCTTTTGGGAATAATGCTGGCAATATTTGGACTTTGGCTTGCCACAATATGACACTCCTTTGATATTATTATTTAGTGAAAAAGTTTAAACTTCAAAAGCAGAAATACGGGTTGGATAAAAATTTATTGATTCTTGTTTTTGTTCTTCTTTCTATGGGGTTGGTATTTATCGCAGACGCTTCAGCTCCGCAAGCCCTAAATCAATACGGTGATAAGTTTTTTTTCGTCAAACAGCAACTTCAATGGGCAGTGATAGGAATAGCAGCATTATTTGTTTTTTCTAATGTGCATTATTCATTTTGGGAGAAAATTGCAACGCCATTGTTTTTTCTCTCCATTTTTTTACTTTTGATAGTATTGCTGCCGCATTTTGGCTTGAAGGCTCTTGGTGCAAGAAGGTGGATATCAGTTGGTTTTATTAACTTTCAACCCTCGGAAGTTATAAAGCTTTCAATGGCTGTCTACCTTGCCAAAGTAACTTCAAAATCCAAAAAACCTTTGTCTTACTTTCTGCCGTTGGGTCTGGTTGCGCTTTTGATAATGGGACAACCGGATTTGGGAACAACGATGGTGGTTGCTTTGATTGGGTTGGCTCAAATCTTTGTTGCAGAAGTCAGTATTTATTACTTTTTGGGTGCGCTGTTATTTGGGGGGTTGGGAGTTGTCGGCTTGATACTCACCTCCCCTTACAGGAAAGATCGCCTACTAACATTTTTACAAATGACCAACGATCCATTGGGCAAGTCGTACCACATTAGGCAGGTGCTTTTGGCATTGGGCTCCGGAGGTGTGTTTGGTGTCGGTTTGGGTTCATCCAGGCAAAAATATTTATTTCTTCCGGAATCATCAACTGATTCGATATTCGCAGTGATTGGTGAAGAGCTTGGACTTTTTGGTGGTGCTGTGTTAATCAGCCTTTTTGTTTACTTTGTGATTAGGGGTTTAAAGATTGCAAGAGGTGCCCCTGATAAGTTTTCGCAAAGCTTGGCTACAGGTATAACAGCATGGATAGCCGGTCAGGCATTCTTGAACATTTCAGCTATGGTTGCTCTGGTTCCTTTGACTGGAATTCCGTTGCCATTTTTGTCATACGGTGGAAGTAGTTTGCTTATGATTCTTTCCGCATGCGGTATACTTCTAAATATATCCAAAAATGCAAGCCTCGAAAAAATCAAAAGATAATATCGTTCTTACGGGCGGACACGGTGCTACTGCTGCTTATGCTTTGGTAGAGGAAATACTAAAATCCGCTAGTCACCCAACTATCTATTGGATAGGTACAAAAAAGGCAATTGAAGGAAATAATTCATCAACCTTAGAGTTCAAAATACTTCCCAAATTGGGGGTTAACTTTGTTGAAATAATGGCGGGAAGGTTGCAACGAAGATTTACTTGGTACACTATCCCGTCGATGATAAAAATACCCATAGGCTTTTTCCAGGCTCTTGGGCAAATAATCAAAATACATCCTAGGGTTGTGGTTTCTTTTGGTGGTTTTGCCTCATTTCCTGTTGTTCTGGCGGCAAAAATCTTTGGCATACCAACAATTCTTCATGAGCAGACTGTGGTTGCCGGCCGTTCGTCTTTGGCTTCTGCTTTTTTTGTTGATCAAATAGCTTTGGCCAGGGAGGAAAGCCTAAGGTTTTTCCCCAAAAAAAAGACATTGGTGGTCGGTAACCCTATTAACTCCGAGATTTTGGCAATAAAGCCCAAAAGTCCACACAAAAACAGGAAGACTATTTTTGTTACAGGTGGGTCCAGAGGTTCTGTAAGTGTAAATTCGGTATTGGAAAAAATTCTTCCTTCTATTTTGGCTGCATATAAAATAATTCATCAGACAGGGGAACTGGATTACGAAAAGTTTATAAAACTCAGGGCAGCCTTGCCGTCTGAACTTAGAAACAATTATCAGGTTTCTGATGTAATGGACCCACACGACATGGCGTTGGCCTACGAGGCTTCGGATTTGATCGTGTCGCGAGCGGGTGCCAATACTGTTTCTGAAATAGTATCGTCCAAAAGACCGGCTGTTTTAATACCACTTGCTATAAGCTACAAAGATGAACAAACTGAAAACGCCAGGTGGGCACAAAGGTTTGTCCCTGTTGTTGTCCTCAATCAAAAAGATTTAGATTCAGATAATCTTCTTAAAGCAATTGAAAAATTAACCAGTGTGGCAACTTCAGTCAATGATTTCAAATATGAGTCTCCAGACAAGTATGCTTCCAAAAAACTGGTTGGCCTAATAGATCAATGGATAAGATAAAAAAATTTTTGCCCATCTTTTTGTTTCTGGGAATCTTTTTGACAATTTTTATATATCCTTTTCGTATAAAAGTTCAGGTCGGTTGCGAAACCCAATATGGCGAGTGCCCCAAAGAGATTTTGGAAGTAGTTAAAAAATTTGAAGGTAAAAATCTGATTGCTGCCAGGTCTGGGATCAAAAAAGAAGTAAGAAAAAATGTGCTGGTGTCTGATGCCTCCTTGCAGTTTAAATTGCCTTCACGGCTTTTGATAAATATTCTTATTAAAAAACCTTCATTTAATTTACATTCTATTTCTGAAAATAAGTATTCACTGGTTGGCCAAGACGGCCTGGTTTTACTAATGGCATCAAATTCAAATTTGCCCATGGTAGAAATAGAGAATTTGGCAATTAAACCCGGTGATCGTGTTAGTGATGACGTTTTATTTTCATCACGGATTGTGCTTGGGGTGCACTCAATGTATTCTGCGCAAGTGGGAAGAATCTCGGATGAGGGTTTGGTTGTTGAACTACCGAATGGTATTAGAGTAATATTTCCTTTACAGGGCGATACCGACGTCCTTCTTGGTTCACTGCGTCTGATATATTCAAAGTTGGACACAGAAGAATATTCTGGGAAATACAAACAAATAGACTTGCGTTTTAAAAATCCGGTATTAAGATGATTAGTAGTTATAAATAAGTATTAAAAAAATGTCAAAAAACAGAGTGCTAGCCGCAATAGAAATAGGATCTTCAAAGGTTGCCACACTTATCAGTAAAGTAGAAGAGGATCCTGTGAGCTTGGAGTCGGTAATAAATATAGTGGGAGCATCTTCGGTAGCCTCCAAAGGAATAAAAAAAGGCCAAATAGTTAACATTGAAGAAGCGGTTGAGGCCGCAGTCAGCTCTGTTGAATCTTCCGAACGTATGGCGGGTTACAATTTGGATTCTGCGTATTTGGCTATAGGCGGCGCACAAATTCACTCTCAAAATTCACATGGTGTAGTGGCTATTTCAGACCCAAATGGTGAAATAACACAAAGCGATGTTGACAGAGCAATCGAAGCTGCTTCTGCGGTCACACTTCCGGCTTCGCGCGAAGTGATTCATGTTTTGCCCAGAGAATACATAGTAGACGGCGAGTCTGGGGTCAGAGACCCAATAGGTATGAGTGGTGTAAGGCTTGAAGTCGATACCCATATTATTTCTGCCAGCAGTTCATCAATTAAAAATATAAAAAAAGCAGTTGCAGAAGTTGGTATCCAGATCGAGGGCATGGTGTTTACAGGGCTTGCATCAGCAGAAGCTGTTGTTTCACCCACCGAAAAAGAACTTGGCTGCGTTTTGATAGACGTTGGTGGCGGCACCACCTCGATTGTTGTGTTTGTTGACGGATCAATAAGTTATTCGGGCGTCATCCCTATTGGAGCCAGCCATGTTACTAATGATTTAGCGGTTGGACTAAGATGTAGTCTAGAAGATGCCGAAAAAATAAAGTTGGCCTTGTCCTCCAAAAAGAAAAAAACAGGAACTGCAGCTATTCCCGAAGAAGACGAGTTGGATCTTTCTACGCTTGGAGTTACCGAAATTAGAAAAATTAGCAGGAAGACATTGTTGGAAGGAATAATAAGGCCCAGATTAAACGAAATTTTCACTATGGTGAAAATCGAGTTGGAAAAACAAGGTCTTGCAAACAGAATTCCCTCGGGTGCAATTATTACTGGCGGCGGCGCCGAAACCGCAGGTGTGATTGATTCTGCAAAAAGAATGCTTGGCTTGCAAGTCAGAGTTGGTATACCTTCTAACTTAACGGGGCTTATTGACGATATTATGACTCCGGCCTTTTCCACAAGTATAGGATTATTAAAATTCGGAGTTAAACAGTCACCTTCTCAAAACTTGACAAGCTTCAGAAAAAAGATAAAACTACCTCAGGCGTCTGGATTTTTAGGGAAAATTATTGACTCTGTTCGTGACCTTCTGCCCTGACCCATTAGGCAGGCTTGATTCTTTCCTCTGCTCACTATAAAATGCGGCGATAGTTATTTAGCGTCTTAAAAAAATAAATATATGGCATTAGTAAAACCCGACTCTGCAAGAATAGCAAAAATAAAAGTTATAGGAGTCGGCGGCGGTGGAGGAAACGCCATATCTTCAATGATAGACTCTGGAAACATTAATGGTGTCGAGTTTATTGCAGTTAATACAGATGCTCAGGTACTTCTTGCCAATAAAGCTCCAACTAAACTTCAGATTGGTGAAAAACTTACAAAAGGACTGGGTGTAGGCGGTCATCCGGAGATTGGAGAGCAGGCTGCCCAGGAATCGGTCGAAAAAATAAAAGAACTTCTCATTGATTCCGACATGGTGTTCGTTACCGCGGGTATGGGTGGTGGGACCGGAACTGGTGCGGCGCCTGTAATTGCAAAGTTGGCAAAAGACAGTGGTGCCTTAACGGTCGGGGTGGTTACAAAACCTTTTGCATTTGAAGGAACCAGGAGGTCGGTAGCCGCAGAAGACGGAATAGAAAAATTAAAAGAAGCTACAGACACTTTAATTGTTATTCCAAATCAACGGCTAATGGATGTTATCGACAAAAAGATGACGTTGATCGAGGCTTTTAAAGTTGTTGATGGAGTTTTGGGTCAGGCAGTTGGGGGAATAGCTGACATTATTACAACGGCAGGTTTGGTAAACGTCGACTTTGCAGACGTTAAAACAATCATGAAAGACGCAGGCTCTGCACTTTTGGGTATCGGAACCGGCGTCGGAGAAAACAGGGCTCAAATGGCGGCACGGGCCGCAGTCAGTTCCCCGCTTTTGGATCTTTCCATAGAGGGTGCAAGGGGAGTTCTGTTTAACATAGCAGGCGGAAACGACTTGACCATGTTTGAAGTGGACGAGGCAGCCAAAATTATAAGTTCGTCTGCCGATCCAGATGCCAACGTTATATTTGGGGCTGTAATAAAAGACGACCTCAACGACCAGGTAAAGATTACCGTTATAGCAACAGGGTTTGACGAAACCAGATCCAAGCTTGCACAGATGAGTAAACCCATAACCCAACCGCTTGTTCAGGGGGTAATTGGCGACTCACCTATGATCCAAAAGAAAAACGAAACCGATGAAGACTCCGGCATGCCACCCGACGACGACGGAGCGGGTGGAGATGACGACATTTTTGGTACAAAGTTTGAGATCCCAGCATTCTTGAGGAAAGGACGGTAAATCTACGTCTTGCCTCAAATTAGGCTTCTCATCGACCACTCTCTGTAGTAGAATAGGCTTCATATGGCCAAGAATAAGCCTTATTTTGAGGCTGTCGAGCCTAATGTAAATTTCCCCGAGCTTGAAAAGAAGCTCATTGATGAGTGGTATAAAAAGGGTGTAGTCAAAAAATACCTCCGTAAGAATGCTTCCTCCAAAAAATTCTTCTCTTTTCAAGATGGTCCAATTACGGCCAACAACCCAATGGGTGTTCACCATGCCTGGGGAAGAACCTATAAAGATTTATGGCAACGTTACAAAAACATGCAGGGTTATAGACAAAGATTCCAAAACGGTTTTGACGCACAAGGTCTTTGGGTAGAAGTGGAAGTCGAAAAAGAACTTGGCTTCAAAAGCAAAAAAGACATTGAGGAGTTTGGTATTGCCAAGTTTGTGCAGCTTTGTAGGGACCGTGTCAAAAAATATTCACAAATACAAACCGACCAAAGTAAAAGGTTGGGTTATTTTATGGACTGGGACCACTCCTATTACACACTAAGCGAAGACAACAACTACATGATTTGGCATTTTCTAAAAAAATGTTTTGACAATGGTTGGATCTACAAAGGAAATGATTCTGTTCCCTGGTGTCCCAGATGTCAAACTGCAATTTCCCAGCACGAAATGCTCACCGAAGATTATAAAGAACTTACACATGAATCTGTTTATTTGGCTTTTCCGATTGTCGGTCAGAAAGATGAATATTTTATGGTTTGGACAACAACACCGTGGACCATTCCGGCAAACATTGCAATAGCTATTGATGAAAAAATCGAATATTCACAAATCGAAGTTGGTGCCAAAAAATATTGGATTGCGAAAGACGCTGTTGTCAGAGTTCTTGGTGGAGTAAAGTACAAATCTCTAAAAACAGTTCCCGGATCAAAACTGGCCGGCTTAAGGTATAAGGGCGCATTTGACGACTTGCCAAATGTTCAAGCTATTTCCGGAAAGAACGAGGACAAGTTTCACATTGTTGTTACAACAGATTCCCTGATTCTCCCTATTACCACAACAGAAGGCACCGGGCTTGTCCATACCGCTGTTTCTGCGGGATCGGAAGATTTTAAATTGGGCAAAAAGTTGGGTTTACCAATGGTTCCGGTCATCAACGACGACGCATCCTATATTCAAGGAATGGGATTTCTTTCCGGTGAAAATGCTAAAAAACATCCGGAGGTGATCTTAGACTATCTAAAAAAACTCGATGCAGAAGGCAGACATTTTTATTTTAAGACAGAAAAAATAACTCACAGGTACCCTGCTTGTTGGCGCTGCAAAACCGAACTAGTGTGGAAAGTCACCGATGAGTGGTATATCTCCATGGACACACCTCCATCAGTAAACAAAAAAGCAGACAAACCTGTCAATTGGGACGAAGATGAGGAAACCCCCAAGCCTGACACCAGAACACTTAGAGAAAGAATGAAAGTTGTGGCCTCCAAAATCAATTGGATTCCGTCATTCGGGTTAGACAGAGAACTTGATTGGCTTACAAATATGCACGATTGGCTTATTAGTAAAAAGAACAGATATTGGGGTTTGGCATTGCCGATTTGGGAATGTAAAAACTGCGGAAAGTTTGAAGTTGTCGGATCGAAAGAAGAACTTAAAGAACGTTCAGTCGAGGGTTGGAAAAAGTTTGAACGGTTGACGCCCCATAAGCCGCAGATTGATGAAATAAAACTCAAATGCTCAGCCTGTGGGCATATTTCAGAAAGGATAGAACCAGTTGGAAATCCTTGGCTTGACGCCGGAATTGTGCCCTTTTCTACAATAAGCGAAAATAATCAGGCCTGCAATTTTGATAAAACAAAAACGAAACCGCTCTATCTTGAAGATAGAAAAAGCTGGCTTAATTGGTTTCCGGAAAGTTTCATTACGGAAAGTTTCCCGGGTCAGTTCAAAAACTGGTTTTATGCAATGATTGCAATGAGTACCGTTTTGGAAGACATCAATCCATTCAAAACAGTATTGGGGTTTGCAACTTGTGTAGGCGAAGACGGCCGACCAATGCACAAAAGCTGGGGTAATTCTATTGAGTTCAACGAAGGTGCGGACAAAATTGGAGTGGATGTTATGAGATGGATGTATGTCCGCCAAAACCCAGCCGAGAATATGCTTTTTGGATACAAAATCGCAGACGAAACAAGAAGGAGATTCCATCTTAAACTTTGGAATATTTATAACTTTTTTGTAACGTATGCCAACATTGACGGTTTTGTGCCGGAAAAAACCAAAAAATCTGATTCGGTGTTGGATAAATGGCTCCTTGCCAGATTAGACGAGGTTTTGAATACAGTCACATCGTCGCTTGATAATTTTGACGCTTATACAGCTACAAATGCAATTGATAAGTTTGTTGACGATTTTTCACTTTGGTATATAAGGCGCTCCAGAGACCGGGTTGGACCAGCCGCAGAGTCCCAAAAGGATAAAAACGCTTTCTATTCGACATGTTTTTATGCCTTAGTAAATCTTTCAAAAGTATTGGCGCCTTTGATGCCTTTTATGAGCGAGACGATTTACAGGAATCTTACAAAAGATGAATCCGTGCATCTTTCTGACTGGCCAAAACTAAAAGCAGTCAAGCCAGAACTTTCAGACATCATTAAGCAAATGGAAGTTGCCAGAGAAGTTGTAGAAAAAGCACATGCCCTAAGAAAAGAAAAAATGATTGCAGTAAAGCAGCCTTTGTCACGCCTAACTATATCGGGTTATGTTTTTGCGGAATCTGTTGCCAAACTTATTGCTGACGAGTTAAATGTTAAGGAAGTTGTCTCAAAAAGCTCAAAAGGGAAGATCGAAATTGATCTTGACACCAAAATTACTCAGGAGCTCAAAGAAGAGGCGGAAGTCAGAGAATTGGTGCGTTCGATCCAAGACGAAAGAAAGAAAATGGGTCTAACTCTCAACCAAAAAGTAAAAGTTAGGTTGCCGTTGCTACCCAAAAATAAGGATCTGCTTGAGTGGGTCACAAAAAAGGCTCAAATCGAGGAACTCTCCGAAGGAAAATTCAAAGTAGAAAAAGTATAGGTAATGAAGGATATATTTTTGTTCGGTCCTGTAATATTTCTTTTGATTCTTTCCTCATTTGTTTTGAGGTCTATATCGCCTTCGCTTTTCCCACTCCATTTTTTTTATCTTTTTTTGGGTGTAATGATTTTTTGGTTTTTTTCACAAGTTGACTTTGACGTACTTTCGATATTTTCGAACCACTTGTATGTAGTTTCGATAGTTCTTCTTTTGATAACTTTACTTATAGGTGCAGTTACAAGAGGCACTGTGCGCTGGATTCCTCTTGGTCCCTTGAGTCTGCAACCCGCCGAAATCGTTAGACCCTTGCTCTTGGTATTTTTTGCCAATTTTCTGACAAGGGGTAAGTTTGATATCAGAAAAATTATTTACGCAAGTATACTTTTGATTGCACCTGTTTACTTGATCCTCCGTCAGCCGTCTTTGGGGGTTTCGGTATTAACGGTTGTTGGCTTTTTTGGGGTACTAATTGCCACCAGCTTTAAAAAGAAATACTTACTTATTGGTATGGGAATATTTGTTCTAGGCTTGCCTTTGTTTTGGAATATTTTGAAACCCTACCAAAAAGACAGGATCACGGCGTTTATTAATCCGGACAAAGATACACTTGGAAGCGGTTACAACAGTCTCCAATCTACCATAGCAGTGGGTTCCGGGGGGATTTTGGGATTGGGTCTTGGTCATGGTTCTCAAACTCAGTTATCATTCTTGCCGGAAAAGCAGACCGATTTTATATTTGCAGCAACTGCGGAAGAATTGGGCTTTGTGGGTTCGACACTTCTTTTGCTTGCGACGGCTCTAATTCTTTACAGACTGACAGTCTATGTTGGAGATCCTATTAGTCCCGCCTCAAGGGCTTTTGTGTCCGGTTTGTTTTTGACGTATCTGGTTCAGGTTTTTGTGCACGTAGGGATGAATATGGGCATGCTGCCCGTTACAGGAATTCCGTTTCCGCTTGTATCCGCAGGGGGGTCTTCACTTTTGACTACTATGATGGCTTTAGGGATTGCCTCAAAGTCTGTTAAGAGGTAAAATACGAGCTTATGAAGTACGCAGTTGTCAGAATAACAGGCAAACAGTACCGAGTTGAAGAAGGCAAAGAAATATTGGTGGACAAAGTTTCCGATCCCAAAAAGCTCGGAGTTGAGGTTCTCCTGGTTTCCGATGGCGGCAAGGTTTCTGTAGGCACACCCACTTTGGACAAAGCCAAAGTTGATTTTAAGATAATTACAGAAATGGAGAAGGGTATCAAAGTTGACGTATACAAATTCAAGGCCAAATCACGCTACAGAAGGCACACTGGTTTCCGTGCTCAGCTCACCAGACTCCTTGTGGAAAAAATCTCCGCTTAGGCCTCAAAATATATCACTCCATAACTTACTGATCTCTTGACAACTGTGAAAAGTTCCATTATATTGTGGACTTAATATGTCAACACACAAAGCCGCAGGAAAAGCTTCACAGCACGTTAGTCCGGATGGAAAAAGACTCGGAGTTAAAATCTTTGGTGGTGAAGTTGTTAAAAAAGGACAAATTATCGTTAGACAAAGAGGAACCACCGTTACCAAAGGCGCAGGCGTAAAAGTAGGACGCGATCACACAATCTATGCAGCCCTTGATGGGGTGGTTAAATTTGGAACAAAACTCGGCAGAAAGATAGTTTCTGTTGTGTCAGCATAATATGGCAGAAGAAGTAATACAGCTAGAGATTAATCAAATTCAACCCAATCCGCTTCAACCTCGTGGTGCAATTACCCCAGAAAGTTTAGTAGACCTGGTAGATTCTATTAGAGAGCATGGCATCTTGGAACCTTTGGTAGTTGCCAAGACTCCTGCTGGATTCCAACTTATTGCAGGTGAACGAAGATGGAGAGCCTCCAAACTTGCAGGTCTTACCCATGTCCCTGCAATCATAAGAGAAACTTCGCCAAAGGGAATGTTGGAAATGGCTTTGGTCGAAAATGTCCAAAGAGTTGACCTAAACCCCCTCGATAGAGCCAAGGGCTTTGAGAGACTTATGAATGAATTCGGCCTCACAACCAGCGAAATTGCTGTCAGGATTGGTAAGTCTGTAGCTTATGTCAGTAATTCATTAAGACTCCTTTCGCTTCCGGATGCTCTAAAAGACGGACTTTTGTCGGGTTTGATTAGCGAAGGTCACGCTAGGGCACTTGCAGCAATTGACGACAGTAACTTGATGATTGAAGCCTACAAGATAATTCTTCGCGAAAGTGGTTCAGTAAGACGGGCGGAGGAGTTGGCAAGAAGAATGAAGGTTAAATCCCAACAGGTAACAAAAGCCCCAACCGAACACATGAGGGTTATTTCTGAAGAAATTGACAAGATGCAGTCAGATATGGAACATGCCTTTGTAAATGGTGATCCGGACAATGCTAAGAAATCGACAGTTAAACTTATAAGATCCAGGCGTGAAACCAGAGTTTTGTTTATTTTTAAAGGCGGCCTAGACGAAACAGAGGATAAACTTCAGAGAATCTACAAAGCGGTAACCGAATAAAAGGGAGCTTTCAAATTGTTGCTAAATCGTTAACCGAATTTTTGATCTGGAATTTTGCGCTTTAGATCGAAGAATATACGGGAAGTTTTACGAATCTGGCATTCTTTATTGGCCAGTATGCAACCCAGGCTTTGCCGCTAATATCCTTTTTGGTAATCGGACCCCAAGCTCTAGAATCTGAGGAGTGCGGTCTATTGTCTCCCATTGTAAAATACTTTCCTTCGGGAACTGTATAGGTTGTGCCCTCCGGGAGGAAAAATCCATCATTTGTAAACAAATCGCTTGCAAGATAGGGTTCATCCAGAAGATTTCCATTAATATACACATGACCTTCTTTTATCATTACTGTTTCCCCGGGAAGTGCAATCACCCTTTTAATGTATTCGTCG
The DNA here is from genome assembly GCA_964599625.1 of uncultured Gammaproteobacteria bacterium. Taxonomy (GTDB): domain Bacteria; phylum Patescibacteriota; class Microgenomatia; order UBA8517; family UBA8517; genus CAZRGC01. The sequence goes on from CAZRGC010000001.1 coordinate 246,072, forward strand.
GTTTCCGAAACGGGTGGTGTAAACACAACTACGTCGCCTCTTATTGGATCTCTTCTATAGTATGTGACCTTTTCCGTAAGAATATATTCCGCGTCAGGGAAATTGGGATGCATTGATTGGCCCTTGATTTTGTGAGGCCTCATGATAAGCAGGTACACAAAAAAGAATATACCTACTGCGAAGACGACTACTTCCAAAATATCAAGAAAAAAAGCGCCGAGTTTTCCAAACATAGTTAATTATGTTTACTTTTCTAGCAAAATACAAGTATATAGGGATTTGTGGATGGTACGTGATAAAATATGCCTACGGACGACTAGCTCAGTTGGTTAGAGCGTTGCATTCACATTGCAAAGGTCGCTGGTTCGAGTCCAGCGTCGTCCACAATTGGGTTGTTGTTTTTTGTTACTGAGGATATACTGAAAAAGACGTGATCTCCCCATTCAAATATTTTAAAACTACCCATTCGCGCCTTTTTGCTTTATTTCTGGTGTTTGTTTTTCTTGTTGCCGGACTTTACACAAAGTTTTTTCAAAATAAACTTCAGACCGAGGCCGGGTACCAATCTCCACAAATCTTTGTTTATGGCGGTGAAAACAGTTTTAGTGCAGGTGGCCTTATATCCTTGGCATCTACCGACGAGGCTGCGGTCCAGGTGGGAGGTTATAACATTTCGGGAAGCGCAGTTATCGATGTATACAAAGCCAACAAAGACCTACTTTTGGATTATTTGATTCACGACAAAGAAGGCAAGCAAGTAAAATCCAAGCCTGATGTTTCCAAGTTGGAGTTTGTTGGAACCACAACTCATAACATAAATACGGGTTCGTATGAAGGATCAAAAGTTCCTCTGCCTTTGTCGGAAACTGGTATTTGGTATCTCAAAGTCAAAATTGGAAATGTAAATACTGACGCCTTTGTGCTTAGGACGGGATTTGGTGTCTTAGCTAAAGAAGGTGACAATGAGTTTGTTTTTTGGGGTCAGGACTTTAAAACCAAAAGAAGTATCGGATCTGGAACGATTAGTGTTTTGAATCTTAAAGATTCGGTATCCAGCCTTTATCAGACAGATTTTGATAATAGTGGGTTGGCCCGAGGTAATATTTCGGAAAATGCCGACATTGCTTTGGCGCAATTTGGCGAACAACTGGCAGTTGTTCCTTTGAATCTTAAATACTTAAACGTCGCTTCATACAAATCATATGTAGAAAAAGCCAGGAATACAAACTACTTTGTATTTACTGACAGGCCTTTATATAGTCCTGGTGATAAAGTGTTTTTCAAAGCTGTTATCAGAAACGACGACGACGCGCGTTACACGATTCCCTCCGGAAGTGCCAAAGTAAAAATATCTTCGGGCTGGGGGGAAGAAGAGTTTGTTTTAGAGAAAAACTACCCCATATCCCCCGACGGAACAGTATCCGGTGAGTACAGCATACCCGCGGATGCAAAACTGGGTTGGTACAACATGCAAATTAGTACAGGTGAATCGACGACTGTTAATTGGGGCGAGTCACATTGGTACAACGGCAGTGTTAGCTTTGATGTCCAGTTTTATCAAAAACCAGAGTATTCTGTTGACGTTACTACACCAAAAACAGAGCTTGTCGCGGGAGATATGGCTGCGTTCACAATAGAGGGTAATTATTTTTCCGGACAACCCATGAGTGGCCAAAAGGTCAAATACAGAGTGGCAGCCTCTGATTATTACGACTACAACTACTTTAGCGATGCTTCTTCCTTGCGATCTGCAATTTCGTCTGAATATAGATATGGTTACTACGGATCTCATACAGTTTTGGAAGGGACAACGGTGTTAGACAAAAACGGCAGAAAAGATATCGAATTTGAAACGAAGATGGACTTTAATAGCGGCAAAAGTCAGGTTTTCACTATAGAAACAACTCTTGAGGACAACTCTCAAACACCGTCTTTTGCCAGAAGAAACGTTTTGGTTTACGCAGGTCGATACGGGATTTACAGGACCGATTACTCATACGGAAGTAAAGTAAACACAAAGCTCGATCTTCCTGTGCGTCTTTATGCCTATGATCAGGATGCAAGTTTGGGGAATGTGCAACTGGTTGGGAAAGTGCACTGGGAAACTTGGGAAAAGTACACTGATCCAAATCAGAAATATCCTCAGTACAGAAAAGTTGAGTCAGATCTGTCTGATATTAAAGCCACAACCGATTCGTCTGGCAAAGCGATTTTAAGTTTCGTCCCTGAAAAATTGGGTTATTACAGAATTACTGTTCAGGGCAAAGATTCCAGAGACAATCTTATTGCTAACACATTCTATTCATACGTCACCGATCAAGATCAGCCCGCCTTTACCCAAGGCGGTGGAGAAGAAATAACTGTCAGTGCTGACAAGCAGGTGTATAACCCGGGTGAAACTGCAAAACTAGCAATTTATTCAAAAACACCAGATAGAGATGTGTTTCTTTCGATGGAACGCGGTAGGGTAAACAGGTTTCAGGTTTTGCATCTAAATGACAATAAATCAACTATAGACATGCCTGTTTTGGATACCGACATCCCAAATATCTTTGCCAAGGTGTCATCTTTTGCGGCTTCGGCACTTGATTCCAATTCCATAAACATTAAAGTCTCAACTCTCAGCAAAAAAGTAATAGTAGATCTGAACTTTGATAATAAAAAATACGCGCCGGGTGATGATGTAAACGTAAAAGTAACAACAAAAGACGGCCTTGGTCAGCCTGTTTCTGCAGACGTTGCACTCTGGGCTGTAGACAAGGCCATATTCGAACTTTCAGACAATACACTGGGGGATATATTCGAAAACTTTTGGAATGAAAGAGGAAACACAACTCAGGAAGATCACTCGCTGGAAGGAATTGTTGCCTATAGCGCAGAAGGTGGAGGATGCTTCTTGCCCGGTACAAAGGTGCTTATGGCTGACGGAAGTCAAAAAAATATTGAGGATGTCAAAAAGGGTGATTTGGTGCTTACCCGTTCGTCCGAAGCAAACGACAAATTGGTAAAAGCAAAAGTTTTGTCTACCACAAAAGCCCGTGAGTCAGGTTATTTAACAATAAACGGCACCCTCAAAGTGACTCCTAATCATATAATTTGGGCCAATGGTGTCTGGAGAGAGGCGGGAAGTATTGAACTGGGAGACACTCTCAGAAATTCCCAAAATCAGAATGTTTTGGTTTACTCCAAAGAATGGCAAAGATACACCACGGATGTATACAATTTGAGCGTAGAAAAATACCACACTTATTTTGCAGATGGAGTCTTTGTTCACAACCAAAAAGGTGACGCCAGAAGTACGTTTAAAGACACTGCGTACTGGAATCCCAGTATCAAAACAAACGCAAGCGGTGTCGCAAACGTCACTTTCAAACTTCCGGATAATTTGACAACATGGACAGTTGCTGCTGTTGCCAACACAACCGACACCAAAGTGGGTCAGACAACCAGCGAAATTGTGGTTACCAAAGACGTGATAGTGAGACCGATATTGCCCAATATAATGAGGCTTGGTGACAACATAGTTATATCTGCATTGATACAAAATTCTACAGATGCTGATAAAAACTTTGACATAGACCTGAAGTTTGACTCGGGTGAGGTGCTTTCAAGATCGTTCAAAAATGTTCAAGTTGGTTCGGGTAGCGTTGAACGTTTTGCTTGGGAGATAAAACCCTCCAAGGAGTCAGAGGGTTCCAGTCTGGAGATTTCCGCCAAAGCCACAGATAATTCAGAAGCTCAGGACACAATTATTTCCAAAGTTGCAGTGATCCCTTTTGGATTTTTTGAGAATTTTGCAGAAACTGGCGAGGGCAATAAAAATTTTAAGGTCAGTCTATCTTCAAATATATCCAAAACAAAATCAGATATCAGATTGTCGCTTTCACCTTCGATATTGGGAACTTTGCCAACAGCAATGAAATATTTGGTGAATTATCCGTATGGTTGTACAGAACAGATAACCAGTCGGTTTGTACCCGCAATTATTGCCAAAGCAAATCAACAGCTATTTTCTGAAGCGCTCCAAGACAAAGATGTGAATGAAATGATTGAGACCGGTGTTGCCAAATTGCTTAATTCTCAGATGGGTAATGGCGGGTGGACCTGGTGGTTTACGGGCAACGCAGATCCGTTTATCACTTCATACGTTGCTGAATATTTGTCATATGCAAACAAACTTGGATATAAAGTTGATAAAAATGCGATGAATAGGGTTAAGGGGTATTTGGCAAGCAAGACCTATTATGACTACAAACAGCAGAAAGAAGTTAGTTTTACTGACGCCGAGTTAACTGCCAAAAATTACGGGCTCGTGATGTTGGGAGAAACGAAAAATTTGTCCAAAGTAAATTTGGATAACCTTCAACCGGACATGTTGGCATTGGCTGTTATTGTAAACTCAATGTCCGGCAACAAAAATTCCGCAACAAACGGTCTGGATAAACTTATTTCAATGGCTCAAGTTCAGGGCGACACTGTTTATTGGAACGAAGGTGACAAAGTTAATTTTGGATCAAAAGACGCCTCGACTGCTTTTGCGATAAGGGCAATAATTGCCTCCGGCGGAGACCGTGAATTAGCTGTAAAGGCGGCCAGATATTTAGTAAGAAACAGAAAGTCTGATTATTGGTCTAACACTTTTGCAACGGCACAGGTTGTGCGCGCGCTCACAGATCTCTCTAAAACAGCAGGCGAAGCAAACCCAAGTTTCCTTTACACGGTTACAATGGACGGAAAAGAGTTGGCAAATGGGCAAGTTAAAAATGTCAAAGATACAATTGAAGACATTGTGATTGATCCGAACAAAATAAACCAAAAAGGTTCGGATATCAAAATTGTAATGGAAGGCGAGGGTCAGCTTTATTCCACATTGGTTTCCAAATTGTTTGTCACAGATACAAAAGCAGAACCTGTCAAAAACGAACTTTCAATCAAACGCGAATATATTAACGAGAAGGGCGAAGAGTATGCATTGGCCGTTGGGGACAGTGTTGTTGTCAAGCTAACAGTAACAGGTCCGCAGGCGCCAGAGCGTTACGGTGCAATTACAGATGAGCTGCCGTCTGGAATGGTCCCTGTTAACCCTGGTTTCAAAAACGAACAATACGGGGAAAGCCCGCTGCCAAAGTACTTCTCCTCCTCTTATGTCACTGGAATGGATGTGACCCAAAATGGCGCAGTGCTCTCTTTGTACACAATAGAGCCTGGTGTAAGTACCTACACATATCGCGCTAGAGTTGTGAGTGCAGGAAAATTCACAGTTCCTCCTGCAACAGTTTCGCTAATGTACGCACCGGAAATATATGCCAGAACTGGCGTGCAGGTGGTGACAATTGCCAGTGAATCCAAACTGATACCTGCAGCAGCATTGGGAGTTTTTCTTAAAAAATATGTGGTAAGCATTGTAATTGCAGTGCTGGGAATGATTGGTGTTATATCCCTGGTCATAAAAGCCAAAAAGACAGGGTTTAGTCTAGCCAATCTAAAAACCAGACTCGCAAAGATCTTCAATAAAAAAAACGACCACCCGCCCATAACCCCTGACGTTCAATGAGAAAAGTGCAATCACTTTTCTCCACCTCCAGTGTGAAAAAGGTGGCGGCCTTTGTTATTTTTTTAATCATCATTTTTTGCGTTCCGTATTTTTTGGTTCAGGACAAAAAAGCGTTTACTCAGGAAAAAAAGTATAACCAAATAATATATTTTGATCAGGAGGAATTTACGAAAGGTATTTCCAAAGCAGACAAACCCATAGAACCAAAAGACTATGCAATAAGGGGTGGTGTTGTTCCCCATCATCTTTTGGCGGGATATATAATTGCTGATTTTTTTCAGAAGTTGGCATATCAAAAACCCGGCACAATAATTTTGGTTGGGCCAAACCATTTGGAAGCAGGTGAATATAAAGTTTTATCCGGCACAAACTCTTGGAATACACAGTATGGCGTTATTGATGTCAACAAAAAAATTGTGGGAGATTTGGTGGAGAAAAATCTTGTGCAAATTAATGATAAAGTGTTGGAAGAAGACCAGTCGGTGTCCGCCCCCATGACCTTCATCGCATTTTTTATGCCATATGTAAAAGTTGTACCTTTGCTTCTGAGTTCACGGATGACAAATGATGATTTGATTAGTCTTTCAGACTCCCTCGGCGATTTGTTAAAAGATGAGAAAACTGTATTGGTGTCGTCGGTAGACTTTTCTCACTATCTAAGCTTTGACGAGGCTCAGGCGCGCGACTTGGAATCTATTACTTCAATCAAAAAATTCGGGTGCCAGAAACTACTTACTTATGATAGCCAACACATGGATTCTCCTGCTTCGATATGTACTCTTTTATATTCAATGTTAAATATAGGAGCCACAAATATAGAAGTGGACACACACGACAATTCTGCAAACATCCAAAAGTCACAAAAAGATAACACCACAAGTTATTTTTCTATATATTTCCACTAATGTTAAAATAATTAGATGAAGAACAAGTTTTTAGGTTTATCAATTGTTGCAGCTTGGACAATTTCAATCGGAATAGGTGTGTATTCCATATTTTCTGCAACTCCATTGAATGTCATAAAGTCACCAACAATACTAACCAACCTTCTTCAGAGAGTTACGGGAATAGTGGCGTTTATTCTACTTTTTTATCAGATATTGTTTGGGGCTTTTATGCCGTATCTTGCAGAAAAAACTGGAGGCATTATCTACAAGATCCATATTTATCAAGGCGTTTTGATATACACATTGATCTTGGCTCATCCTGTTTTCTTCCTTCTGTTTAATCATTTTGCCGGCAGGGGAGTGGATCCTTATTACGTTTTTAGTCAGGTTTGTTTCATATGCCAAAGCAAAGGGGAGGCTTACTACACATTTGGAAGAATTTCTTTCTGGTTAATAAACATAACTGTTTTTGCGGGTCTTTTTAGAACAATCAATCATTTTATGAGGGTTAATTGGAAGAAGTTCCATTTGTTGAATTACCCGGTTTTTGTTTTGGTGGGTATTCATGGTTACTTTGTGGGAAGTGATTTTTCTACTCAGCCATTTTTTGGCATGGCAATTTTGTTTTCTTTAGTATTTATGTTTGTACTTATCAAGAAAGCTCCGGAGTTATTTGCAGATTTTATGAAGTGGTTAAAAAGAGTTGATCGGGTACCGGTCACTTAATTTCAAAATGTGACCGGTACTCCGTATCCGATTATGGCTGATTGTAAAACCGATAGCCGGTGACTTCACCTTTTTTGTTCACGATTAGAACAATGTTTTGGGCTCCGTCAAAGCTTTGGTACTCTCCGATATTATCGGGGTGATAAATATAAACGTTACCCGAGGTGTCTGTGAACGTGAGTTCGTAGGTCTCACCAAAGGTTCCGTTGTTTATCCGTTCGCCTGGTACCAAAACAGGTTGTTCCCATTTGGGTAGGAAGTCTGCTGCACCGGCTTGACCGTATCGGAAGTGGCGCCATTCGTCCATTGTGTAGTCGCAATAGTAGTTGTAGACGGTTTCCTCGTCTTCCAGATGCGACTCGCTCCAGCAGTGTGTGTTGTATGCACCTGCGGGTGCATATGAACGTTCCTCGTGATTGTATTCAACGGCTTGAATCGTTTCTATGGAAACGCTCATTTCCCACACTTTTGATGTCAGGTTAACATTGACTTCGTGTGTTGCTGAGTTTACGGCGCTTCGGATCAAAATGGCGATTCCTGCCAGAACCAAGATTACAAAGAATATGTTTCTGAGTTTCATGGTAACTCCCGAAATCTTGTTAAAAAGTGCTACTGGGGGATTTTAGCACAATCTGAAGCTAAAGTCAAACTATAGGGTTTTAATGGAAATACCGGTCAAATTGGCTGTCTGGCCGGCATTTCCAAATATTCTCACTTAACGCTTATGAGAGCGCCCCAAATATTGAAGCCGCCTACATAAACCTCGTCTTCCTTGAAACTGACAAAACGGGCCTGGTCGTAGACCAGCTTTTGGTAGGTGTTACCTGCTGAGTCCTCGAAATACACCTGCATGAGTGTCTCCAAGCTGTCTTCATCCAGCTTCTCGCCGTTTGCGAGTTGAGCGGTTGGCTCGATGACATTTTGGTCATGGTTGTCCAAGGTGACATATCTGGATGTTACCCAGTCCATGTATTCAAAGGTGTAGAGGATATACGCGTCTCCGTTGCAGGAGTCGGGGCTGATACATTTGCTCTTGTCGTACTCAGTTCGTTTCGAGGTAACCGTTGCGCCTTCGGGCACTTCTTTACCCTGGTCTACCACTTTCTGGTAGGTCAGAACGCTGTATTGTGTTTTCCAGTAGAAATCTGTGGCATGCATATCCACATATTTCACAGGTAATACAACCGAAAAAAACAAGCCGACAACAACGATTATCAAGGCACCAATGCCTAAATATTTTTTGTTCACGCAAGCCTCCAAAATTGGAAAATGTGCTAATCGAAGCCTGAATGGTAGCACAAAAAGTGAGCAGTTTGCAAACTATAGGGATATCATATGAAGTTTGATCGGGTACCGGTCACTTAATTTCAAAATGTGACCGGTAGCCCGTCCGATGATTGCTAATCAATGTCCAAGAGGAACCCAAAAAGATTGTATTGGCCAACATACTCGCCAATCAAACTGTAGCTTTGGAATTCTTCTGGGTCAGATGGTTCCCACATGTATGCGTAGCCACTTGAGTCAACGAAGTATATAACCATGTAGAGAGTCTCGCTCCCCTCCACGATTTTTTCGTTTTCTGCAAGTACAGGCATGGGTGTGGTTGGGAGTTGATTGTAACCGTAGGTTGAAACCTGTCGGACAAACTCCGTGTACGTTGTTGTAAACGTAAACCACTGATATGGATTACCAAGGCAATCATCTTCGCGTGTGGGGCATGTGGTGCGGTCCGTTTTGGTCTCCATCCCGGTGGGAAGAGAACCTGTAGGGATCTTTCTGCCCTGGCCTGTAAAGTCGTGTGACGCGGCCACGTCGGCAGTCATGCGCCAAAAGTACCCCTGAACCTTCATTGACCTGCGCTCGACAGGATAATAAGCTACCCCGAGCACAAAAATGGTCAATATAGTGATTGTTATAAGCAATCCTTTGTGGTTACTCATCTGAACCTCTCTTGAACAATGTTAATAAGTGCAATACGGAATACCTATAGTAACACAACCGAGGCTAAAAGTCAAGTATTATGGGATACCGATTACCTTCTGTAGTCGTCTTTCAAGCAGTCTTCCACTGGGGTCTTGCTTTGGAATTCAATCGTTTTGGACTTAGTTCCAAAACCTGACAAATTGTACTCTTTGTATAATGTTCTGCCGTTTGATAAGAACTGGGCCACAATTACACTGGTTTTTGATTTGTCTGCAATTAGCCTGAACTTATATTTCCCGTCTTTTGGGTTAGTTATGGAGATCATTCCCTGTTCACTTTGGTAGGTTTTGCCGTATTTGTCGGTTATCCAAAAATTTCCAGATGATGCAACCACAACAAGGGCGGATTTTGGATCGTGATATGGGGGATCAGGGATGCTGGGTGATCCTAAAAACTCAAGAATCGAAGAAATACCTTCGGTTGAAGCAACCAACCCTGAATGTGATTGGTTTATAACTTTATTGTCTGCATTGTCGATTTGAGCACTACTAACAAGAACCGCACCGTCTCCAGATGTTGTGTTAATTTCACCGACGGGTTTACCGTCTAGCCACAACCCCTTCTTAACATCAGATTTGGATGGATTAGTTACTCTAATTTTCTCTAAAGTTGGGAATCCTGATCCGGATAGAGTTCCAACCTTTACGTCCCAAAAAGGATAGCTAAAACTGGTTGGTAAGTAATTATTTTGGGCAATCATGGTATTTACCGGCTTTAGCGACCCATTTTTTTGAATATAGTCAGTTGTCGGCAAAAGGTTTTGAATTGATTCAGGCACTCCACAGTGTTTCAAAAACAAAGTTTTGGAAATCCTATCAACTAAATCATTACCCCAAACTTCGTGTCCGGAATAAAGTGGATAAGAAATCGCAGAACCTTTGTTTGGCGCACCTGCCATCAAAAGCTTTTTTGCCTTTCCACCTAATTCATTTTCAACATAAGCCCTGCCCAAAAGTCCGCCCATGCTGTGGCCAACTATGTTTACTTTTTCTGCGTTGGGCGCAACTGAATCAATGAATGTCGCCAGTTTTGGTTCATTGTTTAATATCTTATCCCTCCAGTCAAAATAGAAAGGTATGGTGTTCCACCCAGCATTTTCTAGTGAAGTTGTAAGATCTGCATACACATCCTTTGCGTAAGGTGCCAATGTCCAGTTGCCAACATAACCTTCTTTTTTGCAGGAAATAAACGCGTCAAGATTCCAACTGGCACCAGTTCCGGGAATTAATACAACCTTACTTGAAGTTACCGGTACAGGAGACGGACTTGGTGTTGGGGTTGGTGAGGGTGGTGTGTCAGGGGTATAACTCATTTTCCAAACATGGTTTGTGTAGTCACCATTTGCAACACCGCCAATAAGATAAAGATTGTTTCCAGATGCAATAAGCTGCCCACAGCAGTTTGTCTCGGGTAATTGTGGTCCGTTTTGCCAAACACCAATCGTTCCATCTGTGTTGATTTCTGAGTAATAAACATTTTGAGTTCCATCACCTGCGATCACTAATGTGTTTGCAACCCTTGCCAGTCCAAACCTCCACATTCCCACAGGAAGATTTGTTAGGTTTTCCCATGTACCAATTGAACCATCAGGGTTTATTGGTGCTCTAATAACTTGGTTTGAATATCCAGAAGGTGTAAAACCACCAAAAACAACAAGATGGTTATTGATAACTATCATAGAATGACCTTCTGTTTTTTCTGGCAAATTTCCTGCTGTTCTCCATGCACCAATTGTTCCGTCTGGGTTAATGTCAGAGACGTAAACTGATGTGCTGGCAAGGTTTGGGTTGTTCGCCTGACTGGATAAGGTGTTTCCGCCAGAAAAGAAAATCATATTGTCTGATACAACACTGGCACCTAAAGAAAGTGTTTGTGGTAATGGTGTTAAGTTTGTCCAAGATGAAATGTTACTATTTTCAAGTAGACCTAGCCACACCTCACCTGTATTGTTGAAGGAAGTGTCTGCGCCACCGAGAAGATATACATAGTTGCCACTTGTTGCTCCACTCAACCAATATCTGTTTGGTGGTTGTGTAGCGTTTGTGTTCCAGGCGGACAATGTTCCCGAGACTGTGACTGTTGTATTGAATCCAGTGTTGGGAACAGTGTTGTTTGCACCCCCTAGGTTAAACAAGCTATTATCATTTGAAAATGCAAAGTTACTTGCAATCTGTAGCGGCAGATTTTCTTCCTGGATCCAATTTGATAATCCACCAGTCGCAAAAACAAGTCCTGAACCTAGTACAAAACAGACCAAAATTACTATCACCAGAGACAACGATCTAGTAAGATAATTTTTGCTCACTATATTAATATAGTTTATACTCCGTGCAAGCTGTCAAGTATGTTGATAAAAAATACGCCATCTTTTTGGAACAAGGCACTAAGAGTCAATAAAAAAAGCATTATTTCTAGTCCAATTTATAACGCCAAAAACAAATTGGTAATTAAACTGATTAAGCGTTTAAATCCACCATCAATTCTCGACATTGGTGCAGGTTATGGAAATATTGAAGACTTAGTTTTGCTCGAGAGAATTCCCACAAAACTCTTTGGAACAGACTTTGCCGGTGACGCAGTTAAGGATTTGAATAAAAGGTTCGGACCTGGCTTTAAAAAATCAAAATTGCCAAATATCCCATTTACTAAAGATAAATTTGATTGTGTTCTTATGTTAGATGTAATCGAACATATCCCAAGTAGACTTAGTAAGAAAACCTATTTTAATATCAATCGGGTTCTCAAAAAAAATGGCCACCTAATTGTTTCAGTTCCGATAAACGAATCCCAGTCTGACACTTTGAAAAACATGCACCATCGTAAATATGACGAGGATAGCATAGTAACTGAGTTAAAGAAAAACAACTTTGATATTGTAAACGTTAAAACATTTTTTGCATTCAACAATTTTTTTTATTTAAAAAATTTTATTGTGAACATTGGATTGTTTGGTAAAAGGAAAAGACCAAACCTTGCTGTTATTTTGGCCCAAAAGAAATGAACATACTTTTTCTCTCCAGATATTTTTATCCCCATATTGGTGGGGTGGAGACGCATGTCTTGGAACTTTCCCAAGAACTTTCCAAAAACCATTCTGTTGTAGTGCTCACTCAAAATTACGACAAACTTCCCGCCCACGAAGAATACAAAGAAATAGAAATTCACAGGTTTAAATATCCCCAAATAAAATTTTTAGGACTTTTTTCTATTTGGTCCCACTTATATAAAAACAAAAAATTGATTGAGGAGGCAGAAATTATTCACTGCCATGATGTGTTTATCTGGTATTTGCCATTCAAATTTTTATTACCATTCAAAAAGGTATACACGACGTTCCATGGGTGGGAAGGAGTTTGGCCAATACCCTACAAAAATATCGTTCTCAAAAAAGTATCCGCATATTTATCAAAAGGAAAAATATCTGTGGGCAAATATATCGAAAAGTATTATGGAATAAAATCCGATTTTGTTATTTATGGCGGAGCAGTGGCGAAAATTAAAAAGCCCAAAAAGGTTAAAGATTCTGTTGTCTTTTTGGGCAGATTGGACAAAGACACGGGTGTTTTGCAATTTTTGGAATATCTGAAAAATCACAAATTTAAAAAAGTTATTTTTGTGGGGGATGGGGAATACAAAAATGAATGTGCCAAATACGGCAAAGTTACTGGTTTTACAAACCCCAATGCTTATCTTGAGGATTCTGAGTTTGCTGCTGTTGGTGGATATTTGGGTTATATTTCTGCCCAAACATATGGCTGCAAGATACTTACATTTTCAGACAATCCCCTGAAAAGGGACTATTGGAACGAAATAAAAAAGCAGAAGGAATTCCTCTCCTGGAAAGATGTATCCAAAGTTTATAAAAATCTTTGGGGTTTAGTATAATTCTCTAATGAAAGTTTCTGTCTGTGTGACAGTATTAAACGAAGAAAAATCGATAGCAGAACTTCTGGAGGCGATTTTGTATCAAACCAGAAAACCCGACGAAATTGTGATTGTAGATGGCGGTTCCACGGATGGTACATTGGAAATAATTTCCAAATTTCAAAAAAGATCCAAAAAAATAAAACTTCTTACAGAAAGGTCTAGCCGTGCGAAAGGCCGCAATCTTTCTGTTGAGATTTCCAATTCGGAAATAATCGCAATGACGGATGCCGGATGTGTTCCCCAAAAAGACTGGCTCAAAAACATTGTAAAACCGTTCCAATACAAGGTAGATGTTGTTGCAGGTTTTTACAAAATGAAAACAACCAATAGGTTCCAAAAAGCCCTTTCTGCATTTTTGGGAATTCTTCCCCAGAATTTTGATGAAAAGTTTTTGCCTTCTACCAGGTCGATTGCGTTTACCAAAGAAGTATGGGAAAAAGTCGGAGGTTTTCCCGAAAAAATGGACGGTACTGCGGAAGATACTGTTTTCAATTTGAAGTTAATAAGTTATGGAATAAGGTTGTCACGCGTGAAAAATGCGGTAGTGGAGTGGGGGATGCCGGTAGATTTTAAAGAATTTTTTTGGAAAATTTACAACTATGCATTGGGTGACTCAAAATCCAAAGTGTGGGCATTTCCGGGAAAAGGACTTACGTCGCACAACATTAAAGCACTTTTTGTGGTAATCAGATATCTTTTGGGAATCTGGATTGCCTGGGTTTGTTTTATGTATGGTCTGACTCCCCTAGTTTTGGTTCTTGTTCTTATTTATATAATTTGGTCATTCAAAAAAATTTATGATTTATTTGGGGATTGGCGCACTGCTTTGTGGGGCCCGCCGGTTCAGCTTGTTTGTGATATTGCAGTAATAGGAGGATTTATTTTGGGGCTTTTTAAGTGAAAAAAAGCGATCTGGAATGAGACTTTTGTGTTTAACAAAAGGAGCTTCCTGATCAGTACTGGTTTCCCAGCTCTTTGCCCAACTAGTCGCCGCCTGCTCCGTAGAGCCTACAGATCATTGGGCTGAATACGCCTGACGTACATCGTCCGGAAATCGGATCGGGTTTGTTCGTGCCATCATAGGTAATCTCCATCTCGAAGGTAACATCGTGTGAGTCACCAAACCACCATTGGTTGTTGTTCGAGTGGCGAATTACTTCGATCTGGCTGGTTTCAACCTCGGCAAGTTCCGCGAAGCGCGCAACTGCTTTTTCTTCCGTGACTTTGTTGATGCCGCCGACGAGGCCCGCGATGATGTAGAAGATCACCAGAAAAGCAACCGATATGGCAAGCTCGACATCAGCCTGTCCACGTTCAGAGAGTTTGAATCTCATCGATATATTCTCCTTGTTATGTGCAAACGAACTGCATAATTATCTCACAAACAGGCACAAAAGTCAAGATTATGGGGTGTTTTTGACACAAAAAACCGGAAGTGAGACTTTTGCTTGTGGCAAAAGGAGTTCTTCCGGAATGGCTTTGAGCCAACTCTTTGTTAATCGGCACCTTCGACTTCGGGGATCATGAGGTCGGTATCTGTTATCGTCAGCGTCAAAAGTGACCCGTCGCGCGTTGAAAGCGTGATTTTGTACGGATCTTGGCCAAGATCTGCACCAATTGGCGGGATATGAGCTGACTTTACCTCGAAACCTGGGTGAAACCCGGTCAAAAGTACGCCAAAGGCAGTGATTTTGTCAGGGGTGTTTAGATTGGGCATTTCTCCTCACGGTAAATGTATTCCGGCTGTTGCCATCCATATGGCGTAAAGAGTCAAGAATAGCAGAAAGACAAATAGACATGTGAATGCCGTCATACATCTCCAGATCAACCCCAGATCTCTTGAGTTTAGTGCAATGCTCAGAAGAGCGCACATTGATAGTGCAACGGACATTTGTAAAAGGAACACATTTACTCCTTATTTGTGTCAAAAAGTGCAAGTCTAAATTCTAGCTCATTTCTCCTCCTAATTCAAATTATAGGGTATGAATTAATCTTGGGCATAGAGTAGAATAAGGCAATGAGTTATATAAAAGATGCCGCCAAGGGTGTGAGTTGGATGAGCCTTTTTAGAGTTTTGTACAGGGCAATTGGCGTTGCAAGGATAGCAATAATTGCCCACATATTAACCCCCTCTTCACTGGGTGTCTTTGGGATAGTTGCAGTGGTATTGGCATTTTTGGAAATAATAACCGAAACAGGTATTAATATATTTTTGATTCAGGAAAGAGAGGATTCGGACAAATACATCAATACCGCCTGGTTTGTCTCAATTATCAGAGGAATTGTGATATCTGTTGCAATCTATACTATCGCAGGGCCAATTTCTCAATTTTTTAACTCAGCAGAGTCATTTAGTCTTTTGAGATGGGCTTCCCTAATACCTTTGATAAGGGGATTTATCAATCCGTCTATTGTCAAATTTCAAAAAGATTTGCATTTCAACAAAGAATTTGCATACAGGATATCTGTGTTTTTGGTGGAGTCGGTTATTTCCGTTTCAATAGTCATGCTTACCAAAAACCCCTTCTCTTTGGTTCTGGGACTTATCGGAGGAGCTGTTTTCGAAGTTTTATTTACGTTTTTGGTTGCCAAACCCTTACCCAAGTTTGAATTCGATCGTGTCAAAACCAAAAAAGTTATCAATCGCGGCAAGTGGGTGACTCTGTTTGGTGTCTTTGATTATTTATATACGCAGTGCGATAACATAATCGTTGGGAGAATGTTGGGGGTTGATGCTTTGGGTATTTACCAAAATGCCTACAAAATATCCACAGCTCCGCTTACGGAAGTTGGCGATGTTTTTTTCAGAGTAACATTTCCAGTATTTTCCAAAATGTCCGACGACAAGGATAGGTTAAAAAAAGCATTCATACAAAACACAATTGTAAATACTTTGTTGATGGTTCCTGCGGGGATTGTCATTTTTGCTTTTGCTGAACTAATCGTAAACGTTTTACTTGGTTCGGGTTGGGAGGCAGCTGTTCCTGTTACCAAACTTTTGTCCGTTTTGGGAGTTGTTAGGGGAATAGCTTCCTCAACAAATTCTCTAATGGTTTCAAGGGGTCTTCAAAAATATTCAGCAATAGTTACAATTGTGAGTACAATTGGGATGTTTGCAACAATAGTGCCGTTAACAAAAAGTTATGGTATTATTGGGGCCGGAAGCGCGGCGATAATCGGCACATTAGTTTCTGTCCCACTCACAATTTATTTTGTAGGTAAAACTTTAAAAGCCATTGCCCTTCCCCATCAATGAAAAGTGTTTTTAGCGGAAAATCCATTGTAGTTACAGGAGGTACGGGTTCGTTCGGAAGTTATTTTGTAAAAGAAATATTAACCCAAAATCCCAAACAGGTAACAATTTTCTCCAGAGACGAAGACAAACAGTATGCGATGCAATTCGAGTTATCCAAATTTGTAAATAAGTTGAAATTTGTAATCGGAGATGTAAGGGATTTGCAAAGTCTGGTTAAAAATTTTCAGAATGCTGATTTTGTAATTCATGCCGCGGCACTAAAACAAATTCCCACCTCGGAATACAACATAAGTGAAACAATCAAAACGAATGTTTTGGGTGCTCAAAATGTTGTGGAAGCTGCACTGGCAAATAATGTTTCCAAGGTTCTGTCTATAAGCACAGACAAAGCGGTGGAGCCTGTTAACGTAATGGGTATGACCAAAGCGCTTCAGGAAAGGATTTTTATTCTGGCAAACATCAACAGGGGTAAAAGTAAAACAAAATTCGCATCGGTAAGATATGGGAATGTTGCAAATTCCAGAGGTTCAATAATCCCTCTGTTCAAAAAACAAATAGAAAAAGGTCTATCTCTGACAGTCACGGATCTGGAAATGACCAGATTTATTCTTACTCTAAAAGAAGCAACAGGGCTTGTCACTTATGCATTTGAAAATATGAATGGCGGCGAGATATTTATACCAAACATAAAAGCTCTCAAGATTCACGACCTGGCAAAAGTTATGATAAAAAATTCGGGGAACAAAAAACTCAAAGTAGAAGAAATTGGCGTGCGCCCGGGAGAAAAACTACACGAAACACTCATTTCGGCCACAGAGTCCAAAAGAGCAATAAAAGCAAAAGGCTATTATATTCTGACGCCGGAAATAAAAACAAATAAGCTGGTCAAAAAGATTAAGACAAAAAATAAATATTCAGATTTTGTTTACTCATCCGACAAGGTTGAACTAATGAACGGAAATGAAGTAGAACATCTTTTGGCTTCCCAAAAAATATTTTAAATACTTTTTGGACCTTTCCATTTTTTGCTCCCCAGTGTCATATCCACCGTAAGCGGAGGCCCTTTGTATTCATTCAATGTAATTTTTCCAACTTTTGGGGACACCTTTTTGGCAAGTGTGTACATACTCATTTTTTTTGGTCCAACGATATGTAAAACACCTTTTCGTTTTTGGTTGATAACCTTCCTAATTTCCAAAGCAAGAGAGTCGGCAAATAAATAGTTTCCAAATCTGTCCGTAAACGCTTTGGGGTAAGGCCAAGGTTCGCGTTTTACAAAATTTGTTCTAATTATCAAAGTGTTTTTGATACCCGACTCTTTGGAAACCATCTCTGATGCAAGTTTGGTAAGCGAATAAAAATTTTTGGGATATGGTATGTCGTTTTCAAAAAATGGGGCGTGTTTGCCGTCAAAAACACAGGCTGTGGAGATTAGAACAAAATAAATATTTTTATCGACTTTTTTAATCGCTTCAACTATGTTTTGAGTGCCTTCGACGTTTACTGACCAGGCGTTGGTTTTTTTAAGTTCGCATTTTCTTATGTCGGTTGCAGCTGCAGTATGAACAATTATTTTTGGATTAACTTTTTTTATATATTTTAATACCTTGCGGTAGTCTGTTATATCCATTTCAGAATGTTTGGGAGCATAAGAATTTGGGTATATTTTTAAAAGTTCAGAACCAAGTTTGCCACTGCCTCCTGTAATTAGAATACTCATGGTATTATATGTGCAAAGAATATCATGAAATTGTCAAAAAATCCCGAAGTTTCTGTAATAATAGTGCATTACGGAGCAACAAAAGAAATTTTTGAGACCTTTAAACATTTGGCGCAAATACACTCCAAAAAGAAGAATGTGGAATTCTTGCTTGTAGACAATGATGAAAGAAAAACATCAGGAAAGAAAATTGCAAACAAGTATAAATGGGTCAAATATCTTAACCCGGGTAAAAATCTCGGTTTTGGGGGCGGAAGAAACTATGCGGAAAGATTTGCAAGTGGAAAGTACCTCTTGATGATGGATTCGGACGTCGTTCTTAAGAATAACGATTTTGTAAAACTTCTGAGTTTCATCAAAAGCAAAAAAGATTCCGGAATTGTTGCTCCCAAACTTGTTAACATTTCTGGCAAATATACTCCAAGTGCAACGTTGGAACTTACACCGCTCAGAGGGATTTATTACTTATCACTCATAAATAAATATTTTGGCAAAGTCAGATTGATTAAAAATTATCTTTTGTCGGATTGGGATAGAAAAGGTGTTAAAAAAGTTGATGTTGCTCAACTTGGAGCCTTTTTTATATCCAGAAAAGATTTTATAAAGTCGGGGAAATTTGACGAGCAAATGTTTTTGTATTTCGAAGAAAATGATTTGGCCAAAAGAGTTCAAAATATTGGTAAAAAAGTTTATCTTTTGGGTGACACAACAGCAACACATCTTGAGTCCACGGGAACTCCAAAATCTTCCGATAAAATCCAAAGAGTTTTTCGTAAAAGCAGATTTAGATATTTCTCAAAACACTACGGATATCTGCAGGCCATGTTGGTTGATTTTTTTGCCAATATAAACAAAGAATCATTGATTTTTGCTGCAATATTTATATTGGGGGCGTTTCTTAGGTTTTACAAAGTCACGGAGAACTTGGTTTTCAACGGAGAAATGGGTTATGACTACCTTACAATCAAAGGGTTTGCTGATCGGGGAGAAATTCCATTAATTGGTCCCAGAACGTCTCATGAGTGGTTTTTTATTGGGCCGATTTTTTACTGGATATTTGAATTACTTTTTATTTTTACCAATTATAAGGTGGAGTCTGGCGCATATTTCTTTGCAATTTTAGGGTCGCTTGCTGTGCCGATTTGTTACAAAGTGGTAAAGCATTTTTTTGGCAGCAGATCGGGTCTTGTTTCCTCATTTTTACTTAGTATTTCGCCGCTTTGGGTCGCACTTGGGAGAGATGCACGTTTTAATGCTTTTACCGCAATCTTGTTTTTCCCTTTTTACTATCTTTTGGTTAAAAACATTGAGGACAATAAAAATAACTATTTATTGCTTGGACTCTTGTTGGGTATTATGTTCAGTTTTTTTCCAAGTCCCATTCTTTTGGTACCTGCTGCCTTTGCAGCAATATATTTCTTCAGAAAAAAGTTTTTGTGGAAGGATGTTGCAACTGCCGCATTTGGGTTTTTGATACCTTTGGCAACTTACATTTATTACAATCTGACTACAGGTTTTGAAATAATTTCTAATTTGGCAAAATGGATACCGTACAGAATCTTGGGATTTGTCGGTTTGTATCAAAAGAACACGGTTTCCAAGGATATACTTGCATCGAATTTTAACGGTGTTTTTGATTTTTTTCGGTCTACATTTTTTAGGCAAGAAAACATAGCTGCCTATATATTGTTTTTTGTGGTAGTTGGTTTTTTTGTATATCGGCACAACAATTTACGGCTAAAAATATTACTTATGGTTTCGGCGGTTAGTTATTTGGGTTTATTTTTGCATGGGGCCCCACCATCCCATTACTACCTTGTCATTTATCCCGTTCCTATAATTTTGACCGCAGTATTTTTGGACAGAATTATGGATAAATATATCTACATTGCTATAGCTTTTCTGATTTTTGTTTCCGCCACATCATTGAATTATTACTTTTCGGATAAGTGGTTTTTTGTAAATAATAAAAAATCATCTGAAGACCTGACATACATACCATTTACTCTTCAAAAAGAAGTTGCTAGTTATATAGCAAAAGACTCTATGGGCGCCACGGTTGCCATTAATCGTGTTGGGCCCTTGGACCAATTCCGTGACGATTTCTCACTAAATTATCAATACCTTTTGAATTTGAAAGGAGTCAATATAAGTAAAGATTCCGATGTCTCCTACACTATTTATGAAGACACAAGATTTTTGGATACAAAAAACCCTGTTCACTGGGTAGGTAACATTGCAGTCGTAAAATATGAAAAATAATTTGGAGATAATAACTCTTAAAAAAAACAACATTAAAAACTTTGCCAAAGAACGCAATATTCTTCTAAGAAA
The DNA here is from genome assembly GCA_964599625.1 of uncultured Gammaproteobacteria bacterium. Lineage (GTDB taxonomy): Bacteria > Patescibacteriota > Microgenomatia > UBA8517 > UBA8517 > CAZRGC01. The sequence goes on from CAZRGC010000001.1 coordinate 266,459, forward strand.
TTCAAAATCGGATTGGGTTTTTTTCAAAGATTCCGACGAGGTGATAAGTAAAAAACTTCTTAAAGAAATAAAGTCAGCAACCAGAAATGACAAAGTTAACGGTTACTATGTTTTTAGGAAAAATTTTTTGTTTGGAAAGTATGCCGGAACTGACAAGATTTTACGCTTGGGTAGAAAGGAAAGAGGAAAATGGGTGCGGGCTGTCCACGAAGTTTGGATAGTAAGCGGAAACAAAGGAGAATTAAAAAACTTTCTGGTTCATCGCGACAACTCTTCTGTTTCGGACTTGGTCAAAAAAATCAACAATTATTCCGATATTCACGCTTTGGAGAACAGAAAGGAAGGTAAAAGATCCGATCTTGTTAAGATAATATTTTTTCCCATTTTCAAATTTATTCAAAGTATATTCGAGGGCAGAAGTGTTGCAATGAGCGTGTTACAATCATTTCACTCGCTTTTGTCATGGTTAAAGTTATGGGAATTACAAAAAGACTAACACTCCAAAATATATTCATTTTTTTGTTCTTTGCGATTTTTCCTTTTGGCCAAATAATACGAGTTGGTGTTCTTCATCCATTGGACACTGTTGCGTTCATTGGTGGATTTATCGCTTTGGCTCTAAATTACAAAAAGCCAGCCCTTTTTAAGTTTCTGGAAAATTTTCTTGTGGTGCTTTTTTTTGGGTGGATATTCTCATTTTTTATTTTTGAGTCAACGGAAATATTGTACGGTTTTCTTTATTTGCTTCGACTGGCCGCCTATTTTTACTTCTTTTTGTACATTTACAACTTTGTAAAAAAGTCCGATAAAAACAAACAGCTTGTTTTAAATTCTTTACTTTTAATATCTGTTGTATCGGCATTTTTTGGGTGGATTCAATTTTTTTGGGTTCCGGATATTAAGCCGTTTTTTACGTACGGCTGGGACGAACATTTGTTTAGACTTGTTGGCACTTTTTTGGACCCCACATATTTGGGTCTAATAATAGTTTTTGGGTTGTTGCTTGCTATAGATAAAAAAATAAAAACACTATTTATTTTCCTTTTTGTATCATTAGCGTTTACTTATTCACGCGCTTCTTACTTGGCTTTTTTGGCAGGGGCGGGTTATTTGGCTTTTGCATCCGGGAAACTTGGCAGATGGGTTTTGATACTCGCAAGTTTGATTATTATTGTTTTGGCATTGCCCACATCCAAAAATCACAGTATCGAAATCACCAGAATGTTTTCTGTTGTTGCACGTGTGGAGAATTACAAAACAACCCTTGGAATATTTAAAGAATCCCCGATTTTTGGTGTAGGCTTTAACAACCTTTGTCTTGCATATAACAGATTTGTCGGTTACCAGTCAGTTTCCTCGCACGCATGCTCGGGTTCAGACTCAAGTATTTTGTTTTTGCTGGCAACTGGAGGAATTGCGGGTTTGTTTTCGTTTCTCCTGATTGCAAGAGTTACCTGGAGGTTTACAAAAAGCAAGGTTTTTAGGTCTGTGCTTGTGGCACTTATTGTTCACTCGTTATTTTCCAACTCTTTGTTTTATCCCTGGATATTATCTTTTGTGTTGGTGCTTCTGGCTATGTTTTTAGGTGACGAAATGAAGGGTGAGTGAGGTGTTGGTTTCGTTGCCGGCTTTGTCTTTGGCTTTTACGTCAAACTTATTTTCACCTTCGTTTAGAGTGGTTGTAAACTGAAACTTTCCTTCCTCGTCGACAGAAACAAATCGTTCATTAATTGTTATTTCCACTTCTGCCTCGGCTTTTCCTTGGATTGTCACCTGTCTTTGTTTGGAGCCAATATACTGGGCACCATCTAGTGGGGTTTCTATAGTGAGAGTTGGAGGTTTGTTGTCATAAAAAACTTTCCCGCTTGTGGAGTCTTGGCTGATGTTTCCTGCAGTGTCTACAGCGGTTGCAGAAAAGGAATTCTCTCCGTCTGCCAGATCTAACGAAAAACTAAAATGCCCGTCTTTGTTTGCCAAAACTTCCTGCGCTACACCATTAAATTCAAGTTTGATGGTTGCGCCTGCCTCGGAGTTACCTGAAAGGTCCAGTCTTTGGTTATTTGTGTTGTCGGGGTATGTATTAAATTTTGGAGGAGCCGGTGGGGTTTTGTCGTTTTGAGATATTGCTTTTCCGCTTTTTCCAAGGTCTGAAACAATTGTTGCAAACCTGCCCAATATTGGGCTACCGAAGAAAAATATCAAAGCAAGTGTTGCAATTGATACCAAAACAAGCGTGATTGCTTTTTTAATGTTGTTTTTTTCTTCTACTGCTTCACGTCTGGAATATAGTCGTCCCATTTGTTAGCCCAGTATACCAAATTATGCAAAAAACGGATCAGGGTGATCTGTGCCGCCCATTTTTTCTATTTTATCTATATCTTCCAGTGTTAGGTTTTTGCCCTCTCTCAACCTTTTTACGCCAATTCTTATGGTTGGCGAAATTTGTTTATCGGGATCGTCAACATCAAAGCCTTTGGCATAGGCTTCTTGTATTGTTGAGAGTAATATTTCGGATAGTCTTCTTTCCATTTTGAGCCGATGGGGGGAATCGAACCCTCGTCCGCGGTTTACGATACCGCTGCTTTACCACTAAGCTACATCGGCTTGTGAAGCCTCTTTCGCTCGGCTTCGCCTAAAGCTACATCGGCGCGTCGAAAATAGCTTCGTTTTCTGCAAAAAAATGATTTTTTGCATCATTACTGCGCTTTTTCTCCTTTCAAAATCGTACCGATTTTGTTCCGAATTATAACACGCGGAGAGTGTGATGAATTAAAATTAATACCCTGTAAATTTCTCTGTTCTAATCTTATCGTCTGAGATTTTCATCTTTTCCATGGTTTCTTCCATTGCGTCAACAAGCCCTGGAGGTCCGCAAAGCCAGTATGTGGGATTGTGTATATTTCCGGCGGCTTTTCTTAGTAATTTTTCGTCAATCCTACCCGTTAATCCGTTCCATTTTCTTTTGCTCTCTTCGGGGTGGGAGACCGTAACAAACAGCTTTAAATTTTTCCACTGCTTTTCCCAGGTGGCTAGTTCGTCAAGAAAGGCGGTTTCTTCCGGGGTTGAATTTGAATACACCAAAGCAATTTTTGTGTCCAGATTTTTATCGATTGCGTATTTGATCATGCTTCTGAATGGAGTTACGCCAATTCCTCCGGCAATAAATATGTGGTTTCCTGATTCTTTTTCGTCAAGGACAAAAGTGCCGCTTGGCCCCTCTGCATCAATGATTGTTCCAACCGGTAGAGTGTCTAAGGTTTGTTTGTACCCTGATTCTTCCCGTATTCGGGTAGTGACTCTTAAAATATTACCTTCCGTGGGTGAGGTGGATGTAGTAAAGTGTCTGGTGGCACCTCTTGGGTCGGGGAACTTGAGTTCTGGGAGAGTAAAGTAAAAATATTGACCGGGAATCCAATCCAACTTCCTGTCTGGCTCCCAAAAAAATGATTTGGTTCCTTTTGCTTCTTCCGTGACTTTAATAAGCTTTAACTTCATGTCTACATTATACCCTAACGTTTTGGTTTGTCTTTGATGCCAAGTTGGTTCATGCGGTTTATCGCATCCGCTCTTTTTTTGTATGGACCTCCCAAATGAATTTTGGAGTGACTGCCTATTATGTAATAACCCTCTTTTCTTTTTATTATCACAATTAAAGTATATCAGTCCAATATTTTGTTTTTTATAAAGAAAACAAAACCGTTATCCGTAACTGTTTTTATTGCGTCAACGGGAGATGTAAATTGCCCGACAACAAAATTTTTCATTGTCAGATTTTCATTTTTGATGAGATTTTTGCTGTCGTAATAAAAATGAAAAAGTGTAAGCATGTTCCATGCAAAAAGAAGCGAAAAAGTAACATATATAATATTTTTCCTGTAATTTTTCATAATTTCGGAAATTCCAAAAATAAAAAACGGCGACGCAGAGATTGCAAATCTTTGACCGTACCCCGCCGAGGTGTTGGCAGACCAAAAAGAACAAATCAAAAACAGGATTGAGACAGTAAGTATAAAGATATATTTTTTGGTTTTGATAAGTCCCAAAAGACCCAATAAATAAACAGGTGTCCACACAAAAAGACCCCTTTTTGGTGAAAGGAAAAACTCAAAAATCTGTTCGAATGTAAAATTAAAAGTGCCGGAAGCTCCAGTTATGTAAGGAGAGGTAAACACACCCCCGTACATTAAGTAGTAACTTGCAAAAAGAGGTGCCGAAAAAATGATAAATCCGACAGGAAGCATGACTGCATGGTCCCATTTTGGCTTTACTTTTGTTAAATTAATCAAGGCTGGAATTGCAAGGACGACATCTGCCACTCTGGTTATCATTAATAACCCGGTCAGTCCTCCCATAAGAAAAAAGTTAAGAAATTTATCCTTTAACTTGTGAGATGCAAAAAGAAGCAATGACACAATAAAAAAAGCAGGTTGGTGAGAAAGTGCCGGCTCAAAAGAAGAATAATAAAAAAGGTTTGAGCAAACAAAAAACAGTAAAACTGCAAAAACGGAGGTTGTTTTATCGTAAAAATTCTCCAGATATTTTTGAGTGAAATAAATTCCGCCGATTGCGAACAGAATTCCTGTTATTCCCGGACCTATTTCCAAAAGCAAACTAAATTTATCTTGGACAAAAGTATAAATTATTGCCAACGAAGGTATCCAAAAAAGCCCTGTTCCAATTGGGAACGGGTTTTTGTATATCCCCAACGGGCCCAGTGATGCATTCCAAAAGACTCTGCTAAAAACATATTTGGGGCCTTGGAAATTTTCCAGATGGTTGAATATCGGACCAAAGTTTAGGCTTTTTTCAAAGAAAATAGCGTTTGTGTAACTGTAATATCCGTTCCCGTCACCATAAATACCATGACCAGAAACTACAAAGTGGATTATGTAGATTATGAAGCAGGTGATAAAAATGAAAAAATATTTTTTCAAGATTTAGACTGCTTACTTTCTTTTTGGATCAAGTTCCAATGATATTTATATAAAGGAATACCCACAAGGAGCATAGAAAGTGCGGTTGAAGCTTGTCTTTGGCGCTGTCTTTGGGTTTCTGTTTCCTGCATTCTTTTTTGTTCGGCAATTTCTTCGTCTGTTAGTTTTACTTCTTTTCCTTCGGGAGTGAATTTTGTTGGAACAGAATAATTTTCGTACCTGTCTGCACCTTTGAACAAATAAACTTTGATTCCCAAATCCACAAGTTGAATTGATCCAATTACCCCAACCAAAAGTCCAATAAAAGAAAAAAGATACAGGTATAAAAGTCTAATGGAGAATTTCATGAATTTAGTATAACAAAAATTGTATAATTTGTGGATTATGTCGAATTTTTGGCAAAAATTAAGTAAGCCATTTACAGTTTTGGCGCCCATGGACGACGTTACCGATAACGTTTTTAGGCAAGTTGTACTTTCTTCTGCCCGCCCGGACGTCTTTTTTACAGAATTTACAAGCGCCGATGGGCTTGTTTTCAATAGCCATGGTGTACCCAGAAGAAAACTGACTTTTACCCAAAATCAAAGACCGATTGTAGCTCAGATTTGGGGAAATAACCCCGAAAATATGGAAAAAGCCGCCAAAATTGTAAAGGAGTTGGATTTTGACGGGATAGATATAAATATGGGTTGCCCGGTGCGTGAAGTCGTACGCGCAAAAGCAGGAGCAGGCCTCATTGGAGAGTATGATTCGGTGGGTAAAATTATTGACGCGGTCAAAAAAGGGGCCAAGGGTCTACCTGTGTCTGTAAAAACCAGGTTAGGAATAAATCAAAACATAGCGGAGGAATGGGCAACTTTTTTGCTGCGACAAGAAATTACTGCCTTGACAATACATGGCCGTACTGCAAAGCAAATGTCCAAAGGCAGTGCAGATTGGGATGAAATTGGCAAAATTGTGAAAATTAAAAATCAAATTTCACCCGAAACTTTGGTTATCGGCAATGGTGATATCAAAAATTACTCAGAAGTGAAAATGGCGCGTGAAAATTATGATGTAGATGGAGTCATGGTGGGTCGTGGAATTTTTGATAACCCATGGGTTTTTGACAAAACAGATAGGACAAGAACCACAAAAGAGTATTTTGATTTAATGGAAATGCATATTAACCTGTTCCAAAAAACATGGGGAGATTCTAAAAACTTTGCCATACTCAAAAAATTTTTTAAGATCTATATCAAAGATTTTCGTGGTGCGGCTGAGCTAAGACAGGAATTTATGGAAAGTAAAAGCAAGGAGGAAGTCTCTGTGTTAATGGAAAAATTTAGAGCTACCGCGATTTCAGGGACATAGTCCGAAGAAGTCGCGGTAGCTTTTTGGGCTACTTGGTTTTGTAAAGCAGGAAGCCGAGTACGCCGATGGTGATAACATCCAGCCAGACAAAGCTGCCCGCGGCAATATGGTACGAACCGCCGTTGACTAGCGCGCCGATGACTCCAATGGTCAGGCCCCCACAGATGCTGAGAACCAACAGAACTCCCAGGGGAATTAACCCGTGCCACCAAGGTCGGCCTGTGTCGCGATACCGCATACAGAGCCAGATGGTGAGTCCAACCTCGAGTAAAAACAACATTCTACACACTCCTAGGGTGATTTTGACGTGCTGTCTTTTGCAAAGACAGGAAATTCTACCACAAAGTAGCATGTTGTCCGTGTTAGAATTGGGAAAATTATGAAAAACACAATTCAGTGCCCATTTTGTAATAAAGAGTTTGAAGCCACTGATGCCCTTAAACATCAAATTGAGGAGCAGCTCAAAGAGTCATTGGATGTAAAACACAAACTGGATCTGGAACAGGCAAAAAAACAGGCAGCAAGTGAAGCTTCTGCAAATATCACAAAAGATTTGGAAGCCGAACGCGAACGCTCAAAAAAGTTAACTTCGCAAATAGATGAACTTTTGGGAGAAGTGAGAAAACTAAGGGAAAAAGATGAAGAACGCGAGATAGAAATGAAAAAGCGATTATTGGAGGAGGAGGAAAAAATCAAAAAAGATGTCAGGCAGAAGTCCGAGGATGAGCACAAGCTTAAGGATTTGGAAAAAGACAAAAAACTTCAGGATGCTTTGGACCAAATAGAATCCTTAAAGACAAAAATCCAACAAGGCTCACAGCAAACTCAAGGTGAAACTTTGGAATTGGAAATGGAAACAAAATTGAGGTCCGAATTCCCAACTGATGTTATTACGGAGGTTAAAAAGGGTCAAAGGGGAGCGGACATCTCACAGGAGGTCATTGACAGAAACGGCAGAAACTGTGGAAAGATTTTGTGGGAAAGTAAAAATGCCCAGTGGAGCGAAGGTTGGCTGGACAAACTTAAGGAAGACCAGAGACAAGCAAAAGCAGACATTTCTGTGCTTGTAAGTGTCAACTTGCCCGAAGGAGTAGAAAGCTTTGTGTACAAAAACGGCGTTTGGATTTGCGGTGTCAAATATTTTGTTGGTTTGGCTTTTGCTTTGCGATACAACTTGGTTAGTTTGCATAATGAGCGGATTTCAAGCGAAGGTAAGGATGAAAAAATGAAGATTTTATACTCATACCTTACCGGTTCTGAGTTTCGCAATAGGGTATCGGGAATTGTAGACGCATTTAGTAACCTGCAGGAAGAGTTGGAAAAAGAAAAACGGTATTTTAATGTTAAATGGGCAAAACAAGAAAAAGAAATCAGAAAAGTAATTGACCATACACACGGGATGTACGGCGACCTTCAGGCAGTAATTGGCAAGAGTTTACCCGAAATCAAGACCATGGAACTTGAGGGAGGTGACTAAATTTTCTTTGGCTTCCAATGACTTTTTGTGGGAACAATAATTTCTCCAAGGGAAACAAAGTCCGAAGCTTGGGAATCTTTGAAATAGGAAACGTTTAAACCCAGTCTATTTGAAAAATCAGTGTTTAGTACGGCAAAGTAGTCGCCCTTTATTCTGCTTCTTGTGCGAACACCGCCTGTGTAAAATGCATCCAAAATCCCCCTGCCATGACGTGATTTGTAGGCAAGTTCCAAATCCACAAAATCCGCGACTTTTCCCAGAATGGCGGTTGTGCCGGGTATTTCTTTTTCTATTTGCTTTTTGAATTTAAGAAAAACTTTCTTTTGTTCCGGAAAAGTTTTTTCGTATGTGTCCCAAAGACTTATTTTATAAGGATTGACCGCAACCTCACCTTTAAAAGAAACCTCTTGTTCAAATGGAAGTCCTTTTTCCCAGGTCCTGACCACATGGTGGGCGTCAAGCATTTTTTCCAATGTTAATCCGTCGAGTCTGTATATCTCATACCCCTTTTCGGATAACTTAATTCTTTGTTCTTTGGAGAAGCTAGGGAAGTTGAGTCTGAGCTCTTCCTGTCTTTTAGCACCTTCTTCCAAAGCTTTTCTGAATTTTTCGGAAGCTTCCTGGCGCTCTTTGAAGGTGGTTACCGAATTTGCCGAAATTTCGGCAAGAATTTTGACTACCCCAGTCATATCCGGGCCCGGGTTGGCCCAGGATCTTCTGTGAGGATTGTCCCTATCGGGATAAGACATGAGAGAAATATATCACGTTCTGTCTTTCCAATTCCACCATTTCAGGAGTTCTGGTTTGTGAGTTTTATTTTCGGCAAAGTAAACCGCACAGCGGAAAACATAAAGCATACATCTGTCTACATGTGTTCCCATTCTATTCATGAGTGCCCTGTACATTATTTCGGGGTTTTTGCCTTTGAGGTCTTCTATTTTTTTGATTCCAATACTTTGTAAATCTTTTGCGATACTTTTTCCTACTCCCGGGATTTTTGTTAAAGGATCAAAGCCCATGTTTTGGAGATATTAGCAGGAAACGCCAAATTTTGCACCCGGAGGTATAATATGGGTATGAACGAGCAAAAAGGAGGTAGAAATTTTGGTGCAGGGACTTTTTTGGGAGACACGGGCATTGATTTTTTTGACCAGGCAATCGACGTGCAAGTGGAACAAATGGGCTGGTCTCACGCATGCCCCGTGATTGATGAGGTTGTATCCAAGTACGGCGCAGAGTGGACTCTCAAAAGATATGCCGAAACAAATTTTGTTTTTGGAGTGATTACCTCTGAAGCCAAAAAACACAGACCAAACTTGCATGACCAGTTGACACAACCTGTTAAAAGACTGGAGAATGAAGTTCCCGGCCGCAGTTTTAATATGCGTTTTATTCCGGAGACTTTTCCCAAAGAAATGTCGCCTCTTTCAACCCCTTGGGGGTATGCTCTACCCCGTGTGATTGTGGAACAAATGGGCAGGGGGGAAAACAACAAAGACAGGACAGAACTTAGAATTTTGCGAGCCCTGAGTGTGATCGAAAGCGGAGTCAAAAAATCAAGATCTCCTGTTGAACTTTTGGTTCGTACGGGAGAGATGGTTACACATCTTGATGCAGATCCCAAAGCAGTTTTATCACATATTTTGGCTGCTGGGATTTTGGAAGAAGAGGGCACAAAACAAATATTCAGAGAAATCAAAAGGCGTATTGATCAATGGGCACCCAACCTCAAGAAAGCATATAACTCAATGACCCCAGAGGAAAGAGTGGAGTTGGGAATAATAAGCTTCTAAAAAGTAGGGTGGATATTGATTTTTTGTTGTTACGGTTCTACTATGAATATAGTTATGTCCAAAAGATCTGCCAAATCTGTTAAGTCCTCCAGGTCTACCTATCCCGTTGCCAATACCCATCACCTTTTGCTAGCGGGTGCCGCGGCCACATTGGCTGTTGCAGTTGGGCTTTTGACAATTCTTTTGCATCAAAAAGCGTTGGTTTCTCCAAAGGGTGTAGTCAGTGGGGTAAGCACCGAATCTTCGTTAAGATAGTATTTATGCTTCGTTAGTAATACTTTATTTTATACACATTGTTTGTGTGTTGACATTTAAGTAAATTAGAGTTAAAAATAGTTAATTGTGATTAATATGAGTAAATTAAATACAAAAATAATTTCAACTGAAGAAGCAGCAAAACTATTGGGTGTTACCAGACAAACGCTTTACAAACTTGCGGACAAGAAAGAAATTCGCGGGCGGAAAGTTGGCAGGAAGTATAAGTTCATGGAACAAGATGTTTTATCCTACGTGAGTACACATTTTGAAAAAGAAGATGACGGATACAGGGAGTGGGAACTCAAGGGAGACTTTGCAACCGAGGGAATTAAAAAGATGGCTAAGCGAACTTTTCAAGAACTTGCCTCCAATATTGAAGAGCTTATAGCAAACTCATATGACGCCGACGCTACCAATGTTAAAGTTGTTGTTAATAACGACAAACGAACTTTAAGCATTATTGACAACGGTCTTGGTATGGACGAGGAAGCCTTGACTTCGTTTGTCGTCTATGGGAAAAGTGATAAAGACTCCAGCTATCATTCACCTAAATTTAAGAGATCTCCAATTGGCGAGTATGGAATGGGTGGAAAACTAGCCATCACAAATATATGTCGCAAATGCAAGATAATTACTAGGAAAAATGGTCTTGAACATATCTTTAACATGAATAGGGCCGACTTGGACAAAGCAAAGTATATTAGCGACCTAAAGAGTAAAGTCATAACAAAGCGGTGTGACCCCACATTTACCGGCACGGAAATATACATGGAAGACTTGTTTTCGAGAACAATTGACACCGATAGGCTTCAGGAACGTTTTTCTACCAAGATGCCGTTGAGTCAGAACTTTAAAATTGAACTTTTGTTGGTGGAAAATAACGAAAAAGTTGACTTAGAAATACGTGAGCCAATATTTGATTTCGAAAAAAAGTTCGATTTTGATGACGTTTTGCCCAAGGTTGGAAATGTAAAAATGACTATCTTTTTTACAAAGGAGCCTATACCCGCAACGAAACAAGGTGTTTGGACAAAAGTTAACGGAAGAATAGTGAATGAAAAAGCCGAATGGTTTGATCTTTTTAAAGCAACATCAGGTCATAGATATAGGTACAGACTTTTCGGCTATGGCGAAGCAGATGGGTTGAAAGATTATGTAACTTTTTCCAAGAACGATTTTATAGATTGCCCAGAATACAATGAATATTGGGAGTTTGGCCACAAAAACATCGTTAAAGTTCAAAACGCATTATTAAAAGAAGACGAAAATGCCAAAAAAGAACACGATCGAACAGTGGTGAAGACGGTTGAAAAGGTTGTTAATGAAATAATTTCAAAATTAGATGATCCCCAAACACTTGGCCAGTTGGAAGCACGCATTAAAAAAGAATTCACCAAGGAAAAAGAAAATGCACCAGAAAATCCTTACCCAAATATTGACGTGATCGAAAAGGAGGCCGAAAAGGTGGCGTCAAATGTAAAACGTGGAAAGGACAAAAGGGAGAGGAGAAACCAATCAATTGCACCAAGCGATAGAGCTTCGTATTCAGGTAAAAACTATATTATCGTTCCCGTAGACCTTTCTGAAAATGGTGATATTGTAAAGTTTACAAAAGACAAAAATCTCATTGAAATAAACGAACGCCACCCATTGTATACACGAGCTTCACGCAATAGTTCATTGGAGGACTTAATAATGAACCTTTCCTTTACCGAAATTGCATATGATTACAGTGATGGAAATTTTGTAAGTTTTGACACTGTATTTAATGAACTTGCAAGAATTGCATCAAAACATGCCAAGGTGAACGAAGTTTTTGAAATGCCGGCCGACATTCAAAATGAAATCTGAAAACATAGTTAAAAAACGAAAAAAGTACCGATTTATAAACAGAAAACATTATCAGCCATCCGAGGTTGACAAAGAAAGGATGCGGTTGGTTAAGCGCCTTTACGACGAATACGGGACACTTAGTAAGGTTGGTAGCTTGTTGAAACTTACGCGCGAACGAGTTAGGCAGCTTTTGAACAAGGGGGAAAAATACAAACTGTTTACATATGAGTTAACAAGGGATAGGGTTTTGGGTGAAGCTGTAAATAGAATAAGTAAGGAACGGTTGAGGGATCTGATTTTTACTACTAAAAACCAATTTGATATATCTTCAATCTTGGAAATAGATATGCACCTCCTTCAAAGGTTGATGAAATATTACAATATTGACCTGGAGTCATATAAGCAGGATGCAAGGTATAAAAAATGTATTTCTCAGTATTCAGAGATGGTTAGTCAGATTGGTTATCATCCTTCAACAACGGTTATGCAAAGGAACAAAGAATGGAGAAAGATTTGGGTAAAAATCGATAGGTTATGGGGAAGCTTCGACAACTTTAGGAGGGAATTCGGAATCCAAAAACCAAAACATAAGATGCACCCAAACACTATTGTGGCCTGGCGTTTGAGTAAAGAGAAAAGAATGGCAAAAAAGAAAGAAAAAGTTAGCAATGTTTATAAACTTGTTAAAAACTCTGGCCCAATAGGTTGTTTGAAGATATCCAAACAGACTGGTTACAGGAGACAAAACGTAAACATATACTTGAATCAGTTAATTAGCTCAGGAGTAATCCAAAGGATCGGCGAAGGAGTGAAGACACTTTATATCCCTGTAAGCAATTAGTCTTCAGTTGGAGATATATAAGGAAGCATTAAGTTGAACAGATGTTCGTTGAGGAATATTTTTTGCATGATCAAAGTGTTTGCTTCTTCCTGCTTGTCTAATGCAGTCCAAAGTGGGTCTTTGTCAGCCATTACACTTTCCTCTACAACTTCCAAAGTTTTTCCCGAAAATTTATCTTCTCTAATGGACCAGGCGATTGCGCGATAAGCCAAAATATATGTTGCCCCTGTTTGTATGGTTCTGTGGGCGTGCTCGAACAATGCCCCAAGTGTTTCTGTTGTAAGATCATCGTTTCTTATGAGGGCCTCCAGAGTTCTGCTGCACGCTGCCAGTTCTTCACCCATTCTTTCAACCTCTGACGGATTACCAAAAGTTTCGTAAAAACGCCTTATTTGCTCTTTTGCGGGTAGTTCGCTTGGATCTTCTTCTTGGTGATTTTCCGGACTCATGGGTGAAGTGTAACACAGAAGATCCAGATTCCAAGGGGAAAGACTTATCTCAAAAATTTCTGAAGGGCTTGGGTTGCCACCTCCAAGTCTTCTTTGTTAATTATGAAAGAAAACTCGGTGTAGGTGGAAATAACTTCCGTAAAATTGATTTTATGAACTGCCAAAGCGGCTTGAATTGTATATAGCACATTTGGCACTGGCAAGTATTCTTGGGAAAACCTAACAGTCACACCAACCCTGTCCCTGTAGCTTGCTTTGGGTTCCTGGCCAAAGTGTTCGACAATTGCATCAAAAAGCGATTGAGGAGCAATTACCGTAATTTCTGTCATGCTTTGTGTCACCGTAAAAAAGGCGTTTTCGGGAACTGTTATTTTTTGGTAAAGGCTGGCGAGTTTTTCCCTGGTTTCGGTAGTTTTGGCAAAAGAAATATCACACAGAGGGGATTTGATACTTAGGTCGTCCAGAGATACTTGCGGTCTAAGGTTTGTAAACCCACTCTCCTCCTGAGAAATCCTTGTTAGTGCCACAACAATAGTTCCTTTGTTCACTTTTTTGAAAGTTTTTTCTTCTACCTGCTGCAGGATTTTTTGGGCATAGGCGCTAAAGTTCAAAAGTCCCTCATTCATGGCCTGAAGTGCCACGTCGTCTTCCATAAGTATAGTTCTGGTTGCTTCGGTAATGGTCACCATAATTGTTATATTTATTACAAATAATGTATTTTTGTTAAATACTTTTAGTTATTTTACATTATTCAATCTCAAAAGTACAATTCAAGTTTGTCTTACTATGTCAAACGAACGATTGATAGAACAGGTGCAAGGTGTACAAAGCCTTTATAGCGGCGTAAACCATAATGCCAGTTGGGAGAGGAGTTACAACGCAGACGGGCGTGTTTACTCAAAACCCGCACACATAAATGAAGATTGGAGGGAATTTTTGTACGAGTCGGTTAATCAAAACCGCAGACGGGCGCTGATGCGCTGTTATGTAAGCAATGACATTTTGGGACAGCTGTCTGAGCTCCCTATAGAAGCAGCTGTGCCAATGGGTAAAGAGTATTTAATTTGGGTTGGTCAAAACAGGCATCCAAAAGTGTCAAAAACACGTGACGTGGTAAATTTACCCGCTTCCCAAGACACTTTGCTTCCGGGCAGGTTTAGAGTTGATACGAGTCTTCGTGCGGAAGACGCTGTAAAGCTTACGGAACTTTGGGGGCAGTTTGGCTGGACCCGCGAGGCGGTTGGTGATTTTGTCACAAACAGCGCAAACGGAAACCCAATTGTATTGATAAGAAATAACGAGGGGGAAGTTGTTGGGGTAATGACTGCGGAGTCTGTGGAATTTGGCGCGCGCCGTTTGGTGGAAATCACGGAATTATCGGTGGACGCCAGATATCGGGGTAAACATTTGGCATCAATTCTTATTCGTGAGTTATCCAAACTCAGTTTGGAGCATTGGCAGGATGCATTGGTGTTTGGTGAATACAATCTTACAACCCGTTCTTACCAGTCGGCTGCTCGGGCGGGGCAGCTTCCCGGACAAATTGGGGCAGTTGATGGGGTGTTACGAGATCATGTTGGCATAGAAACAGGCATGGGAAATCAAACGGTAGAAGATTGGGACACTCGTTGGCTGCATAATTTTCTTGTAATGTACCAACCAAACGGAAAAATCCGCTAATAATATGAACGTTTATTACAATTCACATCACAAAAAACACAATCCGCCCAATGAAATATTTAACGGCAATCGTGATATGCATCAGGAAGTGCCGGAAAGAGTGGATCAGATTTTGCGTGCCTTGGAAAATACCAACCACATAATTACCGACATCCGCCCAGACGCAACAGAAACAAAAGCTCTAACTTCAACTTTGTCCAAAATACACAAGCGGGAATATGTTGAATATTTGCAACAAACCGACTTTGGCGGTGAATATGTTTATCCTAGTGTTTTTCCGTATCGTAACGAAACTTATTTTTCCGATCATCCCGTTGCTGCACGCGGTTATTATAGTTTTGATACATACACACCGTTAAGTGACACTACTTATGCTGCTGCGTTGGAGTCTGCATTTTTAGCACAAAAATCAGCAAGCGAGGTTCTTGTAACAGGTGAAACAAGTTATGCTCTTTGCAGACCCCCGGGACACCATGCCGAGCCAGCAAGAATGGGTGGGTATTGTTACTTTAATAATGGCGGTGTCGCCGCACAAACTTTATTGGATGCGGATCCCAAAAACCGTGTGACAATTTTGGATGTGGATTTTCATCACGGAAACGGTGCAGAAAAAATATTCGGAGAGACAGATCGCGTCCTGACAATTTCCATCCATGCGGACCCCAACCAAAAATTCCCTTTTTTTTCGGGACAAAAAACAAGCGAATACATTGGCAACGTTAATTATCCGATGTCTTTGGGAACTGGAAATATTGAATATGAAAAAGTTTTGCATTTGGCACTAAAAGAAATAATAAAAAACAAAACAACACATCTTGTTGTATGTTTTGGTGCGGATACTCACGAAAGCGACCCTATTGGAGGTTTCAAACTTACAACTGATTTTTATACAAAAATGGCCGGGCAAATTAACGAACCTGAAATTCCAACAGTCATTGTTCAGGAAGGTGGGTATAATACTTCTTTATTGGGGGATAATGTCGTCGCTTTTTTGGAGGGATTTAACCAGACTCTTTAATCTCCGTATAAATAAACTAGGCCACCGACAATCACGTTTTTTACGTTCCTTATTAAATAAATTTGTTCTATCTCGCTCGGAAAGTCGTTGAGATATCGTCTGACGGGAAGAAAAAGATTGAGAATCGGAATTTCCGGCAAAATATCGTTACCGCCACAGCAGTTATATTGCGGATAAGCAAACGGATCCCGTGTGCCGCTAAGCATCTCTGCAACCATTTTCTCTCCTTTGGTGTCTACAACTTCCTCTTTGAAACCACCGCCCTGATAAAGTTTTTCTATAGTGTTTTGGTCTTTTAACCTTATAAAGAATATGGGCAACCTTCCTGTTTCCTGGTCCCCGTAACCCAGAACTATTGTTAGTTTGTCATCTATCATTTTTCGAATATCCTGCTCACAGTTTTTGGTAACCGCTTTTGTATTGCACTCACTGGCCTTTGGAAATATATCGGTGAAGATGTACATAATTTTGTCTTTATTGGATTGGAGCCAACCAGTCCTCATTTTGATTACTGATCGGTTATGCAAATCGTTGGAGTGTAAAAGAAATAGTGAAATGCCAAAATATCCGGCAATTAAAATCCCTAGCAAAGCCAACAAAGACAGAAATGCAAGATTAATTTTCATAGTTTGGGACAATTTCTTATTCATTAATTTTTGTTCAGTTGAGTATAACAATCGCTGCGTTGAGTATTGTGGCAAAACTCACCCATAGTAGATATGGCATAAGCAGGTAGGCCGCCAACCGGGATATGGGGTAAAATTTTTTAATCGTTGTTAAAATCAGCACCCACATTGTCACAATCACTATTAACCCCAACAAAGGAGATCTTAGCCCAAAAAAAATAGGTGACCAAATAAAATTAACTACCAGTTGTACTAGAAAATACTTTCCTGCCTCTCTTGTTTTCTTTTTTTGCCAGCCCTGTTTCCAAATTAAATAAAAAGCCACACCCATCAAAAAATACAACAAAGTCCAAACTGGTCCAAAGATCCAGTTTGGCGGGGCAAAGAAGGGTTTTTCTAATGTGGAGTACCAAGTGGGAATAGCGTTGAGGGTAAATGGGGTTCCAAGAAAACCCACTAATTCACACGCAATTATGAAGATAATAAGTTTGGGAAAGTTTTTCATCGTTGTTTGATAAAAAATAACTTTACCTACGGCACTGCTCACCTCAAAATTAATTGTACAACTTAAAAGGTTGAAACAACACCAAAATTATAAGGTTTTTAGTAAGTGTTATACTCGATCTAGAAACTAACCTTTGCGATATGAAGAAAAGAAAACGCTTGGTTTTGCCGCTTCTGGTTGGAGTTTTTGTTACTTTGGGGATCGGTTGTTTTTTACTTAAAAATTTACTCTTGAGGTTTGAAGCACCAAGACAAGATACTCCAGATATTCAGTACACAATAAGCAAGAATAAAACCTTAGATGCCATTGTCGGAGATTTAAAGTATTACGACTTTATCAAAGACGAAAGAGCATTTACTTTTGTACTGGAGCATACACAAGACAACACCAAGGGCGGAGAAAATTTTATCAAAGTAGGCAAAGGCAGTAAAACAATTGAAAGGGGATCGGTTTATACAATTTCCCAAAGCATGAATGCCTGGGAGTTGGCTTCAGTTCTTCTTAATGACGGCATACACCAGGATTGTGATCATGGTTGTCCTGAAAGTAATTTCATCCCGGAACTTCTTCCTGGTGGAGATTTGGCACCAACAATAAAAGAAAAATATTCCTGGGTAAAAACGTATGAAGATTGTGTCAAAGCAATAGGCCATGATGGTGGCCAGCTTTCAAGCGAGCAATATTATGAAAGAACAGGTATAAGAAGGTGTGTTTCTCCTGATGGTAGAGAATTTACCCAAGGCAAAGAAGGCTGGTCAGATAAGCCATCTCCATAATTTGTTTAAATCGTATGTAGATACCCCTACTTGAGGTCTCACCTCTATACAAAACATACCATCTTGGCTTCATGAAGAACTAAAACTTCCAACCTTCGTTTTTGAAGAAGTCAAATCGATTGAAACATTCAATTTTTTCCTGTTTACAAACAAATGGAATCTTCGTCTTTAATGAATTTTCTGAGTATCTCTCATCGCTAATCATGCTTAACTTATCGACTTTTGCAAGTGCAATCAAATAAGGGTCAGCTTGGTCATTGGGATTGTTAACATCTACAAGATTAGGATATTTGTTAATTATCAATTTGGCTTCAACAACAATGTCAGGCTCTAATGTTTTTCGATATAGTGATTTATACTTTCCAACCCATTTTTTGAGCTGATCAACTTTCGCTGAGATTTCATCAACAACAGCATCACAAATGATTATTTTACCACTAATTATCGCTTCATCCAGCTTATTCCAAAAAGATGGAAAGTAGTCAAATGGAGTATTATTGGCACAGGTTATTAGAACACTAGAATCAATCAAATACTTTTTCATAATCTAGCTTCCAGTTTGGTTAACGTTTCACTTTTTATACTTAAATAATCAAGTGCCTCGCTGTAGTCGATCCTATTAATTCTGTAGGCATCAAGTATGTTTTCGACAAAGGACCTACTATTATTTTTCAAATATTTAATGTAAAAATTTCCACCCTTTGCTTTCGGTTTTTCTCTATAGTTATTTTTAAACTTATGATTATGTAGTTCAAAAATGTCCTTATTTATTTTCTTATTAATGAGAAGTCTTCTAAGAACAACTTCTCTACTTACATTAAATACTTTCCCTAATACTTCTAAGTCCGTATCAAAGTTGCTGAAGTCTAAATCTAACGTCAGAAGTTTTTGATTCAAAATATTAGTTGGGACTAAAACAGAACCAGCTATATAATTGCAAGCAACTTCAACCCTGTCGTTAGATTGAAAATTGAGAACATTATTTTCGTCAGAAATTGCGTCCTTGCCGAAAATAAAATGTGCAAGTTCATGAATTAGCGTGAAGATTCTGGGATTCGGGTAGTCATTGGTGTTGAGGACAATAACAGGTGCGGCATCATCATAAATTGCGAAACCTTTAGCTTCAACTGTGGGGAATCCTAACTCAAGAATGTAAATACCTTTAGCTTCAACTATCTTTTTCCAATAATTAAGTTGATCGAATGCACCTTTATTTCTCGTTACATCATCAAAATTTACCTCTAATAATTTAAGGATCTTTTTACCGATTTCCTCATAACTGTTAACGTTGCTTAACTTTCGTAACTCATTAACAAATTTATTATCACCATCACCAAAGACGTCCTTAGCAATATTTTGAATTCTCACAGCCTTTCGTATCGCAAGTATGGTATCAGGGGTAAATTCACCACTGTGAAGATCAATTAACTTCCTAAATTTGGCAGGTATTTTTTCAGATGGTTCTTTATCGAGTAAAAAAACTACAGAAGGTCGTTTATACACTTTTGCCAAAAGCCTTAGATTGGCTATCGGTACTTCTTCTTCACCATTTTCCCAAGCAAGTAATTTGTTGCTGTCGATTTTTAACTTTGTGGCCGCTTGTTGTTCAGTTAGGCCCAAGGTCTTCCTAGCCCATTTTAGTAGAACGGGATTGATTAACATCTCGCTAGTTGCACCCATTTTGTCCACCATACTTCTATAATACTAGTTATTAAAATTCATGTCCAAACAAAAACGGGTTCGATTCCCATCACCAGTATCACTAATCTCCAGGCCAATGCCCAAAAACAAAAAAACCTGGCTCGACCAGGTTTTTAAGGCTAAATATGAAGCTTTTTTGTTTTATTACCGTATGGAGCGGGATACGGGAGTCGAACCCGTTTTTATACCTTGGGAAGGTATCGTTAGACCGTTTAACTAATCCCGCAATATATGGCTATTATAACATTCACGCAAGCACAGCCAACAAAGATTTATTGTTGTAATATTTACATATGGATGTTTTGGAAAAACCCTTGTTTATGAAGCGCGAAAGGGTGGTGATAGACTCCAAAGTCGAAGTTAAGTATCCCGAAAAAACCTGGTCTGTGGAGCAGTCGTATAGGGATATATATCAAAATCATTTAGACGCACAAGTGAAACGAAGTGTGGACGGACTGTTGGCCGATGTTTCTGGTGCGGTTGACGGTGACACGGAAGCTGTGCTGCAAAACGACAGTCTAAGAAAAGTTGCCTACGAATATCTTGCCACAAAAGGCCACACACCAAGAGAGATGCGTGAGCAAATGGTTGATTTTCTTACCCAAAACATCACGGGTAAAACCAAGAGGGAACAATCTGAACTTGCAGAAATAGTTGAAAACCACAACATTCTTCTTCCTAAAGTCGAAGTCCTGGCAAGGGATGACCATGGAAACGAAAGCTGGATTGATAAAGATACTTTGGAATTGGACCCGCTTAGGGATTTGCGGATTATCGGGTTTAGGATAAGCGATGACGGCGAAGGATACGACGCAAACCTTAAAACAATTTTTTACTCATCCGGCAAGGATTCCCTTGACCAGGTGGGTAAATTCGGTGAAGGCGGAAAAATGAGCGAAATTCTTTTGCAGCAAAAAGGTTTCACAATAGAATCACGGTCTGCATATTCATATGATGACAAAGAAGGGCATCATGACATGCTTTGGAAAGGGCGCCCCAGAGTGTCCAAAGAAGGCTCAATGGAACTTCATGTCACCCAGGTGGAACTATCGGCCCCGATTCCCAAAGGATCAGTTACGGAGGTTGTCTTTCGCGGTCCAGACATCGAAGATCAAGACGTAAAACAAATCACGGAATGTGTTAAATCTTTGGGGCAACCTCAAATAATTTATGACAAACATAGGCGCGCGGGAGATTGGTTTTATTATTCCTCGTATGACCCTGCTAAGCCACTTGTTGGTGTGAGCAGGGATTATGATGCCCTAATGGTTCAGGGAATTAGAGTAGTGCCCGTAAACACCGAAAGCAATTTACTTTTTGGTTATAGCACCTTTGACAAGAATGCTCTTAATGCACGCGACAGGAATAAATACACCCCTGAATTTTTGGAATCGGTGAAAGACTTCTGGCTGCATGCGCCGCGGCACACTATTAAGTTGTATTTTGACGCAATGGAACCAAAAAATGGTAAAAAGGTTTTTAATTCATTTGAGCAGGGAGTTTTTAAACACCTGCTGACAATGTACCCACCCGAGGATGGAGGAAGCCCTACACATGCGGAACTTCAAAAATTCCGCAAGAGTGTTCTTGCAGAAGTTTTGGAAAGAACAAAAGGCAGTCATTTCAAAAGATTGTACTTTGCAACCGGAGATGAAAGACATGATTTTGGATTTTATCTGGATTCTAATGTTATTGTTGTAGATCCGCGCAGATGGGGTTTGGATTTTGAAGAAGATTTTTTGGCGGAGGAGCTGGGTAATCGGTTTGTATCCCGGGATGAACTCAGGAAAAATTTAAGAAGACACAAGGGGTGGGAAAATTCAGTTGAGTTGAGTGACGAAGAAAAGCTAAATGCAGAAGTCTGGTTTGACAATATAAAGGAGTTTGTCTTTTCGCAGATCGAAGGTAAAGATGATGAACTTTTTGGCGGCAGATTTGTTTTTGCCAAGTTTGTTAACGGGGGAGACTTGGTTAGAGTTGAAAAAGAAGGCGGAGACGAACTGACAGATGACTACTACCATAACAACTCAGAAATGC
Organism: uncultured Gammaproteobacteria bacterium; assembly: GCA_964599625.1. Lineage (GTDB taxonomy): Bacteria > Patescibacteriota > Microgenomatia > UBA8517 > UBA8517 > CAZRGC01. Next base: position 287,740 of record CAZRGC010000001.1, read on the forward strand.
TGGTAATAAATTGGGAATTGGCTAAAACTTTTCATGACCCGGAAGCATTGAAAAGATTGGTTGCAGTTTACATTATGGCCCAGGACGGATATCTGAATTCAAGCTTCCACTTTGGGGGACCTCAGGAGACTGCCAACAAGTTTATTCAAAAAAGGTGGGAGGGTGTTGTTGATTACAAAAAAGCCGAAATAAATCATAGAGTAGACCCGGAAGAGTTTATGCGGATGTTTGAGGCTTTGTGGTCCAGAGAAACTGATGAATCGGTTTTTGCGTTTAATACTTTCAGAAATCTGTCGGAGAGGGTTGTTGATACAGGTGATATAGATGACGGACTTTTTCTCCTAAATGAACACAAGGATGTTGATCCAAGAATTATTGCAGTACTCACACAAAATGTATTTAGAACAAAAGATGGTTTTGCCCGGTATGTGGCGGAAGAAGGCTCGTACAAAGTCGAGCTTTTTGGGTTTGATGATATGCAGCTAATATCGGAAAAAGGCGGAAACAAAACTTACTACTACAAAGATCATGTATTTATGGAACTTCCCGAATTTGATTATGTTAAGTATAAAAAAGATATTGTCTACAGACACGACAAAACACTTTACAGGTCGTCACCCGAAAATGTAATTGAATGGGAGGTTGAATCCAAAAAATATCTTAAATTTGGCGAAGGTTTTTGCTACGCAAGAGTTGGGCATATTAGTTTTGCACAGGAGCAAATTGACGATATTGTCGGAAATTTGAAAGTTGTTGACAGAAATAGCCAAACTTTAAAACAAACGGAACTTCTGGACGGGCATATTGACACTTCGGTTCCCCTTAAATACGGCAAAGGCAATTGGGATAAACCTGTAAGATTTTTTGAGGATGTTGTTCAAAATCATTTGAACGCGGGTAAGGTTGAAATCAGATTTCTATTAGAGAGAAATGGCGAAAATGTTTGGGTTGAGGCGGCAGAGCTTTCTGATAGAGACTTGATTTTGGGCATAAAGTTTGAGGATGATGGACGGGGTTATGCACCGGAAAGCCTGGAGAGGATGGGCAGGTCCGAAAAAGACAGTCCCTTGGACGAAGGTAAATATGGTGAGGGAACCAAAATGTTAATGGCTGCGGCATGCAGAAATCAGATTGGTCTGGTTTTTGACTCTTATTGCGTCCGAAACGGAGAAAAAATAAGTTGGCAGGCAACAGCCGAAACGGGCACACGGCAGATTGTCGAAAAAGGCGGGGTGACAGATGTAAATATGGCAGGATTTGATTTGCAGTCAACTGGTGCAAACAAAAATACTTCTGCGACAACAATATATTTTAAAGACTTAGAGTCCGATTTTTATAAAAAATGCATGGAAGTTGTGGATCCCAGGGCTGAAAACGGCGGGCTATCTAGATATGTAAGGACACTTGCCGGTGGAGTTGGAGTTTTGCATTCGGTAGGGCCTGTAAAAGTTTTGGCAGACGAAAAAGGCGATGTCTACGAAAACGGAATACTAATGAGTACAGAGTCAACTGCTTTGGGCAGTTTGGATGTTCCGGACATTTCGGCAAACAGGGAACGCGACACAATAAAACCGGAAAGATTGAAACAATATGTTGATTTTCTGATGTCACACACCGGTGATCCTGTTTTGGTTGAAAAGGTTCTAGAAAGGATTGTGAAAGGTGGTATTTATGATTACCAGGACATAAGTGATATTTTTAACAACATAGAAGGCACCCCGCTGAATATCGGTGTTTGGAAAGAAGTTGCGCACGAAAAGTTTGGTAATGTGATTATTTTCAATGGAATAATTGTTCCGGAGTCTAAAAGATATTTAGAGTACCACGGATACGACACAATAATTTACGCATCTGGCTCAAAGGGAAAGGAAAGGTTGGCAAAGGCATGTTTTCCGAGTGTCAAAGAGCTGATAAAAAGGAGTAAACTTGAACCTGTCATAATACCCGAACCAACAAGACAAAAAGTTGAGGCTGTTGTTGACACGCTTGCAGATAAAGTTTTGGAAATAATTGACCAAGGGGGATTGGCGGAGGCAACAAACAGACAGTTTGTGGCACTTCTTAGAGATAAAAATAGGCTGCATGAAACTATTGAATACTCCAAATTGGACCCGTTCATTTTGGGTGAAGCCAAAGGCGAAATGAAGACTGTGATAAGCGAATACCTGCTTCACAATACACACGACTTAAACATGGTTCTTTTGCATGAGTGGGCACATCATTTGAGCGGGGGAAGCGATCTGGAGCCAAAGTTTGTTGCAACACTTCTGGCGATAGGTTTGGGTATTAAACCAGTACCCGTAAATACGGCAAACCCGTCACCTGCAAAGAATTACAGACGTAGTAGAAGAAGGAAATCTAACAACTGAGTCCAGACTGTGAATTTTTAACCCCGCAGCATTGGCAATTTCTACAATCTCAGACTTGGATATTCCTTTTTGGAACATGCCACGGCTCTCGCTGGACCAAAAACCGTCTTTGTGTTTTTTCCAATAACCTGCCTCCGCCACTTTTTGCACTTCAGATTTTGAACGTGTGAGTAGAACCATTACACCGGATTTACTAAGGTACTTAGACGATTTGGCAAGAACAGAAACACGATCATCTGCATCAGCTAAAACGTTAAGAACAAACGCATTAACCACAATGTCAAACTTCCCGTAAGGTTTTTCCGAAAACCCGAATGGTGGGTAAGGATCGTACCCGACCGCGTCGAATCCAAGATTTTGATAATAAGGAATATCAATTCCCTTTCCGCAACCGTAATCCAGAATACGCCTGGCACTTATCAGTTTGGCAAAACCTGTCTCTGTGACAAATCTTGCAACAACTGACGGACCCCGTCTACCTGGAACAGTCCGTTCCGGATGATATTCAAACTCACGAGTCATTATCTTGGTAGTGTTAGTACGTTCCCAGGATGAATACTGTTGGGGTTAACCAACTTGTTTGCTTTTGCAATTTCCACCCATTTGTACCCGTCACCATATGATCTGACTGCAATTTTCCAAAGACTGTCACCTTTTTCAACTGTGTATGTGTCTTTTGATATTGCTGTTTGTGTGCTGGTTTGCGAAATTGTGTTGGTTGCTGTTGGTTTTTTTGCAGCAGCTTCCGGGATCATCAACTTTTGACCGACTTCAAGCTTTTGGCTTGTAAGTTTATTGGCAGAGTAAATATCAACCCAGTTGTAACCTGAGCCGTATGAATCTTCTGCAATCGACCAAAGTGTTTCACCTTTTTTAACAACATATTCTCCAGAAACTTCGGTTTTGGTGTCGGTGTTGGTAACTATTTCTCCGTTTTTGTCTTTGAAATAATTAACCACAAGGATTCCCGTTACGATAATTACCAATGCACCCAAAAACATACTAATTTCACTTTCGTTAAGTTTGAGAGTTTTGAGGAACTTTTGTAAATTAAAATTCAGATATATTCACCGCCTTCCGCCTTCGATTATGTTTGGAGCAGTGAACAGGGCAGTGTCGAATTAGTTGAATTTACTTGAGAGATCAAAACCAGTCAAGGGGATTTTGACCAAAAAAAACTCCGGCAAGTTTTTATTCTTACCGGAGATTGTCCTACGACTCTTTGTAAAGAGAATACCCTTCGCGTTTTTCCACAAGTATGTCTGTTTCATTGGGCCCGGTTTGGCAGGCGTCAATAATGACATATGCTTTTGGGGTCATTGCAGCAATGTCCATTGCAACGCCAAAAGGCAGATTTATGCACTTCGTGCACTCAAACGATTCGCATTCGCAAAAAACATCGATCGTTTCCATTTTGACCTTAATTAATCGGGCCTGATGTAAACGGTGTAGCCGTCTTCTGAGGATGACAATTTGTCTTCTGTCTGCGGTCCGCGGGTGCAGTCGTCGACTATTACAATCGCGCCTGCAATTTCGGTGATGTTTTTGAGTGTGTCAACGGTGACACGGACTGAAAGCCCGCATTCAGGGTCGCCGCATTCGCAAACCAGATTCGTTGTTGAAACCATTGATCCTCCTAGAAAAAACTTGGTGGTTTGATTGAGAAGATCCCAATCCATTGGATAATAAGCCCGAGTGCAAAAACTCCCAACACAACATAGAAACCGATTTCGAATTGGTTGAGGTTTGTGAGCTTAAGTACCAGTGCCGCGACAACCGACAGAATCATTAGGCCTGTGCCTATGAAAATGTTTTTCATGAACTTTCGCTCATGTTGTCGTTGTAAAGACGGTAGGTGATTGTCCCTTCTAGAAACTCCTTGCTTGATGCCGGTTTGAACACTGCTTTCACCTGGCCGTTGTGGTTGCCGTTTTCATCCCACAACATTGTGTTGAATGTATGTGTGGAATCGGCGATTGTGTGTTCGGAGCATCCCCGCAAGATCACTTTGATCTGTTTTTCGCCATCTTTGGCGAGAAAATCAATGCTTTCGCCACGGACAAGAAGTTTTTCCAAAAGATCAACCCAGAGGTTGTCAAACTTGAGCTCAACTGTTCGGAAGCCCATTTTTACTCCTTATGCTTTGTGGATAAATGTCGGAAAGTGCAAAACTGAAGGCTGAATACTAGCATTTCTGAACCTGAAGTGTCAATTAATCTTCACAAAATAGTAAGCAGAAATTTTGAATCATCGGTAAGTGACACCCCAACTTCTTGTATGCTGACACCTGATTTTTCTGCCTCTTTTTTTAGATAACGTTCGAAAGACTCATGCGGGTTACCAAGATACCTTTTTGCCAATTTCTCCGGATCGGCTGCGGCTAGTGCGATTTGTGATAGTTTTCCGTGTGGGGTGGAAATTATGGACATATCTTTTATATACATTCTTTTTGTGTCGGCTGGGGCGGATATTTGTATTTGGGTTGCAATATCCGCAGATATCGGAAAATCCATTTTCACGGACAGTTGCACAGCCAAAAAACCTTGTTCAATTTTTGTATCCAAAGTCAAAAGCGACGCTCTTATGGGCGGATTTGAATCAATAGCTTCCTTGAATGTTTTTGAAAGAAGTGCTGATATTTCGGAAGCGTCCAACTCCACGCAAAATGAATTTCCTTGGGATAAGGTTTCTATTGCCTGTGTTACCAAATCTGGTTTGGGAATATTTATTTCTTTAAACATTTTTTCAAAAAAAACGCCTGGTGGTTTTTGTGCCTCCAGGCGCGGGAACATTATTTCTTTATGAGTTTTACGATTTCGTATATAAAAAGGCCGAACCCGACCATGCAAACGAAACCGCCAATGGCAAATCCTGCCATAGCACCCAGGTGTCCAACAAACATCGTAGCGATGCTTTGGAAGTTGCCGTTAAAGGCGCTGAGAGCCCCAAAGCCCATGTTGAGAAGGGCAAAGAGAAAACTCCCAATTTCGATAACACAACCTGAAATAAAAACTATCAATGCGCGCTTCATAGATTCTCCTTGAATCCGTGATTCACAACAAAATTTGTGATATTGAATTTTACAATATAACAAGTTCGAAGTCAAGATTATAGGCCAATTTTTAGGCACAAAAAACCTGGAGGGGCTTTAATATCCTTTCTCCAGGTTGGATTCTTAGCAGGCAGGGTAGTAGTTTGTCGAGAAAATTCCCCGACGTTCGTAGACTTGGATTTCTTGACCGACCGCAAGTGTTTGAAAACAGGCCTGGCTTACGTCGGAGGTTACACGGTAGTTTTCGATGACGTAAGTTACGCTCCAATACGGCCGTGTAATTGGTATCAGTACTTTGCCTGCGGGCAAAAGCGTAGTTCTGGTACCGGAGTCTTTGCTTTCAACATGCGAAATGCCTGCGAATTCGGGTTTGGCAAGGGACTGATCGATGCTGTATGCAACAATATATCCCAGCAGGGCGATGGCCACCACCAAAAGCATCATGATAACGATTTCTGTTATGTCAAATCTCATTATCATCCTAGCCTTCGGGCTCTACATTTGCCTCGGATTTCCAGTCTCCTTGCGGGCGCCATTGTGAAACATCCAAACCATTTTCCAATGCCGCATTTAAAGCCTCGAAATCTTCGTCGCTCAGCGAATGGATGTAGTTGTTCCACCAGTGATACCATTTCCAGTATTCTGCTGTTGGTGCATCGTTTTCGCCTGTTGGGTTTTGGACCCCAAACCTTGTGAGCATCTTGACTGCCGATTTTTGCTGTTCTTTGGCCGCAAGTATGTCGGCGTAGACTCCTTCAGACTGGCTTTCGGGAATTCTTCCATGGGTGAGCTCGTGCCGCATCCCAAAGGTGAACGCTCCGATCTGGTCGATTATGAAATAAACCAGAACTTCTGAGCCCTCTTCAATGGCTTTTTCAAACCATTCTTGTTGGAACATTTGTCCTCCACACTATTTGATGGCCAAAAGCGCTTGCCGAAGATCTCCCGTGGTGACAGAAACGGTCGCCTCTTTGTCGGCTGTGACAAAATACAAGTCGAGCGTGCTTGGGGTTGACCCTTGGCGAACACGTTTTTGTGTTTCTCCCAGGCGGGAATCGGCTTTTTTGGACTTTTTATCCTTGAGAAACGTGGAGGTCCAGAGGATTCTCCAAGGAATGCTGGCGGTAATTTGGACCTCAGAATTGACCGTTGCGGTCAAACTCACCTGGGGACCATTTTTCTCCAGCCTGACGTCAAGAGCACCACTTGAGGGAGTGATACTGGCAAATTTCTGTAAGGTTACAGACATTTGAAATCTCCTATTAATGAGCTAGATTTGAATACTATCGGTAAACTTGCGTAGTATACCAAATACCCTTGGAAATGACATTAAAAAACAACTGGAGTGGTAGCTAATAAACTAGTTGGCTAGTTTTTGGCCATAAGTTTGACCAACATGGAATTTGTGGTAAATTTTAAAAATGGACGGAAGCTCAAAAATTGACCACGATCCCACATTCGATGTGGTGGAGATTGTAAAAATCAAATACAAAAATATTGAGTTCAACGTTTCTGCTGGTGATATCATGAAGGAATTTAGAAGTTCAGATGCCATAGTTATTCCTTCGTCCCCCGAGCTTGACTTGCAAAGTGGTGTAATCGAAAACCTGGTTGATGATGAATATGGAGATGGGCCATTTAAGGCACTCGCGGCAAAGAAAAAACAGATGAGCATACCGGATCATGTTCCGATGTGTACCGCCGTCGATGCAATTTATCAAGGAAAAGACTTTGTATTTGTAAACATTCAACCCCCGTATGATGAGGATGATCAAACTTTTGAAGGTGTTAGGGAGTCTGCATTCAACTGTTTCAAAGAAGCCAACTTCAACGAGGCTCAATCCATAGTTGTTCCTGCACTGGGTAATGGTATGTGGCACGTTCCTATAAATGAAAGTGTTTCGGCTATTGCCGAAGCAGCAAAATCTTTTATAGATGAGATGACTAAGGAGGGTAACGAACCTGCACTAAGAAAGATAAGTATTGTTTTATATAAACCCAAGACTGAAGACGGACCATTGATTAAAGACTCCGTAATCAAACTATTTTCCCAGTGAAGCTTCAATACAAACGGTATCGACGAGACATATATGACATTAAACTAAATTGTGTTTTTTGATAAACGCTCGGCCCGACCCAGACTTGAGATATTTTTCAAATTTAAAAGCTGTAATCTTTTCACTAAAAGCGAAATACGAAATCAGTTTCAAGGGTTTTAGATTTCTTGTTGTATTAATTTGGCCAGAATTGTGGCGTTTTAACCTGTCCTTTAAGTTATTTGTACAACCAATGTAGGTCCGTCCATTTGAACAAAACAGTATGTAAATATAATACATATTGTTTCAGTATATCCGCTTTCGCTCTGACGGCGGGTAAACCTCGCCGTAGTCGAGCTTCAGCGAGACGAAGGCGGGATCGACGAGACTCGAACTCGCAACCTCTTCCGTGCTAAACCCAAGTCGGGTTTTGGACTATCTCATCATCCAGTTTTTCAACTTAGGACGCCAGGTATATAGTCTCTACACATTTATCCTTCGATTACGCTCAGGACTTACAGCCCTAAACATCATCTAGAAATTTAGCTCGGGATTCTCTTCTTTCGAAGTATTTTCCGAATTAGCCTGGTTTTACATCCCGGTATTACTACCAGGAGCTGCCACTTTTGACAGGGAAGCGCTCTAGCCAATTGAGCTACGACCCCAGATTTATCTGGGTATACAAGGCGAATGCCTTACGACCCCTTTTAGCTTCTAAAAGGGTATACAAGGCGAATGCCTTACGACCCCTAACTCTGAGTATTTTATCACGGTACAAGCAAATTTCCGAGTGGCAAGCTTTGCTCACCAATAATAGTCTTTGGCAGCGTTAAGTTTTCACCTTGCGTTTGGTAAACATTCAGGCCGAAGTTTTTTTATCCTATAACTTGATTTTCTACACAATAAGGGGTAAAATTTGGCCTTAGTTTTTAATTGCACATTTCAAGAAAATTACGCGAAAGGACATATCTATGTTCAAGAAAATTTTGCCCGTCATTTTTGCGGTTTCGCTCTTGATCACCGCATGCGGGGCCGGAATGGGCGAAGCGCCTGTTAACCCAGACGGCTGTTCGTACGATTACAGCGTCACTTTTTACGGCGCGAACGTTGATCCGTTGGAACTCAAAATCACATCCCACGCAAGTTGGGTGCAGGACGAGGATGATCCAGAATATTACCATCTTGTCGTTGATAACGACGAAGTTTGGCAGGGTCTGGTTGCCCGTCACAATGACGTTGTTGCCAAGCTCAACGCTGGCCTTTCGTTGTTGTTTGTGGATTCAGAATTCCTTCAAGGAGCCAAGTATTCCGAGATGGACGGTGAACCTGTTTCACTCACCTCCTCAAGCTATCGTGAGTGTCCAAACCCCGAGCAGTATGGGTTCTGGGACAACGGTTTTTATCACGGTTTGCCTTTTGAGGAGATGGACAACAACGGATACCTCACTTCAACCCGTATTGGTGACACAACGACGTTTGTCGAAGTGCGATCGGCGAAGAACAGTGTTGTGAACTATTCGTTCCCAACGGCTTATCTTGAGACGATTTACAACTACGCTTTCGGCCGCGGTGAGACAAACCTTTCACTCGATGCCCAATATGTGGAAATACCCCGCCCCGACATGCCCGACGGACTCACTTACTCGCAAGCAATGCTTGATCAAATGGTGAATGCCGACGCAGACGGCCGCGAAGCTGTTTCTTTCACCCTTAACATCGAGGACTTTGAAGGACGCGCCCAGCTTAAGCCTGTGATAGCCAAAGGCATCGAACTTGCCGCGGCGCAAGAAGGCAGTCCTGTACTTGCGACCATTCATGCGATGATGAGTTCGGGTCAGCGCCAGATCGCATATGCCAGTATGCACGGAAGTTTCTCCATCAAAGGAGCCTTCTTCCTTGGTATTGGTGGAGTCAATGGCGGCGGCTATATCGACGGTCAGGCCGGCAGTAATGCCTGGTTCGAAGATGTGGTGAAGGCTTCGGTCTACATCACTCCGCAAGAGTAATTTTTTTGTGGTAAGTCAAACCGCTTTTGGAGAAATCTGGAAGCGGTTTTTTTGTGGTAAAAATCCTGTTGTATACTAAACTCGTGACGGATAAAAAATTCCTCAACAATATAGAGATATCAGAACTTCTTAGGGATGTAGCTGCAGCCTACCAACTCAAAGATTCGGGTGGTGCTAGATTCAAAATAATTGCATACCAACGTGCTGCCGATGCAGTGGAGCACGCAACAAGTGAACTCAAAGATTTGTGGGATGACGGAAAACTCAAAGAAATTCCGGGAGTTGGTGCGAGTATTGCGGAACATCTTTCCGAACTTTTTTCTACAGGTAGATCAAAACATTTTGATGAATTAATGGAAGGGTTACCAAAAAGCATGTTTGAATTTATGAAAGTTCCCGGAATTGGACCCAAAACCGCATATAAGTTGGCACATGATTTGAGTCTAAAATCTCTGAGCGATCTGGAAAAAGCCGCCAAAAAAGGAAGAATTGCAGAACTTGAAGGATTTGGAGAACAGTCGCAAAAAGACATATTGGATTCCATTGGAACAGTTCGCAAAAGGATCAAACGACACCTTCTTCCATACGCAATGGAAATTTCAGGAAGGGTTATTGATTATCTATTGGCCAATAAAGCCGTTAAAAAAGCCGATACTTTGGGAAGTTTAAGGCGCAAAGTTTCCACAATTGGCGATATTGATATTGCAGCAGCAACGGAAGATCCGGAGAAAGTGTTGGAATATTTTACAAAGTTTCCCAATACTCAAAAAATTTTGGAAAAAGGAACAAGAACTGCGGCAATAATTTTACCTGGTGCGGTGCAGGTTGATTTAATGGTAGAAACGCCCGAGGCTTACGGCAGTTTGTTGCAGCATTTCACGGGTTCCAAACATCATAACATTGCACTTCGTGAGTTGGCTCTCAAAAAAGGTTTTAGTTTGTCGGACTACGGTGTCAAAAAAGTCGGGTCCGAAAAACTTATCAAGTTTGACGGCGAAGAAAAGCTTTACAACTTTTTCGGTTTGGATTTTATTCCACCGGAGATGCGCGAAGATACAGGAGAGATTAGTGTTTCAATGGAACACAAACTTCCAAAACTTGTTGAAATAAAAGACATAAAAGCCGACCTCCAGATTCATTCGGATTTTGATGTAGAAACAAGCCACGACGTTGGTGCCTCTTCGATGGAAGAACTTGTTAAAAAAGCTGACGAAAAGGGATATGAGTATATTGCATTTACGGATCACAACCCAAGCCAAAAGGGACATTCTGCAAAAGATTTTGTGGAAATTCTCAAAAAACGCCGTGAAAGAATTGAAAAATTAAATTACTCACTCAAAAATATGAATATAAAAAATGTTCAAAAAGTTTTCAATAGCCTTGAAATAGACATAATACCAAATGGGGATCTACCTGTGCCGCAGGAGGCCTTGGATGAATTAGATTTTGCACTGGTTTCCATACATTCAAGTTTTGAAGGCGAACGCGATGCCAATACAAAAAGGGTCTTAAAAGCACTTTCAAATCCCAAAGTCAAAATATTTGCCCATCCAACCGGAAGGAAACTAAATGAACGGGAAGGCGTGGATCTTAATTGGCCCGAGATATTTGAATTTTGCCTTAAGAGGGGCAAGTGGATTGAAATAAACTGCGACCCGATGAGGTTGGATCTGCCTGACATATTGGTGCGTGAAGGCGTTAAGCTTGGTATCAAATTTAGTTTGGGTACAGACTCGCATCACAAAGACATGATGAATAATATTCCGTTCGGTATAACTGTTGCCAGACGCGGGTGGGCAGAAAAAAAGGATATTGTAAACACACTTTCGTACGTGGATTTTTGCAAAGCTTTCGCAGTATAACTTGCAACATTGTGTTAACATATAATCATGCCTTTTTTGATAATTCTTGGAATTCTCGCAATTATTGGCCTCTGGCTTGTTGGTGAATATAATTTTTTTGTTACCACAAAGACCCGAGTTGGCGCTGCAATTCAAGAAATCGGAAACCAGCTCAAACGCCAAGCAGAACTTATCCCCAACCTGGAAGCCTCCGTCAAAGGTTATCTTAAACACGAAAAATCAATTTTTGATGAACTTACAGAAGCTCGCAAAGATGTTGTGAGTGCAGCAAAAAGTGGTGATCTGAACAAGATGGCAGATGCAGGAGCCAGATTTTCCGAAGTTCTCCCCAGGCTTCAGGTAGTTTTGGAGAGCAATCCGGAAATAAAAGGTGCGCAAGTTGTCGAAAATTTGATGGGTGAACTTAGAGACACCTCCGACAAAGTTATGTATTCCAGAAGGCTTCTTATAGATCTCACTGCTGATTACAACGTCAAAAGAGTAACGTTTCCAAGCAATATCGTTGCGGGAATGTTTAAGTTTGACGAGCTTAAGGGTTTGGAAACTCCAACATCTGGTGGTGCATTTTCGGTCTCTGAGTCCGAAATGAAATCGCCAAAAGTTAACCTCTAAATGAGTTCAGAGAGATTCAATGAGTTAAGACGTAATAAATTTAATCTTTTTTGGTGCAGATTTTTTGTTGATTTGAATGCTTTGAATTCTGTTGTTCAACTTTTTTACTTGCAGCGCGGCGTAACACCAGCCCAGATATTTTGGACAGGTGTTGCCTGGTCGGTGGGAACGCTCCTTTTTGATATTCCATCCAGTTATTTAGCAGACAGGTGGGGAAGACGAAAGACCATACTTACGGGGGTTGTAATAAATGTAATTGCCAATGCATATCTTTTTTGGGCGTATGGGTTTTGGTCGTTTTTCCTTTACACGTTTATTTTTGCTATTTCTTATTCATTCTTTTTTGGGGTTGAAGACGCCCTTTTGTACGACACTTTAAAAGAGATGAAACAGGAGCGTGTGGTTATGAAAACTGCCGGCAAATATGCCTCCGCCGGGAGAATCTCAAAAATTTTATTACCAATTGTGGGAATGTTTATCGCAAAAGATCTGGCCCCAGAGCAGTTTAATATTTTGCTTTCAATAAACTTGATTAGTTCGGTGGTGGCGGTTTATTTTGCTTGGGTACTGGTTGAGCCTAAAAGATTTGAGGAAAAACTGAAGATGAAATTAAATGCCTTTACAGACGGTATTTTTACTTTTTTGAAGTCTGAGGCGCTTAGGTCGTTTGCCTTCAATAAAAGCTTAATTTTTATCGGGAGTTTTGTGTTTTGGAGGTTTTATCAAAACGCACTTTTGGAACGAGGATTTTCTGTTTTGTACTTGGGTCTTATATATCCAGTAAGTAATGCGCTTTTGGTAATTTTCTTTATTCTAGTCCCAAAAATTACGGAAAAAATTGAAAGGCTACATATTTTGAACGGAGTTGCCTATGTTATGCTTTTTTCACTTTTTATTTTTATATTTACAGAAAACCAACTTGCCTTATACCTTACATCTATCTCCATTTTGACAGTAGCAACAATCAGAGATCCGCTTTTTACGCAACAAATACAATGGCGGCTCAAGTCAGTTAATAGAGCCACGACAGGATCAATCTTGGGGATTTTCAAAGGGGTTAGCGACATACCCGTTTTGATATTGTCGGGATATTTGGCCAGCTACGGAGGAAAGCTGGTTCTTGTTTTACCTGTTCTTCTTACCCTGGCTGTCTTGGTTTTATTTAGGATTAAGAAAGAATATATAATATCTGGAGTAGCAAACGAATAATGAAAAATATTTACGAAGTACAATCTGCAAATAAAACAAAAAGTGCTTTGATAGTGGCGTTCTTTTTGGTTTTTGTATTTTTGGCAACTTACGTAATCACAAAAGCATTTGGATATTACATGGGTTACGAGCCGGGCGGTTTAGGTTATTTTGGAATGGCTTTTATAATTTCCGGAATTTCCAGTTTTGTAAGTTATTACTATTCCGACAAAATTGTGTTGGGGATTTCAGGTGCCCGCCCGGCAAATAAAGCTGAGGATAAAATTTTCTCGCAAGTTGTGGAGAATTTGTGTATTGGGGCAGGAATCCCAAAACCCAAACTTTATGTGATTGAAGATACTGCCATGAATGCATTTGCAACAGGGCGTGACCCCGAACACGGAGTAGTTTGTGCAACCACGGGAATTTTGGGCACTTTAAATAGAACCGAGCTGGAAGGTGTTATGGCGCATGAGTTGAGCCATATCAGAAACTATGACACACGTCTAATGTCCGTTGTCTCTGTAATGGTAGGACTTATTGCACTTTTGGCTGACTGGTTTATGCGCAGTATGTGGTGGGGAGGAGGAAGACGCGACAGAGACGACGACAAAGGAAATATCGGTGCAATAATAATGGTGGTGGGTATAATTTTTGCAATCATCTCGCCAATCATTGGACAGCTTATACAGTTAGCAATATCAAGAAGGCGTGAGTTTATGGCAGACGGCGGGTCGGTGGAACTAACCAGGCAGCCACAGGGACTTATTTCTGCACTTCAAAAAATTTCCGCGGATAGGGAGCCCTTGGAAGCAGCCAACAAAGCCACAGCACACCTATACATAATGAATCCGTTCAAAGAGAAGTCTCACGGGACAGTTGGCTGGTTTTCGGGCCTTTTTAACACACATCCACCGGTGGCCGAACGCATCAAGGCACTACAAAATATGCTTTGAGTAAAGTATGATATGGGCATGGCAAAGCTAACCAAGCAGGATGTTTTGCATGTTGCAAACCTGGCTAATCTAAAACTTACAGAAGAAGAAATTTCAATATTTTTTTCTCAGCTTTCTTCCGTTGTTGAATTTGTGAGTCAGCTTAACGAAGTTGACACTGAAGGCATCGAGCCTACAAGCCAAACCACAGGGCTTGAAAATGTATTGAGAGAAGATTCACCCGATTCAGAAATATGTTTTTCTCAAGACGCGGCACTTAGTGGAACCGATTCTGTTTATAACGGACTTTTCAAGGTAAAGGCTATTCTTTCGGAAAGGAGTACAAAATAATATGAAGCTCCCGCTTACAATTAAAGAAACACAGGGCGGCCTTGTAAATAAAGATTTTTCTGCTGTGGAACTTGTTGACGGTTATCTTTCGCAAATAGAAAAATACAACAAAGAATACAATGTGTTTTTGACAATAACCGATGAAGAGGCTTACAAAAAAGCTAAGGTTGTAGACGCTACACTGGCAAACGACCCCAAAGCTTTGGAAAATTTTCCGCTTTTGGGAGTAACTGTTTCCTACAAAGACATTTTTTCCACAAAAGGAATGCGCACAACCGCCTCTTCCAAAGTATTAGAAAGTTATGTTCCGCAGTATTCGGCAACAGCGGTGAAAAGGATGGAAAACGCTGGGACAATAATGATTGGAAAAACCAACTGTGACGCATGGGCCCATGGCGCGAGCGGCGAAAATAGTGACTTTGGAGTAACACTGAATCCTTGGAATAAAGAATATGTTCCCGGGGGCAGTAGTAGTGGTAGTGCGGCTTCGGTAAGTGCAAACATGTCTTTGGTTTCTTTGGGTACGGACACGGGTGGCTCTGTAAGGCAGCCGGCAAATTTTACATACACTGTGGGGCTTAAACCCACGTACGGAGCTATTCCCCGTTTTGGTGTTATTTCTATGGCATCGTCTTTGGACACAGTTGGTTCGTTTGCACACTCGGTTTCCGATATAGAAAAAATATTTGATGTGTTGAAAGGCGAAGACGGTTTTGATGCGGTTGTAAAAAATACGGAATATAAAGAACCCAAGCCCAAATACAAAATTGGAATTGCAAAAGAATATTTTGGTGAAGGTATCAATAAAGAAGTAGGGGATGAAATCGAGAAAGTTAAAAAGGTTTATGAGTCAGTGGGTGCAGAATTTGTGGAAGTATCCCTTCCGCATACAAAATATGCTGTGCCTGTTTATTATATTGTTCAACCCGCCGAGGTTTCTTCGAATTTAGGGAGATTTGACGGAATAAGGTATGGAAACGGTAGGGAAAGTTTTGGACAGGAAGCTAAAAGAAGGATAATGCTTGGGACATACGTTCTGTCTTCGGGGTATTATGATGCCTACTATCTTAAAGCACAAAAAGTCAGGTCAAAACTTATTCAAGACTTTGATAATGCTTTCGATAAAGTGGATGCAATACTTTCCCCCGTCTCTCCAACCCCGCCATTCAAAATTGGAGAAAACGCGAGTGATCCACTGGCCATGTATTTGGCCGATGTTTATACCTGCGCCATAAATCTGGCAGGAATTCCCTCGTTGGCAATTCCCTCGGGTTTTACCAAAAATAAGCTTCCTTTAGGTTTTCAGCTTATCGGTCCAAGATTTTCGGAGCCTGTACTTTTTGACTTGGGTAAAGCTTTTGAAACAGAAACAGATTACAAACCGCAAGCCGCCTTATGACGATCACCGGAGAATATACAAAATTATTTAAGAAAACAAAGTTTGGATATTTGTGGGGTTCACAAATTCTTTCGCAAGTGACTATCCACATAATGAACTTCCTGCTTCTTGCCAAGCTTTATGAAACAACCGGATCTTCGATTGCCACTGCGCTTTTGTGGGTGGCTTATTCTTTGCCTGCTTTATTTTTTGGCCCGATCGGAGCCGCGGTTGTTGACATAGTGTCCAGAAGAAAACTTCTGATGTATACAAATATTTTACAAGCGGCTGCAGTGTTTCTTTTTGTATTGGTTCATTCCCAAAATATATTTATCCTTTATGCGTTGGTATTGATATATTCACTTTTTAATCAGTTTTATGTTCCAGCAGAAGCTTCATACCTTCCGTCTGCCGTGAATAAAGACGACCTTCCTCAGGCAAACAGTTTGTTTTTTATTAGCCAGCAAGGCTCTTTGATTTTGGGTTTTGGGCTCGCAGGAATAATACAAAAGTTGGTCGGCTTTGAGGGTGCGATGATTTTGTGCGGTGTCTTGTTGTTCTTTGCTTTTGTGTGCACCTACTTACTGCCGGAGGTGAAACCACAGACTGAGCTTCCAGAAAAAATTGAGAAGGCGCTCAAACAGTTTTTTGACAGCATATTCGAAGGATACGATTTTATAAAGGCAAACAAGTTGGTTCTTTACCCGCTCGCTCTTCTTTTGGGTATTCAAACCGCCTTGAATATAATTGTTGTGAGTTTGCCTGTGATAGCGGTGCAGATTTTGGGGATTTCAGTTAACTATTCAGGTCTTTCTATAGTGGTGCCGGCGGGAATCGGTGCGATGTTGGGATCGGTTGCAATACCGAGGTTGTTGTCAAAACAAAAGCGAAAGAAAAAAGTTATTGAAAGCTCTTTGTTGTTTATTGCGGTAGCTTTTTTGTCTATGACTTTGGGGATACCACTGCTCCCGGTTTATATGAGAGTTATTGTTACACCGCTTTTGATAATGCTTGTGGGTTTTGGGTTTGTGGGTGTAAATATTCCCACACTCACTTTTTTGCAGTCAGTGACTCCCACATGGCTTTTGGGTAGAGTTATGGGGAACATGTTTTTCTTTTTAACAATAATTTCTTTGTTCCCTGTGCTTTTTTCGGGAACAATTACAGAAATATTTGGAATAAGGACTCTTCTGACTATAATCGGAATTGGGGCCTTTGCTGTTTATATGTTTTCCAAAAGAAACGGTACAGCTTTTATCAGGGAGGAAATGAAAAATGTCTAACAAATTTACACCCATAATCGGATTGGAAATACACATTGAGCCGAACACAAAAAGTAAAATGTTCTGCAGATGTCCTCAGGATCATTTTGGCAAAAAACCAAATACTCAGACATGTCCTATTTGTTTGGGTCTTCCGGGTGCACTTCCGTTTGCAAACAAAGAAGCCATAAGAAAAACTATAAAGTTGGGTTTGGCGTTGGGGGCTTCGATAAGCAAGTTTTCAAAGTTTTACAGGAAGAACTATTTTTATCCGGACTTACCCAAAGCTTTTCAGACTTCACAGCTTGATTCCCCGCTTTGTGTGGGGGGTGAGCTTTTGGGGAAACATATAAACCATATTCATTTGGAAGAAGATGCAGGCAAACTTATGCATGAGAATTTGGATGGGGAAAAAGTTTCTTTGGTTGATTTCAACCGTAGCGGATGTGCACTTATCGAAATTGTAACAGAACCGGACTTTCACGACACAGAAAGTGTAACCGCTTTTGTAAAAGAAATGCAGCTTATTGCCAAATACTTAGATGTGAGCGGTGCGGATATGGAAAAGGGTTCGATGAGATTGGAAGCAAACGTTTCTTTGAGTCCGGATGGCAACCTTCCCGACTACAAAGTTGAACTTAAAAACATAAACTCGTTTAAGTTTCTTGGCAAGGCAATTTCTGCAGAACTGACAAGACAGGAAAATGCACTTTTGAATGGAGAAAAACTTGTTCAGGAGACACGTGGTTATGACGAAATTAAACAAACAACTTTTTCCCAGAGAACCAAGGCAGACGCTCATGATTACAGATATTTCCCCGAAGCCGACTTGCCCCCTATGCGTTTTAACGATGCCGAGATTGAACAAATAAAAGATCAGATCACAGAACTTCCATCGGACAGAAGATCTAGATTTACCAACCTCTACAGGATATCCAAGGATTTCGCAGACATTCTTGTGTCTGACCCAGTACGTGCAGAATATTTTGAAGAAGCGGTCAAAGTAGGGGCAAAAGAAAATTTGGATCCTAAATCTATTGCTGACTTTATGATAAATAAAAAGTTGGACTCAGAATTTCCTGAGCCCGCAGGCCTGGTTAAAAAAGTTTATGAACTTGGAAAAGTTGAGTATGCAAATCAGGAAGATACACTTTCTGCAGTGAGGGCTGTAGTTGTCGAAAATTCTAAGGCAGTAACCGACTATCAAAACGGCAATGGAAATGTGATAGGATTTTTGATTGGTATGGTGCAGAAGAAACTTGGAGGTAAGGGAAATGTAAACGTAGTACGTGAAGGGCTTTTAAAAGAACTGCAAAAATGAGTGACAAAAAAGAGGTATCAAATCTAACTCTAATAGCTGCCAGAAAAGCAAACAACGAATTGGGCAAAGTCCTGGGGGAAGATGGGAAACCATTATTAGGAAGTGAAGCAGGAGTAAAAATTCTGAACAAATACGAAGAGTCTGAAGTAAATAGAGATAATTCTCACAAAGATCCGCTCACGGAACTTCTCAATAGACGAGGTGTTAAGGAGGAATCAGAACGTGTGTTGGGTATATTGCGACGTGAGAAAGATTATAGAGGTTTCACCGTTATCGTTGCTGACATGATCGGGCTTAAAAAAATAAACCAAGATCTTGGAGAAATTGGTGCAGATCGAATTTTGATTCAGTCTTCTCAAGCTTTAAAATCTAGCGCAACAAGAGCAACTGATTTGGTTTCCAGATGGGGAGGGGATGAGTTTGTGTTAATTCTTTTTAACCAGGATCCTGATAGCGTTGCAAACGTTTGCGATAGAGTTGTATCTACACAACCTTTTGTAGATTTTACAGACAAAAAAGTTCAGTTCAATGTTGGATACAAGACATTTGGTCCCGAAATCACTGACGTATACAGCGCGGTGGAGCATTGTGTTAACTTAATTGATGATGTTAAAGCCACCAGACCCAAAGATGATACGGGAAGAGTTGTTGGTGATGGTGTTATAGTCAAATTAGATGAGTAAATTTGTCCACCTGCATTGTCATACAGAGTATTCCCTTTTGGATGGCCTAAGCAATATCAAAAAACTTATTGGTTACGCCAAAGAGCAGGGGATGGACTCGATTGCCATAACAGATCATGGCGTAATGTACGGTGAGATTGAATTTTATAAACAAGCCCAAAAACAGGGTATAAAACCAATCTTGGGAATGGAAGGCTATATTGTGCCTGGAGATTTAAAGGAAAGAGCGGAAAAAGGCAGAGGGAAAAACTATCACCTTCTGCTTTTAGCCAAAGATTTGGAGGGTTATAAAAATTTAATGAAGCTTTCTTCAATTGCGCATTTGGATGGATATTATTACAGACCAAGATTTGATCGGGAAACACTTAAAAAATACTCAAAAGGGTTGATTGCAACGTCTACTTGTCCTCAGGGGGAGATTGGGCAAGCTTTATTAAATGACGACTATAAGGAAGCAAAAAAAATAACCGAGTGGTATTTGGATGTTTTTAAAGACGACTACTACATGGAGATTCAAAGGCATGAATACAATAAATGGACAGACAAAGCGCCTACAGACGAAATACGTAATAACTTGATTGAGCTTTTGAGTAGCGAAAATAAATGGAATGACGGAATAATCAAACTGAGCAGGGATCTTGGTATTCCTCTTGTTGCTACCAATGACGCACACTATATAAAACAGGAAGACGCATTTGCTCAGGACGTTTTGGTTTGTATTGCGACCGGGAAAAACGTCACCGACACAAAAAGATTGAGATATATCGATGCACAGACATTTGACGTTAAAACCCCCGATTCTATGGAAGCGCTTTTTGCAGATCATCCAGATGCAATATCAAATACTGTAAAAGTTGCAGAAAAGTGCAATGTAGAAATTGAGCTAGGTAAGTGGTTTTTCCCAATATATCCGTTAGAAAAAGATCAGACTGCAGACCAAGTCCTCAGGGATCTTGCACACGAAAAGTTGACCGAGAAATTTCCTAACGCAACCGACGAAATGAAAAGCCGTATTGATTATGAGTTGGATATTATTTGCACAAAAGGTTACGCGCCTTACTTTTTGATAGTTAGGGCATTGGTCAATTGGGCCAATAGCGCCGGAATTATTACCAACACAAGGGGCTCGGCCGCGGGTAGTTTTGTATCATTTTGTTTGGGAATTACAACTGTAGATCCTATTAAATATTATCTTCCTTTTGAGCGTTTTCTTAACCCGTTTAGGCCTAGTCCTCCCGATATTGATTTTGATGTTTCCGATATAAAGCGTGATCAAGTTATCAAATACATGGCAGATACATATGGCCATGATAAAGTGGCCCAAATTTGTACTTTTGGAAGGATGTTAAGTAGGGCAGCCGTACGTGACGTTGCCCGCGTATTGGGTTATTCCTATTCAATTGGGGACAGGATTGCCAAAATGATTCCACCGCCTAAACAGGGATTTCCCATAACCATACCCAAAGCTTTGGCAGAAGTCCCCGACCTCAAAAAAGCCTACGACGAAGACTCTGACACCAAAAAGATTATGGATTTGGCAATTCAGTTAGAAGGAAGTGCGAGGCATATTTCGGTTCACGCCGCGGGTGTTGTTGTTGCCCCAACAGATATTACAGATTTTAGCCCGGTACAAAGGGAGCCTTCAGGGGAAAAAATAATTACACAGTACGAAATGCATGCCAGTGAAGATGTTGGGCTTATCAAATTTGATATCTTGGGTATAAGAAACCTTTCTATTCTCGGACGTGCAGTGGAGATTGTTGAGGGGATTCGTGGGACCAAGGTAGATCTTAGAAAAATTCCTTTGGATGACGGTAAGACTTTTGAAATGCTTGCTAGGGGTGAGACGATGGGAGTTTTTCAGATGGCGGGTGGGGGAATGACAAAGCATCTAAAGGATTTGAAGCCGACCAGAATAGAAGATCTGATGGCTATGGTTGCACTTTACCGACCTGGTCCGATGTCGCAAATACCAGAATATATAAAAAGGAAAAGAGATCCGGGATTGGTTAAATATCTCGACCCCCGAATGGAAAAGTTTTTGGGGGCTTCGTATGGCTTAATTGTTTATCAGGACGACCTTTTGTTCTGCGCCCTAGACTTGGCAGGATACACTTGGGAAGAAGCAGACAAATTCAGAAAAGCTGTTGGTAAAAAAATTCCGGAAGAGATGGCTGCACAAAAAGATAAATTTACAAAAGGAATTATTGCAAACGGTCAGACAGAACGTTTTGCAGAAGAATTATGGAAACTTTTTGAACCTTTCCAGTCGTACGGTTTCAACAAGGCTCATGCGGCCAGTTATGGAATGGTGGCCTATCAAACCGCATATATGAAAGCCAACTTTCCTGTGGAGTACATGACCGCACTTTTGTCAGCAGAAAGCGATGACAAAGACAAAGTCTCTGCTGCCATCAACGAATGCCGCAGAATGGATATAAAGGTTCTTCCCCCGGATATTAACGAGTCAAAAGTTGATTTTACTATTGTGGACGACAAAGATTCATTGGACGGGCGGGCAATAAGATTTGGACTTTCTGCAATCAAAAACGTTGGTGGTGCGGCAACGGATGCAATACTTTTGGCAAGATCTGAAGGAAATTTCGTTTCATTTGCCGACTTTTTGTCAAAAGTTGACTCGCGTAAAGTCAACAAAAAAGTATTGGAAAGTTTAATTAAAGTTGGGGCAATGAGCAGCTTTGGCGGACGCGCAACCCTTTTGGCCTCTATTGATAGATTCAGGGAAAAAGTTGCAAAACCCGCAAACGATTCACAGCAAGGCCTGTTTGCGGTGGGAGACCTAAAAAAAACTGAGTCGGTGCAAGTTGTTGCAATGGAAAATGTTGATGAATTTGGACAGGATGAGCTGGCTTCACTAGAAAGGCAACTTTTGGGTTTTTCTCTTTCTGCCAAGCCAATAAGCGAGGTTGTAGGGCCCTTGCAATTTCAATCCACACACAAGATTTTTGAAATAAGCGGTAGTGAGACTTATTCGGAAATGGTGCGTCTGGCTGCCGTTGTTACAGAGGTTCGGGTGATTACTACCAAAAAAACAGGTGCGGAAATGGCATTTGCAAAAGTCGATGACGGGACTGGCGTTATGGAGATAGTTGTGTTTCCCAAGATTTTCAAAACCACACGGGATTTTTGGACTGAAGGTTCCCCACTTTTGATAGTAGGCAAGGTGGACGTTCGTGATGAATCCCCCAACTTGCTGGTGGAGTCCATTGAGACACTTAACAGCTTGAACGAGAAGAAACAAAGAGAGGTGTATATCAAAATCCCCAAAAACGCGGACACCCACGCCCTCCAACGACTTAAGGCTCTTTTCACGGACAGTTTGGGTGATCAGACAGCATATTTGTTGTTTGAGGGTGGGAAAAAGGTCAAACTACCTTTTCAGATAGCCTGGAACGAAACTCTTGCAAAGGGGATAAGCGAAATCTTGGAAGCTAAAAAAACTCCAGAGTCTTGAGAGTGAGTCTAAATCCGTGTACAATACGCACTAAGGTACTAGAAACCTATAAAATATGGCATTAAAAATAAGCTTAAAAGATGTTGAATTTGGTGTCGGGGACAAGGTTCGTGTCGTCCAAAGAATCAAAGAGGGCGACAAAACCCGTGAGGCTGCATTCGAAGGCATGGTTATTGGCATAAAAGGCAGAGAACCAGGAAAAACTTTCACTGTTAGGAAAATTGCCGAGGGAAACGTGGGTGTCGAAAGGATTTTCCCCGTGCTTTTACCTTCTATAGAAAAAGTTGTTGTTGTCACCAGAGGAGTTGAAGGCGTTAGGCGTGCGAAACTTTACTTCACCAGAAAGAAAGCCCCCACAGAGGTAGACATGATCTACAAAAAAGCCGCAGTCAAAGCCCTCAAGAAATAAGTGGCTCCGTTTGCTAGTATTGAGTTATGCCCAGCAGTATCCAAGTGGGTCAAAGTGCGGAGGATTTAGCTTCACAAATTTTAAAAAATGAAGGGTATGTCGTAATCGAACGAAACTTCCGTTCACGTTTTGGCGAGATAGACCTGATTGCCACCAAAGGTGATGCTTTATATTTTGTAGAAGTTAAAGCCAGGTCGTCCGTTAGGTACGGGTATCCAGAAGAAGCAGTCACTGTTTCAAAACTAAGAAAAATTCAAAAAACCTCCGAGTATTACTGTTTTATGCACCCCAATATGCCCAAAAAATTAAGAATATTAGTTGTGGCGATAATTGTAACCAACCAAATAATGGAAAGTTACAAAATCATTGATGTATACTAAATTGCCAGTTGAAATTGTCAAAAGGTTAGTAGTAAGCTAAATAAGCGCTATATGAAAAAGTCGCACAAGCAGGTTTCTTCGAATAACGTTTTTTATAAATTTTTGGGTATTCTTGTGATAGCAGTGGTTGTTTGGTCTTTGTTTTCAAAGAATGGCGCAAACCTAACATCTTCTAACAGCGCTCCCAAGATGACCGAAAAGTCTGCACAGCTAACCTCACCCAAAAGTGCTAAGGACTGGGGTACGGTGGCCAAAAGCACAGATGGTGTTAATTATGAGTTAAATGTCACCGCTTTTTTGCCAAAAGTTACGGGGGGTAATGGTTATTATGTTTTTTTGAAGGGAGACGGAAATACACTAAAAGACACACTTATAGGAAAAATGGAGATGAGCGGTGATGTATACAGCCTCAATTATCAATCGGGGCTAGACATTTTTGGCTATAAAGAAGTTGTTGTTGTTAAAGCGACCGAAGCTCAAGCTAAAGCAAGTAACATGACGTCGGTGGTTTTGTCGGGAATGTTTGCACAGTAATGTTTAATCTTCCGGATCTTCCTTATTTGTATAATTCACTTGAACCTTTCATTGATGAAGAAACCATGAAGATTCACCATGACAAGCATCATGCTGCCTACATAAAAAATGTAAACGATGCACTCTCAGAATCGCCAGAACTTTCGAGTATGACAGCTAATGACTTATATTCAAATTTGGATAAAGTCCCCGAAGCTTTGAGAAACAAAGTAAAAAATAATTTGGGCGGCCATATAAACCACACTTTTTTTTGGGAAATAATGTGTCCGCCTGATGCTTCAAAAATGCCCGATGAAAAAAATGCCTTTGTCAAAAAAATGATTGACACGTTTTCTACCCCTGAACAATTTATGGAAAAATTCACTGGTGAGGCTTTGGGAAGATTTGGAAGTGGTTGGGCCTGGTTGGTTGTGGATAATGGCAGACTTGAAATAATTTCTACTGCAAATCAAGACAATCCGGTTTTGGAGGGCAAAACTCCCGTCTTGGGCTTGGATGTTTGGGAGCATGCATACTACTTAAAATACAAAAACATGAGAGCTGATTACGTTAAAAATTGGTGGAGTGTTGTTAATTGGCAAAAGGTTGCGGATAATTATGGTGTGGCAATGAAAGAAGGTGAAAACAGATGATGAACGGATATTTTGGCAATAGCTACAATTACGGTAGTTTTTTTGGACATTCTTTGCTTGGTCTCTTTGTTGTACCTTTGGTTCTGTGGAGTTTGTTTTGGAAAGGTTGGGCTTTGTGGAAAGCTGCCAGAAACGGGGACAAATGGTGGTATGTAGCGCTTTTAGTGCTCAATACAGCCGGAATTTTGGAAATTATTTACATTTTCCTTGTTTCCAAAAAAGAAAGCTCTCAAAGATCTTCCAAAAAGAAATAATACTTTTTGCGTAAATACCCTCTTGACATAGGTCTATCTTGTTAATAGACTTTGTTTCTTGTTCTTTGAATTTGAAAAGATCCAATTGCGGGTTTAGCTCAGTGGGAGAGCGTCACATTCGTAATGTGAAGGCCGGGAGTTCGAATCTCTCAACCCGCTCTTGGTGAACACTTAATCGCCGAGGTGGCACCTGCGGATTAGGCAACGCTTTAACTGTTGCAGAAGAAGCGACCGATGGACCAAAGGAGTGTTCACCAAACTGGCGCCATAGCCAAGTGGCAAGGCACAGCGTGCGCAGCACCTGAACCGGGAGTTCGAATCTTCCTGGCGCCTCTACCTGAAGGACTTTCAGGGAACGTTTGCATCATTGTCGTTGCAGACGGCTTGTCGAGGTGGCTCTGTGAAGCGATATCCCGTGGAGGGTCACCTTTTGGTAGGTAAGTATTGGCTGCAAGCTCAAACGTGGACGAGCGCTGAGCTGAAAACTCAGAGGTTTTGGGTTCGAATCCCGAGCAGCCAGCTTGCCCAGCCAGTAATTTTTTGCAGAAGCGCACACAATTCAAGGTGTTGCCAGTCGGACACGTTCCGCGTTTGCAGAAAAAATCTAAACCGAAAGGTAAGGACAAAATTGGTTGGGCAAAAAGATGTCTCATATTTCGCCGCTCAAAGAAGTTGCGAGAGGATAAGAGGTGTGGGACATCCTAGTTATTTTTTTGGGGCAGGTATCTGTCAAATAATTATTTATAATTATTTGTTTTCATTGACAGAGCCTGCCCCGTTCGCGTTTAGTTTGGTATATAATTATTTTCATATGCTTATTTTGGGAATTGATCCGGGTACGGCAACAACAGGGTTTGGGATCGTTAGCTACGACGGCAGCGGAAATAAGGTTGTGGAGTGGGGGCTTATTGAGACTGATAAAAATGTAATGAAGGAGAGGCGTTTGGACCACATTTTTGAATCCACATTGAAACTTCTGAAAAAGCACAAACCTGATGTGTTTGTAATAGAAAAGGTTTTCTTTTCCAATAATGCAAAAACAGTAATTGCGGTTGGCCAAGCGCAGGGTGTTATGCTTTTGGCCGCAAGCAAGGCCAAAGTGCAGGTAATGGAATATGCTCCTGGAACGATCAAAAAAATGATAACAGGTTCGGGGCGTGCCAATAAAAAGGAAGTACAAGAACACATTAGAAAAATATTGGGAAACAAAGTCAAAAGCCAAGCTCGCAAAAAAACACATTTTGATAACGCGGCCGATGCTTTGGCAATAGCATTGACACATGCATTCAAAATCGGGGAAGCAAAACTAACAGATGTTTAAAGTTGGCGTTGTAGAGAATTTCTTTCAAAAAACAGGAGTAGTGGTTATTCGTCTCCAAAACAGATTGTCTGTAAACGACAATATTAAATTTTTGGAAGGCGGCAAGGAAGTTTTTTCTCAAAAAGTGGAACTTTTGAAGATCGGACACAAAAGTATAGACTCTGCTGACCGGGGAAGTGTAGTAATATTGAAAACCGATGCGATTCTTAAAAAGGAAACGGAAGTATTCAAAATTTGAGTGGCAGGACGCTCCTGACATAAAAGAACGTGTATTAAAGCTCATTACAGCTTTGGAAATGGATACTGTGTTGTTTGAAAGGATTTTTTTCTTCAGATCGGAGGGGTCCAAATCACGTGCGTATGCTAGAACCTGGGGACTGCCAAAAATATGGCAAAGCGCACTCGGAGTGGAACCGGCATATATTATTGAGGTCGTGTCCCATTATTTTGATAAGCTCTCTAAGCGTGACCAAGACAAAGTGCTTTTGCATGAGCTTACTCACATACCAAAAAATTTTTCAGGTGCATTGGTGCCGCACACGAGGCATGGTAAAAGCAGTTTTCATAGAAAATTGGATGAACTGATTTCCAGATACTACGAAAACGATGATCAAATTTAGCAAAAAATGAAAACTATACTTCTTCATGGTGATGACGTAATCCGGAGTTACGACAGACTTGTAAAGTTTATAGAAGCTGCCAAAAAAAGAAATTGGGAAATAAATTACCTTGACGATACAACCGTCTCTATACCAGCATCGTTTTTGGCAGGTTCACTTTTTGGTGGTGAACGATTTTTTGTCCTTAGAAATGTTAAGAAAATCTCTAAAAATGATTTGGAATGGATACGGGATAATGGGGAAAAAGTTGAAGGAACACTCATCGTTTATGTGGAGGGAGAGTTGGGAAAGACGCTGGGCGAGTTTTTGCCCAAGGATACAAAATCGGAACTATTTGCTCTACCGGTTATAATTTGGTCTTTTTTAGATGGAATTTCACCTGGTAATACAAAAATGGTGCTCAAAACTTTCCACAAACTAATAGAAACTAATCCTCCGGAATTTTTGATGTCTTTGATATCAAAACATTTCAGGAACATGTATTGGTCTATAGCAGATGCTAACACACTTAGGCTTCCAGATTGGCGAATGAAAAAGCTTCAGAATCAGGCCCAAAAGTTTGGGGAAACCAGACTGGCGAGAATAATTTTTTCCCTTTCTGATATCGACATCATGGCAAAAACCGGGCGAGGCAATTTGGGAAATTTACTTGACCTTTTGTTTATAGAGATATTAGAATAACTTCTGCCTCATTCAATATGACCCAAATCCATAGCGGAGAAGTCTTGGAAAAAATCAGAGAAGGTTTCAAAACCCTGAAGGTTGAAGATAAATACAAGCAACAGGCTTTGGTATTTATTGAAGTCTGGCTTACAGATCCGGAGTTTGAAGATTACACTCCCCAGATACTTCATTTTGTAGAAAGCAGTGATTGGGACTATCTTTTGGACTGTTTTTATCAGATTATCCCATTTGGCACAGGCGGAAGACGTGGTGAAGTTGGAATTGGCCCCAATAGAATAAATAAATGGACCATACAGTCGTCTGCTCAAGGACACTCCCAATATCTCAAGAAGATATACGGAGATGATGTTTCAACACGTGGTGTAGTGCTTTCGTACGGAGTGCGCGAATTTTTTACAAACAAGCACATGAACGAAAGTTTGCCGAGTCCTGTAAGAAACCTAAAAGGGGTTGATCTGGCAAACGCAGCAGCAGAAGTTTATGCCGCAAATGGCGTAAAAGTTTTTCTTTTTGATGCTCCCAGAACAACCCCGGAACTGTCATTTGCCATAAGGCACCTGAAAGCTGTTGCTGGTGACATGTTTGACGCATCCCACAACCCCCCCGAACATAACGGCAAAAAAGTCTACGATGAATTTGGTGGACAGCTTGTCCCTCCTTTTGATGAAGAATTGGTAACGGAAGTTACAAAAAATGTAAGTAAAATTTCCAAAATAAGCTTGGAGAATGCAAAGTCCAAAGGACTCATGGAAGTTATAGGCAAAAAAGTGGACGACGCTTTTGTTGACGAAATAGTGAAAATATCACTTTCAAAAAACAGAGACCTTAATATTGTTTACACACCGCTTCATGGAGTTGGTTCCACTTCAGTACTTTTGGCACTTGAGAAACTCGGATTTAAAGTAAGTAGTGATCCTAAAACCAGTTTTCAAAGCGGTAAATTTGAGAATGTCACGTTCAACATACCCAACCCTGAAGTTATACAATCGTTTGACACTACATTGGTTTATGCCAACGAAGTAAAGGCGGACATTATTCTTAATAGCGACCCGGATGCCGACAGGATTGGGGTAATGGTTAATCACAATGGGAATTGGGAATACCTAAACGGCAACGAAATCGGTGCAGTCCTTACGGCTTACGTTTTGGAAAAGACAAAAGATAAAATCAAAAAAGGCGTAGTTATAAAAACAACAGTTACAACAAACCTTGCCACACGAATTGCTGTCAAAAACGGAGCAGAAATCGTAGGTGAACTCCCTGTAGGTTTTAAATACATCGGCCAGGAGATGAACAGACTGGAAAAAGAAGGAAGGATTGGCGACTTTCTTTTGGGAATAGAAGAAAGTAACGGTTACATCGCGGGGAACTATCTTCGTGACAAAGATGCAGCAATTGCAGGAGTGTGGCTGGCGGAACTGGCTGCGGATATGAAAACGAAAGGAAAAACAATTGTTGATTATCTGACCGCTGTTTATTCTAAGTATGGTTATTTTAGAAACTATCTTACCGAAATAAGACTTCCGGGTGCTGAAGGAATGGAGCAAATTCAAAAAATCCAAAAATCTTTGAGAGGTGAAACTCCTGAAAAATTTGGAGAATTTACAGTAAAAGAAGTTGAAGATTTTCAGGATAGAAAACCGATTGTTTCGGAAACGGACAAGTCTTCCAAAGATTTGATTGTGTTTCATATGACTCCTCCCGAAGGTTATGAAACAATGAGAGTTACGGTGAGACCTTCGGGAACCGAACCAAAATCCAAGATGTATTTTGAAATCGGCACCAAGCCCTTTGATGTTTCGGAGTATCAGTCAATAAAGGATAAAGCCGAAGTGCTTACAAAAGACTTTGAGAAAGTTGTACTCAAGTATTGCTACAAGATAATAGGAATAGATTTCCCTGACAGGGGATTCTTGCTTTTTTGGCAGATTCCAATGAAGGACAAGATGAAGTATTTTGAGATTGAGCCGCAAATTGAAGCGCTTAAAGATGAGAATGATAAAAAATCAAAGCAAGACAAGCTTGCAACAATAATGGAATTTTTGGGCAAGGACCCAATTCAAAAAGTTGACGATGCATTTAAAGCCAAAAATGGTGTGGGAATAAAAGAGTTTCTTGGCTTGTAGACTCCAAAAATGAAATCTCATAAAGATTATTTTGAAATAGCAGAAAAAATAAATAACGAAGTTTCTGTTTATTTGTCCGATAATTTCGGTCCCGTAAAGGAAATGACTCAAAAGGCAGGGAGTCATTACAGTATTAAGGAAGACTTGGTTGCCAACCAAATGTATGAGGAATTTTTGAGAAAAGAAACTCCGGAAGTGGCGCTCTATACAGAGGAAGGTGAAAGAAATTTAGCATCCGATTTGGTTTGGGTTATCGATCCGATTGAGGGTACATCCAACTACCGATCGGGAAATCCTTTTTTTGCTACCCAAATTGTGTTGGTAGAAAAAAATGAACCTGTGGTATCGGTCGTAAACTCACCAATTCTTAAACAAAAGTTTACGGCAATAAAAGGTCAGGGTGCTTTTTTAAACGAAGAAAAAATAAAACCAACCAGTCAAGTCGAACTCCCAAAGAGTTTGGTGGAAATGGGTCGTGGCACAGCAGATGCCGACAAGGATTGGTACGTTGATACTTTGGGTAAAATAATCAAAAAGGTCAAAACTTGCAGATCGTTTGGTTCGGCCGGACTTTGTTTGTCATATACTGCTGCTGGAATTTTTGATGTGTATATAAATAATGGTAGCCAGATTTATGACTTGGTTTCGGGAGCTTTGATCGCTACCGAGGCAGGGGCAAGTGTGTTGAATTTTGAAGGTAGAAAATGGTCTATAACAGACGGAGACAACATTGTGGTTTCGAACTCTGAACTTTCCCAACAAATATTAAAATTGATCAAATGAGCAAAAAAGTTTTATCGGTAGGAAACCTGTATCTTGAGACTAATTTTTTGGGAACCAGAGCAAACGGCGAGGAAGTGTTAGTTGTGGGCAAAGAGTACTCGGCTAATCATTACGAAAGTCTTCTGGGTGGATCGGCTGTCAATTTTGCAACACAGCTAAAAAAGCTTGGGGTAGATGTTGGTGTTTTGGGAAAGATTGGTGAAGACGATGAGGGTGTAAAGCTTAAAAAACTACTAAGCGAAGCAGGTGTAGAAAATAAGTTGGTACAAATTGAAAAAGATGTGCAAACCAATTACGCTTTCGGAGTTGTTTTTGATGAAAGCGGTCAGAACATTCAATTTGCAGCTGGAAGTGCTAATCAATCATTGAGTATCAAAGACATAGATTTGGACTCCGGTGATTTTGATGAAATTTCAGCAGTATATTTTGGCGGGTCGTTCAAACAAAAGCTGCTATGGCCATATTATCCGGAGATTTTTCAGAAATTAAAACAAAAAGGTGTAAAAATATTTTTAGACCACGGAAGAGTGCCTGTAGATGCAAGTGAAGAGTGGATATCTTTTGCATTTAAATCATTACCTTACGTGGAAGGTTACTTTTTGAATAACGACGAGGTTGTTGATGTAACTAAAGAAAATGATATTGAAAAATCACTCGATAAAATTAAAAGTTGCAACCCCGGTTTTATAGCACTAAAATTGGGACCTGAAGGGTGCAGAATAGAAACACAACACGATTCGATTGTAGTGGTTGGTCATAAAGTCAAAGCGGTTAATACTGTGGGTGCCGGAGATGCTTTTAACGCAGGTTTTATAAGCAAGTTTCTTTTGGGATCGGGCTTGGAAGAATCAGCCAGGTTTGCCAACGCTCTTGCAGCAATTAGAGTAAGTTTGAACTATCAACCATCACAAAAAGAAGTTGATGATTTTTTGAATAAATAAACTAAAATAAACCAATGGCAGACACAGAAAAAATAAAACAACTTGACTCGATGGGTGTTAAAGTTGCATTAGATAAATTTTGCGACCAGATAGAAACAACTTTTGGTCAGGCAATGGCTGGTAACATTGAGAAAGTTGAATTTGATAAAGTTCTCATTAGCGGAATGGGTGGCTCGAGTAACGCAGCAAAACTCCTCGCCGGTGTATACGAAAGTGATTTGGGTAAACCAATCTTCCCCTACAACGATTATGGATTTCCTGCTTGGGCTGACAAAAACACCTTGGTGATAAGTAACTCATACTCGGGCAATACAGAAGAAAATCTCTCCACTATTGAGGCGGCTCAAAAGGTGGGTTCAACAGTTGTCGGGGTAGCAACGGGAGGCAAAATTGGAAAAATGATTGAGGAAGGAAAAATAAAGGGTGCAATAATTGCTCCGGGAGATACAAACCCCACCGGTTTCCCTAAGACTGGTCTGGGGGTTTCTTTGGGCGGGCTTTTGGGCGCATTGGTTAAGGTGGGGCTTGTGGATATTAATAAAGAAGGTCTGGTAAAAGTTTTATCTGAAATCCGTGAAGTATCAGGAAATTGGGGGGTTTCTGATACCGCGAAGTTCATTCATGGAGCTTCACCTGTGCTTTATTGCGGGCGTCCCTTTGTGGGAGCCTTGAACGCTGGAAGAAATGCTATGTGTGAGATTTCCAGGAACTTTACGCAATTTTATGACTTTCCTGAAGTTAATCATGTCCAAATAGAAGCAACTCAAAAACCTGATTGGGTTAAAGAAAAACTTAGATATATTTTCTTTGAGAGTGAATATCTACATGAAAGAGTTAAGCTTCGCTACAAAATAACAAAAGATATTTTCAAAAGACAGGGTCTGTCGTTTGAAACTGTAACACTTAAAACATCCTCGAAACTATCACAAGCGTTGGAGCTGGCGTATTATTGCGGCTCAGTGGCTTTTGAGATTTCCATGCTTGATGATACAGATCCGGGGCCGGAACCGTGGATTATCGAGCTAAAGGAAGCACTGTCTCAACCGGTTCACTAGCCTCTTCTTGATAATTTTTTTAGTAACTTCTAAAATGGTTATGTATGGCTGCCCATCCATTAGTTGCTTTCTTTAAGGATTTAGATAAACACGACACACTTCTTGTCGGAGGAAAAGGTGCAAATCTTGGTGAAATGACAAAAGCGGGTTTCCCTGTGCCCAATGGTTTTGTTGTTACTGTGAACGCATATGATGCGTTCCTGGAAGAAAACAACCTGGCCAAACATGTGTATGATATTTTAGCAACAACAGACGTAAACGATCCACACCAACTCAGTAGTGCCTCAACAAGAATTCAAAAAATGGTTACAAATGGTGTTTTTCCCGAAATTGCGGCCAAAGAAGTAATCAAAGCTTACAAAAAACTTTCAGGTGTATTCAAAAAGTCGTTGGTGGCTGTAAGGTCTTCCGCAACCGCCGAAGATGCGGGAGATACGTCGTTCGCAGGACAACAAGCAAGTTTCTTGAACATTAAGGGGGAGGCAAACCTCCTTATGATGGTCAAAGAGTGTTGGGCTTCACTTTTTACACCAAGGTCAATTTTTTACAGAGTCGAGAATAAAATAAAACACGAAAGTGTAAAAATTGCAGTGGTAGTTCAAAAAATGGTTCAGTCCGAAGTTTCTGGTGTTATGTTTTCCATTGACCCAACAAACAATGACAAAGAAAGAATAATAATCGAATCTGTTTGGGGACTCGGGGAAATGATTGTTCAAGGGTCTGTGGTGCCGGATAAATATGTGGTGCAGAAAGGCACATTCATGACTCTCTCCAAAGAAATATCTGACCAGTCTGTGCAGCTTATTAAGCACGGTACAGAAACAAAAGAGGTGGAAGTTCCTGTAAAAATCCGCGGAAAGCAAAAAATTACCGACGAAGAAATTACAAAACTGGCGAAAATATCAGCAAAATTGCAGGAGCATTATTATTTCCCTCAGGATAGTGAATGGGCAAAAGAAAAGGGCGAACTTTATATTGTTCAAACAAGACCAATCACAACAATTGCCGCAGTCAAGCGTACCGAGAGAATGGAAACCAAAGATGGTATCCAAATGGCACAAGCCCCAATTCTTACTGGTGCTGCTGCCTCTCCCGGAATTGGAACAGGAACTGTAAAAATTTTGAAGAGTCCTAAAGAAATTGGGAAAATTGGAAAGGGAGACGTGCTTGTTGCTCCAATGACTTCGCCTGACTATGTTCCTGCTATGAAAAAGGCAACAGCGATTATTACAGACCAAGGGGGTCAGACGTCTCATGCTGCAATTGTTTCGCGCGAACTTGGTATTCCTGCAGTTGTAGGTACTCAAACAGCTACCAAAACTTTGAAAGACGGGATGATAGTCACAGTAAACGGAGAGAGTGGACAGATTTTTTCGGGAGCCAAAGTTACCAATGAAAACGTTGAGAAAGTTGACAAAAAACCCAAGTTTGCACATACAAGAACAGCAACAAGGGTGTATGTAAATCTTGCGGAGCCCGAAAGGGCACACGAAATAGCCAAGATGAATGTTGATGGAGTTGGACTTTTGCGTGCTGAGTTTATGATTGCAAACATTGGCATCCATCCAAAAGAGGCCATAAAGAAAAAAGAGCAAGGAAAGTTTATAGACAAACTTACCGAAGACCTAACCACATTTTGTAGAAACTTTTACCCAAGACCTGTCGTCTACCGTGCAACAGACTTTAAAACAAACGAATACAGGAGTTTGCCCGGCGGAAAATTTTGGGAACCCGAAGAACCCAACCCAATGCTTGGGTTTAGAGGTGCTTATAGGTATGTAAGTAATCCAGAAGTTTTTAACTTGGAACTTACGGCTATAAAAAGAGTCCGTGAAAAATACGACAACCTTCATCTTATGATTCCTTTCTGCCGTTCAACAGACGAGCTTGCAAAAGTCAGAAGGCTTGTAGCATCTGCTGGTCTTTTTGAAAAGTCATCATTCAAGTTTTGGATGATGTGCGAGATTCCAATAAATGTTATTCTGATAGAGGAATTTATAAAAGTGGGTATAGACGGTGTTTCGGTGGGCTCCAACGATCTCACGATGCTTTTGGAAGGTACCGATAGAGACAACGCCGAAGTTGCTACAGAGTTTAACGAAAGAAGCGAAGCTGTTTATTGGGCACTGAGGCGTGTTATCAAAAGATGCCATAGACACGGAGTAACCGTTTCCATTTGTGGACAAGCCCCCAGTGAGTACGAGGACATGGTTAGAAAGTTGGTAAAGTGGGGAATAACAAGTGTTTCAATAAATCCTGACTCGGTTGATAGAGTCAGAGGGGTTATTGCACAGGCAGAGCGCGAACTGGTATAGTTTTATTGGACATATTAATTAATAAAAAAATGGCAAAAATTTCAAGAATTTGGGCAAGAGAAATATTAGACAGCCGCGGTATTCCTACGGTGGAAACAGCTGTAATGCTTGATAATGGTTTGATCTCTGTTTCTGCTGTGCCATCGGGAACGTCCACAGGCACTCACGAAGCTTTGGAGCTTCGTGACACCGATACACCCAGGTATTTGGGACATGGTGTTATGAAAGCTGTTGAAAATGTCGGGGTTTTGGGACAGGGACTTACAGGAATGGATCCCCAAGATCAATTTGGAATTGACAAAAAACTTGTGGAAATGGACGGCACAGAAAATAAATCCAAGTATGGAGCTAATGCAATATTGTCAATATCTCAGGCAGTGTGCAAGGCGGGTGCGGCTTCGGCGGGACAACAGCTCTATGCATGGGTATTTGCATTGGCCGCCAAAGGTGGTATCGCAAAGGCTGTAAAAATGCCGGTCCCTCTTTTTAATATGATTAACGGGGGGCTCCATGGTGCGGGGAATTTGGATTTTCAGGAGTTTTGGTGTATTCCTGCATCAAATAAAACTTTTAACGAGGGTTTGCAGATTGGGGCCGAAGTCTATCTGAGTATAGGTGAAAATTTGGCGAGACGTGGTGCCATACACTCCGTTGGTCATGAAGGCGGATATGCGCCAAATCTTTTTACTAATGCAGACGCATTTGAAGTGTTTGTGGAATCGATCAAACAAACTAAATACTCATTGGGAAGAGACGTGTTCTTGGGGTTAGACGTTGCCGCAAATTCTTTTTATAAAGGCGGGGAGTATGTTATCAAAGACAGAAGCAGCGGAATGGACGATAACCAGCTTTTGGAATATTACAAAAATCTTTACGATCAATACAAATTGGCCATTCTTGAAGATTCATATCAGGAGGATGCGTGGGACAGTTGGAAAAAAATTTACAGCGAAATGGGATCACAGATGGTTGTTATGGGTGATGATCTTTTGGTTACAAATCCAAAAAGGGTTCAGAAAGCTATTGATGAAAAAGCCTGTAACGGTGCAGTTATCAAACCAAATCAAATTGGTTCAGTTACAGAAACATTGAATGTTGTTAAGATGGTGAGAGATGCAGGGTGGAAAGTTCTGGTGTCTCACCGCAGCGGTGAAACAAACGACAGCTTTATTGCTGACTTCTCGGTGGGAGTTGGGGCTGATTATGCCAAGTTTGGCGCCCCTGCACGCGGAGAGCGTGTTGCCAAATATAACAGGCTTGCTGCGATTGAAGTAGAACTTTCGCGTGTTAAAAGCTAAGGTATAGTAAACTCAAAATGAATCAGGATCCTCCAAAATTTGTTCTTCTGGTTGTGCTTGATGGGTGGGGAATTTCTGCCCCTAGTCCAGGCAATGCAATAAGCCAAGCAGAAACACCAAACATGAACAGGTTTTTGGCAAGTTATCCTCACACACAACTTGGTGCGTCTGGTGACAGTGTGGGACTACCACACGGCGAAGTTGGAAACACAGAAACGGGACACCTGAACCTGGGCGCTGGAAGAATTGTTTATCAGGATTTGCAAAGAATAAATATGAGCATTGCTGATGGCACTTTTTTTATGAATCAAACACTTTTGGGTGCGATCGAGTATGCAAAGTCCACCGGAGGCAATCTTCACTACATGGGACTTGTTGGAGCCGGGGGGGTTCACTCAAACATCGAGCATTTGTATGCACTTATAGATATGGCCAAAAGGAATAATTTTGATAGGGTTTTTCTGCATCTTTTTACAGACGGGAGAGATTCACCCCCTACTGCCGCAAAAATATATATTTCTCAAATAAGAAAAGTCTGTACTCAGCATAACTTGGGAAAAATAGCTAGTGTAATGGGAAGATACTGGGCAATGGATAGGGATCTGCGTTGGGATAGAACCGAAAAAGCATATAGATGCCTTACCAAAGCGGAAGGCGTATTGGTAAAAACCCCAGAAGAAGCAATTGATATGTCTTATGCAGAGGGCAAAACAGACGAATTTATCCCGCCATCTGTGGTTACAGATGCTGCAGGAAACCCAACCACGGTAATCAAAGAAAAAGATGCGGTAGTTTTTTTTAACTTCAGAATTGATAGACCCCGCCAGCTTGCAAGAGCTTTTGTGTTTGACGATTTCAGTAAAGCCAACATTTCTGCTGGTTTCGACCCGTACAAAGTCAAATATGACAAGTCACATTTGGCCGAATCTCAAAAGCAGGTTGCAGAGCCATTTGTAAGAGGACCAAAAATTAAAGATCTTTTCTTTGTCACAATGACTGAGTATGGAAAACCAATAACAGAGGCTGGGGCAAAAGTGGCATTTCCTCCGGAAACGGTTGCACTGCCATTGGGGAGCGTAATTTCTGAATACGGATATAAACAACTTAGAGTTTGCGAAAGCGAAAAGGAGAGATTTGTCACATTTTACTTTAACGGTCAGTTGGAAACAGCGCTTTTGGGTGAAGACAGACTAATTATCCCATCCCCAAAAGTGGCAACATACGACCTTATGCCGGAAATGAGTGCTCCAAAAGTTACAGAGGCGCTACTTCAAAGACTAAAAGATTTTCCGGACTACAAATTTATTCTTGTTAACTTTGCCAATGCGGACATGGTCGGACACACGGGAAATATCGGAGCCGCAGTAAAGGCATGTAAGATCTTGGACGACTGTTTGGGCAAGCTAGCATCTTGGGTCTTGGCATATGATGGATTAATGATGATCACCGCTGATCATGGAAATGCAGAAGAGATGATTGAAGCACAGACGGGGGAAATCGAGACAGAACACAGTGCCAACCCTGTTCCTTTCATTGCAATTTCAAAAAATCTTGCCGGCAGAAA
The DNA here is from genome assembly GCA_964599625.1 of uncultured Gammaproteobacteria bacterium. Classification (GTDB taxonomy): domain Bacteria; phylum Patescibacteriota; class Microgenomatia; order UBA8517; family UBA8517; genus CAZRGC01. The sequence goes on from CAZRGC010000001.1 coordinate 325,186, forward strand.
CCAGACTTTAACCTCCGGAATACTTGCAGATATTGCCCCTACTATTCTTAAATCTTTGAGACTGGAAGTGCCTTCCAGCATGACTGGCAGGAACTTATTGGAGAGCTTATATTAATCCAAATTTTCTTCGATGGTTTTGGCGTTGAGTCTTTTGTGTTTTATAAATTCAATCACCACAGGAAGCAGTGACAAGGCGATTATCCCAAGAACCAGATAATGGAAACTTTCTTGCACTGCAGGGATGTTTCCAAATATGTGGCCTGCCCACACAAATAATGTTACCCAAACAAAGCCGCCAACTACATTGTATTTTACAAATTGTGTGTAATCCATTCTGGCGAAACCGGCGACAAATGGTGCAAATGTGCGAACAATCGGGACAAATCGTGCCATAACAATGGCCTTGTTTCCGTGTTTTTCATAAAATTTCTCAGCCTTTTCAAAATACTCTTTTTTAACAAATCTGCTTTCGGATTGGGATAGCCTTGGGCCGATTCTTCTGCCTATCCAATAGTTAACTGTGTCGCCTGCAATGCCTGCCACAAGAAACATTATGTATAGGACCCAAATATTCATATACCCCGCCGCAGCAAGTGCACCTGCCGCAAAAAGAAGCGAATCACCGGGCAGAAAAGGTGTTACAACAAAGCCTGTTTCCATAAAAACAACTAAAAATAAAAATCCGTAAATCAAAACTCCATATTCGTTTACGGCCAAAGAAAGGTTCTTGTCCAGATGAAGAAAAAGATCCGCTATTTTGTAAATAAATTCCTGCACAGAAGAAATTTTAACACAACAATACTCAAACGAATATAAGCGCTTGTATGTAGTAGGGGTTAATTTACGGAGTATTTTCTTACAAGTCCTACAACTCTTCCCTGGATTCTTACATTTTTTACAAAAATTGGTTGCATTTTGGCATTTGCCGGTTCAAGTCTGATTCTTGTAGCTTCCTTGAAAAATCTTTTTAGCGTAGCCATGCCATTGTCCAAAAGTGCCACCACTATTTGTCCGTTTACTGCTGTTTCTGTCTGCTCGATAATCACATGATCACCGTCCATAATTCCGTCTTCGATCATGCTTTCTCCGCGAACTTGCAAAACATATGTCCTTTTTTTACCGCTCACCATGCTTTGGGGAATAGCCATTGTTGCATTGGGATCGGTATATGGCTCAATGGGGGAACCTGCGGCAATAAATCCTAATATGGGAGCTTCAAAACCCTCCTTTACAAAATTAACATCTCCCTGGCCAAGCTCTATCGCCCTAACTTTGCCGGATTTTCTTTTGATAAGTCCTTTTTCCTCCAACGCCTGGAGATGTTCGTGAACTGTGGCTAAAGAGGAGACTCCAATTGCTTCTGCAATTCTACGGAGTGTGGGTGCAGAACCGTTTGATTGAATATATTGCCTAATAAAATCCAAAATTTGTTGCTGTCTTTTGTATACAATGAGTGCCATATTGGTAAATATCAATCTACAAATAAAACCCGAATGGGTCAACTGGATCTTTTGTTATCAAAACCGAACAATATGCGAAGTGGTACAATTATAAGTCGGCTTTATTTAGCTTTATAGCGAACTCAAAACAAAATGACGGATTTACTACTTTATGTTTTGAGCTTGATATATAGGAATTCTAAGCTTGCCAAACAAAATGTCAAAAAGTGACATTTTGTTTTAATATGACTATATGAAAAAATTTGAACTTGTTTCCAAATACAAACCTATTCCTGATCAGGCAAAAGCAGTGGAAGAAATTTCAGGCGGAGTTTTGGGTGGCCAAAAATACCAAACACTTTTAGGGGTAACGGGCAGCGGAAAGACTTTTACTATGGCAAATGTTATAGAAAAAGTTCAGCGTCCTACCTTGATAATTTCCCATAACAAGACCTTGGCTGCGCAACTTTATCAGGAAATGAGGGACTTGTTTCCCAAAAATGCCGTCTCATATTTTGTTTCATATTACGATTACTATCAGCCCGAAGCTTATATTCCATCCACAGATACATATATCGAAAAAGATGCAGATATCAACGAGACAATTGATAAGCTGCGTCTTGCGGCGACCGCAAATCTTCTTACCCGCAAAGATACAATAGTAGTTGCTTCGGTTTCCTGTATCTATAACATCGGTTCGCCCCGAGAATACGGACATTTTGTTTTTGAATTTATGGAGGGGATGAAAATCGGACGTGAGCAGATAATCGACAGAATCGTTGATCTTCAGTATGAACGTAGTGACTTTGGTTTTAACCGGGGAACGTTTAGAGTAAGAGGAGATGCAATAGATATTTATCCTGCATACATGGATGACGGAATTCATATCGAAGTAACAGATGGCAAAATCTCAAAAGTGGAATTGATAAACCCTTTAACAGGCAGTGTTGCAGAACAAAAAGAAGAATATGACAAAAAATTTGTTTTGTATCCTGCCAAGCATTTTATGACCAACCCTCAGACCTACAAAGAAGTTTTTGAAGTAATAAAAGAGGATTTAAATAAACGGGTAAAAGAGCTTAAGGCTGAAGGAAAGAGCTTGGAAGCTCACCGTTTGGCACAGAAGGTTACCTATGACATGGAGATGGTTCAGGAGGTTGGCTATGTAAAAGGTATTGAAAATTATTCCAGATATTTCGACGGAAGAAGTCCCGGGGACGCCCCTTTTTCACTTTTGGATTATTTTAACGAACCGTACAAAAACGAATGGATGCTTATTGTTGACGAGTCACATATGACTTTCCCGCAGGTTCGTGGAATGTTTAATGGGGATCTGGCACGTAAACAAACACTTATAGATTACGGATTCCGTTTGCCGTCGGCTCTGGACAACAGACCCTTAAGGTTTGAGGAATTTATGAGGCGTATCCCCAATTTTGTTGCGCTGTCTGCAACACCCAACGATTGGGAGCTTTCTATGAGCGGTGGAAAAAAGGTGGAACTCTTGGTGCGCCCAACAGGAATTCCGGATCCCGAAGTTGATATTCGCCCTGTTAAAAATCAGGTGGCAGATGTAATCGAAGAAATAAAAATGACAGTTGCCAAAAAGCAGCGTACTTTGGTAACAACTCTAACCAAAAAAACAGCAGAAGATTTGACGGGGTACCTTAACGAACAAGGACTCAAAGTCCAATATCTTCACTCCGATGTGGCCACTTTAGATAGAACTGATATTTTGGATGATTTGAGGGCCGGGAAGTACGACGTTTTGGTGGGAATAAATCTTTTGAGAGAAGGACTAGACTTGCCTGAAGTAAGCCTTGTTGCAATTCTTGACGCGGACAAAGAAGGGTTTTTAAGAAGTGACGTAACTTTGATTCAAACCATGGGTCGCGCCGCCAGACATGTGGAGGGTCGGGTAATAATGTATGCCGACCGAATAACAGGGTCCATGGACAGAGCACTTACCGAGGTAAAAAGAAGAAGAAAGTACCAAGTTGAATACAACAAAAAACACGGAATTACTCCAAAAAGCGTCGAAAAGGCAATACGCGAAAAGTTGGTTGACAGAAGCGAGAAAGAAACCCCTTCTTGGGTTTTTGGAGCAAAAGAACACGTATACGAAAGTTTGCCGCATCTGGAGGTTGACGCCATGACCCCGCCCGAAAGAAAACGGCTTGTTAAAAATTTACAGACAGAAATGCGACTGGCTGCACAGGATCTGAATTTTGAACTGGCAGCAGAAATTAGAGATAAAATAAGGGAAATTTCAGGCTAGTTTTTAAGAAGGGAAATTTTAACACCCCTTGTGTCTAAAATTTCAGACATTTTTTGGAACGAGGCCTCTTCTGATTCGATATGTTCGTAAAAATACAAATGAAGGGCAAGGACTCCTTTGAAAACTTGTCCGTCACTGTAGAGCCTCATCGTATGTCCGTTGTATGGAAGCCCGAGTTTGTGAGCCATCTCTTCCGCAAGATTTTTATTGGGTGAAGCCGCGAGTTCTGAAATGTTGATGTTCACCATGTTTTGAATTGAATCTTCTGCTGGTTGGTTAACCCTAAGAGGTATAACTATAGAATCTTCGACAAGAATCCCCATGAAGTTTTTCTTGTCGGTGCTTTGAATTACAACCGTTTTTCCATAACGGTTTTCCCCATTCTCGTTAAATAGGTTGGATAGATCATGTCGTGTGCCAAGTAAAAATTCTGCCATGGTGGTGCGGTTTTGGCCGTGTGTGGATTATATAGGCTTGATTTGTATATTGGAAGTAGAAATTATGTAAGCCGTGTGGACCCCTTTAGATCCTCGATTTTTATAGGTTGAATTCCAAATACCATCATTCTGCTTTGTGTGAGTGCCGCCACCCTAAGACCAACGGTATTTGCCAAATTCAAAGTTGCTCCAAGAGCCGCCATTTCGGGGTCGATATCGGGTGAAATTGCAGTCTCCTCTATATCGCCAGGCTCTTCGGTTATCAGTTTTTTTACCTCCACCAAAAGTGGAGTAACAAACGGTGCGTAGTCGGAAACACTTCCCAAAACGATTGTTGTGCTTATATATATGCCCTGGGGAAGTCCTGTTATGGGGTCGTCTTTGGTGAGACTCATATATGAATAAACCACTCCTAAATCTGACTTTTCGGGAAACGAGATAAATTTATAGTCGTTTTCCAAATTCCCTGGGAGTTTTCTGACCGCGTTATGCCAGCGTGTTGGGGGTTTTAACGCTTCGGGATGTGTATCCCTTTCGGTCATGGTCTTATATTATGGGCAAGTTGACGGCATGTCAAGAAATTACTGCAATAAATATAGCGAATAATTTTCGTTTTTCTCCAGGAGTTTTCCGCTGAGTGAACTTGTAGAAAATTCCGACAGATTTTTGGGGGTGTTGTTTTTGACTAAAAGGTATCCGACATTAAATTTTTTTATAAATAAACCTCCGTCTGTCTTTTGGCATTCATTTTTCTTTTCGCATGCAATAAGCCTTTCGACAAAGTCATTATCAAGTGTCTTGTGTAAAATTTTTGGGTCGATATAGCTTAGATACCCTCCAATGATAGGTTTATTGTGAACAACTTGAGTTGTTAACATTTCCCAGTCAAAGTTGCCGTGCGGTTGATCGTATGAATCCATTGTCCCAAACGGCACAAATAAAACATTTTTTGAAGGAAGTGAACTGAGTCTATGTAACACTTTGTCCCCGTAATCAATTTTGGCAAAAGTTGTTTTTGGAGAAAAGGGAAAGTTTTGGAGTATTAATGCGAAAAATATCACAAAAGACAAAGACTTCCTTTTGTCTTTTGCAAACTCTTTTATTCCTAATGCTGCAAAAATTGCCACGGGAACTAATACACCCAAACTAAACCTGACTGGCGACCTAAAAAAATAAAGAATGGGTATTTTTTTCATAATTTCAAACGGCATAAATTCGGAAGAAAAGTAGTTGCTCCCCAATATGTTGATCCCGTCCCCCAGTGATAATAGAAACATAAAAAGAGCCGAAAAAAGTAACGGCTTTGTTACGTCTGTAAATTTGGTTTTTTTTGCAAAATAATAAATTGCAAAAATAATTGTCACAAAACCCAAAAACGGAATTGTTAGTCCGTAATACTCATTTGAAGCGATTTGAAACGGAAATAAATAACCAGCCATATCTGCGGAAACCAACTTGGGAGAATCGGGTTCCAAAGGCGTTGGGTGCAAAGACAAACTCTCCTTGTTCAAAAGTATAAGGGGAAAAACAAGAATAAATATTCCGGTTAAACTTAATATGAATCTTTTAAGAACCTCCCTCGAATTTTCAAATAATATTTTATATATAAAAATGAAGCTAACGAAAACCAGGGTGAATATAAACGTCCTTAGGTCTGTATAAGCTGTTAACGCAGTAAAAAAAGAAAACCAGAATATATTTGCAATGTCTTTTCTGTCGCCTTTAATTCTAAAAAGAAAATAAAGCAAAAAACCAAGCCATTCTGTGCTCAGAAGGTCCAGTTGCCCCAGGCCCAAAACGTTAAGCCTGTAAGCGCAAAATGTAAATATCAAAGCACCGGAAATTCCTGAAATCTTTTCATTGGTAATGCTTTTGGTAAAAAGGTAAAAACCCCAAAAACTTACGACAAAACTAAATAAGACTATAAAGTTATATGCCAAAGCTGGACCGCCAAGAACAAAAGCCGGCAGTCCAATTAGGGAGTTCAAAAAAGGATAATCAAGTTTTACCGAAACACCACCGGGTGCAAATAAATTATTGCTAAAAAAGAGTGAGGTTTTTTCCAAAATTGCCGTGCACGCGTGCCATATCAGCCAAAGATTGGCCGATCCATCATCCATTCCGATTTGCGAGACGGGGTAGTAGCTAAAATTCACCTCACTAACATATTAGATCAGCGGTGTATAAACTGCCACATTTCCAATTAATCCTGCTATAATCTGTCCACCACCGGACAGCCGGCGGGAAATTTGCATGCAATGAAAGACGAAATAATAATCAGAGGAGCCAGGCAACACAATCTAAAAAATGTTAATTTGGCCATCCCCAAAAACAAGTTGGTTGTTCTTACCGGGGTTTCGGGATCCGGGAAAAGTTCTTTGGCTTTTGACACACTTTATGCCGAAGGACAAAGGCGTTATGTGGAATCTCTGTCCAGCTATGCCAGGCAATTTTTGGGTGTTATGGAAAAACCTGACGTTGATTCCATAGACGGCCTTTCGCCGGCAATTTCGATTGATCAAAAAACCACATCTCACAACCCCAGGAGCACCGTCGGAACAGTTACAGAGATATATGATTATTTTAGGCTTTTGTTTGCCAGGATAGGACATCCTCACTGTCCGATATGTGGAAGGGAAATTTCTCACCAAACACTAGATCAGATTGTGACACACGCAATCGAGCTTATAGAAAAAACTGTCAAAAAAGATAAACGTGGCTGGTTTTTGATACTGGCTCCGGTAGTTAGTGACAGAAAGGGAGAGTTTTCCCAGCTTTTTGAAAATCTTAAATCCAAAGGATACAGGCAGGTGAGAATAGATGGCCAAGTTCGCGATCTATCCGAGGATTTGGTTTTAATAAAAACCAACAAACACACAATTGAGGCAGTGGTTGACCGAATCGCGTTTACGTCCGCCAATCTAAAGAGTCCAACATTTGAGTCTGAAGTCAAAAATAGATTTTCAGACTCTGTGCAGCAGGCTTTGAATCTGTCAGAAGGTTTGGTTGTTTTTGCTGAGGTTAAAGACAAGGAATTCTCCATGCCGCAAGCCCCCAAAAATTTTGAGGATCATATGTTTTCGGAGAGGTTTGCCTGTCCGGTTGATAATATTTCAATTGCCGAAATAGAGCCCAGAACGTTTTCTTTCAATTCTCCCCAGGGTGCATGCCCTACTTGTACTGGGTTAGGTAAAATTCTCAAGGTGGATCCAGAGTTGGTTTTTTCCAAAGAACTCACAATTATGGAGGGAGGAATTTTGCCGTTTTCCAACATGTTTGAACACGAAACCTGGTACGGAAGACTTATCAAACAGGTTTGTGAAGAAAACAAAATTCCTGTTAACAAGGCTCTTAAAGATTTGGAAGAAGACTCGCTGAAAATACTTCTAGAGGGAACAGGAGAGCGTGAATACCGTGTTTACGGCACCAATAGGTTTGGTAAAGAAACATATATTTGGGAAAGGTTTATCGGCATTGTGGCAGAGTTGGAAAGACGCCACAACGTTAGTGAAAGTGATTGGGTGAGAGATGAAATCAAAAAATATATGCGTGAAAGGGTGTGTCCAGAATGTAACGGATCACGCCTCAAAAAAGAAGCTATTGGAATAACCGTTATGGGCCTGTCTATTGCAGACGTTACTGACTTTTCTATAGACAAAACCTATGCATGGGTAGAAAGTTTGGACAGCGGAGATAAGATTAACCAAAGAGAGAAAGAAATTGGACACCTCATTATCAAAGAAATCTTAGGACGTCTTAAGTTTCTTACATCGGTTGGATTGGAATATCTAACTTTGAGTAGAGTTGCCGGTTCCCTCTCGGGTGGAGAAGCTCAAAGAATCCGTTTGGCCAGCCAAATTGGCTCAGGCCTTACAGGCGTTTTGTATGTTCTTGATGAACCTACGATTGGACTTCACCCCAGGGACGACCAAAAGTTAATTGCCACACTCAAAAATCTTCGCGATTTGGGCAACTCGGTTGTTGTTGTGGAGCATGATGCAACCATGATGAAAGAGTCTGATTACATTGTTGATTTTGGCCCGGGGGCCGGGAAAAACGGCGGCATGGTAATTGCCGTTGGAACACCTGTGCAAATTGAAAAAGACGAAAAATCGATAACAGGAAAATACCTGTCCGGAAAGAAAACCATCGAAGTCATGATTCCACAAAAACTTTTGGATAAACCAAATAAGTTAAAAATTTTCGGCTGTTCCCAATTTAACCTTAAAAATGTTGACGCTGAATTTCCTCTGGGGCAACTTGTCGCAATAACGGGGGTATCGGGTTCGGGTAAGTCTACACTTTTGGTTGAGACGCTTTATCCGGCTCTCCAAAAGGAGTTGAATATTGGTTTTAGGGGTGAGGTTGGTGAATACAAAAGAATAGAAGGCTTGGAATATGTGGACAAGGCAATTTTGATAGATCAATCGCCGATTGGTAGAACCCCTAGAAGTAACCCCGCAACATACACGGGTTTATTCGACCCCATTCGTGATGTTTTCTCAGGTACCCGGGATGCAAAAGCGGCTGGTTTCAAAAAGGGAAGATTCTCGTTTAATGTTAGAGGTGGAAGGTGTGAAGCTTGTGAGGGTCAAGGACAGATAAAAATAGAAATGCAATTTATGAGCGACATTTGGGTGACTTGTGACGTGTGTCATGGCAAGCGATATAACGCACAGACTTTGGAAATTTCTTACAGAGGTAAGAACATTGCAGAAGTTTTGGAAATGACCATTGATGACGCAAGAGAATTTTTCCATGCGCATCCGCAATTGGTGCAAAAATTAGAAACACTCTCACTTGTTGGTCTTGGATATATGCAGCTTGGCCAACCTGCAACAACTCTCTCTGGAGGTGAGGCGCAAAGAGTTAAATTGGCAACAGAGCTTGCCAGAAAGTCTACAGGTAAAACAGTTTATATTTTAGACGAACCCACGACAGGGCTTCATTTTGCAGATGTCGAAAGACTTTTGAAAGTTCTCAGGCTTTTGGTCCAAAAAGGGAATAGTGTGTTTGTGATTGAACACAATCTGGATGTTGTAAAAAATAGCGATTGGGTGATTGATTTGGGCCCTGAAGGCGGGGATGGAGGAGGTAAAATCGTTGCACAAGGAAGAGTAAGTGATATTGCTAAAAATAAAAACTCAGCTACCTCCAAATATTTAAACTAAAAATACCCACTTCTAGGCATAATCGTTTGAATATATACTAGGTTGATGTTTAGAAAAGTTGTTTTGTTTCTTTCCTTTATTTTGTTGTTTCTGTTTGCACCATCCGATGTTAAAGCAGACAATGAGTTTTATACAGATTCTGTCGTAACTTATCACGTTCAAGAAAACGGAAAGACATTGGTTACCCACGAAATTACTTTGGAAAATGCCTTTTCTACAATTTATGCCACATCTTACGCAGTGGCACTGGAAAATATTGATGTCCAAAATGCCTCCGCCGTTAACGAAAACGGTAAAGAAATAAAAGTTGCAACAGAAGAAAATGGTGATCGCACCACAATCAAACTTGAGTTTTCGGACGCTGTCGTAGGAAAAGGAGAGAAGCGTCATTTTTATGTAAGTTACGAAAACGCTAATTTTGCCGTAAGAACAGGGGAAATTTGGGAGATTGCTGTTCCCAAACTATCTGACAACAACACATTCAGAAGTTATGCCGTGAAGCTTGTTGTTCCCCAGTCTTTTGGTCTCGAAGCGTATATTTCACCAAAACCAATAAGTACCGACCAAGATCAAAAAAATAAAACTTACACCTTTTCCAGGGAGGATTTGTGCAAAACTTCGCTAAC
>CAZRGC010000002.1:0-225083 GCA_964599625.1 uncultured Gammaproteobacteria bacterium
ACTGTACTAAGGTAGCGAAGTTCCTTGCCAGGTAAGTTCTGGCCCGCATCAATAGCGTAACGAGCTAATGACTGTCTTGAAAGTTTACTCGGCGAAATAGCGATGGCTGTGAAGACGCGGCCTACTTCTACATGGACAAAAAGACCCCGTTGAGCTTTACTGCAGGTAGACATTGCTTTCAAATTTTTTGATTGTCAAGTAATAGGAGGGAGATTCGTCAATAATGTGAGACCTCTCGTTGGGAAATTTGAAGCTTACTTTAGGGCGCTGGAGACGCGTCTGGGAAAAGTGTTTGCTGGGCAGTTTTACTGGGGCGGTACCCTGCCAAAATGTAACGCAGGGACACAAAGGTTGGCTAGCTACGGATGGAAATCGTAGTGATAGCGTAAAGGTTTAAGCCAGCTTGACTGCAAGGCCGACGGGCCGCGCAGGTACGAAAGTAGGTCTTAGTGATCCTCCGATGCACAATGGGTGTGCACGGAGCTTAATGGATAAAAGCTACCACGGGGATAACAGAGTAGTCGCGCCCGAGCGTCCATAGCGACGGCGCGGTTCGCTACCTCGATGTCGGCTCATCACATCCTGGCGCTGAAGAAGGTGCCAAGGGTCGGTCTGTTCGCCCGTTAAAGTGATACGCGAGCTGGGTTCAGAACGTCGTGAGACAGTTGACCTTGAGACATATCAAGGTGACAAGTTTAAGCTGTCTTCTATACAGACGTCTTTGAATCACGATCTAGTTTAGATCGAAAGAGGTTTAGTATTATATTTCTGTTATTCTGTATAGTTTTGGTTCGCCACCAAAATAAAAATTTGACTATATGCTGGAAAATCCGGTGTATCTCATGCTACCAATTTGGTAACAAAGCATTGAGTGCGGATAATCAGCAGGAAAGGCCCTAAAAAATTGAAAAATTTTTCAGGGAATCCTCACAGGCCATACGTCAAACCGTTAACATAAACGGAAGATATGGTCGGATCCTTAAAGCGATTTAAGGTTTTTTGGGACATATTGTTCGGTTCCAAAGATATAAAACAATTATGTCGGACTCTATCCTGTAGAAGCGTAGGAATTTTGAGGAGAGCTGGGGACAGTACGAGAGGACCTCCCTGGGGGAATCCCTGGTGTGCCGGTTATTGCATCAGCAGTAACGCCGGGTAGCTACATTCCCAATGGATAACCGCTGAAAGCATCTAAGTGGGAAGCCAACTTCGAGATAAGAATTCCATATAGACCCCAAGAAGAAGACTTGGTTAATCGGTAGGCGCTGGAAGGCCCGTAAGGGCTTAAGGCTACCTATGCGAATCGGTCGATTTCTTGCGATCCCGGACACTTAAGTGTCCTGGACGTGGCCTTCTTTTTTGAAATCAAATTTCAGTTGAAGCACGGTTTTCTGTGCAAAACTGAACGTGATTTTCTGATTTTCCGTAAGGAAAATCATCTAATCACCTTACCTTAAAAGCATTTTTCTGGTGATTTGTGCGAGGTGGTACCACCTGATCCCATTCCGAACTCAGAAGTGAAACGCTTTAGCGGAGACGATAGTTGTGGGGCAACCTACCGCGAAAATATCTCGTCGCCAGAACAATGTTTTTAAAGTAGCAAGATTAACCTCGAATAATATCGAGGTTTTTTTGTGGGAAAAATAATATTTCATACCCAATTTAGTCAATTTGTTATTCACTAAAGTTTGACTACTGACAACTCAAACCCCATAATGAAAATTGATTAACACTATAATATCGTGTCATCTAAAGATTGGAGGTGAATATTATGGATTTTATTAATATGTTTCAGTCGGCGCTATTTAGTTCCTGGAACGAGGTATGGTCACCTGTTGCTGAAGTTCTCCCAAGAATAGTTGGAGCTGGGATTATGTTTACAATCGGGCTTTGGGTAGCCGGTTGGACCAAAAAAATTATTGTTAAAAGTCTGAATTTTGTCAGATTCGAAAAACTGACTGAGGCTGCTGGAATTGAAGGTTACCTGAAAAAAATAAACACAGAGCTGTCTTTTACAGAGCTTCTTGCTACGTTTCTAGAATGGATTTTAGTTTTGGTGTTTTTGCTGGCTTCAACTGAAGTGTTGGGACTTACAATAGTTTCTACAGTTGCAGCACAGGTATTGGGGTATGTGCCCAATATCTTGGCATCCGCATTAATTTTTGCGGTGTCATTTTATATTGCCCGCCTTGTAGGCGGACTGATCAGAAGTGTTGTTGCAGGGGTCGACAAGTCGATTTCTGTTCCGGCGGGTAACCTGGCCAGATATCTGGTTCTTTTGATTGGGTTTTTTGCAGCAATCGACCAGTTGCAGATAGCTCAAAGTTTGGTTTCTACCTTTTTCCAAGGACTGTCGTACACATTGGTTTTGGTGGTTGGTTTGTCGGTTGGATTAGGTTCAAAAGACGTTGTTTCCAAGATTTTGTCTGACTGGTACGAAAGGGTCAAAAAGTAATCAGTTTGGTCTCTTGATTACCTTAATCCCTAATGGGGAGGTTGGTTGTTGTGTCTTTGCATAATCCACTTGCCCCATTCTTGGTTTTGGGTTAAAATACCCGTACCAAACAAGAAAGGTGGATATGACAAGTGACTGCAAAAACATCTTCAGCAAATAAACCCTCAGGGGCCAAGGAAGCCGTAACAATGGCTGAGCTTTTGGCACGTGCCGGAGGCAAAACACAAAGAAGGTTTACCAAAGGAGAAAGAGTAGAAGGAACCGTTCTCTCCAAAAACTCCCAATCCGTTATTTTTGACGTAGGTGGGAAAAGTGAAGGTATAGTTAAAGAAAAAGGCTACACTGACGCCAAAGAATTCATTGAAAACCTCAAAGTAGGTGACAAAGTTTTGGTGACTGTTTTGGTTCCTGAAACCCGCGACGGAATCACTATTCTTGCTCTTAAAGACGCAATAAAAGATATTTCTTGGGCAGATCTTGAGAAAGCCAAAGAAAGCGGTGTAGAGGTTCCTGTTTTGGGCAAAGGTGTGGGAACTGCCGGATTTGTAGTGGATTGCATGGGAATCGAGGGATTCATCCCAATGTCCCAGCTTGGACGTGAAGTTGCAGGAAATGCACAAGATTTGGTGGGTAAATACTTCAAGGCAAAAGTGATGGAAGTAGATAAAGCCGGAAACAAACTGGTTCTTTCCGAAAAAGAGATTTCCGAAGCCGGCGACATTGCACTCACCAAAAAGGCAATGGAAGAGGTTAAAGAAGGTGAGGTTTATACAGGTACCGTCACCACAGTTGCCACATTCGGAGCATTCGTTAAAATCGAGGTTCCTGTCAAAAAGGACCTGCCTGCCGGCAGGCAGGAAAAGGCTTATATAGAAGGCTTGGTACACGTTTCCGAGCTTGCTTACTCAAAGGTTAATTTGCCTAGCGATGTGGTTAAAGAAGGTGACAAGGTTGAAGTAAGAGTGCTTGCATCTCACAAGGGCAAACTCTCGTTGTCTATCAAACAGGCTCTCAAAGACCCTTGGACAGAAGCTTCCGAGAAGTTCCCGGTTGATAAAAAGGTTTCGGGCAAGGTTATCAGAATTAGCGACTTTGGAGTATTTGTGGAACTTGAACCCGGAATCGAAGGACTTATTCATATTACAAAGATTCCACCTACCGAAAAAATTGTTGTTGGACAGGAAATAAAAACTGTGGTTGAGGATATAAACATTAAAGACAAAAGAATCGCACTCGGTTTGGTTTTGACCTCGATCCCCGTAGGATATAAGTAAACTGCCACGGCCGTCCTTTGGACGACCAAAACTTCATTTTTTTATCACTATTATGGAAAGAAAACCCAACATTGACCTTCCTGTATATGTCGAGAGAGAAGTTGTTTTTGATGCGCCCGACAAGTCTCTTGTTGTTCATCTTCCTTATGTCGAAGAAACAACTTTCTGGGATTCAAACAGACAGTATTTGAGTATGCATACGGATATGATGGGTATTTTTTGTAGAACCATAAGATCGCTTAAAAAAGAAGTTAGAGATCAACTGTTGATCCAGGCACGAGCAATGACGAGTGGTCAGTGGGAGGCAATGACTGATCATGATGTTTTCTACTTTTTCTATAAAAGACGTGGCTACAGGGGAGGTATGGATAACAGACGTCAGACCATGGCATATCTTGTACCAAAAGGCACAAGGATAACAGAAAAAAGAATGAGGGATTATTTTATGCTGGACTTTAGCCCTAAAACTTTAGCCTCAGAAATAGGGTTCAAAGTTGGTTGGTTTAGGGCAGAGTGGTTGGCCAAAAAAGACGAAGACGAAGAATCATACAACTCTCTGGCGCCTTTTATTGGTGCCATTAATCAGTTCAGGATTGGAAGCAATACTCTTAAGGCCGGGGTTTTGAGGCAGGTTGCAACCAGGTTCAGGATGGAGTTTGAGTCAGGAGCAAGCGATGTAAGAAATTCTATTTACGACGAACTGTCAGACGAAGCAATAGATGCATCTGCCGACATAGTTAAGTATAGCTATAGATAACTACCATGCCGGAACGAAAAAAACCAAGAAATCCATACGAATTTTTGTCCTACTCTGCACAGGCTGAAGTAAGAGAAAAGGCTCCTGATAAATCAATTGATGTTAGATTGCCATATGTTGATTATCGTTTTTTGTTTTGGGGTGGTAGGCAGTACCTAAGTATGCATACAGACATGATGGGAGTTTTTTGCCGCACAATAAACTCATTCAAATGGGAAGTACGGGAGAATTTGTATGTTCAAACAAGAGCGATGACAGTTGATCAATGGGAGGAAATGAGGGAGCACCCGGCATATAGGTTTTTTTACCAGAGAAGGTTGTATCGAACCTATATGGAAAACAGGAAAGAGACTGTTGCATATCTGGTGCCAAAAGACTTGGAAATTACAAGAAAGCAGCTTAAAGAATACGAAAACTTGGAATTCACACCCAAGACACTTCAGGATGAAATAGGCTTCAAATTGGGTTGGTTTAAGGCTGATTATCTCTCTGGGCTTCGTGAAGAGGAGGTTCGTTACAACTCACTGGCGCCATTTTTGGGTGCTGTTAATATGTTCCGTGTGGGCAGTGACGAGCTAACATCTGGTCAACTCAAAAAAGTTGCGATTCAATTTGCATTGGCCTTTGAAGAAGATGAAGACCGTGTCAGAAAATCAATTTTGGACGACATTCCAGACGATGTGATAAGGGCTTCGGCAAATATCCTTAGATATGGCCGCCACTTTGATTACTAGCTTCAAATTTGACTTTTTAGCCTCAATGTGTTATCCTATAATCTGCACCTTGAGAGTGAGAGCGAATTGGCCTTATCAATCTAATTTGTCAGAGGAGACAATATGTCCACATTCATGCGCAGAATGCCCATTTTGCTGGCGGTCCTAGCCTTGTTTGGCGTGTACTTTGTGTTCATCGCACCCGGCTTGTCCCGCAGTGTAACTTTTTCCACATCATCCAGCAACAGCCAGGCGTTGGTAGACGACACTGTCGACTACACGCTTTTGGAAAGTGAAAACATCATCTACGTGGAATCACGGCACAGTAACCTTGGTCACTCAATTGTGAACAACGTTGCCGCTCAGACCATTGTCAGCGAAACAATCGCAATTTTTAACGGGCAAGACCCCAATGGCATGAGCCGGCTTTTGTGCAAGGTTGTTGAAATGCTCAACGGCAAAACCTACACCAGCATTTGGAAGGCATCCATAGAAGATCCGCTTGTGGGGTCGGTGGCTGTTTTCACCTCTGATGGGGTTTGGATTACTGCTTTCGATGGGAAGGCGAGAAACGTATTTGAGTACGGAACTCCCCGCGCAAGCAAATCCTGGAAGATGTCGCCCTGCGACACCATCATGCCGCCGCCTATGGCTCTGCCGTAATAACTCGAAACCGAGAACTTTTTACCGCTCTCACTCTCTCGGTTTCTATTTGGGTGCTACACGCCCATCATTTCTCCAACTTTCAAGTCACTAATAATTTTTTCCCAACTCTTTCTTAAATCTTCGTTTTTTTCCAGATAGCCTGCAACTTTATCTTCAATTTTGTCTTTCAGATATTGCAAGTCTTTCAAAGTCAAAAATGAATCTCCAACCGCAATTCTTCCCGATATCATTTCCGAAACAATAGCAACATCCAGAGCAGTCATTTCCTCGTCGTTGGATATTATCCCTTCGGCGATCCAATCCATTACTGTTTTATTTAGTATGGGATCAATTTCCGGGGCAAAATCACCCCATGTAGTTACCGTGTCCGAAACCTTTGTCGCAAGATCTATTCCTACAAAAAATTTGGCTTTGGGGTCTTTATCCAAATAATCTTCTATCTTTTGTTTTATCGTCACATCAGCTTCGTTAACATGCCCGTCTGTGTCCCGCCAACTTGTATGGGATAACAAATATACCTCTGCTATGTTTGTGCTGGAGGCTAGTTCGAACCTTTCTAACACTTTTGGTGCTGTCACAAGTTGAATGTCTCTTGGGGACGAATAGCCCACTTGTGGAGTTTCCATAGCTTAATATATTACAACAAATTTGACTAAACAAACTGTATGTTGTAAAACACAAAAATGCTAGAAAGAGAAATTACATTTACCGATGAAGAAAAAACGGGGATTGCCGAAGCCGCGAGGGAAGTGGCCCGTCAGGGGGAGGATACACTTTGGGTAGTAATCCATGCCAAATACCAACTTCTCAAATTAGCCATATCGGTGGGGGAATCAGAATATGATGGTATAAATATTGAGGGTGTAGTCTACACGTCACAAGACCTTAGACATGAGTTTGATGTGATGGATGAAGTAACCAATCAGGCAAGACTCATTCTTCAATTCGAAGGACGCGATTCAATGAGTGAGCTTGATAGGCGAGCACAAGAAGCAGGTTGGGGATCTGTCTATGATCCGGAATCAAGAATCTACAAAGTGATTAACGGAGACAGAAGGTATTAACTTCAATAAATATTTATTGTTCGCGAGGAACCAAGTCGTATGTGCTCATGCACCACTCTTTTGAACACTGAGGCGCTGGTGTGGGTGTTGGTGTTCTTGTGGGCCTGGGTGTCGGTGTGCGTGTAGGTACGGGTGTGGGTGTGGCTGTTGGTCTTACAGTTGGTGTGGGTGTTGGAACAGTCACGTTACAGATGGTTGGCAATATTCCTACAAAAATACTACTCCAATCAAGGGTGTTGTCACCAGCGTAGTGATAGAAGCTTGTGCTGCTTCCGCTTGATGCATTTCCGCTGATTGCTCTTAAATTGTCTTCGAGAATTCTGACCGGCTGTGTGTTTCTGCCATATCCCACTGTGTGATATGTGATACCGGTAGCTTTTCTGGCTGTGGCAGATTCGATTGCTTTGGTATCAGCCGCTGCACAGTGGACTGCCAGGTTTGCATCGTTTGTACAAGGCGGTGGGGTTGGGAAGGTGCAGTTGCCGTTCGCGCTACAACTTTCTATTACTCTATTTCCAATTCCGTCAGACATCAAAATGACAAATCTCTTGTTTGAAGCGTTTGTGAATAGGTCGGCTGATCTGTTCACAGCACAGTCTATACAAGTGTAGTAGTCAGAATTGTCATACTTAACAGTTGACTCAATATAGTTTCTAACAGAATCAAAGTTGTTGGTTAATGGCAAGGTGCTTACTTTATTGTTATTGCCAGCCCAAACCACAACACCAACTCTAATATTGTTTCTGACTTCTTCGGATTGTGATTTGATTGCGTCAATAAATGCCAGGGAAGCTGTTATTTCACCTTGCAATCTTGAAATGTTATTGACATCTCTCCAGGTCATCGAACCCGACCTATCAAGTGCAAGAACAATATCTACTTTTGTAGATTCACAAACAATTGGAGTTGCTGATGGCCCAGGGGTTGGCAGTGACAAATTGAGAGTACACTCTGCTGATCCTGCATTGGGGTCACTGTCTGGAGAAAGCGGAGACAATGATTTGTTTCTAAGGTTGTAAGAAATAGTGGCAACTGCAATTGTAATTGCCACTATTGCCAACAAAGGAACGACCGCTAAGAGTTTAAATTTGCGCATTAAATTTTTTACGTTGCCCATAAAATGTGAATTTTTTGGCATCATAGGTATATTGTTTAAATTTAAATGATTGTTGTTTTGGTTGTCCATATTATTATCGATGCTTAGCGCCAGCCGAGAGTTGGGTGATGCAACTCTCCTACGACTCTAAAATTGTATGTTGATTGCGGAATGGTATAAAGGTCGCAAAAATCACTTGTTCCGGGTCTGCGCAAGGTTGTTTCTTGTCGCGTGACGCCGTTTACTTTGAATCTTGCTTTGTCAAACGGAGAAGTACTGTTGGTGAAACCACCCACACAGAAGTAAACTTGTGCACCTGACCTAAGAGTTGAGAAGGTGCTGTTTGAAATCTGTGTCCAGCCAGGGCTATAAATTTCAATTCTTTGACACATAGCAACCGGAGTGGGGGTAGGTGTTGCCGTTGGAGAATGGCTAGGTGTCGGAGTTGGTGTAGGCGTAGGCGTGACTCTGGGTGTGGATGTTGGTGTTGGTGTCACTCTTGGTGTTGGTGCAGGGGTCCCGGAACTTGGAGGTTCAGAGCGGTTAGTTCCTGGAACACACCCTTCACCGCTTGGATTACAAACATATCCTGCTGCGCAACAAGTCATACCTCCACCAGCTTCTGAGTTAGAACACCAGGACCTTCCTTGGCTTGTACAAACATTCTGTACCCACTCCTCATTGACACATTCAAAACCTGTACATGCTTGTCCACCTGTACAGTGACAATACTGAGCCTGACATTGCACGCCACCGCAGTTTATGATGTTGCTGCCGCAATCCCTGGGACAGGAGGCTGCGTTTTCGTTACAGACCCCGTCACCGCAGTAAGCAAGTCCGCTGCCGGCCTTTTGGTCAAATAGTTGTCTTTGTGTTACAAGCAAGGCACCAGCAACAATACCCACAATGAGTAGTACAAGTCCAATTGCAGTAGTTAGTGCACGAGATTTAGAGACTTTGCCGTTTGTGGAATTTTTGAAGAATACAGGAAAATCTAATTTTGGAACAAAATCCGATTCAGACATATATTAAATATATACAACCTTAAAAAAAACTGAAAGTACCATTTTTTTATCTTCTTTTTCCGCCACCACCGCCACCCGAACAGACAATCTTGGTACACGCTGCTCCGTCTGCACATCTGCAAGTGGTGGAGGAGGCATTGTCTTCGAACAATTGCTTTTGGCTTATGAGTACAAGTCCGGCAGCGATACTTGCAATAAGAAATACTACTATTATTGTTTGTTTAACGATTTTTGGAGTTCCTGTTTGAGATTTCTTTCTTGCCATACAAACATACTATTATATTTATGGTAGTGTCACAAGTTTTTTGTGATATATTTTCGTTAATGGCGCTCCATTCTAAATACACATGCCAACAGTGTGGTTACGAGTCTATGGGATGGCTTGGTAAGTGCCCCAACTGCAACTCTTGGGGAAGTTTGGTCGAAGAAGTCTTTTCGACTGGTAAATCTGAAAAATCAAAATCTGCAAATAAGTCGGGGAATTCTTCTTTGAAACCGGTAAATATTGCAGAAATAAAAAGTTCCGAAATAAAAAGAACTCTTACCAATATTTCTGAGTTAGACAGAGTATTGGGAGGGGGATTAGTTCCGGGACAAGTAATTCTTATCGCAGGGGAACCCGGTATTGGTAAATCTACTTTGCTTTTAGAGTTGGCACAAAAACTGGGAAACATACTATATGTATGTGGTGAAGAGTCGGTTAACCAAGTTAAAGTCAGGGCGGACCGATTGGGAATTAAAAATAACAATATAGAATTACTCGAAAATACGGATGTTGATGAAATTAATGATCAAATAAATAGAACACAGCAAAACATCTCTGCGGTAATTATTGATTCTATTCAAACAGTTACAACAGGGGACTTGAGTGGTATGGCGGGTTCTGTCGGACAAGTGCGCGAATGTGCTTTTAGACTTCTGAAAGTTGCAAAAGAAAAAAACATTCCAATGTTTATGGTTGGCCATGTTACCAAAGAGGGAACAGTTGCAGGACCTGCCGTTTTAGCCCATATTGTCGATACTGTTTTGTGGTTCGAGGGTGACAAAACACTTGCAACCAGAATTCTCCGTGCAGTAAAAAACAGGTTTGGCCCAACTGATGAGGTTGGTATATTTACAATGGAAGACAAGGGTTTGATCCCACTGGAAAACGCAGAGAAAGCATTCTTGGAGGGAGAAAACAGTGGCGTCCCTGGAAGTGTTGTAACAAGTGTTATGCAGGGCACAAGGCCGCTTTTAGTAGAAATACAGGCGTTAGTTGTTCCCACAAAATTGGCAATTCCCAGGCGTATTGCACAAGGAATTGACTCAAGAAGATTGGAACTTCTTTTGGCAGTTTTAACCCGAAGAGTGGGACTGCCTATGTATGATCACGACGTTTTTGTAAATATTGCCGGAGGCCTAAAGGTCACAGAACCCGCTACAGACCTCGCAATTTGCTTAGCGGTATCATCTGCTTATTTTGATAAACCACTAAACAAGAAGCTTTTGGCGGTTGGGGAAATTGGTCTTTTGGGAGAAATCCGCAAAGTACCATCACAAGAAAAACGTCTCAAAGAGGCCAAAAGGATGGGATTTTCCACGTTTGTAAGCTCGGGTGAAGTTAAGTCCCTCAAGGAAGCTATCAGATTTGCTGGTTTGAAATAATCTTTTGATATTCCGCAAGTGATCCTGTTTTTCTGGCCATTTTCATAGCAACTTGAGGTCGAACCAAATGTGAAGCCACTCCAATTGCAAGAACCGCGGCGGTGTCTTTTTCTCCGGATGGAAGCCCAGACATAGATAAAACTATTCCATTTTTGAAAGCAATTGCTCCACCGGGGAGAAAAGTTTCACCAATTTTCCATCTTTTTCCGTCTTCGAGGCTAAGATTTTGTGCGGAAGCAAACAAGTTGGGGTGTCGAATAACAAAATGTGCCTTAAACATGGCGTAATCTGTGTATTTTGAAACCTTTTTTACATATTCCTGGTCGTCTGCGGATACCTCTCCATATCTGACAGCAACAGGCGGAAGATAAAAGTCGCCTCTGTGGGCTATCGCCAAAACAACTCCTGTTCTGTTTTCATTTTTTAATATATTACTTATTATCTCTCCTGCAACTTTGTCTATTATTCTTGATTCGTTGGCAAAGTGTTTGTCTTTATTTTGATATAGGGGATAGCGGGACATGTATGCACCCGAATTTATTTGATGCAACCAGGGTGCAACCTCGTTTCCAACTACTGAATGACGCAACGCCTCTTTCATAACAGTATTATACACGCTCATTTGCGCACATCAATGCTTTATACACGAGATATCCACATTTATTTTTGAACAATTTTTTTGCCCGAAATTTCGGGCTTTTTCGAGGCTAAAATGACTATGGGTATACTATTTTGAGAGGCAAAATCAACTTATGGGATTTGACATAACCCAAGGTGGGTGTTACACTTTTTTCAATTGATCGGGAAACCGTATTTATTTGGTTTATTTAAGAAGAACTTTTAAATTTTTGAGTGAAAATTTGTAAGTTTAATATTTTTTGGGAAGACCAAAAAAAGAGCATCGCCATCGTTGGGTTCTCCTCTAAAATTAAAGGGACTCGCCACGAATAGAGATGCTCTTTAAAACTAACCAGGCACTAAAAATTGCCTGGACACGGGATTTGTCTTGCAGACAGGACAACTAGCTAACGACTAATTAATTCAAGACAAATCGTTATCAGACTAAATCTATGGGGATTTGTTGTCAAGGGTCTTTTCACGGATAAAAGGGATTTTGTTGGACTTAGGGACGGGTGGTTTGTTGGGCAGGCGAACTACCCGCTCCTAAGCTTAATAAGATCCCTTTTTTTGTTTCTGGTGTAGCCAATATATAATTAAATGTCACCATGGAACATCTTGTTTATCATTATTCCCACTCGCCTGAAGATGGTGTTTTTGTGGTCGGGCCTCCGCCTATATCACCGGAAAAAATAAAACCGGGCGGCGCTAAAGTTGCCAAGATACTTTTGAGGATCTCCAGACTTTTTGCCTACGTCGGTGTGGTTCTTCTGCTTATCGCATACTTGCCAAGCATCTTTTTTTGGTTGCAGGGACTTAGTTTTGGAGCAAATGACAATTTTAAGCTTACAGAGGCAGAGGTTGAAACACTGGCCAAAGATGTAAAAATTTTGGAAAACTACTCTCCAGCCTTTGATCCAAAGCTTCCAAAAGACAACCACCTTACAATTAAGGCTATTGGTGTTAATACCACTGTTCAAGAAGCAACGCTTGATAATTATGAGGCTGCGCTTAAAAAGGGGGTTTGGAGGGTTTCGGATTTTGGAGCTCCCGGCGAGACGGGTGTGCCTGTCATACTTGCAGCTCACAGATATGGCTATCTTGCCTGGACAAACAGTTTCCGTAGGCTGAACTCGTTTTTTAATCTCCCTAAACTTAATGTTGGCGATCTTGTGGAAATTTCTTGGCACCAACGTAAATATACGTATGCCATTTACGGAGAAGATAAAGGTGAACACATCACTGATTATTCAGCCGATCTGATCCTATATACATGCGAAACATTGAACGGCCCTGTCAGAATATTCAAATACGCCAAGCTTCTCAAAATTTGATTTTTAGCCTCAATTTAAAACTATCCTACACCGCAGGTGAGTGTGTCCTTCGGACACCCTATAACTACTTGACAAATCAAAAAAAATACTATATACTGCCCCCATGATGAAAAAGTTTTTAGTTGGAGTTTTCGCTTTTATCGTTCTTGCCAACCCCTCAAAGGTTCTGGCAGATCATGAGCAAGTTATATGCCCTCAACCTTACGGAGGAGGAGTAGTTTGTGGAGTTAAAACTCACAAGCCTGTTGAAGCAGGCCTTGCAGAGAATTTGGCTCTGGCTGGAGCACTCGCTATTGGAGCTTCAGGTATATTCCTTCACCTCTCCAAAAAAGCAGGTGCAATTGCCTAAGCCAGTTTTGTAGGTAGCTACATGTTCCGGTTTTTACTGGAACATATATTTACCTACAAAAAGGTGGGTTTGCACTTTTATACAGGTATCATTATCAAATTGTTGAGGAGATCCGATATGTCAAAAATGCCCTGGCAGGGATGGATTTTGTTCCTGTTTCTCTTTGTGTTGTGTGGAGCTTGGACTTGGTTTACACCCACCAGCCCAGAAGAATTGGTTAGCCGGAGAATTGAACTGGTTAATATCTTTCAAGCCTACGGCACCTACATTTTGGCTGGCCTTGCGGTCGCATTTTTTATGATCGTCAAGCCATTCAAAGCGCGGTAGCGAAAAGGGAGAGCGAATTTTGCTCTCCACTTTTTCTAATTATTGAAATTTGAACGTGTGATACCTGGACTTATTTAGATCGCAACATTTGCGTTACGGTCTAATTGGTTAAGGTACATTAAAATCGAGGCGACAACCTCCTGTATATTTTTGGCGGAGCCATTTTGGATATGAGCTGCTTAGCTTTAGTTATTTATTAATTCAGTCAGTTATTCGTGTCCAAAACGGCTTCGGCCAAATTTGTTTCCTTTCGAAAGAATACAAATATCGGAGGTATCAAGTCATGAAGACAAAAATCTTCACCGTTCTGAGCCTTGCGGTTATCGCCATGCTGGTCCTTACCGCGTGTGGCGGAGCCAACAGCTCCAACTCGAACGACGGCAACGGCGGCCCTAATGGCAACGGTGGTTCCAATACCGTGGTCGTTACCGCTACCCCCATGACCGACATCGGTTCACTCCTCGGTGACCAGCCCATGACCCCGCAGGTCAGCGGCAACATCGAATGGGATGAACTCAAGAAGATGCCGGAATGGACTCAAAAGCCAGGTCTCACGGGCGCTGACGCTCTTTATGTGCAGTCCAGCAAACCCAGCGAAATCGACCTGCCCTTGTTGCCCAACCAGAAGACCTTCACCGTACCCGCAGGCACCACCTTGGTGTTCGGTGCGTACAGCGCTACGGTTGTTCTGGAAAACGGCAAGTCCTACAGTTTCAAGGAAGGTTTTTACGGCGCTTTCACCGAAGGCACCCAAATCAAGTCCTTGCACATTGTGGACGGCTTCGCGCTTTTGATCGGTCGCGACTCGGGTCAGTCGGAATACTGCATGCGCGTCGCGCAGGCTATCAACCAGAAATGGGCACACAACAATCTGTACCGCCCGTCAGCCTGGACGAATCCTGTTTGCGAAGGCGTTATCGCTACCGTCATCGACCCTAACGACTAACCAGTCGTCCGTTTCGCCTCGAATACGACGGCAAGCCTATTTACCTTTTTCTTTTTGGTAGATAGGCTTGCCCGATCTCACAAACTCTAAAAGATTTAGTGCTTCTGAGATTATGAAAACAAAAACCCCCATGGTAAGCATTGTCATGCCGGTTTATAACCCCGGTAGTTTTTTGGTGGCAGCAATCGAATCAATACTAAGCCAGACATATACAGATTTTGAACTTATTGTAATAAACGATGCATCCACAGACGGAACAGGTGAGATTCTTGATAAATATGCGAAGTTAGACAAGAGAATCCGTGTTTATACCAATACAAAAAATCTTGGTGTCACAAAAAGCGAGATGTTGGGTGTGGCAAAATCCAGGGGACAGTTTA
Source organism: uncultured Gammaproteobacteria bacterium (assembly GCA_964599625.1). GTDB lineage: Bacteria > Patescibacteriota > Microgenomatia > UBA8517 > UBA8517 > CAZRGC01. Next base: position 14,652 of record CAZRGC010000002.1, read on the forward strand.
TAGGCCGCATGGATTCCGATGATATTTCTTATCCTGAAAGAATTGGGGAGCAGGTGGCATTTTTGCAGAAAAACAAAGACGTAGTTGCTGTTGGGGCACAATGTGATCTAATTGACTCAAAAGGTAACATTATCGGTAGCAAAAGATTTCCCACTGACGACAAGTCTATTCGCGGAATGATATTCACCAGCGTTCCTTTGCAACAGCCTGCAATGATGGTTAATACAAAACTTCTTCCTAAAGATTTTGTTTGGTACGATGAAAATTATGCTTCCGCCGAGGAGCTTGAACTTCTTTTTAAATTTTTCCAAATTGGAAAAGTCAGAAATTTGTCTGAAACGCTTCTTAAATACAGAATTCACGGTTCAAACACTTCTTTGGTAAACCCCAAAAAGACATTCAGCTTGACTCTAAAGACAAGATTTAGAGCCATATCCAAGTATGGTTACAAACCAACCCTGAAAGGGGTTATTGCAACTTTGGTTCAGTATGTCATTGTCTCGGTTATTCCAAGTAAGTGGATATATCCCTTGTATGTGTTGGCCAGGGGTATGGGCAAACCTAATGCTACAATTATAAATAATGAACAGGTTGTCTTTGAAGAAAGTCTTCAGTTGGTTAAAACATAATCTTCTCGAGGTTTTGTTTCCAGTCGGTATTGTATTTATCGCTTCTTTTGTTTCTTACAAAAGTTTCACTTTTGACACTTGGCTTTTGGGTTGGGACGACCTTGTACCTGAACTCAACTACCAGCTGAATATTCAAAGAAGTCTGTCTGCTCCCTGGCAAGAATACCAAGGTCTTGGTTTGCTTGGGGGAATGGGGCATGCAGCGGATTTACCACGACAGTTAATATTGCTGGCGATATCGGTATTTACCAAAGTTTCTCTCGCAAGGTATATCTGGACTTTTCTGATGTTGGTTTTGGGTCCATTGGGCGTATTTTATTTCTTCAACAAAAAAGGCAAAAGTCTAAGCTTGAAACTTGCCGGAATAGCAGCCTCGGTGTTTTATATTTTCAATTACTCAACACTCCAAACATTCTTTACCCCATTTGAGACTTTTGTTACTTTCTATGGTTTTTTCCCCTGGCTAATTTTATTTGCACAGAAATATTTAAGAGAGGGTAGCAAATCATCGCTTGTTGCATTTGCGATCACTTCCGTTTTGGGTAGTACTTCGTTTTATGTTCAGACTTTATTTGTTGTTTATGTAATATTTTTGGCCGTTTTTTGTTTGGAGAGTTTGTTTTTGCATAAGCGGGGTTTAATTAGGTCGTTCATTCTTGGATTTGTGACTTTTGCTGTTTCTGCATATTGGTTTCTGCCCGTGGGATACTATGCACTTAAAAACTCAAATGTCCCAACCGAATCGCACATAAACTCAATCGCCACACCGGAAACTCAGCTTATGAATAAAGCTAGGGGTGATTTTGCCAGTATAGCGACACTTAAAGGCTACTGGTTTGATTATTATGATTGGAATACGTCTGGTGAGTATACTTTGATGTATAAAGATTACATTTGGTATACGTCGCAAAGATTGGTTGATATCTCACTTTTTGCATTGTTTATTTTGTCTTTGTTGGGAGCGGTTGCGAATTTGTTTTACAAAAATAACGATAAAGAATTCAGGTTATCAGTTCCGACACTTTTGTTTATTTGTTATTTTATGCTTGCGGGTGACAATAAACCTTTTGGATCTCTTTATTTATATTTACAAAATAGTTTTCCGGTTTTCGCAGAAATATTCAGAAATTCGTTTACAAAATGGTCCATACCTGCAAGCTTCTTGTACGCGCTTGGTATCGGGTATTTCATTTCACTTTTCTCAAGAATATTCAAAGGAAAGCTTGGGGTCTTTGTGAGTTTGGTTCTGGCATCAGTAGTAACTTTCATCTCTGTATTCACTTTGGCTCCGGCTTTGCGCGAAGGATTTGTATCAAAGACAATGAAAGTAGATCTGCCGGAAAGTTATCTGAATGTTGTTGATTATTTTAACCAAAGACCTGTAAACGGAAGGGTCGCAAGTTTTCCATTGGCAGATTTTTGGGGATGGAAATTTAACGAGTGGGGTTACCGGGGAAGCGGATATTTGTGGTATGGAATCAAACAGCCCATTTTGGATAGAGCTTTTGACGTTTGGAGCAAAAACAACGAGTTGGCCTACGAGGATTTGAAGTATGCTTTTGACTATGGCTCCGACGAAGATATCAGTAACGAACTCACAAAATATCAAATAAAATATATCTTGTTTGATAAAAGTATTTATATCCCCGGCAATCCAAACTTTTCCAATTTTTCCCAAAAACAATATGCAAGGATTGAGTCTTTGCCGGGTGTTGTGAAGGATGCAACTTTTGGAGATTTGGTTATTTTTAAAACTGATCTTTTTAATACAAACAACTTTGTATCATCACCTTCGGTGTCATATTTACCAACCTGGGAATTTTCTGAAATTGGCAGACCCGAAATATCTGAGACTTTTTCCGGAAGCCAGGGATATAAAGAAGCACGAAACTGCAGTATTGACGGAAGAGGGAGTGTTACAAAAGAAGTGAGAAGTCATGAATATGTTTATACTGCATTGGAAAGCGGTGTGTCGTGTGATTATTTTTATTATCCCGGACTTGATTACTCAAGAGCCTATGTACTAAGAATTAAAGGTAAAAATGTACAGGGAAGATCTCTTAAATTATATCTTTTTAATGTTGCCAGTGGCCGTGTGGACCTGGAGGAACTGTTGCCAACAGGGAGCTTTGACGAATATTACCGAATTTATCCAACCACCCATGAACAGTCTGGTGCGGATGGTTTTACATTGAATGTAGAAACCAGGTCTTTTGGAACTGTGTCTTCGGAAAACAGTATCGATACGATAGAGTTTTACCCGGTTAGTTATACAAAGTTTGAACCTGTTGAGTTGTCAAATAGCTTAGAAATTAAAAATGTATCTAAATACGGAACCTGGGGATACAAAGTTCAAAAAGAGGGTTCTGGCTTAATGCAGTTGGGTCAGGGCTTTGATGAGAGCTGGTTGGCGTTTGGCATAGATCCTGATTCCTGGAAAATGCAGATTTATAAAAATCAAATTTTTAGTTCTTGGTCCAACTCTTGGGATTTGCCAAGATCACCCGACACAGTTTATGTATTTTATTGGCCGCAACTTTTGGAGTGGGGAGGTATGATTTTGGGTGCTGTTGCTTTGGGTTGGCTACTAAAGAAGAGTAAAACTTGACACCCCATAGTTTATATGATATAATTCAAGTCTACTTCGGAGGGTTTAGACCTCCATTTTTGCGGAGCCTTTAAGCCCTCCGGAGAGAAATTTTTACTTTCGAAGTATTAAAATACGGCAGATCCGAGTATTTGTGCCTAATAGGTACGACTGCTCAGGTTTGCCGTTTTTTTTGTGGTTTTAACTGATTGAGAAGTGTGATTGAAGATCTAGTTTTGCTGCTATTGCTCTAAGCTCACTCCAGGCTGTTTCCTCGTCTTCGTACCTGTGGTTCCGTCTGGATTCACCAAGACGTGTCCAATTTTGGTTCCAGAGCTCCCATAATGGGTTTTTGGGGTGCATGTCAGCCATACCCTTGTGACTGGCTATTTCCACAGAAAGGTGGCTTAAACGCTCCTCCAAAAGCTCTATGTTGCTATTTACCTCCAAACTTTCAATATCTTTTTGCCTTGTTTGCCACAAAAGTCTTGTGACTGTCAGGTATTCTGTGTGGGTATTTTGGATAAACGATGAATTTACCAATCTTTCCTTTTCCATGGCTGAATTATACACCTATGGGCTATTTTTTCCAAAAAAAACAGCCCCCGGGTGTAGTTCGCACGAAGCGAAAAACAACCACGGGGGCCAGTTTGTATCGGGTAGGAGCGTAAGAATCCCATTAAACTTAGGCTCACTCTGATCCAAACAAACTACTTACTTTCAAGCTCGCGCTTGAGACGTTCGATCTCCTCGTAAAGCTGGGAGACAGGCACGGGCGAAACGTGACCATGATTCTGGGCAAAGTCCCAAAGGCCGGCTTTAACAAGGCTGTCTTTGGTGTCCGGAAACTGATCCAGTCTGTGTGCACCGCCGCGCATGATCGTGTCATCGTCCAACACCAAGATGGTGTTTTCTCCAGCAAAGGGAACAGACACGGTCGGGAAGGCTGTCTCCACCCATTGACGATTGGCCACTTGCCAGCCTTCGATTTGGGGGGTGACGTTTGCGGGAACCGCAAAGCCCGACTTCTTGAGAGCGCGGATTGCCGCATCAGCCATATCTTCGCCTGCGTTTGCCCATGTGCCGGGAATCGATTCTTCGATCTCTCTGCCGGCTTTCCCTGTATCGGGATTCACAATCACGGGGCGCAGTTCTTTGACCGAGCGTACATACAGTCCATCTTTGCCTTCGCCAGTCACAACGACCATGACCGATGGAGTCGCATGACCCCAGAATTCGGGTGTGGGGCCGTCGCTGATCACAATGGCGTCAAAATTGTATTCGACAACATTGCCGTTTTCGTCAACCTTGACATATGCCATGTGGCGGCGGGTGCCCCAAGGGTTCCAGAAACCTGCAAAGTCGACGAGGACCGTCAACCAAAGCGGGATCTGAACCTTGATGGTCCAGCGGCGGAAAAGCGTAACGACGGCGTGCCAACCATTTTTCCCAATGGTGGCGCGATTCTTCCAGAGAAGGTTAAAGGGCACCTTGTGGAAGGGGATAACGATTTGAGTATTCATTTTACTAGCTCCTGTTTTTGACAGCGCGTCTTCGGAATCTTCAATTCCTAAATTCGCGTAAAGCTAGAATCACCGGACTTCAACCGATGAATGGGATTTTTTTGATGAAAGCGGTTAAAGCTCCGCTTCGGGTTCGGGTAAAAGATGTGGGAATTGCCGGCCCCAGAGGGAGAGGAATCTCGACCATATTGATGTCGAATAATTTTCTCCGAAAAACGCCAGCTTTTCTTCATCATCCTTAAGGTGTGCGTTGAGGTATTTAGCAACTGTTTCGATCTCAAAAACCATCGGACTGCTTACCAAATCATGCCCATCGAAATCCTCGGGTTTCTCTCCGGGGTATTCCTGCATAATTTTTGCGTCCGTAAGAAGTTTCTGAATATCTTCTTTTTGCATTTCCTCTTTAAGCTCTACTGTAACCAGGTGGTAGGAGATCATGTTTGCGAACTGTGCGTTGTTCTCCCATACCGGTTTGCCCATTTTGTGTTCTGTAACTTGGGTGACGTTTGAGCTTTCGGCAAGGCCCGGGTAATCGCGGTTAAAAAGTGCGAGTCCCTGGCTGACTTCCGAATCCTTGATCCAGCCTCTTGAGAATTCGATAAAAAGATCCTTGCCGGCGAACTGATACTTTCTTCTGGCCAGCGCGAACCACTTGAACGAACCTCTATAAGGCACTTTAAGCAACACCATGCAAACTGCAGTGTTGGGCCCAAAACGCACGACCTGAGTCGTGTCTTCCTTTTTTTGGGGTGACAATACTCTGAATTGTACCCATCTGAGATTAAGATCTTTGAAGCTGAACTGAGCATTTATTGGGTCCTGAAAACGGATTTGCATCTCGTTTTTTCCGGTACCAACTTTGTCTGCCCAGGCACCCCATTTTCCCAAAGAAGCACTAACTTCCTTGAGAAGATCTTCACGCCAATGAGAGTTACCCTCTGTGTGGCGTTTTTCCTCAGCCAGGTACGGCTTTGGATAATTGCTTTTCATTGTTTCCTTCCTCCGTCGTCAACGGATGGATGTAATAAATCTCTCCCAGAGGCTTCATCCTCTTGGGGGAGTTGGTGTGAACGTGCTTTTGGATTCAATATAATCCGTACGTGCATTCTACCATCTGCGGCCTCAAAAGTCAAACATTATGGGATTTAAAACCCTGTTCTAAAATGGCCTTTTGCAAACAGTTGACACGCTCTCAAATTAGGCTATACTAATACTTGTACTTACAAGAAAGTATTTCTTCCGTTTTTTCCGAACAGTGCTAGAAAATATTCTTTTTTTATAAATAATTTTGACTTAAAAGATCATGGCTTTGAAAAAAACCACAACAACTGCCGATGCAAACGTACAATCGTTAGTCGGTGCACCCCAGGACGCAGGAGCATTGCCTCCCGCGCCTGTTGCAATGGTCGAGGCGACACCAAATCCTTTGGTTGTTGATGACAGAATGATCCCGGACGCAGGACTTCCTACTGATTTTGTTGAGGGAGTTTTGGACATTGCCAACGAAGGATCAGGACTTTTGAGACCTTCACATTTTGCGCCAAGCGATCACGACGTGTATATTTCTTCTTCGCAAATCAGAAGATTCAATTTGAGAGTGGGGGATGTTGTTGGCGGACAGGCAAGACGCCCCAAAGAAAACGAAAGATATTGGGGTCTTTTGAAAGTGGAAAAGGTAAACGGTGAGCCTGTTGAGAGCTTGGGCAATAGAGCCATATTCGACGACATGGTGGCTATTTATCCGGATGAACAAATCAATTTGTCGACCGACAAAGATACATTAACTACTAGAATGATAGATTTAGTCGCTCCAATTGGATTTGGACAAAGGGCGTTGATTGTTGCTCCTCCGAAAGCAGGAAAAACATGGCTTATCAAAGATATTATTTCGGGAATCGCAAATAACTATCCCGAAGACGGCAAAGACAAGGCAAGGAAAGTTCATGTAATGGCGGTCCTTATTGGCGAACGCCCCGAAGAAGTAACTGATATTCAAAGAAAGATGAGAGACGTTACAAACGGACACGGTGAAGTTGCAGCATCAAACTTTGACGAAGCACCACAAGACCAAACAAGAGTAGGGGAACTTGCACTTGAGCGCGCAAAGAGGCTTGTGGAAATGGGACGCGACGTTGTTATAGTTTTGGATTCCATCACAAGAATGGCAAGAGCATACAATTTAGCTCTTCCTACTTCAGGACGTACACTTTCGGGAGGTTTTGATCCAATGGCACTTTTCCCGGCCAAAAAATTCTTTGGTGCAGCCAGAAAAATTGAAAATGCAGGGTCATTGACCATTATCGGAACCTGTTTAATTGATACAGGATCCAGAATGGACGATCTTATTTATGAGGAGTTCAAGGGTACGGGCAATATGGAACTTCACCTTAATAGGAAACTTGCCGAAAGAAGAATTTATCCTGCAATTGATATCGGTAAATCGGGAACAAGACAAGACGAGCTCCTTTTTGGAATGGCAAAACTTAAAAAAGTTAATACTTTAAGGCGCATGTTGGACTTAATGGGGGAGGACGAAAGAACAGAAGCCTTAACTTCCAGGCTTGATAAAACAGAAACAAACGACGAGTTTTTGGAAACCCTCAAGACTGCTTAACTGACTAGCGTGTTTATTTTCCCCAGAGATATGTTGTCAATATGCTTCGTTTAAAAATCGAATACATTTTTTGAACTCACTAATTATTTGATTCAGATTTGTTAATATGGTATCGTCTAAATCGATAAATTAAAGTTAAAAAGATCAAAAATAGATCTTCTTGTAGTAGGGAACAGTAACAAACAATGGACGATACATTCGAGATATTAATTGCATTGTGGGAGGATATAAAAGACTTCTCCTACGAGCTTACAAAATATATTTTTAAAAGTCTTCATATTAGTTTCTTACGGTTCGAAGAAAAGAAAGGTGTTTTTGTTACAGCACTTTATAGGCAACGCGGAAAACTCTCCAGACGTTTAACTCATTCAGGAATGGCAGCGATAACTGCGCTTGGTGTAGTTATGGCGCCGATGATAGCACAGGAATTTCCTGGAAGAAGTGTAAACCCCTGGGAGATTGCCTCGGCCCCTGCAGTGCTTTCCGCATCCACCGATGATCCGGGAATTGATACACAAGTATCTAGTAAAGTAAGAGATAGCATCATTGAATATAAAGTTCAAGAAGGAGATACCATAAAATCAATCGCGCAAAAATTCGACATTTCGGAAAGCTCTATAAAATGGCAGAACGGGCTTACCAACGACAAAATAAAAATAGGGCAGACGTTAAAAATTCTTCCCGTTACGGGCATTGCCCACAAAGTCCAAAAAGGCGACACGGTTTACTCTATTGCCAAAAAATACGATTCAGAGTCTCAGGCGGTTGTAGACTTTCCGTTTAACAGTTTTGCAAACGACGAGACGTTTGAGCTTGCAGTTGGACAGACAATAATTGTTCCCGATGGTGTAATGCCTGCAGCAGCAGTTGCTTCACCAAGCAGACGCCAGATTACACCCGATGCCGGAACTGTGGTTGCTTCAGGACAGTTTGTCTGGCCTACACAAGGTGTAATCAGTCAGAGATATGCATGGTACCATCCTGGAATCGACGTTGCCAATCCTTCAATGCCTGGTGTCGTTGCGGCTGACTCAGGCAAGGTAATATACGCAGGTTGGGATGCAACAGGTTACGGAAACATGGTACTTATAGATCACGGAAACGGTTACAGGACACGCTACGGACACTTGAGCCAGATATTTGTAATAAGTGGTCAATCGGTATCCCGTGGATCTTCGGTGGGAAGAATGGGGAGCACTGGGCGTTCTACAGGGCCACATCTACATTTTGAGATTTATCTTAACGGAACCAGGCTAAACCCGTTGAACTATTTGAGATAACAATCTAATCTTCGGGGAAGTAAGTAAAACCAAAAGCCGTTAAAAATCCGGATATTGCAAACAAAATATCACTTATATCTCCGTTCCAATACGTGCCAATAGCAGAAGTGTAAGAGAAAATTGTATCAGCGGTTGCCAGCATAATAAACCCAAATACAAAATAAAGAATGTATGGGTGTTTGCTTATTCCTTCCTCGGTTCTCAGGACTATGAGGGCTGCAGCTGTAAGCATTGAGTCGGCCATCAGATAGACAAAATTTAACATGTTAGTGGGGTCAAAAAAACCAATTCCTGCACTATTTTGATATATAAATTGATATAAAATACCAAAAAATATTAGAAAAACTGTAAGGCCTTCCCACAACATTCTTTTTGTCATCTTTTCACCAACCGCCTTAATCAAAAATATTATTCCGGCAATTGTTCCGGGGTAAAAAATCAGAAATGAGGCATCTGCCCAAGACGGATAGGGCATCTCCACTTTCAAAAAAATGTTGTAGTAAGACCAAACCAATAACCCGATTCCATAAAACGAGTTTCCAATTCCAAAAAACAGCGCTGACTTTTTTAGGTTTTGATTTTCGTTTATCTTTGAATATTTTACAAAAGCAGTGATGGCGCCAATAAAGAACAGTAGGGAGTAGATAACGTTGACGTAGTAGTTAATGTCTCCCGTTTTAGATCCAAGCGTGTATATCTGAGCTTCAACGGCAGCAACTGCCAACAATACTAAAATTAAAATCCACCTGATCATGTCTAAATATTTCCATACAAATCTGGGTTAGTCAATTGCGCTATAATTTTATTGATGAAAAAGCCTGCCGTGTCATTGGATATTATTGTTCTTTGTATTTCACTGTTTGTAACTTATCTTGCCTGGCGGGTTACTTATATTTTTCCCCAAGAACAGATACCACTTTATGTTTTTATAATTGGAGTTACTGCCAGTTTCTTTTTGTTCGGTATGGTTTTTTTTCTGACCCGTGCCCAGCTAAAATCACAGGAACTGGACATAGAAAGGGCCAGACTTTTGGCTGCAATTGACATTATCCCCATAGGCATTGCAATTACGGATATAAACGGAAATATAGTTCTTTCCAATTTTGGCCTTTCGGAAGTATTGGGAGAGGTGGGGGTTACCTGGACACTTCAATCTATGAACGATAGGCTATCTGTTTCTGTTGACCTTATGGATTCCTATAAAACTGCACTGGAAGAAAGACGCACAGTAAGTTGGAAGAAAGTTAATTTTGAAGGAAGAAAGTTGGATATATACTTAAGCCCAATATATTCCTCAGAGGAGAAGGGCGTGTTTGGAGTGCTTATCTGTATAACCGACGTCACAAGAGCTTAAGTGAGGTTAAAGACTACATTTTTTAGTATAATTCAGGAAGTTTCCAGTTAAATATGGGCTCGTAGTTAAATGGTATAACGTATCATTCGCATTGATATGTTGGCGGTTCGATTCCGCCCGAGTCCACAAGTTCGATTCCCTGCCTGCCGGCAGGCAGGCGCCCGAGTCCACCAGGGTAGGGAAAAGTGATTAGGGATTGGTGAATAGTTGGAAACAAAAAATATTTTTCTAGAATGATCAGTGAGCGTCGATTAGTAATCAGTAACTAATCACTATTCACTAATATCTAATCACTATCGTCTACGCCTTCGTGTAAAACACGGATCTTCCGCGGCCCTGGGAGAGAAGTAGCCCCAGGTTCATAAGTTTGGAAAGGTCCCTGGAAGCTGTAATTTGCGAAACCCCAAACATTTTTTGATAATCTTTATTTGTGATTTTGGTGCCAGGTTTATCCATTTGTGCTAATAATTCCTTTTGCCTGATACTTAGCTTGACCAACGACTCACTTCGTTTATGGGGGACTGTTATTTTTTGGATAATGTCCAGAGTTTTTTCCAACGCCTGAACCATGCCGTCCGCATAATACTCTAGCCAAGTGGTTATTCCGGGATTTACAGAAAATTTACTTGTAAATGCAGTGTATTTTTCAATGTTTAACTTATGAAACATATCTACGCTGTACATTCCCCGAATGTCATAGCCATTTTTGTAAAGTGTAAGGTAAGCCAATAGCCCTGCAACCATGTTGTTTCCATATTCCAAAAGCCTTGCGCTTACAAACTCGGAGTGCATTATGCCTGCAAGGACAATCGGATGGTCTTTACCCTGATTAAGGAAGTTGAGTGCGTTAACAACCATTTTGGTCGACATATCTGTAACACCTTTCATCTTTCCCATGTAAGGCTTGCAAGCCAATAAATATATTTTTTTAACAGTATCTGTTGTTATTGGGTTTGGGTTAACAGTCCATTCTTCGTGTATATAATCAAAAAATTTTTTTAATGCAAAGATTTTTAGTTGAATTTGAGTTGGTTTCTTGGGGAAGGGGGATTCCAATATCTTTTCTATTTCGTATGGTTCCATATCATCACCATCCAAAGAAAGAATCCATCTGATTTTGTCTATTCTAAAAAACCACAAAAGGTCTCGCTCTACTTTGGTATTAATTGGGGTCGTTAATATTTTTATTCTAAGTCTGTCGGCGTTTGCCAACGATGATTTTATCTTTTCTGTAAGAGTATATGAGGTGTTCATGGTGTATTACATTTTTTGTATCATATACTTATCATTGAGTCAAATTTTTTAGATATTAAAAAATCGAGGCTATTTTATAAAAAATGATAAGATTACGATAAGATTAAATATATCATCAAATACCCATTGACAGGATTATTACTATAGTAGGATACTTAATGTAGATTATTAGCTGCCCGCTTCAATAATTTAAAAAGAATCGGACAACTCTTGATCTTTAGAATGGAGGTGATCCGACTTGTTTAACAACATTGGTACGTCAGAATTAGTAGTAATCGCATTAGTATTGTTGTTGCTTTTTGGTGGCAAAAAGCTCCCGGAGTTGGCACGAGGAATTGGCGACTCTATTAGGGAATTTAAAAAGGCCGTCAAAAGCTAGTCACATAAAAATGAAAAACGCCAGAACTGTCCTACGCGTTTTCTCTCTGGCATTGAGTCTCTATCTGGCTGCAGCTTATTTTTTGGAAAGTGAAGTCCAAGCCGCAGCCGGGGGGATTCAAAGTTGTACTGTTGGTTCCACCTGCAAGGTGGGCGAGTTTTTGTATGATGACACTTCCACCCCAATATCCGGTGCAAGCTGTACTATAACCTCCAAGTATCCCGATAATTCAAGTTTTCTTTCGTCTCAGGCTATGAGTGGGGGTGGGGCAGATGGCTGGTATTATCATGAATTTACAACACCGTCTACAACTGGCGTGTATCCAACTAGTGTTTGTTGCACCACAAGCGGTGACACACTTTGTATCGACAAAGGTTTTGAGTCAAAAGCCGCAAGTGCTACCGACACAGCATCAATTGCATCCGCCGTATGGTCATATTCATCAAGAACGGTGTCTTCGTTTGGAACGCTGATTTCGGATATTTGGAATAACGCAACAAGAACAATTACGGGTGCAGGTCTATCAAGCGGACAACTTGCAACTCAAGATGATGTTGTTTCGGTCAGAAATAATGTAAATACCCTGCAAGATACTGTTGACAATCTTTCGGAGACAAACGGAGATCTAACTTCCATTGAGAAAAAAGTTGATGAGAACCGAATACTCCTGGAAAAGATAGTAAACAAACCGATTATCGAAAACGTATTGGAGGACACAACACCGGATCTAACTCAAAAAATAAAAGACTCCAGGGCGGTTGCTAATCAGTTGTTTGTGAATAATCAATTCCTTACTGCACAGAGCGCGCTTTTGAGTTCAAAGTTGTCGGGTCTTTCCGGGCGGGACACATTGAATTTTGTGATTTCATTATCCGGAATAGTGGGTGAACCTTCCGATACATCAAGCGCCAATACAATGTTTGGCCAGGTGAACTTTCTCAGAGATTCGTGGAATTGGGAGGAGGCGGATCTTTTGCAGACAAAGCTTACTTCTGTCCAAAAGAGCCTTTCGGATTTGCAATCGGGCCTTGTAGATTACGAAAAAACTCCGCAAATGGCCTTTACGGTTAAACAAGTTGTCAAAGATTCACTGGCATTCGAAAAAGTTGTGGGAACAACGGTAGACAAAGAAGGTAAAAAGACTGTTTTCTCCAGGCTTTTATACACAGAAGGACTTGTTGCCAAACTTGATGAACGTGGCAAACAAGCGCAGTTGGTGTTGGGTGAGTATACAAAAACAAAAGATGACGCGACTGCCATCTCCAAAATATCCGACCTTAAGGCTCAGGTGATTGCCATAAACAAGGTTCCATCTGTGGCATCAAGCCTTGTTGCAGTAAAACTTGACGGAGAAAAATCGATTAAAAACTCTCTCTTGGGTTTAATTGGTGTTGTCAATTCCAACAAAAAACTTTTGGCCCTTGGGTCCGGGGAGACATTGGTTAATACCTGGTTGGAGTTGGGCAGTATCGTATTCAAAACAATTGCCACAAATCCGTCGACATTGATTTCGCAGGATGTGGAAATTAAGTACTATCTGCCCAAAGAGATAAGGCAGGAAGACGTTATCAAGACAGATGCCGGTCTTGAAGCAAAGTACGATGCGGAAAAAGATCAGATGTTTGTCCAGGGAAAGTTTAACCTTAAACCGGGTCAAACAAGAACATTCGAGATCGAAACCAAAGACATATGGGAAGTTACGCCCCAAGAAATCGCAAGTTTCCGCTCGGAGATCAACGACCTTTTTAAGCCGTTGGAGAAAACAGCCTTCTTTGCTCAAGGTATAAGCCTGAAAAGCGACGCGCTTGCCTCACTTGACCAGATTGAGGCATTGCAGGCAAATGCAATAACACCTGAGGACAAAATTAGGTCTTATAGAGAGGCTGATATTCTTAAAAATTCAGTAGAAACAAAAGTTGCCGGATTAAGGGACTTGGTTGCTCAGGCGAGCTCCGCCGGGAGCATGCTTGGGTTCGTTGGTGGCTCACAAACAATCGCCGTTTGGGGGATGATAATAATGGTGGTTGCGGGATTTGTTGTTCTTTTGACCTACATGAAGTCTTTGATGTCGCCCAAAAAAGTCCAAAAGGTTAAAGAAGAAAAATCGGATGTTGTTAAGGCGGAGAAGCCTGTGTCTGCCAATCATGGCAAAAAAGGGTTGCACCCATTTGGTTTTGCTGCAATTGTGATTGCCACAAGTGCGGTAACCGCAGGTGCAACAACATATCTTGTCACAAAATCCGTATCCCAAACTTACGAAGCAAAACTCAAAGTTTTGGGTGAACAAACAGAGAAAAAAGAGTCCGAAGAAAAAATAAATTACGCGACTCCGGATGCTTCGCCTGCACCTGAAAGTTTTGGAGTAGGTGGGCAATACACAGTTGTCGTAAACGATACACCAACCGGATATCTCAAGGTAAGATCTTCCCCGGGCGGTGTCGAAATAGGGCATGTTATTCCTGGCGACAAACTAATGTATATAAGCGAGAATACGGATTGGTATCAAGTTGAGCTTAAGTCGGGGGACACCGGATGGATCTCCAAAAAATATTCAGTGATGGAGTGATCTTCAGATATAGGAGTTATACAACCAGTGAACAAAGATTGCTACAATGGTTGCTATCAAAGACGTAAGGTAACCCCTCCTGGTACCCAAATAAATGATTAAAAACGTAAATGAATGGAGAACCGATGTAAGCAAGAAACGGACCCCCAAAAGCCTCACATCGCCGTACAGGTTAATTTTAAAGATATATAACACCGTCTCTGACATTGCAAAAAAAACACCTGCAAGTAGTGCGGATTTTATTCCATTTTTTTGTGATGGTCCGCGGTTAATAATAAATAAAACTACTGCAAGTTTAAAAAGCTCTTCAACAAAATGGGGGTAGGGAAGGAGAAGCTCAATAGGCCACACCAAAAAAGGTCCAAAAAGGGAGAACAATAGAGAATAGTGCATAGCGTTTAGCGTATAGTTCTAATCTTGGTTCCTAACTAACTATACCCTATACGCTGTAATCTATGCCCATGTTTTATTTTTTGGTCGATTTCTTGAATTCGCGGATAGCGTCTCCTATTCCTTTTCCAAGTTCGGGAAGTTTTTTGCCTCCGAAAAGGACCAAAAGAATTACAAAAATAACTACCAATTCTGTCATGCCGATATTTTTAAACATTTTTTTGCACCCCCTTTCAATAAACCAATTACTCTTTAATCAAAATCCTGCTCAATATTAATGTAACCTCGAATAAAATTACAAGAGGCATCGCCAGAAGAATATCTGCAAGAATTGAATCGATTGGCAAAAGTACAGCAAATACCAGTGCGCCAAAGTATACCCATTTGCGCTGTTTTTCTATTTGTGGGCGTTTGAGAGCTTTGAATTTCATCAAAAGGAGAAGAACTATCGGGAACTGGAAACCAACACCAAGTATGGCCGATGACATAAGAACAACAGATAAAAGTCTGCTTATATCCAATATGTTTCCGATACCCAAAGATGTGGATTGAGACAGAAATATCTCGATTTGCCATTTCATTATGAACGCACCGAAACTAAAACCAACCAGGAAAAGTACTATTGAGAACGGTAGAAAATAAAGAAGGGCTTTGTACTCTGAACTTTTGAGCGCGGGTTTAAGAAAAGACAATATTTGAGAAATTATCAGCGGAAAAGCAAGGACTATGCCGGTTATAAATCCGCAGGAGAATGCCAAATTAATAAATTGGAATGGGGATGTAAAAACTATGTTGATACCTTTAAGGCTAAATATATCTACAACAAAACCAATTATTTTTTCGTAAAAAACAAAACCTGCTAATGCACCTATCAAAAAAACTGAAGCTGCAAAAAAAACTCTTTTTCTGGCCTCCAATAGCAGGGGATAATACTTGTTTATAGTCTCTTGCATAGTAGCACCTCCAAGCAATCCTTTTTCATCCATAGTATGAGTTTAAGAAAGAAGCGAGGTTAGTGCAAGTAAATCAAAGAAAAAGTAGAGTTATTCTTCTTTTTCGTCACCGTCGTCTTTAGAAGCTTTTTTATATTCTTGAATTGACTGACCCAAACCTTTGAAGAACTCGGGAATTTTTCTCCCTCCAAAAAGGAAGATAAGTATTAAAGCTATTACAATAATTTCACCAAGTCCAATTCCTGTCATTTTTATTCTTCTTTTTCTTCCTCGTCTTTTTCTACACTATCTTTGGCGTCCTTGAAGTCGTCTTTTATTTTTTTGAACTCTTTTGTGGTTTCACCGGCTGCTTTGCCAAGCTCAACAATTTTTTTGCTTCCGAAGAAAACGATAATGATAACCCCAATTACTATTAGTTCGCCGAGTCCGATATTTTTAATGAAATTGAACATGCTACAAGTGCATACTATGACTAACTAAATCAAAATGCAAGTAGTAAAAATAGGGGTTAGGGATTAGTGATTAGGGTATAGTTGGGGACAGGGAGTTGTTACCGCTTGTAGGCCATTACATATAACATCTTGATGATTTCAGTTAATAGAATAATGACATTGTCGAATTCTTCATTGGAGACAAAATCGAGCTCTTTGGCGATAATTAGTTGTGTTTCAACTTCAAGAGATGAGCCATAAGCAATCGAGTAAAACTGAATATATTCTTTATGAGATCTGCGGCCATATCCTTCTGCAATGTTGGATGCTATTGAGATAGAAGCACGCCTAATTTGGTCTGTTAATGAGTAAATCTCTGTTTTTGGAAACTTTTTTGTTAGTTTGTAAACAGTTTTTGTGAGGACTATCGACTTTTGCCATACAACCAAGTCTTTGTACGTCAGTATTTTGTGTCCTTGTGCCATAACTATTCTCAAATCTCTAATCACCATTTCCTAATCACTTTGTTCCTGTTCTATTAACTATTCCCTAGTCCCTAATCTCTAATCACTACTTAAGAGAGGCAATTGTCGCTTTTACTTTTGCATCCTTTAGGTTGCGCCCTGCAGTGCCTGGAGTTACATGGCCGGAGATAACCTCGTCCCAGACGGCATCGGCAATTGCGCTAGCCGACTCTCCGCCTGCTTGAGTTTCTATAAATGTTCCTGTTCCGTTGTCGCGGGTTGCCGCAACAGAGTTGCCAGAGAAGGTGTGATTGAGTCTGACTCCCGTTCTTGTTACGCCGGTTCCCACATCAATCCCATAACCGGTGTTGTTGAATATAAGATTTGTTTCAAAAATATTGTCGGTGACACCTGACCCGGAAAGGTCGATTCCGTCTGCGCCGTTGCCTGAAAGAATACTTTGTCTCACATTTAGTTTTGTTGTGGTTGCACCAATTTTTATTCCTGTTCCGGTAGAATCTTCAATTGCGCAGGTGTCAATTTGAGTCCTTGAGGAGCTACTGATATCTATTCCGTTTCCTGTGACTGATTTGATCCAACAGTTTTTGACGAGGCAATTATCGCCGGTAATTGTTATCCCGTTATCTGTTCCACCGGCTGCAGTTTGTACATAAAACCCTTCAAACTCCACCGTGTCACCGCTGATGTTGACGGTTGGGGACCCATTTGTTGTTGGAACGAGTTGGAACTGATATCCTGCACCCCGGACTTTGAGTCCTGCTTTGGTAATTGTCAGTTTTTCTGTTGTGGTTGTGACACCACCACTTGCCGTGGCGAGTGCAAAAATAATATCTCCCGCACCGGCTGTGGCCAGAGTTTGAGCTTGGGCAAATGTTGCAACTGCCTTTGCGGGGGTAAGTCCGTCATTGGCATCACTGCCGCTTGTTGGATTCCAGTAATAAATTGTTCCGACACTTCTGCTTCTACCCCTCAGACTTTCCAACATGTAAAGTGTTGCATAATCTGCATCTGCTTGAATAATAGATGGGGAAGTGGATTGGGCAATGTTTACCTGAGTAAACGCGGTTGGTTTTATCGGGTTATTTGAATATTGATTAACAGCAACCAGGTTGCCTCCTGAAACCGTACAAAGAATTGTGTCAGGGCCGGATCTTGCCTCGAACGCAATGCGCCAGTCGTTAATAAGCTCCAAAGTGATACCGATGTAAGCGCCGCCACCTAGGGACTGTTTGCCATATGCGTTTGCAATATGGCCGTAATCAAGATTTTCCAGCCTTTCTTCGTACACCCGTATTTGGTTTACCAAATCCTGAATAGTTACGGATGTTTGGGGTGCATCTACTTGTATAACTTTTTCGTATTTGAAAAATGTAAGATTTGCCATATTTTGTTAGCGATTTGAGAATAGGGTATAGGGTGTAGTTTGGCTGTAAAACCGTACGCCAGACACCGTCTGCTATCTCGTAAATACTGAGACTTTTATTTTGGGAATCAAACTTCCGTTTTCTGTTTTGTAGGTAATATCAGGGTGGGCTTTTATCCCCAGGAAATTTTCAACGCCGATGTTTTTCAAAAGCGATGATCCTTTGTCTAGGCTAATCTCGGTAGAGCTTTCCTGAGAAAATGCCTGTTTGCCTGGATCGTAAATAAAATCTATTCTTTCTGCACTTATGTTTTGCCTAAGTTTATTAAGGTTCATCCCAGTTGAATTCAGAAGATTCCAGTCTTTGCTTTGTGCGTCATAAAATGACAGGGGAATAAGTCCTTTGTCAAAAAGAGCGACAAAGTGGCCAATGTGTTCCGCAATTTTAACTGCAAACTCGCCGATGCCAATACTTACTTGCGGGTTGTCCTTAAGATATTCCAATAGGTGCCTGTTTACCAGAAATATATTCCCTTTTTCATTTTGGGCAAAATATACATAGCTGTTGTTTAGCTGAAAAAGAGGGTTGAGTTTGTATTTGGCAAATATTCTTTTGGTGGCGGAATCTATGCCGTTTGGATTAAGTGTCAAAAGGTTTGCGTCGTTCACCAAGTAGGCTTGGGTTTGCGGATCAAATATCCTGAGTCCTATGTTTTTTGTAACATTTTTAAGAAGGTTTAACGAAACTCCGTCGTTCCAATCACACGTCAAGGTGATGTGATTTGATATTCTAGTATCAGTTAAATCATGTTTTATATTAGTACTTAAAGAAGCGGTGAGGGGTGTTCCCACATAAAAAATAGTCGCAAAGTCGTCGCCTGTTTTTTTGACCTCTATTTCGCCAGTAAAAGTAATCAGGTAATCTATTATTTTTTGAAGATTTTCCTTGGGGCTTGCTTCCATCCGTTCAACTGTAAGATGATATTGGACTTGTTTATCGAAATCTTTGTATATCATTTGGCAGACCTCTTTAGCTTTTTAAAATATCGGGCCTCTTTTATATCTGCTTTAAGAGAGTTGACCATTTCTTGAATACGCTTTTTTTCTGTCATTTCTTTTTTGATTGCATCTTTAAAAATTTGAATATTGGCATTTATCTTTTTCTTGTAACTCAGTAGATCTTTTACACCAAAGCTCCTGTCGATAATAACCTTGTTGGGGTCGTAGTTGGGGTTGGGGATAGTCCTGACTTTTAGAGCCGGTCTTTTTTTACTTGTTAGCATCTATGATTGCAATTATTTGATAGAGTCTTTGAATCTCACGTTCTTCTTGTTTGTGTTGGCTTTCATCTTGAAACAAGCTAAGGTTTCTTTCCCTTTTTTCTATTTCTGCGGCTACAGAATCACGGTCGTACTGCATGGCTTCCTCTTTGGTTATGGGTTTGTAATCGTTCACAGCACAAACATGTTAGCACACAGGTAAATTATTCAAAAGAAGGTGGTTAATTAAATCTGTCCCAAAACCCTTTTTTCTTGTTTTCGCTTGTTTCCTCTTGAGTTTTTTTGCTAACGAACCTTCCTCCGGGACCTCTAACAACTCTCGTTTGGGGGGTGTTGGGATCTTCTAGCTCTTCCTGTTCTTTACTTAGCTCTTCTACAACTTCTTCTGCTTCTTCAACCTCTTTTTTATATTCCTCTTTGTCCTGGAACAGATCCCTCTCTTTCGCCTTTTCGACTTTTTCCAGTTTGGCTTTCTTGGCTTGTGCCGCAGACTTTTCGAGATTTTCAAAATGTTTGTCGATTGCAGACCTTAGTTTGTTCTCTGAAGACTCACGAAATATCACCATCTCTGCTCTGTTTCTGGCAATGAAAACTATATCATCACCATTTAGTGATTGCGAAATACTGTAACCTTTGTATGAATTAGCCATAATTAACTATTAAGTGATAATTGTGTCAGATGTTCTAACGATAGAAACAGTCATACCGGTTGATGTCACAGTCGAGTCGGATTCGTAAGGCAAAATAGGGGAGCTGCCCGCGGTTGACCTTCTGGCACGGACCCTTACAGGAATATCTGCGCTATAAGTAATTGTTGCAGCCTCTGTTCCGGGTGTTCCATCGGATCCTGTTATCTCGTATGAATCAAGCATTGGAACATACCATGTATCTTGGGGAGATGTTGTTGTTGCAACAGGTAGGACGTTTAGTTTGATATTGTCACCAGTTGTTTGTGATGCAATGGCGGGGGAGATGGTGACCGTATTGTTGTCTGTAATAACCGTAATATAGGAAACTGCGTTTCCGCGGGTAACGTTTACTACGATATCTCCTACCTTGGAGCTTGCGAAAGCACCGGTTTCCACGATGGTTGTTGTGTTTGTGCCTGAATCAGCTGCGGCAATGTCGCTACTGGCCAAGGTAAATGTTGTACCGGTCCAACTTGAAAAACGAATACGATATTCTGCATTTGCGGATGTGTCAACAAGCCTTATAACACCACCTGCACTTCTACCTGGTTCATCAACCGTAATTGAGGAGCCCATTACCGCGGTTGTTGCCAAAGCAGATTGAACTGTGGCGTTGTACCTGTTTTTGATAATGTTTCCACCTGAGCCGTCGAGCCTAAAGACTGCAATCTTATCTCCAGACCTAGTGTTACTTACAGTAAGTGTGACTTTGGTTGGGGCAACCACCACGTTGTTGTTGTCGTCTGTGAGCTGGAAGTTGTTGAGGTCGGAGTTAAGATAATCTGTAAGAACAAGTCCGGGTGCACAGAAAAACTTTCCTCCTGCGAAAGTGCCCATGGGGGCAGCTGCAACTGGGGTGATAGATGCAACCGGGGTGGCGCCGGTGATTGTAACGTAATTTGATCCGTCGACTTGTATGTTATTTGTTTGATTAAATGTTCCTCTGGCATTTCTAAGAATAAGTATTTTGTCTGTTGTATTGTGATTGACAACAGTTCCTGTGTATCCTGTAGAAACTTGAGTAACTGTTGCACCATCTGCAATTGACCCTGTAATGGTGTCATAAATAATACGAGTGTCGCTTCCCAAATAAAATTGGCCTTCTATGGTTTGTGATCCGGAATCAATATCTGCGCTTGATCCGCGTCTGGTGATGTATTTTGTCCATTGATAAACCTTACCCAACGAATTTTGATTGCAGTCAAGTGTTATGGAATAATTTTCTGGGGTTCCGTTTTCGTCAATGTCGTTTGAACCACCTGTCGAAAGACCTCCAAAAGTAAGAGTGGGAGGTGTGCCACTTTCAAAGAATGTGGTGCCCGATGTTGTTGCTGGTCCTGCGTCTGCTGGCGTGCCAGCCGTACAGGTTCCGTCACCATCTGCTGTACCTGTGTATTCCACTACAGAATCGGAGTTTGCAAAGTCTGTGATTGGATCACCAAGGAGATAGTACGTAAGAACTGGCGATGCACCGGTTCCACCAACTGCTGTAAGTTTGCCGCGCTTTGTGGCAGCTGCCCAGCTTGCGCCTACATATATGTAATTACCAGAGTTGAATGTTCCGGATCCGGATGAGCCGGTGAATGACCTGTAACCCGTTTGATTATCCAAGTCGTTACCCGTCTGCAGAGGGATAGGGTTACGTCCTCCGGAAGTAAGATCCACTGAATAGTAGGAATAAGTCTTACTATATTGACGCGCATAAACGTAAATATAACCTTCGTCTGTTTCGGTTCCAAGTTCTTTTACGTTTACCAAAATATCGATGTGGTCTGTTGTAAGTCCTGTTGTTTGGTCGCTCCACCAATCGGTTGTGCCTTTGTAGGCCAAAAGGTTGCTTCCGTTTTGTCTGATGTAAATATGTGAATAGGTTTCAATTGTACCGATGGAGTAAATGTTTGCCCAAAGTGATTCTCCACCGGAAACTGCAGCTGTCGCTTGTGTTACAGAACCAGTGCCTCCAATGAAACCTTGATCAAGTACTGGGTTTGTAGAATATGCACCCGCCACAAGTGCCCTAATGTAAAAAAGACTTTGTGACCCGTTAAGGGATGTTGCGGCCCAATCGGTTGGTACTGTAAATGTTAATACTTTTCCGTCTCCAACTGATGCTGTAAAACCTGTTGTACCGTCTGATACTCCGGACAAAGCAGCCCAAGTTGAGCCATTCCAATATTGCCAGGTAACGCTTCCTCCAACTCCCGCTGTTCCGTTGGCATAGTCAAAAATAACTTTTTTAAACTTTTGTGAATATCCAATGGCACAATAGTCAGACGTATCCTCTGAAGCGGGGAACACCTGCCAGTCACCGTTGCCTGCCGAGTTAGCATCTGTTGATTCATCTACAAATGTTGTGTTATCCACCTGCCAAACTTGGCTTATCGCAGCGTTTGACACGGCAACAGTACCGGAAGTCGAATCCCAATCATTGGCGGATGCATTGCTGTCTGGCCTTATCCACATAACTTTGGGGGAAAGTACTGTATTGAAGTCCAAAAGTGTTCCCGAATCGCCACCTGTTGCGTTTGTAATTGTTCTGCCTATATCGGTCGTATCAAAATCTGTACCTGTAGTGTAAGTTGCACGGACAATGCCTGTGTTGGTTCCAGTAACTCTGTCCCACGAAGCGGTCTTGAGAGCGCCGCCTGTAAGGTGTTCTACGGTGGTCCTATCAATAAACCATGGATCTTTGTCTCCTGCATCGATAATGCCGATTGTGTACTCTGTTGGTGTCTGTGCACTCATGGGAACACCGTCGTCCATTTGGCCCAAATCATCAAACAAATCCTGGAGAGCAGAGTAGAGTTGGTTCACGGTTCTAGTGCCGGTGGAAGAACCTGTCCATTCTATCCTCTTTTGTCGATTTTCCGCACTGTAATAGACTGTGAAGTCACCTGAGAGTATTGTGTCGGCCATAATTCTTGATAGAACCGCACTCCCGTTACATGGCAGTGAAGTCTAAAAAGAGTATATGTAAGCGGCAGAAAGGGTGTCAATAGGGTTTAACTATTAGCACCGAAATTGACATATTAGAGTAGGAATTGATATAGATTTTCTTTAACTTTTTGCGGTAATTTTTTCACCAAAAAGCTATTTATTTTTCAAAAAAATTTTTTTTGGACTTTGAGTTGTTGCAAAACCTGATACATTTGTGCCGAGAAAGATGCAGATATAGTTATGCCGTAGTATCTTCTATTAAAGTTATTGTGGTTGTGAATCCGGAAGATGTAATTGTTCCGGTTGTTGACGCGGGGTAATACTTTGTGTCCCCGGTTGAGGATTTTCTTACTCTGATATAAATATCTGTGTCCGATGTGTAATTAAATGTTTCTGTGGCAATCCCCGAGGCGTTTGTGTCTTCGTTCATGAGTTGCAAAGCATCGCTGGATTGATAGATGGCTGTTTGTGCGTTTTCAACGGGAGAGTTGTTTGCATCTACTACGGTTACCTTCAAAGTAACGGCATTATTTTTAACAATTGTCGCACCAGCCGTCCTAACACTTGGAGTACTTCCGCCGCCTGTTACATTAATTGTTACAGTACCGCTTGCTATGTTTACATAAATTGCTTCATTTCCGGTTGACCCGTCGGTTCCTGCGTATCCACTGAAAGTGTTTCCATCAAAGTCGAAAGCACCTGCTGTCCCAGACACCTCAATGGCGTGTCCTGTGCCACTGCTTACGAAGGAACAATTTGTTATATTTTCAAGGTCTGAAACTGTGGCTGAGGTGACTTTTGTGTTTGTAAACGTACAATTATTTAAGACTGCTGAATTCTGAGTAAATGTAGTGCAGTTAATAAACGACACGGTGTCTAGTGTAACTGTTGATCTAAGTGTGACTGTGGCGTTGACGACAGAAGTGCCAAGAAAATTTACATCCGCACTCGCCGAATGTGAGGAGTTGAAGCGCCAGTAGTAAGACGAGTCCGACACAAACAAACAGTTGGTGAAATGTAGTAGGTCGTTTGAATCTACCCCATAGAATTCCACTCCAAGGGAGTTGTTGTTGACATGGAAGTCGACATAATCTGTTTCATCAGCCTGTGTAGGCCACTGGAATGTTTTCAAGTTGCAAGAAATGCCAATGCTCGCGACCCCGCCAAACTGGAGTGGAATCCAGATTTGTCCCAAAGCACCGGTTTGTTGGATCACGGGAATGTTTCCGCAACCAGAGTTAACCATTGTTACTAAATCATTAAAATTGAACGGATTGGTGGTTGTTCCTCCTGCGATTACAGCTGTTCTGAGTTCCCAAAGTTCGTTCCAAAGAACAGAAGGTGCTCCGTAATATCCTGATGAGCCGAAAGCAAGGTAATCCAACGACGCAAAATCCGCGGTTCCTGCAGAGTCGTATTGTGTGCTGGTGTAGCTTGGCTCAATCAAAAAGTTGTTGCGGGCACCAGGGTTGTCTGTCTTACTAAACTGCCCACCCACAACCCAGGCTCGCCAATTACCTGAAGTTGAACCTAAAATAATATATTTTCCACCCTGAACAGCCTTCCCTGTGTCTACATAGTCTCGTGGAGCCAGATGCAGGTATGTTCCAAATATTAAGTCCCCAGTTGTTACATCGATAGGCGAAGCACGGTTCAGTTCTACATGGTTGAGGTTCGTTGTAGATGAAGCCCCTGCATTCCTCATTGATCCTCGAAACGGATTGTAACCAGAATCGGCGGTTGTGGCGACGGCCACACCTGTGACAGTCTTGCCTGCAACAGATGTTATGGCAATGCTGACTGCAGCTATATAAGTACCAATATCGGGACCGGTGTCACCCGTAGTTCCCGTTAATGATGATATAAGCACAGATGGGGTGACTGAGAGCGGGATATAGGGTGGCTTGATTGTTCCGCTTGATCCATCGCGGATTTCTATAATCTGACCTCTTCCGTCATCAGCAGTTGCTCCCCACAGAGAAGGAGCAGAAACTACTGTTGAGGCAGATGGAACAAAAGAGTAAGCAGCAGCAAGCCCACCAGCTGCTACGTCGATTGCGGCAAGATTCACCCAAGGCGGCAAGTGTGATGTACCAGCTGTTGTATCCTGATTCCTTGAATGAATAACTATGGAATTATCATAAGCGGTTGTAAGTCCAACCCCTGTAAATGGTAGAGTGGAGCTATCTGAACTTTGCCGGGCAGAGGTTGGGATGGCATCAGCAACGGTTGAGCCGTAAACATCTTTAACAGCGATAATGATTCCGGCACAAGTTTCGCTTGTGAGAGTAAAGGTAACTGTCTCTGAAGAAGATGTTGCGCGTTTTGCCCATATTCCACCAGCCGAACCCGCAGTTGTCCCGCTTTGTATATTAGTCCATCCACCGGGGGTGGAGAAGTTTGCTGCCGTGTCTTTGCCAAGACATGCAACCAAAAGATCGCCAGTCTGGTGCTCCGGCATCTCCATTACCATGTTTGCAGTAGCGGTAGAGTAGAGCGTAAAAGCTGTGTCGCGTATCTCAGCCATATTTAAAAAAATCATAGCACAAATTGTTGGCTCGATATGCTAAGTTATTGTTGCAAAAATGATGGACAATTTTTCAGTCAGACTTAGAGTTGCCCTGCTCCTGGCTTCTGCACTAATTCCTGCACTAATATTCATTGGAGGAGGTGTTTACTATCGTTATTCTGATGCTTCTGGTAATGCAATAAAGGAACTATCCAACTCTTCAAGAAATTTCTCAAAAGAACAAGCGCAAAATATCGAAGGTGCAAGACAACTTCTTGTTGCTGTTTCGCAAACACCGCAAATAACAATGTTTGATAAGAGAATGTGTGGGAACTATCTCGCGACTTTGTTAAATAATTTTTCCAGATATGCGAATTTTGGTGTTGCGGCAACAAATGGAGATGTAATATGCTCCGCAGTTCCTATTGATTTGCCTGTCAATGTAAAAGACAAGTTGTATTTCAAAAAAGTTTTAAACTCCAAAACTTTTAGCGTTGGAGAGTATAGCATTGGAAACATTACAGGCAAGCCTGTCTTAAATTTTGGTTACCCAATACTAAACTCTAATGGTGCTTTGATTGGGGTGGTTTTTTCTTCACTCGACCTCGGTTGGATGAATGATTTCTTGTCTGCGAGTTTGGAAGGTGAAGATACTGTGCTTATGGTTCTTGATCATGAAGGCACTATAATGGCGAGAAATATAGATCCGGGTTTGTGGATAGGTAAATCGTTTGCAAAAGATCCACTTTTTCAAAAAATATTACAAAAAGGCGGGGGAGCCACCGATCTTGTGGGAATTGACGGAATAAAACGGCTTTACGCTTTTCAGAAGCTTGGAGAATCTGATTCGGCATATGTTGTTGTTGGTAAAACTCAAAACGAGGTATTTAAGGGGGCAATATCCAGCCTAAAGACAAGTTTGTTGGTGGTTCTGTTAATGGGAATTATGATTGCAGTTGTTTCGTACAGGATTGGAAACATTTTTATAATAAAAAAGATTGAAGATTTACAGGAGATAGACAGGTTAAAAAGTGAGTTCGTCTCAATCGCATCTCACCAGTTAAGGACGCCCCTTTCTGCCATAAACTGGTTTTTGGAACTATTGGATGATGAAAAAAATAAACTGACAACCTATCAAAAGAAAATTGTTAGGAATATTAAGGAGTCAAACGGAAGGATGATTGATCTCGTGGAATCGCTTTTGAATGTGTCCAGAATTGAGTCAAAAAAGTTAAAAGTTGAGCGTGCCGAGGTTGAAGTAAACAAAGAAGTTAAAAAAGTTGTGGATGCAGTTTCCCCAAAGACGATAATGAAAAAACAACGGTTCGTGTTCAAACCCAATTCAGCCCGGCTGCTTATTGATGTAGACCCAAAACTTTTCTTTCAGATTGTGAACAACATAGTCACAAACGCTATCAAATACACACCGCCAAAAGGAAAAATAATTGTTAACGTTTCCTCCAAAAATTCCCGTGCGGTTGTCAAAGTTGCAGATAGTGGTTATGGTATTTCAAAACAAGATAAAGGTAAAATTTTTCAGAAATTTTTCAGAGGAGCAAATATTTCCGGTCGCGATATCGAAGGGACAGGTCTTGGGCTTTTTATAGCAAAGTCAATCGCCGAAGAAATGGGTGGAAAAGTTACTTTTACAAGTACAGAAGGAAAAGGGTCGACATTTTACATTTCATTCCCAGTGCAATCTTAATTGTTTTGAAACAAACGTTGTGGTAATTTTAGACAAGGGCAAAAATGGCAGTCAAAAAACACAAAAAAATATCAGTACTCGTTGTAGAGGATGATAAAAATATTGCAATTGCATATGAAATGAAATTTGCCAGAGTGGGTTTTAATGCGAAAATTGCAAATAGCGGGAGAGCAGCTTTTGAAGCATTAAAGAGTTTTAGTCCCGATGTGATAGTTTTAGATCTTATTATGCCGGTTATTGATGGATTCGAGGTTTTGAGGCAACTTAAAAATCATCCCCATCACAAAAAAATTCCAGTAATTGTTGCTTCAAATCTGGGCGGAGAAACAGATATAAATGAAGCTTATGAATTGGGGGCTGCAGAGTATATTGTCAAAACAAAATCAACGCTTGAAGATTTAGTATCCAAAGTGAATCAGCTTGCAGAACAATATCAGGAAACAACAGTGTCTTCAATCAAAGTGACAGTTGCTGAATAGCCTGAGGATGTGACCGTACCCGAAGAACTGTTCACGAAATATTTTGTATCCCCAGTAGAAGATTTTCTAACTCTTATGTAAACATCGGTGTCTGACGTATAGTTGAATGACGCCTCGGCCACACCACTCGCATTTGTCAGCTCATTCATAAGCTCTGCATCGTCACTATTTCTGTAAATTGCTGTTCTGGCATTTTGAATAATAAACCCAGCCTCGTCTTTGACGGTTATCTTTAGTGTAACTGCATTGTTGATGATGGTTGAAGCACTCGCTCCATTTCTGTATGTGGGAGTATTGCCCCCACCTGTAATGTTAACAGTAACCGCTCCGCCGGAATCGTTGTAGATTGCAGCAGAAGTGGTTCCATCTGCTCCAAATCCGGTAAACGTATTTCCGGAGAACGAATAAGTTCCCGGGCTTGTGATCCTGAATGCATGACCAGCAGAACTGGTTCCCTGAAAATTGCAATCAGAAAAGATGGAGGGGTCGGTAACCGAAGTCAAGTAATTTCCGGCGGACGTCGTGTCAACTCCAAATGTGCAACCATCGTATGTAGTTGAAGCATTTGATGTAAGACTGTTATTTACATTTGGGGGATCGGTTATCGTGGAATTGGTTAAGTCGCAGTTTGACGCATCAACGGTGGAGTTGATGAAAGACATAGAACTGAAAGTTGTCACATCTCTCAGGGTAACAAGTGCTCCGGCAACTGAAGTTCCGGAAAAATCCCATGCGGCACTGTTACTGGCGCTTGCGGCTATTCTCCAGTAGTATCTTGAGTCGGAAGTAAACACGCAGTTGGTGAAACTGCAGGTGTCGCCACTTCTAGCATCAAATTCCACCCCAACCTGATCTGTGTCAACATGCCAGTTACAAACCCGAGTTGTTGCGTTGTATGCAACCGGGAATTGGAACGTGCGTAGGTTTACATTTACATGAATTGGATCAACTCCGCCAAATTTAATAGGGTTCCAAATTGTTGCAGCAGATCCCTCTCTTTGTAAAATTGGATAAAGTGAAGATCCGTTTACAAATCCATCTACTACGCCTGTAAAATCCAAAGGAGTAGCAGAAGTCCCACCAGCGAGAGTTGCAACTCCGGAAACCATAAGGTATGACAAGTATATTGACGTAGCCCCAAATGGGGAGGAGTGTGCTGCCATCAAAGTGTCGATTGCGTCGGCATTGAAGGTTCCACTTGAAGCCCATGATGTATCTGTAGATTGTCCCGGCTGAATTGCAAAGAGATTTCTTCCGTCAGGTTTCGTTGTGGGAGAATCTTTTGCTCCAACTATCCAACTTTTGTAATCGTTCCCTGCATCAAGAAGGGTAAATGTTGTGCCTTTGTGGGCATCAAAAAAACCAAAGTCTACCCAGTCTCTGGGGGTGGTAAAAGCGAATGACGATAATAAATAATTACCCGACCAATCTTGCGAGGAGAACCCGGCCTCTGCCCCGTATAAAGTATCTCCCGCGGGGTTTGCTACAGGAGAATTAAGGAAAGTACTCATATATGGGTTTATTCCACGATCTGTTGCATTTCCCAATGCGTCATAGGTTACAGTTTTACCCCCCATTGAGCTAATGGTTACCGATGCGGGTAGGGAAGTAAAAAACTCACCGGCGGTTGCGTTTGTAAACTGTGTTAAAAACTGCATCTGTGAATCTGCAACGTACCCGTGCACAATTGAGTTACTGCCGTCATCTCTAATTTCGATGGTGTGTATGAGGGCTGAATCGTTGATACGTCCATCGAAGTTAACATTAACACTACTTCCTGACGTGGGGTAGAATTTCCAAGCAATTCCGCATGAATTTGCACCAGCGTCACCATAGTAAAGCGCTTGGGATTCACCAGGCAGTGGCGTTGGCGATACGCCGCCATCAGAAGTAAATCCGTGAATAATTAAAGAGTTGTTCCATGTGGTTGTAATTGTTTGATTCTGTGTCCAAGGCCTGGTTGAGTCGATAGACGAAAGTGTTGCTGCGGGGTCCTGAGAGGTGTGTGCACCACGAATTACAATTGTCACAATGTGGTATGTATCGAGTGCAAAAGTAAATGAAGCGGCTGTTTCGGAGGATCCTGTTGCACGTTTCCACCAGACCCCGCCCCATCCGCCACCATCACTCGAACCCGTCAAATTGTTGTAACCTGAAGATGATGTCTCAGACATACTCCCAGTACCGTCTTTATTGGCAATTACCAATATGATGTCGTTGTTTGTGTGTGTTGGAATTGGAGCTGTGGCGGAGGTGGCAGTGGTTGTACCTTGAACTTCGTCTGATGAAAATATATAAGCCATCTTTCAAAAAAAATAATAACACGGGGAGTATACAAAGTTTAACCCTTAACGTTTCTTAGTGTTTTGGCCACGAGTTCGTCCAAATCCAAATCGCTTTTGACTATATAGTCTGTTGTCCCTGCGGTACCTTGTTCATCCTCTGGTAAATTACTTGCTACAATTACTGGTATTTTTCCCAATCTTTCGTCACTTTTTACACGTCTTAAAAATTCATACCCATCAATACCAGGAAGCAGTATATCAAGAACTATAACATCAGGAAGTTTTTTTTCAGTCTTCAAAAGCTCCAAACCTTCCTCGGCGGTTCTCACTGCATCAACTTTAAATTTCTTCTCTTCAAACTTATACTTCATGGCCTTGCCTATAAACTTATCGTCCTCGATTATTAAAACTTTTGGTGTTTTTTTCATATCAATGTATATCTATTGTGTAGCAAATTTTAAACAAAATACCTATATAGGAATAGTAACATAAAAAGTAGTTTTTCCTTTGGTGCTCTCAAAATAAATTTTCCCAATGTGTGCCTCAACTATTAGTTTGGATAGATAAAGACCTAGCCCTGCACCTTCGCCATCTACAATCTTTGCGTTAGAAGCTCTGGAAAACTTTTGAAACAAAATGTTTTTTTCGCTTTCAGGAATCCCGATTCCAAAATCGGTCACTGAAATTTGCAGGTTATTTCTCAATTTCGTAGTCGTCACGTAAACACTGCCTTTTTCGTTAGA
The DNA here is from genome assembly GCA_964599625.1 of uncultured Gammaproteobacteria bacterium. GTDB lineage: Bacteria > Patescibacteriota > Microgenomatia > UBA8517 > UBA8517 > CAZRGC01. Next base: position 45,087 of record CAZRGC010000002.1, read on the forward strand.
ATATTTAAATGCGTTGTTTATCAGATTTACAAGGAGTTGTCTAAACAATTTTTCATCAACAAATATTTTTTTCGGTGTTGCCTTGGCTATGTTTAATTTAATGGTTAACTTTTTTGCTCTAAAACCTGTTTTAACTTCGTCAACAACACTATTAATTAGCGTTGTTGTTGTGACGCTGGTTTTGTCGGGTTTGATTTTTCCTGATTCCAATTTTGCTATTTGAAGCAGGATTGAAACCAGACCTGTCATTCTCTGGGTTGAGGCAAGTGTGTCCATAAGCAAGTCTCTCTGTTTCCGGTTTAGTTTTCCGGAAGAACCGGAAAGTAGAATTTGCGTAAACCATTTAATTGAGGTTATTGGAGTCCTTAATTGGTGGCTCACCAAGGAAACGAAATCGTGTCTTAGTTTTTCGATCGATTCAAGTTCCTCAATTGACCTGGATATTAACCATCTGCCCACATAAAAACCCACTCCGATAGACGCAAGAACGATCAAAACTGAAAAGGCAATCACCTTATTAAAATATTGCTGGGAGCTTTTGTATATATCGTTTTTGGATTTTCCAACAGCCAAGTAAATACCCGGATTGTTGGCGCCAATTTTTTTGTATGAGTATATTCTTTCAACACCGTCTATTCCCGAGGACTGAACTGTTCCAAAGTCTTTTGTTAAACTCTTTACAAGAGGGTCTCCAGAGAATTCTTTTCCGATACAGTCGCAATTTAGGTCTGGATTTCTGGCCAGGATCACACCTTTTCCATCCAGAACCAAGACAACTATATTTTCATCTATCTCAATAGATGCGAGAAAATCGGACAACCATTCGAGGCTGAGGGTTGCATAAACAACACCATGGCTGTTCTCCATGGGGTAGCCGAAGTTTATACTGGATTCATTTGTAGTCCTGCTAACAACGTATTCTCCAACTGAAAAGTTATTTGTTTTTAATGTCTCTTGAAAAAACAGTCTGTCTGATAAGTTTATATTTGTAATAGGTGTGACTGCAGAACAAATAACGTCACCCTTCAAATTTGAAACACCAAAATTACCATATCTTTGGTATTTTGTTAATAAGTTGGACAAATAATTGTTACATATACTCTTACCAGATTTAACTTCTGGAGTTGCAGAAAGAGTTACGAGTAATTGTCTTGCACCTTCAATTATTTGTGTATTCTCAGATGCTATGGACTTGGCGATGTTGTCTAGTTTTTCAATCTCCAAGTCTTTTGAAATTTTAAGTTGATTTAAATTTATTCCTGCGATAAGGATAAAAACTGGAGTAAGAGTTGCAATAGTCAAAAAAAGCACCCTTGCTCTAACTCGGTTGTACGACTTATGCATTTGTATCTTCGTCAAGTGAAATCGTAACTGAGAATCCTGCATTTGTGATTGTTCCAGTAGTGGACGTAGGAACGTACTTTGTCTCGCCTGGCGAGGATTTTCTGACCCTTATATATATAGGTGTATCAGTTATGTAGTTAAAACTCTCGACAGCAACACCGTTTGTTGCAGTGCCGGTTCCGGACCCTGCGCCTGTTGCTGTAAAAATCACTCCTATGGTGTTACTGGCAGCTCCTATTGCAGTAAAGTCTGTAGATCCGACAGACACAATTCTATATTTTACACTTGTTACAAAGGAGCCTGCAGTCACAGTTTCTGTATCTTCGTTCATAATTTGTGAATCATCGCTTGTTTTGTAAACTGCAACTTGTGCAAGATTGATTGGCCCGTTGTCGGCTTTATCCAAAACTGTGATTGTGAGGTTGACGGCGTTATTGACGGTTGTTGATGATCCGTCGGAATTTCGGATGGATGGGGTGCTTCCACCGTTTGTTACATTAATTGTTACAGCTCCGCCTGAGTTGTTGTAAATTGCCGCAGCGGCGGAATATATGTATTGGGTTCCTGAACCTGTAGCTGTTATGTCAGCCCTTCCGGTTGCCCCTCCCGCAATTGCGTGGTCAGAGGTGTCGTAAAGTGTAATAGTGGTGGATGACTCGCTTCTTACATAATACAAGTTGCCATCTGTAAGGCCTGTTGGAGCCGTGCCGCCTTGGTCTTGGAAATAGGCAGGTTCACCATTATTGTATCCATGAGCGGCGTCCAGTGTAATTACATCTGTTCCTGTGTTAACTCCTGTTGAGGCGTTGAAACTTCTTGCAGCCGGGCCATATCCTGTAAAAGAATTGCCGGAAAAACTGACTGTTCCGGTTGAGGTAAGCCTGACGGCATGACCCGAGGTGGTTGACCCTATAAAATTACAACCGGAAAACATATCCAGATCAGCTGTTGCAACAGACGCCCAGCGGTTACCTGCTGTAACTGTTGTTGTGGTTATGTCTGTGTTTGAAATCACAGTTGTACTTGAGGTTGTAACGGAATCATTGGTTGATGGCATGTTAAGGATGTATCCATAGTCATAAGTCAGCCCGCTGACATCAAGGGTAGAATAGTCGTTGACTGTTAGTCCGGTAACTGTAATCGCTTTATTTAAAGTTACTGTTCCGGCTCCAATAACGGACAAACCTGAAAAGTCATACGTCGCAGAAGTTGAGGCCGATGCGTGCAGACCCCATTTGTATCGGGAGGGTGAAGAAACGACGCTATTGGTATGCGATATAACATCGCTTGCCCCCGGATAGTACGTAATCCCTGCAAAGTTATCAATACTGTTGTAATAAACTTCCTTTTGTGCCTTGTTGTATTTTCTGGGGAACTCAATGGCTGTTGCATCAAGACCTAAATAAATTGGACTGGTTCCACCGTCCCCGAACTGAATCGGACCAAGGACAAGCATTTGACTGGTTCCCTGGCTGATTGCGCTTCTCCTTTCGTGTCCTGTTGCATACGCTCCAACTGTGCCAATGATATTTAGAGGTTCGGCGCTACTTCCACCAGAAATTACACAAGTATCCATTGCCCAAACCGACCCGCCGTTCCAGTCCGGGGAAACATTTTTGCCGGAAATCATAAACCCGATTTCTGTAATGCTTCCAGTATTTAAAGATCCTGTGGTTTGAATAACGCCGTCTGTAGCATCTGTGTTTATAACAACGGGCTGATGAAACTGTGTACCCCAAGATGTTCCGGCTCCTGCCACATGCCAAACTTTGAAGTTGCTGGTGGTCGAAGCAAGCCCAATTGCAACTCCAATTGTTCCGGTCAAAGCAACAGAATCGGTGGTCTGAATTTCCACGGGAACTAACGGGTTTACATGGAAAAGAATGTTTTTACTTGCAAGTGTGGTTCTTGCGACAATTGTAGTTCTTGTTCCGGCCCAGCTACCTGCTGTTGCAATTCCGGAACAGCGGCTCATAGCGTGATAAGAGTTGAGACCGTAGTCTGCAGTTGTCACTGTTGTTCCGCCTGTTGCCAAAGTTTTGCCATTTATGGTTCCTGTAAATGGCGTAGTGATTGTATTAGTGGTTGCAGAGTCACCGTTATACGCAGCTCCTGTATAGGGGGTAACATAAACAGAGGAATCGGAAGCTGTATATCCTGGAATAACTGGTGTGCCGACTCCTTTTGATCTTATGGCCCAAACAGCCAGACGGGTTGCCGCGGCAGAAATGGTTGAATATCCAACTGTGGCGGTGGTTCCTGCTGTTGCCTGCCAGCCCCACGAACAAGCATCAGAATGTGCCGAACCGTCTTTTCCAAATATCAGTTGGCATGCCCCCTCAATAATACTGGGTACCCCGGCGGTTGAATTTGCTGCACCCCACATAACTAGACAGTTATTAACATCGGTGGACATTGTTGGAAGGTTTGCCTTAGCAGATGAAGTTGTTGACACTGCAAAACCAGTGGTGTTTCCAAAGAGCCAATTTGTAACACGTTCATTTCCGTTGCCAGTTTCGTTTACAAGCCCTGATGTGTCTGTAACTGTAATAACAGTTGAGGTAACACTTTGAATTATTTTATATGTGTTATTTCCGCCGTTTGTAAAACCAGTAGTTTTAATAGCCATTCCTGCAGTAAATCCGTCAGTTAGAAAGTCACCCGTTGTTCGTGTAAATGTTCCACTTGAAGCTACGACATCTATTTGGACTGCGTTATATGTTTTTGTATCACACCATGGATCCACATCTCTAACCGATATGATTGACCCATTTGCTGTTTCAGCGATGGAATATGTAAAGGTGGTGTCTACTTCACTTGCTGTAGCGGTTTTATATAAAACTGCCAAATTAGAAGTATTTGATGATGAAAATAGCTGCTGCCAGCCTGATTGCAGAAATACCTGAGTACCAACAGGGCGGGTGGTTATAGACGTAAACGCGCTAACACGCCCTCTGATATAGTAGGCAGAAACGGAGTTGACAGTGGTTGAAGCCCAATTTGTTGGCATTGTATATGTCACTGCAACCGGAATAGTAACTGCCGCCTTGAAACCTGTAGTTCCATCGGAAACCCCGGATAGGGCAGTCCAGCTTCCTCCGTTCCAATATTCCCAGGTTATTGTCCACGTACCTGCTCCTTGTGTACTAAATTGAAACCATGCAGCAGTAAATGGAGTAGAACCACCTACATAAAAAGCATCATTAACTGCCGGAGCTACTGGGATAAAAAAGGTGTCTGCTGTTGTAGTGTTATTTGATTCTGTGGTGTAGTTCGTAAAAGCACCACCGTCGTCGTATTGGGCTGATGTATTTGGGTCAAGTCCAGTCCAAGCCTGAGTAGTTCCCGTGTCTGCAGACATTACAGCAATCAAAAGATCTCCCTGTTCGTAAGCTGGAATCGGAACCTCCAGATGTCGTAGTGATGTTGTTGTGTTGTAAGCTTGGGAAAAGTCTCGAATTGCGGGCATATTTATTTATTAAACGTCCAGATATGTTCTGTTTCTACTTTGTAGTCCAATTTTAGTTTTCTCAATGCTGAAACAACCTCGTCTAGATTCGAATCATGTCCACAAATTAGTTTTTTACACTTTGGCATCTAACTTTTTATGTCATTAAAAACACCTTCAAAAGTATGATCCCCATCGATAAACACCATATCAATAGATTTAGCTTTAAAAAAACTGCTTGCCTTTTTGCTGTCGGTTCGCATGGTTACCAAATTTTTAAAGTGACCAACATTTTTATAAAAGTTTTTATATATGTCATGGTTTTTAGCTTCTTTATGTGTAGTATCCCTCTCATCAACACTTCCCTGAAAATGATCAATTGCAAATACAACACCTCTGCAACCAGTCAAGAGTGCATGCGTACTTTTACCTTTCCATGAACCTATTTCAACAATTGAGTCCATTTGCCTTGCTTTTTCGTACAACCAATCAAGTTCGTTGTCATTCATCCATCCGTCAATATTGTTGCCCTTATACATATTAATAGAATGCTACTCCAATATGTTTCACTTGGATTGTGGGATCACACCAGACAGAAATACCGTGTTTTCTTGCAAGTTCACAAAACCAAACATCTTCACCAGTCATTCCTTCCGGGTCGCTACTTGGCCTAAAGAAAAACCAAGGTCTGGGTAGTTTTTCAAAAACTTCCATTTTAACTAACATGAATCCTGTTCCAACGGCCCTGCATTCAAATGGTTTTTGAGGATTGTCTATTGTGGCCAGGCGTTTATTTTTGTCATTTGGATCAACTGTGAAGGTTATGTCGTCAGTCTTTAATTTTTTTGGGTCAAGAAGAGTGACAGACTTTGGGGGATTTTCGCGGTAGTGATAGTCTGCCCCCACTATTGGTTTGTCATCTTCCAACAGCTTTTCAATTCCGTTAGCAGGGAAGGCCATGTCGCTGTCTATAAACATCACATAGTCAGATTTCTCTTTTTGCGCATCAAGCACAATTTGCTCGCGATTTTCGTGAATATAGCAGCTTGTTGGGTGAGACAAGTGAAACATCACCCCTCGTGTGCTTGCAACTGCCACTGTGATAGATAAGGACGTGTCGATTTTGATTGTTCCGTTTGAAGGAATGCCCACGGTAACTTTTTTAATAAGAGCATTGTTCATACTTATGATGATATCAAATATATTTTATTTGGGAACACAAAAAGCACTGATTTGGGAATTTTTATAAGCAAATTTATCATGGATGGAATAAGTGGCAAAATTTGGCTGGAAAAGTCGACGTTGGGTTAAGGTTCTTTTTTGCATTTAGCCTGCCACTTGCAAAAAGATAGGTCTCTCATGATAATGTACACAAATGGCTAAAATTCTAATCGTCGAAGACGACCCCCTCATGAGCCGTATGTATCAGAAAATTTTTAAATTCGAGGGTTATGATGTGGCAATGGCCGGGGACGGTGAGCAGGGACTAGAAGCCGCCAAAAAAGAAAAACCAACATTGATTCTTTTGGACGTTATGATGCCTAAAATGAATGGACTTCAGCTTTTGGAAAAACTTAAGTTGGATCCCGACACAAAGTCGATACCTGTGGTGATGCTTACCAATCTCGCCGGAGAAAAGGATGCGGAGGTGGCACTCACAAAAGGGGCAGTTAAATATATTGTTAAGTCGGAATATGAGCCAAAGCAGATAACAGATATGGTAAAAAGCATTTTGGCAGGTTACACTCGGGACGAGCTTCCCAAATAGTGTAGAATAGCGTTATGTATAATCACGTACTTTATTTTGGATACTGGTTGGCAACATCAGTATCACTTTATGTTTTTTATTCAATCTTTCCTGATAGTGTGGTACTTGGAAACTGGAGATTTGGAATGGTTGAATCGGCTTTTTATGCCGGTTTTTGGGTCACGTTTTTTATATGGTGTTTTTGGGACTTTGCTATTGCAAAAGGACTGCAATTTGAAACACCATTGGTTTCTTTGGGCTACTTTTGGTCTGTGAATTTGTTCTCTGTTTGGCTTGTTGCCAGATTTTCTCAATATTCTGGATTGGGAATATCAGACCACATTTGGGCGGTAGTTGTTGGTTTGGGTGCCCATTCACTCCAAAGGTTGGTAAGAAAAATTGTAGTTTCCCGTTCAAAAGATTAATCGGGATCAAGAACTGATCTGTCTTCGCCGCTTTCGCTATCTGAACCACTTGAATCATCTATTGTTTCTTTCTGCCCGCCTCCGTTAAAAAGTGACCAAATTCCTTTAAGAGCAAAACCAATAACTCCCAGAATCAAAAGAACGCTTCCGTAAGCAATTGAAAGTGTCCACTGGATCGTTGTCATCTTGAATCCATTTGCAAGTTGTTGAATAGAATAGAACTCGGCCAAAAGACCGATAAAAACTATTATTGCAATTTTTGCAAAGTATTTTCCTTCAATTAAACCAACAATTATCATTACGGATATAAATAATGCAACACTTCGTATTACAATAGCCGCGGCAGTGAATGGATATAAATTTAAAAGCACTGGAGACGTTAGAAAGGCCACAGGATTGCCAACTGTTATTGAAACGGGTCCAGCAAGCTTATCAATGAGATATGCCAGTAAAAAGGCTACTACAGCGACTCCAAGCCACACCTCTTTAGAAATTTTCATGCAAATAGTTTTTACACGCTTGGGTGGTTTTGGTCAAGTGGGAACGGATCATCTTTTACAAACTTTATCCAGTCATAATATGTAATCACAAGTGTTATAAAAAGCGTAAGTGATATAAATACAACGTTTACTAACATCATTTCATACAAATCTTTAAAAAGCTTGTTTTGGGGAATTCCAATTATTGCATAAAAGTCGCCATCTCCAGATGACTCCTGGATTTTTGAATAGAAAAATCGACGTTCTTTACCATCAAAACCTTTCTCCACAAAATTGCCAGCATAACCGCCGGAAAGTACCCTTTTGACAAGTTCTGTTTGGCTTTGGTCAGTTCCAAAGTAAGCTTCTGTTTCTGGATATCTCGACAAAACTGTTCCATGCCTGTCAATTACATCAATAACCGAACCTTTAGGGAAGTCGTATGGTGTTGTTACCTCTTGCAACCATTCTAAATTGAGACTGGTAATAATGACTGCACTTGTGGTTGAATCACTAACAATTGGATAAACAAACGGAACAATTGGACGTTGGGTTACCCTTCCTACCCGGAATTCACCGACAGTAAACTCCATTTTTCTTACTGCCTTTTTGTAGTAGTCTAAATCTGAAACATTTACCGAAACACCTTCCGGACTAGAACTACAAAAAACATCACCGTTTTTATCCACTATGTTAAAACTTGTGTATTGGTTTCCGAATTCTGCGTGTATTTCTGCCATTTCTTTATTGCAAAGATCAACTTCGGATGGGTTTATGTGATCTAGAGAAGATATAGTTTTAAGAATTGCCTTGGTGGTTCTAATCTTTTCTCTATATGTTTGCGAAACTGTTTCTAATATAAAATTAACGTCATTTTGCGTTTCTACAAAACCAATGTGGTTAAGTCTTATATATGAGTAAGTTGTCAGCAAAAACATAGGAATCAATGAGTGCACGACTATAAAAAAAATCTTGAACTTAAGACTCCTGTGATTGTGTTTGGGTTTTGGAATATTTTTCATAACTTAAAAAACGTTATCATAATAATCATATGTCAGACTCGCTCTGTTGGTCCAGTTTGTGGTAAATGACGAAGTTCCTTTTACGTACCGATAACTTGAGCCGTCGTCTCTCAGGATAAACCAGTTTCCTGATTTATTGATATAACCTGCGTATGTATATGTCAGGCCATCATCAAGTTCCGCTATTTTGTATCCATCAGTGGGGTGCTTTTCTGCTGGGTCTATTTTGTTGCCAGATGAGTCTTTCAAAGAAACAGTTCCTGGTCCTGGTACACTTCCAAAGAACGCAGCCTCAGCTCTTTTAGTGAACAGAGAGAATATAAAAAGCGATAAACCTGCTGTCCCAATGAGTTTCAGAAATGCGCGTCTGTCTACGTCTACTCCTGCTTTTTTCAGTTTTTCATTTTCCGGGGACAAATCTTTTTCAAGGATGACTACCTTGCTTTCTTCTAGAGGGCGTATTGCCCTGTTTCTTCGTGGATAAATTTTGGCCATAAAATACGCCATTAATGGGAAAAAGGCGATAGCCACCAATAGCTGCGTGTAGTTGGTTGCTGTTAAAAACCCTGCAACAACTATAAATGCAACAACAATAAAGTTGTAATACAACAAAAACTTATTCATTTTGTGTTTCCTCTACATATTTAAATGATATATATCCAACCTTTCCTTCCTCCAAAATTATTTCATACCATTCTCCTTTTTTCTCGGTGTATTCGTAGGCCTTGCCATTGTCTGCCGTACCTACTTTGTCCGAATAAAGACTGGGGCTACTTCTTATATTCACAGACTCCGACCCGTCTGTGATTTTTATGGTTAACATATGTCTTGTTTTGGGCTCTGGTGTAGATTTTTTAGGTATGACAAGTTGTGGTTGGTTTGAAATGCTAAACGATTTCTCAGTTTCTGGTTTTTGGGTTAGGATATTTTTTACCGAGACCCCTGCCAAAATTACAAAAATAATTGTCAAAAAAATTGTTTCGGGGGTGCCAATTTTTACATACAAATCCGATTCTTGGCCACTACCTTTGGCCCTTGTTCGGAGGTGTTTAAAGAATTCAACAATAAAGTATCCTACTACAGGAAGAAAAAGTGTCACAAATACAACAGGTGCTCCGGTTTGCGAGGTTAAAACAGTGCTTATAGCTATAAATAATGAAACTGCCGCAGAATAGTAAAAGAGTATTTTTGGTAAGGCAGTTTTCATACTTTATTTTAACTCATCAACATCTGATTTTCTGACCCAACCGGTTGCTTCGGAAGTTGCAACAACCTTGTACCACAGACTATCTTTTTCCAAAAAAGGATAGGTTACATCGGGTATTAGTGTGCCAAGTTTTTTCGATTCAGTACTTTTTTCCGAGTAGATAAATGCAGAGCTAATCTCCGTTTTTAAAGCAACTCTTGTTCCGCCTGTTTCTACAATTTGTTGATCCAAAAGTATGTCGGCAACTGTTTCTTTAGGGTTTTCAGACAAACTGGGGGTTGGAGATACCAATGGTGTTTTTGTTAGTTTTAATAATTCTTCATTTTTCTTGAGGGCCTCCGCAAGTTGCGACTTCAAAATTGTTTCATTAGCGGTGGGTTCGTACCTATTAATAAGCTGGTGAGCATAAATACCCAAAACACTAAGTATGACTATGACAGTAACAAATCTGACAGACCACTTTTCGGAGCTTGTTCCTTCCGGATTTGTAAGCCTTAACCAAAAATACAGTGTGAGTGGCAGAAAAAGTATTCCTGAAACAATATTAAGCGGTTTGGGCGAGGAGATTCCGTAAGTAATCAAAAAAATGGTCGTTGCTACTATCGAATAGCCAAAAAGAAACCTTTCAAGTTTACGCATATCCAAATTCTACCATAGCTTTACTGTGACCTTACGGAGTTGCGGGAGGATTGGAATCTTCCGGTAATACGATCGGAGGCTTTACAGCTGAAGGCGCAACTGTGGGAGGAGGAGTCAGGTTGTCAGATCCTTCTGCGGTTTTTGCTGCTGGTTTGTTCTTTTGAATTTGTTCAACTGCGGCTTTGGCAATTTTTTCGTCTTCTGAACCTGGTTGAACAAGACTTAGTACTTTATTCATTTCTGTCAGGGCCTTGTCAAAGTCTTTCTTTTGGTTGTAAGCAAGGGCCAAGTTGTAATGAGCGTTGGCAAGATCGGGTTTTGCTGTTACTGCAAGTCCAAAAGCGTTTATGGCGTCGTCATACTTGCCAAGGGCGTAATAGACTCCGCCAAGGGCAATACGAAGGTTGGGTGAGATTGGGTCCAATGCAATAGCTTGATTAAAACTTACAATTGTAAAGTTGTCTGCACCTTGGGCGAATGGAATGATGGATTGATAAGTTCTGGCTAAAAGTTCCCAATTTGCAGACCGTTGGGGATTAAGCGCTACTGTTGCCTTGGCTTCGGCAATGGCTTGTTGAACAAGCTGCGCAATGGTGCTTTTGTCTTGATCTGTTATGTCTTTCTTGCTTGCAAGACCCCTTGCCAAGGCAAGATCTAATTGATCAAAAGTTGCATGATATCGATCAACTTTATCATTTGAAGCAATTGCCGCTCTAAGCTCATCGTATGCAGTTTTGGCGTTGTTGGCCAATATGGCATCAATTGCTTTTTTGTAATGTAGCTCGCCCTTTATAACTTTGACTCCGACAACCATGGGGTAGACAGAAAATCCGAGAATTACAACAGATACCACAATAGCAGGTAGTTTGGAAGCAAATTCACCGCCGTCTTTTACAGATGTTGCTGAAAGATTCATAGTCAGCTCATTGTCTTTTGTGTTAAGGGCTGCAATCAGGAAGAAAGCCACAATAACAACAATGTTTGCAGGCAGTGTAAGAAGCCCGACCACCATAAGCACCAGAGAAAGCGAATATCCAGCCTCAAGTTTCAAATTGCCACTCGTAAGGTTTCTTAGATTTTTGACGACTCCTTTTATCATTGTAAAAATTGCCAATACAAAAGCTGCTAACCCTAAAAATCCAACCTCTGTTACCAAGGTAAGTACGAAACTACTGGCAGAAAAGAATCTATTTGCCCAAAGATCTGTAGAGTTGTAGGACAAAGGAAGATATTTAGTGAAGGCACTAAGATAGTTTGCAGGACCAGCTCCCAAAAGCGGACTGGCCTTAAGAGTGTCAATCGCTACAGACCAGCTAGTTTGTGTATCAACAACAACCGGAGTGCCGGGTTTACCTGGAAGCATCTGGTAAACCGAAAGCAGCGAGGACAATAAAACAACACCCGATGCAAGGAAAAAGAATATTTTTCTGAACTTATCTTTTTCTGAAAATGCAGCAGAGATTCCAAGTGGCAAAACAGAAAAAAGAAACATAACTTCAGGAAGTTTGCCGCCAACTGCAGAGAAATTGGCATCTCTTATTACAGCCGGAAGTTGGGGAATGCTGGCCAAAAGTCCTGTGAATGCGAATATTGATATCAATGCCACCAAAAGTGACGAAAGAAACAAACCTAACGCAAAATTTTCTCTATCACCTTTAAAAGCGATTTTTGCAAAAAAGTAAGCCAGAAAACCGCCCGCTATTATTGTTGCCGTGCCGGGAATTGCAAAAGCTTCCATCTTGTTGGGTGTTTTTGTGATAGCAGAAGCAATGTATGCAACAACCAACAAAAGAAGTGGCATGTCAGACGAAGAAACATTAAGAGTTATTTTGCCCTCGGTGATAATTTTGACTGACCAGACCGCAAGAATGAGAAACAGAACAAAAACCAAAAGAAGCACTTTTGGCAAATCAAAATAGCTTGCAAAGTTTGTCAGAAGGAAAGAAGGAAAAAGAACGACAAACGTGAGTATGGAAGTTTTTAACACCTGATTTAGAAGCCTGCTCATATCGGAATACATTGTAGTTTTTAAAATCTATGCGTGTCAATCACTAAATTATTACTTAAACAAACCTGAAAACAATACCATATTTACGAAGATAAGAATATTGATCGTTATGGCTATAAGGCACCAAGAACAATAAGTTTTAATCACTTTTGCTTGAAGGTAAAAAAGATATCCGCTAAACAAAGTTGCAAAAAGACCTGCAATCATCGGAAAGTAAAGAATATAGTCCGGGAGTTTGTAAATATATTCTGCAATAGAATACAAAGCAATTCCCAAATAATATGCCAAACCGTAAAGCTCATTTTTTATTCCAAAGTGACTACCATAATCCGATCCAACAACCTTTGTGCAGTCTTCTCCAAGAATGCAAAACATTTTTTGACCCGTGGCGGCATATCTTTTGTATTGCCAGTGAAGAAAGTAGGCATTCACAAAACCCAATATTGACAGTATCAAAAGTGTGAACATGTTCTTCAACATTATATAATCAAGTGTTTTGACATGACATACGTAAAGTTAAAATTGTTGGTAGTTTTTTTTGTTTTGTCTGTTCTTCTGGGAGGTCTTTGGGCTGACCACTATCCACACCATGATTTTTATCCCTTTTTTTCCTGGAGTTTGTTTTCCAATAGTTCCAACAGTGACACCTCATATTTTATTAAACTAAAGACTTATGGCGGAGTGGCGGATAACACAGTATTGTATGCTGATAATGTTTCAAAATATGTGGAGGGTTATTTTTTGCCAGACTTTTATTGGGACGTTCAGGAGTTTGCGGTGAATCCACAGATTCAGAAAAAGATTGAAAGTTCGTTTGCCAAAAAGCCGGTGGATTACTATCTGATAAAAGCGGATTATGACGCGGTTGTTTTAAGGACAACCGGTAATTTAATAGATACTCAAGTAGTTTCGGAACACACAGTAAAATGAAAAAAATATTTAGTTTGGATTTTATAGAAACAACGGCGAGGCAAAAATCTTCTGTTATGAAGGCAGTCAACGCTGTTGCAACTTTCTACTTTTTTCAGATTGCTTTGGCGTTTATCAACTTGATGAAAATTGGTGCGGTGGACCCTGAGCGAAGCGGATTTTTGCCGATTTGGCCCATGAGCTGGGCGGGAAGTCTATCTTACTCATTCACTGCACAGATATTGGCTGTTTTGTATGCAGCTTCCGCATTTGCGGCTGTGTTTTTTTGGCGAAAATGGTTTGTCAGACTTCTAGTTTTTTTGGCTTTCTGGCAAGTGCATGCACTGGACAGTTCTTTTGGCTATATTAACCATTTTTATTATTTGATTTTTTATGCATTGTTCATTTTTATTTTTCTTCCCGACACAAAAGAAGACACCGACCTGGATCATGATCAAGCCAAAAAATTTTTGTTAGTATTTTGGGGGGTGATCGCAGCCGTGTTTGTGACATACACACTTTCTGGTTTTTGGAAAATATATTGGGGAATATTGGCCCAACTTGACGGGCGGCTGAGTTCTTTTTCTATGATGGCCTTTCCAGAGCACGTTGCCCGTAAAACAATTTTTGAGAGCAGGGAATATTTTTACAGCAATTTGGTAATTTCAAATCCCATTCTGGCATGGATTTCTTATCTGGGAACTATATATGTGGAATTTGCGGCTTTGTGGGTAGCGTTTAAACCTAATCTGCATAAGGTGTGGGCATTTGTGTTCCTTTTTATGCATGTAGGAATTCTTTTGGTGATAGGAATACCGTTTTTTGAGTCAATTGCCGTTTTGTGTTTAATAGTTCTAAATTCGCCCTTTTCCGGAAAGGTAAATTTGGTGGAAATATTTTCGGATCTGCCGTTTTTTGGATTTGTATTCAAGAAGATATTTAAAATTGTCTTTCGCCACACTTTTTAAAAGAAAACTGACGTGTTGGGAAGCATTCCTCTGATTTTGCTTTTTTCTTGTTCGGGGAAGTTGTTTCCACCCAAAAATAAATATTGCAGATTCTGCAGATTGCTTATGTTTGGTGGCAATGACTTTAGTTTGTTTCCGTGCAAATCCAATATGGAGAGATTTGTTAGTGAACCAAAGCTTTCTGGCAAAGATTTTATATTGTTGTTATACAGTAGAAGTGTTTTTAGATTTGCAAGGTTTCCAAGTGATTCGGGTAACGATGCTATTTTGTTTCCCCCAAGATCGAGAGTTTCCAGTGTTGTTATGTTTGATATCTCTTTTGGTAAAATTTTTACACCGCTATTTTTCAACCTTAGCGTTTTGAGTGAGGAAAGTTTGGATATTTCTTTTGGCGGGCTGCCAATGTGACTGTAATCAATGGACAAGACCTTTATCTGGTCACCAAGAACAAAAACTTGACTGGGAATTTTGTAGATATTGCTTACATAATCAAAGCCTACACCTGGTGCTGACACATTGTCGGTTGACTTAGTCATCAAGCTTAAGGGTAGGTCGGGGATTAAATATTTCCCGCTATACATTATTCCTGTTAGTGCAAAAATAATTCCTGCAAAAATAGAAATGTAATCAAGATATTTGGGGTACAAACTTATATTTTTTATTGGAACTTCGGTATCTGTATCCGCTCTTTGCGGTTCTTTGGCAACTGGTCCTTGGGGTATTTCTGGTGATGGCTGTTGCGAAACTGGTTCCACAATTTATGATATACGATTTACATTAACAACAACAGATTGGTTGTTTGAGTAGGTGCTAGTATAATAGTTTGAGATGCAACTTACTCTTTTTGTAAGACCGGTATTGATGTTTGCTGTCACTTTTTTGATTTTTTTTGCACTGTTAACTTCTATACCGTTCAACTATCTTGGTGTTTCCGACCAACCAAAAGGAACTGCAATAAGACTCAACTATCTGCGATTGTCTAAAAATGCCTTTGTTGTTGTGCAAACACTTGATCCAAGGACAAACCTTCCAGATAAGGGGGGTTACTTGAACAATCCTTCGCTTATGCCTAGAGGAATTTACAAGAATATTGACTTATTTCTTGCAAACTCAATGGAAAATGTTCCTGATAAAGTTGCGGTTACAATCTACGAGGACACAAACTCAAATGATGAATTCGATCAATATTACGACTCGGGCGATGATTCAATCGTGGTTGTTTCCGATAGTCCGCTTTTCTCCAAGATCAACGGTAAAATATTTAGAAAGATAATAACTTTAAAATGAAGTTTGTTAAAAAGATAAACCGAAAAATACTCATCTTGTCTTTTTTGATTGCATTGCCTGTTGTCTATTATTTTTTGTGGGCCCCTTATCGTGGCCAGGAATCAACCAGTCCGCTCAGAAACAAAGTCTTATCTGTTATCAAAAATTGCAAGAAAGAAGGAAACACGCTTAATTCAATGGACCAAAAATGCGTGTACAAAGCTTTCCACAATTTTGTTAACAGAGACAATGTGTCTCAGGTTGTTGCTGTGCTTATGGATATTTTTTCTAAGGCAGACAACTCCAGAGACCTGGGTACAAACAATTGTCACATCCCCGCACACATCGCAGGCGAGATTGCATATCAGGACGGAGCTGACCTCAACGAGTTGTGGGATAAGTGTTCCAATAATTGCACTTTTGGCTGCTTGCATGGAGGTTTTCAGGGACTTTTCAAAGAACAGGGATCTGCACTTTTGGACAACCTTGAGACAGCGTGCCATGTCTTGGAAGATCCAAATGATGCAGACCTTAGATCGTGTTGGCATATTGTGGGTCATGGATTAGCGGAATATTACGGAGCAGATATGAACTCCGCTATCAATAAATGCATGGGCTTACCCAACGAAAAGCAGCAAAGACATTGCATTATGGGTGTAAGAATGGAGTTTATTGTTGCCTCGGTTGACAACACAAGCCCAATGAAGCCTTTGAAGGATTATGAATACCTGGACTTTTGTAAAAAATTTCCCTCAAAGTTTATAGAGGATTGTTATGCAGAAGCCGCCTATTATCAGATCAGAATAACTGATGATGTGAACCAAATGGTTGACATATGCAAACTTGCTCCCAATATAGGGGATTCCAAAATAAGATGCGTTACAGGGTCCGGTTCTGTGTTTTTCTTTACCAATAAAGCCAACGCAGATGTTATACATAACTTTTGTGCAAGATACGGCGACAAGCATTATTCGAATGAATGTGCAATTGGGTCAGTTGACCTTGCTTCATCTGAGTGGGACCACTTGGAGACAGGGACCCAAGTATGCCTTCTTGCAAGCAAGGATTTTGTTGGGGAGTGCCTTGCGTTTTATGGAGGTAGGGTTCAGTTTTATAATGGGATGGCCAAGAGAAAAGAAATTTGCGGTATGCTTTCGCCGCAAGACAACAAAAGGTGTATGGGCAAACCCACAATGAAAAGAGACTATCTTATCCCTGTGACATTCGAAACTTGGGAAAGATAACCCCCGGTAGTTTACTCAGATGGTTTTTTTTTGACACCCAGACCTCTCGGTTTGACTTGTTCTAATCGGACAACTTAATCTACAAAAAGAGGCAATTTATGACTGAGGCAAAATTATGAAATTGAGGCGGTATAATG
This sequence comes from uncultured Gammaproteobacteria bacterium, assembly GCA_964599625.1. Lineage (GTDB taxonomy): Bacteria > Patescibacteriota > Microgenomatia > UBA8517 > UBA8517 > CAZRGC01. The sequence continues at coordinate 61,930 of CAZRGC010000002.1, forward strand.
GATTGCTTTTAAATCAGAAGTTAAATCTTTTCGTTGTGTACCAAAACACCGTCGGCAAAATATGCGTGATATGGACCAGGAAGGGAAATGTTGTACACGGTATTGGTGCCGTCAACATGTTCTATCGAGCTTACGGTATATGCGTTTCCGTCTGAATTCAAAAGTGTATCACCAATACTTAAAGACTCAGCAGTTATCCAGGCATTTCTGCTCGGGGACCACATAAGATGGTTACCTGTAACTTTAATTGTACCGTTTATATTAAGGTAGCCGCCCTGGACGTCTTTGTGCACCAGAAGCTTGCTTACAACTTGAGGAAATGTTCTTCTGTTGGCCAAATCGTAAGAGAGAATTATGTCCCCAGTTTTAATGTCTTCAATTGACTTTGTGGAACCATCAGCAAGTGCTACTTGTGTACCGGGGAGGAAACAGCTTGAGTAGTACAGTTGAGAATAGGAATATGCCGCATATGATGATTGACCATAACCATAATATGTGCCTTGACTGTAGCTATAGTAAATTCCTTGGCCATAGCCATAGTATGATGATTGAGAATAGCCATAGTAGGCACTTTGAGCATAAGCGTAATAAGTAGATTGTGAATATGAATAGCAAGTATTTGTAAGTGAGAACGACGACGGTCCGCAATCAACTGTTGAATATGAGTCAAAAAGACCAAGTCTTCTGTAGCCCGAGGCTGTGGCCGTTCTAAAATTAGTCAATGTAAAATTATCAGCCCAACCGTCGGCGTCTGTATCCTGAAGATAAATGGGTGTTCCAGATTTAATTGCTCCTCCGGCTTGCACGGCAATGCTCCCGGCTCCCACAGTGAGAGAGCCCACTGCCAGTGTGCCTGTGTTATTGATTGTTATATTGCCACCAGTGGTAAGACTTAGTTGAGCAGTGTTTGTTGTAGATGCATCGGTAGCACCATTATCCACACCTTCAACAGTACTTGCTGAAATAGAACAGGCGGTGGCCCAATTCAGAACATTTTTTGTTGAGGCGGTCATAGAAGAGTAGAAATTGCATGCGGCGCTAGCAGATTTTGCGGAAGCCAAAAGGAGTATTCCGGAGATCGCAAAACTTATAACTATTTTGAGCGTGTTATTTTGTGTCTTTTGCATCTATTTTGTTTTTAAGATCTTGGCGCAACAGTCACACTAGAAGATTTTCCATTAGAAGCTTTAGCTGTAAGTGTAAGAATATATTTGTAATCGACAGTGTCTTGCAAAGTTACAGAACCGGACCACATACCATCTGTGGCACTGCCCGAACTTTGGGTAAAGCTCACATCAACATTTCCGTGATCTGTGGTTAAGGTTCCCGTAAGAGTTGAAATTGCGGATGTAAAAGAAGCTTTGACTGTAAGGTTGAGTGTCTGTCCTTTCTTGGCATCAAGTGGGTCGAAAATTACCTGGGTAATTGTTGGGCCGTCGTGTGCACCCATACCAACTTGGTAAGTTCCTTTGGCACCATTATCAGGTATAAGAGGAATGGGTGTCGGAGTGGGTGTTGCCTTTGGTTTTGGTGTAGGAGATTTGGCTATCTCAATTTTCCCAATTTCCTTGGGAATGTCTGTATTGACGACAGGTTCTTGAATTGATGGGGTAATGCTTTTCCAAACAAAATAAAAAGCAACGGCAAGAACTACAGCAACAAACAAAAGTATAACTACCACCGACATTCCTTTATTGTTTGTTATCTTTTTCACTTTGTTACAGGCAAAATGTTAATAATAATAATGAATTCTGGCTGAAAATTTGTCAAGTGGCATGGTGTTGATTGATAAAAACACAGCAATTTAAATATGTTATATTCAAAATTACGAATGTATAAAGTTGACGATGTATAAAAAATTGTTTGTAAACATCTTGTTTGTGTTGGCTTCCGCACTGTTAATTTTTGGTGGAATAGTCGGGACCTCGGGCAGAATATTTTATCCAGAGCTTAACTATTTTAAAAATAAAAACCTTGATTTTTCTGAGCTGCAAAAATATTTCAAAGAAGTTGCCAACAAAAAGGGAGCACTTTATGCGTTCAGCCTTCTTAAAATTGCAGATTTACCGTCAAATACCGATATACATTTGCTCGGGCACACCGTTGGTGACATTCTTTATAAACAAATGGGTGTGGATGGTATTCACTTTTGTAGTCAGGATTTTAGAAATTCATGTTCGCATTCCATTGTAATAGGCCTTTTTGTCGAAAAAGGGTTGGGAGCGCTTTCCGAAATTGCAGATGTCTGTAGGAGTGCACCCGGCGGATCAGGGGCATATGGAATGTGTTTTCATGGCCTCGGTCATGGAATATTGGCATATACGGGTTATGATATGGAAAAAGCTACAGAGCTTTGCGAAAAGACAGGAACTAAAGAAATGGGTTTTGTCGAAACCGCAGAGTGTGTTGGCGGTGTTGTGATGGAGATGACCGCCGGAGTCCACGATAAAGATGCATGGATAAGGCAGAAAGACAAGTACCTCAAAATGGACAGCCCGCTTATGCCTTGCACAGAGAGTTTTATACCTGAAGTATCCAGGCCAAACTGTTTTCTTTATATAACCCCACACCTATGGGAAGTAGCTGGTGGCGATTTAGGTAATCCAACCGAAGATGTCTTTTCCCGGTCTTTTGCATATTGTGACAAGATGCCGGCGGGAATGAGTGTTTACAAAGCACTTTGCTATGGCGGTTTCGGAAAAGAGTTTGTGGGGCTTGCGCAGTCTAGAGACATTAGGGATATAGGTTCTATGAGCGACGCTGGACTGCAAAAAGTGTACAGGTGGTGCAAACTTGCACCAAATAAAAATGCAGTAAAATCCTGCCTGGATCAGGCAATAAATTCGTTGTACTGGGGTGGTGAAAACAAAACAGACGCTGTAATTAAGTTCTGTAGCTTTACAGACTCCAACGATAAGGAATCATGCTACAAACATGTAATCGGATCTTTCAGGTTTTATCAGAAAAATAATCTGCAAAACCTGAATGACAGTTGTGCCAAGTTGCCGGAACCATATTCATTTAAATGTTTGGACCCTGAGTTTGTCGAAGATTGATAATGAAAGTTAAAGTTTTATCCTTATTGATTGCAACGATTTTGGTTTGGTTTTTTTGGAATAATGACAGATTGCACCCAAACCTTAATTTAGGTATACAAAAATGCAAATCCGAAAAAAACCAAATTTGTTACAAGGATCTGATAATAAAGGTTTTTAATAAAACCGGGTTGGATGCGTCTTTGGACCTTGTAGAAAAAATCTATTCCATCGATTCTTCGTTTTCTTCTGTTTGTCACGATGTGGGTCATGTACTGGGGGCAGAAACTTATAAATTGTTTAAGTCGGGTAAAAATTTCAAAGTTACACCCAAAGTGGCATTTTGTTCATATGGGTTTTATCACGGATTTATGGAATATCTTGCGGCAGAAGGTGATGTTGAAAAAGCCAGAGATTTTTGCAGATACGTTGACGCTCAGGTGGCCAAAGTAACCCCTGATGCATCGCTTCAATGCTATCACGGTATTGGCCACGGATGGGTGAATATTCATGGAGACAAAACACTTTTGGGTGACGATGTGGGAATAGTAAAAAAAGGTCTTTCACTTTGTGAAAAGGTTGCATCAAATGAGTCTGAATTAAGCAGATGTGCAACTGGGGTTTTTAATGGTATCGCTATTTTCTACGAGTCGGGTGAATATGACCTCCAAATCAAAAAAGACGATCCTATGTGGATTTGCAAAAGGGTTGATAAAAAATTCGAAGATGCGTGTTATGTAAGTATGAATACAGTTTTGTTTGCAGTTACTGGGCAGGACTTTGCAAAATCAGCAAAGTACATTGAAGGAATAAAGGACGATATGGTTGCATCCCATGCCATGATAAATTTGTCACTTCCTTTTAGTTTGGCGGAAATGGACAAGGTTGATCATTCTCGAAGCATTGCTGTATGCAGAGGTTTACAACCCAGGTTGACGGTCCCATGTTTGCAGGGTTTTGCCTTTGCGTACATGGAGCATGGTGAACCAGGGAAAGAATATCTTAAGGCAACCGGTTTTTGCAAAGATAATGGTTTGACTCCGGCAGAAGAAAAGGGTTGTTTGGGATACATTTATGGTTACATGGCACAGTGGTATCCTGCCGACAAGGCGTATGCAATTTGCAAGGACGAAGGTGACTACTCCACATATTGTTCACAAAAGGTAGAAGAGGGTTTGGAAGGACTAGGAAAATGAAAAAGCTATATATTGCCGTCGGTTTAATTGTGTTCTCCTTTGTAATGTTTGTTGGCGATTTTCCGGTTCCAAAACCTTCTTTGGATAAGGTGGCTTTCTCAGTTATAACACTTTGTTCAGGCTCAAGCTTCAAACCAACTTGTTACGAAGAAGAAATACCAAAACTTATGGACCACCTTTCTATGGAGGATACGTTCGCCGTTACAGAATTAATACAAAGCCAGGTTACCGACTTTCCATATTGTCATGTTTTGGGGCATAAAGTCGCAAGTCTTGAGACAAAAAAAGATCCATCAAAATGGAAGAGTGTTATGGCAAGATGCCCCAGGGGAACTTGCTCCAATGGTTGTGTGCACGGAGCGTTCCAGGAAAGATATAAGTACGAAAACCTAAGTGCTCAGGACCTGTTGGCCGCCAAAAAAGACTTTGAGACTGTTTGCGAAAAAAGTGACTCTTTCGACCCTACAGGACTTGAGCAAGGAAGCTGTTACCATGCACTGGGCCATTTGATGATGTATTTAACAAATGCTGACATAGAAGCTTCAGTTGATGCTTGCGACGAGGTTGCCAAAAAATCCGACGGGCGGGACTTTACAAATGTCTGTTATGCAGGCGCCTTTATGCAGATTTTTCAGCCTTTGGATACTGACGATTTGGCGCTAGTCAAAAAGTTTGTGATAAGTCAGGATAATGCCTGGGGTTTTTGTTCAGGTTTTCCCGATAAAAAAAGAAACTCTTGCTGGGAAGAATCTTGGCCACTCTTTCTTGAAAAAATTAGCATAGGGCGCGGGTTAATTGATTTTTGTTCGAAGTTGGGTAGTGGGGCGCAAAAGTGTACTAGAGACCTTTTATACATTATGCCAATTCAGTTCAGATTCAACCTTAATGCCATATCTAACTACTGTGCTAACTTACCAGGGGATTACAGAGGAATGTGTTTTGCCATGACCGCCTCCAGAATTTTGGAGATTGACAGGAGAAACGGCGAGAAAGCTGTAAGTTTTTGTGTATCACTGGAGTCCAAAGATAAAGATGTCTGTTTGAATCAGGTTATAAAAGATGCGGAATTTGATTTCAACAAAAGTTCCCCGGAATATATCGGAATTTGTACAATTATGCCCGAACCCTGGAAAGGAAAATGTTTAAGATATGAATAAATTAAACATTTTTTTGATTGTTTTGTTGGCCTTACTAATATTTACAGTCCCAAAACATATCCCCAAAAACCATACTATTGTTTATGACGATAAGGGATACTCTCCGTCAGAGATTACTATAAATAAGAACGATAAGGTAACATTTGCTGGCAAAAGCCAGCATGTTTTTTGGCCCGCCTCAAATCCGCACCCAAACCACACTAACTTTCCTGATTTTGATTCCAAAAAAGGGATAAAACCTCCTGAGACGTGGAGTTTTACATTCAGAAAAGCAGGTGTGGTTACTTATCATGATCATCTAGACCCTGCATACAGGGGGAAAATAAGCGTTAAGGAGACAAATGTATTTTTTTGGTTGTATGCAAAGACTGCCGATTTTTTAAGACTTAATTTTTCGAAGCACAATGATAAATATTTAGAAAATGTTGCAAAGCTTTGTACAGGAAACGAATGGGAAGATAGAAAAAATCTTATAGATTGCTGGAGTAAATACTTCTCCGGTTTGGAAAAAGACTTCGGTCCAAAAGAGGCATTGTCAGTTCTAAATACTCTTACCGGAAAAGGGAAAATTTCGTTATCTGATTGCCATAACTATGCGGACCAAATTGGATCAGATGCTTACTGGAGTGAGGTTTCTGGTAGAAAATTCAAAATAGATAAAAGTTTTGGAATTTGCAGCCATGGCTTCTTTCATGGCTATATGTTGGAGCATGTGAGTCATGGTCAGGATTTTGAAGCGTCTTTCAAACTATGCGACGAGACCTCCGGGTTAAGCGAATCAATGGCAAGGGAGTGCTATGTTGGTGCGGGTAATGGTCTTATGTATTACTACTGGAGTAACTTGGGGAATGATTTGCTTAAAATAGTTCAAAACTCAAAACTTATTTGCGCCAAGACTGGCGACAACAAAGACAACTGTATTTACGGGATTTATGGAGGAATGGAGCATCTATATCTCAAAATCCATGGCTCAGATTTCTCAGTGAACCAAACCGACCCTTTTTTTGTTTGTATACGGGAAAGTGAAAATAAATATAAACCCTATTGTTACGAAAAGACTGTCAGACCTCTCTTTTCTGATTTGGGATTCGATGTTGTAAAGATTGCATCTTGGATTTCAAAAATTGGAGATTTTGAAATAATGAAGGCCGAAGCAAAAAATATTGGCAACTTTGTGAGTCAGTTTTGGATCTATAAGTCGCAAGAGGACCTTTTAATGTCTATTGGGAAGTGCAAGGTTTTTACCGGGATCTTGTACAACTCTTGCGTTGAAGGTGTTTTTGAGGGTATTTTTTCAAATCTTCTTGCCTCCCAAAAAATAAGTGATTTTGATTGTGAGATGGATAGACTGACTGCAGTTGACAAACAAATTTGCAAATCAAAGAAAATTGAATCTGAAAATTCAGTAAAAACTGATCTATTGCAAACCCAAAAACACCATTTTGTTTTGAGTTGGGTATACAAAAATATTATGACTTTTGTGTGACGATGACCATATGAAGCGATTAATAAATAAAGTTATTTTAATAGTTGTTTTGCTTTTGGGTTTTGGGTTTTTATATCTAAACTTCATGACTGTAAGTGTAAAACTTACCAGCTCGGGGTTTGTGCCAATCTATACAACAATCCTCAGAGGACAGAGTGTTACTTTTTCTTCAGACATCAATAAAACTTTTTGGCCGGCGAGCGACCCTCACCCTAACCATACAAATTTTTCTGCCTTTGACCCAAAAAAGGGAATAACACCCGGAGAAAGTTGGAAATTTAAGTTCGATAACTCCGGCACTTTTCAATACCATGATCATTTGGACCCGAGGTTTAGGGGGGTAATTACGGTTCTGGAAACCAACCCGCTCAGTTATTTTGCTAATACCTTAGCAAAAATTTATAAATCAAAATTTATCAAACTGGATGAAAATTACGCTAAAGATAAAATTAATTTGTGTAGCAAAAAACCAGGACGTGTTTACTACATGGAGTGTTGGTCTAATGTTTTTTCCGAACTAGTGAGGGACTGGGGTGCCGGCGATGCAATGAGGGTTTTGTCTGTGGTTAACAAAAACGCAAAAATGACGGTTGGCGACTGCCATCTGATTGCTGACCAAATCGGTACGGACGCATACTGGCAGTATATTTCAGGGAAGAAGTTTGATGAAGAGGTTGACTTCTCACTTTGCGATTATGGCTTCTTTCATCATTTTATGTCTGAACATGTGAGTCATGGACAGAACTTCAAAGGGTCGGAGGAGTTTTGTAAATCATTAAAGGAAGGCCTTGTAGCCCAATGTTATCTCGGGATGGGTAATGGACTCTCATATTATTTTTGGAACTTGTTTCCAACAGACGCGGACAAGATAGTTAAAAATTCACTGGAGGTGTGCGAAAAACTTTCGCAAAATAAAGATGAGTGTGTCTTTGGAGTTTATAGCGGTATTGACCATATTTATGAAGGTCAACACGGGTCGGAGTTGACAATTAACCTTTCTGATCCATTCTCGTTTTGCAGAAAACAAAAAAACGTTATTTATCAAAAATCTTGCTATGAAAGAATGGTTCCTTCTATGGCATATGCATTAAACAACGACGTAAGCGAGAGTGCGGGATATTTGGTTGGGAAAATATCAAAAATGCCACTATACGCACAGAAAGAGGCTTTGAGGCGTTTGGGAATTATGTTGTCGGAAGAAGAAGCTGTTAAGGAAAATTCAGACATTGTAAAGCCAATAGCTATTTGCAGGCGATTTTTTAACAAAATAAGGAATGAATGCGAATGGGGTGTATTTTATAATATATTTGAAAACTCAAAACTGCCGTCAGATAAGTTTTACAGTGTTGATTGCGAGACTTTTGACCTGTCAAATAAGATTGAATTAGAAAATTGCACTAATGCAGGAATTTCGGCATTTGGTAAACCTATAAATGAATAAATACAAAAAAATAGTGTTTGTTTTAGTTTTTTTTGCATTATCTTTGGGCACTATAGTTGTATACCAGCATCTAAATAAAAGCAGAACCGCAAAAGATTTTGAAATTGTTTACACAAGTGATGGTTTTGTCCCACAAGACATAGTGATAACAAAAGGAGACCGAGTAATATTTAAAAATAACTCCGACCGTCCCTTTTGGCCAGCAAGTGATCCTCATCCGCTGCATTCAATTTACCCACAGTTTGATCCCAAGCGCCCAATAGAATCGGGTGAAAGTTGGGCTTTCATTTTTCCCAAAACTGGTGAATGGAAATTTCATGACCATTTGTTTCCTGTGAACAGAGGCCTTGTAAATGTTTTAGACCCTAAAGATGTCAAAGATCCTGCAACGGCCCTTAAAAGAGATGAAGTGGAAAAACTTATCGAAAAAAAAGGAGTGGAAAATGCGTATAAGCATCTAAAAACTATTTATGATCCTGCAACCGCCGCCGCGCATTCCACTTTTCATTTGTTTGGTGAGGTCTTATATCAAAAATTTTCAGTAAATGGTATTGAATATTGTGACGGCTTTGCAGGTTTTGGGTGTTATCACGGACATTTTATAAAGGCGGTAGCTGAAAAGGGTGTGGAGATTGCAATTGAGCTGGATAAGGTTTGTTTGGCCAAGTTTGGTGAAAAAGGTTTGGGTTGTCCACATGGGATAGGCCATGGTCTTTTGGAATATTTTGGGCACGGAAAAATAACTGAAGCACTTGAGATATGCAAAAAGCTTACTTGGAAAGGGCCCTTGTTTGGTTGTTCCGGCGGTGTGTTTATGGAAAACAACTTTCCCACAGTTTTTGAAAAAGATGGAGCAAGAAGAGTATCAACCAGAGAAGCTCACGGAAATCTGTTTCAACCTTGCATAGATGCGCCAGTTGGCTATAAACAAGCATGTTATTTTGAACAAGCTTCTTGGTGGAACGATGTTTTGAAACGTGATTCCCAAAAAATCGGAAACTTTTGCAACTCGCTTAAAGACCAGAGTGAGAACGAGAGTTGTTTATTGGGCGCAGGAAATTCAATTGCAGAGATTTCAGAATATAATGCCAACGAAGTTGCTCAGTATTGCAAGTCTGTCCCGGGTAACAAATCGATAGCGCTGTGTAGAGCCGGTGCTGCTTGGGCTTTTTTTGCTAATCCTGCAAAGAGAGAAATCTCAAAAACATTGTGCCAGGGTTTGGGTAATTTCGAGGATTTGTGTTTGTCTAAGATGATGATTGTAAAATAGAATGGCGATATCCTCCAAATATTCTTTTAAGTTGATTGCTGCTGTTTTGGTTATCTCGGCAGTCTTTGTTTTGTATAGAAAAGCTCCTGAAAACACAAGTGTTCAATATAATAAGGAAGGGTTTAGCCCCAAAATAGTTACGATAAACAAAGGAGATGTGGTTACATTTATAAATAGTTCCGGACTTTCGTTTTGGCCCGCAAGCGATCTTCATCCGTCACATCTTGTTTACCCCGAATTTGATAGCAAAAGCGCACTGCCTTCAGGACAAAGTTGGTCATTTGAGTTTAACAAAATTGGAAAATGGGCGTTTCATGATCATCTGGATCCAACAAAAATTGGAACAGTTGTTGTTAAAGGGTTTCCGGGGTCACTTTTGGCACAAAGGGTGTCTCAAAAGATAGGAGACATATTTATTTTGATAAAAGGCGAAAACGAATTTGTCACAAAAAAAATAGCAGAATGCTCAACGGGACTAAGTTTTGAATCGGGGAGGCAGTGCTGGGAGAGAGCAATTGGTGACGTTGATAAGATTTTTGGAACAAACACAGCTTTTGATTTCCTACAAAAAGCATCTTCTTTGGACCCCCAGATTCAGGGCACCTGTCATTATTATTCTGAATACATTGGGTTTTTGGCTTACGAAAGATTTTTCAGGGGCCAAAAACCTGAAATATATAAATCTGCCGATATCTGCGGATATGGTTTTTATCATGCTTTTTTGCAGGAACTTGTTAGTCATACCAAAGACATAAGCCAGGCATATGAGTATTGCGAAGGTCTGGATTATGGGGGAAGTGGTAGTTTTGGAAAAGAGAATTGCATACAAGGTATGGGTATAGGACTAGTTTTTATGAATGCAGGAGTTTATTACGGAATGGATGACATTATTGTAAATCTATCCGCAAGCGAATGTGGAAAATTTTTCTCAAAAGATTCGGAGATTGCAGACATTTGCATTAATGGTGTTTTTTCCGGTTTGGCACATTTGTATTTTGGGGATCACGGTATTTACCTGGACCTTAAAAAGGAAGACCCTTTTTGGGTTTGCAGAAATTTTGACATAAGCTTGCAGCGGGAGTGTTACCCTGCACTGTCAGAAGTTGTTTATTATTCCGGTGGTGAAGATATAAATAAAACTGTAAACCATATTTCTGCTATCAAAGATGATATTGCAAGGCGCTTAACTGCAGAAAAGTTAGGCATAGCTATTTATAGTTCCGGGTACTTTAAAGGCAGACAACACTCACCTTTATTTGTATGTAAATTTCCTGATACAGAAGTTTCTGAATCTTGTTTCGATGGCTATATAAAGCGTTATATAGCAGTGGAGGTAAGAGCTTTAGAGGGTAAACTTAAAGAGGAAGTTTGTGAGATTCCCGACTTGCCTGATTATCGAAAAAAAACTTGCAATAAGTATTTAAAAATTTTTATAAACAACAATGAAAACGGATATTAAAATAATTTTATTTAGATTAGTTTTTGTGGCTTATCTTGTCTTTTGCGTATTTCTTGCCGTTAAACTTTTACCAAAAGTATCAAAAGTTGCTTCCGGCGAAGTCGTCGTTACTTTTGATCTTAACAAGGGTTTTTCGCCGTCTGAGGTTGTTATCTCCAGAGGTACCACTGTTCGTTTTAGAAACATGAGTGGGGTCAACTTCTGGCCAGCCAGTGATTTTTATCCTCAAAATTCAAATTATCCGGACTTTGATCCTAAAAGGATAATTGAATCCGGTGGTGAGTGGAGTTTCCGTTTTGATAATACGGGGAGTTGGGGTTATCACGACCATATTAAGCCTATATTCAAAGGTGTTGTTGTTGTGACCGATGAAAAAAAGTTTCATATACAAAACAAGAGTACTTGTGGCGACTTATCAAAGTTGTCCTATGTTCAAAGGCAGCTTTGTTGGTATAACCAAATTAAAGAAGCCGTAAAAACAGGTGGTGTTGAAAAAGCGCTTGTGCTTTTTGAGTCGCTGTATAACAGTGAACCTTTGTTTTCTCAAGGCTGCCACGATGCAATGCATTTAATAGGAGATGAGGCGTATAGGGAGTACCGCAAGGGTGTTAAGTTTGACTTTAGTGAGGAAACCTCATTTTGTGGATACGGATTTTATCATGGGTTTATTGAAGCCATGCTTTATACAACAGCTGACTACAAAGAAGTCACTGATTTTTGTGAGGAAGCGAATACTAATATCAAAAATATAGAATCGCCAAACGCAATTTATTCCTGTTATCACGGTATTGGACACTCAACATTCGATGCTCATGATCCGTCGTTGTGGGGGGATGAAAACAAAATGGTTGGCCCTGCGATAACAACTTGTGAACGAGTTACAAAAAACTATTCACAAGAAAAGACAAAACAGTGTGTTACGGGAGTTTTCAACGCGTTGGGGATTGCATACGCAAACAACCTGTATAAGTTTAAACTAAAGGAATCAGATCCTGTTTGGTATTGTAGAAATCTGAACGATACTTATAAAAAGGCTTGCTTTATAGAAGTCTCTATGGCTTGGATAAATTCTCAAATGGGCGACTACGATTTCAAATTCAATGATGGAGCAAAGTTCATCCAGAATTTGAACGACGCGGTGGGTGAAGAAGCTGCCATTTTTGCATTGTCTTCGGAGTTTTCGAGACTTCATTTAAATGACTTTTCCGACAAATCCCTTCTTGATAACTGCAGGAGTGTTCGGAAGGACTTATTTGATCAGTGCCTGGTGGGGGTACAGCTGGCACTTTTGAATTGGGGAAAACCTGGCGAAGAGTACGTGAGGGCACTTTCCTTTTGTGATAACGGAGTGTTTTCGGTTAATGAGAAACGAAGTTGCTATGGATATATTTTTAAGCACCTTCCCAATATGTATTCCAAAGAAAAAAGAATTAGTATATGCGAAGGCCTGCTTGACCAGGTCATCAAATCACAATGCATAAACTCACAATAATTTTTTCAAAAACTAATCTTTTGTGGCTGATCACAACTCTTTTAGTTGTTTTTTTTGTTTTCCTAAAAGTGGGTCCGATTGTTAACTTTGGGAATGGAATGCTTGAAATGTTTGCAGGAAAGGTAATAAAAAAATGCGCAAACGAGACATACCGTCCAGCATGTTATGACAATGAGATTCCCAAATTTGTTGACAGAAATATTCTTTCAATGGAACAGGCTTTTGCTATGAATTCAATAATCCAAAAATCCGACAAAGAATATTTGTATTGTCACATATTGGGACACAACTTGGCCGATTCAGAAACAAGAAAAAACCCGGATAAGTGGCTTGAGGTTATTACGCGGTGTCCCACACTGGCATGCAACAACGGATGTGAACATGGAGCAATAATGAGGAGGTTCAAGGGCTCCGAAGTCCTTTCGGCTTCTCAAATAGAAGAAATTATTCCGGAGCTGAAACGGGCTTGTGAACCAAGAGGGAAGTGGGACCCTACCGAGCTGGAAAGATCAATGTGCTATCACTCCATTGGACACTTGGGCCTGTATATTACAGGAGCTGATATTGAAAAATCTTTGGAAATATGTAGTAAAGTGGGCATTAAAGAAGATGGAAGAAGCTATTATCAAACGTGTGTTTCGGGAGTTTTTATGCTTATATTTCAAAGTCTGGACAAAGACGATGAAGCTTTGGTTGTGAATGTCAAACCCCCGAAAGAAAAAGTGAACGAATTTTGTTCAAAATATAGCGGAGTGGAAAACACAGCCTGCAGGACGGAATCCTGGCCGTATTTTTTTGATGAATTTACTGAGCCTGGTGGGCTAACCAAATTTTGCAGTTTCACTCAGGATAGTTATTACAGAAACTGGTGTTTTGATACAGGGTTGCGGGGTAACCTCACTTTGAGATTGTTGCAAAAGGATGGCATTTCCGGAGTTGCAAAATACTGTTTGGGTCTGCCCGGTGATATAAAAGCAAGATGTTTTGCATCAGTTGCCAACAGCTGGGTCCAAGATGAACCCAACTACATAGCCGATTCGATTGCTTTGTGTGTTGAAGCTGACAAGTATGGCTACGCAGACGAGTGCTATAAGGGTCTTTTGTATTTTTCCAAGTTTAGTTTTAATTATGGTTCTGATCTGTGGAGGTCGTATTGTACAAACTTTCCCGAAAACCACAAACAAAAAAACTATAGACAAATGTGTTTGAAAGGAGAAACTCCTGAGGGATGGTAAAAAAAATCTTTTTTCGTTTCATTTTGATGATCTTTTTGTTTGCAGCGACCTGCCTGGTTGTTAGAGAGTCCGTATTTAAAAATACAATTTTTTATACTGATAAAGGTTTTGCCCCGGCCGGAATACGAGTAGTAAGAGGCGATACCGTTACATTTATCAATCTGACAAACAGACAATTTTGGCCCGCGAGCGACCCTCATCCTCAGCATTCAATAGAACCAACATTTGACGCTCAAAACGGAATTGGTCTTTTGGGGAAATATAAAATATTTTTTAAAAACGACGGAACGTATAGATACCACGATCATCTAAACCCTAAATTTAGGGGTGTAATAAAAGTTATTGATAAAGCTGTGGGTGCCGATGTATCACGCTGTACAGAGTTTACAGACAAGTACGAAAAGAAGCTTTGTTTCCTGGAATATTTAGAAGACATGCAGCTGGCAAAAGGTGATGTGAAAGCTTTATCAATGCTGGAGACAATCGTATCGCAAAATTCTGATCTAAAGAGCGAGTGTCACTCAATGGCGCATAACATTGGTGAAATAGGTTATTGGTCATATTCGACGAATGCAAAAGTTATAAATTCACAAAAAGTATCGGTCTGCGGGTTTGGCTATGTCCACGGTTTTATGCAGGAGTTTGCTCATCATTCTCCAGATTTCTACTCTAAAAGCAAATCCTTTTGTGACTATTTTTCAAAAGAAGTTAAATATGATTCAGACGATTGGCAAATTACTCCGGAAGATACCTGCTACAACGGAATAGGGCATGGAATTGTCTACCTCAACTTTGAGGATTATCGAAACGATCTTGTATCATTGGCCAGGACGTCTGGTGCAAAGTGTTCCGAAATAAATTCTGCACCCGCACCGCTTGATCATTGTTTGCAGGGTGTTTTTAGCGGAATTTCGGGTTTGTATTTGGGAACTCACGGATTTTTCTTGCCACTTCCGGACACTGAGCCTCTTTCTTTGTGTACCAAGTTTGACAAAGAGTATAAGTTAAGGTGTCTTGCCAACATGATTCCGGTGGTTGGGGTTATATATAATCACAACCTAGAGAACCTTCTGATGACTATCAAAAATATGTCAAAAGAGGATTTGGAACATTCTTACAGACTGGCGGGAGATATTGCAGCAAATTGGTACAGTGGAGGGGAAATTGATTCGGATAGTGTTGCAAAAGCATGCAGAAAACTAAGTAATCCCTTCAGCAAATATTGTATCAGTGGTTTTGTTGCCGCTCTTCCTAATATTTACGGGTACGAGGCAGATCCTGAATTTGCCATGAATATTTGTAAAAAGGCATTAGTGGCGGCGGCCGGCTGCCAGACTGAATTTTTGCTTGAGTATGAAAAAATAAATCCAGACAAAATGGAGAGTGTATTGAGAGTATTGGAAGCAAAAGACTTCCATTTATTGTGTAGAAACCCCATAATCGGTAAATACTGTACATATTCAAATAATTGAATTTATATGACTATATGAAAAATAAACCAGTGACTCTTTTTGCAATTTTGTTGACTATTTCCGGTTTATTTATTTTTTTTATACCTGTTTTTAATAATTTATCCAGCGAATATAAAACAAGTTATTTTTCGAAAAAAATTATAGAGAAGTGCTCGAACGACAATTTTAGAAGGGTCTGCTATGACAGAGAGATTCCCAAACTTCTTAAAAAAGGCTTTGTAACAATGGAGGAAGCTTTTTTGATAACTAACGATATTCAAAAAAAGGACACCTCGTATTTGTATTGTCATACTTTGGGACATGAGTTGGCGGACATCGAAACTGCAAAAAATACAGATAAATGGCTGGACGTTATGGCGCGTTGTCCGAATTCTGCCTGCAATGGCGGGTGCGAACATGGGGCTGTTGTGCGAAAGTTCAAGGGCAGCGAGACACTGACAGATGCACAAATAGAGGCGATAATTCCAGAGATATCAACCGCCTGTGAACCCAGGGGTAGTTGGAGGCCTTCAGGGCTTGAGATATCACTTTGCTACCATTCGATGGGGCATTTGGGCATGTATATTACGAATGCTGATATTGAAAGGTCTTTAGACTTTTGCAAAGATGTTTCTAAAAAACCTGACGGACGTGATTATTACCAGACTTGTGTGCAGGGTGTGTTTATGATTATTTTCCAAGCAAGGGACAGTGACGATTTGGCCTTGGTTTCCAGAATTGCACCTAAAAAAGTTGAAATAGAATCTTTTTGTTCAAAATATAGCGGCATCGACATGGTGGCTTGCAGAATAGAGTCCTGGCCGCTTTTCTCCGAAGAACTCAGATCGGCAGAAGGTTTAACAAAGTTTTGCAGTTTTACAAATGATTCAAATTTTAGGAAATGGTGTTTTGATGACTCAGGAATGAGGGGTGGTCTTTCAATTGAAATATTACAGTCGAAAGGAATTTCTGGTGTTGCGGATTATTGTGTTTCGTTCCCTTCTGATATAAGAGAAAGGTGTTTTAGTTCGGTTGCCACTGCTTGGATACAGGATGAACCATCCTTTTTAAGTAAATCTATAGAGTTATGCCAAGAGGGCAGTAAGTACGGTTACTCAAACAAATGCTTTGACGCACTTGCTTCTTATTCAGTTTTCAGATTGAATAAAGGTTCGGAAGAATGGTCCGATTATTGCACGGCGCTCCCGAGTTTTTATAAGGAAAAATGCCTTAAAGGTGAAGTGTCGGATTCTTGGTAACAACTACAACAACATGGTTAAAGCAGAAAATATTAGATTTGCCTTATTGATATTAATTCAGACATTTGCCATGGTGCTAATTTCAATGGTTGTTCTGATTCTAACCTACGATAAGTTCAAAAGCGGGTCCAAATGCAGGACACTTTCGGATAACAAAGCAAAAATTGAATGTTGGAAACAAATTATCGATACCAATTTAGCCAAAGGCGATTTGGATGGAAGTATGAATCAAGTGGCCGAGTTTTATCAAATTGACGCTGTCTTTGCAGCCAACTGCCACGATTTTACACACACGGTTGGGAAGAAAGCATACGAGCTGTTTTCCAAGGGGGTCAAATTCAAAGTGGGCGATAAAACCGCGTATTGTGCATACGGCTTTTACCATGGTTTTATGGAAAGTTTGGTTTCTCAAAACGGAGATATAGAGACGGCACGCGACTTTTGTAAATTTGTGGATTCGGAGGTGGCAAAAACCTCCCCTGGGGCCAAATTGGCATGCTATCACGGTATTGGCCATGGTTGGACAAATGTTCACGACGAGTCGCTTTGGGGAGATGAGCAGAAACTTATTCAGCCGGCTCTCACACTCTGTGAAAAAGTGACAAAGGACCCGGAAGAATTAAAGATCTGTGCAACAGGCGTTTTTGATTCAATTTCAATCGGGTATTACAACTACCTTTACGAGTTGAAAATAAACAAAAAAGACCCATATTGGATCTGCAAGATCCAAAAAGAAAATTATAAAACACCATGCTACATGGATATTTCTCCGGCTGTTTTATGGCTTGGTGAATATCGCCTAGATAAAGCACTGAAATTTCTGCCCACCGTCGAAGAAAAGTTTAGAGATATTGTTGCTGTAACCCTTTCGGAAGATGCAGTCAGATTTATTTTGAAGGACGGATTGAAAATCGAAACCCAAATTGATATTTGTAGGGAATACAAAAATCCAGTATTAGATCTTTGCATTCAGGGCATAGCCTCTGGCTATTTGCAATTTGGACCGCCCCAGGAAGAGGAAAGGCTTGCTCTTAACTTTTGCTCGAATTCGTATTTAAACGACGAAGAGAAAAAAGTATGCTTTAAGCGTTTGGCGCAAAGCACCAAACAACTACTCTCGAATGATAGATATAAAGAGTCGTGTTCTAAAATTCCAGAAAATTATCGCGGATATTGTAACTAGCAAGAACTTTGCCGAAAAGTCCTTGGTAGTTATTGGTTTTGTGCTTCTTATTCTTTTATTGAAGTTTACTTCACCTTGGGTGAAAGATGACTGTAGGAAAAATAATTATTTGTATGGCTATAAATTTTATTTGTCGTACGATATCGGGGAATCGCCAATATTCAGGGAAATAAATGATAATGACAAATGTTACTATGAGTTTTTCCGGGGAATATTTGAGGCTTCAAATATTCCCTTTGCAAATTACAAAAAGCTGGAAGGCGTTTGTGATTACATTAACTCAAAATACCCGGTTAAAAGTTGGAATCAATGCTATTTTAAACTTGGAATAGCTTCAACTTATACTAAGCGTGACAAGATAAACGACGCTAAATCACTGCAGAAGTTTACCGATAAGAGAATAAAATTTTGCGAAGGTGCGGGTGTTTACAAAGGCGATTGTATCGTTGGTGTTTACACCGGAATAAATATTGCTTTTGAAAATAGAGACAACGACTCAGTTTTTCAGATTAAAGATGGTGACCCATTCTGGCTTTGCAAAGTTGGAAAAGGGTTGGAATATAAGCTTCAATGTTACCGTAATCTGGTTTCTGTTCTTTATAAGTTTTATCCTGATGATTTTCCAAAAGCTCTGGAAGTCTTGAAAAATGACTTAAGTGATAGTTTCGAGCGCTTTGAGCTTTTTCTTACTTATTTTTCTAGCTTGGCATATCGGGAAGAATATAGTTATCAAAAAGTTTCAGAACTTTGTAACAGTTTTAAAGATGCGTTTACGAGACATTCGTGCATTCAGGGTTATGCAACCGGTATTGACGAGGTGGCGGCTAATGGCACAGAGGGCAAGGAAGTTATTAAATTTTGTATGAATCCAATTTTTAGCACATTTGAGAGGGGTGAGTGTATAAGACGCGGCTTTTTTGAGCTCCCAACAACTTGGGATTTGAATGAGAAAAAATCTGAATGTCTTAGGTTGTCGCCGATTAATTATCGTAAATACTGCAACGTGAGTATGGATATGCCTGTGCCATTATGATTAGAAAGATAGTACTTATTGCTATACTGTTTCTGGTTTTTGTTGCAAATTTTGATCCAACAACTTCTGATGACGGGAGGTTTTGCAAAGAGATCAATTACTTATCGGGAATAAGGTTTGGATTGTTGAACCACTTAAATATTTATTTTGGAGAACCTGATGTTATTGCAGCTGATTCTTGCAACCTGGTTTTTTATTCTGGTCTTGCGAAATCTTTTGAACTAACCGGCAGTTACGAAAGCCTGAATTCGTCATGTCTTTTGATAAACAAGTCGTTTGCACCAAGACTCTGGGATCAGTGTTATTTTAAAGTTGGCGATGGGCTTGCGTACTCAAAAATTGCAGACAACCCAGGGAATGAAATCGTAATCAGAGAAGTTGACAGAGAATTGGAGTTTTGTAATGGAACAGCAAATCGTCTGAGTTGTATAGCCGGGGTCTTTACAGGGCTAAACAAAGCTTACACAAGCGACTTAAAAGCCGACAACAAGCACGAACCTTTTGGGGTATGTAACGCCATAAAACAGAACGAACACAAGCTTCAATGTATGAGAAACATGGCCTCCTATCTTTATAATTTTGCAGGCGGCGATTTGGATTTGGCCATAAAGGTAATCGCGGATAATTCAGACAGCGACCTCGAAAAATACGAGGCTACCCACACTTTGTTTTCTAGTTTGGCATTCATCAACGAGATAAAAGAAACTGATATCCCGAGAGTGTGTGTGGCATACAAAGACAGTGAAGTTAGATTTGCGTGTATATCCGGGTATGCAAACGGAATAACCGAGACTGCGGAAAGCGGAACGGAGACACCAAGAGTTATAACTTTTTGTATAAACCCGACTTTTAAGAAACAAGAACAAGCTGAATGTCTTAGGAGGGCTTTTTCGGAAATACCCGTAGTCGATAAAAAGATGAACTGTCGGGAAAACGCCCCCGAAGAATTTGAACATATTTGCGGGAAAGTTGACTAGGAAGTAAGAAAGTAAATATGAAGACAAAAACCAACAGTTTGACACTTTTGACCATTTTGATAGCGGCGGTCTTTATTGCACGTATTGGAGTCAAATCCGAAAACCGGATTGTAAAAAAATGCGAAAACGTTCAAAACACCAGGGATTGTAGATTAAAAGAGGTGGTAAAAGTAATGAACGAGCGAGGTGTGAGATTTGCATTTATTGCTGTCGAAAATCTTAAAGACGCAGATTCCGAGTTTGGTCCCACGTGTCATGCGTTTGTTCACGAGATAGGTTTGGAAGCATATAAAAATGTTTTAAAAGGAAGTAAATTTTTGGCCGTACCAATTTCACCTTGCAACTATGCTTTTTTCCATGGGTTGATGATGGAGCTTGTAATGCACCAAAGGACAACCAAGGAACTAGACTTCAGGTTTGCAAATCAGGTTTGCCAAGATGTTGTGAGAATGTCTGGATATGATCAATCAATAAAATATCAGTGTTACCATGGGATAGGGCATGGTCTTGCACCTTATCACCTGTTGATGACCAACAAACCAATAGCCGAGATTATTGACAATAGTCTGCGAGACTGCGAGGAATATTTTGATGCCAAAGATTTTTGCAAGACGGGTGTTTATGGAGGAATGAGCTTGTTTATAACCGGTGACCACAATCTGTTTTTGGAGGGTTTTGGCATTTCTGACGCGTTTAAATTATGCAAAAACCAACCTTTAGATTTGCGGCCTGTGTGTTATGAAATGATTGCACCTGCACTTGTTTTTTCTACAGGCGGCGATGTTAAAAAGGCAGTGGCGGTGATGAAAGACTCAATAAAAAACGACGAGGAAAGATTGGTTATCTCCAGACAGCTCGGCCAGGCGGTTTTATCTTACAACTTTGAGGCCGGCATAGTTGAAATGAAAGAAGTCTGTGATCAGATTTTAGGAGATAGCCACTTAAGCTGTGTGGAAGGTTTTATAAACGGTTATTTCGACTCTCGTTCTAAAAACAGCATCAAACAAACTGCTGAAAGTTTCTGCCAAAGTCCAAGCTTTACAAACGAGGAATCAGATTTGTGCAGAAACCTTGCAGTCAAAATATGAATTCAAAATACAAATATATAATTATTGCCGTTATTGCCACTTTTGTTTTAATAATTTTATATATGCGAAATCAGATGTTTTTGTCCGACGGCTCAGAATGCTTTGATGTTCCCAGTTCTGAAAAATCTGACTGTATTCGACCTGATATAGATAGACTTTTGAACAATGGTAGAGTTGATGCGGCCTTAACCTTTCTAAGGCAATACCAGGTAAATGACAAAAATTATTATGGAACAGATTGTCACGGCATAGCCCACTATATAGGGGATAAGGCGTATCTGGTTTACAAGAAAGGCGGAAAAATCAACGTTGGAAGTGATTCAGGCGTTTGTGTATATGGGTTTTACCATGCTTTTACAAGCTCGTTTATTGCAAACGGTGAATACGAAACAGTGAGAAGTTTTTGTTCAGGTATAAGTAAAGACAAGTTTCAGGAAATTTCAGGGTGTTATCATGGCATGGGCCACGGCGCCATCTACGATTTTTATGAAAAATTCGGGATTAGGGATCCATTAACTTTAATCAATAAAGGCGTCGCTCTTTGTGAGAAGTTGGAATTGCCCGAAGAGGGAGCTTTGGAATGTGTTACGGGTGTTTATGATGGGATTGGAGACGAGGTTTTGGACCCGTCATATACAGGACTCACACCTGAAATCATTTATTCTTACTGTGTAGACCAGCCGAAAGTATACAAAGGTAAATGTTACGAAAATATTTCTCACCTGGTCTTTAGAAAAACTCAGTCCGGGTTTGAAAATTTACTGAACTTCGCACTGAAAAATGTAGAACATGATTATGTGGCAGATGCTGTCAAAGGCTTGGCAACAATATATGTTGTCGATCTTAAAGGTGAGGATATTCGGACAGGAATCAGACTTTGTTTACCTCTAAAGGATGATGCAAAAACAGGGTGTATTAAAAATATGGTTTACAAAGTTATGGCTGATGTGGAAGACGGTACTCAGTTTGAAAAAGGTAAAGATTTTTGCAGTTTGGACGTTTTTGGAGAAATTGACAGAAGCTTTTGTGTCCGGGTTACGCTCGATGCTTTGACTGGTTTTTATAGTCAAAATCAGATTGAAGAGAAGTGCGAAGCTGACTCCAGTTTTTTTGGTGCGGCTTGTAAATCTAAATTTTTATGAGACCGAGAATATTGATATTGGCAATAGGCTTAATGTTAACTTCATTCATCGTGATCTATGCAGGTATAAATTATCCGTTCACCGTGCGGATTACAAATGATGTGTTGATAAACCAAAATGAGTTAAAAAAAATAATTAAGACAAAAGGTATTGATGAGGCTTATGTTTTTTTTAAGAAAAACTTTTCAAAGTACGACGCAACCTCCAAACATTATGTGGGGCATTTCTTGGGACAAGAATCTTACAGAATAATGGGTGACAAAGGCCTGTCTATGTGCGATTTTGGGTTAGATTACGGATGCATTCACGGTTTTGTCATTGCCGGCATTGGCGAAAAGGGTAACGGTTTTATAGAAACTTCCATGAAGCGTTGTGAGGATTTTGATCCAAATGATGTCAGGAGGGGGAGTTGTGTACATGGGGTAAGCCATACACTCTTGTACTTAAAGGGGTATTCCTATAACGACTTGGTTTGGTCCCTAAAGCAATGCGATCAAATGTTATCAAGTGACAAGTTTGTGGGACCTGTCGGGTGCTACGAGGCCGTGTTTATGGAATACAACCTTAGGAATTTGGATGGTGAGTCGACGGGCAAATGGTTTGAAACAAGACCTCTTGACGATGCAAGACCGCTTTACCCTTGCGACGTAATCGATAACAGATATAAAAACTCTTGCTATTCGGAACTTGGTTCAATGTGGTCCAACAACATTGGCATGGACTTTTCGAAAATGTTTTCTTTTTGTGGGGGAATTATCAACCGTTTACATTTGAATTCTTGTTACTGGGGGGTTGGAAGGTCGATGGCTGATGACTACCAATTTGATTACAAACGAGTTGAAACAAAATGTAGCGAGATAAAAGATGGTGGAAAGCAGTCTTGTATCGAAGGAGCTTCGGTTGTTTTATCCAATAACGGTGTAAAAGAGGCCGTGTCAATTTGCAGTGCTTTGGATGCAGACAGTGCTCTAAGGTGTAAAAAAATATTTGAATAACTGATATTATGAAATAGTGCTGCCAATGAACGACCAAGCGACAGAAAATAATCAGATCACTCAGGAAAACCTCACCAGCCCACAAACGCCATTGCAGGCTTCCACGCCTTCTGGCCAGTCCCAAATACCTGTTTCTGTCGTTCCAACTGAAGTATCCGAAGAAGGTGACGCGCCATTTTACACACAGTGGGCCTTTTGGGTTCTCGTGGTTTTGATCGTTGTTTTGTTCGGTGTTATTGCATTTTTTTTAGTTCCGGCAAAAAATTCTTTTCTTGAGGCAGAAATGCAAGTTTCTGCAGAATCTGTGAAGTTGCATGTAAAAAACCTTACAGCACCCAGGAACGGTTTTTTGGTGCTACAAAAAGACGAAAACGGTGTTCCTGGTGCAATTTTTGAAATAAGTCCATTTTTGGTTCCAGACCACTATAAAGATTTTTTTATACCCTTCACACCTGACGAATACAACGACGATGTCTATTATCAAGACCTAGGGCTAAACGGAACCTTCTACGTTACTTACTACCTGGATAACGATAGCACTGGAACCTATAAAAAAGAAATTGATACGACAATCGGCAAGGACCAAGCAGGCAAACCCTTGCAAATAAAGATTGTCAGTGGCAAAATGGTTCAAGAGTAATATGAATAAATTTACATTGATTTTGTATTCTGTTCTGATATCGCTTTTAATTGCTCCTACTGTTTTGGCTCACGGGACAGCTCAAAGTTTCCCTAAAGATGTCGACAAATATACGATTGAATTTGAATATGACGCATCTGGGGTTTTTGATGACACAACGATGGCTTTTGTTTTTAGGCTTTTGGACCAAAAGTCAAAAGAGCCGGTTAAGTTTGACTCTGTGTTGGCAAGGTTTGAAGACAGCAAAGACAAGTCGGCTGTAATAGTTTCCAGGCTATACCCGGATGAGCTACTGGACGGAATTGCCAGAATATCTGCACTTTTGAATCGTGGAGACTATAAAGTATATTTAATCTTTTACAAAGAGGGAAACAAAATTGTTGAAACAGATTACGACCTGAACGTTCAAAAAGGTACAACAAGGAAAGACTTTCCGACGGTTCCAGTTGTTGTTGGGTTTTTGGGTTCTGCGTTGGGTTTTGTTTTTGGCAAGATGAAGAAGTCTTCAAATGAGAGATAAAAAGTTACTGCTTCTTTTGTTTTTAATCCTATTTTTGGGACTGATTTTACGAACTTACAAACTTAATACAAATTTTATTTTTGGTGTTGACCAGGCGGAGGATATGTTTAAGTTCAAAGAAATCGTAACCGATATAGCTAGAGGTAACTTTTCCAACCTTCCGCTAATTGGTGAACCCGGGACAGATTTGACCGATAACAAAAACGTACACGGCGACTACGTTGTGTATTCCGGGGCGCTTTTTTTGTATCTGGTGACACCGTTTGCTTTGATATCACGGTTTGATCCATCGATTTTGGTGTATTTTTTTTCTTCTGCCAACCTTTTGGGAGTAATTTTGATTTATTTAGTTACCAAGAAGTTGTCGGGTAGTGTGCAGGCGGTTTTTGCTTCACTTTTATATTCGGTAAATTTCTACATGTCTACCTATTCCCGAGCAATCTGGACTCCAAGTCTTGTTCCGGTTTTTTTGTTGACAGCTTTGTATTTATGGTCGGTTGTAAAAGAAGGTAGGGAGTCTTTGGTCCCTGCATACCTTTTTTTTGCCTCTGCTATTTCACAACTACATGACTCGGGGTACTATTACATGTTCTTTTTCATTATCCTGGCATTGGCAAGTCGTATTAGATTGTTTGCCAAAGATAAAGTTGTCTACAATTCGATGGCTTTTCTTGCGCCTCTTACACCAACACTTATTTATGAAGTCAGTACCGGTTTCAGGTTCTTTAAACATATTATAGGTACGCTCTTGACTAATTCTACTAGTATAAATAGTGACCTGATTGTTGGGATTTTTGGTAAGTTTTGGGAATTTTTTGTGTCCATCAATTTTCCTTTATATTTCCACAATTTCTTTAGTCAAAAATATTCAATTTTATATATCCCGCTTTTAACTGTCATAACTTTGGTAACAACACTTGGACTATTTTTGCCGATTATAAAAAGGGACAAAAAACTTGGTGTACTTTTTTTTGTTTTTATCATGACTTTTTTGGTTGTGCCTTACGCCTCAAAGGTTTTTTATAACGATTCATACTTTGGTTTATTCCCGCTTTTTGGAACCACATTTTCGACACTGGGTGCTATGCCTATTGTTATTATTTCTGTTGGTGTATTTTTGGGAAATCTGTACCTTAGGGGCGGTGTGGTAAAGTTTCTGTCGTTGGCTGTTGTTTCCTTTTTAGTTCTTAATCAAATTCCTTTGATCAAGTCCACTATTTGGGAAAACGGAGAACGAAAATATGACTATGGCAACAAACTGGACATAATAAAAACTCTTGGTGACAATGTTCATTCTGGCTACTCGTTGGAATATCTGGATCCAGATAGCTACGGTGAAGGTTATGAGTTTTTCTACATTATAGAGACAGCAAACGTTAGACTACCTTACTCATATAACGGCGCTACGGAAAAAACCACACTTTTTCATAGATACGAGTTTGGCAAAAATAAGCCTTCAGACCATTTTGCGATTGCAGGGCGCAGGGTCTGGGACAAATTTTCCGTAGAAGAGTGGCATCAACTTGGCGAATCCGGAGAATTTAGAATATTTAGGCAGAAATAGCTTGACTTTGCATTTTTAAGGGTGTTAGATATGACTATCGGAATATGAGTAAAAAAACATCTGTTTTGATTGGAGTCTTGATTTTAGCAGTTGTTGCCTTTGTCGGTTACAAATATCTTTCACCTGATTCAAAGTCAAAAGCAGTCCCTTTGAATGATGGAGATATTGTAAAAATGGGTGAAGATGTATATGAACCGCAGGATTTTATTATTAAGAAGGGTGCAAAAATAAAATTTCAAAACACCTCGGGTACTTTGAGATGGCCGGCTAGCGATCTTCACCCTTCACACTTAATTTATCCCGAGTTTGATTCCAAAGAACCTGTTCAAAAAGACGGTGCTTGGGAGTTTGTTTTCGACAAAACAGGTGAGTGGACCTACCACGATCACCTGGCTCCATATATAACAGGAAAAGTTGTAGTAACGGAATGAAGTCTGATATTAGCTCGACCCTCAAATTTTTAGTTTTGGGAGGTCTTTTCGTATATATAATTTTTTTTCCCGTAAGTGATATTGTCGGGGGTATCCGCAGTACCTCTTCATTTTTGCGCTGTCATACACTTGAAAACTCTTCAGACAAAGTTATTTGCCAGAGAAAGGCGATAAGAACTGCGGTACAATCCGGTTCGGTAAATACTGCAATTAGCCTTTATAAAAGTGCTATAAGGGTTGGTGCTATCGATTGCCACTTTCTTGGCCACGAAGTGGGTAGAGATTTTTATGAAGTATTCAAAGAGCGGGGATTTGCAAGGGTAGGTGAGCCTATGTCTGAGTGCGGGTACGGTTTTTGGCATGGGTTTATGACGGGTGTGGCTCAGGACTTTTTAACAACAGGAGAAGCAAAAGTTGATCTAAACAAAGTGTGCCCAATGATGTTGGGAAATAAAAAACAAATTTACGACATATGCTATCACGGTTTTGGGATAGGCTTTGTTGGCGACCCACCATTTCCTGAGAATGTGGGTAACATTCAAAGTACTGTTGACCGGGCAACAGGCCAATGTGACAAAATCACAAACGTTCCGATATACAATGAACAGTGTTATTCGGGGGTTTTTCATCAAATGTTAAGTTATATGCAAAACTCTGAGTACGACTACAAATTTCCTTCCGGTGACGATGTGTATTTGTTTTGTAACAAATTTGGCACTTCCAAAGTGCGGCCTTGTATTGAGCAGCTTGGTCCTGTGCTCACAATTGTTGTTACGGACGATGTTGCGAAAATTACCGATCTTGTGAACAAAAAATTTGGCTGGTTAGACAAAATAACCAGATCAAGACTTCTTCAGACAGTAGTAGGTGGAGCTGTCCATGCAAACACCGACGACAAGGATGCTTCAAGTATGATTTTTTGCTTTAGTTTGAAAGACAGCGACGTTACCGATTGTATAACTGGCGTGTTTTCGGGTGTAAAGACGAAGTCGGCAGAAGGTGACGTAAAAGCTTTGGAAAGGCTGGTGTCTTTTTGTTTGCAGGAAAAACTATCCTCGGAAAATCAAAAAGTGTGTATAGACTTTCTGAAAGCTTCCGTTAAAGACCCGGTACTCAACAAGGAGGTTAGATCTGAATGTGCACAAAAAAAAGATAAGGAAATATGCAAACTTATTTAATCAAGGAAATAAGCAATGAGCAGATTTTAGATAGTTCTTTGTCTCCAAGTCCTTCGTAGACCGGGAGTGCAATGCTGTCTTTGATAACTTTTGCCACGTTTGATCTTCTTTTACCTTTGATAAGATTGTCTGCAATTTCGTCTGCTAGTGCAATGTCGATTCCTTTTAGTGCCAACGACCGCCTTAGTTGGAAGATGTCTGCTTTTGTGTGTGCAAGGATCATGTAATAAGAAGGTAAGTTGCCCTTTTGTATTCTTTGAAAGGTCAAATGCTTTTTGAGTTTACTAAAGTAATATTCACGTATCTTTCTGCGCTTTTCGAGTCTCTTTTGGAATGTTGGTATGTTCATTCTTGCTATTCTGGCATAGATAGGGGGAAGCTTGCTGTATATTTTTTCCTCCTCACCGGCCCTATACGATTTTACAAACATTTGCTGCCACTTTTTGAATCCAAAAACATACATCATGACATACCATATTGGAGTTTGAATTAGGAAATAGCCGAACAATGACTTGGCCAGCTCAAGTGGGGTTGAAGGGCTTTTTCCACCTACACCGCCAATGCTGTTTTTGACTCTCTTTATGATTTTTTTATTTTTACCGAATACGACACCGCCCCTGATTCCTTGCAAGGGTTTTGATAAGTCAAAACTGGAAAAAGCAACATCGCCAAACGTGCCCAAAAGTTTTTTGTTTAAAGTTGAACCTAGTGATTGCGCACAATCTTCAATGAGCAACAACCCCTTTGTTTTAGATAGTTTTTGCAGTTTTTGTATGTCACAGGCTACTCCAAAAAGGTGTGTCGCCAGTATCGCACCCGTGTTTTTATTTATAGACTTTTTGACACTTTCTACATCCATCTCGAATGTGTCGTAATTAATGTCGACCGGGTGTGGAATGTAACCCGCAGATTTGATTATGTGTGCAAGGGTTCCAAAAGTGTAACCTGGCATTATTACTTCTTTATTTTTCGGCATGCCTGAGTTCTCGAGTATTAATTTGAGACCAACCCTGCCTTGCCCCATAACTACCGGGTTCGGGATTTTGAGAAACGTTTTTAGGTCTCGCTCTAACTTTTCAGTTTCATCGTGCCTTATGGTGAGGTCGATTATTTTGTCCAACGTTTTCGAGTGAAAATAAGGTTTTCGCCGCGGAATCATAGTAAATTCATTTTTTGAAGTCTAATCCTAGCACAACTTGCTACATACTCAAGCGAGTCCTTTAGGAAATATTTTATATATTTAGAATTCAGTCCAATTTTGGACTGCCCCTTGGTTCTTGGAGTGAATTTTGTCTTTATCTCGCAAATTTTGTTTGTATGCAAAGTGGTTTGGTAAATAAAGTAGTTAAAAAAACTAAAACCCTTGGGGAAATCATTAAAATCAAGTTTGCCAAGAATTGTATTATTTATGGCTTTGTATGCACTGTTGTGATCTTCTACTTCTGTAACTCCGGCAACGATTTCAGCAAATACGTTATTCGCAATAAAATGTATTGTTTGCCTGCCAAGCGACCATTTTGAATGACCCGAAATTATTCTGCTGCAGGCAACTACATCCCATCCTGAATCAAGCTTTTTTAGTATCCTTGGAATCTCGCGCGGACTGTACGAAAAGTCTGCTTCGTTTGAAATTGTAAAGTCCGATTTAATTTTGAGTGAATGTTTGAGACCTCTTATCATTGCGGCTCCAAGTCCCTTTTTTCGTCCCGGGAGGAGGATTATGTTTTTATTGTTTTTGGCAATTTGTCTCACAATTTTACCTGTCCCATCAGGGGAATTGTCGTCTACAACAAGAATTTTATATTCATATTTTTTTAATTTTTTAAAAATCGAATCAACAACTTTAATCATTGGAGCTATATTTTCCGCTTCGTTGTAAGTGGGGATTATATATGAAACTTTCTTCTTCATTTTGGTTGATAGGGGCCTTGTTTTATTTCCATTATTTCCGTATTTTTGTAGAAAGTTACTGAATGTGTTACCTCCATTATCAGCACACTATCGTCTCTTTTAAGTGTCTTTTCCTCAATGATACCGCCCCTTTTGTCGTAAAAAGTTATTTTAAGCTTTCCTCTTTTAATAATCAAAATTTCGTAAACAGGAGTTTTACTTTTTGACCAGACTCTCTCGTGTCTGTGAGGAAGATTGGACTTCTTGACGCCTGATTTGTGAAACCCGATCTGTAGAAATGATGAATTTGGCGTAGGAAAGTATGGAGTGTTTTTGGGAAATCCTCTGAAAATTATTGCCACCTTTTTTGAACCGGCAAAGATATATTCTTCTTTGTACATTATTTTTTTTGAGCCAAAATAATAACTGAGCTGCCAATCGGTATGTCTACATAACCAAAAATTATGGATTCAAGTTTTATTAAAACCTTAGCAATATAGTTAAGAACAGCGTTAACTTCTGACACGTCAGATGTATGCGGCTTGAGTATTTTATCCAGTATTAGCCTTTTAAATGCAATTGCCGGGAGAGTACTCATAAATATATAGCTGGATCTAACTATTTCAAAATTCTGAGATTTAACGATTTTTTCCATTTGGGTAAGGGTATACCGGGTTTTTCCTTGTGTGTGGGTGTCGTGTCTGCCGGCTAGGATGGGAAGGGCTGAGTCTGTTATAAGAACTAGGCCATTTTTTTTGAGAACCCTGGATACCTCTTTTATGACACGTTTTTCGTCTTTTACGTTTTTGTGATAGAGAACATCAAATAATGTAACCAAGTCAAACTTATCTTCTTTTTGAGGTATTTTGGCAATATCGCTTATGAGTATTTTTACACCTCTTTTTTTAGCAAAAATTGCAGAATATCGTGATTTTTCTATACCAACGACGTCACCATATTTTTCAAGATATTTAGTCATGCCCCCAGTACCCGATCCCAGATCGAGTATTTTTATATTACTTTTGAGCCTATTTTTCAGAATTGCCTCAACAAACATTCTTTTCCCCAAAAACCAGAAGTGTTTATCTTCGATGTCAAACATTATTTTGTACTCTCTGGAGTTCATCAACTGGATTATATATCACCCCGAAACTTAGTAATAGCAAACTCCACCACAGCAATTCCCAGGGTTATAGGCATTGATATCCTGACAGTCGGCTGTCGAAGCAGACTTCATGACACCAAGTCTTCGGAGCCCCGGGCTTGAAGCTTCAAAGAAAGTAAAGTCTGCCGCCCAGCCGTCGGCATCGAAGTCTGCAACAAAGATTGGTGCTCCTGTTTTGATCAGTCCGCCGCTTTGGATTGCGACAGATCCGCCGCTCATGGTAAGCGACCCAACCAGAAGCGAGCCTGTTGAATTTATTGTAACGGAACCGTTACTTAAAAGGGAAAGGGAGGCTGTGTTAGATGTCGAAACTTCGTTTCCGTTTGCATTGTCAACCCCTTCTTTAGTGGATATTGTGCAGGTAGTTGACCAACTGACATCTTTGTTGTTGACAGTCATTGCTGCGTTGAAGTTGCAAGCCGCGAACGAATATTGAGGAAAAGTAATACAAACAGTTTCTAACAGAATGAAGAGAAATATAGACCTTAATGTTTTTTTAATAATATTCATTATATCGAATATTGGAATATATTAAATTTAGACCTGTTGAAAAGTGAAGTCAATAGTTTGTATTAGTGACTATTCTGTTTGAACTATCCACCAGTTGAAGTTGGTGTCTTCGGGAATTGGTGAGGTGAAACCGACCTTGAAATATCCGTTGCCTTTCTCTTTTATATAAAGCACGTTGTTTTGGGTATTGGATGTTGGCGTTATATAAACGAATGTGTAGTCGTTGACCTTGGGATTTCTTATTGTGATATCTGCCGAATTTGCCGGAAGCACACCTTTTCCAACAGTGGAGTTTGTGTGTATCTCGCCGTTTACAACTGCTGAATTTGTTGCATCTTGTGCACCTGCAACTATTATTTGGGAAACATTCACGCTTGCGAAAGTTGCGCTTCCCGAAGCGTCAATTGAGGATACTTGATTACCCGATATGTCTTTGACGGCCAAAGTTGAAGTGGAAACTGTTCCGGCTACATCCAAGTTTCCTGCTATGGCAACGTTGCCGCTGGTATCTATTGTTACCAACCCTGCCATTATTTCAACGGGGGCGAGCGCCAGGTCCTGAATCTTCAAAGGCTCTGAAAGTGTGTTAATTCCGGTGGACGCAATTACCAAATCGTTACCGATTGTTGCCGTTTGTGTGACGGATAGTGAATTGAGAGCTGCCTGATTTGTGACATACAGGTCTGCTGTTGCCAATTGTCCAAAAGAGCCGGAGGCTGTGGATGTTGATGTGTTCCAGTTTTGAGATTCTGACAACAAAGCCTGGTCTTCTTGTACTTGAGTAAGTATATCTCGGATTTGATCGAGGTTTTCTGAATGGATGTTTCTGGCATATAGCTCTCCCGAGAAGGTGGCATCGCCCGTGCTTGAAATTGAAGCAACCTCTTCGTTTTGGGCATTTGTTATTGCCAGCCTACCGCTTTCTGTGGCTGATCCTATTTGGACTGTTATGTCTGTTTCTTCAGCAAGAGGGGCTATAAGTTTTGTTTTAAAGTCGGGTGCGATAAGACCCATCGAGATCAACATGTCTTGGGCTGAAATCTGTGTTGCGTTTATTGTTTGTGTTGCTATTTCCTCTGCTTGAAGTGCGCCGGTTTTAATATTCGCTGCGACAAAGTTGCCGATTGACTCAATTCCGTCGATTACCTGTCCGGATGCGTTTTTGAGTGAGTATGTGGCAATGCCCATTCCGTCGGATACTTTTTCGATAACAAAGTCACCCAGACGGGCGGCTTGTATGTTTTCTGCAAAGTTTGTAACTATATCAGCATTATTTATGATGAATCCTGCCACACCCTCGGTTCTGGTATTGAGCCAATTTGCCGCATCAAATCTGGGACCTGTCAGTCTATAAGAGATTTGTGCAGGCATGGCTGAGTAAATGTTTACTCTTTTATTTGACTGGTCAACTTCATACCAAGTTTTGGTTGGGAAGTTGGGTGTTAAAAGTGCTGTCAGTTTTCCAATGTTTTCGTTCATATTGGTTGTCTTGCCGAAAAGCCACAAGTCGCTTCCTTCCGGTTGGGCATTGAAGTCAATTACTGTTCGATAGCCAACACCTGGTAGATATTCCGTAGTCTGGGTTGAGCCCGATACTTCTTCTTTTACACCAATCATGCTCGCAAGATATGTTGCATATTTTTTACCATTAATTGTGTAAGGAGGGTCGACGGTTCCAACGTCAATTTTTCCTGTTCCGCCGCCGACTGTTAAGTCTGTTCCCGAATTGTCTCCCAAGAACACATCTCCATTGGTGGCTACTCTGAATCTTAGAACGCCACCAGCTGATGCAACTATCAGGTCTCCACCCTTGCCGTTATTGACCGCCAGTGCCGGCTCACCAACGTTTGATTGATTGTCTATTACCCAACTTCCTGCAGATAGGGTGTTTTCCAAGGCTGAAGTTGTGGCACAGGCTGCTCCAGATTGACCGGTACAGAGAACTATTGTTGCTGTTCCGTTGGTGTTGTAGATATTTTTACCGTCAAGATAAAGACCTGTGTCAACTTCCAGGTTGCCGTTTATCAAAACATCACCGGCGGTGGATAAGGCATGGTCGCTTGTTGTATCCGCTGTTGAAAATCTTGAGAATGTTCTGGTTGTGAGGCCTGTGACTGTTCCCACCAAAAGGTTCTTGGAGACCCCCAAAACACCGGCTGTTCCTGCATCGTAAAGTTGTGCAAGAGTGTTTGTTCCGTCAGTGAGCGATAGTGTTCCACCGTCACCAATTGTAATTATTGGTGAAGTATCGACAAGTGCTATGTCGGTATCCCATCCTGATCCAATTGAGAGTGCTGTTTCTGTTCCCGCACCTGCTCCTGAAAGATTTGCAATGTTGATACCGTATTCAGTGATACCAGACCCGGCCGAGGCAGGGCTAACTTTGAGTCCGGAGTATGCACAAGTGCCACCTGTACAACCTGTGAGAGTTGGCGCAGAAACGTTGAACATGTTAAATTCTTTTGTGCCTGTCGCTCCTGTTGTATTCAAAGTACCTGTGATATTTAGGCCATTAACAATTGAGTTTCCGGATGTGTTTGAAGATGTGTTACTTAATGCAAGATTTACCAAAGACCCAGTGTTAGCGGCTGTTTGTGTATAAACTGCAGAGTTAATATCTATGACGTTGCCTGTTGTTAGGGCATTGCTAGCAACTATATTAAATAAGTCTCCGGTTGTGAGATTTGCAGAATCCGTATATGTCATAGCATTGGCTGATGTTGATGGTCCAAAGTAGTTGTAGGTAAAGTTGCCGTTTGAATCAACCGACATTGCCGGGGTTTGGATAACCTCGCCTGTTGTTGTATTGGTAATGTTGTTGTAGTTGTTGTAGACCTGGAAGACATTATTAACAGTCACAGCGTTTTTGGTTTGGTTGGGGCTTGTGAGAGTTGCCAAGGTTGAATAAAGCGAAGTATTGGTTGTTTCCATCCAGGCTTGGTTATTGCCACTGCCGTCGATTCCTGCAATAGAAAGCGTTGCCTTTGTGTCACAGGAAGATGATCCGGAGTTATAAGCGATGCAGGGGAATCCTGCTACTGACAGCGATATTACGTCATTAGCTGAGTATTGAGTGCTATTGTCGGAATCTTTGGTTGTATTGGCTGTATTGTCGTAAAGATCCACTGCTGAGTCGCTGTCAATTCCAACAACGGTGACGCCACCTGTGTTGCCGGAAGCATCATTTATACCTGCATAAATAAATTGGGAGCCGGAGTCAATGCCAACCGACATGACTCTATTGGAAGTTGAAGTTCCACCCGATGCGTTACCCATAAGTCTTTGGTAGTTGTCGGCCGTTACGTTTGCAATGGCAGAAGCATTGTGGCTGCTTAATGCTCTTTGGCCAACCTGGTACATTTTCTTTATCTGTGAGACTGTCATAGCTTCAGCTGTTATGGTCAACTCATCCAAATCTCCGTTCCAGAAGTTAGCCCCTGTGGCACAAGCTGCACCCGTTGAACAATCTGCGCCAACCCCCAAAATAACTCCTGTTCCTGTGAGTGTTCCCGTTGCCGTTAGAGATACATCAGACGCTGCAAGTTCGCCGTCTATATACAAGTAGATTGCATTTGTGGAATCTTTTACAGCAACCAGGTGGTGCCATGAATTATCCAGAAATGTTCGTGATGTTGTAGCTTGGTCGTCTGTTGGATCGGCGTTGGTCCAGGTTGCATCGTCATCGATACCAAAGGTTATTGTGCCGGCAGAATTCATCCAGATCTTCCATCCCAAAACCGCAGCAGGGGTGGTGTTATAAGTATGGTCAATTATCACGTCATCGTTGGGTGCTGCCGGGGGAGCAGACACCGAATGTTTGAACCAAGTTGAGACAGAGAACGAACCCGTGCCAAAGTCGTAGTCAGAATCTGTATCACAGGTGTTGTCGTTGTTGGCATCAGAACAGAAGAAGTCATCTGTGTTGTCGAGTGTTACTCCGGTTCCACGGACGCCGCTTGCGTATGTAAAACCTGTTCCGTTAGCGTTGTCAGCATCAAGCACATTGCCTTTTACCGAAACATCGGTTGCGTTTGCGTTGTCAGCTATTGTTCCACTTCCGTTGAATGTCCATGAGCCTCTGATGTCTCCAATCATTTGCTCGGAAATGTAACTGCTATTGTAATACTTTGCACTTCCGTTACTTTCATCACCCTTTTTGTCATCAATAACTGTAAGTCCTCCATTGTGGCCAACGAAGATGGTGTCACTTTTTCCGTCTATCTTTGAAGTTCCTGTGGTTACCGCAAGATCTGATGGCGATACATTTATTGTTTGTGCGGAGGCAAAAAGATATGGCCCTGCAACAGCACCTGCGCCTGCAATCTTCACACCCGTTTCATCCCAAACATTGTCAGGGGTTCCATTCAATTCGCTTGCTGAGTCTGTTACAACACTGTTCCATCTTTCCAATTGTTGTGAGGTTTCGTTGAGGGCATACATATCACCTGTTTGTGAAATTAAGGCAGTGTTGTAATCATCATTTGTGGCGTCTGAATAGCTGTACACAACATTGTCGGTTTCGTTAATGACTGATACTCCTGTGTCAGTTGCAACAGCAACATAAGTTTTACCTCGATATGTTCTAGCGTGAACATCATTAGCTGCAGAGTCTGCAATCGGGGATGAAGGACCAGATGTCCAGGTCACAGTCGTGTTTCTGTTCGCAATGTTCTTGTCGCTGTAGAAGTCGTTGGTTGAGTTGAACTTTTGTGCTCGATCTACTTTGAAGTCAATTACAAACAGTGCACCCGATGAACTGTTGGCTGTGTAATAAATTTTTCCGTTCAAACCAAAGGTGGATGATCCAGTTGACGATGTCGTTGCGCCAATCATTTGCTCGGTTACACCGCTACCTTTATCAAACTCCATCCATAAACTGTTATCTTTTGCATCATAAATATATAGTGCGGTAGTAGTAGATACCAATATAGCCTTTTCCGGGAATTCGCGCCTGGAGCCTCTCGTTGCACCAGATGCTTCGTTGTACCAAGAACTTCCCTTGGCGCGCTCATCGTTTCTCCATAGACCTCCATCCGGGTCTTGGGTTGTGTCGTATACGAAAGTATCAGTAAGGTTTGCTATTTGTGTCTGATCTTTTTGACCGGCAATGTTTGTATCTTGGTCGTTCCATGCAAATGCTGTTCTATTGTCATCTGATCTCATTGCCAAGAAGTTTCCGCTGGTAAGCCCAAGTCCATATATCGTTGTAATATCACTTGTGTCACTACCGCTTGTGACTATTAAATTTGTTGTTCCAGTTTCACCACCAATAGCAACATTGTTTGTGCCAGTACCACCTGTTGATATGTTTACCGAATTGTTTCCTGTTCCAGTTGCTACGTTGACAGTGTTGTCCCCGTTTCCTGAACCTATGTTGATTGCGGAGTAGTTTCCTGATCCGTTTCCGATATTTAGTGCTGTTGTGGCTGCGCCTCCAAGTGATAGGGAAGTTGCATTTGTGTTGAATATGGTTGCAGGACCTGATCCTGTGGTTGTAATGTCACTTCCGTTAACAGCCAAGTCTCCATTAGCGGTAACATTTCCGGATGCGTCAACAATAAACATTGTTGCCAAAGAATTTGTGGCGTATATAAAGTTGCCTGTGAACGAACCACCGCCTGTGTTATCGAAATCAAATGATAGTCCGTTGCCAGTAAAGTTTGCAGGGCCGGCCTGTCCAAGTTTGATGATATTTCCGGAGGTTATTGCCGAAGCTGTTGCTTCAAAAATATTTCCTGTTGTAACAACTGTTGAGTTGATCTTGGCAATGTCCCCAATTGCGTTTTCGATTCCAAACACTTGGAAAGCAGATCCTGTTGCGTTTCCACCAACCGTCAAATCATAGGTGGAATTGGCAGGGGAGAGAACTTTGTTTGCAAGCTGCCACCAACCTTGTGTTCCGGATGTTGCAGTTGTGGTAATTGCCCCAGAACACGTGAGGTTTCCGTTTGCGCCGTCCATTGTACAACCCGTATCGCCACTGCCACCTTCAAACACTATAGAAGCCGTTCCGCTTCCTGTTGGGCCTATATTTAGTGTTGTTGCGGCTCCAGCAAAGTTAAGTGTTGTGGTTGTTGCGTTAAGCAGAGAGAAGCTGGTCTCGTCTGTGGTTATGGAGGCACCATTCACAGCTAAGGCATTGTTTACAGTTGTTGTTCCGCTACCCGCACCAATTCCTAAAGTTGATGCATTAGTGAATAGGTTTGCAGTAGTTTGAGTTGTTGTCAGATCACCCCCGTTGACTGCAACATCACCTGTACAAGTTAAGTTTCCAGTGGAGTTGGCAATTGTACAGCCAGTGGAAGCGCTTCCGCCTGCAATTTCCACATCTCCTGCAGAAATATTGTTCAATTGAAGTGCTGAAGAGTTACCTGAATCAAGTCTTAAGATGCTGCCTGATTGGCTATTGGATATTGAATGAATACCTGTTCCTGTAAAAGAAATTCCCGCTGCGGCTCCGGTGAATGTTTGTCCTGTTGTGCCCGCCAAAGAAACGTTACCCGTGGAATCAACTGTGTAGTAGGTTGTGCCAGAGTTATCAAATCTAAGGAAGTTGCCGGAGAAGTTCCCGCCTCCAGCATTATCAAGATCTGCAAAGATTGCATTTCCCGAGAAAGCGTGTCCGTCACCACCACTACCGAGTTTGACAAGGTTACCTGTTGTTATAGCAGAGGCTGTGGCCTCGAAAACGTTTCCAGTTGTAATGACTGATGAGTTAAGCTTTGCAATTCCACCGTTTGTGTTTTCGATGCCGTATGCCAAGAACTTTGCAGACGAGGTTGAGTTACCACCCACAACAACATCGTATGTTTGATTGGATGGGTAAAGTGTCTGATTTAAAAGTGCCCAGTGGCTTGCACCCGCAGGACAGTTGGCACCACTACTGTCACAGACTGCAAATCCGTTTTGTGTGAAGGCGTTGGCATACACATTATCCCAAGGAAGAGACCCACTTCCCAAATCATTTGTTCCTGTTGTTGTTATCGGAATCAAGTCGACATCCTGTGCCACTCGGCCTGTGAATGTGATTGTGTCTGTAATTGCATCACCAAGTGTAGTGTTTCCGTTAACTGACAAGTCTCCTAAATCTGTAACGTTTTGGTTGTTGCCTGTGATGGCACCTGTTAATGTAAGCGCTCCCAATCTAAGTGTTCCGGAAGATGCCGTAATGTCGTGATTGCCGGCACCAGTAGCAAAAGTAAAATCAGAGTCTGCACCTGTTAGTGTAATTCCTGTCGTGCCTGTTGAAGATATGTTGCCATTAGCATCAATCTGGAAAGCGTCACCTGTTCCACTTGTTAAAGTTCCTGATATATCCAAATTTCCTGTAACGTTTGTGTTGTCTTGAAGTTCGATAGTTGAACCTGAAACCAATATAACTTGATCAGAAGATGTCAATGTTAAGTCATTTCCTGCTCCGTTTGCCGTAACGTTAACAACCGATCCCTGCAGGGTTGTTGTTTGTCCTGTTGCGCCAATCACCAAAGCTCCGCCTGGTGTAATATTGAGTGCCCCGGATGATGTTATATCACCGCCGTTTATTGCTGCATCTCCTAATGTAGAAATGTTACCTGCCGAATTAACAGTAAACTGTGTTGCGCCTGCATTATCAAATCTCAAGAAGTTTCCTGTAAAGGAACTTCCACCTGTGTTGTCAAAGTCCATAAATATTCCGTTACCTGTGAAATTTCCATTGTCACCACCTGTGCCAAGCTTTACCAAATTTCCTGTTGTTATTGCACTGGCTGTTGCTTCAAACACGTTTCCACTTGTGATTACTGTTGAATTGAGTTTGGCAATATCTCCTGAAGCTGTCTCTACACCAAACACCTGGAAAGCAGAACCGGTTGCAGTTCCTCCGATTGTTAAGTCGTAGGTTGAGTTGGCGGGGGAGATTATTTTGTTATTGAGCTGCCAATAAAGGCTTCCTGCTGGACAGTTGTTGCCGCTTGCGTCACAGACCCCAAAACCGTTTTGGGTGAATGCTACTCCGTAAACGTTGTCCCATGGAAGTGACGCGCTTCCCAAATCATTTGTTCCTGTTGTTGTTATCGGAATCAAGTCGACATCCTGTGCCACTCGGCCTGTGAATGTGATTGTGTCTGTAATTGCATCACCAAGTGTAGTGTTTCCGTTAACTGACAAGTCTCCTAAACCTGTAACGTTTTGGTTGTTGCCTGTGATGGCACCTAAAAGAGTAAATGCTCCAAGTCTGAGTGTCCCAGCTGTTGCTGTTATATCGTGATTGCTTGCGCCGGTTGCAAAAGTTATATCAGAATCTGCTCCTGTAAGGGTGAGCCCTGTTGTGCCTGTTGAACTCAAATTCCCATTTGCGTCAACTTGGAATGCGTTACCAGTCCCGCTTGTTAAAGTTCCTGATACATCCAAATCTCCTGTTATGTTTGTGTTGTCGACTATTTCTACACTTGTTCCCGCGTTAAGGATTATTTGATCTGCTGACGTTAAAGAAATGTCATTTCCGGCGCCATTTGATGTAAGGCTTGCGGTTGACCCTTGCAGTGTAATTGGTTGGGTGGTTACTCCGGCAACCAGTGCTCCTGTGGGAGTGATATTCAAAGCACCCGATGATGTTATATCACCGCCGTTTACTGCAACATCACTTGCCACAATGTTTCCGCTTGAATCAAAGTGGAATGTTGTTCCTCCGCCAACGGAATAACCTGCAGAATTCTGCAAATACCCCGACACCCCAGTTAATGAATTTGAATTGGGGAGTGTGAATGTTCCTGTTGCTGTTAAGTTGGCTCCATTTGCAGTGAGTGCTACACTTCCTCTTGAGTTAATTACAACATTTCCTGTTTCTGATCCGCCAAGTGTCAGGTCCGACATGTTTGTTGTTGCTAGATTGCCGTTGCCTGTCAGGTATGTTGCAACGTCCGCAACTGAACCAGAAACAGAAGCTGTTGGAACTCCTGAGGCCACATTTATAAATGCGAATTTAGCGGATGAGGTTGCATTGGAACCAACCAAAAGATCGACGGTGTTATTTACATTGTAAAGCGCCCCTAGTGCCTGTGCCCAATATCCTGCACCTGCTGGACAGTTATTGCCGCTTGCGTCACAGACCGCGTTTCCGTTTTGGAACAGATTTACTCCATAGATGTTATCCCAAGGAAGTGAGCCAGACCCCAAATCATTTGTTCCTGTTGTTGTTATCGGAATCAAGTCGACATCCTGTGCCACTCGGCCTGTGAATGTGATTGTGTCTGTAATTGCATTACCCAGAGTTGAATCTCCATTGAGAGTGGTGTTGCCGGTTACGGATAGTCCGTTATTAACCGTTGTTGTTCCGCTACCTGCACCAATACCAAGTGTTGATGCATTAGTAAATATGTTTGCAGTAGTTTGAGATGTTGTTAGGTCACCACCGTTAACGGCAACGTCGCCTGCTGCGGTAACATTCCCTGAAGAATCAACAGTAAACACGGTACTTCCTGAGTTATCAAACCTCAAAAAGTTACCTGTGAAGTTGCCACCACCCGCATTGTCAAAATCCATAAAGATTCCATTACCAGAAAATGCATGCCCATCTCCACCAGTCCCAAGTTTAACCAAGTTGCCTGTTGTTATCGCACTTGCTGTTGCTTCAAACACATTTCCTGTTGTTATTGCACTTGAGTTTAGTTTTGCTATATCTCCACCAGCATTCTCAATTCCAAACACCTGGAATGCAGCACCCGTGGCATTTGAACCAACCGTTAGGTCGTAAGTTGAATTAGCAGGGGAGAGAACTTTGTTTGCAAGCTGCCACCAGCCTTGGGTTCCACTTGTTGCAGTTGAGGTGATATTCCCCGAACAGGTAAAGTTGCCTGTTGTTCCGTCAAGCGTACAACCTGTATCTCCACTTCCACCGGAGATTGCTACTAATCCACTGGAACCTGTTGGCCCGATATTTAGTGTTGTTGCGGCTCCTGCAAAGTTGATTGTTGTTGCATTGGTATTCAAAAGGTTGGCAGTTCCTGCTGTTGTTGTTATATTTCCACCGTTTGCAGCTATATCATTGGCAACTATATTACCGCTGCCGTCAAAACGGTAGGTCGTACCTCCGCCAACCGAATAACCTGCCGAATTCTGTATATATCCTGAAACACCTGTCAGAGTATTTGAATTGGGGAGTGTGAATGTTCCTGTTGCTGTTAAATTAGCTCCGTTTGCAGTGAGTGCCGCTGAACCTCTGGAATTTATAACGACATTGCCAGTTGTTGATCCACCCAAAGTCAGATCCGACATGTTTGTTGTTGCCAAGTTTCCGTTGCCCGTCAGATATGTGGCTACATTTGCCACTGAACCTGCGATTGTTGCAGTAGGAACTCCAGATGCAACATTTGTGAATGCAAACTTTGCGGATGTTGTTGCATTTCCCCCTATAAGAAGATCTGTCGAGTTGTTGGTTGGGAAGAGTGCTCCCAGGCTTTGATTCCAGTAACCGGCTCCTGCAGGACAGTTGGCGCCGCTTGCGTCACAGACCGCATTTCCGTTTTGTACAAAAGCATCGGCATACACGTTGTCCCAAGGAAGCGAACCGCTTCCCAAGTCATTTGTTCCTGTTGTTGTTATAGGGATTAAATCGCTGTCTTGTGCAACACGACCTGTGAATGTGATTGTGTCTGTGATTGCGTTGCCGAAGACTGAATCTCCGTTAAGGTTTGTGCTGCCTGTAACACTTAATGCGTTGTTAACTGTTGTTGTTCCGCTACCTGCACCCAAACCAAGTGTTGTTGCATTCAAAAATACGTTAGCTGTTGTTTGATTAGTTGTAAGGTCGCCCCCGTTTACAGCTACATCACCGGCCGATGTTAGATTGCCGTTTGAATCAACTGTAAACACAGTACTTCC
Organism: uncultured Gammaproteobacteria bacterium; assembly: GCA_964599625.1. Taxonomy (GTDB): domain Bacteria; phylum Patescibacteriota; class Microgenomatia; order UBA8517; family UBA8517; genus CAZRGC01. Next base: position 103,584 of record CAZRGC010000002.1, read on the forward strand.
TGAGTTATCAAATCTCAAAAAGTTACCTGTGAAGTTGCCTCCGCCTGCATTATCGAGGTCTGCAAAGATAGCGTTACCTGAAAAAGAGTGTCCGTCTCCGCCTGTACCAAGTTTAACTAAGTTACCGGTCGTAATGGCGGAAGCTGTTGCTTCAAATACGTTTCCTGTTGTTATTACTGTTGAGTTAAGTTTGGCAATATCACCACCTGTATTCTCGATTCCAAATACTTGGAATGCTGAGCCGGTTGCACTTCCTCCGACTGTTAGGTCGTAAGTTGAGTTAGCAGGGGAGAGAACTTTGTTTGCAAGCTGCCACCAACCCTGTGTTCCGGATGTTGCAGTTGAGGTGATGTTGCCGGAACAGGTGAAATTTCCTGTTGTTCCGTCAAGCGTACAACCTGTATCTCCACTTCCACCGGAGATTACAACCGTTCCACTGGAACCTGTTGGCCCGATATTTAGCGTTGTTGCGGCTCCTGCAAAGTTGATTGTTGTTGCAGTTGAATTTACAAGGTTAAAAGATGTTTGGTTTGTGGTGAGGGTTCCTCCGTTTACCGAGAGCGTATTGTTAACCGTTGTTGTTCCGCTGCCTGCACCAATTCCCAAAGTTGTAGCATTTGTGAATAGGTTTGCAGTAGTTTGAGTGGTTGTCAGATCACCACCATTAACTGCAACATCTCCTGAACAGGTTAGATTTCCTGTAGCGTTTGCAATTGTACAACCTGTTGTGCCGCTTCCTCCCGCTATCTCAACATCTCCGGTTGATGAGTTGTTTAACTGTAAGTTGGCGGCGTTTCCGGAGTCGATTGTGAATACGCTCGCAGAGTTTGAATTTGTTATGGAATGAGTTCCAGATCCACTGAATGTTATGTCTGCACCTGTTCCGCTTTCTGTTATACCTGTTGTTCCTTGAACGGTAAGATTTCCGGCAACAACAGTGGAAGCGTTATTGATTGTTGTTGTTCCGCTTGTGTTTCCGATTGATATTGTTGTTGCTGCAGCCCCAATATTCAAAGCTGTTGCGTTTGTGTTGAAAACGTTTGCGGTTGATGATGTTGTTGTCAAATTTCCGCTATTGGCCGCCACATCTCCTGCCGCCGTCATGTTACCGGAGGCATCAACTGTAAATCTTGTGCTTCCTGCGTTATCAAATCTTAAAAAGTTACCGGTAAACGAACTGCCTCCTGCGTTGTCAAAATCCAAAAATATTCCGTTTCCTGTGAAATTGCCGCTATCTCCACCTGTCCCAAGTTTGATTATATTTCCGGATGTTATGGCACTGGCTGTGGCCTCAAATACGTTTCCTGTTGTTATTACTGTTGAGTTAAGTTTGGCAATGTCACCATCTGTGTTTTCGATTCCAAACACTTGGAAAGCCGACCCTGTTGCTGTTCCACCAATTGCCAAGTCATAAGAGGAGATAGAAGGCGAGATTATCTTGTTGTTTAGCTGCCAATAAGTTGCGTTTACAGGACAGTTGGCACCACTGCTATCACAGACATTAAAACCATTTTGTACAAAAGCGTCTGCGTACACATTGTCCCAGGGCAAGGAAGAACTGCCCAAATCATTAGTTCCTGTTGTAGTTATCGGAATTAAGTCGTTGTCTTGTGCCACTCGTCCCGTGAATGTAATTGTGTCTGTGATTGCGTTTCCAAGAGTTGTATCGCCATTTACAACCAATGCATTATTAACTGTTGTTGTTCCTGATGCCGCACCCAAGTTAACTACTGTTGCAGCACCTCCAACGTTCAAAGTTGTTGCATTTGAGTTAAAAAGTGTTGCAGTTCCTGTCGAGCTTGTTGTTAAGTCGGCACCGTTTACCGCTACATCACCTGCAAAAGTTCCTGCATTGGCATTGATGTTTCCGCTTCCGTCGAAATAATAAGTTGTTGCCCCGCCTACAGAGAAGCCTGCCGACGACTGCAGATAGTTTGCAACACCTGTGAGTGTTATTGAGTTGGGGAGGTTAACGACACCTGTTGTTGTTATGTCACCATTTGCTCCAACTGTAAATCTTGTGTTTCCTGCGTTGTCAAATTTAACAAAGTTTCCTGTAAAACTTCCTCCGCCTGTGTTGTCGAAATCTGCGTATATTCCGTTACCAGTAAAATTCTGATCTCCGCCTTCACCAAGTTTGACCAAGTTCCCCGAAGTTATTGCGGAAGATGTCGCACTCAACACGTTGCCTGTTGTGATACCTGTTGAATTAAGCGTTGCCAAATTGCCGCCAGAAGTTTCCAAAGCGTAGGCTTGGAATTTGGCTGAAGTTGTTGCGGTTCCACCGACTGCCAAATCATGTGTAATATTGGCAGGGGAGAGAACTTTGTTGTTAAGTTGCCAATAATTCACGGATGAACTTGCCGGACAGCCCGATCCAGTTATGTCACAGACTGCGTTACCGTTTTGATACAGGTTTGTTCCGTATATATTTGCCCATTGAAGAGCGCCACTTCCCAAATCATAAGTGTTGTTGGTTATGGGTAAGACGTTTGTGTTTACTCTTCCCACAAAAGAAATTCCGTCTGTAATGGCATCGCCCAAAGTTGTGTCACCTTTGACCAAGAGAGAATTGTTGAGGGTTGTCGTTCCGGAAATTGCCCCGATGTTGATTGCAGTTGCAGCACCTGCAAAGTTAACAGTTGTTGAGTTGGTGTTTATTAACGAAAAACTTGTTTCGTCTGTAGTTATCGACGAGCCATTTACTGCCAATGCATTATTAACTGTTGTTGTTCCGCTGCCTGCACCAATTCCCAAAGTTGATGCATTTGTGAATAAGTTTCCCGTAGTTTGAGTTGTTGTCAGGTCACCGCCGTTGACCGCAACATCTCCCGCTGCGGTAACATTCCCAGAAGCGTCAACTAAAAAGTTTGTTGCTCCTGCATTATCAAATCTCAAAAAGTTTCCTGTAAAACTTCCTCCGCCAGTATTGTCAAAATCTGCATAAATTCCATTTCCTGTAAAGTTTTGATTTCCACCCTCGCCGAGTTTGATTATATTTCCTGATGTTATGGCACTGGCTGTTGCTTCAAAAACATTTCCTGATGTGATTACACCAGAAGTGATTTTAGCCAGGTTGCCTGTGGTCTTTTCTACTCCAAACACCTGGAAGGCCGAACCTGTTGCACTTCCTCCAACTGTCAAATCATAAGTGGAATTGGCAGGGGAGAGAACTTTGTTGTTAAGCTGCCACCATCCTTGAGTTCCGCTTGTAGCCAGTGAGGTGATGCTCCCGGAACAAGTGAAATTTCCGCTGGATCCGTCTAGCGTACAACCTGTGTCTCCGCTTCCACCCGAGAGTGTTATTACACCAGCGCCTCCGTTTGGACCAATGTTAAGTGTATTGGCAGCGCCTGCAAAATTAATCGTTGTTGCATTTGTGTTAAAAAGTGTGGCACTCGAAGCACTTGTTGTAAGGTCGCCTCCGTTAACTGCAACATCTCCGCCAAATGTTCCGGCGTTTGCGTTAAGATCTCCGCTTGCAGAAAAGTTGTATGTATCACTTCCTCCAACAGATACACCCTGAGATAATCTTAGGAAGTTGCTAACGCCTGTGATTGTGTTTGTGTTGGGGAAGGTAAATGTCCCAACAGTTGTAAGGTTGGCTCCATTTGCTGTTAGGGCGGCCACACCCCTGGAATTTATGTTGATATTACCTGTTGTTGATCCACCCAAAGTCAGGTCCGACATGTTTGTTGTTGCAAGATTGCCATTGCCAGTCAGATATGTGGCAACATTAGCGACAGATCCAGCAATGCTTGCGGTGGGAGTTCCTCCGTTAACTCCTGTAAACGCAAACTTTGCGGAGCTTGTGGCATTTGAACCTATGAGAACATCTACTGAATTATTTTTGGGGAAGAGGGCTCCGTTTGTTTGTGTCCAGAATATTGAAGCTGCAGCCGCTGCAGAAGGGTCAACCCAAGACAAAGCCCCGGCACCGTCAGTTTGCAAAATATAACCTGAACTTTGCGAACCAGGCCAGGTGTAGGGGATTCCGCCAAAAGTTGTAGTACCACTTACAACCAGATTGTTATTTATTGTTGTACTTCCGGTTCCAGCTCCAAGGCTTAGTGACGTTGCGCCACCGCCAATGTTTAAAGCTGTCACCCCTGAGTTCAGTAAGTTAAATGTTCCCGATGTTGAAGTTATGTCGCCGCCGTTTACCGCCAAATCGCCTGCTGTTGTTGTATTGCCGTTTGCAACATTAACACTGAAGTTTGCACCGCCAACTGTGAGGTTTGCACCCGTAACGTCGACACCGCTTGTTGCGTCTACATTCCCGGCGATTGTTACTTGGCCTGTTGAATTAAGGCTTATTTCACCTGTTCCGCTTGTTGAAAGTGTTAACCCGGCAGTTGCTATGTCAGTGTTTGCGTCCAATGTCAGATTGTCTTTAAGCTGCGCAAAATCAAACGAATCGTTTGCAACTGAAACGTTTCCGGAAGAAACTGTAAAAAAGTTGGGGTCAAACGAGGCCACACCCACAGTGGATGTTGTAGCATTTGACCCTGTTACTGTAAGGGTGCTTCCTGATTGGGAAGTTGTGATTCCGTTTGATCCCGCAATTGTTTGGGTTCCGCCCAAGGCCACAGCTGACGAGCCGCTGTCACCCGCAAAAGTTATAGAGTTATTGGCGAGTTCGCTATTGGCAACACATCCAGTACAAGTTATTTCGGATGCTGTTATCGTTCCTGTTCCAGAGAAGGTGAGTGAGGATCCTGTTCCCACAACCATAGCTGCAGCTGTATTGGTTCCACTTGTCAGGTCTGCAAAAGAACCGGAAAAAGAACTGGTGCCTGTTGCTACCAATACCCAAGTTGCGCCGTCCCAGTAATAAATTTTGTCATCTCCGGAGTTGTAAACAATCGAACCTTCGCCAATTGCCGAAGGATTTGTTGTGAATCTGCCGAGTTGCAACTGCCCGTTAAAGATTGCGTTTCCTGTGTTTACTTTAAGCGCGGCCGCGTCGTTCCAGCCGTCATATCTATTGAGCACAAGTGTTGAGTAGCTTGAGTTTGCAGTGGTTGGTTTTCCTCTTTCATCAAGTGTCAAAGTCATTAAGTCGTTGAGCGCTCCGCCGGTAGCTGGCTTTTTGACTATCGAGGCATATTCTCCGGCTCCTTGGTTTATTGTGAAGTTGCCAGAGTTTTGGGAGTATCCTGTTATGTTTTCCAGAGCACCGGCGCCTGTTAGTCTTTGTACGCCGCCTGTTGATATGTCGTTTTTAACTAGTAAATCGTCGCCAACTGTCAGGTCCCCGGCGGTAAAAGTGTTTCCAACCGCGTCTATCGTGAACTTGGATGTCATTTTGGGGGAGCCTGACTGAAGGTTCATCAAGTAATAACCAGTTGAGTTGTTTGGAACCATTCCGTAATAGAGTGATCCACTCGTTAGGTTGGGACCTTGTACATTCAAAAGGTCGCCTTTGTTGGCTTCAAACAAAAAGTGAACATATCCTTTGCCGTCAGGATTTACTTCAATGTTTCCGTCGCTTCCGTCTGCTGTTTTAATTGTCACCGCCTGACCTTCCATTAAGAAGTTGCCAGTCTTGGCTTTGATTGCGGGGGATTCACCTGCAAGCATTAATGCGCCATCGCTATTGATTATGGGAACTGTCAGTGGACCGGCACCAACTGAAGGTTCAGCCGCCAAATAACCATTGAGGTTTGTAGAGGTATTGGCAGTGTTAACAGGAATTCTCATAACTCCAGATGAAGAACCAATTGATGGTTCCAAAAACAGTTTGTCGTTTTTGAAAAAAAGATCTGTTGGAACTTGATCCAAAGATATCAAAGCAGAACCATTTGCATCAGTTTTTATCTGTTGAGCTGGGGATGAATAAAGTTCTGCACCTCCTGCAGATTGATTGTAAAGTTTGAAGGAGAGTGTTTCTGTGCCAACTCTTGGGCTCCCGTTTGAATCTGTTAATGTCAGCTTTGCAAAAAGATTCCAGTAAGAATTAACCGCAGTATTTGCGGAAATGGCAATTGGCGAGCTTGATGGGGATGGGGCAGCTGGGTTTACTGTAACAGTCTGCACTCTTGTATTCGGAACAGACTCGGCAGCGGGTGTAATTGTGAAGGGGATTGCGAATTGCAACTTCCAAGTAAGAAGAAACAAAACAACAATTAAAGCACCGGTAAGAGTAAGTGTCATGAATACTCTTGGGTTTTTTTTCTTTGCGGGGGTAACGATTGTGTAGGGATTTGAATTCTCCACAACCGGCTTTGGTTGACTCAATGGATTGGAATCAATGTGACCTTGATTTTGAGCCCAGTCAAAAAATCTGTTAAGTGAAATCTGTTTTCTCTTGAGTGTTGCAGCAGAAGAATTTTTCCCAATCTGTTCTTGATAGGCTTTTACTAATTCGGGTGATACGTTGGGTAGTTTTGCCATATATTTTTAGTTTCTGATTTCGAAATTTCCTTTGTTCTCATCCATCCAGGCAAGAAATTGTTTGACATCCGAAAGATAGTTTTTGAGTGTGCTTGAACTTACTTTTTCAGCCTCCAAAAAGGCTTTAAAATCATCAACTATATCAAAAGACATCTTTGGGCTTGGAGTTGATTTTTGTATGGGGGAAATATTTTCTACGCCTTGTGTAAAATCGTAGTTGGCAATTTGGGTGGCAACCATAAATCTAGCAAAATGACGAAGTGTTGAAAGTCTTCTATTGATTGATCCAACAGGCTGATTATTTTCTGACATGTAGCTTTTATATTCCTGGGCAATGTTTTGGTTAAGGAAGGGAACGGCTTCTGTTAGGGACTCAACATAAGATCCCAAAGACCTGATTTTAAGAATTAACCAGCCGGTGAAATGTGACAAATCGCTTCTGTAGTTTTTGTGAGATTTTGGAGAAACGCCCAAAGTGTCAAGGTATTTTGAAAACTCTTTTTTGACGATGTCGTTATCAAATTTGGGCATTTTGTAATTATGGCTAAATTAGACGAATTATACTGATTAGACTATTATTAAAAAGCTACGGGAGGCTGTCAAGAGGCTGTTTGCTATTCAAAAAAGCTATCACGTTACCTTTATTTTCACAGTGTATGTAGTATAATTACCGCATGGTTTTTACGCATAAATTTCGATACATGATATATTTTGAAATACCCGTATAACATGCGAATAAGGCTATTTTTTTGATTTTTCGTAGGCACAAAGTCAATTTTGCGGAAAACCGCGGTTAATTTGAGAAAAGAAAAAAGTTTGCGGAAAAGGAGGCTGTTAACCTCCAAATCCGAAAGTTTTGTTGCCTTGCCACTATAAACACTACAGGTCGATGTTTTGTATTTGGTTACGCTTGATAAATAATGTAATTAGCAATCGCCAATTGCGACTGCTAATAAAAAATGATAGCAATTCGTTCCGAAAACTGGGGAATTATTTTAAAAATGAAGCTGTTTTTTGTTAGGCTCAAAAAAAACTTTTAAATGTTGATTTTTTTGCGTCAAATACTACAATTTCTACTATGGCTAATAAATATAAGCATACAGAAGTAGAGGGAAAATGGCAACAGAAATGGGAACAGTCAAAGTTATACGAGCCAAATATTAACGCAAAAGACGTTTTCTACAATTTATGGATGTTTCCGTACCCCAGTGCCGAAGGGTTGCACGCAGGGCACGCATTTGCCTCTACAGGAAGTGACATATACGGAAGATATATGAGGATGTCTGGGGCCGCTGTTCTGCAGCCAATAGGCTACGACTCATTTGGCATTCACTCAGAAAATTACGCCATAAAGATTGGCGAAACACCTCAAACAATGCTTGAAAGGACAACCAAGCATTATGAACAACAGCTCAAAAGCCTTGGTCACGGATACGACTGGACAAGAACAGTGACCACTTCTGATCCAGATTATTATAAATGGACACAGTGGTTATTTAGTGAAATGTTTAAGGCAGGTCTTGCATACAAAAAGAAGGCCTCAGTCAACTTTTGCCCCTCGTGCAAGACAGTCCTGGCCGACGAGCAGGTTATGAGCCCCAAAGAAGCCGGAAAGGACCCTAAAGATAAAGATGGCAATCCTGTTGAAGCGACACCTGACACAAGAGTCTGCGAAAGATGTGGCACTGTTGTTGAGAAAAAAGACTTGGACCAGTGGTTTGCAAGGATAACAGACTACGCAGACAGACTTTTGAATGGTTTGGAAACAATTGATTGGAGTGAAAGAGTCGTTATTGCACAACGCGAGTGGATAGGAAAAAAGGCAGGTGTAACAGTTAGACACAAAGTGATTAATTCCGATATAGTTCTTGAAGCCTTTAGCGCTTACCCAGCATGGCTATATGCAGATACTTTTCTTGTAATTGCACCAACTCATCCAAAAGTGGTCGAACTGGTTAAAGGTTCCGAGTATGAGGCCGACGTCATGGCTTTTGTAAAAGAAAGTCAGATGCCTCTTTCTAACGAAGAAAAAGCAAAAAAAGAAAAGAATGGAATATTTACAGGAAGATACGCTCATGATCCTTTGACAGGGAGGGAATTTCCAATATGGCTGGCAAACTTTGCTTTGATGGATTTTGGCACAGGTATTATTCGATGCTCGTCACATGATCCTCGTGACTATGAATTTGCAAAAAAATATGACATTGCCATCGAAGAGATAGTAGACAGAGTCGATCCCGATATACCTGTAAATGCACATACAAATACCGGCAAGCTTAAAAACTCAGGCCCATTCACAGGGAGATTGATAGATACAGGTCTAATTTCTGATGTAACTAACTTCATTTCTCAGAAAAGCTTTGGTGAAACACGCACTACATACCATCTTCGTGATTGGCTGGTCAGCCGTCAGAGATATTGGGGTGCACCCATACCTATGATCTATTGTGATGCCTGTAAAGAAAAAGGTGTAAGTTGGCTTACCAAAAATAAGCCTTCGCAACACACCGATAGCTCTGATTGGGATCATTTTGGTTGGTGGCCAGAAGAGTCTTTGCCTGTAACACTACCGGAAATGAAAGATTACCAGCCGGAAGGAACGGGGAGTGGTCCGTTGAGTCATCATCCGGAGTTTTACAAAACAAAATGTCCTCACTGCGGAAACGATGCTGTCAGGGAAACCGATGTTATGGACACTTTTGTGGATTCATCCTGGTATTTCCTGCGTTATCCTTCGACTCGCGCAGAGTCAGCAAATAAATATGCTTTTGATAAGAAGATAACGGAGTCCTGGCTTCCTGTTAGCCTTTATTTTGGAGGTGCAGAGCATTCCGTACTGCACCTTATGTATGCAAGGTTTGTGACCATGGTGATGCATGACAGGGGTCATATTAACTTTGATGAACCTTTCCCAAGGTTTTTTGCACACGGTCTAATGATCAAGGATGGTGCCAAAATGAGCAAGAGCAGGGGCAATGTGGTTAATCCCGACGAATACGTCGCCAAGTTTGGAGCTGACACACTTAGGCTTTATGTCATGTTTATGGGGCCTATGGATGGGTCTCCGGACTTTAGAGACACGGGGATCGAAGGCATGGCCAGATTTGTGGGACGGCTTTGGAAGCTTTTTACCGATCATAAAGATTTTGCTGTATCTGAAAGCGATGGTAGAGAGATAACAAGCAAGCTCCATAAGACCATTGGCCAAGTAACAGAAGATGTGTCTAATTTTAAGTATAATACAGCCATAGCTAGCCTCATGGAACTTGTGAATGTTTTGTATTCAAAAATCCCTCAGGGATCAGAAAAAACATCCGAAGGAACATTCGAACCTTGGCAGAATGCCCTGACAAATCTTTGTTTACTTCTGGCACCTTTTGCACCACACTTGGCCGAAGAGGTTTGGGTGGAAATTTTGGGAAGAGAATTTAGTGTCCATACTTCACCTTGGCCTGTTTACAACAAGGATCTGGTAAAAACTGACACTGCGACAGTTGTTATTCAGGTAAACGGAAAGGTGCGTGCCTCGCTGCAGGTAACCCCTGAGGTTGCAATGAACGAAACCAAAGTATTTGATTTGGCACAAAAGGACCAAAACGCTTCAAAGTGGATTACAGGTGAAGTCAAAAAGCAAATATTCATCCCGGGCAAACTTCTCAATTTGGTCGTATAACAAACTCTTGTTGCAACCCTTAGTAAAAGGGAATTAAATTAATTTATGGAAGGTTCTCGTTTTGATGAACTTCTTTATAAATACAGAACACCTTTGACGGTATTTGCAGTTGGGGCTATTGTAATCGGTCTGGGAATAATTTTTTTGAAAAGCGGCATAGTAGGCCCCGAGACAAAAATAGAAGTTCTGAACGGTACTACATTACCGCAGGCGGGTAGTGTGATTACTGCGGAGATTGCTGGGCAAGTTGTTAACCCCGGCGTTTATAAGTTAACATCCGATAGTAGAATAGATGACCTATTGATTGCGTCAGGTGGGCTTTCTGTTGATGCCGATAGGGAATGGACTGCAAAAAATCTCAACAGGGCAGCCAAATTATCCGACGGACAAAAAGTATATATTCCCCAAATCAACGAGCAGTCAAATGTCTTGAGTGCTAAAGTTAATGGTGGGGATCAAACTGCATCATCGGTAAATTTATCCGATAGTAACAGTTTGATCAATATCAATGGAGCAAGCCTTGCAGAATTAGATAAGTTACCGGGAATTGGCCCTGCATACGGCCAAAACATAATTGATCACAGACCTTACTCAAACATAGAAGAGCTGCTTTCCAAAGGTGTTCTAAAGAAAAATGTTTACGAAAAGATTAAAAACCTCATCTCCGTTTATTAAGATAAATTATTTTACAATCAACAAAAATAAAGCCTGGGAATTTATCATTTTTGCAGTTCTTTTTATTGCAGTTTTATTTAGGATTGTTTTTTACCGGAGTCCTATTCCCGAAGGCACTCAAGTTAGGGTTACAACAACGGTTTTATCAGATCCTATAAAATATGATAATTCTCAGTATTTTAAAATTGTTGGGACAAAAATTTACTTACCGTTATTCCCGGAAATAAACTATGGTGACAGGATAATTATGGAGGGCGAGGTAAAAGCAGGGATATTGAAAAACGCAAAACTTATTAGTATTTTTCCTCAGGGACAAAGTTTATTTATAGTTCGCAAAAAAATAATCGAAGTTTACCAAAAATCACTTCCGGAACCATACGCCGGACTAACGGCCGGAGTCGTTCTGGGAGACAAGGGTGCACTAACTTCTGATTTTTGGGAACAAGTAAGAACTGCGGGCGTTGCTCATGTGGTTGTGGCTTCCGGGACAAATATCACTTTTGTTGTTTCCTTTTTATTGGCTTTCACTGCACTGTTCAATAAACGCAAAGTAATGATGCCTTTTGTTATATTTGGAATACTTTTGTATATATCAATCTCAGGTTTTCAGCCGCCAATTATTCGTGCGGGTTTGATGTCTCTTACGCTATTATCAGGCCAAATATTGGGAAGGGCCACAAACCCGTGGAGAGTACTAATTATTACAGCCTGTGCAATGTTGTTGTTTAGTCCCGAGTGGGCGGGTGACATTGGGTTTATTCTTTCATTTGCCTCGACTGCGTCGTTGATGATATTTGAAAGGAAAGTTGCAAAATTTTTTGTGAGACTACCTTCGGGGTTTAGAGAAGGTTTGACAACCAGTATCGCAGCCCAAATCGGTGTTGCCCCGATACTCTTTGTTACATTTGGAGAGTTTTATATATTGTCTCCACTGGTCAATGCGTTGGTTTTGTGGACTGTACCTTTTATAATGGTCTTTGGTTCGTTGGCTGGAGTAATCGGGCTTGTATCTTTGCCATTGGGGAAGTTTATACTTGTTTTGGGTTACCCCTTCGTGTTTTGGTTTGTTAAGATAACCCAACTGTTTGCAGGATGAAAAGGTTTAAATATTTCTTTATACTTCTCACCTTTATTTTGATATTGGTTGCCATATTTGCTTTTTCAATTCCCGGCGCCAAACTTCGGGTGATTGCCTGTGATGTAGGGCAAGGTGATGCCATACTTGTAACATACAAAAATATCCAAATACTCACCGACGGTGGCCCTGGAAATTCTGTTATCTCTTGTCTGGGGAGATACATACCGTTTTGGGATAGAACAATAGAGCTAGTTGTATCAACACATCCAGACGCCGATCACTCAACGGGACTAGTGGAAGTCTTAAAAAGATACACCGTGGCTAATATATTAATAAATCCTATCGATTCTGGCACTCAAACAATTAAAGCGCTAGAAAAACAGGTGGGGAGTAAAGGTATCACCCAAATAAAACCCCAAGATGGTCAAAGTATTGTGTTAGGTTTGATACGTTTAGACATAGTTAACCCATCCATGGGCCAAGTACTTGGTTTGGATACATTTGCAGAGGAAAGTGACTTGGGATATTTTAAACCAGTAGACCCAACCAACGATTACTCCATTTCATACGTACTTAGATTTGGAAATTTCAGCGGTTTGTTTACTGGGGATATAGGAAACGATGTTTCTGACAGAATTGCTGAATACCCGGGAATTGACAATGTCGACTATATCAAAATACCTCATCATGGTTCTAAGAATGGAACCACCGAAAATCTCCTCAAAAGTTTTATGCCTAAAGTTGCGGTAATAAGTGTTGGTAAAAATAGCTACGGACATCCAAATAGGCAGATCCTGGATTTACTTAACAAATACGGAGTAACTACATATAGAACAGATTCATTGGGGGATGTGATATTGGAAACTGATGGAAAGAAGTGGGGTATAAAGTGATATGCCGGACAGCGTATTTCAAAAAGTTGACTGTCCGGCAAAGGATTAGGGCATTACTTGTTGGTAGTAGATGTACACTCCGATTGCAAACCCCATCCTCTTTTTTCATTTGCCAAAGTATGTGAACCCAAAGTTCAAAAATATAACAATGAACACAAGCGTCCCCATGACAAGGGCTAAAAGTGGTAACAAATTGCGTTTCTTCATTTTGCTCCAAAAAGTGCGAGTGCTAAAAAGTATAATTTGGTAATATAACTAACCTATAGTTATTATATCACGCATAGTCAAATAAATCAAGGCAGATATGGTAATGCCGAAATTGAGTCTGTTTTGTGCCTGCGAAATGAGGCAAAATCTAAGAATCTGAGCGCTTTTGTGCCTGACATTACTTCCTCCAACTCAGGCGTGAATTGTGGGTTTGGATAGTGGTACAATGAGCCTATACTCAAGAAAGTCGAGTTATGAAATATGCTAAAAGATTTATCTGACAAAGTTTCGCAGGTTTTGGGAATGGAGGCTGTTTTAGCTCGCACAGACGATCTGTCGTTTGGTGACTTTTCGACCAATATCGCTATGGTTAACGCCAAAAAAGAAGGCGTTAATCCCAGAGAGCTTGCGGCAAAGTATAAAGAAAAGCTTGAAAAGGACCAGGAGCTCAGCATTTATTTCGAGAAAATAGAAGTTGCCGGGCCTGGATTTATAAATTTTTATTTGAACAGAGACTTTGTGGCCAAAGAGGTTTTTGACGGATTAAAACAATCACTCGCTTACGGCAATTCAGACTCGTTAAAAGGAAAGAAAATTGTTTATGAATATGCCCATCCAAATACACACAAAGCTTTCCATATCGGCCATCTGAGAAATATAACCACCGGTGAAGCACTGTCGCGCTTAACCCAAAGCCAGGGCGCTGAAGTTGCCCGTGTAAATTACCAGGGCGATGTAGGTTTGCATATTGCAAAGGCTTTGTGGGGCATTTTGGACACTGGCTTTGCCGATCCCGGAGATATTCATGCGCGTGCCGAATATCTTGGGAAGACCTACGCACATGGGGCTACAAAGTATGAGGAAGATGAATCCGTAAAAAGTGAGATAGACAAAATAAACGTTAAGATTTACGACAAGTCCGACGAAGAAATAAACAAACTCTACAAAGAGACCAGACAGTGGAGTCTTGATTACTTTAGTTCTATTTACGATAGGGTTTACACTGGTTTTGATAGACTGTATTTTGAGAGTGAGTGTGCCGAAAGTGGTAAAGAGATAGCACTTAAAGCTCTAAAGGATGGAATCTTCAAGGAAAGCGAAGGTGCAGTAATATTTCCCGGGTCAGAATATGGACTGCATGACAGGGTGTTTGTAACAGGCAAAGGTGTCCCTACCTATGAAGGTAAGGATTTGGGACTTGCCAAACTCCAGTTTGCGGAACAAAACCCGGACCTTCTTATACACACAGTTGGGCCGGAACAAAAAGAGTACTTCAAAGTTATATTCAAAGCTTTGGAAATGATAATGCCGGAAACCAAGGGTCGCGAGGTTCATGTACCCTACGGTTGGGTAAGGCTCAAAGAAGGAAAGATGAGCTCCAGAACTGGAAATGTTGTTTTGGGTGAATGGCTTTTGGATGAGGCTAAAAGTTCTATTAAGAAATCTTTTGATACAGATGATGATGCTGCAGAAATAATTGCCGTTGCGGCCGTAAAGTACTCTTTCTTGAGAAATGGTTTAGCCCAAGATATAGCTTTTGATATAAAAGAATCAATTTCTTTGGAAGGCAACTCCGGACCTTACCTTCAATACACCTACGCAAGGTGCAAAAGTGTTCTGAGGAAGGCTGATTATGAACCAGGAACAATTGACACAAAAGGCATAAACGAGGCTGAAATGCCAATTGTAAAGTCTATTGCAGGTTTTTCTGACATCGTACAGTCTTCTGCGTTTAATTATTCGCCTAATACACTCTGTAATTATTTATTTGATCTTGCTCAGAAATATAACGGGTTTTATAACACTAATAAGATAATAGGTTCGGATAACGAGGCTGAAAGATTGTTTGTTACTTATGCAGTATCTCATGTGATCAAAAATGGACTCAAACTTTTGGGGATAAAGACTCTGGAGAGGATGTAGAGACTTCTTTTGATTTTTCTTCTGGAGCGCTATTCAACCACACAACTTGACCCTGGTGTGTTGTTTCTCTAACAACGTCTGCAGGAAAGGGCTCGACCTTCATTTCGTTTTGCCCAGAAATTTCGATTGACATAACAACAATCTACAACTTGAAATTTTGCTTGTCAAACCATTGCCAAAAACACTAAAAGGGGCTTGCGTTTTTCACGAAATAATAAGTAAATAAGTATGTTGCAAAGTTGGACATTTGAATATAAATGTCCAAGTTTATAAAACACTGCCCAATGAGATATCTAAAGATTGCCCAAGCTGCTCAAAGATTAGGAGTATCCACAAAAACCTTAAGAAGGTGGGAGAAAAGCGGAATACTCACACCCAGAAGGACTCCGGGAGGCCAAAGAGTTTATCTTGCAAGCTCTATAGAAACCTTTGTAAGGCCGGAGAAACAAACAGGAAAAACAAAAACAAGATTTGTAGCCAAAACATACGAAGTCAAAAATAGCTTCAATTATAAAAGTTTTGCTTACGGCGGAATTGCGTCGGCATTTGCAGTTCTTTTGTTCTTTAGTCTTTTTAAAGTTGATTTGAGTTTGAGGCTGCCCCAGGAAAGTTCATCTAACGTATTGGGTGCCAACACACAAAGAAACCCGGTTATAGCTTTTGTAGACGATTTGGTGAAGCCTGTATTCGGATTTTTTGCCAATAGCGCCAAAAGGATTGAGCTGGCCCTATTCAGTTTCAATGTTAATCAGGATATAAGCCAAGGTCAAACGATTATTCAAACAGCAAGCCAGGTGGGCGGAGGGTCGGAGATAGCAGACAGATCGGTTACTGGTGTAAAGATCGCAATTCAAACAGTACTTAACGAAAATATTGCCAGAGGCCAAATCAGCGTGGACAGGTTAGTTTCAAACCTCGTCTTTCCGTCAACATATCTTTTAGATCTCTCAGAAATAAAACATACAACAACATCAAATACTGGCTTAATACTTCCAAATACATCAAGTTCATCTCCATCCAAGCCTACAAGCGGTGAAGGATATCTGGCATATGACACTTCGGGAAACCAGCTTATCCTTTATAACGGTTCCAACTGGCAGACTATTAGCGGAGGAGGGGGCGGAGGAAGCGGAGATATAACAACTGTCACTGCCGGGGACGGACTAACCGGCGGGGGTGGCTCAGGAGACCTTACCTTAAACATTGTCGGGGGAAGTGGTTTTTTGGTTTCTGGGGATCAAATTGATTTGGATGTAACAACTACGGGAACAACATCAACGACATCTTCAAATTCTGGTTTGGAGGTTACAACAGCGGGATTGTCTCTTATGAGAGGTTGTTCCAATACACAAATATTGAAATGGAATGCGAGTACACAGGTGTGGTACTGTGCAGCAGACAATAGCGGAAGTGGCGGATCTTTAGATATAGAAGAGGGTGGAAGCACAGTCGTGACCAGCCCAACAGCGATTAACTTTACGGCATCTGAATTTTCTGTCACAGAATCACCAAGTGGAGTCGGTTTGATAGCTATTGATTACGTTAATTCAAAAATTAGCAGGTATGATGCCACAGAAGTTCTTACCAACAAAACAATCTCTGCAGGAAGTAACACAATAACAGGTCTTACAAACTCCAACCTTTCCGGAAGTGCGGGAATAACAAACGCCAACCTCGCAAATTCATCAGTTACCATTAACTCTTCGGGAATCCTCACAGGTGGCGGATCTGTTTCTTTGGGAGGCAATATTACGCTTGCAGCGACAGAGGCTGACACACTGGCTGCAGTAGTTTCCAGAGGAGCCACCACCACAACTTTAGTTAATTTGAATGGTGGAATAATCTCTCAAGGTGCTGTTGCAGGAAAAGCGCTTGTGAGAATTGACGAAACTGGGGATCAGAATCTATTGGTTGCAAGCGCTTCAGGAGTTACAAAATTCACATTAGACAGATCGGGTAATGTTGCAGCCTCCGGAACTGTTACTGGTTCCAACCTCAGCGGCACCAATACAGGTGACCAAACAATCACTTTAACGGGAGATGTAACAGGAAGCGGAACAGGAAGCTTTGCAACTACGATTGCCACAAACTCAGTTGCACTTACAACAGACACCACAGGTAATTATGTTGCAACAGGAGCCTCGGGGAATGGAGTTTCTTTGACAGGTGGTGGTTCTGAGGGGGCAACTCTTACCGCTAATCTTGGTGCTTTGACAGGTGATTGGGATCAAACAGGTGCTTTTGATATTGCTCTCAACAATTCTTCGTCTGAACTCAAGATTTTAGAATCAGGATCAACACCAACCTTGTTCGGCATCTTTGATGTTGGAGATCTGAGCTCATCTGACTCTACATTCACTTTCTCTGGGAGTTCTGGTACTGTTTTGACAAGTGCTAACGTTGCATCTGCCCTGTCAGGGTGGGACCAAAATTCCAGTGACGATTTAACAACAGGCAACTATGGTGCAACCCTCGACTCTGTTTATGTAAATGTTGCCGAGTCGCCAACCTCTGCAGATATTGCAGGAAGTTTTTCGGGAGGACTTACTCTAAATTCAAACACAGTTGACGATTCGGAGCTTGTTGATGCACTCACATACACAGGGGCGTTTTCAGTTGGAAATCTTACAATTTCTGACACGAATGTACCTCTTACGGGGGCCTCGTTAACTTTCGATTTTAATAATGCCAGCGATAGAACCCTTACAATTGCAAATGCAGGAGCAGGAACTGCAAATTTGTCAGTTGACGGTACAATCGCCGCTTCAAACTTCTCAGGTTCATCAAGTGGCACCAATACAGGCGATCAGACTATTACATTAACGGGAGATGTAACAGGAAGTGGAACGGGAAGCTTTGCAACAACAATTGCAGCCAACTCTGTTGCATTAACAACAGATACGACAGGTAATTATGTTCAAAGCATAACAAACGGAACAGGAATCACAGGAGGCGATGGTGGCGCAGAAGGATCAACCCTAACATTAGCAGTTGATCAAGCTGCAAATTTTACGTTAACAGGAAATAACACATTTACACCTTCCTCAACAAACGATTTAACAATAAATCTGGATGCAGACTCAACGCTTTCAGAAGTTTTCTCAAGTAGCACAAATTCAACAAGTGCAGTGACTCAATCTATAACAAACTCTGCATCAAGTGGAACAATTACAGTTAACGGAAACGATATAACTTTGGTAGGAACTGACAATGCAGGCGGTGCTAACACCATTAATGCTTTCAAATTTGAAAACGTTACCGCACACACAAATAACACCTTTAACGGACTAAACTTTGGAACGGGTTATACAAACTTTTTGACCTCGGGAACAATTGCAATCGTTGCCGATGGGACAATAACAGGTGCAACAATCTCAGGCGGAAGCAACACATTGTCTAATATTGGTAACTCAAGCCTTACTAACTCATCTATTACTATTAATTCTTCGGGGATTTTGACAGGCGGTGGATCGGTTTCCTTGGGTGGAAACATTACACTAACGGCAACCGAGGCTGATACTTTGGCAAGTGTGACTGGGCGCGGTGCTACAACATCAACTGCCCTAACACTATCTAATGCATCAAACAGTATCACTGTAGGCACTTTAACAGCAACAGGTGGAACGATTAACGGAACTGTAATTGGTGGATCAACACCTGCCGCGGGAACATTTACAACTCTAACCGCGAATGGAGATGTGACACTTGGGGATGCAATAACAGACAACATTACTTTTACAGGGCGTGTGGCACAGGATAGTGACTTGGTACCAATTGGCACAACCGGGACAAATGATCTGGGAAGTGGATCTCTTCCTTGGGATAACATTTACGCAAATGCAATAACTCAAAACGGAAACCTGGTTTGTGACGCAAGCGGCGCCAACTGTCCCGCAGGGGCAGGCTACTGGGGTCAGACTCTTGGCGCGCTTTATGCAAACAACAATACCACAGACCTTTTGATCGGTGGTAATGCTACAACTTCTGCCAAGTTTGCATTTACAAATGTATTAACAGGAACTCCAACTGCTTCTATCTCGGGAACTACTGCAAATGTCGCGACTTATTTAACTGGTGAGGGGAATTTGGCAACAACAAATATGCAACCTTTGACAATTGGTGGTTCAACTACCGGTTCTGTTCAGCTAAACCCCAAAGGTTCAACGGGGCTCTTTGTAAGTGGTAGTGGAAATGTAGGAATTGGCACAACATCAAACACTGGCGGGTATGTTCTTGATGTTATCGGACATGCAAGATCCTCCGGATACTTTTTTGGAGACAATGGGTCGTTTGTATCTTTCACGGCAGGTGGGGCCTATCTTGGTGATTCAAGCTACGCAGCAGGTGGTGGAATTGGGTATGGTTCTAGTAGAACGCAAATTTGGTCTGGAAGCGGATTTCCGCTCACGTTTGGAACAGCCGGAACTGAACATATGAGACTTAGTGCTGCAGGTGGTTTGTCGCTTGGCGCATCTTATTTAACAACTGATGCTGGTGCAGGCAACGCAATTATAACCGGCTCACTTGGTATAGGCACTTCTGGTCCTGATGCAAAACTCGATTCACTTTCTACTGCCGGTGAGCAGCTAAGGCTTACTTATGCTGACGGGTCGACTTATTCAAGTTTTACAACCAACTCCAGCGGTGATTTAACCATTGCACCTTCAGGTGGCGATACGAACATAACAGGCAACTTATCGTCAACAGGGATAGTCACAGGATCTAATTTAAGTGGCACAAACACAGGTGATCAGACAATTACCTTAACAGGTGATGTGACTGGAAGCGGAACAGGAAGCTTTGCAACAACAATCTCAGCCAACTCTGTTGAGCTTTCCACCGATACAACCGGCAATTACGTGGCAACAGGAGCTTCTGGAAACGGAGTTGCCCTTACCGGTGGAGGCTCTGAAGGTGCAACATTGACTGCTAATCTTGGTGCTTTGACAGGTGATTGGGATCAAACGGGGGCATTTGATATTGTTCTTAATAATTCATCATCTGAACTCAAAATCTTAGAATCAGGATCAACGCCAACCTTGTTCGGTATCTTTGATGTCGGAGATTTAAGTTCATCTGATTCCACATTTACTTTTTCTGGTTCATCCGGAACTGTTTTAACTTCAGCGAACTATGCAGGGACACTTGACTCTGTTTACGTTAATGTCGCTGAGTCACCTGCGGCTGGGGATGTTGCAGGTAGTTTCTCAGGAGGACTTACTCTAAATTCAAACACCGTCGATGATTCAGAACTTGTGGATGCTTTGACTTATACAGGTGCTTTTTCGGTGGGTAACCTTACAATTTCAGACACGAGCGTGCCTCTGACTGGGTCTTCTTTCACCTTCGACTTCAATAACGCCAGCGACAGAACTTTGACAATTGCAAACGCAGGGGCAGGTACTGCAAATTTGTCAGTTGACGGAACAATTTCTGCTTCCAACTTTTCAGGATCGTCCAGTGGAACAAACACAGGCGACCAAACAATTACTCTAACAGGTGATGTAACCGGAACAGGAACGGGATCGTTTGCAACAACAATTGCAGCCAACTCTGTTGCATTAACAACAGATACGACAGGTAATTATGTCCAGTCTATTACGAACGGAACAGGAATAACTGGCGGTGACGGCGGCGGCGAAGGTTCTACTTTAACACTTGCAGTTGACCAGGCAGCCAACTTTACCTTAACAGGTAATAATGCATTTACCCCATCATCTACAAATGATCTTACGATCAATTTAGATGCAGACTCAACTCTTGCTGAGGTGTTCACGAGTGGAACTAATTCAACAAGCGCAAATACAGTATCTTTAACAAATTCAGCATCAAGCGGAACAGTTGGTATCAAAGGCCTCGACTTTACATTTGTGGGAACCGACAACGCAGGTGGAGCAAACACAATTACAGGTATAAATTTTGGTGACGCAACAGCACACACCAACAACACTTACAATGGAATTACATTTGGAACAGGGTATAACAACTTCCTGACCTCTGGAACTATAAACATTGCCGCGAATGGAACTATAACAGGCGCAACAATATCAGGTGGAAGCAACACCCTTTCCGATATCGACAACTCAAGCCTTACTAACTCATCTATTACTATTAATTCTTCTGGGATTTTGACAGGCGGCGGATCGGTTTCCTTGGGTGGAAACATCACACTCACCGCAACCGAAGCAGATACTTTGGCAGCAGTTGTGTCACGCGGCGCCGCAACCACAACTCTCGTAAACTTGAACGGCGGAATAATTTCCCAAGGAGCAGTTACAGGAAAAGCTTTGGTAAGGCTGGATGAGACTGGCGATCAAAATATATTTGTCGCCTCTGCTGCGGGCGCTTTCAGATTTGCCGTTGCCAACGACGGAGCTTTGGAGCTAAGAAACTCTGAAACAATATCGAACTCATCAAATGGTGCCATTGCTTTTACAGGTGTTGGTGGATCCAACAATGGTGCTTTGGAGATAGACCTTGAGACGAATTCGGTACCTACTTTGACATCTTCAACTGACACGTCAATCGGAATTGACGAAAACCTTCAGTTCATTGGCGCTCAGTCTATAACCACTTCAACAGGAGCTTTGACTTTGCAACCTGCTTCAGGGAGCAATTTAAATGTAACGCTTTCAGGAACGGGGGATTTTGCCGTAAATACAAATCAGCTTTATGTTGATACTAGCACGGGGTTAGTGGGAATCGGAACTTCGTCATTAATCTCCGGCGCAGAATTAACCGTAAAGGCTGCAAGCGGCAACTCTGATTTAGTATTGACTGAGAGCGGAGGTACTTATTCTTGGGACTTTTTCGTTGAAACTGGTGGCAGGGCGGGTTGGTATGACATTACCAATAATAGAAATCCTTTTTACATGGAAGCTGGTGCGGCAAACAACTCCTTCTATATTGATTCAAGTGGTGCAGTTGGCATTGGCAAAGCTGATCCTGAACACAAACTCCAAGTAGAAAGTAGCACTGTTGGTAAGGCTTTGGTTGTAATAAATGATACAGATTCCGATCAGAATTTGTTTGTAGCATCTTCTGCGGGCAGTTTTAGGTTCTCAATTGCGAACGATGGGACTTTGTCACTTAGAAACTCCGAGACTGTTTCCAATTCAACAAACGGCTCAATTACACTTTCTGACTCGGGTGGGCAATCTGTAACATTTGACTTGGACGCAACTAACCCGACACTCACAAGTTCAACTGGAACATTTGAGGTTGGCTCAACACTCACAGCGGGAACTGTTGATATCAATGGCGGTGCAATTGACGGTACTACAATTGGCGGATCATCTGCCGCTTCCGGAACATTTACAACTCTGACATCAACCGGCACTGTTGACCTCTCAAGTGATTCAGGCGCAGATACAATTACAATCGGTCAGAGTGGAACAACGGATGACACTGTAACAATCGCTGGTGATATATCTTTGACTGATGATCAATGGAGTGTGTCTGCGGCCGGTGTTGGTAGCTTTATAACCGGCTCTTCTATTGGTTCACTCACTTTTACCACAAACAATATTGCCGACTCGGGCGCGTTGACAATAAGATCTGCGACTTCAAACGCCTTAACACTTGACTCTGGAACAACAGGTACCGTCAATTTGGGAACCGGTAACAATGCAAAAACCATAGCAATCGGCACAGGAAATGCAGGTAATACAATAAATGTTGGCACAGACAACACTGTTTCGGACACGATTACGATTGGTAGTGCCTTGGATAACGTAGCAATTACCGGCGATGATTGGTCCATAACGTCTGCCGGTGTTCTCACGGTAGCCAGTTGTACCGGCTGTGGTGGTGGGGGTGGAACATTGGACTCTGTTTACGAAACAGGCAATGCTTTAACAACATCTGACAATAGAGATGTAGCACTTGTATTTGCAGACACAACAACCGATTCCAACTTCAATATTGATCTTGAGGCGGATAACACTGTTACTATTACAAGAAATGCCACAGCCTCCACAGAAACACCGTCTCAACTTGTACTTCTGGAAAATGCAGATGCTGACGTAACAGTTACTGCAGGGTTAAGCATTTTGGAATCGGGTGGAAACATTGGAACAGGGTTAAATATTGGTTCTGGTATGACAATCGGAATAAATGCCAACGCAAACACCATAGAGAATATTGGCAATTCAGGAACAGATTTTGATTCCTCAGGAGGTCTTACCCTGGCTTCTACA
This sequence comes from uncultured Gammaproteobacteria bacterium, assembly GCA_964599625.1. Lineage (GTDB taxonomy): Bacteria > Patescibacteriota > Microgenomatia > UBA8517 > UBA8517 > CAZRGC01. Next base: position 126,627 of record CAZRGC010000002.1, read on the forward strand.
CTCACACTAACCAACAACACCATTACTTGTACAGGATGTGTGGACGCAACCGACTTGGCTGCAAATTCGGTTGATGATTCCGAACTTGCGGACACACTGAGTTACACCGGTACTTTGACAATTGCTTCAAATGCGCTGGCCGTTAACTCTGATTCTATTACTGCAGACGGCGCAACTCTTACCATAAATGCAGCAGGGAACGTGGATGTTCAAGACGCACTTAATGCAGATTCAATCACCTCTGATGCCGGTGTATCAATTGCCGCAGGGCAAAGTTATACAGGCGCCGGTGCAGTTAGTGTAACTTCGGCAACGGGAGCAAACGCTTTAACTTTGGATTCTGGTTCTACTGGTAATGTCAACCTTGGAACGGGTAATAATGCAAAAACCATAGCAATCGGCACAGGGAATGCAGGCAATACAATAAACTTGGGCACCAACGACACCGTCAGCGACACCATTGCAATCGGAAGTGCTTTGGACAACGTTTCGATTACAGGCGATCAGTGGTCTATTACAGATGCAGGTGTTCTTACTGTTGCAAGTTGTAGCGGTTGTGGAGGCGGAGGATCAACATTGCAAGCTGCATATGATGCTTCAAGCGGTAATACAATATTAACCACAACAGGCAGAAACATTGCATTCACTCTGGGTGAGGTTGCATCACCGACATCCTTCACGCTGACAAATCAAGATACTGCCGGAACAACTGCTTTTGGGCTAACAAATTCTATTGCATCGGGAACACTAACAAACGGTATTTTAATAGATCAAACAGGTGCAGGAACACTTACGTCTGCCATTAAAATAGTGGAAACAGCAGGAACAATAACCGATGGTCTTGTTATCTCGGGAACTTTATCCAACATTCTTAATAGTGACTCGATTGATATAACGGGTGCGGGTGCAATTACGGGAGCTACAGGAGTCGGAACAACAACTTTAACATCAACCGGGACAACTAATATCGGAAGCAATTCGGGAGCTGTAACAATCGATTCAACAGGCTCTTTAACTATTAACGATACTGTAGTTTCGTTAGCAAATCAGTCTACAGATTTTGAAATAATCGACAACGCAGCTTCGGCTTTTACAATTACCCAAGGTTCAAATGAATATTTTGGAATAACTACAAGTAACGGTGCTCCAGTTGTAAATCTAAACACACCTGAAGCAACGGGTACTATCAACATTGGTTCAACGAACTTCGCAAGAACCATAAACTTGGGGACTGGCACAGGTGCAGACGCAATCAATATCGGCACAGGAGCAACAACCGCAGACACTCTGACATTCGGAAACACAGGTGTTGCAACAACATTCACATTTAACTCTGGTGCAACAACACAAACACCAGTCACATTTAATCTGGATGCTTTGACACAGGGAACGGGAATTGACCTTTCTCTGGATGGACTTACAACTGGAACCGGTTTGAAAATTGACGACAATACGGGAGCAGGGCTCACATCAGGGACTTTGGTATATGTAAATTCAGTGTCGACAGCCTTGACTTCTCCCACAAACGGTGGATCTTTGGCCTATTTTAATTGGAATCCTGCAAGCACAACAAGCGCAACAGGTGACTTGTTCAGGATCAATATTGGTTCGAATGGAAGTACTTCCGGTAATTTGTTCAATATTACAGACAACGGATCAACACTTTTTTCGGTGTCAGAAAACTTAATTACATCTGCGCTTCCGCACAGTTTTTCGGCCGTTGGCGACGTGGCGATATCTTACGACTTGGTATTCACCAATCAAACATCATCATTGATTGACAGCTATGGTCCGTTAACGATTAGGGCTGGTGAAAGTTTTGAAAACAACAATCTTACTCTTACAACATTTGGAACAGGTGCGATAATTGCAGACACAAAGTTTTCGTTCGATACACAGTTAACTTTGGGTGACAACACAACACCTTCTGTTACATCCGGAAACTATTATATTGAGGCCAATTCTACAAACAGACTCGTTACAAACTTTACCAATGGTACTGCGGGTCAAGTTATATTTATTGAAGTAGGCACTGCAAATTTCGACCTTGACTGTACAAGCTCAAGTATAAACTGTGGCACAACCGACATGACCGGGCTTGCAGCAGGCGACCAAATATTTTTGATTTACGACGGCTCAACTTGGAATTTATTGGGCTGGATGGATGCATCGGCCAACAACAACGACAACACAGACGGGGTTGATATAGCAGAGTTCTTCCCAAGTTTGCAGAATCTTACTGCTGGTGAAGTTGTAAAGATTGATATAAATAATCCAGAACACGTTGTCAGGTCTGCTTCAGCTTACGAAAATATGGTGGTGGGAATCGTATCTACTCAGCCAGGTATAACTTTGGGAAGTAATAATGGCAATGCTTATGCAATAGCACTTGCCGGACGTGTTCCTGTTCAAATATCAAACCTTTCAGAAAATATTTCCCCCGGTGACTATGTAACAACATCAACTCTTTCCGGAAAAGCTATGAAAGCAACGGGTACAGGGAGGGTGATTGGACAGGCGCTTGAAAACTGGAGCCCGTCCTCTGGGAAGTCGGAGATAGTTGTATTTATTAATAATAGTTGGTTTGAAAACATGCCGACGATTGACCAAGGTGGCAACTTAAGTGTGGACTTGAGTGCCGAAAACATAATTGCTACGAACATCAAGACATCAAGAATTCAGCCGTCTGAGGGGAAAACTGATATCTCGATACAAATTGGCAGCAGTTCGACTCCTTCCGGAAGACTTAAAATTGAAAATGTTTTGGGTGATACAGTTTTTGAAGTCGACGATGGGGGAGACGCAACAATATCTGGAGATCTGCATACCGTTGGGGACTTGTATGCAACTAACGTTCACTCTCAGAATATTGAAGATATCGAGGCGTTATTGGCCCAAGTTCAATCGGATCAGGCACTTTTGTTGGCGTCAAATTCCGGAATATTCAGCGCAACGACTTCAGCGAGCCTTAATGACCTGATGACATCTGATTTATATGTGACAAACCAGGCTGCGGTTTATTCACTCTCTGTCAGTTCCAGTTTGGCAGTGGGTGGTGATTTGGTAATTCAAAGTCTTGATTCTTCGGTAAACACTTTGGTGTCTCCGCTTAAGATTCAATCACTGGCACTGGCACCGGTAGAGATAATGGGAGGACTTATTAAGATTGATACATTGGGTAATGCAGAAATTGAAGGAAACCTTGCTGTTAAGGGTGCCCTTAGCACCTCAGGCATAATAATCACCGGAGACACTGCAGGCAAAGCAAAAGTTCCCGAAGGTGAAATTGAAGTTGTACTTCAAAACCCGAATATAAAAGAGGGGACATTGGTATTTGTGACTCCAACATCACCAACCAGTAACGGTCTATATATCAAAAGCCAGGAGGTGGGCAGTGTTACTGTGGGCTTTGTTCTTGCAGAGGACTTTGATGTAACGTTTAATTGGTGGATTGTGGGTACGAGTGGTCAGGCTGAGGCATCGGGTTCAGGCGTCCTGGTTAATCCTTAATATGAATAAATTTAAATCTGTTTTTGCGAACATCCAGTTTTTAAAGAATAAAAAGGCCCGAAGATTTTTGCTTGTAATTTTAACGATTACCTTGATGTTCTCAACAGTTGTTGCCACATTTTTCAGGCCGGGAAGGGTGTCTGCTGATACTGCATTATTGTTCAACGAGGGCTACGGTACATCCGTTAATGACTCAAACGGAAATGTCAGTGCAGGAACCATAACTGGATCGGTATGGAGAACTGACGATCTTTGTAGAAGAGATAAGTGTTTATATTTTGACGGTTCTGGTGACAAAGTCACATTTTCAGATAATGCCGATTTGGACTTTTCTGCTACAAACACCTTTACTATCTCTGGATGGTTCCGTCACCCTGTAATATCAACCAATCCTGATTATCTTGTGACCAAACATCAATCGGGAGTGGCAGGTGGATATAAGATTTATATGGATAGCGATGGTGACATTTCTTTTGGAATTGATGACGATGGCACTTGGGGACCGGAGGACGTGATTGGTGATGACCAAGGAAAAAATTATGATGATAACAGGTGGCACCACTTTGCAGCGGTTAAAAATGGAACAACAGGAATATATTTATATGTAGATGGAGTTTTGATTGATGAGGACACATCCCTAGCTGCGAATGGCTCGCTTGTAAACGCTGCAAGTTTTTATGTTGGAATCGATGCAGACGGGTCAAGTAACTCGTGGGATGGTTTTATTGATGAAGTAAAGGTCGTTCGTCAGGCAAGAAGTGCGGCCCAAGTCCTGACTGATTATTTGGGATCGGGTGTGCCGGCAACCGGCAATGGTCCGGTTGCGCACTGGAAGTTTGATGAAAATACTGGAACTGCTACTTATGACTCAACATCTAACGGAAACAATAGTACCACATGGACCGGGAACACCACCTGGGCTGCGGGCAAGTACGGGTCTGCCCTTTCATTTGACGGTACGGACGATGTTGTTCGTTTTACCGAGACCACTTCTACTGATTTAGGAGGAAGTTCCTCGTATACGCTTGCGGCATGGTTCAAGACCACTGCCAATTTTTCCAACAATGCGGTAATTCTTTCAAAATACAATGCTACCGGTACGTTGCCGTTTGGATTGTATCTTAATCCATCGGAACAGGGAGTGTTCCAGTTTGGTGATGCAGGGAGCAATATAGTTACAATTACGGGTGCAACCGCGTTAAATGACGGTGGTTGGCATCACATTGTTGGTGTGAGGGATGTAGGTGCTGATACTGCATATTTATATATCGATGGAAAACTTATTGGGTCCTCAAATGATATTACGACAAGTTCGATGGTAAACAACAACGATATATCGATCGGTAATGCGGGAACTAGTTATTTGGCTTATGACTTTAACGGCCAGATTGATGATGTCAGAATATACGATTATGCCCGTTCCGCCACTCAGGTGTTGGAAGACATCAATGCCAACCTTCCGCCTGGGGTTTCTGCTTCGTTTGGATCGGATCAGTCATATCTTTCAAATGGACTTGTGGGATATTGGAAAATGGACGAAAACACAGGAACGACAACCAGTGATTCTAGTGGAAACAACAATACAAGTTCAACATTTTCCGGTGATGTGTCATGGGTAACTGGAGTGTATGGTTCAGGACTTAGTTTTGATGGAACTGGTGATAGAGTTTCTGTAGCAGATGCTGCGCCGATTGATTTTGGTTCAAATGATTCGTATACAGTTTCTGCTTGGGTTTACAAGGACAACGATGCTGACTCAGGTGAGATCATTAGCAAGCGTATTGGGGGTTCGGGTTATCCGATGAGGTTGATAGTTGGCAGTGATGAACGCATAACTTTCAACTTTCGTGGCTCAGATATCGGTACAAGTGTGCAAAGTCCATCAGGCATATCACTTAATTCATGGCATCACATTGTCGGTGTGCGCGATTTGGCAACAGATACTGCCTACCTTTACATTGACGGTGTTTTGGTTGCAAGCGCAAATGATACAACAACCGGAAGTTTGGCTAATAACGCCGCTTTAACTTTCGGGGACTGTGATACTGGATCGGGGTGTTCGGGCAACCCTGTTGATATTCAAATTGATGAGGTTCGTCTTTATAACCGATCCCTGGGTCCGTTAGAAGTGTTACAACTTTCAAAATGGGCAGCACCACCTGTTGGTTGGTGGAAATTGGATGAATCAAGTAATGCAACAGCTAACGACAGTTCTGGAAACAACAATAACCTAACAAATAACGGTACAGTACTCCGTAGTCCGGGCAAGTTTGGGTCTGCGGGTGAATTTGACAATTCAGAGTCTGACAATTTGTCCATTACAGACGGATCGCAAGTCGGACTCGACTTTACTTCCAGTTTCACAATAGGATTTTGGCTCAATCGTTTGTCCAACGGTGCTTGTGATGATGTCATGGGTAAAAGTGATGCGTACGCTTTTTACTTTGATTGTAGTGATACGACTATTGTGGCTTATTATTACAATGGGAGTACAACACCTTCAACAGAGAGTGCGACCGGTACAGTCAACGACGGCCAGTGGGTACATGTGGAATTTGTTCACAACGACACTCAAGACACAGATACTATGTATATAAATGGTGTCTTGTCTGCGCAAAATACCGGTAGAACTACCAATGCTATAAATTCCTCGGAAGATTTCATGCTTGGCGGATCAGCGTTTTTCCCTTCCCAGCTGCATGGATTCATGGACGATGTGCGAGTCTATAACTATGCACGTACTCTCCCGCAAGTGGTTGAAGACATGAACGGCGGACATCCTGCGCCAGGGAGCCCGATAGGTTCTGCTCTGGCACACTATAAATTTGATGAAGGTGCTCATAATACATGCAGTGGAGGTGTGAATGATGCTTGTAATTCCGGAAACGGTGGTTCTACACTTGACGGGGCGGTAAGCGGCATGGCGTTACCGGCAACATCAACTTCTGGTTGGAGCAATAATGGCGTGTTTGGTGGGGCAATGAATTTTGATGGCACAGACGATGCCGTGACACTTCCTGTAAATAGCAGCTTTAATTTATTAACAGGTGGCACTATATCAGCCTGGTTATATCCCAGATCCAGTGGCGAGGGTTCATTTGGAAGAATAATCGACAAATCAAATGATACAAATGGTACTGGCGGGTACACAATCGAGATGGATGGCTCAAGTACAAGGATAATGGTAGAAATTAATGATGTTCAGTGTGAAACAACTGCCGGATCAATAACACAATCTGCTTGGAATCACTTTGTATGGGCATTTAATGGTGTTAACTGGAATTTGTATGTAAATGGCAAGCTGAATACGACGTGTGCATACACAACTCTACCGTCCAATACCAGTTTAGGTGTAACAATTGGGAACCGCCAAGGGGCAACTGATAGAACTTTTAACGGTCTTATAGACGAAGTCAAAATATATACTTCGATACTTTCTGCCGACCAGGTAATGGTTGAGTATAACCGTGGAGAAGCAATTGTCTTGGGTGCATTGTCTACAGACTCATCTGGAAATCCAAGTAATTCCACAGAGAGGTCATATTGTCCTCCCGGAGATGCTACGGCAACTTGTTCACCAGTGGGAGAATGGAAACTTGACGAAAATACCGGAACGTCTGCTTATGATATCAGTACGGTAAGCAACACAGGAACACTTAACGGAACTTCGTTGTGGGAGCCTGGGAAAGTTGGACAGGCGGTAAAGTTTGACGGAAGCTCTGGTTATATTTCGGTTCCTTACAGTGCCAGCCAGGATCCTACAGCAAATCTAACAGTGAGTTTTTGGTTCAAGCCTACGGTAACAATTGACTCATCTATTGCATCAAACAAAGGATTGATCTCCAAAGCCAATACAAACACAGATGCAAATAATGACTGGGTGTTTTTTTGGAATTCTGCCGACGCGGGGAGGATGCGTTTTGGGACATATGGTGACAATATTCAAACAACCAACGCCACTTGGACCGCGGGTACTTGGTACCACATAGAAGCTGTAGTAACCAGCACAAATACAGCCAATATTTACGTAAATGGCAAGCTTGATACCTACAACGCGGATTCAAATATAAGCACGGATCCCATTAACGGAAATCAAAATACTGTGTTAAACATTGGATTGGCAAAAGTCGCCTCTGGGGACTTGTATTGCAGTTGCACAATTGACCACTTCAGATTATATGACTATGCAAGAAGTTTCTCCCAAGTTGCCTGGGATTATGCGTTGGGAATGCCACATGCATGGTGGCGATTTGATGAGGGTTCCGGAAGTAGCGCCAACGACGCAACGGGTAATGGCAACACAGGCACAGTTACAATTGGTGGTGGCGGCAGTCAGACCACAACCACTCAGGCCTGGTCGAATGGAAGTGTGGGTAAATACAACGGTAGTATAAATTTGGATGGAAATGACGACTATGTAACAATAACCGAATCTGACACTGACGGGGAAATGGATTTTAATTCAGGCGATCAAATAACTGTCACTGCATGGATAAATCCTTCAAGTCTTCCCGCAGCAGATGAATACGACACTATTGTTGGTAAGAACAATAGTGGAAACGGAGATGGATACTATGCACAATACCAAGGCAATGGTGCAATGGAGTTTTGCACAATCAATACAGGGGCGTTTGACTGTATATCTTCTACCACAACGCCAGTTGTTGCGGGTTCTTGGCAGTTTTTGGTATTCACTGTTACTTTGGGCACCGATACAAGTATGAAGATGTATTACAATGGACGCCTCCAGCCAAACGGGGGCAATGGCAACAATGTAGCACCGCCATTGTCCAACGATCCGATTGTGATTGGTGCCAATAATGGCGGTACGGAGGCTGTAACTGGCAAAATAGATGACGTCAGAATATACAGGTATACCCTAAGCCAACAACAAATCCAAACAGTTATGAATCAAGGAGCTGTTAGATTTAATCAGTAGGCTATCTACGGGGAGTGAATGATTTTATTGGAAGCTCACCAAGTTTTAGTTTAGAAGGAGACCATTGTAAAAAGTATCCCGAAGGAAAGTCGGGATACAAATCTTCTGTCGCGATAGATTTTCCTATTAACCAAATTCCTCCTGTGGACTTCTCACCTGTGTTAAAACCTTGGGCTGATAAATCATCTAAGTCTGTGTCTTCAACCATACAAATGGTGGCAAAACTCCTTGGACCCTTGTAGGTGAGTGTTTTTTTGAGTAGTTCTGTGTTCTCAGGTCTACCTTTTCGGAAAAAGTTGCCTAAATCGTCTACAACAAGAATTCTAGGATTATCCTGTTTAAACGAAAACCTTTTTTGTTTTGTTTCTAGATCAGCCACAATTCTGCTGAGCACAACTTCTGCAATCTTTCCTTCGGGGGCATATGCAACTCCATTTTTTTCGATATGTCTTTTTATACCCCAGGTTTTGTCTAACTCATATTGGCTGTCGTGCCTGAGAACCATATCCACTTTTAGATACCCTTCTGCGGTCCTTTCACCTTGGAATTGAAGAATTGACTTAACTAAATCTTCCTTTCCGGAGTCCGGCCCTCCCACAACAAAGATTGTATTGTTAGTATTTTTGGTTATATCAACCTCCACAGGGTAATATCGATTTTCTGATGGAACAAATCCAAGTACCATTTTGGTAATCGGTCGATCCAGGTCGGGGTGGTTGTGGCTGGGAAGCCAATGGTCAATATCCGTGGAATCACGGGATACTTTTGCTATATTCAATACTTCCAGTTCTCTGGACATAATAGGGGATTATTTCCTGCTGCTACCGGATGATAGAGGATTGTTGCCGGAGTTTAGCTGTTTTTGGACGTCTTTGGCGGCTTTGGCGGCATCTTTTGCTTTCTTTTTCTCAGCCATTGCAGCCTGTTGTTCTTTCCACCATGTACTAACTTTTTCTGCCAGTGCTGCACTTCCGAGTTTGGTTCCTTTGTATGTTGCAAGTCCGATTGCCGGTCCCAAGACGAGTCCCAAGGGAACTGCAATAAGCGGATTGCTCATAAGACCTGTGGCCAAAAGTAGGTAAACTGTACCACTGGCACCTGCTACAGCAGAAATTGGCTCCATTTTATCTTTTGCGTCGTCAATTTGATGTCCTACCCATTTTCCGATTTCCAACGGTACACTTGTTACTGCAATTGCAGGACTTGTGAGTATGGGAACCAAAATACTTTGAATTCCTTCTCCCAAAGCTTTGCCTTTTAGTCTTCTTTCTTCAATAATGTTATCTGCTATCTCAATATATTTTTGAGCTCTTTCAGACTGGGCTTCCATTTTGGCCAAAGCCAGTTCATTTCTTGCCGGGATGAGTTCAAGTTGGCCTCTGATGTCTGCTTTTTCACCGGCAATTTCAAACATAGGGAGAATTTGCTCTGCGGTACTAATGTAGAAGTTTCTGAAAGCAATAAGGCCTTCACCTGTGCTAATAGAAGGGTTGTCCGGGTTTGCAACGTATTTGGCCAACACGCTTGTGGGCTTACCCTCAAGTCGGGACAAAGCCTGGTTTATGTCACCCATTTGACGAGCGAATGCTTCGAGTTTGAATCTGTCGTTTCTGCTTGCAGCTTCAAGATATGCAGACTCCGCTCTTTCCTGAATAACTGCTTCAAGAGCCTGTCTTGTTTCGGGGCTGGTTCTTATAAGTTGAGTAAGCATGCTTTTGGCCATAAGCATGCCGTTATGGGTGTTTTGAAGCCAACCGTGACCTTTCACTGCAGGATGAGATTCGTCGTCGAGCGGGATAACCTCTCCAAAAATAGTATTTCCGGAGTCTGGTCTGCTTGTGGTGGGTTGGGGTATATCAAAGTCCGAAGCGGGGGCTTGGTCTGATTCCAGCATTACTTCTTGAACATCTTGAAATGTTTCTGAGTCAACATGCACAGTCTCTACCTCAACTTTACCTGATTCGGGATTGAGTTCTGCCTCGATTGCTTTTAGAAGATCTTCCTGTGAGAGTTCAGGCTGCGCGCCAGCCTCGATCTGTTGCATTCTAGACCTTTTCTCTCCGTCTCCGGCTGGTGCCTCTTGTAGTAAGCCCATTTTTTTTCTAAACGATACGGGAAGTCTATTCCTGGCTTTTTGCTTTGTCAACCATCAATTTTTAAAACTACAAAAACCCACATTTCGGAGCTTTTTAAGGCTTTCCCGTGAATGCGGTCGGGCTCAGATTGTAGCAGATTAAATAGCCGATACAATCAGATCTTTTTGGCTGCGTTTTTCAAGTCCTTGCCAACTGTCTTTATCACAACTTTCTTGATGTCTTCGGCTATTTTCTCACCCGACGCAACTACTTCCAAATCGCTTCCAACTGTTTTGACAACAGTTTTTTCAAGGTCTTTGCCAAGCTCGCCTGCGATGTCTTGGTTTTTGGAGGCAACACGCTTCAGCTGTGTCTCCAGTTGGCGCTCGATATATGAAATATCGGTCTTTTTGATCATCTCATTAAGCTCGGCGTCGTCGAATCCTATCTTTTGATGCTGCAAAATAAGCCTCAAAAGCTCCAGGGCTTTGGAAATCTCCCTCTCTGCAATAAGATTGACCTGCATATCAAGCTCTTCTCTTAAGGTTGAAATATAACTTTGCCTGCTTTGGCTCATAAGTACTATTATGGAAAGGAATATGGCCTCAAGTGACACCACCATTGTAAGAAATGTAAACGGATAGGGATCAAATGACGGAATTCCCTGTATATGACCGGTGTTGGCGCCTATCCAGATCACAAAAAAGAGACAGTTTCCAACCAAAAACCAAATGCTTCCAAAAGAGGAAGTTAACCAGTCGGCGATCTTTATAGATAACGGTCTGTTCCTTTGTTCTTTTGCCTCCAGGCTGACTATTATATTGTGGCTTGTCTGTTTATCTTCGTAGGTCATGTCTCATTGTAGTTCCGTCAAAACATTTACTGCAAGATGCAATGATTATTTTTTCTGATACAATCAACTTGATGAATTTCAAGCTTAAAAAACTAAAAAGCGGACTCAGGGTATTGATTGTGCCCATGCCTTCACTTTCGTCGGTTACTTCAACCATTTGGGTGGCAACAGGCAGTCGCAACGAGGACAAAAAAGTAAATGGAATCTCGCATTTTTTGGAACATATGGTATTCAAAGGTTCGGCAAAACGCCCCACCGCACGCGAAATAAGCACAGCCGTTGATTCAATTGGTGGTGAGTTCAATGCAGGCACCTCCAAAGATTGGACAAATTTTTATATCAAATCCGGCAGCAACAATATTGAAACGGCATTTGACGTTCTTAGCGATATGGTTTTGAACCCAATACTTTCAGCTGAAGAAATTGAACGCGAAAAGGGTACCATTGTCGAGGAAATAAAAATGTACGAAGACACTCCAATGTATAGGATTGGCGATGTTTTTGAACAATTGATGTTTAAAGGTGGTCCACTAGGATGGGACATTGCGGGGACCGAAGAAACTGTAAGGGGTGTCAAAAGAAACGATTTTGTTAAATACCGTGACACACACTATCACCCTGATAATATGTTGATTACCGTCACAGGTAATGTTACAGAGGCCAAGGTAGATAAATTAGTAGAAAAATATTTTGGAACACTCAAAAAGTCAAAATCTGAATTCGTCTCCAAAAAATTCGAGGTAACACAAACAAAGCCAAGATTTTTACTTCACTCAAAGAAAAAAGAGCAAGCACATCTGATATTTGGATTTTACTCTGAGGGTAGGGGTTACAAAGATAGGTTTGCCCAAAGTATATTATCCGCAATTTTGGGTGGCGGTATGAGCTCCAGGCTTTTTATAGAGGTCCGAGAAAGAAGGGGCTTGGCTTATTCAGTCAGAACCAGCATAGATAGATACAACGAAGTAGGGTATATATCTACTTACGCAGGTGTTGATCCCAAAAAAGCCGATGAGGCAGTCAAAATAATTGCGGAACAATGTTACGGATTGGCGAGTGGTAAATATCCAATTTCAAAAGAAGAACTCAATAAGGCAAAAGAATTCCTCAAGGGACACCTGGCATTGGTCTTGGAGGATACTAAAGATGTTTCCACCTATTTTGGGGAGCAGGCGCTTTTTTTGGAAAAAGTAGTTACACCCGAGGAGGTCTACAAAAGCATAGACAATGTTTCCTTGGATGAAGTATTGGAGCAAGCCAAAAAACTTTTTGTTTCCAAGCATGCCAATCTGGCAATGATAGGACCATACAAATCAGGCGCGAAGTTTGAGAAGGCGATACGATAAACTATTCTAGATCAGATCCTCCAAATCAAGTATTAGCTTGGTTTTAGGCAAGTCTTCCGGTCTTCCACCATCGGATACATAATCAAGTAGCATTTTAGAATTGTGCTCTATGGCTCTTTGTATAAAATATACCTTGGTGTCTTCATCGGCATTTGTAGGTATAACCAAGTCTATAAGTGGGGGTGGGATTGGTCTTTTTTCGCTTGCGATCCTCACCATCTCGCGTATTGGTACACCCCTTGTCCTTATTGCGGCCTGAGGATAACGACCGGAATCTTCCGGTGTTTTTCCTGTCCAGGGAATCATTTGCCCATCTTTATAATAAAAGTTGACAGAGCCAGAATGTTCACCAGAGTTTCCGCCGAAGCTCTCTTTTAGAAGTGTTTCATTTAGGCCGTCTATCTCTTTTGGAGAAAAGTTTTCAAAATCATCTTTTCCTTGTATTTCCATTGATGAGATTATCCTATCATACAATACAGGACTGTTGATAAATTTGATAAATTTGAATACAATTAACAACTGATGAAAACACTTTTGCATGAAAGAACTTTGATTTTGGTAAAGCCCGACGGGGTTCAAAGGGGATTGATTGGTGAGATCATTACTAGATTTGAAAGAAAAGGACTCAAATTGGTTGCTCTTAAGATGGTTTGGCCGGACAAATCCTTGGCTCAAAAGCACTACGACATGCCCGAAAGTGACAAGATTGCACTTGGTGAGCGCACGATCGCGTCATACAAAGAAAAGGGAGTAGATCTTGGCAAAACCGCAATTCAAATTGCCGAAGACGTTCAAAAAAGACTTGTTAAATATATTACCACCGGCCCTGTTGTTGCTATGGTTATAGAAGGTGCTCACGCGGTTGCTCATGTAAGAAAGATTAGGGGAGCCACAAATCCTCTAAGCGCGGATGTAGGAACTATTACAGCGGACTATACAATTGATTCATATTTTGTATCAGACCCTGATGAGCGAGCAATTAGAAATTTGGTACATGCATCGGGAAGCACGGTAGAGGCAGAAAGAGAGATTAAGTTATGGTTTGATACAAAAGAAATTCACGACTATGACCTTGCAATAGAAAAAATTCTTTACGCCAAAGAATGGGAAGAGGCAAGGGAAGAACTCACCCAGAAGTAATTACTATTTATCTTCTTTGCTTTCACCGTCTTTGCCCTTCATTTTTTTCAGAAGATATTCTGCATATGTTTTCAAATCACCTTCAAATACTGGTGCAATTTGGCCATCTAATCCAACTTTAAATTTGCGGGAAAGATTAAGATTCAACTTTTGGTCTTTGGTTTTTTCTGGACCGTTTTTCGATGAATTCTTGGTAGCACTACGGATTTCATTCAAAAAATCCGGCTTCATAAATTTTTCGAAGTTTGCCATTTGTTCTTTTTTCCTGGCTTCTTTTTCTGTTTGAAGCCTTATTGCCTCTGCATGTTTTTTGGCTGCGTAACCTTGCAAAATTTTGAAGAAAGAGTCCGGGCTTACGTTTCTGATAAAAAGACCCTCCATTATGTCAAAGACTCTTGCTGCGTCTACGTGGCCTGTTTTGGCTATTTCCTCAAATTGCTGATTTGCTTCCATTCCTTGAACCTTTTCCACCATCCTTTTTGCCTCTGATGCCATTAGGCCGGCAGACAAGTGTTGTTTAAATGAGTTGAAGGGATCTCTTTGTGAGGCAAGCCAGTTGATTCCCGCTTCAAAAGCTTTGGCAAGTTCTTCACCCTCTTTGCTTGGTTTATATTCACCTTCGCCACTGGAAGGTTGATGGTCTGCTGACTCCATGTTTGTATATTACTACTTTACTTGTGGAAAACCCAGGCGCCTGGTCGGGGTGGCAGAATTCCTGCCTGCCGGCAGGCAGGGAACTCAAAGTCGAGAATCAGAAAATTATCACGAACTTTACAACCATATTATAGAACATCTGGACTGGTTAAGTATAACCAAAGAGGAAATTGAGGCTATTTCATCAAAAGAAGCTGAATTAGATCAACCGCTATTCATCACCTACTGACATTAGTTATAATGAAAGCATGGCAAAAGTTAAAAAAGATAACCTTACAGATCTAGTGGGTGAAGTTACGGAGCCTAAAGAAGCTACTCCTGCCAAGCCAGATAACAACCCAAAGCCACAGCAAGGATTAGACGACTACCAAGTGACTACTCCCGATGGTGAAGTCATAGATTTAGCTTTAATGACTGTTGATAAAAGCAAAGATTTGAATCAGACATTGATGAGAGGAACAGATCAAAAGGGAAACCATTACCTACTCATAGTGCAGAAGAAAACTCCATAAATCACACTAGCTCGAATCCTCCCGAACTTAGTATATCTAGGGATATTAGGAAATGAATCATCAATGATGGAAGTGGTAGACGGGGTGGTTATTTTAGGTGTTGAACTTTTGTTACAATTGATTAGTGGCCTCTAAAATTTACGGCTCTTTTTGAAATTGAGTTTTTCAGGCTAAATAGTCTTAGGTAGAGTCTTTTCAAAGCAGGTTTTGAGTATGAGTCAAACTATCAAATTCTTAACAATTATTTATGGATGCAAAATTAATCACCAATTCCAAACGGGATCGGTTGCTGACTAAGTGTGAGAGCTTGATGCTTCAAGGCTTTGACTCGCCAACGGATATCTCAGACGAGCTTAATATCACATACAACACCGCCAAAGGCTATATAACGCTGGTAAGGGAACGCTGGGCATCCTCGTTAAGTGTAGATGAGATGCAAGCTAAAAGGCAAGAACTCATCAGGCGTACAGAGGAGATAGCCAAAGAAGCGTGGCTACTCAAAAGTAAGGCCAAGAACACTACCGAGGCTGTATCAGCCCTCAGAACCGCCCTAATGTGCGTAGAACGCTTAGAGAAGCTCCAAGGTATCAATTCGCTACCACTACCTATCGACAAGCCTAAAGTGAATCCAATGTACGAATTAGCCCAAAAGATTAACGCCCTACCACCAGAGGAGAAACAGAAGTATGTGTTGCGGATCAAAGAGGAAATTAAAAAACGGGGCATTGAACTTTCATTCCCGTATTAGCTATGCATCTCAAGTCAAAATTTAGTAGAATACAACCATAGGAGAATTATGAGAATAGCAATCATGTCAGATTCCCATGACAGATGGGATAACTTAGAAAAGGCTGTCAACCTAGCAAATGAGGCGAATTGTGGAACTCTGCTGTTTGCAGGCGACTTTAATGCTCCTCCTGGAATTCCTATACTTGAGAAATTTAATGGCGAGGTGAAGCTTGTTTGGGGCAACAACGAAGCCGAAAGAATGGGATTAACAAGAAAATTTGATGCCTCAGAAAAAATTGAGTTGTGCGGTGATATTTATGAGGGTGAACTTGGTGGTTTGAGAGTATTTATGAACCATTATCCTCGTATTGCAGAATTAGCCGCTAAGTCTGGCGAGTTTGACTTGTGCGTGTTTGGCCACACACATGAATATAAAGAGGAGAAAATTGGAAGTTGCTTACTTGTCAATCCAGGTGAGATACAAGGCTATAAAACTGGTGAATCCTCATTTATTATTTTTGATACTAAGTCTAAAAAGGTTGAAAAGATTGTCATATGAATACAACGCAGGCTGTTAGAATATCAACCTCAGATACATTGAGACTGGCTGGGATTTGGCATTTTCCAAAGAATAAAACAAAGAAAGCCGTTATCCTCGCACATGGAATTACAGTCGACAAAGATGAAGATGGAGTATTCATAAAATTAGCAAACTCCCTCGAAAAAGCAGGATTTGCAGTTATGAGATTTGACTTTCGTGGACATGGCGAAAGTGATGGAAAGTCAATTGATATGACGGTTAGTGGTGAGATGCTGGACTTAGAGGCGGTGATGGCATATGTAAGAAAACAAGGCTATCTTGATGTAGGTTTATTAGGTGCTAGTTTTGGTGGCGGATCATCTACTCTATATGCTTCAGAACACCAAAAAGATATTGCCTGCCTGTGTTTATGGAATCCTGTACTAAATTACGATCATACTTTTTTAAATCCAACTTTACCGTGGATCAAAGCAAAAAAAGCACATATGCAAAAGGATATTCATGAAAAAGGCTGGACAACTTTGGGTAGTAGGAAGTTTGTTATCGGGAAAGTCTTGTTTGATGAGATGGCAAAATATAAGCCATATGATGCTTTACAAATTATTAAACTACCCACAGCTATTATTCATGGTACCAGGGACACAAAGGTTCCATATGAGGATTCTAAGAAATATGTTTCTTCACTCCAATCTGGATCTTTGATAACTATTGAGGATGCTGAACATGGATTCCATGAACCGAAAGAAAGAGCTAAAGCTATTGATGCTACAGTAGGTTTTTTTGTTTCTAACCTCTAAGAATCAGATATAACTAAGTGAGCCTAGCTGGCCATCCGAGCCTTATTTTCGCTATAATAGATATATCAATCCGTAATCAGGATTGAGTAGAAAATTAAGAAAATTATGGCCACCACACAGGACTTGTTGTCTATCTTGGAAAAATTGCAGGGCAAGGATCAAGAACGGGATACTTCACAATACCGCTATGTCATTTATGCCAGGAAATCCACAGAGGGGGAGGAACGGCAAGCCAGATCACTAGGCGATCAGGTTATTGAATGTACCAAGCTGGCAAATAGTCGAGGATTAAAGTTACTCGCTCGTCCTATTAGCCCAATTGAAGAGAAGCAAAGTGCCAAAGAGCCTGACATCAGGCCGAAGTTTCGCAAGATGCTAGACGACATCAAACAGGGAAAATATGAGGGTATTATTGCCTGGCATCCTGATAGATTAGCTCGTAATATGAAAGATGCGGGAGAGATTATCGACTTACTGGACAAGCAAATCATAAAAGATTTACAGTTTGTGAGCTTCACTTTTGAGAATGACACGGCTGGCAAGATGCTTCTAGGTATGTCGTTTGTCCTCTCCAAGCAATATTCAGACAAGCTACGAGATGATGTTAAGCGTGGTATCAGGCGAAGCATTGAGGATGGTAAGTACTTGAGCAAAGCCAAGCACGGCTATTATCGGGATCGTAACATGATGCTTAGGCCGGACGGCAACAACTTTACTTTACTCAAAGAAGCCTGGCAGTTGAGGTTACAAGGGAAAACTCAAAAGGATATTGCCAAGTATCTGGCTGATAAAAATTACAAGCGAAGCGAGGGGGTTGGTGATATCACCCACAAGACAACAAAAATAACGGATAAAGTCTTATCAGAGGTGTTTAAGGACACGTTTTACACTGGTGTCTTGAATTATGGCACAACTGGCTTGGTAGACTTAACCGAAGTTTACGATTTTGTTCCGATGGTGACAGTTGATGAGTTTTTGAGGATCAACCGCTTTAGCGATATTAAGAAAGCCTTTGAGGTGAAGCGTAGAGGACTTAAAACAGATATTAAGGCTGACTTCTTGCGTAGGATCGTTTACTGTGGCCATTGTAACGAGCAGATGAGTACTGGCATCACTGTTAAGTACTCCAAGACTGGTAAAACCAACTATTTTAACTTTAGATGCGATACTCCTGGATGCAAAATAACTCTACCAAGTGGCAGGAAAGTCAATCAGAACGTGCGTGGCAAGATTGTTTTAGACTTTGTGTACCAGTTCCTAGAGGAAAACAAATTCACCGATAAGCGAGCCTACAACCATTACTTACAGGAAATGAAGCACGTACAAGAGAACGAACGAAAGGAGCTTGAAGCCAGGAGAAAATCAATCCAAATAGCGGTTAAAGAGCTTGAGGAACGCATCAACCTCATAAAAGAATCACTATACAAGGAAACTGACAGTGAGATCAAAGATGAGTACAAGGCTGACTTGAAAGCCAAGAAAGCCCAACTTAAACAAGCCAACGATGAATTAACTAAGATTAAGGAGGCTAAAGCTAAAGGAAGCAAGGTTATATTGACTTACAAGGAGTTTGTCGAACTTTTCAATGAATTGCCCGATATATTGAGAAAAACGAAAACCATGGAGGGTAAAGATCAGATCATCCGAAAAATCTTCTCGAACTTCATTCTCAAGGATAAAAAAGTGGCGTCATATAGGCTAAATCAACCATTCAAAGACTTCATTGATAAGGGCTATTTCGCCTCTAGTCGGGGTGCTGAGAATTGAACTCAGTGCCTCTTGTACCCGAAACAAGCGGTCTACCGATGACCTACACCCCGATCTCGTCGAAACTCGAATCGCTGGCCGCACTAAAAATTTCTAATTTTCAGTGCTGACGCTCATCGGTTTCTCCTCTCAAATTTTCTTTGCAAATTTGGTTAAACACAAAACAGGAAACTGCTCTGTGCCCCCAGCAGGAATCGAACTTGCATCTTGCCCTTAGGACGGGCCTACTCTGTCCATTGAGCTATGGGGGCATCTTAGACTGCAAAATTATAACACGGAGGCTAACTTTACTTAACCGTTAGAGTAAATAAATTTGAAGGTGTAGTTCCACCAAGATTTGTAAGTATCAAAAGCTTAGTGGCGTTTGAAAACGGAAAAGCAAAAGGTGAAACATACGATCCTGAATATACAACCTGTCTATTGGTCCCGTCGTAGTCCATAACATAAACTTTACCTTCCTCTGCAAATATCAGATGCCTGCTTGTAGTAAGCCATCTGACTGCGGGGGGAGACTTGGCAATTACCGGATTGCCCAAGATTACAGGTTTGTCGGATATAAGAAAGTTTTTATCTTCTTTTGTGTCATAAATATATGTGTGCCCTGCAACAATTTCTCTTTCTTCGGCCTGAGTAGAGGCTCCTGGGAGGGGAGCTATGAGCTTTTCTTTAAGTACTGCGGATGCGCTAGCAGTATAAAGTATCATTGTGTCATCAGGAGCAAAAACATATGCGGAAGATTTTCTAGTCAGTACATCAGAAAATTCTTGAGGAAGACTCCTCATCAGGCTTTCATCTTTGACTTTCTTTTCTTTTGCCCAACCTTCCAATATAGCTTCCTTTCTTGCTGATACATTTGTCATCTGGCTTTGTGGTGTAAATGATCCAGAATCAATCAGAAATACACTGTTAGATGTAGTCAAAAGCATTTGTCTGCCGTCTGGGGAAAAGACGTAGCTGGTGTCTGTGAGATCGCCGTCTATTAGTCTCTTGGGGTCATTTGAGAATCCCAACGGAAGACTTAGGACATCCATTGTCCAAAGGCCAGGTTTTCCCGGATCTATTTCTTTGCTATATGGAATACTGAAGGCAATCTTAGTGCCGTCGGCAGACATCACCGGGTTTTGTGCACCGTAAAAAGTGACTGGTGACAATGAGGGCGCGTTCCTAAAAAGAGACACGTTTGCGGAGGTTACTATTTCTTTTTCAATAGTTAGGCGCTTTTTCCAACTGAAAAAACCGTCTTTTTTGACCTCAACATCGTATATGCCTGGTGGAATCGATATGCTTGCGTTTGTGGCAGTCTTGAGATCGCCATTTATGTAAACAGATGCTCCGTCAGGTTCTGATTTGATTACAAGAATCCCGTTTGGCTCGAACCTTATTTGTCCCTGGGAAAAAAGTGTCTTAAAGTTAAGTCGGTAACCCCTTGCGTAAAATGAAGCTATTACGCCAACAACTCCAACAACTAAAAGTGTCGAAAAAAACACAAAAACGCGTATTTTGGCCATGGGCTAATTATACAACAACCTCAGGCGGGACTCATGCTCTAATAACCTGTTATACTCAGGAAATTTGGTTTAGAACAAAGTGGTTGGGGAGTATATAATGCCCTTTGGTGCCTAATTAATTCAAAGAATGCTACGTAAAAATATTGCCATAGATCTTGGAACGGCCAATACATTGGTTTGGGTTGCCGGTGAAGGTTTGGTGGTAAACGAACCTACAGTTGTGGCTATTTCAGCGGATGACAGCAAAGTTGTGGCTGTCGGTGAGGATGCAAAACGAATGCTTGGAAGAACTCCTGAGACATTGATAGCCAGTAGGCCGATGCGTGATGGTGTAATTGCCGATTACCAGGTGACAGAAGCAATGCTTAGGTACTTTATTGGTAAAGTTGTAGGAAGGTTCCAATTTTTTAAGCCAGAAGTTATGGTTTGCGTGCCTGCCGGGTGTACTCAGGTAGAACGCCGCGCAGCATTGGATGCCACACTGTCTGCGGGTGCAGCCCACGCATACTTAATAGATGAGCCGCTTGCGGCAGCCATAGGTGCAGGAATACCCGTATCAGCACCTTCCGGACATATGATCGTCGACATTGGCGGCGGTTCTACCGAGGCTGCGGTTATATCGCTTGGTGGTGTTGTAACTCACAAATCTGTAAGGGTGGCTGGCAACAAGATAGACGAGGCGATTCAAAGTTTTCTTAAAAAGAAACACAATCTTATTGTGGGGGATCAAACAGCAGAAGAGATTAAGCTAAAACTAGGTTCAGCGATTCCGCTCGAGAAAGAGGAAAAGATCGAAATATCAGGACGTGATCTGGTGTTTGGGCTTCCACGAAGCGTTCCAATATCCTCAAACGAAGTAAATGAAGCAATAATGCCAGTACTTATGCAAATAGTAAGCGGAGTCAAAGGTGTTTTGGAAGATACGCCGCCGGAGCTGGCAGCGGATATAATAGATAAAGGAATAGTTATGAGTGGTGGAACATCACTTTTGAGAAACTTTGACAAGCTAATGACCAAAGAAACTGGAGTTCCGGCGCACGTTGCTGACGAGTCGTTACTTTGTGTTGTTCGGGGTACAGGTCTCGTTTTGGAAAATATAGAACTTTGGAAGCGCAGTGTTACAACAAAAAGGTAAACTGCTGGCAGGTTTTAGTGATTGTTATCAGCTTAAACCCCGCGGTATCAATTTGACAATATAGGGTAGTAGTTTTTTATAAATGTTTTATAAATTATAGGTATATTACACATTCTTTAATATATAAAATTAGTATACAAAAGGGATCTGGCACTTTTCACAAAACATAAATAATTTACTATCACACAAGAGAACTATAGTAAAATAATATTTTGTAGTTATTTTTGAGGATGGGTTGAGGATAAGTATAAAAAAGTAGCTACAAAAAATCGAACTAAAAATTTGAACAAATTTAAGTTTATTAAGTAAAAATTATTTCTAGAAAATTCCTGTAGTATCTAAACAACAAGATATCAGAAAAATTAAACATAATACACTATCGGAAAATTTAATAAATTTTTTATAGGTTAAACTTGTTTGCGGAGAATATGAGATAATTGTTGTATTCCAAATAAATTATAAGATAATTACCAGAATCAAATGTCAAAAAATATAAAAAAAACAGTAAAAAAATCCCGTGAATACGCCACTATCATGGGAATTAAAGTTCTTAGCACTTCAAATGCTAAAGTGCTAACGAGAGTAAGTGATTTTATATCCCATAATAGGTCAAACAACAAAAACAAGGCTAAAATATACATCGTTACCCCCAATCCCGAGATTGTCCTTATGTCTCAGAAAAACCCCAGGTTGAAAAGCGCAATAAATAACGCAGATATCTCAATTCCGGACGGTGTAGGCCTTTCCCAGGCGGATTCTTTTTTAAGAAAAGACCTCGGTAATAGTTTTTTGGAACGTTTTATCAGGGGACTTTTTTACGGCTTGAAACTTGGGTATCAAACAATTGTCCGAAAGCCGATCGCGGGCGACGGCCTAAATATTATAAAAGGAAGAGTACTTTTTTCTGAACTTATCTCGCTTGCTTCTCAAAAAGGTTGGAAAGTCTTTTTACTTGGCGGTCTTTCGGGAGAGGCCCAGGAGTGTCAGGAGACATTGGTCAAAATTTATCCCAAATTAAAAGTGCAAAGTTTTCAGGGGCCTTATTTAGATAAAAATGCAAAACCTGTTACAGATTTTGATATAAAGTTACATTATGATGCAGTCAAATTAATCAATAATTACAAACCGGAACTTCTTTTTGTGGCATTTGAAAATCCAAAACAGGAAATTTGGATATCGGAAAATCTTTCGAAACTTAATACAAAAGTGGCAATGGCTGTTGGTGGAACCTTCCGTTATGTTGCGGGCCATAGAAGACTTCCATCAGAGGGGTTTGAAAACTCCGGGCTTGAATGGTTGTGGAGGCTTGCAACTGAGCCAAAAAGGTTCAAAAGAGTTTGGAATGCGTTCCCTGTGTTCCCGTTAAAAATATTTTTGATGAAGATCTCGAACAAAACCTAAGAATATTTTTTAACCAGCTCGCTTCCAACCCTCCTTATATCTTTTAGTTTATTCTCTTTATTGGATTGTCCTATGTTGGTCAACTGTTTCCAGATACTGTCAACTTCATCTTGACTTATCTTCGATGTTACTTTGTTTATTTCTGTGATCGCGCGATCATTCAAACCTGTTTTCTCAATAACAGCTGTTGATATGAGAAAGGTTTGAATAAAGGCTTTTTTATAGTCGTAGTCGCTTATATATTTTTCCGGATTGTAATTCAGGGCGCGAGTGATTTGTATAGAAAGCGGATAAACAACCAGCGGCTTATACATTATTCGCCTTGCAGAGGTGTTTCCTGTTTTTTTAACATACTCCCGGTGGGTGGCTGTGTGTGTAGCGCCCTGAATAACCAAAACCGATTTTCCAGACCATCTATCTTTGTTTTGCTGTTCGAGTTGAGACACCTGTTCTGCAACAGCCCTTTCGCGATCCCTGTTTGCCACAGCTTCGAGTACCATGTAGTTTTTGTACTCAGCAAACGCCTCGTCAATATCTCCAAATTCTAATGCCGTTTCGCAGTCAAGCATTTTTAGGCCGGCTTTGAAACTGGATTCGTCAGCCTGGCTTTCCCAGGAAGCGTCAACTATGTGGAACTCCTTTTGATGTTTGATGCAACTATTGGCGATATTTTCAAAAATGTTGTTTCCGGTGGATCTTAGCATTGTCTGGAGTTTAACGGCCTCTGGTGAGTTTGGGTTTTTGGTTGCAAAAGTAATTTGTTCTTCCAAAAGTCTTCTGTCTTCATCTGTCTGTCCCATTCCTTCCATCAAAACAATGTCGTGTCTTTTGATAACACCAATGATGCTACCAGCTGAACTTTTTGAATGTTCGGTGTAATAGAAATCAATTTGAGGTGGTTTTACTTTTTCCTCAATTACACCTGCGTCTATTGGGTGCTCGCTCATGCTTTAATCTTATCATCAAAAACTGTCTTGACATTCATGTTACACTTCGGATACTTATGGCTGAAAAATTAAAAGTATATCCTCCAAGAATGCCCTTTAATGCTTATGAACAAATACAAATACTTCCAGATTTTGATTTCAGAATGCGAATCTCCAGCAACCTTTTTGCGGGTGTGGGTTATTATTTGAATCTATTGGGTGTTTCTTTTGATAAAGATTTGAGTACGTTCCGTGCAAAAGATGTAGAGCGGATTCAGGAGAAGATAACAAGAAGAAATTCGGCAGTTCCGGTGCGAGACATCTATGGTATAAGAATTATCACAGAAGACCCCAGGCGTAGTTGGATTAAAGACATTCTGCAAAAAGCCTATCCGCTGACTCCGGATATGTTTCCTGACGGCAAACCAAGTGTTCGTGAATATGCAAACCCAACAATTAGGGAATTCTTTAGGGAAAAACATAATCCGCATACAAGCCCTTTGTACAGCGCCTTGCACGTAAATGTTGTATTCGAACGCCTGGGCTCCCATCTTTTGGACATTGCCGAGATACAAATTATGAACAAAAGGGAGTTGGAGATATACAACGATACGCGCGAGGAATATCTCAGAAATCGGACTTCGGGTTCCTAGGATTTTCGGACCAGGCCTTAGCAAAAGAATGTTTGGCTCTGTAAATTTTTCCCTCCACAGCACGCTCCGAGATTCCCAGTATTTTTGATATTTCTGTATAAGAAAGGTTGTACCAGTACCTAAACTGCAAAAGCCTCCTTTTGTCGGGGGGTAAAAGGTCCAAACAATCGTTTACCGACGCCCTCAGGTCATTAAGTGCGGTCAGTTCTTCGGGTGAGAGCGAGTCGGAGTCCGCATTTGCCATTGCGTCAATCAAGGGGACAACGAGGCGAGATCTTCTGTTGACTTGATCGTGGTAATAGTCCGCTATTTTGTTAAGCGCTATCCTACAAAGCCATGTAAAAAACGAAGATTTGTTTTTGAAGCTTTTATAGCCTTTCCATGCGGCCTCGAATGTTTGTGCAATTATATCCTCTGCGGTATCAGGATCGCTACCGATCTTTTTGAACACAAACTTTGTCAAAGGCCCAACAAATTGTTTGTATAACTTTTCGAATTGCATGGTACACAGTATATACCTAATTGCAGGTTGTGACAGTTTGGAATACACATTCGTAACAAGGTAACCGGCTGGTGATAGAATACGCATAATGAAAGATCTTGTACTCATCAAACTTGGAGGGAGTGTTATTACAGATAAAAGTAAACCCTTTACCGCCAGATTGGATGTTATAGATAGGCTTGCACGCAGGATAAAAAACAAATATATAAGCCGTGACTTTGATTTGATAGTCGGTCATGGGGGTGGGAGTTTCCCACACGTGCCTGCCGCAAAATATCAGACCCAAAAAGGCATTGTAAATGACAAAAGTGTCTGGGGTTTTTGCCTTACTGCAGACGCTGCTATTCAAATAAATCGAATAGTTTTGGCCAGGCTTCTAAAATATAAAATCCCAGCAGTTTCATTTGCTCCATTAAGTTTTATTACTCAAAAGTCGGTTTCAACCATGCATATTCAAAAAGCATTACAAATAGGCATCGTTCCTGTTGTTTACGGTGATCTGGTGATGAATGAAAAACAAGGGTTTCAGATATACTCGGGGGAAAAGACACTGGATGTGTTGGCAAATAAACTTAGAAAGAATTACAAAAAAGTCACAATAATCTACTATACAGACACATTTGGGGTTTATGACAACAAAGGAAAAACAATTCCAGTTATCACACCATCAAACTATCTCAGTATCAAGAAATTTTTGGTGGGTAGCTCCCATACCGATGTAACTGGGGGAATGCTTCACAAAGTCGAAGAAAGTTTGGCGTTTGTAAAGAAATTTGATGCACAAATTTATATTTTGAATGGTTTAAGTAAAGGTCCTTTTACCAAAATATCAAAACATATCCGTGTCAACGCTCATGATTTTGAGCCATAACATTTCGGTTTCAGTAATCTCCATACCCATTCTTGCTTTTGCTTTCAATGTTTCTTTTGCATCAGCTATTTCGGTGGGTGGCTTCTTTCCCCAAATAAATTCCCAGGCAATGCCGTAAAGAGTGATGTCTCCGCCGGGATCGGGAATGGGATTTTGCTCCAAAAATTTGTCCAGGGTAAGTGCGTTTTCAGAAACCCAGCTTTCGGCTGCCGGAACCCCTGTTTGCATGCCGTAGAATTCAAATTTGCGGTTCATTCTTTGGATCTCGGTTCCCAGTATTCCGCCCAATAGTATTTCTTTTGATTTCATTTCGTGGGTGTTTTGTTGCAAAAACAGACTAATGAGTATACCACTTGGTAAAAATACAATTTTATGAAAGAAAATATGCATATAGAAATCGATATAAAAGAATTTTTGGATGATCTTACTATAGAAAGCGGAAGAAGAATGGTGGCCAAAGGTCAAGATGTGGATACCCGGAGCCTTGCACAACGAAGGAAAGAAGCTTTAGAAAGTCAAAATGAAGCCAAAGGCCAAAATGCCAGGTCGCACGGGGTGCTTGATTAGCTTCAGGTGTTATAATTGCGCCATGACGGAAAGGGTTGTGACAATCGGTGTTAATCCGCAGGTAATGAGAGAAGTGGCGGCCTACAAAAGGATGGGAGATCCGATTAACGAAGAAATGGTCCAAACGACTGTGGAAGATGTTGTAGACGAACTCCACTTTCTGGGGGCAATAGATAAGAAAGAGGATGTGGTTAAGGTTGTGTTTGTTGAAGACAAAAATGTGCCGGTAGACTCGACCTCGCGCATTGTAACTGTAGGCACTCCGGTTATGGATGAATACGGAGAAACAGAAATTGGTGTCTCGGAGCAAATTTATACTTTTGATTTTGATATCGATTTAGGTAATTAATTATATTTTTATATGAAAGGTGATTTAGGAAAAGAATATCTCAAAAAGTATCTCAGACTATCAGACCCACTTTTTGAAAAATATCTTAAAAACAAGGAAAAAGAGTCGGCTGCAAACGACCCTTTGGCCGGAGAAATTATAAAACGCTTTACCCAGATTGCCAGGCGGGGTAAAAAGATCAGAGGAGCTTTGGTGACTTTGGCGTATCAGGTGGGTGGTGGAAAATATGACAAAAAGATAATAGACACAAGTCTTTTTATCGAACTATTCCATGCCGGAGTTCTGGTGCAGGACGATGTACAGGACAGGGGAGACTTTAGGCGCGGAATACCCACACTTCATAGGCAATTTGAAAAAAGAGCAAAACAGATTGGGGTAAAGATCAACAAATATCACTATGGTGAAGCGATTGCCATCGACGCCTGCACATCAGCTTATTATTATTCCTGGGAAAAACTATTAGCATCCGATTTTACCCACGATAGGCTTATAAAAACAGGCTTAATGTATTCAAAATTTATTCAAAGGTTGAGTGATGGCCAATCCTTAGATATCACAGGAGCAAGCACCAAAAAGACCAACGAACGCTTCGTTCTTAACATGCTTAAGCTTAAATCAGCCGAATACACAGGAGTTTTGCCTCTTTTGGCTGGGGCAACGTTAGCAGGAATAACGGACAAAAAACGCCTCAATGCAATCGAAAAGTACGGCTTGGCTTTTGGCTGGGCTTTCCAAATTCAGGACGATATTTTGGGACTTTTTGGTGACGAAAAGGAATTTGGCAAGCCTGTCGGCAGCGATATTATCGAGGGCAAAAATACACTCTTTATGCTATATCTGGCCGAACACGGAACGCCAATTCAAATTAAGTTCATGAAGAAAGTTTTGGGAAATCCTAAAGCCAAACTCACCGAAATAAAAAAGCTCAAAAAGATTTTGGTGGATTCGGGGGCATACGACTACGTGGTTTCAAAGGGTTGGAAATACGTAGAACAGGGTAAGAAATATATCCCCAACATGACAAACGATCCAAAAATCAGGGAAATTTTGGAGTCCCTGATTATTTACATGATGGAAAGAACACTTTAAAGCTTATACACTTTACCTATGCCAAAGAATTCACTTATAAATTTACCCAAAGGAACCGCAGTCCCAAATCATATTGCAATGATTCTTGACGGCAATCGCCGTTGGGCCCGTTCACGCGGCCTTGAACCATGGAAGGGGCATTTCTACGGATATCAGGCTGTCAGAAAGCTTGCCCAAAGTGCCAGGCAGCTTGGCGTTCATACTTTTACGGTCTGGGCGTTCTCAACAGAGAATTGGGATAGGGCAGAGAGGGAAATTTCCGAAATAATGAATCTTTTTAGAAAGGGCTTACTCGAGACAGAAAAAGATTTCCACAAAGATAAAGTTGCCTTTGTTCATTTGGGAAGGAAAGACAGACTCCCCAAAGATCTTTTGGCAGAAGTTACAAGGATCGAGAAAGAGACGTCAAAGTATGCCAGAAATCATATATTCAATGTGGCAGTGGACTACGGAGGGCGCGATGAGATCTTGAGAGTGGTCAGAAAAATAGTTGACTCAGGTGTTTCTTCGAGCGAGGTCGACGATAAACTGTTCGAAAGCTATTTGGATACCAGGAACCAGCCCTACCCAAATCCCGATCTTTTTATAAGAACAAGCGGAGAACAAAGAACTAGCGGACTTTTGCCTTGGCAGATGGTTTATAGCGAATTTTATTTTGAAAATGAACACCTTCCGGACTTTACACCGGAAAAATTAAGAGAAGCAATTCTGGACTATTCCAGAAGGAGAAGGCGGTTTGGCGGCAATGATGCAGTCGAACATTTTAAGTTCCGCCCGGAACTTGTAGCCAAGTTTGAACTTTCCTGGTGGAGACTTAGAAACCTTCCTGATGGTGTAAGGCTTAGGGATTATGCAATGAAGCATCTTAAAGAGCAATTTGGACTTTCAGCAAAACTTGCAAAAGACGCAGCACTTTTGATGGCCGAAGCCATGATCAATGAAAATGCTGGCAAGTATGACGAAGCAAAAAAGAAGTTAAAAAAGTTTTACGTTTTAGTAAAAAATGAATTAAAGTTGGCTTTTGAACCCGATGTTGTAGCTTCACTCGAAGTAAAAATGAACAAAGAACTTGCAGGAAAAGATTCAATCGAGTCAAGTTTTGAAGCAGAAAAAACAGCCAAGGAGTTAACTGCCGAAGTCTACAGAATTTCTTTGTTCCAGGCGGCAAAAGCTGCGCATCTTAGGGTTTTGGCGGCAATAGAAAGAAATCTGGCAGAGCGTGGATTTGGGGAGAAACATTGGGCCCGCGCGGAAGACTATTTGGTTAAATACTACAATGCACTCAAAGAAAGGGTTGCATAAAATGAGTGCAGTGCCAAGCTTTGCTTACAATGCACCAAAGGAGAGAGTTGCGTGACAATAAGGCAGATGATTATAAAAGCATGAATATAAGAGACGCCAAAGAAAGTGATTTAAGTCAGCTCCAGGATCTTCACACGAAATTGCAATTGGATTTGTCCAAACTGGGAGAAACGACGTACGACACAGAAGTTCAAAAGAAGGGTTTTATGTTGGGAACAGACGGTGTACATGACATGACAGAGGAGCTTTCGAAAGCTTATAAGTTCCTGGTGGCGGAGGATAACGGAATAATTCTTGGGTTTTTGATAGCGGATCATCGCAATGAACAAAAATTTTATGACGATGAATACAAAACCTGGTTTGATACAAAACTTAAGGACTTCTATTACACAAGTGACAAGGGAATGACAGTTGCCACAATTCTTGTGGACCCGGAAAGCACCAAAAAAGGAGTGGCAACAACACTTCTGGAAGAATTGGAGAAAGATTTGAAATCGAATGGTTTTGAATATCTTTTTTCAATAGTGGTTGTGGCACCTGTAACAAACACACCGTCAATCATCTGGCATACAAAACAAGGCTTCAAGCGCCTGGCAATGGGGCGTCCCAGAAGACTTTTTGAGTTGGATAATTTTGTAAGTGTATTGTTTTGCAAAAAAATAAGTTGAAAGGACTGTCGCCATAAAGTAGAATCACCCCATGGCCTTTCGAAACAAAAAAGTAAAAGAAATTTTGGAATACTACAAGCTTCCTTGGGCACTTTCTTATGTATCAGGAGTTGCTCATTGGGATCTCGAGACTTACATGCCGGCCAAAGGTGCATCCTACCGGGGTGAGGCTCTGGCAAAAATTTCATCACTAAGGCAAAAAATATTTTTGGATAAAAAGTTTACTTCGCTAATCCATTCGGCTGCCAAAGAAAAAGGACTGAATGATGCAGAAAAGGGTGTTGTCCGTATACTTCTCAGGGCACTCCATGACTACGAAAAATTACCTTCGGAGTTTATAGAGTCTTTTGAAAAGTTAACCAACGAAGCAACTGTTGTTTGGAGGAGTGCCAAAGAAAAGAGTGACTTCAAACTCTTTGAGCCATATCTCAAAAAGATATTTGATATGAACCGTAAGTCAGCAGATTATCTGGGGTACAAAGATTCTCCGTACGATGCGCTTTTGAATGAATTCGAAGAAGGATTAACAAGTGGGGAAGTAAATAGTTTCTTTGAAACAATAAAAACACCCCTGGCCTTGCTTTTGAAGAACATCCAAAAATCAAAAAACTACAACAAAAACCATTTTTTGGAGAGGCAGGCATATAACAAAGAAAAGCTAGAAAAATTAAATACCAAAATACTAAAGCTTTTCTGGGAAGATTTTGGCCGATTCAGACTCGATGTATCAAGTCATCCTTTTACCACCTCCTTTTCGGGCAACGATACCCGTATAACTACATGGTACCACAAGGAAGACTTTGCCAGGAGTTTGTTGGCAACTGTTCATGAATTCGGGCATGCCCTGTATGACCTTCAAAGCGATCCCGATTTGGAAATGACACCCATTGCCGGCGGAAGCTCTTTGGTGATTCACGAAAGCCAAAGCAGGTTTTGGGAAAACTTTGTAGGCAGAAGTGAAAGTTTTATTAAATATTTCAAAAAAGATTTTGAGGATGCAGTCGGTAAAAAGTTGGAAGTTGATGATATAAGCCGTTATTTCAACAAAGTTTCTCCAAGTATGCTTAGGGTTGAGGCTGACGAGGTTACATATCACTTCCACATAATGCTTAGGTTTGAAATAGAAAAGGGAATGATTGAAGGAAGATTCAAGATTAAGGATTTAAGAGAGATCTGGAATGCAAAGATGAAAGAATATCTTGGAGTTACTCCAAGAAGTGATTCAGAAGGAGTTTTGCAAGATATTCATTGGAGCGGTGGGGCAGTGGGGTATTTCCCAACATATTCACTTGGAACATTTTTGGGCGCCCAGTGGGAGGAAAAAATGGGGAAAGTTATAACAGGCAAAAACCTTGGTAAAGATGTAGAAAAAATTAAAGCCTGGTTGGGGGAGAATATACACCAATACGGTTCCACATATACACTTTCTGAGCTTCTCAAAAAGAACAAAATGGAATTTGATCCAATGGTTAACCTTAAATATTTGGAGGAAAAATACTCAAGAATATACGGCTTCAAAAATTCTCAGTGAGGTATAAATTTTTTGGCTTTACACCTCACTGATTTTGCTAACCGCGTCTTCCTCCGCCGGATTTTATGATGCTCCAAAGTACAAGCCCAATGGGAACAAGTATCCAGGCACCGTTCAAGTTAAATACTGGCATCAGAAAGAAAAACAGGGCTGCGATGATCAAGAGAGTCATGCTATCAAGCTTGATTTTCACTTATGCCTCCGTACCTTTTCCGGTTGAATTATATCAGGAGTTTTTGAAGACTTCCCATTTTGCCTTAAATGCCTCAGTGAGAGCCGGGTGGTTTATCTCTTTTCCTTTCCACTCTGTATGTGTCATAAGCCATGGTTCGGAAAACTCTAACATTTTATCAATCAAGGGAGCGGAACACCTAAATAGCTCACCAATTGAGTCCGGAAACTTGGGAGCATAAACATCCAGAACTTTAGCCAGGTCGATTACAAGCACACGCCCGACAAGCGCAAGTTCCATTTCGGGATTTAACCCCGGTAAGCCTTGTGCTTCCAGTTTTCTTTGGTTTTGGAACACTTTCATGGCTGTGATAACGTATTCTGATTTTTCGATTGCTTTAAATGCGAAGTGAAGTTCGGGGTCTTTGCCGTTTATTACCTGATCATATCCATACCTTAATTTTTCTTTAAGGCTATCTTTCAAATTTAGCGACTTTATAACCCTTTTTGCCATTCGGGACTCTGCTTTTTCGTCTTCTTCTGTTTTAACTTGTGCTGAAACATCTCCAACACCTTTGCCGTTTAATTTTGCTTCCCCTGTGTCGTGTGGACCAACTCCGTACAAGAAAGTCTGCCATTTATCCGGTGTAAATCTTGAAGCTTCCTTTCTGGCAAACCATTTTCCTATTCCGTAAAAGAGAACACTGTGGGTGAATACCTGTCCGGTTGCGCCAAAAACGCGTCTCCATGTTTCGTTATCTTCATCTGTTCTGAAGTGAGATTCCCAGCGGTAAGTGGTTAGAAGTGATTGTCCTGCCTCACTAGTTTTTAGTGCGTTTGCAAATTCGGGAAAATATTCCTTACTCATTGGTGCTAATTTAATATCATTAGGGTAAGTGGAGAGTCAATAGGAAAAAAAGAACACAGGCGGTTAAGGATGAAATTTGAAAATTCCATAACCGGCCTGTGTTGGTAAATGCAATATCAGTCGCGGCTGAAAACGATTGTGATCAGTCCGCCGGCAAGTGCCAGAAAGCCCAGCCACTTGAGGAGAGCTATGCTTGTGAATGCAAGCGCAGCCACTCCGGCCAAAATGAATATAACGCCAAAAAGGCGTTTCCAGAACACGTTAATCGACATGAGTCGGATTCTCCAGAGCGTTGGTGGATGTCGCCAGAATTCCGGCATCGGTGATCCATTCGCCGTGACGTTCGCTTTTGATCATACCCTTGGTAACCAGTTCGAGATAAGCGGCGTAGTTGTCGCGCTCAGCCTCGACTTCGCGGCTACCCATCGGAAACACTGTTACGATGTTTTTGGGTTGACTCTCGGTGGTTTCAAACAGGAATTCCAGCATGGCTTGCTGAATATCGTTGGGAAGGAAATCGGCCATTTTAGCCTCCGTTATTGATAAATATGTGCAAATTACAACCTATATTATATCAGAATTCCTAAGTAACTGTTTTTATCTCAAACTAAGACTTGACATGTATGTACCCCTTTGTTATCTTGTGATTAAGTTAGATAGCACTTAGGCAGGGGACAGTATCAAAGTAGTATTAAGTATTTTAAAAAGTATTAACAAATGAACGACGAACCAAAAAAGAAAGTAAAACTAGATTCACTTCCTGATCTTCTTACGGTTCGTGAAGTTGCAGACGTATTAAGAGTTTCTCCGTTAACAATCAAAAGGTGGGGCAAAAGGGGTAAACTTCCGGCAATAAGAATTAACTCCAGAGGTGACCGTCGCTACAAAAAGGAAGCAGTTCTTTGGCTTCTGGGAATGCAGGGTAACACTGGTTAAGCTTCTGAAGATTCGGTGGCAAGTCCCCAGTTATTTTTCATTTCCGTGTCCATATTCTCAAATGCATTATCAGGGATTTTTTCCCAATCCAGCTTTACAGGGATTTGATTTTGCGCAAGATCCAGTCCTTGCATTTCGTCTGTGCGTATAGGGACTATACTTCCAGATGCGGGATACATTTTGAATTTGGAAAAGTCCTGAGTGTCCCATCCAAAACTAACATAAAATATTCCTTTCTCTTTTTGGATAATTGAACCACCCAAAAAGTAATCAACACCAGGCTTTATTCCATAACTATTTTTGGCTTCAACTTTATAAACAGACTTCCACCTATCAACTGCCAAGATCCGGTTAAGTTTTCTGAATTTTAGTTCCTCGGTGCGGTAGTTGGGATATCCTTCTTCGCCGATGGTAACAAACATTGCGGCAAGAGGGTTGGGATTTTCCATATCAAGGTTGCCTGCGAGTTTGGGCGGGGGTGGGGAATAAATGCCTCCAAATTCGGGTTGAGGTTTTTCGTCTGGTGACATGCCTTTTGCCCTCATTTCTTCGTTTTTGATCTCCTCCAGAACTTCCATATAAGCACCCATGTAGTCGGTGGCGGTTGGTTTCGGTAGTGAAGATGTGCCTGTTGCCATGAAATTGCCGGTGCTGTTTTGATTGCTTTTATAAAACAAACCTTGTTTTTGGGGTTTGGGGGAGCTGTTTGTACCGTGAATGCTATCGGCCAAGCTTCCAGTGTCGGGTATCAAACCGCGTTCTTTCTTGACAGCATTCAGATGGAATTGTTTTTGTCTTTCGCGAGAAGCTGCGTCTCGTTTGCAGTAACCTCGGCTAACATCAACAGTAGTTCTGAACTCCGCCTCCTCCTCGGGTGATCTTTGTTTTTTGAACCTTTCCAGAATTGACATCCTGTAATAATACTCCTGAGCCTCGAATTTGGCAAATTTGGTGTATAATCCCGACATGAACATGGAATTTTTGAGAGGCTTGGAAACCTGTCCCGAGCACGACATTGTGGGTGAGTATGTTGCCCGCGGTAACGACTCGCGGGTTATCAGGGTAGCTGGCAAAATCCACAAAATTTACGACCAGGACCATCTACGCTTTATGGTGGGAAAAGAGAATGTTGCTTCACACGTCTCTTTGTATATGGGTATTCAAAATGCCGCCTCAATGCTTGCTGAAGCTGAAAAGTGGGAAATGTCACTGCCTAATCTGAAAAAGCACCATCCCATGCGTGTTTTGAAATTTGATGAGGGGCACTTATGCAATGATTGTGGTGTTGTAACTGGTGTCCAGGCGGAAATAACCGGGCCGAATTTGGAGGATGACCCCAGGTTTCCCGACAAAGAAAGTCTGCAAAAAACATTAGAGGTCACTAGTGAGTGGATAGCTATGCGTATTCGGGTTTCAGGAATTTATTTATCAGTTAACAATATAAAGTTCCAAAACGACATAATGATGATTACCGACTTGGCATCTGTTGTAGGTGCGGTAAAACTTCAATAAAATTGAATTATGGAAGGACAAAAAACCAGGATAGAAAAAAGAAGCGAATACGGAACAAGAGCTTATGCCTATAAAGTCTTAGAAAAAGTTAGATATAACGGAGAGCCTGTTGTCCCTGCAATTATCAAACAGTATACAGATGCTCGAGGGGAAATAACCGAGGTGGAAGAAATCGAAGGCAGAGAGCTTAAATACTTT
Organism: uncultured Gammaproteobacteria bacterium; assembly: GCA_964599625.1. Classification (GTDB taxonomy): domain Bacteria; phylum Patescibacteriota; class Microgenomatia; order UBA8517; family UBA8517; genus CAZRGC01. The sequence continues at coordinate 161,677 of CAZRGC010000002.1, forward strand.
TTAGCTGATCAAAAGCCGTCAACCACAGAGAAGCTTGAAGTGTTGGATGATATCGTGGGACAGTTGCAGGCAATTGACAAAGCGGGATTTGTGATTTTTGACAGAGTGCCAAGTATGGGAAACATAATGGTTACTCGCTGGGGCAAAAAAGGTATTTCTACAAGACAGATCGACATCGAATACATATATGTAAAAGCAGCTGGTGCAATGTATACGGATAAGCCCAACTCTGCAGTTGTTGGTAAATCGGATGCTTGCAAAAGGCTTAGAATTAACCAGTGGAGCGAAGAAGTTTTTGACTTTGCCCAGCTTATCAAGGCAAGTTTCGACGACGATCCTTATATTGCCAAAGTTGTTATGTCTGATGAGTTTATGAATAAATATAGGAAGATGTCACTTTATGGTTATAATACAGATTTGTCCCAAAATGAATTTAACACAAAAAACGTTCTTGCCATACTCCGTGGTGATATACAAATGCTTATTAAGGAAGCCAAAACTAATCAAGCTTAATCTGTAAATTCCAGAAGTGGGAATATAACCCCTTTTTGTCTTTTAGGAGTTCTTCGTGGGTTCCTGATTCTTTTATTTTTCCGTTTTCCATAACCACAATTTTGTCTGCGCGCATTACTGTAGACAAACGGTGGGCAATAATGATTGTTGTTTTGCCGCGCCTTGCTTTCCAAAAAGCATCTTGGATAAGCTTTTCACTTTCACTGTCCAGATGGCTTGTGGCCTCATCAAAAACCACAATATCAGGGTTTTTGAGAATCATTCTAGCAATGGCCAGTCTTTGTTTTTGTCCTCCGGAGAGTTTGACCCCGCGTTCACCGACTTCTGTTTCGTATTTTTCGGGAAGAGCTTCTATAAACTTATCAATATTGGCAATTTTGGCGGCATCCTTGATTTCTTTTGCGGTTGCATTATCTTTGCCGTAGGCAATATTGTAGGCAATAGTATTATTGAAAAGTATTGGCTCTTGGGGGACAACTCCAATGAAACTTCTTAGCCTGCTTTTTGTAAAGTCTTTAATATTGTATCCGTCAATCAGGATACGGCCGCCAGTGAGGTCGTAAAACCTCATCAGGAGTTTGGCCAAAGTAGTTTTGCCGCTGCCGCTTCTGCCGACAAGCGCAATGGATTGTCCTTTTTCTATCTTTAGATCCATGCCGTTAATTGCGTTTTTGTTTCTGTTTTTGTATTTAAAATTGACGTTTTCAAAACTGAGAACACCTTGGACCTTTTTAACATTCAGTGGGGAATCTGGATCTTTTACTTCTATTTCGTAGTCCAAAAGCTCCAAATACTTTTTCAAGTCTGCATAACTTACGGATATATCTTTGATTCCATAAATAAGATCAAAGAGTCTTGGGAAAAATACGTTAACGTATCCCACAACAAGAACAAAGTCCCCAACGCTTATCTGTGTTTTGGAAAGCAGATTGGTTGCAAATATCAAGACAAGAAGAATCGATAAATTAATGAGTGACCCCACACTCATATCGATCACGCGGTAAGTGATAAAGTGTTTCCAAAGATACTTTTTCCAGTCCACAAAAGTACTTTTTAGCCTGCTTTGTTCCCATTCTTCCCGGGCAAAAAGTTTGACAGTCTCAAAGTTTATTAAGTTATCGGTAAGAATCCCTGACACTTTATCCTCCCAGTCGTTGAACACTTCGCGGGTTTTGATGTTTTGTCCTGCCAAATACTTTGTGGCAATAAGTGTGAGAATCATGGAAACAATAAATATTGCTATGAACCTTGGGTCGATTTTTACAAAAAAGTATCCCATTACAATGAAGCCGATAAATATCTGCCACATGTTGTGGTTTATTTTGTCGTATATATGCCAAAAAGCATTGTCTCCGCGCTTAAAGGCGGAAATCAAAGAACCTGTGCTTTTGCCTGTATGGAATGTGAAGTCCAAATCCTGGACATAACGGAAAACTTTTGATCGGATGTCTATTGCCGTGTCTACAGCCACAATGTCCGCCGTAAACCACTTGAGGTTATAAAAAATTAGTCCTGCAAACTGAAATCCGGCAAACACCCAAATAAGGTAGGTTAGATGTGCTATGTCATTTTTTTGAATTGCCTCCACAAACAACTTGAAAAAGTAAGGTGTAGCCAAGTCCAATGTAAAAGCCACAGTGGCAATGGACATACTGAGTAGGTACATCCATTTCTTTCTCCAAACAAAGCCAAAATATCTTCTAAAAATCTGATACATATTTTTTGGGAACGCAAAAAGCCCCTTTCGGGGAGTCTTGTGGCGCTGGACTTTTATAGTAGCAGAATTTTTTTCCAAAAAAAAGCCCCCTCGTGCAAACGATCCTTTCGCAAGTTGCGAAAAAATCTCCGAGGGGGGAGAGAAAACTCTCTGAATCTATCCGCGGTAGCGGATTGTCACTGTGGCGTTTGAGCCTTTGTCGATTGAAGGTTGGTTGACAACCCGGTTGACAACGACGTGTGCATTGCTGGAAAGTTCCAGATCTGCATCGGTAGCCGTTCCTTCAAATGTGACAGTTGCGTTACTTGCAGCGTCAACCACAAGTTTGGCTACCTCACCGGAACCTATGACAGCATGGCTATTGCTGGCAATATCAAGATTGAGCGTTCGGCCCATTGCTCGCTTGACACCAAATGTGGTGCCTGAAGCATTGTCTGCAACCGCGTTGAAGGCAGTCCCGCCAAAGTCAAACAGTGAGTTTGAAGCCTGTTCCACATCAAGCGATGTTGCAATTCCTTCGCCGATTGTCAGTGTTCCGTTGGAACCAATCTTGGCTTTAACCGCTCCATTAACTCGCTTCACATTAACTTTGGAGTTGGAGGGCACGGATACCTCAAGTGCAGTCACCTGACCGATGTTGGTGATCTCGCCCTTGGCCTTCATGCTTAGTGCGCATTCAACATCTTCGACATTTACTTCGCCGCTTACGCTTCCAATTTCCAGACTCAGGCTTTTGGGAACGTAAACAGTGACACTGATGGGATCAACCTTTTGGCTTATCGAAATGGCCGAAAAGTTTCCACCGCCACTTAAGCTGAGTATGGTTGAATCAGTGACACCGCCTTCGATAATGAGCGTTGACGAGGCTTTGCCGTTTTCATCCTCACTCTGCAGGTTTATGACCGTTTGTTTCTTTTGCGGCCCGCCTGAAATGTGGAGTTTGGCTTCGCGTATGCCTGCGACAACACCCGAGATCGCTTCTTTATTGCCTTCAATTTCTACAACGATCTCGCGACCGATGATTGGTTTGATGGTAAGATTCCCGACCAAGTCGGTGACAACGACAGGCACAAGTGTGAACTTTTTGCTGATTTTGTCAGAGGCCATATGGGCCCTCCATTCATTAAGATTCAGAATAATTGAAAGTGCTAACTCGAAGTCAAGATTATATCACTTCAAGCTCAAAAATCAACACTACAGGACATAATATATTTGATTAATAGCTTGTTATTGGGTAAAATTCGCACAAGCAAGAAATATATTGCAGATAAGGAGTCTTTCATGTCTCTGCGAGCGAAAGTTTTGCTTTTCCTTGCGGCACTTTTAGTGTTATTTGGTTGCTGTTTTTGCGCTTATATCGGTTTCCAATCCGAGGTTGCCTATATGGAAGCCAATACCAAAGCTTTTGTGGCTTGGGGATGGGAAAGGGAAGTGGTGACACTTTTGGTTCCAGGCGCACAAACGTTCAGTACTCAGGCCGAAGCACTGGAATATTTGTCGCAATTTGAGAACGACCAGTTTGCATACAAATGCAACGGCGATAGCCAAACCCGCGAAGTAACATATTCGGAACTTGTTTCTGATTATTGCGAAAAGGGCCTGGTTGCTGTTTACGAGTAGGGTATGACCCGCAGGTTAAAAATACTTGCGGGTTATTTTTTTTCCAAAAAAAAGCCCCCTCGTGCAAACGATCCTTTCGCAAGTTGCGAAAAAATCTCCGAGGGGGTGTGGTCAGCGACCAACACTTTTTTGATACCAAAGAAACACAAGCCAGCCTATAAAACTGAGCACAGCACTTGCTGCGATTGCCCAGTAGTTTCCGGGAAAGTGTTCGTAGGCTGCCCAGGCAATGCAAATAACTTGTGCGATTGGCCAGTTTTCTGCCCAATCTTCTTTAGCAATGGCAATGCCAAAGCTGCCCAAGAGTCCTGCTAAAAAAGAACCTATGACTAGTCCAGCCATGCTAACCTCACAAAGCGAAATTTTTGAATTTGCTCCGCCGGTTACTTTTTAAATAACCGATGGAACGAATTCAAATTTATTTGTATCGGTACCGTCTACAAGTTCAAAAAATTGTAGACGGTACCATTGATACCTTACTTCAGACTAGTTGTCGGCGAGAGCTTTGAACACATACGGTGCAATGCGAACGATGAAGTTCACGAGCGCCAGATAGATGTTCATGGAAATCTCGACGGCGGCGGGCCAGGAATCTTCGGTGTACTGAAAGACAATCCGGTTGAAATGGAAGATCAGGTACACAAACCAGAACCCCGAGGCAAAGATGCCGATGAACCATTCAGCGCGTTGGCTTACAAACCCAACAAGCCCACCAATGGACAAGCCAAGGAGGACAATGAGGATGTAATAGAGCGGTCTCGCCAGAAACAGGAGGTTTACTCCGCTGAAAAGGCCGATCAATGACGCAACGAGGGTGGCACCAAATGCAATGCCCAACACGGTCAGGGTGGCGCGGTTGGTTTCTTCAGGGTCCATCTTGTTGAGAGCGCCCAATGCGGCAAAGAAACCACCGAGGTCAGCGGCCACTGCGGCTCCAAACACAAAGAGTGTGCCGTAGATGAGGAACGCGTTGCCTGTGGCCACGACCGGAGGAATCACAAACCAGATCATGACCAGGGCGAGCACGAAGCTTCCCAAAATCACAAGCCAGTTGAAGTAGTTCCGGAAAATGTAGGCGGCAATGGTTCCACCGATGAGCATGGTTACGAGCAACTCAAGTGAGCGCTCGAGCAAAGCGATTTGATCAGGTGTGATCATATTTTTTTAAACCTTTCGCCGGTTGATTGAGGAATATACAGAAAAACAGAGGGTTTAATTCCGTTTTACTCCTATCCCTCAATCAGTTGTCTGAAGCTGTAAAAGTACCAAGGTGGATTTTGTCCACCAAGGCTGAATAATAACACAAACAAGCCTAAAAGTCAAGTTATAGGATATAAATATCACGTTTTGGTTACAAAAAAAGCCCCGGGCAATTTGCTGTCTTGCCTGGGGCGTGTGTCAAAAGGAGTTGGCGATAGCGCTTACCAAAAGGTAAATCAGATACCCAATGAGTACTGCTATCCCCGCAAGCCCTTCGACTAAAAGCGTAAACCACGCAGTCTCGTGTGCTTCGTCGCCGAAAACTCCCAGGAGTCCCAAAAGATGCACAATCGGGAAGTTTAGGTATACGAAAAACCAAATACAGCCCATAAAAACTCCTAAAAACACCTATGAGTCGTAGGTGAAATGTATGTCTGCAGACTGAGCCAAAAATGTTTGTGAGCCTGGTTCGTATATCTGAACATTAAACTTCAAGTCGGCATGTCCTTTTGCCATGTGCAACTCGTCGTATGGCATAAATATAACCAGATCGTTGTAATGGCTGTTTACATACGGCAGGTTTAACTTTTGGGAAACGCTAACCTCACCGGTTACTGTTCGGTAAGCTTTGTTAGTGTCCTTTAGGGCTTGGCCGCTCTTGTAATAAAAGTAAGCCACTGCTTTGACATCCAATCCTTGGCAACCATTTACATCGAAACGTAAATGAATACGCATACCTTTGACGCCACCTTCGTGTACGTTGTGATCTACCCAAACATTCTCGAATTTGGCGGATTTAGGCGTTTGAGTACTTGGTTTCTGGGCATTGCGGATTACTATTTTAAAGTTTGGAATTAACATCTCAGAATCCTGCCTTTTGGATTGCGACGTCCCAAGTCCGCATTTCATTGTAGATAATCTGCGCCGAGGATCTTGCTCCATATTGTTGGACAGCCAGATTTGGGTCAACCAATAATTTACTGGTCCGGCTTGGGTCATAAAGGTCCATTACATGTGTTACCAATGTGTTGTAGGCAACTGCTTGACCATAAATAACCTTATTAACACCGTATGCAGCTGTATCATAAATACTGACTACAGGGATGAGTGCGGCAGCACCAACAGATATTCCGAGAGCTCCCGCGGTCGTCTTGTCGTACCCGTCTTTCAATGCAAGGTCGACAATTTCCTTTGCACCAAAAGTAGCTCCTGCAACACTCAACGCTTTATCCGGGACGTTCACCATTTGTATAAGCTTTTGCATAGCTTGGTAAGCTTCGCCGTAGGCCTTAAGGCTTGAAACTATGAAACCGGCTCCGCTAGCAAACTGATTTAAGGCTTCAATCTGTGCCTTGGTCAGTTGCTTGGTTTCGTTGGGTTGCGGAAAGACCAACTGCGTTTTTGGATCAGGGCTCGTTGAGTTTCGGCCGCTGCTTAATGGGTTAAAATCTGCTTTACTCATCTCACGAATCGACGGCCCACTGCTCATTCTGAGGTCGTTATCGGCATGCGGATTATTTTTCCAAAACTCTGTTGCTTTCTGCTTCATTTTTTTGTCGCAGGAAGGACAAAGTTCGGGAGGGACGTCAAACATTCCCCCACCTTCATATTGAAAATCTTTACCACATTTTCCACATTTCTTGGTATAGATAGCCATATATACTCCTATCTGTTAAAGTACTCTGCAAAATTGCAGGGCGAGCGCAGTTTATCCTATCTGCCTATTTTTTCCAAGTAAGCCCGTTGGTGCTTGTTTCATCACGATTTGGTATAATACACATACTTTCTTTAAGTCATTCCGATGCGAAAATTCTTAGCGGTACTGATTGCGTTTTTTGGCCTTTTAGCCTTTGGGGCAACCTCTTTGGTGGCCAAAACCCCAACACCATCCCCCACGCCTACTGCTGTTGCCACACCCACACCCGAACCTCCCAGGGTGGACATTACCCAAAAGAGTGAAGAAAGCCTTGGACCTTTGGAAATGCTACTTAAAACTCAGGAAGTTGGCCCAACTTGGCCGTGGAATCCTGTCAAAACCGCCATCAGGGGGGCAGTGGATAGCGGGGTTCCTGCAAACACAATTGTACTTCTCCTTCTTTTACCGATTGTGGCTTTTGTTATCGCCTTTTCCAGAAACGTTGTAGGTATTCGCGGATTCGGTATTTTTATGCCCGCGGCACTTTCTGTGGTGTTTGTGGCCACGGGGCCGGTTGTGGGGATTGCCGTATTTTTGGTGATCGTTATTGTTTCCACCGCGGTGAGACTTGCACTCAGAAAAGTCAAACTCAGACTCCAGTATTTGCCCAGGATGGCATTTATATTGTGGGGGGTGGTTCTTGGGGTTTTGGGAGTCCTTTTTACCGCACCCATTATCAAATATCCCGACCTTTCAAATGTTTCTATTTTTGCAATTCTGATCATGATTCTTTTGGCGGAGGACTTTACCCGAGTTCAGCTTGGCAAAAGTGCCAAAACAGCCCTAGGGCTTACATTTGAAACTTTGATTTTGGCACTTATTTCATTCCTGTTTTTGACTCTACAGCCTTTGCAAAATTACGTTCTTCTTAATCCCGAGGCGTCCCTTATCGGTATAGCCATCTTGGACCTCCTTCTTGGGAAATATACTGGGCTTAGGGCAATGGAGTTCTACAGGTTCAGAAAACTTATCAAAAACTAAAAACTGACTTAAATGAAAATCTCATCCATCTTGGGTTTGAACGCCAGAACTCAGCTTTTTGCTTACCGCTACAACTCAAAGGCAGGCAAAAAAGTTGCGGATTCCAAATTGCAAACTGCAAGAGTTCTTAAGCACGAGGGTGTGCCTCATCCTACAATCTACAAAAAGTTTCGCGACCCGCAACAGGTGTTGGATTTTGATTGGATGCGCCTTCCCGAAAAGTTTGCCCTAAAGCCAAGCAGGGGTTTGGGTGGTGCCGGAATAATTGTTGTAAAGAAAAAGTCTGCAGACGGGAAAGGGTGGTTCACCACTCAAAAAGAAAAAGTAACACCCGATGATCTTAAACTTCATACTTTGGATATTCTCGAGGGTGCTTTTTCGTTGGGTAGTGAGCCCGATGTTGCTTTTGTCCAGGAGTATGTAGGTCGGCACGAAGCTTTCCGTAAATGGGCATTCAGAGGCACCCCCGATGTACGTGTAATTGTATTCAACAAAGTCCCGATTATGGCAATGTTAAGACTTCCCACCAGGGAATCGGGGGGGCGTGCCAACTTGCACCAAGGCGCACTTGGTGTGGGTGTAGATATTGCAACAGGTGTAACAACACGGGCAATATGGCATGGCGACCCGATTGTTTTCAAACCCGGCACGGACAAAAAACTCAGGGGAATTAAAGTTCCTGAGTGGGAGAATGTACTAATGACTGCAGTTAATGCCCAGGTGGCATCAGGATTGACATATATTGGTGTAGACATCGTGCTTCATCCAACAAAAGGCCCAATGGTTTTGGAGCTTAACGCCCAACCCGGACTTCAAATTCAGCTTGCCAATATGGAAGGCCTCAAAAAACGCCTGGAAAGGGTGGAAGACTTGGATGTAAGTGACGCCAAACATGGAGTCATGATTGCCAAGGCTCTTTTTGCTGGGCGATTTGCCAGCGCAAAGGCAATGGAAGCCGGGGTTAAGACTATTAAAAACGATGAAGTAGTAAAAATACTTCTGCCCAACGGCAGGCGTGTGACGGTAAATGCCAAAGTGGACACCGGTGCGTGGAGAAGCTCGATTGATAAGTCGTTTGCCGAACGTCACGGTTTATTGGATAATGAAAATGTACTTTGGACCAAGGTTTTCAAAAGTGCATTGGGAAGTGAAAAACGCCCTGTAATCAACCTGAGTTATTATCTGGCGGGAAACAAGATCAATACAATGGCGTCAGTAGCCAATAGGGGCAACCTCAAAAAAGAATTCATAATTGGCAGACGGGATTTGCAGGGATTTGTTGTAAAAGTTAACGATTACACGAAGTGATGAAATACACAAAAAGATAATGGAGCAAAAGAAAATACTAATACTGGTAACCAAAATAAGTGAAACCAAAAACAGGTTTTACGATGCCATAAGTGCAAAAATCTCCAAAGATGTAAAAGTTGATTTAGCCGTTTTTTCGGATATTGGAGTAGTTATTGATGGAGAAAAGACTTCGGTTTTCATTGATGACACAGACATCAAAAATTACAACCTTATATACATAAGGAGATCTGGTGAGGAATACAAAAAGCTGGCTTCAATTGTTGCGCTTTATTGCCATTCCAAGGGGGTCAAGTGTTTGGATTCCGCCAACAGGGAAGCGGGAACTTTTTCCAACAAGTTGTATTCACTTCTTAAACTTCACAACGAAGGTTTTCCTGTCATACCCACCGTTATGGTCAACAGGAAAAAAGTTTTGCAGGAGGCGGACGGACTTGTTGCCAGATTTGGTTTACCGATGGTTGCCAAAGATACTCATTCCCAACGCGGTAAAGGAGTTTTTTTGATCAAAGAAAAAGATGACTTCCAAACGGTTTTGGACAAAGTTTCCGACAATCAGCTGATGTTTCAAAAGTTTATAGAAAAGAAAAGAGAATACAGGGTTCTTGTTCTCAGAAACAAAATAGGTTGTTTCGAAGAAAAAGTAGCAGACCCTGGAGAGTTTCGGAACAATGTTTCCCTGGGTGCTGCCGAGCTTTTTTTGGACATAGATTCTATCCCCACAACACTCAAAGACTTGGCTGTAAATGCCGCGGGGGCATTGGGGATTGAGATTGCAGGCGTAGACATTATAGAAGCGGTTGATGGCAACGATTACATTTTGGAAGTAAACAGGGGCCCGGGACTTACGTATGATTCTTCCGAATCTCCCGAAACCGCTAACATAGCAAAATTCCTGGAGGAGGAAGTCCAATGAAAAATATCGGCATCTGTTTCTCCAAAGAATTTGAAGGTGATAACCCCCTGGGTCACATTGGCGTAAAACTTCCTGTTTATACAAGGCTTTTAGATCTTTTGGTTAAAGCGGGTTATTCGGCATTTGTATTGACAAAAAAGACATATGTTGGCGGCGGTGTCTTTGATGGTGTTTGGGAGTGGGGGGATATGGGTTTTGAAAAGCTGGACGAAAAAGTGCAGATGGATTTGGTGTATGACAGAAGCGCAGGCGTGGGTTTCCCACCCGAAGATGACGGGGTAATCTGGGTCAATAGAATCAGTTTTAAGACACTTTGCTGGGATAAATGGGCTGGGTTTAAAGAAATCGGTGAATATATGCCTCAAACAGTGTTAGTTGAGTCGGAATCTGACATATCTAAAGCTGTGGAAGAAATAAAAACCGATTGGGTAGTTCTCAAACCTTTCAACGGACTCAAAGGTCTTGGGGTATTTATCGGACCAAAAGATGAAGCCGTAAGGTTTAAGTTCCCCGAAAAATACAAAAAATACATTGCACAGGAATTTGTGGACACATCAAAAGGTATTACCGGTGTGACACCGGGTAAACACGACTTGAGAGTGGCGGTGGTAAATAGAGAACCTGTTTGGTGCCATGTAAGAGTCCCGGCAGAAGGAACATATTTGGCAAATGCGGCTCAGGGCGGAAACCTAACCGAAGTTGATTACAATAATGTTCCATCTGAGATAAAAAAGGTCGTGGAATCGGTTTCGGAGAAGTTCTATCAAGAACACGACAACCCCATTTTCAGTTTAGATTTCGGCATGAATTTTGACGGAAGGCCTTTGATTTTTGAAATAAATGATCAAATAGGTTTTCCCAAATGGGAAATGAACAATAGAGATATTTTTTTGAAAGCATTGGTTGCAAACTTCAGTTCAAAGCTTGGCAAGTGATACAATTGCGGTATGGAAAAAGTCACATATAGGACCCCTGAACAAAGCTATGAAACATTTAATAAATGGCTTCAAGATTTAACTGTTGAAGGAAAAGTGGGGGATATAGAACCCTCCGTGGTACGTTTTGTTTTGGAAGGAATGGGGGCCAATTTTGAAATAAGCGAAAGCGAAAGGGAGTCTTTGGGCAAGTATTCCAACAAAGGAAAAAGGGAGGGACTCAATGCAGTTTGGGGAACAGATAAGATAGACACTTTTAAATCCTGGGTGATAGGCGAGTATATTCCGTATATAGAGAAAGCAGCAGGTCGGGATCTCCACACTTTGTATGACAAAAAGACTGATACATATGACGATGTAAAACATTCAGGGATGATGCAATTTTTGGGAGAGCTAACTGCATATGCATCTGAGCAGATGGATTTTGATAAGTACAAAAGAATAACTGAGAACCGGTATTCAAAAGGGAAACATTGGCAATACGGAGATCGTGAAGAAAAATACGTCCCAAGCAAAAATTCCTCGTTCCCGGTAGATTTTCCACGCAAGGCGATAGACAGACTTAGTGCCTCATTTTAGGCCTTTTTTATCATTTTTGAATACATACTTAGAACTTCACTTTGTGAAAATAACAATACTTTCACGGACCGAAGTTAATACGAACCATTTTTGAGTAATAAATTAATGCCACAAAAAATCCCGCCTCCTCGGCGGGATAATTTGTTGTCAGTTAAACCAAATTACTTTAGTTCAACTGTTGCTCCTGCCGCTTTAAGTTTTTCTGCGGCTGCTTTGGCATCTTCTGCTTTTGCATCCTTCAAAATCTCTGCGGGGACTGCCTCGGTCATTCCTTTGGCGTCCATAAGAGTCAAGTTTTGGTTAATCTCACGGAGTGCTTTGATAACGCCGATCTTGTTGGCACCTGCGTTGGTCATAACGACCGTTTGATTTCCACCTTCTTCAGCTGCGGGGGCTGCTGCGGCACCTGCTGCTGCGGGGGCTGCGGCTGCTGCTACCGGCATAGCGGTAACACCGAGTTTGTCCTGAAGAGCGTTTACGAGCTCAGAAAGCTCGAGGACTGTAAGTCCGGAAACTTCCTCAACCAATTTTTCTACTTTTGCTGAAACTTTAACTTCGTCTGTCATAATTATTTCACCTCCCTTCGCCCTGCCGTAGCTTTAGCGAAGGAGGGTTGGTTATATTCCTTCGGGCTACGGAGAGGCAAGCCTCCTTACGGAGTTTTTTTACTCGCCTCACTTAAGATATAGACTAACTTCTGCATATTTGCATTCAATGTTCCCACCAGTCCGTATTGGGGAGCGACCAATGCTCCAAGGACCTGAGCCAAAAGGGCATCACGACCAGGAAGTGTTGAGAGTTTTCCAAGGTTTGTCTCGTCTTGGAACATTCCTTCGACAACACCGACTTTGAACTTTGGTTTTTCGAATTCTTTAGCAAATTTACCAAGAACTTGAATAGGGGCGATTGCGTCTGTGTCTGCAATTACCAAGGCGGTTTGTCCGGAGAGCACTGTGTCTGTTAATACTTTTTCGTCTATCTTGGCGGCTTCACCTGCTCTTTTGAGAAGTGTGTTTTTGACGACAACCATGCGACCTCCGACTTCGGAAAGTCTGGCTTTGAGATCTTGCTGGGCCTTAACTGAAAGGCCTGAGTAGTTAACCAAAACCAAAGACTTGGCGTCTTTAAGCTCTTTTGTAAGATCTTCTACAAATGTAATCTTGTCTGCTTTTAACATGTTTTAGTTTCTGTGCCCAAATGGAGTAAAAAGAAGTCTTTTTGCCTCCAGCGTGTCTTATTACTTAGGGGCGAACCCCTTTGATTGCGCGCTTTCTTAGGACAAAGGAATTGTAACAGGAAGATTTAGATTAGGCAAGGGGAGCGTCAGCCGTCGGTTCGGGCACGTTTAATCGTTTTAACGTAGTCAATGTCTCCTTGATCTGTCATATTGAGTCCTTGTCTAACAGCTTCGTCGTAGTCAGCTTTGGTTAAGCCCGAATAATCCAACCCTTTTGGTTTTGAGTCCATTTGTCCAAATTTGACAGTGGCTCTGCCCACCTTGCGGCGATAATCCTCTGCGGTCACTGGTTGGCTGTGTGGAGCATTGCTTTCCCTAAGTTGTTTATCGGTTAATTTGGACCCTGTGTGTTCTTTCAATCCTTCTGTTTTAACCGTTACCGGGTGCCAGTTTGCCCATGCTTCGTTTCCTGTATCTTCACCGTACTCTCGGGTGGTTTTTTCTGCTTCCATCAGGGGGCTAGGGTGGGTGTTGGCATCAAAATTATCGCTTTTATTGTTGTCCATCAAAGCTTTTTATTTTCTGGAAGTAAATCATATGCTCTTACTACATTCCAACCTTCTTTAACCAAAGTGTCTTTTTGAGCAGGAAGCATAAACTCTATAAATTTTGGATGATCAGAAGATGGGGTTCTACCTTTCAGTAGGCGACTGGTTAGTGCGCCTGATTCTTTGAAATATCTTGGCCCCAGTTTCGTGTTCACCTCAAGAATTGAATTCTCAGGCATTGAATGGATTCTGATTGGTTGTTCATCTTCCGATCCTGGGAATATTCCAAAAAAGGGAGTAGCTTCCAGAACCGGTTGTGTGGAAACAGTAAAATAGTCGTAAATTGTTTCGTCTTTTGGCTTTTCTTTTGATAATGGGAGTGTGGCCTCGTGTGAGCTTGAGGCCGACTTGGCAGCAACTTCTTTACTAAGCATTTCAACATATCTGGTTTGTGGATTGTCGGGCGGGGCGCCTTGTCCGGTTGTTTCTGCGTCTTTCCTTTGCCTTTCGCGGAGTGCCCCAAGCTCTGCTTGTCTTTTGTTGTGAATATCCAGCGATTCTTGCCAGAGATTTTCCTCCATTGCGGGAACTTGAGCAAAACTTGTTATTTTTTCATCACCACTGGTAGATTCAGCCATAATACATCCATACTATTAAACTGCGTGAAAATTGTCAAAAGGGGATTAAACTATGGCAAGTTTGACACTGGGGGACATTGTGGACTTGATGTAGCCCCTAACGATGCTTCTGGCGCCTCCTAGGGCCTTTAGAATGGCTTCCACGTTCTCTTTTATCTCTATATCGCTTTGGCTGTTTTTACCTACAACTGTGTGTACCAAAGGAGCTTCTTTCTCGGTTTTGATTGTCACAGTTCCTGCCGAGAAGCTTTTGGCTTTTTTGGGATCTGCAACCAATGTTCCGTTTTTGGGATTAGGCATAAGTCCTTTAGGTCCCAAGACTCTGGCAAAAGGTACCAATTTGGGCATCATGTCGGGTGTGGCTACCAATACATCAAAGTCAATTTTTCCTGCTTTGATGTTTTCGATTGTTTCGTCTGTGGCTATTTCCACTTTTTTCTCTTTTCCTGCAGAATGGGGAAGACTTACCTGAACACTAACCCCAACTTTTTTGACAACCAAATGCAGTTCCATTGTTCCGTCAAACTTGGAGTAAGAAGTTTCTTTGACTAAAGTGATAGCTTTCTCGATGGAGTATGCTTTTCCTGCTTCAATCTTGGATTTAACACCCTGGTATTTTTGGGATCTGACCTTTTCCTTACCACTTTTTTTGGCTTCTGCTGCCTGTGTTTCAGTGGTTTGAGATTCATCGACTGCTGCATCAACCATTTTTACTCTGGCTCCGCCTTTGAGACCTGCAATGTGAACTTTGTTTTCGTCTGCTTTGGTTGCCTGTTTGTGTTTGTCGTCGTTTTTGGACATATTAGTTTGTTTTCACTCCCATGCTTCTGGCTGTTCCTTCTACTATTTTCATTGCTGCGTCAACATTTTTGGTGTTCAAATCGTCCATTTTTTCTTCTGCGATTTGTTTGACTTGTTCTTTGGTGAGCGTTCCTGCAACCTCTCGGGGGGCTTTGCCGGCGCCTTTTTCGATACCTAAAACTTTTTTGATCATGTCTGCAACCGGCGCTTTTTTGATCACAAAATCGAAGCTTCTGTCCTCGTAAATTGTGATAACTGCAGGAACAACTTGTCCTCTCAAATCTTTAGTTTTGTCATTGTAAGCTTTGACAAATTCCATGATGGCAACACCGTGTTGCCCAAGTGCGGTTCCCACTGGGGGAGCTGGGGTGGCCTCTGCTGCCTTAAGATTGATTTTGACGACTGTTTTGACTTTCTTTGCCATTTTTTAAGTTTAAATACGCATGAGGAAACCTAAAAAGAAGTTTCGACTTGCGCCCTTCGACAAGCTCGGGGTAAATCTGCCACAAATTAATGTGGTAGTGGAAATATATCATGTACAACCAAAAATATCAACGATTTGTGGTTACCAGGGAAGGAGTGTCAAAATGAATCTCTTGGAAGCGGCCCCTCCTGCCTGGTCACGTGCGGTAGTTGTTAATCTAAACGTTCCAAACTTTCTCGGTGCAATGCCTGAATAAGTGCATTTGTATGTTTTCCTGGTAGCTGTGACGTTTGCGGTGCAAGTCACATTGTTGAGCCATTTAGGAAGGCCGGAGGTGTTTATTGCAACGGTGTCCCCGACGTTTAAATCGTAAACTGTAATTGTCATCGAATATCTTCTTCCTCCGTGTGCAACAGGAATGCTTCTTGTCGTTATTACTGGTGCAACGTTTGCAACCGGTGTTGCAGAGGGGGTGGGTGACGCAGAAGGCGTAGATGATGGTGTTGCGGTTGGTGCAACAGTCGGGCTTGGTGTTGGTGTTGCAACATTAAGCATTGTGCCTGTTGCGTAGTAATTGTCAAAATAACCTATGGTGTCAGGATATGTGCCTGTGTTTTCCACAACCAATCTGGGAAATGTTCCGTCTCCCAAAAGTGGGCTGTAAAGCATATCGAGAATGTTTACAAATGTACCGTTTGTTGCATCATAGAGATAAACAAGGATCTCGTTTCCACTTCTTTGCAACTTAACTCTTTGGGGAGAATTAAATTGTATAGATCTGGAAACAATCTTTGTAGAATTTGCAGGTGTGTTGTCCGGGCTTGTCCACACCTCAATGAATTCGGAAGATCCGACTTTTGCGCGTCTTACTGATATTGATCCACTTGGGGCGAATTTCAATTCCTGCCATCCGTTTTCTGAAGTCACACCAAGAAGGTCAACCTCAGCCGAGAAATCTCCTGTAATTTGGGGAATTTGATAATTAACAAGTGCCTGGACAACAACATCGTTTCCTCCGACGCCGTCTTGTCCTTGGCTGACAGATGCTTTAAGTCTTTGGTTATCGATGCTTGCGTCTGACCCAACTGTGCCTGACCAATTCCACTTAGCAGGGTCCAAAAGGTTAAATGGTTCATATATCGAAACGGGTGTAGCAGGTCTGGGTGTGGGCGTTGGTGTACCGGTTGGTGTGAATACGGGTGTCGGGCTTGGTGTAAACGGAGGTGTTACGGGCAAAGTTGGCGTGGGTGTAACAGGGGAAGTAACAGGAGCGGTAACAGGGTAGGCGCCATAAGCACCGGATGCCAAAAAGAATAGTGGTAATATTACAGTAGATGAGATAAGCGCCAAAACGCCTGTCTTTGAATTTAATCTCATAATGCGGAATTATAGGAGATATATATTGTTAAGTCAAATCTTGTTTGCGTGCGTGATTTTGATCTTTGGCAATTGGGCAGTTGTAACTTATGAGATACCCAAAGTCATCGCCTTCCAATGGTTTGTAAGGTTTTTGGTTCTGGTTTTGGCTGTGTCTTTTTTCAAAAAACCCAAAAAGTGGAAAGTTGATAGCAAAGTGTCAAAGCCTGTTTTGATTTTTACCGGTGTTGCTATTGTAAGTTCGATTTTAGGGGTGAACGTAACAAAAAGTTTTACAGGCAATTTTTACAGGGGCGATGGTCTTATAACTTTTTTGAGTTTGGTTGGATTTGCATTTGTGGTCAGTTACTTTTGGAAAGAGGAGTTTAATAAATATTTTGCAGAGGTTATTTTTTGGACTTCCACTTTGCTGTCCGGATTTTATATTGTATCGACTGTTACTCCGCAACTTTCACATATAAGTGCAGCAGGATTCGGTAATTCCGTATTTTTGGCAGGATTTCTGGTCACGGCTTTGCCATTCTCATTTTTTTATCTGCGGGAAAAAACAGATAAATATTTACGCCTGGGGCTTTTTGTTCAAGTAATTTCCTTGTTCTTTATGAGCGCGACAGCGGCAGTAATAGTACTTTTTGTGTACGCTTTGATGCTTGTCGGGCGCTTTGTAAAAATTGGCTTTAGACGTTTTTTAGCCACAGGGCTATTGATTGCCGCTTTGGCCACAGGCTTTGTTTGGGTAAGAAATTACCGGTTGGAAAGTTCAAAATCGTTAATCGCGGAGGGCAGGGCAAGGATTTTTATAAACGGTCTTCAAGGGTTTGCAAGCCGCCCTGTGTTGGGATACGGCTGGAGCAATTTTGATGCAGCATTCCAAAAAGGTACATGGCCAATCAAGCTAAATAACGATGTTTATGTGGACAAAGCGCATTCGGAGTTTTTGGAAGTGCTGGTTTCAACCGGTGTGGTTGGAGTATCTGTGTATTTGGCTTTGCTTTTTGTTTTATACAAAAAGCTCAAAAGTATTTCCAATACAAACTGGGGTTTTACACTTTTTTCGGTGTTTGTAATTTATATTCTACATTCACAAACAAACGTAATATCAATTTCAGAGCAAATTCTGTTCTGGTTTGGGATGGGGTACGTCTTAAGAAGTTAGATTTTTTGTCAAACAAAGTTTCGAAATGTGGTTTCACTTTTTGCCACCTGAAAGGTCAGAAGGTGTTTACACTTTTGTCAAACGAAGTTTCAAAAAGTCGTCAGACTTATTGTCATTCGAAGAATCAAAAGGTTATTAAACCTTTTGTATTTGAAGAAAATCCAACTCTACAGGAGTCTCACGGCCAAAGATTGACACCAAGACTTTAACTTTGCCTTTTTCCTCGTCCATTTCATGAATGGTTCCCAAAAAATCAGAGAAAGGTCCGTCTGTGATCTTGACTGCTTCTCCAACAGAAAACTTGGTCTTGAATCTGGGAGCGGGGGAGCTTACGAACTTTTGAATATTGGCAACTTCCGTTTCGGAAAGAGGGGTGGGGTTGTTGCCAGCACCAACGAAACCAGTTATTCCTGCCGTTGTACGAACTGCGAGCCAAGTAGGATCATCCAGAATCATTTTAACCAAAAGGTATCCTGGGAATATCTTTTCTTTGACTGTTGCTTTCTTGCCACCGCGGATGATAACCCTGTCTTGTGTAGGCACAAGCATCTCAAAAACTTTACCCTGAAGATTCATAGTCTCTACTCTTTGTCGGAGGGTTTCCATGACTCTTATTTCATGGCCCGAAGATGTGTGTACAACGTACCACTTGGCTTTGGGGTCTGTGGTTTCGGATACAACAATGTGGCCGGGGATTTTCTTTTTCCCGGTGCCACGCTCTGCAACTTCAATAACGTCTGTTGCCGGAACCTGAGTGTCTGTTTTTTGTGAATCGTCCATTATCTTGAAACTATTATAGATAAAAGTTTAGTGAATGCGTAGTCAAGTCCGCCTACATAAAGTCCAAGTACCAAAGAGACCAAAAGAACTATTGTGGTAAGCTTGATAACGTCGTTTCTACTAGGCCAAGTAACCTTAGTAAGTTCATTTCGAACCTCACCAATAAAACCAGTTACTTGTTTCATCAGAAGTGAATTGTACCAAATATATAAAATGGGCACAAGTATCGCCTGACAAATGCTAATATTTGGAAATGAGTGGAAAATTGCCTGATTTTGATTTGGAAAAAGGACTTTGGGATAGAGGAATTCTGAAAGTTTGTGGTGTAGACGAAGTTGGGCGGGGGGCATTTGCGGGACCTGTTTTTTGCGGCTGTGTAGTTTTTGACCCCAAAATCACGAACACCTTAGAGGTATTGGTGAACGACTCCAAAAAGCTTACGAGTGTTCAAAGGGAAACTGCCTCCAATTGGATAAAGAAAAACTCTGTTGCGTGGGGAGTTGGGATGTCTAGCGTCTCCGAAATAAATAGCTGTGGAATTGTGGGTGCGACAAACAAGGCTTTTAGAAGAGCGATTAAAATCGTGTCCCAGAATATGAATTCGGCTTTGGACCACTTAATATCTGACGCATTTTTCATACCAAATGTAGTTGGGATTCCCAAAAATGTACAAACACCTGTTATTAGGGGTGATTCCAAATCTTTTAGTGTCGCCTCTGCGTCTATTGTCGCCAAGGTTGAGCGAGACCTGTTTATGAAAAGATTGGGCAATATCCCCGAGTTTTCCATTTACGCTTGGGGTAAAAACAAAGGTTATGGAACAAAAGAACACAGGGAGGCAATCAAAAGCCACGGAAAATCAGTACACCACAGAAACAAATATGTGGATACCTGGATTGCTAATATACAAAAAAGTGGAGCTTAATAGTTTCGCTTTTTCTCCAGTTCAATCTGATGTGCGATTCTGTATTTTTGCTCTTTCCTCTTTTCGGACGGCTTTTTGTAGTGTTCGCGGTCGCGGAACTCCTGCAAAACCCCTTCAATTATTGTTTTTTTGCGGAATCTGGCAATGAGTTTGTCATCGCTTTCTCCCTTTTTCTTTTTAATGATGAACATAAGTTTTACAAATTTGTTTCAGCTGTTACGCTTTCAACATGATTTATATATTTTCGCCTCCTTCCCATGAAGAACCGGTAAAGCCCTTCGGTTAACTAACTGCTAATTGTATCATCGCTTTTGTTTTAGTCCAAGATGAATTTGGACCACACGGTCAGGGATTTGGGGGACTTAAGGGCTTATCCTCGTCGACTGGCGGAGGAGTCATCATAGGTGGTGGCATTGGCGGAAGCCCTTTTGGAGGCAAGTTTTTGCCGCTATGTTTCTTTAGGTATTTGAGTATCGCCAACAGAAGCGCGATTGCTATTACTATTAGAATTCCCCATGCCAATAGCTGTTTGAGATTGATCTCCCTTGTTGCAACTTGTTCTTCCTCTGGCGCAGCTGTCGGCAAATTCAAAGGTGCTGGAGTATATTTCTTAAGAACCACCAACTGTGGTGTGGGTTTGACCGACGATGTGGGCCTTGGGGTGGAGGCTCTTGCTGCGGCTCTTGGTGTGGGGGTTGCGCTTTGGCAACCACATGTGTTGTCGTTGGGACAGTCTGGGTTTCTGCAAAAACCGTCTGAGCAAAAAAGTCCGGCGTTACAGTTGTAGTGACTTCCGCAGGTTCCGTTACATGAGTTTGTCGGCCCTGGAGTGCTACTTGTCCCATCTGTGCCACCGCTACCGCCATCATCACTCCCGCCGTAGTTTATTCCCAGTGTATTGAGCGATGAACAGGAAAGTATGTTGTTTCCTGACGAATTTAAAATAAAAGTATCGTTGCCGCCGCCATCACAATTAAATGTTGTCTGGCCTGATCCGGAACTTTTGTTGGGAGTAAAAACAAGTGTTGCAAAATTATCTTTTCCAGACTTGGTTTGAAACGCGGCAGAAAAAAATCCATGAATCTCAACAACTGAACCGTTTTGGGCCTGAGAAAAGTCGGTAAAGAAATTGCCATTTGAAACAGACTTAAGTGTCATGTCTGCGGTGGGGAATTTGATAGACGCGTCTGCACCAAAAACCTGAGCACCTTCCGTGTCAATCATGACCTTCACCGTAAAATCTTGGCTGTATGAACTTGTGGTGGTGCTTGGTTCAAAATATAGCTTTGCAGCGCTTACCTTAGCGGGATGAATTGCCGCAAAAACAAACATAACAGCAAAAACCAACAATGATTTGGACAGATTAATTTTCATCGTATTTGGTTTGTAAAGTCTGCCTCATCAAAAAGGCATCTTTTACATTTATAAATGTGTCGTAGTTAAGATCGCCCACCATAAGGTCTTCGTCGGTAAGGAGTGAGCTCGCTTTGCTCATTAAGGCTGTTACTTTTGCAAAGTCGGATGCGTCGGCTTTTCCGTCTTGAACGTACAGATCGCCCGGTTCCAAGGGAAGTCCGGTAAAGTCCAGAACAAAAGATGCCGGATTTGTAGACGGGGCGGGAATAACTATACTGCCGTTTCCAGAACATTCACTGGATTGCCCTGTAGCTTGACAGAACTTTCTTGCCAAGTGTTTTTCACCTTTAACATAAACCGCGTAACCTTGTCCGCCGGCACTAGGGGGGAGGTAATCGGGTGTGATTATTGCTTCATAAACACCGCTTCCAATGTGATGGAACTCAACAGGACCAGTGGAAAGGTCTGCAACGGGAACGCTTACAAATCTAATATTCGCTTTTGCGCCTTCCGCATCTCCACCGGTAACTCCGGCAAACCTAACTCTAATATCAAATGATTGAGAAAGCTGATCGTTTGTTAAATTGTAAACAAAATTTGTTCCGCTTGTGTTTTGAGGAACATTGGGGGTGGTTGCTGTTATGTTTATAGAATGGTTTCCGAGTGCATAACTGCTGGTTGGAGAAGTTACATCTATATAGCTGGTATATGTAGCACCGGGTGCGACATTGAAACTTCCTGCACCAAAGTTTACGGTCCACCCGTTAGCGGTTGAGTTACCGTCTGGCCAATTGACACTGCCAACTTGAAGGTTGACTGTGGGTGTTCCACAGTTAACATCGTCGTTATTTTTAACTGACAAGTAATATCTTGCAGTGGTACCAGGGTTACCCTTTTGGTTTGCGGGTGTAACAGTAAGTTCAAGTGGTCTTGCAGTACATGCAGTTGGGGGAGGTGTGCCATTGGGTGTTGGCGAAGGACTACCGCTTGGGGGAGGTGTGCCACCGCAAGGGCCGATGTATCCCATATATCCAAAGTTGGCTACGTTACCAAAAATAACGGGGGAGGTGGAATAAGGGCAATAAATATTATTTGTGGGGTTTAGTTGGGGATCTTGGGAAATATTATTATTGAGCCCTGTTTGATTTGCGTAACTATAATAATTTGGGTTATTTCCAAAAATATCGTTGTAAACAAAAGTGCTGAATACAAGGCCGTTCTCTCCTCGGACACCTGGACCGTAGCCTTGGTTGACTATGTTATAAGAAAATTCATTGCTTGTTGCTTGATTGCCGCGCAAATAAACAGTGGGGTAACCAGAGTTGGATCCGTTTCTGACAAATGTATTTCGTGATATTTGAATATTGCTGTTGTCCGACGAAGTTATCCCTGTTTCTCTGTTTTGGTAAATAAGATTCCCAATGACCTGAACTCCCGAAGAGTTGTAAACCGAAATAGCGTTGGCAGCATCGTGTATCTTGTTGTTTGCAATGTTTATGTTTTGGGAGTTGCCAACCTCCAAAGCACCGGCCGAGCTTTGAATTTCGGTGTTATACACACTAACGTCGTGTGAGTTGTGAATATCAACCGTGTGTGAAGTTTGTGAATTTACATTCATATATCCCAAGGAAAAGTTAGAAGAATTATTGATGCTAATCATTCCGTTACTGGAACCGCCTTGTACTGTGAGCCACTGAATGGAACCCGAAGAGTTATCTACCCTGAAACCGTATCCACCGATGGTGAAATTCAAAACAGCAGCGCCGTTTCCTGCTGATGGGTTGCCGGTTATTGTAAGGTTTGTTTTTCCGGAAACATTCACAGTTGGGGGGACGTTGTATGTGCCGGGATCAATTTGTATTGTGAACCCTGCACCCGTCACGGCATTAACTGCTGTCTGAATATCGTGGCAGGTTCCGTTCAGGTCGGTAACAGGCGTAACCGTTATAGTTTTGTTTTGAGCAATACAAACACCGGGTTCATTACTGGACGCTCGTTCGAAAGGATTAAAATTAAGATTAACTATTGCCCATATAAATAAAGGAAGAGCCAATACCAACGCAATAATGATGCTCATGCTCATGAGTCTTTTGGAAGATTTTGGCAAAGCTTTATACTCCTTAAGTAGATTCATTCCAACTTATATTAGTTCTCCCAAAAAGGCTTTGCAATAGGCGGTATATACTTAGTAAATGTTTAATTATTTCTTAATTTTTTGGACTTCAACGCTCCCGTTTTTTGTATTAAACGGATACTACGAAAAGCCTAAATTTGCAGTTTTTTTGGCAGGAACTTTTATTACCTTTTTGTATTGGTTAAAAAACAAAATACCATTGATTCTGAATATTTCAAAGGCAGACTATTTATATATAGGTTGGTTTTTGATACTTGTTGTTTCTTCGATGGTGTTTGGAGATGTTGATCGTTCGGTAACAGGGGAGGGTAACAGATATCTTGGAATCCTGTTTTTTATGGGACTTTGGGTGGTTAGTAAATCTGTCCAAATAATGCCGGAAAAACATAAATCGCTAATGGGCAGCATTTTTGGGTATGCTGCTTTAATCCAAAGCATTATTCTTTTGGCGCAGATTGTTGCAGGCCAGGTTTACTTCTTAAGGCCTTTGGGAACCGTTGGGGATGCCAATCAGGCAGCTGGGCTTATTATTCTGGGTTTATATTTTGTAACCGAATATCTGCCTGGTGTTTTTGCTGTTTTTCCAGCTTTAGCAATACTTCTCACTTGGTCCAAATCCGGAATAATCTCTATTCTGGTTTTTTCAGGAGCATTTTTTGGCAAAATGAATAAAAAGATTTCAGCAATATTTATTTTTGGTCTACTAACATTGTTTGTAATTTTTTCGGTATCAACTTCCCAAACATCTTCAAAATTTGAAGACAGAAAAGTGATCTGGCCCAAGTCCCTTGAGATTGTTTTGCAAAGTCCTGTTGTTGGTCACGGGTTGGGGATAACAGACAAGCTTTTTTCTGAGTCATTCAAAACCACAGGTACACCAATTGAATCATTAAGAATTGATAGCGCCCATAATATCTTTTTGGATGTAGCCATTTGGTCGGGTGGAGTCGGCGTATTTGTGTTTCTATACTATATATACTCAATATTCAAAACGCTTGAAAACCGGAAAAGAATTGCTGCGTTGGCCTTTTTGGCGTTTGCAACATTCCAGCCTTTAAGTGTTTCTCATTGGTTGTGGTTTACAATTTTGATTTTTGTTTGACAAAAAACCCTTAAAGTTGTGTTAATATAATAGTCTAAATGGCCAAAAAAGCTTTGATTACAGGTATCACAGGGCAGGATGGAAGCTATCTTGCAGAACTTCTTTTGGAAAAGGGCTACGAAGTTTCCGGGATTGTCCGCAAAACATCACATGAGGAATATGCCAACATTGGCCACATACAGGATGAGCTTAAGCTTTTTCAGGGAGATCTTTTGGACCCCGTTTCCCTGAGGGAAATTATTCAAAGAGTCGAACCTGATGAGGTATACAACCTTGCATCCCAGTCCCATCCTTCTGAAAGTTTCAAACAACCCATTCATACAGCCGAGATCACGGGGATTGGGGCACATAGAGTTTTGGATGCAACACTTGATGTTAATCCAAGAACAAAGTTTTATCAGGCCAGCAGTAGTGAAATGTTTGGGTGGGTTAGGGAGATTCCACAAACAGAAGACACCCCGTTTAATCCTGCAAACCCTTATGCGGCAGCCAAACTGTATGCATATGCAATAACTCGTATCTACAGAGAAAGTTACAATATGTTTGCTGCCAACGGAATACTTTTTAACCACGAATCACCCCGCAGGCATCTTGGTTTTGTAACACAAAAAGTAGCCTACGCCGCTGCGTGTGCCAAGCTCGATGTCAGAAATTCCGTACACCTTAACGAAGAAGGAGAACCAATTGTAAAAGATAGAAAAGTTTCTCTTGGTAACCTGGAAGCCAAAAGAGATTGGGGATATGCCAAAGATTATGTGGAAGCAATGTATTTGATGATGCAGGTAGATAAACCGGACGATTTTGTAGTGGCAACAGGCGAGACTCATACAATCAAGGAACTTTGCGAAGAGGCGTTTAGCTATGTTGGTTTGGACTGGAACGACTACGTGATTGTCGATAAACGGTTTGTAAGACCAACAGAAACTGGTCCGTTGGTGGGTAGTCCCAAAAAAGCAAAAGATATTTTGGGTTGGGAACCAAAAACAAGCTTCAAAGATTTGGTTCACCTAATGGTTGACTCGCATGTTGCGAGATTGAAGTAATCTCTCTTTTTAATTTTTCAAAAACGTTCGGAAGGCGGTTTTGTGATTGTTAAAAAAACCGCCTTCCGGGTATTTCAAATTACT
Organism: uncultured Gammaproteobacteria bacterium; assembly: GCA_964599625.1. Taxonomy (GTDB): domain Bacteria; phylum Patescibacteriota; class Microgenomatia; order UBA8517; family UBA8517; genus CAZRGC01. The sequence goes on from CAZRGC010000002.1 coordinate 186,687, forward strand.
ATTTCTTGCCTGTTTTGGGATTGGTCTTCTGACCGGCTTTGATCTTACGCTTCTTGGACATCTTCAGTCTCCACGTCGAAGATGGCGTAAGGATCATCTGCTTCAGATTCAACAGGCACCTGTAACCAGGGGAGGCGGCCAGTCGGGAGTGCGTTGTGTTGCTTGTTCTCGGCCGGGTTTTTCCGATCATGCAGGTTTGCGTGCTTCATCCAGGTGTGCGGGTGACATTTGCGGCAGGTGGGATCATCGCCTGAGTCCTTGGGGTCGCAGATGCATCTGGGATGACACTTCGGGCATTTCTTCTTTTTGCCTGAGTTGACCGGGTCACAAATACACTTAATCGAATCCATAAATCTCTCCTGATAGTAGTGAAATCATCTCTAGTAACGTGCAAGAGAAAACAGCCTATTATACCCATAATTTGAGCAAGGTCAAACAATTAAGCCGTTGACCTTTCTAACCGGCGGGGGCATCATGAACTATGGTTGGTAAACGTTTTATTGATGTTGTCAAAGACCCTTTGTGGTTAAAAGTTCTTTCGTTCTCCTTAATACTGTTTTTTCTGTTTTTGGGGGACGCCATCCTTTCGTTTTGGGTCCCAAACCTATTGGAAGATGTTATGGGGGATTCGCTTTTGATGGGGGTTGTAATGAGTTTTTCTTCCATGGTTGGGTTTGTAATGGACCTTGTTTTTCCTCAGCTTATTCAGGGTGTTACCGTTAAAAGGCTTGTGGCTTTTTCTGCAGGGACAAGCATCCTTTTTTCTATAACTTTGCTTGCCGCCCTAAAGCTTCCCGTAATTTGGATTCTTTTGTTGGCAATGGCGATTTGGGGGGTTTACTATGAATTTTTTGGCTTTGCAGAACAGCAGTTCATTGCCGACACTCTGCCGATAAAACTCCGATCAAGCGGATGGGCATTTTATGGTGTTTTTAAAAACTTAGCATATTTTTTGGGTCCTTTGATTGCTGCTTGGCTTGTTATAAAGGGTGAGTGGGCGCCGGCAGGTAGCGCAATATTCTTTGTAACTTTGGGGGCAATATTTTTGTTTTTGTTCAAAAGAACCCACGACCGAAAATTCGAAATCGAATTCAAAAAAGTGAATGTTGTTGCCGAAATCGGACATTGGAAAGTTTTGTTTGTACACGTTTGGCCAATGGTTCTTATGAGCCTGGTTTTAGGCCTTATTGATTCCACTTTTTGGACTACAGGTACAGTGTTTACAGAAAAGCTGGCCAGAGAAAACTTTGCGGGAAGCTTTTTCCTTTCAATTTATCAGCTTCCGTCGATGTTTATGGGATTGGTTATGAGTAAACTGGCAATATCCCAGGGAAAGAAAAAACTTTCCATGAAGTTTTTGTTTTTGGCGGGCCTCATGCTTATGACAATCGGGTTTGTTGGCAATGTCTATTTGGTTTTGGCCTTTGTTTTGCTTTCTAGCATTGCATTGGCAGTTTGTTATCCGCTCGTGAATGCTGTTTATTCAGACATTGTTGCCAGGATGGGTAGAGAAAGGAGGCATCTGATTGGGCTTACAAATTCTGCAATAAGTGTTGCTTATATCATTGGGCCTATTCTTGCAGGGTTTATAACTAAATATGTGGGGGATGAAAAGACGTTTTCTGTAATGGGTGGGGTGAGTGTTGTAACGGCAGTTATTCTTCTTGTGGTTACTCCAAAAAAATTAAAACTTCCGGAGAGTGAAATAAAGGGCTGGGACAGGTAAATCTTTGGTGCACACCTCTAAATTTCAAAAAGAGGTGTACACCAGGTATTAATAAAGATTTCTTGCGAGCAGGTTAGATCAGTCCAACTGCGGACAGGATGGTCATCTCATCAATGCCATGATCGGCAAAGAACTTGTCGATGTCATCAACGCTGTTCGCCTGACTGTCGACCTCGTGGATCAACTCCGCAAAAAGCATCGCAACAGGCTTGCCGGCTTGGACTTCGTCTGCCAGTTGGGTGTGAGTCCAGCCGCGGCCCTTCATAACGACTTCGTTGCGGGCTTTGCCTTGGTTCTCACCACGGATGCGTATGGTCATGTGCTCGACGGGTTCGTCTTTCTCGTTGTACGCCAGCGGGCGGTCGCAGAAAGGATTTCCGCAATCGCAGGGCGCCCAGTAAAAGACTTCGCCGTTGTAAAGGAACTTCTCACCTTCTTCGGGGAGAGCGTTCGGGTTACCATTCCATTCGTTCATTTCTGCCTCCAGATTTAAAGAATGACGGAAAATTTTGAATACTTACACTGGGGAGATGGTAGCACAAAAAATTGAGGAAGTCAACATTATGGGGTGTTTTTGGTTAAAGCTGTGCAGTTCTTCAAGTCTTTCAAATAAATGAAGAACTGCACTTTTTTTGAGCAGAGTCAGTTATTGCCGAAGCTCCACGGACCGTTGGAAGACGGGCGAAGGCCGCCAAAACTGTTTTGAATCAGGTTTGCGCGCCTAAGCATGTCACCAAGGCCGAAAGCTTCCATGATCAGTGCTTGGATGTAGGTGTTGAATTCTTCGCGAGTGATCAAGCCTTTGCCGAACGGGTCCTGTTCAAGGTAATATTTGAATAATTCCAGGAGGGCCTCGTCGCCGCCGTTTTCAATCGCTTCAACAACTTCATCGGTGTTTGCGCCGATCTTGTATAACAGGTCGATTTCCGGCTTGCCCGTGTCGGTGCCGCGGACTCGGATTGTCATACCTCTTGCGGTCTTGCCATCTTCATGGAAGGCCAGGGGGCGTGTGCAATACGGGTTGCCGCAGTCGCAGGGGTGCCAGTAATAGACTGTCTGCTTGTACATGTACAACTCGTCTGCCGGTGGCAGTTGAGTGGAATCCCCGTTCCATTCGTGGATTCCGAGAGGATTAGTCTTAGGCATGTGAGCCTCCTTTGATAAAGAAAAACCCTATGGAGGGGATTATAGCACTTTTGATTTCAAAGTCAACATTATAGGTTGTATCTCATCTTTGAAACCGGGTACAATACCTACTTTTAGCCACAAAAAAGAGACACGCCCCAAGTTTCAAAATGAGCGTGTCTCAAGTCCTAAAAAACAATTTTATGAACTTTTCAGTTCAAATGGCTATTTCGGCCCGGATCGTTGCCAAAATCTTCCCCGAGAATGTTTCTCAGAGCCGCCAGTGCATCGTCGCCGGTGAGAATCTGGAACGGGGATTCGTTGCCAATTTCGTCGAATTCTTCCTTGGCTTCCAGGTAATCTTCTTCGGTGATGTCATGGTCAGACAAAGCCGCCAGGTTGATGGTTCCGGTTGCTTCGATTTCTTCGACAAAGCCCAGCCAGATCTCAACAATGTTCTCGCCACTTGCGCCGTGAGCCAGTGCAATGCGCTCAATGCCGTAGTACTTAACGAGAAGGTTCTCAAGATCCATGCCTTGATTTGTACCGCGCAGGCGGACAGTCATGGGGAAGTCGGGAACTCCAAGTTCTCTGAATGCTTCGGGTCGGCCGCAGAAAGGATTTCCGCAGTTGCATCTTTCCCAAAAATAAGTTTGCCCTTCGTATTCAAAAGGCTCGCGTTCGGGTGGAAGAGGTGCGCCAACCGTCCATTTATTTAAATTCATTTCAGCCTCCGTAAAGGATGGAAATATGTGCGAAGTCAGAAGGATATCACAAATTAAAGATAAAATTAAATTTCAAGCACACCGCCTCAGTCTTCAAAAATGAAGCGGCGTGCTTTGGGTTTGCCTACATCAAGGCCATCATGAAGCTGATGAATTCCATATTGTCAACGTTATTGTCCACCAAAAGTTTGGGACCAACTTCGCGGAATTCGGTGTCGAATTTCTTGACGGCTTCGAGTATGGCTTCGGCATAGCCGCGATGGTCTTCGGCGGCCATCATCAGATTGATCTCAACCAGGCGTTCCATGTCGATGATTCCCGTCTTGAGAAGGACGTTTTCAACAGGGTTGCCCTGATCGGTGCCGCGCGCGCGGGTGGTGAGTGCATCGTCACGAGCTTCGGTGTCAACGCTGTAGACCACCGGCCGTTTGCAGTACTCACTGCCACAATCGCAGGGATGCCAGACGTAGCGCTTGTCTTCGTAAAGGAACTGAACTCCCTCTGCGGGAAGTTCTTCTGCTTTACCATTCCATTGGATCATTTCTGCCTCCGGTTATTTAAGGATAATGGTAGATTGAAAACACTAACAGGAAAATATTATAAGATAAACACAAAAAAGTCAAATTATGGGGTAATAGTGGAATGTTTGAGTAAAAAAATTGGGGAACTGAAGTAATTTGAAAAAATTACTTACGACGAAGGCGAAGTAATTAGAAAAATTATTTACGTTGAAAACGAAGTAATTAGAAAAATTACTTAACAGGCAACCAAACTTAAAAAAGTGGCTGCCTGTTAAGGCGCGATCATTGTCGGATGTTCCGACTATGAAGGCTGTTCGTCGCTGGTGACGGGCTTCTTGGTGCGGGGCTTGCGAATGATGGTGGGCTTGCGAGCGGGTACGTCGCGAATGCCAGCCTTCTTGGCAGAGTCCTTGACCAAATTCAGAGCCGTTCCGGTTTCGACCTTGTTTTCCATCGCTTCGTAGAGCGCGCCGAGGTCGGCGACCAGTTTGCGATATTGAGCGGCGCGGGCATCGGAAGCCTCTTTGTCAGCCTTGGTGGCGTTGTACAAAGCGAGTTCGTTGATGCGGGCGGCATTGGGCAAACCGGCTTGGCGTAACACTTCGTCGAATGCGACTGCGTTGAACTTCTTGGCACCAGTCTTGGCGCGCAAGGTGGTCCACCACGTGCGGATAGCAATCCAAAGTCCGATCATTTCATCCTCCGTAAAAAGGTTGATTTGAATATAATTGAGTGCAAACTAACTGCATTGCTTCTTCAGCAATGGGAACATACTAACATATCCTGTAGTATTTGTCAAGTACGACAACAACTTTTTTGCACAGAATGCCGAAAATATAAAGCAAAAACTCAGGGATGTCAAAATTTAGCCTTGTTATTGATACTTTTTGTCTGTGTTACAATCTTTTGGGTTGCACTTTGTACAAGGAAATATATATCTAAGGAGACAGGAAATGCCGAAGAAAAAGAAAAAGGACCCAGGTCTTCCCAAAGGTCCAAAAGTAACAATTTTCTTTCGTGGGGATTTGATCCAAGGGGTCAGGGCCAAAGACGGCTCGGTTTACGGCGAAAACGGTCACCGCTACCTTGCGGATGAAACCGGTCGCTATCACTATGCCGACGGCACCCTGGAGGTAACTAGGCCCAAGTACACGATTGCCGATCTCGGGCGGTTCATATCAAGGGCCGATGGAATGTACCAGGTTCAGGAATCAGACGGAGAGTTCAAGGCTGTAAAAGTCTTGGGTACGCCCGTACCAATTGTTTCTCTGAGTTTGGACAACATCCACCGTTACGGCCGTTATCCCGCAAGCAGAACAAAGGTGACTGGCTGATTTGCATACGGAAGGGGATCTTCACAAGAGTGGACATTCCCTTCCGAATTTTTAAACTTCAAGTTCTAGTATCTTGGCAATTTCTGAGGTTGAGGAAACACTTACCTTTGGAATTTCTACAACTTTTGCATTTACCTTTGTTGCATGATTCTTCTTTTTTTCAAGAATAGGGTCGCCCTGAGTTACTGCTACTACGTGTGGATAAACAGACAATACCAGTTCTTCATAATCTGAATCGGACATTTTATCTTTAAGAATAATTACTTCATTAACAAAACTTAAAGATTCAAGAATTTCCTTTCTTTGGTTTTGGTTGTGGAAAGGCCTTTTTTCTCCTTTCAACTTTTTTATGTTTGCATCCGATTCTATTGCCACAACCAAGTGGTCACCCAGTGCCTTGGCATTTTTAAGATAGTGAATGTGGCCAAAATGCAGAATATCAAAACATCCACCCGCCAAAACTATTTTCTTTTTCATTTTCAATTAGTATAACTCCTTTTGCCTTTTTGCCCATTTGTGTATTACAATCCCAAGTCTTGCCATTTGTGGGCAGCATTTTATGTTACCTGAAAGACTAAATACAAAGGAAAAACTTCATCCCAACCAAGTCTTGAACCGTGCCATGAATTATTTCCTTTTGGAATCTATCGAAAAAGGAATCTTGCGTGGCAAAGGTGGCCCAAAAATAGTAACCGGAATTATCGAGCATTTTGCCAGAACAACGGATTTTGATTCGGGAACTTCAGACCTACCTTCAAAAGAAATATTTGAGGAGGATAAAAATACAATTTTGGCATTGGGAGAAGCAGCTTTCGAGGCATACTCAACCGGGAAAAGCATAAGGGAAGTTGCAAGAGGAAAGTTTGACCCAAGGCTTTTGGCGTATGCACCGCAAGCACTTTTGTTTTATTCATACCTTCCACTTTTGAGCAATCTTAAAGAAATATCTCTTGGGGAGGCGCAATACGGTTTGGGAAAAAAGTTCAATAGACTTCAACCCCACAACGCCTTGGCTGCCGGCGAAATGATGAAAGCGGCTTCACTCAGAGTTGCAGAATCGCTTGTGGAAGAATATAAGGACAAAGACACATCCAACTTGGCAATATTGGAATTTGGTTGCGGCAATGCTAGTTTTTCTGCGGCGGTAATCGAAGCGTTTACCAATGCAGGACTTACTCCACCTGTGATTCTTGCAACAGATATTGATCCTGCCACTCAGATTGCGGCCCAAAAACTATTTAAGGAAAAGGGAATTTTGGACAAACTTAAAGTGATGAAAGTTGATATGGGGGACTATGTAGATGTGGCCAAAGCCGCAAACACGCTTGAGGGCAAAGATGTCTTGGTTCATATCGGCTATATTCTTCATGAGAATAGGGAGTTGGCGGTAAATACTCTGAAAGCGCTTTCGGGAGTGTTCAAAGACAAAAAGGCTACTTTTGCATTCTCTGAATATTTTTTGCAGGACGAAGTATCAACGGAAGTACCCACTTGGTTCCAGACACTTCACCATATGACCCAAGAACTTTTCCAAAGGGAAGAGTTTATGTTGTTCAATAAACAAGAATTCCGGTTGAATCTGGTTAAAGAAGTTGCCCACAACATAAGGAGAGATAACGGTGAAGTTATAAACTCCACAACTTTTTGGTCTGTTGCTAGTTGATTTTCACAAGCTTTGGCGGCTAATATGGATATATGCTGCCCGCAAAAGAAAAACCAGAAGAAGTAAAGACTGATTCGGAGGTAAAAAAAACTTCAACCGAATCAAAAAGTGAAACCAAAACGGTTTCAGAACCCAAAAAAGAAGTCAAAAAATCAGAGCCAAAAAATAAAGTTAAGCTTGCAATCGATTACTCCGCACTCAAGAAGTTCCGGTTGGTTGTGGTTGCTTACTCAAGTATTCAGCGCGAACACTTTGCAACAAAAGATGCCTATGAGGCAGAGATAGAAGTTGAACAAAGAGCGATCGAGGTGTCGGAAGAAATCAGAAAATTGGGAGTTCCTGTGCGTACGCTTCCGGGGGACCAATATTTTTATACTAATTTATTAGTGGACAAACCCGACTTAGTTGTAAATTTGGTTGACACAATCAAGGGTCGCGATGTTTTGCAGACTTCAGTTCCTGCGGCACTCGAGCTTGCCAATATTCCCTATACAGGTGCAGGGATGGAAGGACTCGTAGTGGGGAACAATAGAAATCTTACCAAAAGACTTCTTATGGCTTACGATGTTCCAACGCCACCATTTCAGTTTATAAGGCGCGGTGGCACCAATATAGACGAGGACTTGGGTGTGCCCTTGATCGTTAAACTCAACGAAGGCGGGGGAAGTGTGGGAATAAATAATAATGCAGTCAAAGAATCTTCGCGCGCTGCAAAACTTAGAGCCAATAGTTTAATCTCCACCTATAAAGTTCCGATAATTGTAGAAAAATTTGTTGACGGACCCGAAGTTACAGCAGTTGTTTTTGATGACGGAATAAAAAGACATGTGTTTATGGCACAAAAGAAGTTTGGTATCAAACCCGATGGCAAACATGAATTTACAAGCATTGAATCATACAGAAACTGGAGGTCTTATAAATATGTTCCGGTTGATGAAAACAGTAAATATGAAATTACAAAACTTGCAGTAAGGGCTTTTGGAGGATTGCAACATAAAGATTATGCAAAGTTTGATATAAGAATAGATGGAGACACTGGAATTCCATATTTTACAGACAGCAATCCCAACACAGCATTTGGTCCGGACAAAGGTTTGCCTATGACAGAGGTGTTGGGAATGAATGGAGTTGATTTTTCCGATGTTTTGGCAAGTCTGCTTTCAAAATACGCCAAAGATCTCTAAAATCCCCAAACCTCGGTCAATTGGACAAAGACAGCCTCTATTCGTATAATTGCCTTGCCCGCTGTCAGGCAGGGCCCCAATATGGTACTTGAGAAAAACCCCAAAACCAGGCACCTGGTCAAAAAGATATTAGAGGCTGAGGATCACATCAAAGGCAAGCCTTTTCCCTCCATGCGGAGAGTGAGGCAAGTGTCCAAATCAACCTGTGGCCCGGCAACTCTGGAAATGCTATTTTCTTTTGTTGGTGCTAGAGTTAGTCAACGAAATTTGATCAAACTTGGCAATTTATCCCGAAAAATAGACCTTTATGGTTTAAACATAAACGATATGGCCAAAGCCGCGAACGCCTTTGGTAAGAAAAATTTCTCCTTTTGGCGCAAACAAAACTCTACAATGTCCGACCTGGATAGGGTGATTAACAAATACCATTTTCCTGTTGGGGTGGAATGGCAGGGTGTCTTTTACGAGAACGAGGATGAGGATTCGGGACACTATGGAGTTGTCACCAAGGTGGACAAAAAGCGTGATTCGATGAGAATAGCAGACCCATTCTTTAATGGCTACTTTGACTTCAAAGGAACCGACAGAAAGTTCAAGCTTAGCGAATTCAAAAAGAGATGGTGGGATGTAAACGAAATCAAAGTTACAGGCAGCAAAAAAACCAGAACAATTAAAGACGTTAGGGTTATGTTTATTATTACTCCAAAGGGCGACGTCTGGCCTGAGAGCCTGGGGATGGTTAAGATTTAGTTTTGTCTATTATCCAACTTCCGAATTTTCTTCCTTTGGCATTTTCTTTATAAAGAATTAAAAATGCATTTATGTTCCAATCCCACAGTTTCCTAATTGCGGAGCCTCCCCCGAAGTTTACCAATGCAGGGCAACCAAAGGCTTCGTGATTATCTCTGGGCATGAGCGGCCTTTTGAGCTCTTTTTGGTCAGAAGCTTCTTTTACCCCAGGTTTGAAAACAAGCGCAAGCCCGTTATTTCTTTTTTCAAAAGTGTGATCTTTGGGGTCGGATCCCATTTCAAAAATATGTCTGTGATCAGAGGCTCTGGAAGCAATGTATGGCCAGGAATTTTCAGCAATAGTTTTAAACTCTTCGACTGTTAACTCTTTTCCGGGGAATTCCCGTTCGTAGATCTCGATTATATTTTCGAGTGTCCAGTTTAGTACATAAGTGGCAGTATTAAGGCCTGCATAAATGTTGATAATAGCGTCGGTGGAGGAAGCTAGGTTGTTTTGTGCAAAGTTGTAGAGATCGACATATCTTTTGTAAACCAAAACAATCGGATCTTTTGAACCTGATTTGGCTTTATTGCCAAGGTCTTCCCACAACATGCTTTGAGATATGGAAAGTGAGTCTTTCATTGCCCGCCTCAGTTCTTGCGTATCTTCGAGATTCTCAACGGGGGTGCCTTTATGGCCAATCAAACCATAGGGAGGGTTTTTGCCGATACTTTCGACTGCCAAGTTTACAACCTGGTCAGCCAAAACTGCGCTAAGCTGGTAGCCTTCCTCAACATGCTTTTCCCAATAAGCTTCGGCTTCTTGGTCTGTGAATTTGGAACCCGCCTTTTTACCCTTTTCTTTTTGAGGGCCGTTTCCTGCAATACTGCGTGCGCCGGGGGAGATATTGTGACGGGTGAAAATAAGTTTTTCTTTATCCATCCGCGGAGTTTATCAAAAAGTGGTCACAAACACAAACTATAAGATAATTTTTTAATCAAAAAAATCGGAGTGTGAAATTTTATTATTTTCCACACCCCGATGTGATAGTTTTCCGATTTACCTCATCTATCGATTACTGTTGCGCGTATTGTGCTTTTATTGCAGTCGTCTTGGTCGAAAACCGCATCTATTCGGACGATAACAGAGTCAAAGGTATGAGTAACGCTTTGTTTGGACGACATTCCGCCAAATGGGACTCTGTCAACTTCGATTATTCTTCCGCGGACCACATATACAATGTTTGCGAGCCAATAATGTCTCGTTTCATAACTGCAAAAGTCCGGGTGCACCAGAGCAACACCCCAGCCGTAGTTGGGAGTTGTAAAAGAGTTGGTATCGGTAAGAAGGGCGCGATCGGTGTTTGTATGGGATTCAAGAATCAAACCCGTAGCGTTTTGCTGTTTTGCGGTAAGACTTAATAAAAGTGCATCGTTCAAGTTTTTGGGAACCGCATTTGATTGTTCGGGTACCACTACTGTTTCCGTTTCGGCGTTTGCAATGCCGATGGGGTTAACGAATAGCGTAAGTGTAACAATCGCAGCAAAAAAGACGGCTCGAAGGTGTTGCAAAAGTGTTGCAACCTTGTTCATATTCTTCTCCTTCTGGAGAAAGCCTCTCCTCTTTGTTTTTTTAGCCTAAAAAGTACTATATAGACAGACTAAAAAGTATATGCGAGTTTAAGTGTTGTGCGCAATAATTAATTGACAACCTATAGCCATGGTGATACCATTCCGGCATGGAAAGAGATGCTTGGTTGGAGAAGTATTCGCAAGGCGCCAAACTCAACTATGAGGCGGCTTTGGAATTTGGCAAAAGATGGGCAGATAGGATTGAAGCTGCTAACTCCATTTTAGAAAAAAAGATCCCTCACATGGCCAAAACCCTCAAAGACGAGAACTTCGAGGTTCAGCATGTCAAGACTACCGGTAGACCGGGTAATATTTCTGAATTTGCAGCGGTGGTAATTATTGGTAAAGGCGCCCAAAGGGAAATTTATGGGGTGCATTATTCCGATGAAGCTTATGCATCAATTGGTGTCAAAAAGGGTTTTACGGTCAGGGTTTGTCTGAAACCTTCGGAATATACAAATGTAATAAGTTTTGCAGGTAAACCCGACATGTGGCAGGAGATGGGGAGTAGAACTCATAAATTTATGGAAGCGGTTGGATTGGTGCTTGATAACAGACTCCCGATGCTTACAGAAGAACCGCACAGTGTAGACTTTAATCAAGTGATGGCCGTTTTGGAAGGCCAGGTTGGAAAACTTCCTTAGAATTCAAAATTCTTTTTCAAACTTGTATTTCCCACCAAAGGGCTTGTTGTTAATTTGGTCGTGAGCCTCAATTAATTTTCCGATTTCTTCTTCTGTTCCTGTAAAAAGAATATGTTCGTAGGGTTCCCTGATGTGGTCAAAAGCGGCATATCCGCCATCTATTATTACGGCCGGCATTACATGGACGGGTGGTTTGTGTGCCCTGAAAAAACCATCGGCATCCTTTTCTCTTAGTGCTGCCGCGGTAAATTCTACACACCCTTGCTCTGTTCTTCGGTACTCGTAAGCACGTTTCAAAAGATCGTCAGTTATGGGTAGTTTTCCAACAGCAAGTATGGTCTCCTGTTTGTATTCGTGAACTTTTGCTCCGTCCAACTTGAGGAGCGCTTCTTTTTCCGATGTTATTCTTTCGGTCATGGGTAGATTATACAACTTGGCTTGCAGGCCAGTGTATAATCCCGCTATGGATTCCAAAAAGGAATGGGCAATAAAGGCGCTTCAGGAAGATAACTTCGGTTTTTTGGATAGAGACTATGTGGAAGCTTTGGCTAACGAAACATTGCCAAAGTATTACCACGACATATTTGGATTCTTTAGACTTCATTCGGACGATCTTCCCAAAAAAGGTTTGGTTGGGGAGTGGCACCCTCACTATCCGCTTATGAAATGTCGAGGGAATGTGATTATTGGAATTTCTTTGAGCTTGAGGGGTGCGGTTACTGACGGTGTTTTTACAGAACCCGACGATTTATCTGTGGTGGAATACTTCAGGAATTACAATTGGACTTTTCAGACAGGTGCAAAGGGTGAAGTGTGGACTTCCAGGTATGAAATTGAGTTTATAAATACCACACTGGATTTTGCGATGAGTAGAATTAGAGAAAGGTATGGTGTGAAACACGATCAGGAATCAGTTCAAAAAAAGTTTTTTGACGAGCTTAAAAGGAGAAGGGAAAGCTATCCAAAAACTTAACGCCTTCTTCGGCTTCTGTGTCCGCCCAGACCCGGTATAACAGATCTGGATCTTCTGGAGTCACGTTTTTTTCTGCTTTCCATTCGCGCTCCGTTGGCCTTTGCAAAAATGGCAGCCTCCTGTGGTTCGTATTTTCTGTGTCTGCAAGTTGGGTTTCCCGCATAAGTTTTCAGAAATTCCAAATGCATTTCGTTAGCGGTACTTCTGGCTTTCCTTTTTAAATCAGAATAATCATCCGGAGATATATCAAAATGCTCTGCATAACCTCTATCTATTTTTGACTGCACACTTGGTAGATAAAGATCGTCGGTTGGGCAATAAAGTGGATTGTTTTTTACCTTTTCAATAGTTTCACTTTCGAGGTAAGCGTTGGCTTTGTCTAGTTTGGTCTGGTATATTCTGGCACGGCCTTCCGCGGTCCAACCCATTTGGTCGGCAAATTCCTTGATTGCTTCTAGTGGTCTAAATCTTTCCGGCATAGCGGTATTTGTAATCTTTAATTGGAAAAATGTCAATGTTTGGCAAACTTAGCTTATTTATTTGAAGTACTCTAAAGATAGTTTTTCAAATTTTTCATCCAGACTTTTTAGTTGTTTGTGGATATTTTGTAGGGTTTGCTTAAGCTCGGGTTTAAGTCTGAAGTCTATTACATTGCTTATTTCAGCATACTGTTGCAACAGTAAATGTCTTCTGTTTTCGATTCCGTTTCTAATAAATTGGAATTGAATATGTTTACTCAAAGTCAGCCATTCCGGAAAAGTAGATAAATAGCTTGGGTCATATTCGCCCATGTCCACAGCTTTCTGAAGAGTCATGGTTGGAGAGGGTTTACCGGGTTTTGATCCTTTTATGTTCTCGCCAAATTCATCCTGGTCCATTTGAGAAATTATATCACCAAGAGATTTTATGGAACGAAAGCTTAAGCATTAATCGGGGATTTGAGTTCGAGATAGTCGTTTTTTCTCCGTGATTCTTTTTTGCCTACCAAAACCACCTCTTTAAACGGGAATCTTGAATTCTCCAACCATTTTATTGCGCTTTCCACATCTATGCTTCGTGTATTTTCGGTCAGGATTATCAAAGTTACGTCGGTCGGGGCATAGGTTGAGTATTTACCAAGAAAACTAACAAGATCGGGTTTCTGTGAGTGCTTTGGATCAAAGTTTCCAAAAAATTTAATTTGCAGAGGTTTTTGCAATGTCGGTTTCCCGTTCCTTTGGTTTACCAATATTGTGTCGACGGGGGAGTTTTCTTCGGCAAACTCTTTAATCAACCAGCCTATTTTTTCTGCAGGAACCGGGGTTATTTTGTTCAGTTCGGTTTCCGCACCTTCTTTGATTGGGAAACTGATAAAAAGACTCGAGTGTAGTATCAGTTTTTGAAAAGCGTGTTTGTAGGTAAGGGTAGCCCTGATTTCATCATCTGTTTTTGAAAATCTACTAACAGTGTTTAGGTAGCGTAGCAAGTCTCGTTCCGAAAAGGTAAAGTTTTTGTGAGTGGAAATCCTCTCAATCATTTTATTCTTCTATAAATTTGAACCTGGGCACTTTTTTCCCGTCAATTTCAACTTGGTCAGAAAACTTAGAAAGAGGCCTAACCCATAACTTACTTTTGGGGTTATCGTAGAGGCATTCATACACCACCATATCTTCAAGAGTTTCCGAATGTTTGGAGAGCCCGATTACTTTGTATAAGTTTCCGGTTTTAGAATGTTGGTACTTACCGATCTTTAATTTACTCACAGTCTGAGTATATTGCTTAAATAATAAGGGTGAAAGAGTATCTCTGTTTATGCTAAAAAGCATATTGATTGATAAAACAAATTTGTGTAATTTATATAGTCTATGGATGATAATCGAAATTTGGTAAATACTGATCAAGAGGTGATTGACGTAGCCCCTGTAGAATTGCCGGAAGAGCAAATTCCCGACGCCGTTAAAACACAACTTTCGGTTGAAAGTCTTATAAAATCATACATTTCCCGAATAGCAAAAACCAAAGAGGACCTGAAGCCGGTTAGAGAGATGCTCAGCGATTTGTTGGAGAATAATGAGGAATATCATACCGCAGCCGAGGAAGCCAAAGTGGCGTCCAAGAAAAAATCCGCCGTCAAAAGCAAAATTCTTTCTACTCCGGAGGGGAAGATGGCAAACGACAAGTTAATAGGTCTTAGGGACGAGTTAAGTGAAGCACAGGACGCACTATCTACTTATTTGGCAGAATATCAAAGGCTAACCGGGTCTAATCAGTTTGAAGGTGAAGATGGAGAGCTCAGACAAATCGTTTATGTTGCCAAATTGGTTAGAAAAACGAACTTAGAGTCGTAGAAGTTGCTTCAGACAGAAATGGATAAATGTTTGGACTTATTCTTTAGAAATAAATCTAAATCCGTCAGTAAAAGTGTGTTGGATTAATATTCCTACTCCTATTCCAATATTAATTATATTTTGGTTAAACAGGCCAACCACAACAAAGATGATTCCATAAATGCTGTGATGTAGTCTCCATCCGAAAAGTCTAAGCTCCTTCTTTTTGATTATGTGGGTACAAAAGTATTCCCAAAAGTAGGCTAGGACTATTCCGAATATTGCGGATAATATTAATGCCACTTCAGAATTATACCAAGTGTTCAAAGATGGGGGCAAAGAAGTCTGGCTAATCTTTTAGTTAGCTTTTTTAGGAGTTACAACCTTTTTTCTAAGCATAAGCATCCCAACGAAGCCGGCATTATTAATGAACCACACCGTTGGATACAACATATTCACGACAGAATATTCCTTAAGGGCTAAAAAGGCAATGGCGAATCTTATGGTATTAATCATATAAAAGCTGATATTTTCTGAATAAGGATTTATCCACGATTTTCTAACTGTGGGTATAAATCCAAAAACATCTACAGTCATGATTAAGATTGCAGAAAGTAATGGTTGTTTTGCAAAAATCCACAGTACAAGTGAAGCTAACGCCAAAACCAAAAATACCGTGTCTGATCTGGATGGCTTTTTTCTCTTTTTATCCAAAAGAGTCAAAATTAATACAAAAGCACTCAACAATGTGGCGCTTAAAACTACAAATGAACCGCTTCCTGCGCCGTTTGTAAACTGTAACCCAAATATAATTAATCCATCCAAAGTCCAAACCAGCCAACTATAAAAATGTGGTCTGGTTTGCTTTTTGATAATGCTTTTAATATATGGAAAATAACCAGCAAAAGTTAAAGCAACGGCAACCGCGGAAAGTAAGTTTTTTGTTTCCAACACTAATTTATTGTATCAGAGGGTGGGGTATCTAACCGTAATGTGTTTTGCAGGCATTAGTAAGCGAACTTCGAACAATATGGTCTAAAATTACCACTATTGAAGTTCAAAAATTGCAAGCACTATTAAATTTCTCGTTTAATCTTTCATATTGATATAATAAAAAAATGAATATAAAAAAAGTAACAATTACATCATTTGCTCTTATCCTACTATTCTTAATTATTGCCTATAGCTTATTTCAAATTAGTAAATCAAGAACATTTCAGTTTTTTGGTGAAATTGTGCCACGGGTAGAAACAAACGAAAAAGTTGTGGCGCTAACATTTGATGATGGTCCAACAGAATACACGCCTGATGTATTGAATATACTCAAAGAAAAAGATATCAAAGCAACATTCTTTATAACAGGTAGTGAATTAGAAAAGAGACCCCAAATAGGTGAAGCCATTGCAATGGCAGGTCATGAAATTGATAATCATTCATATTCGCACCAGAGGATGTGGTTTAAGTCACAATCTTTCATTGCTGAAGAAATTGAGAAAACTAATGCCCTTATCAGAAAAACAGGATACAAAGGTGATATTCATTTTCGCCCACCATATAGTAAAAAGATATTAGGTTTACCTTGGTATTTAAGTCAACATAATATAAAGACAATTATGTTTGATGTAGAACCCGATACTTATGGTACAGACGCCGACTTTCTTGTTAAATACACATTAGAGAATACAAAACCAGGTTCCATCATATTGCTTCATCCAAATTGTGATACATGCAATGGACAAAGAGAAGCAGTTAGCAAGATTGTTGATGGGTTAAAGGCGAAAGGTTATAGATTCGTAACTGTTTCAGAGCTTCTAGTATATAAGGACAAGTAAACAGTTAGTAAAGAGTTCAATGATGGTTGGCAGGCCAAGAGGGAATCGAACCCCCAATAGCGGTTTTGGAGACCGCTGTTATACCATTTAACTATTGGCCTTAGTCTTGCCTGAATATTATACCCCAGACGTGGCCTTTTGTGATTTTGACATTGTCGCAATATCGGATAATATGTAACTTATGGCGCAAGACGGAGGAAGTATAGAAGTTCCCCAGGCAATGAAAGATATTACAGCTTCGATAATTGCCGGTCAGGAGGGCAGGAAAAAAGCTTCGATTGCAAAAGCAAGAGAACAGCATGCTGTGGTAAATCTTCCGTCGGTGGATGCAACAGACCCCGAGGTTTTAGCTTTTCGAAACAGACGTAAACAAAGTAAAGTGTCTGCCAGATTCTCTAGGGGTAGAGACGTTGAAAACACAGTAATCGGTTCACGAAGAACCGACTGGAACGGCTGATGGGGTCGGAACGCTTTTAACTGCAGGCTTCTTGCTTTTGGTAAACACTAAATACACGTTACTTTCTCCCAAATCTGCCGAGTTGGCTTTGAATTTATCCATAACCGCACTTTCTTCGTTTCTTGCAAAGCCGTTTTCTCTCATCCATCTGTAAATTTCCACCTTGGCATCTCTTTGGTAAGCTCTTGACTCATGTGTACGGGTATCAAGGACAATTACAAAAGTCTGGTCTTTGTCTGTGGTCAAAAATTTTTTTAACTCGTCGTTAAATATTTCTCCTTCTGCTATATCTTTTTGGTTAGGGGCTACCGCGGATAATATGTCAGGTTTAAAAGCGGGGACATCGGCGGCAACGGAATTAAAAAGTGCCAGATGGGCATCGGTACTAACAGGAAACTTTCCTCTCTGAACCATTACTGAACCTTCTGCTCTTGATATTGCCGGGTCACAACCAACCCACATATCAAGAGCGTTAAGTTTCCAGGAAAGTCTGGGCTTTTCTCCACAGCCAATATCAAGTATTGTGTGTTGGGCCTTGCCAATGTCGGAATTGAAAGTTTCTTGATTGGGATTAACTGCAACTCCAATATAAGTGCCTGCTCTGTACTCTGAACCATGAACCACGATTCGTGTCGCAGTTGCCTCTGTTACACCTGGCTGTGAGTCTGGACCTGCCATATCAAATAAAATTATACAGGACAAAAATACAACAACTTGTAGAAAAATATATAATTGGCTTATGGAAAATATTCAGGGCGACACAAATCGGATAGACAAGCTTCACAAGCTGATCGACAAAATGGAGTACAAACCCGTGAGTGTGGAGTACGCAAGGCAAAATGGTATGGACTCTTCGGCGCTTGCCTCGCGAATGGGAGCAATCAAAAACCAGGAAGTTTTAGGGGAATATTTTGCAGCCAGAAAAAAAGCAGTTGAAAGTGGAATGTCTCTCCCAAACGGACATTTACCGGAAGGATCAATTAAGATTCCCGAAATTTTGGATAATAACCAATTAGACGCCAATCTCTTGGCTTACCTTCAGGCCAGGGAAGCCTACCTAACCTTAAAAAGCAGAGAAATACAGCACAAAGGTCAAATGGGAGAAGTGGAAGAACACGAAGCCATGCGCATTGGGATTGCGATAAGGGTTTTAACTGGGGAAAATAAAGATCCGGATCAGGCCAGATTTCTCTTTGAGCAGGTGGACAAGATCAAATCAGATACTGATAAAAACTATGCACTGGACCCAAGGATGAGCGGGGAAAGACAGGCAGTTGGAAGTTACCTCCAAAAGATATCAGAAAATATTAGGGGAAGATTTACTCAAAAGAAGGTTTACTTTACTTGAGCTTGGACGATTCCTTGTGGGGTTGAGACTTCTTGCAGACTTTGCAATATTTGGCCACTTGAAGCTTGCCTTTGCCTTTTGTGTCCATGTTTACCTTGTTTCTCTCGGTTATGTAGTTTTGGGATTTGCATACGGTACAAACCAAAGCTACGAGTTCTCTTGCGCCCTTTTTTGCCATATGTGCCTATTTTACACTTTCGAAACCAGTTTGGGAAGTGGTGCCTGTGAGGCGGGAGCCTAGGGTGGGAATTGGACCCACTACTTCGTTCTTACCAAGAACGCGTTCTGCCGATGAACTACCTAGGCGCGTCGTCGGAATAAACTACGCTTTCCAGCCAGTGCTTCGCATTGGCTTTGCCGCTTCGTTATTCCTCCTTTCCAAAAATTACAAATTTTTGGTGGGAACGGGGACATAAAACTCAAACAACACCGATAATTATACCAAACCAAAAGTTGGTATACTGGTACAAATGAAAACTTGGCAGGTTTTTCTCCTAATATTTTCTGCAAGCCTACTTTTTGTAATTCTTTACAAAATCAGCCCCGAAACAGGCACCAATGTTCCTGCACGGACAAGTAATCCTGTGCAAAACTTCATAACCACAGTTAACGAAAGTGGATCTAACAAAAAAATAACACTTCTTATGACGGGGGATGTGATGATAGGCAGGAGTGTTATGAGCAAAAGTCTGGCCGGGGACAACCCCGGGTATCCGTTTGAGTTTGTTTGGGAGCGACTGAAATCTGCAGACATTGTGTTTGCCAATCTGGAAAATCCTGTCATAGAAAACTGCCCCAAACACGATTCTGGGTTCAAGTTTTGTGCCGAACCCAAAATGCTTAAAGGTCTTACAGATTCGGGGATAGATGTTGTCAATTTGGCCAATAATCACACCTTGAACTGGGGAAAGAATGGTTTTGAAGAAACAAAAAAACATTTGGAAAATGTTGGGATTGACTATGTTGGTGACGGAAATTTAGTGGTTAAGGAGGTTGCAGGTACAAAGTTTGGATTTCTGGGTTTTGACTATGTAGTGACACATCCCAAACAGCATGATCTGGATCTCATTACCGAATCCAAAAAAGATGTTGATGTTCTTGTTGTGGCCGTGCATTGGGGTGTTGAATATACCGACAAACCAAACACTTTTCAAAAGACGGTTGCAAAAAGTCTTCTTTCGGCCGGTGCGGATGTTATAGCTGGAACACATCCTCATTGGGTACAGACGCACGAAACAATAGACGGTAAACCTGTTTTTTATTCATTTGGGAATTTTGTCTTTGACCAAATGTGGAGTGAAGAAACCAAAAAAGGAGCGGTAGGAGAGCTTACTTATCAAAATAAAGTGATTGTAGGGGAGAAAATGCTACCGGTTTATATGGAAAACTTTGCTCAGCCAAAGTTTGTGGAAAACTAACTTCTTTGAATATATACCCTAGGGTAAAAGCTGCCGAGGCAACCATACCCTAGGGTAAAAATACTAATCCAATCTCGAAAGTGATAGCGCAAGTGGTTGTGGTGGGGGAAGGCAAAGAAATGCTTCTCCTCCTCCGATAATTTGACCGCTCGCGTCATTCACTGGCCAATGGCCGATTTGGGAACACGACCAGGAGCTACTCAACGATGGGTAGCCAATGAAATTGGTGGAAAGATATGCATGCCCGCCTGCGTCGGTTGTGGCCGAGCTTGAAAGCGTGTTATCTTCGTTAACCAAATAAAAAGTCAGACCCTGGTAGGGCGTGGGAGAGCTTAAAGCCGCAACTTCCTGGCTTGTAAGCAGTGCACCGTTTGCGCCGTCAGACCTGGGGTTCGTGTCTGTTGTCCACTCAGCAAAAATTTGAACGTCGTTACCTCCGTTTGAATTCAGGGTAAAGGCGTAGGTCAGCCTCACATACTTAGTGGGCTCTTCCGAGGGTGTGGTGGTCGCGGCACCGCAGGCTGATAATATTAATACCAACAGGGAGGTGATCACCAAAGTCTTGAAATTTTTCACAATACTCTCCTAAGTGGGATGTAAGTGTGCCGGATTCTAACTCGAAGGCCTTAATATACCAAAATAAGCACAAAAAATCAAAAATATAGGATTATTTTAAGAAGTTGAGTTTAAGATCTTACAGACTCCTTGTGTGGAAGAATAACTGTTTGGCCTTCGGTGTAATCAACTTTACCGTGGCCTTTGACGATGACTGCTAATAGTTTTTTATCTGGTGTAGTTTCGACCCCCAAGACAACTCCTGAAACTTTTGACTCGTCGTCTGTTGCTCCGATTGTAATATCCATATGCAAAAGGAGATTTGGGTCTTCTTTGATTCTACCTTTACCAAAAAGTTCTTCTTCAAGCGAATGCATAACTTTGAACTCTGTGTCCAAACTGTCTGTGTGGGTAAATCCTTGCAAAGCTGAAGCAAGGGAAGTGTACTCCCGAGCCATGTCTGTAAGAAGCCTTTCTGTCATGGCTGGATTATAACCTTTGATTTTGAATAAAACCACCCCAAAAGTATTTCTGTGCTGAGGACAGGATTCGTATGCAAAGTATGAAATTCTTCTGACTGCATTATCGAATCATGGACAAAGCACGAACGAAGTGAGTGCTGAGGACAGGATTCGAACCTATGTAGCCCTTTCGGACGCGAGATTTACAGTCTCGTGCGATTGACCGCTCCGCCACCTCAGCTATTCACAAACTAGCCGTAATTCTATATCAAACTTGGAGTCGACGAAAGGATTCGCCGTGCATAACTTTTTTAGCACCAAATCCGTTCGACGAGCTCTGTGAGCCGACGAAAGGATTCGAACCTTCGACCCCCTGTTTACAAAACAGGTGCTCTACCACTGAGCTACATCGGCATCTTGACTAATAAACTCTCAGGGGCAAGCTTTGCTTACCACTGAGCTACATCGGCGTACGTAAACGATATTATAACTTATTTTTGAAGCTAAAGTACTATTTTTGTGACAAAAAAGACCCTATACTCCAAAGCTCGGTGACTTCCTGGAAGATCCAGGTGGGTGAGCTGTCACCTTCGTCTCCTAGAGTGAACTCCGCTCTCCCAAATTAAAAAAATAGTCAGAAAGTTACGACCGAACCCCTTCGTACAGGGTCAATATTTATTATACAGGACAATGCAAATTATGGAATATGACGAACTATATCAACGAAGCAGAAGGAAGAAGAAAATGGAGTATTAGTCCGATTGCAGGATCGATAATTTGTCCAATTAATGAGACACCTCCAAAAACTGGAAAAATCATCATGAACAACAGAAATGTTCCAAATCTATCCATAAGTAAATCAAACTTACTGGCGTCGGATTCGGACATTAGTCCGGCAATAATCTTGCCTCCATCAAGTGGGTGAATGGGTATCAAATTAAATACAGCCAGTGAAATGTTGAGTAGTATTACAGGAAAAAGGAGATTGAAAATTAACTCAGTTTGAGTAGCCCGGATTACGAGAGAAAGTATAGTTGCCAAAACAAGATTAGAAAACGGCCCTGCCAAAGACACCATTGCCACATCTTTTCTTCCGTTTCTAAGGTTGTATGGGTCAATGGGTACCGGTTTTGCCCAACCAAAGGGAATAACAGGGACTCCCATCGATCTGAGCACAACAAGTGCCAAAAGTAACGTAGTTCCCACAGGGTCGTAGTGTGCGATTGGGTTTAGTGTAAGCCTACCCAAAGCTCTTGCCGTGGGGTCTCCAAGTCTGTCAGCCATCCAGGCATGAGCAGCCTCATGAATTGTAATTGTGACTGCAAATGCGATAATCCAGACTATAATCATGGTTGCTTGAGCTTCGTTGTAATAGTATAATACACCGATATGGCATACATGTGCGACAATTGTGGCAAAACAACAGTTTATGGGCGTCAAAGCACTCACGGACGTGGTGTTGCGGGCCGCAGATGGAAAAAAAGGGCAGAAAAGACAATTAGAACTTTTAAGCCCAATCTCCAAAAGATTTCCATGACGCTTTCCGGCAAGAAGGTTCAGTTCAAGCTTTGCACAAGCTGCATCAAAAGATTCAAAAAAGAAGGATTAATCAAGACACATTCTGCTCACGCCCTAGCTTAAATAATCTTCTCATGACTTCAGTTGAATCACTTCCGAACTATGGAGCGTTATATCAAAATGAACATGTAGCTATGGCAGAGAATGGTATAAGGGTTTCCTGGTCTCCAAAAGTAGGCGAGGCTTTAGGTCTTACTTTTGACTTAAGTGAATTTGAAGGTCACGATCTACAGGATATTAAATTAGCAATCGAAATAGTAGGAAAATACATTTTAATGCCTGCAATAGAAGACGATTTTCCAACTGACCAGGGGAGACATGAATGGATTAGGTCTCAAGCTCCCGAGCTGTCCGAAGCCTATGGTTTCAATAGGCTCCGAAGAAATAAAATCGGTACAGCAAAAATGAGTATGGATTTGGCTGCAATTGTTTTTCAAAGAAACAATGACCCACGCTATCATGAGGTGCAAAAACTTCACAATGAAGTTAACGACTTGTTGGGCAAAGAAGATGTTTTCAAAACCTCTCTTGGTTTTGCAGACAAATTAGTAGGAGCTTCGGTTGATTTTCTCAAACTATTTTCTGGGGAATATGTCCCCGTAGGCGTTTAAAAACTGTTGTCCGTTTACTGGGTTTTTCCCCTCAATCTGAACTTCATCCAAAATAAGCTGTGCATAGCCTTCTTTGTTTTCCACGTGTGACTTGAGTATTTTTAGGCGTCTGCCATCAGGCATTGTGGTCCAAACGTTTGGCCATGGGTCCAAAGCCCGAACAAAATTATTTATATTGGTGGGGGTCGCATCCATTGAGAAATCTTTGATAAAAGGTACACTAATTTTTTCTTCGGAGACCTCGCCTTTTACTGCTTTTGCTAGAATCTCAAGTTTAAGGAAGGCGTCGTCCTTTTTGATCGTTCTGGTGAATGTGGCCTCGTCTTCGTTCTGAGTTTTAAGGTGTATCTTGTTTTGTATATAAGGAGTTAAAAGTTCAATCAAAACATCTTCGCTTTTTTCAAAAAGTCTCGTCCTTAAAGTTCCAAAAGTGTCATTGGGTAGAATATCTTCTTCGAATTGGGTGATTATTTGGCCATGGTCAAGCTTTGAGTCCATTTTCATTACTGTTCCACCTGTCTTTTTGCCATCCGTAATTATTGCCGATTGCACTGGAGAGGCGCCTCTGAGCTTTGGCAAAAGTGAAGGGTGAATGTTGAGAATTCCTTGTGGAAAATAGGAAATTATTTTATCGGGCAGTATTTCGCTGTAGGCTGCAAGTATTCCAATTTCTGCGTCTATATTTGCTTCAAGAAAGTCCTGGGCAGAATAAAAAGTGGCGATGTTTCGCTCGTGTGCCCATTTATCAATCGGGGAATACTCCAAAATTTGTTTTCTGCCTGTGGGTTTGGGTGATTGGGTGACAACTGCAACAATTGGAGAAACTCCCGGGCCTCTGACATACTCTTTGTGGAGTCTTTCAAGTGTCGGGAGTACATAATCCGGTGTTCCAAAAAAGACAATTTTCACCCTATCTCGACCTCCTCCCATTCGTCATTCACCACCTTATATAAGGGCTTGCCTTCGGACAAGAGTCTGTCTATAAAAAGAACGCCGTCCAAATGGTCGATTTCGTGAAGAATTATTTGAGCATTAAAACCCTCAAAGACCTCGGTTACTTTTTTGTTGTCCTCATCCAGATATTCCAGCGTTACTTTGTCGGCTCTTTTTAAGGGTCCGTAGTAAAAGGGGAGAGACAAACATCCTTCCAGGATTTCTTTGCCGCCTCTTTTTTTGACTGTTTTGGGCTTAATATCTTCTATAGACAAAACTTTAGGGTTTATTACAATCCTTCTGAAATCCTTGTAATCTGCAATAAAAATACGCACGTTTTGGCCAATTTGGGGGGCTGCAAGACCAACACCCTCGGGATCTTTTTGGGTTTTTAATGTATCTTTAAGATCCTGAATGATAGCCATAACCTTCTTGTCCAATTTTGGAACATTTTTGGATTTTGTGCGTAAAATGGGATCTCCTGATTGTAAAATTTTTTGAATCATGCTCCTCAATTATACCAGCATTCAAGAAAACTACATTCAGTTTTTGTGAATGTAGATGAATTGAATGCTGGAATGTCATATCAGAACAAGCCTGACTTACTTGATTGTGTCCAGAGTCTGTCTGGTAATTTCGTCTTTGGGGTCAATGTTTGTGAGTATGTACTCAAGCTGCGTCTTGGCTTCTGCGTTGCGTTTTAGATCAATCAGAAAAACTGAATATGCCAGCCTGGCTTCCTTGTAATTTGCTTTCAGCTCAATGGTTTTTTTGAACGTTTCCTCGGCATTTTGATATGACCCCATTTGAATGTAGAAAAGTGCCAAATTGTAGTAAAACTTGGCATCTGTGGGGGCTACCTTAATTGAATCTACAAGAACCTGGCCCGCAGGAACCAAATACTGCGGATTTATTGATGAAAGCATTACAAACATTCCAAACCTCATTCTTTTTATGTTTACGTTAGCCGGTGACAGATCAGCACTTTTTTGAGATTCGGAAATGGCTTTTTCTGCTAGTTCCGCTGCCTTGGAAGCGTCCTTGTTTTGGAAATAAGCCCTTGCAAGCTGTGTATAAGAATTTGCAAGTTCACTGTGGTATAAGGCCTGCCCCGGATTCAGATTTATTGATTCAATTGCATTCGGAATCGCAAGGTCAGCCCGCTTGTTGCCGTTATAAATTTTTGCTTTGGAGTAAAAAACGTCGGCCCTCCAATATTGAACGGCAAGAAATACAAAATAAAATGCTAGAACCGATACGCAGACAGAAAGTATTTTTTGTAATGAGTTTTGTACAACTGTCTTTGACTTTTCCGGTGAGTGGTTTGCAACTGCAACGGCAGGGAATAAAAACAAAAGTAAATCAGTGGGAACCACAGAAAATCCAAAAAAATTTGTAACAAGAAGGCTTACATACCCGGCCAAAAGCCCAAAGTTAAAAAGATCTTTTTTGTAGATTACCAGAACACTAATACAAATTAACCAAAGGTAGGAAATCAAACCAAGACTTCCCGAGTTGGCCGCCATGTTGAGGTATTGATTGTGTGCTTTGTTGTAAACAAAATCCCATTCTGATACCAAGTTGTGCGCAGCCGGCCTAAACTGATAAAAAGAATATGCAAATGTTTCCACACCTGTTCCAAAAAGCGGATAATGTTTCCAAACATCAAGCGCGCCTGTCCACACAATTTTTCTTATTGTTCCTGACTCAGTTCCTCCAACTTCAAGCGCGGGCCCTTGAGGGATACTTTGTGTTTCCGCTTTTTTGACAAGCAGGCCTCCAATACTAGGCGTCCATTGCGTTCCCGATATACCGCAGATTACAAGTATGGCGCCGATAGCGAAAATTCCGGGTTTGACAATTTTTTTTATATCCTCCGACTTTTTCCAGATCACGAGTACTCCAAAAATCAAGGCAGAAACTACAAAACCCAAAAAACCCGATCTGGACTTTGTAAAGAGAAGTACCCAAAAAAGTAGCGTCGAAAAAGAAAAGTACACCCAAAACGAAAATTGTTTAAGATCTTCCTTGAATGCAAGTGCAAGACTTACAGGCATTAATGCAACTATCCAACTGGCTAGCCAGTTGGGCTGTCCAAGCGTAGAAAAAACACGGGACTGAACGTCCTGCACCCAAACATTTTTATCTATTCCAAAGTGTTCCAAAACTGCATAGATGGAAACCAAAAGAGCGGAAGAAAAGATTATTTTTACAAGACTAAGTGATTCTGACACGGTAATGTTTGATACGTAGGCCCAATACAAGAGTGCATAAGCCAATGTCGAAAACATTCCTCCGTTGAACCTTGAATAGTAGCCATACCAAGAGCTTCCTGGGTCAATGGAAATAATTGTCGAAATTAATTGCGAAATCAAAAAGACAATAAGAGCGGTATCGATTTTTGTTTTTGTGAAGATGATTCTTTTTTCTACAATCATTCTAACTGCCCAAGCACCACCTATAAGGAAGGATGATATGTAAAGAAGTACCGTTTTATTAAATTCAAAAACTTCAGAAGTGTATGGCCAAAGTACCAAAGGAATAAAAAAGAAGGCTAAGCCAAAAAGGAGAAAAATAATTTTTCTAAACTGATTCATGCTTTATTCTACTTCATTAAGTTAAAAATAGAATTATTTATTTTCTAGTTGATCTTACGATTTCAGAAAGAAACTCTGTGGTTGATATTATCTTAGTTGTATTAATACTAAAATCCATACCTGTTTTATAAGACAAAGCGGAACTTTTTAGGAGTTTGTTTATTGTCATGTAATCTCCGGCTTTTAAGGAGGAATTTCTTCCCGTTATTAAGGTGTCAATCTCGCAGTCGTCCTCCAGAACCGCTTCTCCATCGTCTACTAAAATCAGCGTTCCAATGTTTGCGTTTGAACCTGACTTGAAACGTTTTGTAATAATCAGGTTGGCGGTAAATTCTTCATTGGATGTTATTTCTTCAGCGACAACAATGTCTACTGATGTGTAGCTGTCGAATTCTGCAGAGTCACCGCTGGGGATTAGAAGTGATATCTCCTTAGAGTTTGTGCTATTGATTTCTGAAACTAATTGGGCGTTGGTTATATCGGCATAAAATACTTTTCTTTGTGAACTGCAGAACTCGCAATTGGGTTGACACGGACCTTTGTACGGGCCACCGCAATTATCGCAATTAGTTAGCAAATCATCTGTTTTTCCTCCAACAAGTAAGTAAGCGTGACCTTCACGGATGTTGGGATCAATAACCGTGAAGGCATCTTCCTGTCTTTTGACATTTTCACTTGTAGATGTTTTCTTTCCAAGAAATCTTTCAAACATGTCAGAAGTTTAGGGTCGATGTAGACATTTTGCAAGCTTTTGTTATCTGGGATCTTTGCAAGCAATAAACAAATCGGTATACTGCGTTGCATCTAAAATCCAAATGAATATCAAGTTGCCAAAATTCAAAAATCCTGTAAACCAGCTTCTCGGACTATTTTCTCACGATGTTGGGATCGATTTGGGTACTGCAAACACACTTGTTTATGTAAAAGGAAAAGGTGTTGTAATCCGTGAACCATCCGCAGTTGCCAGACACAAAAAAACCAAAGATATTTTGGCAATTGGAACCTCCGCCAAAAAAATGTACGGCAGAGCACCCGCAACCATTGAAGCGATCAGACCCTTAAGAGATGGGGTTATAGCTGACTTTGATGCAACCGCTGCAATGCTTTCTCACTATATTAAAAAAGTTCATGAATCTGGAGGAATTATCCCCAAAATACCAAGGCCCAAAGTCATTGTGGGAATACCTTCGGGGGTAACAGAAGTAGAAAGAAGGGCTGTGGCGGATGCCGCAATTGATGCCGGGGCCAGGGAGGCCCATCTTATCGAAGAACCCATGGCGGCCGCAATTGGTGCGGGCCTTCCCATAGAAGGTGCAGAAGGAGTATTCATTGTGGATATCGGCGGCGGTACCAGTGAAATTGCAGTTATATCACTTGGCGGCATTGTTTTGGGTAGAAGTATTCGTGTTGCCGGTGATGAAATGGATGAGGCAATAATAAATTATGTAAGATTAAAGTATTCACTTCTTTTGGGGCAACCAACCGCCGAGGCTGTAAAAATAGGTATAGGCTCTGTAATGCCTTCCAAAGATAAGTTTACTGTTGTTCGGGGACGTGATTTGGAAACAGGTCTTCCGAAGTCAATTAAGTTAACATCTACCGAAATTCAGGAAGCACTCTCGCCAATTGTTCAAGAAATTGTTGTTAATATAGTAAACACACTGGAAGAAACCCCACCGGAGTTGACAAGCGATATTATGGAAAAAGGAATTACACTGGCTGGCGGCGGTGCATTAATAGGGGGAATAGACAAAATAGTTGCAGAGGCCACAAAAATGCCCGTTTGGATTGCCGAAGATCCGTTGACTTGTGTTGTTAGGGGGTGCGGCATATGTCTCGAGGATTCCGAACTTCTAAAACGTATTCGGGTGACAAAAGGTTTGTAGGTTAAAATAAAATAATGGACACACTTTCATCCCGGTCCGGTGGAACTTGGCTAAGTTGGTTTCTAAAAGGAATACTCTTTCTTTCGTTTTTGGTTCTTACAACAAAACTTTTCGAAATTCAGATAATTAAAGGTTCAATGTACCAGTCTTTGGCAAAAGAAAACAGAATCCGCCACATAGCTATTCCCGCCGCCAGAGGTTCAATATACTCTGCGGATGGAGAAGTGTTGGCTGGGAATATTGCAGTTAAAAAGAAAATTACATTTGATTCCGGTGTTGGGTATGTCTTGGACAAAGATCTTTCAAACGCATCAGATGAAGAAATAATTACAGACTACAAAAGGGTTTATCCATTGGGGGAAAGTTTTGCGCATGCCTCGGGTTATGTTGGCAAAGTTGACGACAAGGAAGTCGGTACGATTAATCCGGATTGTCCCGAAAAAGGTCCCAGGCAACCGGCGGTGCTTGTGGGCAAAAATGGTCTCGAATATCAATATGAATGTTTACTATCGGGGGTGGATGGCGAAGAACTTGTCGAGGTGGATACAAAAGGTAGGCGAATAAGGTCTCTGGGGAGAAAAGATCCAATAAACGGAAAAGATGTAAAGTTGACCATTAACTCAAGTTTGCAGATTGAAGTTGCAAGCCAGATGAAAGACAAAAAAGGTGCGGCAATTGTTACAACTTTGGATGGTTCGGTCCTTGCATATTATTCCGGTCCGTCTTTTGATCCCAACTTGTTGTTGCCACAGGAAAAGGGAGTTGATCCCGAAGAAGCAAAGGCACAAAACGAAAAAGTTTCAAATCTTTTCAAAGACGAAAATATGCCATTTTTTAATCGTGTAATTGGCGGTACTTTTCACCCGGGCTCTGTTTACAAACCGCTTGTTGCGCTTGCCGCTTTGGAATCGGGTGCAATCGATAAAAACTTTTTGTACGACGATCCGGGTGTGATTGTGGTGAACGATTTCTCATATAACAATTGGTATTTTTCGGAATATGGCAGAAAAGAAGGAACAATTGACTTGCCCAGAGCAATTGCCAGATCCACGGACACTTTTTTCTACAAAATAGGCGAAAAGATGGGGCCCGATACCATGGCTTCATGGTCAAAGAAATTTGGCCTGGATAAGATAACAGGAATTGATTTGCCCGGTGAAAAGTCGGGTTTGATTCCATCTCCTGAATGGAAAAAGAAAACAAAAAAAGAAAATTGGTTCCTGGGAAACACATATCATATGTCAATCGGCCAAGGTGATGTCAGCACAACACCTATAGAAATTAATACCTATATCGCATCTTTGGCGGCAAATGGAAATATTTGCACACCTCATTTGTGGCAAGGGGTGAAAGGAAGCTGCAAAGGGGTTGAACTGAAAGACTCCAGTCTGTCTTTGGTCAAAGAGGGCATGAAACAGACTTGCGCGCAAGGTGGTACTGCATATACGTTTTTTGATTTTGGAAGCACACACGGCGGACTCGAAGTCGGGTGCAAGACGGGAACCGCAGAAGTTGGAGTGACTGGAGAACCACATGCCTGGTTTACTTTTTTTGCACCTTTGAATGCTCCTGAGATAGTTGCTACAGTATTAGTTGAAAAGGGTGGGCAGGGATCCCAGGTTGCCGGTCCTATTGCCCGCAAAATTGCAGATTTTTATTTTGCGGGTATTAAAACCTCACCCAAATAATCTCCGATGACTGAAAAAGAGTATTTAATGGCGGTAAGTGCATTTGGTTATTTTGGTCCAAAAAGGTTGAGACTCCTTGTGAATTATTTCAAAACTGCGGAAAATCTTTGGAACTGCCAAAACAGCGATTTTCAAGAAATTGGTTTATCTCAAATCAAAATCAGTGAGTTTGATTTGTTTAGAAAGAGTTTTGATATTCCAAAATATTTGGGAAAAATAAAAAAATACGATGTAAAAATTTACTCTATCAAAGACCCTGAATATCCAGCAAACCTTAAAGACGTTGAAGATGCACCGTTGATTATTTACGTACGCGGTGATCTAAAAAAGATAGACGAGAATTCGGTTGCCATTGTCGGAACAAGAATGATGACGTCTTATGGCCGGGAAGTAACTCAAAAAATTGCAGGAGAGTTGGCAAGCTATGGAGTTACAGTTGTTTCCGGTTTGGCGCTTGGAGTTGATGCCTGTGCTCAAAAAGCAGCTATCGAGGCTGGTGGAAGAACTTTGGCAGTTTTGGCAAGCGGTCTTGATATAATCAGTCCTTTCTCCAATAAGCTTTTGGGTGAAGAAATAATAAAAGGAAACGGTGCCATAATTTCGGAAAAACCTTTGGGCCATACACCTTTTAAGCAGGACTTTGCAGTAAGAAACAGACTCATTTCTGGTTTGAGTAGGGCAGTGGTTGTAGTAGAGGGCAGAATGAAAAGCGGTACTTTTTATACTGTGGACGCCGCAGCAGACCAGGGCCGCAGTGTGTTTGCTGTACCCGGGCCAATTACATCGCCCGCATCTGAAGGGCCAAACTATTTGATTCAAAACGGAGCAAAGATGGTTTTTTCTGCAAAGGATGTTGTGGATGAATTGGACCTTGAATTAAAAGTAAATGCAGCCAAAATAGATAAAGTTCTGCCGGCAGATCCGGATGAAGGTAAAATTTACAAAATTCTTGACGCAGAACCAATGCATCTTGACGAGCTTGGTAGAATATTGGGTTTACCGCCATCGGCTGTGTCTGCTAGACTTACATTCATGGAAATTCGGGGGCTGGTAAAAAATTTAGGAAAAGGAATTTACAAAAAAATATGATTTCCAAAAAAAACAAATACAAAAATGGACCTAATAATAGTTGAGTCACCAACAAAAGCCAAAACACTTTCCAAATTCTTGGGGGAGGGTTATGTGGTTGAAGCTACGATGGGTCATGTCAAAGATCTTCCTAAAAGCACCTTGGGGGTGGACCTTGAACACGATTTTGAACCCGAATATGTAACCGTTCCCAAAAGGGCTGACACAATCAAACTTCTCAAAGAAAAAAGCGCAAAAGCAGGTACTACTTATATTGCATCAGACCCTGATCGCGAAGGTGAGGCGATCGCCTCGCACGTAAGAGAGGTGCTTACCTCCAAAAATAAAATAGAAAGAATTACATTCCACGAGATTACAAAGGATGCTGTTGAGGAGGCGCTCAAAAATCCCAGAAAGATTGATCAAAATCTTGTTGATGCGCAAACTGCCAGGCGTGTTCTGGACAGACTTGTAGGTTACAAACTTTCTCCGCTTTTGTGGAAAAAAGTAAGACGAGGTCTTTCTGCGGGACGTGTGCAGTCTGTGGCAGTAAGACTTATTGTTGAAAAAGAAAGAGAAATTGAAAAGTTTAAGGCAGTTGAATATTGGGAGGTTTCTGTGGATGTTAAAAGAAAAACCGAAAAAGGTGAGGAGTTTAGGGCCTGGCTTGTAAAAATAGGCGAGAAAAAGGCCGAAGTTGGCACCAAGACTGAGGCTGACAAGGTGCTTTCCGAACTCGAAAAAGAGGACTACACGGTTGCAGATATCAAAAAACGTCAAGTGGTCAAAAGTCCGCACCCTCCGTTTACCACGTCCACAATGACTCAGGCCGCGGCAAGAGTCTTTGGTTGGTCTTCCAAAAAAACGATGTCTATTGCCCAAAGGCTTTATGAAGAGGGGTTGATTACATATCATAGAACCGATTCACTTTCGCTTTCCAAAGCAGCAGTTGATGCGGCGCGCATGCTTATAGAAAAAGAGTATGGAAAAGAATACCTGCCGGACTCTCCAAGATTTTACAAAACCCAGTCAAAGGTTGCTCAGGAAGCACACGAGGCAATCAGGCCAACAAATGCCGGCAATCGCGGAGAGAATGCCGGGGAAGCCGACTTCGTAAAATTATATGATTTGATTTGGAGAAGATTTGTAAGCAGCCAAATGGCCAGTAGTGTCTACGACGAAACTACAATAGATGTTGCAGCAGGTGTTTATTTGTTAAGAGCTTCAGGACAGATTCTTAAGTTTGACGGTTGGCGTAAGGTTAGTCCTCCCAAGAAAGACGGTGAAGAAGTTGTCCCTTTGCCAGATGTTTCAATTTCAGAAGCTCTCACAAAATTGAAAGTTAACGGTGAGCAAAAATTCACAGAACCGCCGCCCAGATACAACGAAGCATCGTTAATTAAGACTTTGGAAAAGCTTGGAATTGGCAGGCCTTCTACCTATGCTCCAACAATTTCAACAATAATTGTAAGAAACTATGTGGAAAAGAACGACAGTAAACAATTCGTTCCGACTTCGATTGGTGTTGCGGTTAACGATTTCTTGGTGGCAAACTTTCCTGATGTGTTTGACTACGAATTCACTGCCGGGATGGAAGGAAAGTTGGATGAAATTGCAAATGGTAAACTTGCCTGGGTCAAGGAAATTTCAGGATTTTGGAAGCCTTTTGACAAAAAAATCGCAGATGTAGAAAAAAATTCCAAAAGAGTAAAAATAGAAGTAGAAAAACTGGACAAGCCTTGTCCCGACTGCAAAGAAGGTGAGTTGGTAGTTAGAACAGGCAGATTTGGAAAGTTTATATCCTGCTCGCGTTTTCCTGATTGTAAGCATACAGAAAAATATTTGGATAAGGCTGGTATAACGTGTCCAGAATGTGGGAAAGGTGATGTCGTTGTAAAAAAGACCGGCAAAGGAAGAAGATTCTTTGGCTGTTCAAGATACCCCGAATGCAAATGGGCTTCATGGCGTAAACCCCAATAGTTGTGCAATAATGGTTGGATGAAAGTAAATTACTTAGTACTTTTTCCAAAGAAAAGAAACGTTGAAAAGGGAGAAAAAAACGAAAGATTAATAAAAAGGGCCCCATATTTTTTGGACTTGGACATCGATATTCAAAAGCTTAATTCATTTAAGTTTGAACTTTTGGGCAAGGAAATAAAAGAAGAAGTGTACCTTTACGACGACTCTGTTTTTGTTCTTCAATTCGAATACGAAATAGGCGATACGCTTACCGAAGATGTCTTTAATCTTAAATCCAGGCTTAACATGGAATTCAAAGATGTTGCGATTACAGACTTTGGCGCTGACTCAAAGCTTTTGGAAGAATACACGATCTTACTTGTTGATAAACCCGGAAAAGTTGCTGAGTTTGTAGAAAAGAATCAATACTCTTTAGCTCGCTTTATAAGATCTCTTGAGAAAAAGGTCAGTAAAGCAGACGCGGAAGATATTTTGGTGTCCAAAGTGAGTTATTCCAAAGACGATGTGGCTGTTATTGATTGGGAGGGTGCTGTCCTTGCAGACCCTGACGGGGACTTTGAATCGCAAATCGAACTTCTTAAAATAGGCAATTACCAGTTGGTCAGATATAGAATCTTGGACGAAAAAATAGAAAAGAGTTTAGAGTCGATACGTAAAGCCGTAAACGGACGGGGCAAAGTTATAAAAGGAAATATAGTTGTGAGAGGTGCTATCGAAAACAAACTTTCGCTTCTGTTAGACTTCGACAAAGTGGACCAGTCAATTCTTCTTGTGGGTGATTGGTATTCCTCTAAATTGTATAGGGCAATAATTGCCGAATTTTATATCGATGACTGGAGGGACCTCATTAAGTCGAAACTCGAAAATTTGGAAGCGATTGATTCTACAGCTCGTGAACATTTACTTTTTGACTGGAATAGAATATTGGATATTGTCCAACTTGTTGGGTGGATGGTTCTTTTGGTTGGTTACATTTGGCTTTATTTCAAGGATGCCGGTATTTGGTAATGATCTTCTTGACACCCCTGTTGACCACTTGATAAAAGTTTAATTGAAATGTCCACCGAAAGACCAATTGATTTGAATCGTGGAGAAACGCGTCGTGTTGTAAATCCGGGTGCAGAAAAATGGATGGGTGTTCCCGTTCCCGTTTTGGATAAAGGATATGTTTACTTGGTGGACTATATGGGTGATGATGCAGCAGTTGAGCAAGCCGCAAGAACTTCATACGGAAGGGGAACTAGATCGGTCAGTCAAACTGAAGGGTTGGTGAGGTATCTTAGGCGCCACTCTCATTCTACTCCTTTTGAAATGGCCGAAGTTAAATTTCATGTAAAAATGCCAATATCTGTTGCGCGTCAATGGGTGCGCCATAGGACTGCAAATATAAATGAATATTCCGCAAGGTATTCAATCGTTCCGGATGAATTTTATATTCCAAGCGCCAACTCAATCGGGGTTCAATCAACAGACAATCGTCAAGGACGCGGATCAAATGTAGATCCTGAATATGCAAAACAAGTACAACAAATATTTGAGAGAAATGGGTACCAGAGTTACGAGGACTATTTGTTTTTAATAAATGACGATGGTGAGGGAAACCCGCTTGATGTCTCCCGCCCCCAGATCGCCAGGGAGCTTGCCAGAAATGTTTTACCTGTGGACTACTACACCCAATGGTACTGGAAAACCGATTTGCACAATCTTTTCAGGTTTCTGAGTTTAAGGATGGATACTCATGCACAATGGGAAATTCGCCAGTATGCTGACGGTATGGCAAAAATAGTTCAAGATGCATACCCTTTAAGTTACAAAGCTTTTGAGGATTATGAACTTTTTGCAGTCAGATTTTCGCGTCCTGAGCAGGAAATATTAACGTCTCTAATGCAAAACGCAGGGGTCAAATTTACAAAAGAACAAGTGGATCAAATGGCATTGAGTCTTGGACTCAAAAACAAAAGAGAGCGTGCCGAAATGCAGGAGAAGTTTGAAAAACTGGGCCTAACCAAAAACGAAAATGCCTGAAAGATATGCCGAAAAAAGACCGTTGCAACCCGAACTAATAGTTTATTGTGGCCCCATGTTTAGTGGTAAAAGCGACGAGCTTATAAGGGAGCTGAAACGCGCACCCCATGCAAAATACAAAGTAATTGCTTTCAAGCCGCAAATTGACAACAGACGCGGTGAAGATACCATTAATTCACAAAGCGGTTACGAATATCCAGCTGTTTCTGTAAGCAATCCCGAAGATATTTTAAACATGGTGACACCGGATATCGACATAGTTGGTATAGATGAAACCCAGTTTTTTGATAACAGAATCACAGAAGTAGTATTAAAACTTATTGGCCGCGGAAAAAGGGTAATTGTTGCGGGTCTGGATAAAGACTTTAGAGGTGAGCCTTTTGGTCCAATGGCATATCTCAAACAGGAGGCTGACCACACAGAATCATTTCATGCATATTGTGCGGTATGCGGTGAGTCGGCAAGCTTTACCCAAAGACTTGTAAACGGCAAACCGGCAAGATATGATGACCCGATCGTGGTTGTTGGGGCAGATGAAATGTATCAGGCGCGTTGCCGTTCACATCACGAAGTACCCGGAAAACCAAAGAGATAACCTGCTCAGGTTGTATGTCCAAAGAATCGAAAGAAATCTTGGTAGCAGAACCCTATGTGATAGGGATGCTTGGTGCTATTGGAAGCGGCAAATCAACACTCTCGAAAGTGTTATCCGACTCTCTGGATATAAAAAGAATCGAAGAAAATTTTCCTCTTAATCCATTTCTTAAAGGTTTTTATGATAGCCCTAAAGAATATAGTTTCAGATCTCAACTCTGGTTTCTTAAAAGCACTGTAGACCAGATGATGGACACCCCGGAACTTCATAGCAAAAAGGAAGTTATTTTGGATCCTGCAAATGAAATGAATTACCTGTTCGCCAAAACACATCTGGATATGGGTTGGATGAGTAAGGATGAATTTGAGATCTATGAATCACTTTACAAAATACTTAGGGACAAAAGCGGTATCAAAAAGCCTGATGTTTATATCGCTATGAGTGCAGGGATAGATCTTTTGATGGCGCGCATTTTGGGCAGGGGTAGAAGTTTTGAAACAAAAATGCTTCAAGAAAACTCGGGGTATTTGGTTAAACTTAATTCAAACATCGTTCGCTTTGCCGCAAAAAACAAAAATGTAATTTTTGTAGATTCTGAATTTGATCATAAAAATTCTCCGATGGTTGAAAAAATAATCGGTCAAATACGCGATAAAGTTAAACCATAATTTCAATCATTGTTTTATAATTTTTTTTGTTCTAATCTCTTTGAATCATGGCAGTAAATATTGTTTTTGAAGGAATCGAGAGTGCGGGTAAAACCTTAATGAAAAACCTTCTTTCGGAAGTCCTTATGGAAACTACCCCGTTTACCATAGCAACGGTTGGCGAGCCTGGTGGTACCGAACTGGGGAAAATGATCAGATATACACTTTTGACGGGTGAACACGCCGAGCACATGCACGCCAGAACCCGAGTGTTGTTGTATAACGCAGACCGCAACGAAATGATTGAAAACAAAATAGTACCTTTTAATAGGGAAAACCCAATGGGTATTACTGTTGGTGACAGGTCTTGGGCTTCAACGCTTGCCTTGCAAACTGTAGATGGTGCCGAGGAGGAATACATAAATAATGTAATCGCTCCGTTTGTGGCTAAATATCCGACCAAATACTTTTTGTTGGATATTCATGAAGACGAGGCTAAGGTGAGACTTAAAGCGGCGGAGATGTTGGGTAGGGAAATGAATTGGCGTGACAGACAACCTTCTGAAGTTTACAGACTTCAAAGAATGAACTATTTAAAATTGGCAAAAAAATATCCTGATAAATTTATTTTGATTGACGCTTTCAAAAGTCCTTGGGAGCTTGTTTACGAAACAAGGCGTTTAGTTTTAACAGAGCTTGCCAACAATACCCCTGAAGCTCGGGAGCTGGCGCTTATGTCTAGAGATAGATTTGAATTTTCGGATCTTCAGAGGATTGCACACAGATATTCTGAAGAAAAAAGGTTTAATGTGGAGGATATGCTTTTTGCGGTTTTGAAAGCTCGCTCCGAAATTGGAGGACCAAATCAAAGTGAACTAATGGAAAAAATGTATGTTGATTGGCGGGATATGGGGTTAACAGAAATCACCGGCGGACGAGAGAGAAGAAATTAAGCTTCAAATAGTTGTATAATTTGGCTTCAGATGGACAGTGTTTTTGAACTAATAAAAAAAGAAGAGAATAGGCAGGAAGATACTATTACACTTATCCCTTCTGAAAATCATGTCTCCAAGAGCGTAAGGGAGGCACTTTCTTCCAAGTTGGTAAATAAATACTCCGAAGGTTATCCGGGTAAACGGTATTATCAGGGGAACGGAATAATTGATGAAATTGAGAGCCTGGCCATTGAGAGGTCTAAAAAACTTTTTGGTGTACCGCATGCAAATGTTCAACCCTATTCTGGTTCTCCTGCCAACTCGGCGGTGTATTTTGGACTCTTAAACCATGGAGACACCATAATGGGACTCACACTTTCGTCGGGTGGACACCTTACACACGGACACCCGAAAATTACATTGTCAGGTAAATACTTTAATTCTGTCCAATACGGTCTTACTGCTGAAGGCTTGATTGATTACGACTCATTGGCCAATAAAGTTTTGGAAGTTAAGCCTGCAATGGTTGTTGCGGGAATTACTGCATACTCAAGGTTTTTGGATTTTGAAAGATTTGCAAAAATTGCCGATTCCGTTGGCGCGTTACTTCTTGCAGATATCTCACACATTTCTGGTTTGGTTGCAGCAGGTGTTCATCCAAGTCCTGTTGACTATGCACACGTTGTTACAACTACAACGCATAAAACTCTTCGTGGGCCCAGAGGGGCGATAATAATGGTTACAGATAAAGGATTGGCAAAAGACCCTGAAATGGCCAAAAAAATAGATAGGGCTGTTTTTCCCGGGCTTCAGGGTGGGCCTCACGATAATCAAACGGCGGCGATTGCAGTAGCCCTTGAAGAAGCATCAACACAGGAGTTTTCTGTTTATGCAAAAACGGTTACCGAAAATTCCAAAGTTTTGGCGGAAGAACTTAAAAACTATGGATTCGATGTTGTTTCGGATGGAACTGACAATCATATGTTTCTCTTGGATCTTAGGCCCAAAAGCATTTTGGGAAAAGATGCTGCAATTAAATTGGAAGAAGCGGGGATTGTCACCAATTACAATACTATTCCAAACGATCCAAATCCTCCGGCAAACCCTTCAGGACTTAGACTCGGAACCCCCGCAGTCACCACAAGAGGAATGGGGGAAAACGAAATGAAGTTTATAGCCGCTTGTATTAACGATGTCCTTTCGGATAATAAAAATGTATCG
>CAZRGC010000003.1:0-202318 GCA_964599625.1 uncultured Gammaproteobacteria bacterium
CAAATATGCCAAATTCTAAATATCTACTTCGACACTGTGAATATGACAATCCAAGAAATATCCTCCCAGGAAGATTACCCGTCACCCTTTCGGCTGAAGGAATTGCACAAGCAAACAAACTAAGTCTGTTTTTTTCTCAACAATCTGTAAGTAAAATATATTCAAGTGCGGTTGAACGATGCAAGCAAACTTCCGAAATAATCTCTGGTGGAACCATACCAGTGCTTTTTGACACAAGAATCTTGGAAACACTTTCTGCATACCAAGGCTTTTGGGGCGAAAATCAACATGTTGGTGGGTATCATTTTTTCAGTCATGTTCAAAATCTGGGAGGAGAAAGTTTGTCGGATATAAAAAGGCGTGTTAGTGCATTTTGGGAAGAATCTATCGTTACTTCAAATGAAAATATTATTATTTGTAGTCACGGAGACCCGTTGCAAGTTTTGTATTCGTATATCCACAAACTACCTTTAGTTAACGACAACGAGACTGAAGCCAATATTCCTGGTTGGGCTGGGAAAGGTGAATTTATAGAACTTGTTTTTGAAAAAGGGAAACTCGTCCAATCAAACCCTCCAAAAAAGTTATAAATATCAGTTAACCCCCTTCCATACTTACGGAGTTCCTTATATATTTAAATTATGGGTACAAGAGACAAACTGGCGTTAGAGCGTTCAAAGTTGGCAAACGAAAGAACATTGCTCTCCTTTATGAGAACGGCAGTAATGTTTTTTGCGACAGGCGCCACAATGTTAAAACTTTTTTATTCTGATACTGTTATCGCAACGATCGGCACGCTTTTGGTTGTTTCCAGTTTTGTGCTTGGGGGCTACGGACTCTATTTTTACCAAGTTACAAAAAGGCATCTGAGGGTATCAAATTTCGTAAAAACCAGGAAAAATAGTTTTATTGGTCGCGAACTTAATTAAAAAGCAACCGTCAGACCCCAAACCTTCTTCACTCCTGCAGTTTTCAAAACTCTGGCAGCCTCCTTAAGGGTGGACCCGGTCGTAAAAACATCATCAACCAAAATTATGCAATCTGGCACCTTTGATTCTGAAACATTTACCACAAAAGCATTTCTCAAGTTGTTTTTTCTTTCTTGTCTTCCAAGCTCAACCTGGGGCCTTACGAACCTTTTTCTGCTTAAAATATTGCTGTTGAGTTGCCAGCCAAGTTTTTGAGAAATATTTTTTGCTATTTCAAACGACTGATTAAAACCTCTTACGTTTTCTTTATACCAATAAAGCGGAATTGGAACCAATACAAAACCCTGCGTCAATGAACTTTTTATGAGTTCCAACTCTCTAACAAACTCACCCAGAAGTTCGTTACCTACTTGTGTTGCATATTTGTACTTAAATGAAAGAATCGCCTTCCTAACCACACCTTCATGTTTCCAGACCGCGCGTACTCCATCCAGGCCGTGTTCTTTCCGACATTTGAAATGTGTTAGACCGTCAATCGAAGGTTTGAAACAATATGGGCAAAATGGTTTAGAAAGCTTTACATCACCCAAACACCTGCCACAGAGGTATTTACCGTGTTGTCCGCAACCCAAACACGAAACAGGGAAGAAAAAATCAACAATTCTCAACTGGTGGAGACGGAGGGAATCGAACCCTCGTCCGAAAAACTTAATCACAAAACATCTACAAGCGTATTAAATCTTTAAAAATTTCCTTTTAACTTGAGCCGATTTAAAGGCGGTCAAAAGTAAGTGCTGTTTGTCTTTTGTTAAAACCTTCAGCTCATAAAGCTTTAACAGCATCCTGATTGGTTAATGCCCAGTCGTTTCGGCCAGGAATCAAAACGAAGGACAACGATTAAGCAAAGGCAAAATTGCCTGCGTAACCGTAAGCTGAATCGTTAGATCTAGCTTTTGTTTTTTCATCAATTTTGACAAGAATTGATGGAACTTGGCTTGCAGTTTTGTAAAAGAGCATCCGTCGAAACCGATCGTCCCCTAAAAATTTCGTTTTCAGGATAAACCCATCTAGGGGTTACCCTTGAGCTCCCTTTCGAGATCTCTGTCTATGTCTTTGCGCCTGATAGACTCTTTCTTTTCAAACTTGCGTTTAGGCTTTCCAAGCTCAATCTGAAGCTTGATCAAGCGCCCTTTATTATACACTTTTACAGGCACAGCCTGCAATTTTTGCTGCTTCATCTTTGTCAAAAGAGCTAATATCTCCTTTTTGTGCAAAAGAAGCTTTCTTGTGCGTGTGGGGTCGTACTTAGTAGCTCCTTTTGCCGGCACATTAGCATTAACCAAATAAGCCTCGCCTTCAAGTATCTTCACAAAAGAAGCTGAAAGATCCAAATGCCCTTCCCGTATAGCCTTGGCCTCGATCCCTTTTAGCAAAAGGCCAGCCTCAACTCTCTCCCCCATGAGCTCATACTCATAATTTGCACGACGGTTAATTGTGGCCATGAGAATAGTATACAAGGAGATTCTACATCATATGTGCCTAAGCTCGATAGAAAAGAGTTTATCGCCGGATAGGTATATTATTTTCTTATCGGATTCTGAGACTGCAATCTTTGTGGCGCCTGCAAGTTCCGGAGCTTTATATTGGGCTTTGTATACACCTTTTTTATCGGTTACAACAATTCGTTTCCCTGCCCTATCCAGAAAATAAACATCCTCTACGTCCTCCGAGGCATAAATCGCGTCAACAAGGCCTATTTCAGGCAACACTCCTTTCAGCGAAAACGTTTGTGGGCTGCCCAGGCTGAATTTAACAACTTTTGCGCCAGAGCCCAACACATAAATAGACCCATCAACCACCCACTGTCTTACCTGTGAAAAGTCAGGGGTGCTACTTGAAGATAGCCATGCCTGTTGTGTACCAAAACCTTTCCCCAAACCCGAATATCTATATATAGCATTTGCACTTTTGTCCAAAACATAAAGATTCCCTGCAAAACCTTTGATAAATGCCTCACCCTGCCATGTTTTCTCGATTACTTTTGTTTTTGTGGAGGAAACTTCGTAAACACCATCGCCCATCACCACAAAAGCTCGGTCTTCATACGAGGCAAGGTTTGATGCAGACTCTATCACGCTCGGTCCAGCAACCACACCGCTTTTTTTGCTCGAAAGATCAACTTTGACGATTTTGTTTCCGCTTTTGTCTAAAACATAGATATTTTTTGAAGATACCGATATTTCATCTCCTTTGAACCCCGATGACAACAAAGATAAATCAAAAAAGAGTTCAGACGGCAAATTGTACTCACCCAAAATAGCACTTCTACTCTCTTCTATTTTTCCCTTTAAATTTTCTATCTCCGCGTCTTTTACGTTCATCTCTTCAAGCGATTTAAGTTTCGCTTCAGTATCAACAAAAAGCTCTCGCGACCTGTCCGGAGATATGCTCGCCAAACTTATAGCCTCATCAATTTGATTTCTGGCAGACACAAGAATTGTTTGGTATTTAGCTTTTAAGTCTCTTGCCTTTTTTTGTTGAATACCAAAAACCACACTAATTCCGAGAATAAAAAGAAGAACCAATGCAACAGAAAATGTTGTCTTCTTGCTTTGCGCCGACGTCTCATCGTCGACCATTGGTTTTACGTAAATTTCTCTTCCGGGCATCTTTTGAGTGTATGCGGTGATTAATGCGGTGAATTTGCGGTAAACAGTGCCGATTTTGTTTTCAACTTCGGCAGTTTTAGTTTTATTAGCAACAGAGGGTGTTTCATTCTGCACAAAAATCTGAGGTTCCCCTGCTTTTCCAAACTTAATCACTACACAGGCTAAACTGCCTATTCCCCCCACCCTTACCTCCGGCCCAAAATTTTCAACCGCTTCTTCGGGTGTATTCGCAGACAATGCTGCCTTAACAATGCCTTGAGGAATTTTTTCGTGGAAAAGTCTTGTAGCCAACAAAATTACATCACCTTCTTGTGGATATCCAGATGCCGAAACAACTCCCGATACTGAACTTTTAAGGATTGTTCCCAAAACGCCTTGTCTGGAAACAGTAACCTCGGCACCTCCAAAGGCAGCCGAATAAACAACACCGTCTACAAACGAACAAGCGGCTATTTCCACTTCCCCCCAATTTTCAGTAAACTCTGCAACAACTTTTTCGACAGAGTTTTTTAAAGCGTTGAAGGGTTTTAGAGTAAGGTCTCCAAAATACTCCTCATGGATTCTGGAAATGAGTTCTCGTCCGGCAGAAATGGTATCAATTCCACCAAGACCTTCAGCTCTTTTTGTTGCAATTGCCACAAAAAGATGCCCCCTTAGGGAAAGTTTGCCGGGGTCTTCAGGCTTGAAGTCGTGAACTTGAGACCAACCCGAAGGTCCCGGCATTGCCGTTATCTTTGCCGAAGTTGTATCAAGCATCTTAAAGAATCGTCAGCGCTGCCAGAAACACAAGAATTGCAAAAGCCAAATGAACATAGCTTAGAGTCCTCACCAAATTCTCCCAACCAAGCTGTAGGGTGCGAGTCATAAGACTCACTTGCTTAATAACAACCAATGAAAAAATTAGATACATGGCCAGAAGTATCAAAGATAAAAACTTTATTATTATCCAGATATTAAAATTGGTAATTATTGATATATCCATTTATTAAATGTCGCTTCTTAGGTTTAAACTTTTTCCATCAAATCGCTCAAAACTTTTGCTACTTTTTCGGGATTTGGGACAGCTTCAAACTCAAACTCAGTTACCTCAGACGCTGTTTGGATCAAAACGTCACCATAGTTAAACATTGTTCTTATTACACCACTTGTCACATAACTGGTATCTTGGATTTTATCAAGTTCGGCGTCTGAAACTTTTTTATCAATCAGGTTGTAAAAATCAACATCTACAACACGCTTTGTGGTTATAAAATAAACACTAAAGTACCAATCCAAAAAACTCTCTATTGCGTAGGCACTTGTGACAAGGTACCAGGCCAAAGAAATTACTAGCGGGAAACCTGTAGGCATCATTGAAAAAACTCCAAAAAAACCTAAAACTGTTGGTCCAGCCAAAAGAAACAAACTGGTCAATATCCACTTGAGGTTTGTTATCGGGTGTCTCCTTAAAAGTAAAACAACTTGCTCATCGGTATCTCTCGTTTCAAAATCTATATCCCCAGGATAAAGACAAAAAGCTGAGAGCTTGCTGTGTGATTGCCCTGCAAAAGAAGTTTTTGTCTGTGAATTTACTGTTTTCTCAATATTGGTTTTTTCACTTTTTTCTGAAGGCTTTTCTGGCTGTTGTTTTTCCTCTGGAGAAATGAATATATCAGGCATAATTCCGATTATAACAGATAAGGAGTGTGTTGGTAAAAACCGAGAGATTGGCAAGATTTACAATTTTTCTATATTGTACAAACTCGATTTTATACCAATGTACCCGGGGGCCCTAAGGTTAAAGGCTTCTTTGAACTTTGCTCCAGTGTAGTTCACGGAACCCTTGTTTGTTTGAAATGTCACCGACTGTGTAGACCCATCGTTTGAATAGACAACCGATACACCACTAACACTTGTAAATCCTCCTATCCCTGCAAGTTCAGCCTGGCTATAAGGGTTTCCTCCCCAACATGTCCCTACAGGCGAAACTCTTCCAACATCACCACCGTTACCATCCAAAACAAATCTTGCATTGAGTATATCGGCCATTTCTTCTGATTTAAGCCAAGGACTACTTCTTCCACAAGAGACCCCACCCCTAGACTTATACCACCCTTTGTAAAACCAGGGTGACCCCGAGATTTTTTCGTAAGCCGTGTCTGGCCAAGAACCGGACGCATCTTTTATACCGGTCCAGCCCCACTGAGTGATAGTGTATCCACCTGTGCTTGCAGAAAAATATGTTGTGGCAGCACTCCCACCCTTCGTCATCACCCAACCCCTTGTTGCTTTAACAGCTTCTTTCCATTTACCGCTTTTAAGTTGCGGTTTATATACCTGACACGACTCGGACGTACAAATAGGTTTCGATCCATTGTTGGTGTATGAAAGCGCATAGCTTCTGGCAGCAACAGCTTGGGCTTTCAATGCCTCAAAACCGCCGGAATCACCCCAACTTTCGGGAACTTCGTAGATACCCAATAAATAATTGTCTTCGAATGAAATGCTGCCATATCCTGTTACTGTAATATTTGCAGGTTCCGAATAGTTCTTGTTTAAAGACGCGCCTTGATAGTATGCAGAGAGTATTGTTTCGGCAGATTGTCCCGACTTACTTCTTCCATAAGCACCGTACTGGCTCATTCCGGTCCTATGGGGAGCCCCAAACGAAAACGCAGCAAAAGCTGGCCTAAAACCTGGGTCACAAAAAGCAGAGGACCCTTGAGGACCACTGCATGGCTCAAGAGTTGGAGGTGTATCACCTATTGAAGTCTGAAATCCACCCGCCTTTGCAGCGGCCAGTTCGTTCTGTTTAGAAGAAAGTGTTGAAAGGTAACTGTCTACCTTGGCGACCTCCCCTGCCAAAAATTTCTGTTTTTCAGAAACCTGAGACTGCAACGAAGA
This sequence comes from uncultured Gammaproteobacteria bacterium, assembly GCA_964599625.1. Lineage (GTDB taxonomy): Bacteria > Patescibacteriota > Microgenomatia > UBA8517 > UBA8517 > CAZRGC01. Next base: position 6,482 of record CAZRGC010000003.1, read on the forward strand.
AAGACTCGCTTTGTTTTTAACCAAGCTATCTTTGTCGTTTTTCAGAGAAATCAGATCGTTTCCGTATTTTTCCAACGTTTCTCTGTCACTATCTGCGGCTTTTTGTCTGAAACTGATCTCTCTAAACGCTACTGCCGCGTTATCGGAAAAAACAAACGGAGTGATAGGATCATAAAGGCGCAAGAATGTGTAATGGTTTCTGGCTTTTTCCTGGAATATCTCTTTTGTATAAGCCAAGTCTTCTTCTCTGCCGGTTATTTGGCTTTCAAGTTTTTTAAGGTCTGATGTGAGTTTTGAAATTTTGAAGTTAAGATCAGACAACTGCTTGTTTAGACCTGCCAAATCTTTTTTATTTTTCTCCTGGGCCGGGGAAAGTGAATCAATTTCGTTTTGAATTTGCTTTATCTGACAATCATAGTCTGTTGAGGGACACTCCTGCGCCAAAACAACTGCAAATTTGATCCCAAAAAAGACAAGTAGTACCAAGGAAAATGAAGTAAAAATTTTAGCCTTAAACATTATTCAAATTATCATTATATATTCATATCACAACAATGTCAGTTTCCAGGCTTTGTTTTTGGTGCAGTCTATTACCACACCTGTTTCCTGGCGTTTGCAGACAATATGCTCTAAAATACAGGGTAATGAAATACAAATTACTATTGGCAACTGTAGCCTTCACATTTTCTTTCATGTTCAAACTGGTAGTACCTACTACAGCCCTAGCTGTTAGCCAGGATGTTACCTGCAACGGAAATCAAGGTGTCGATACAGCAATCGGATGTTTGAACGTTCTGTCCACTCCCGAAGACTTTTTGGGGCAGCTTTTGGGTTGGGCTGTGGGAATTGGTGGAGGCCTTGCGTTTATCTTGATTGTATATGCAGGATTTATGATCATGACGGCCGCAGGAAATCCGGAAAGACTCAAGGCTGGTCAGGAGCTTTTGACTTCGGCAATTTCTGGTCTTATTCTTTTGATCTTCTCAATTTTTGTACTCAGATTCATTGGAATTGATATACTGGGACTTAACAACTTTGGTTTTGGCGGATAAATATGGCAGCACTAAATCTTGATTCAATTGAAAGCAGGGGTCTTGGCACATCCGTTCCCGGAACTCCCGGAGATATAATCAATGCAATCCTTCCGTATGTATTTGCTTTTGCGGGAATTGGGCTTTTGGTGTTTTTAATGATTGGAGGGCTTCAAATGATGACGGCCAAGGGTGATCCCAAAGCAATAGAAGGTGCACAAGCAAAAATAACAAGCGCCCTTATTGGCTTTTTGATTATCATAATTTCATATGTTCTAGTCCAGCTGTTGACTAAAGTGCTTGGCCTTGGTTCTCTGGGAGGTGTTTTTGGTCCATAACAATATGAAAATTGATCAACTTTTTCTTGACGGGGTTCCCTCTAAAGCTACATATAGTAGTCTGACTGGCATTTCCGGTCTGGTTACACTTTTTGTTAATATCATTTTTGCAATTGCTGGAATTGTCCTTTTGGTCTACTTTGTTGGCGGAGGTTTGGCCATGATCAGCAGCGCCGGCAAAAACGATCCCCAAAAAGCAGAACAGGCAAAAAAAACATTAACAAGCGCCGTTATTGGTTTTGTTATAGTTTTTGTCTCCTATTGGGTAGTCTCACTTATTGGACAAATAATGGGTATCCAAATACTCCAAGGTCTTTTTGCTAGGTAACAAGCCTCGGACTTGTATTTTTGTCTGTGCGGGTTGTAAAATTAGCAAAATGCCGAATTTTGGACAAATCAGACCCCCTACTACAGCATTTTCCGGATCGGATGCGGGTACATCAATCGGAAGATTAATTCAGCTTGGCTTATCGCTTCTGATTGTTGGCGCAGGGCTTTACGCCCTATTCAACTTTGTGATTGCTGGTTATTCTTTTTTGTCCGCAGGTGACGATTCCAAAAAGATTTCTGCGGCTTGGGCCATGATCTGGCAAACAGCTCTTGGATTAGCTGTTGCTGCGGGTGCCTTTGTAATTGCTGCTATATTTGGCAAACTCTTGTTCAATGATTTTGGATTCCTGTTGAACCCACAAATACCCAACTTATGACGCCAGACAATCACATTGCAGTAAGCCTTGCCCCAGCAGGTGGGTTTAAGGGTCTTGGTACAAGCTCACTTGCTAATCCGGGCAACGATGCCATAAATATCTTTGCAAACTTTCTTTCTTCCGTTATTGGCCTCATGACAATCATTGCATTTATTTGGTTTACGTTCAGATTTATTACCTCGGCGATTCAGCTCATGTATGCCGGAGGAGACAAGCAACGCTATGAAACAGCAAGAGAGCAAATGAAATATGCAATTATCGGAGTTGTGGTCGTTGTGGCTGCAATATTTATTATCAACCTGGTTGGAACATTCATAGGCATTCCAAATATATTGGATGTCGCGGGTATGTTTGAACTTATAACTCAATAAATGAACAACTTAATAGCGGCAGCATCTGGAGTAATCGGAAACCCTGCTTTGGGGGCACTCGAAAACAACACTGGCGAAAGCTTTTTCCAAAAGGCTATCCCCGCTTTTGCCAGTATGGCATTTTTGATTGCCTCGATCATATTCTTTTTTATGATAATTACCGGATCGATCCAATGGATCTGGTCAAACGGCGACAAGCAGGCTTTGGAGACTGCAAGAGCCAGAATAACCAACGCTCTGATAGGTATGGTGCTTTTGTTTGCCGTATTTGCATTAATCAAAGTAATAGAGACATTCTTCCACATACATATTCTGACTCTTGACATAGCGGCATTGAGGATTCGATAATATACATATGAACAATCTTTTGGCACAGATTAATTTACAACCGGGCGAAGGAACCCAGTTTGCTCCTTTGGCCAAACTCACCATTCCTGGACTTATTTCTGCACTCATCAGACTCACAGTAGTTGTTGCAGCCATAGTATTTTTCTTTATCTTGGTAATTGGTGGTATTAAATGGATTGCTTCAGGTGGAGACAAAGCTCAAACAGAATCAGCCAGAAACCAAATCACAGCCGCTTTAGTAGGACTCGTAATAGTTTTCGCAGCTTGGGCTATCGTTGCACTTATCAACACATTCTTCCACATCGATATATTCTCGCTCGTTATCCCCTCAGTCTAATTTCTACTCAAAATAGTCTTGGTATAGCTTAAATTCTTTGTTTGTAATAAAATTATTGGGTATGAACGGAATTGCAACCATTGCCGACTTGGGAACAATTTTTTCTAATATTGTTAAGTCGTTTTTGACATTTGCAGGTATAGTGCTTTTTGTTTTTCTTTTGGTTGGTGGGTTCAGATATATTACTTCTGGGGGTGATCCAAAAGCAGTTGACGCAGCGCAAAAGACAATTACTTACGCAATTGGCGGCCTTGTTGTTATACTTCTTTCCTTCCTGGTTCTGGTGCTTATTGGGAACATAACAGGTGTCACATCAATCACCGAATTCAACATCATGCTTAGATAAACACAATGACAGATGCAAAAATCAAGGCCAAAATGCCTCAATATTCATACAGCAAGTAAAGCTTTCTACTCTTTACTGGTCCTAGTTTTGGGTGTGTTTGTTGTGGCTGTAATGCTTCAAATAAAAACAGTTATGGCAGAGGATGCTATTCCAAGGCCAGGAAACGTTCCTTGTGAGACTGAAAAAAACCCAGAATACAGCAGCGGCCGACCTTATCAGGCTTCTCCTTGTGGGGATGCGCCCAAAACTTATTGGTGCGGTAATGCAGTTGTTATATATCTAAACACAGTTAAGTGTCCCTATAACGGCAGTCCCACTTGCACACCGACGGTAACACATTACGAAAAGAAAATAGCTGTCGAAATGCTTGATGCAGAACTCCCAATCATGGGAAACACCGAATTAACATCTAATAGCGTTAATGGCACGGGTACAATGGATGACGGAACCAAACTAAACGAATATATGAGCTGGTACCTTAACGGGGTAAACGACAAGGCCGAGTACCCCGAAAGCAGCATAGATCAATCAGTTAATATGTCCGGACCCTTAAGAAGGCTTTTACCCGGTGTGATACAAGACGCAGCAAGAGTAGAAATCATCAAATCCCCCGACGGAGACACATCAAACGTTGACGATGAGACCGGCGAATCCACTCCAGAAAAAATGAATCACAACAATATTGTGGTTTGTGCAAAAGAAGGTGGTGGTGGTCTTCTTGGTTGGATAGTGGATCTTTTTAATGTAGGGGCAACTACTCCGCTTGAATGCTACAAGGGGGGCGGGTCGGGAGCACAAGGTGACGTTTATAGATTGAAGGACTGGAACGGCAATTTGACAATACTTAACGCTTTGTCGAATACAGTAGTACGCACAGCAGTAAACGCCTACCAAGTTTTGTTTCCGTTTGCCTCACTGGGTGAGATAGAAGCATCCATTGGAAACCATTGGAATCTCAGACGCCCTCCCCTTCCCTGGGACGACGGTACCGGTAAACCATTCGCAAGAAACGTTGACTATCAAAAAGCATACTACGAGTGGCGGGGGCAAACCTGTATGATTATTCCGGTTATTGATAGACTTGCCTGTTTCGAAAACCTTCTAGTTCCAAATAAATATGCAGATTTGTTCCCATATATTCCTCTTGCAAACACCAGAGATATACCCGGAGCACACACTGTCCTTCTTGCTCATGTAAGTGCGGCAAAAGCAGAAATATTGGAGTCTGATTACCAAATAATCAAGCCGGCTTTTCGCTTGTGGATTCCACACGCGGCTGAAAATTTTGAACTCACAAGTCTTCTTAAAAAGACTTTTGTTCCCAAAGCTAAAGACGGTGCTAGCTCTACAGCCCCAGCAGCAAGCCTGAGCGATGTCGAAATAAACAACGCGCCATGCAAGATATTAAATTCGAGAAGTAATCCGGGCGACGATGTAAACTTTGAAAATCCAAAAAAATGGATTGAGGTGGATGTGCAATACGATGTTGGAGAAATTCAATGTAGTGAGCCGCATGAAGAGTGCAAGGAAGACACAAATCCCAGTAGCCCCACTTACGGACAAACTATTTGCAAAATGGTCGCAACCTGTGAGTCAGAAGTTTATGCAACAATACCCACGGTAGGCAAGACTCCATACGCAGATGAGATTTGGAATAACTCCGTGGCAGGCCCGGACTCCGTGTTTAGAAGAATTTACCCCAAAACAGGTGCCAACGCCCCTGTTTCGTGTATTGCCGACCTTCCGGCCGAATCCAAAGCAACATATAAAATCACAGATCCAAGCAGCGAAGGGATCAGACTTACACAAGTAATTCTTCCTGATGATAGCCGCATGGGATCGTTTGCCAACAAGACGGAGTCTTTGGAAGCAAAAGTGTTTTATCCCCATTACGGAGGTGTATTGGAATACTTTTTAAACGGTATCCAAACAGCGCTTAGACCCCAAGGTTATAGCGATTCGCAACCAATGAGTGGTCAATCATGCAGCAACATTCAATGTGGCGAGCTTCCCGATCTTCCCAAAGCATCGGGTTCTTGCCAACTTGGCGGTGTCAGTTCCCGTGTGGGTAAAATTCCAAAAGCTTTAAGCGACATAATTTCTGCTGCCGCACAAACATACAAAGTCCCCCCCAACCTATTAATCGGGCAGATGTTTGGTGAAGGACTTTTTAATCCGGGAAGATACGAGTGGACCGAGGAAAATGTTAAAAACTGGGCAACGTGTACAAAAATTCCGGGATGTAATGAGACAGGAGATGATCACTTTATGGGATTCAACGGAACAGTTTTTGAACGAACAGTCCCTAAAATAAAAGCAGATTTACAAAAAATCGATCCCAGCAGGAAAACATTCAGTCAGTGTAATCTTCTGGATGCAATTTATGCTGCCGCTTATAATCTTCACGACAGTGCTGACGGCGGAGGCGGGCTTCCCGCGACATGTTTCGGAATAAAACTTAGTGCACCAGTACCATCATCCTGCTCCTGGACTGATGAACAATACGAATCAGCAATCAAAGTTTACGAGAGTGGTTATACAAGTATGTGTATGACGGTTGAAAACGGTTGTGCAATAGGAGGCTTGGCAGCTGCCTGCCCAGCAGGCGATACCTGCGAAACAATAAGCAATAGATATTCAAGTCCAAGCCACAACGCCTGTGTTTGGGACGTGGCACACGGCAACTAAATCTCTTTTAAAAAAACAAATTTAGTTTTGGTATAATATCTTTAATGCCTTTCTTTCATAAAACTCACATGTTTTTCAAAAAGTTTTTAGTTTCGTTTATGGCTGCCTGGATACTCGTTTTGTCCGTTGCGCCTTTTTCAATAGCAGCAGCTGCCACAGCCACCCCAGCCCCAACAGGAACATGGTATAACTCAAGTTTTCAGGATTGGTATTCCAAAGTCTACGACGACAGCAATCAAAGCGAAATTTTTGGCGAAAGATATACAGCCGCACAAGTACAGTGGGTTGTTTACGGACTTCTATCGTTCCTTGTAAACCAGACCAGCAACCAAAAACTTCTTAGTTGTTTGTTCAAGAATTCAGCAAACCTGAACGCATGCGCAAGCTTACTTACCTATTCAGAAAAAGATCTTCAAGAACTCGCAAACAGACCCAAAGTAAAAGAGCCATCACTTGCCAGTCTTGTTTTTTCCAAAGAAAGGTCTTTTTCCGGAATTAACTATGTAAGGGAAAAGGTAGATAATTTTAGTCTTGTCCCCGAAGCTCATGCCCAAACAGTTGGTTTTGGCTTTAACGCCCTTAAGCCTGTTCAGGCAATGTGGCAAACTTCAAGAGACTTGGCATTTGGACTTTTTGTTTTGGCTGCGATCGTTTTTGCATTCATGATCATGTTTAGAGTAAAAATATCTCCACAGGTGGTAATTTCGGTTCAAACGGCTCTTCCCAAGCTTATAGGTGCGTTGATATTGGTTACCTTCTCCTACGCCATTGCAGGGTTTTTGGTTGATTTAATGTATGTAGTTTACGGATTGGTGGCGCTTTTGGGTAAAGGCTTTATTCCCTTTGGTGGCGCTGGTGTTTCTCCCGCAACAGTTTTTGAATTTATGACAGCAGGAAGAGTTGGTGGAGCAGGTGCAGGAATTGAATTAGGGCTCATGGGGCTTTTGTTTATATATCTTGTACTCCTCCCCATTTCGTTTGTAATAACACTGTTTTTGACGATTGGTGTTTTGGGAGCAGCTGTAATTGGACTTGTTGGAACAATTTTGGCACCTCTTTTTGCAGGCCTGGGAACAATAATGGCCTTGGTTGCAATTGTTTTGGTAATCATTTTGATCATAGTAATTATTTGGCAATTGGTAAAAATCATTTTCGGACTCCTTAAGGCATACACAAACATTATTCTTTTGACAATTTTCGCGCCTGTGCAAATAGTTGCGGGTGTTTTTATTCCAAGTCTTGGTTTTGGTTCTTGGCTTAGAAGTTATGTAACCAACTTGGGAATATTTGTATTAACAAGTGTTCTTATATTTTTCTCTTTTGTATTTTTGGAGCAAGGAGTGGCCCTCGCATGGGAAGGACTTGGTAGCAACATCGGCGCAGGGATACTTTCGTTTATTTTTGGTCAATCAACAATCGCAAATCTTGGAGGTTTCTTTGTAAACAATTCTGCATGGCCACCCCTTTTGAGTTCCACGGCCTCCACAGGCGGCGGCACAGGTCTTTTGATGCTTGGTGTTAGCTTTGTACTCTTTACGCTAATTCCTAAAGCCACAGAGGTGTTGCAAGGCCTTATGAGTGGCAGACCGTTTGCATACGGAACCGCAATCGGTGAGGCTTTTGGGCCGGTTGCACCATTTGCTGAGTATGGGAAGGGTGCTGCAATGAGAGCTGCCATCAGAAAGGGTGTTCAGATGGACAACGAAGGCAGATTGCCAAGCGGTGGTATGTGGACATATTTGAAAGAGGGTCTAAGAGATGCCGCAGAGCAACAAAGAATGTCTACTGTAAGAGGAAGAGACACAGACAATACTTCCGTCAGACCTCCAAGCGAGAGAAGATAACACAACCTTTAGTGCCTCTGCTTTGTTTTTCCAACCAAACCCATATTGTCAGATTAAATTAATGAAGTTAAAAATTCTTCTTTACGTTGGTTATCGCCGCTGACACAGATTCCTGCTGATCTGTACCATGCTTAATTACAGACCTAACAATTCTTTCACCTTGCATTACTGTGAGCAAGGCAACTTGAGCTGATGTGCCAGGATAATTGTGAACCTTCCTTACTTTTGTTGGCATGTCCAAAAGAACATTGATCCATTTGGTAACATCTTGCCTTTGGAAACTAGCAAACAACTTGTCAATTTCTGTTTCAGTTGGAGTTTTACCCATGAGTCCAGCGCTTTTAATTGCTGCCAACATCTTGTTTTGTGCAAACGAAGATGCACGCAGCACGCCGTCTGACCAATTAAAAATTCTTCCACCAAGCCTACCTCTTTTACCCAACTCTTTATCAGCTGTTCCGGAAGGCTCGCCCAAGAAGTGTTTTTCGTACTCGGGTTGTGTAGATCTGTTGAATTCGTGTGGTGTAACAATTGGACCAAGCCATCTTTCCATTTGGTCATGAGAGACTCTAATGTAGCTGTATTTGTATCTGTCCATATTCTCCCAATTTAGCTTTGAATTTCTCTCTCCACGGAGCCTTCTGTGCCAAACACTCACGCTTCTACCGTCCACAGTTCTGGCTGATGGAGAATCCAAAGTCATACTTCTCCAAAAACCAAGAGGTAACGAGGTCGGCATGAACATAGGCATTGTCAAATAGTCACTCTTGGGATTTCCGGGTTCTGCCAAGAATGGTGTCATGTAAGACCACATGTTGTTGTAAATAAAATCGCGGACTCTTGTGTCAAATTTTCCATAATATTGCTCTTGGATACCATTTTTTCCTTTCATATACACTTTTCTAGCTACCATCTTCTCTAAAGGATTGTCATCAGACAGGATCCCTCCACGTGCTGTAATTTTTCCATCTAGACCGATGCCCAACCTCCTCAAAAGATCAGGGTCGTTCTTTGCTATTACCTCAACTTTTGGCCTCCAATAAGGTGGTTGCTCGAGCCATTTGTCCCTATATTCACCTATTGTTGGAAACACCAAAACACCAGAGCCCCTGGTTTCTGCCATTATGTCGTAGTCGATCATGTGTCTTGCCAGATAAACAACCGTTGTTACATCATGATTTTCATAGATACTCCCCATCTCCGATCTCCTTTTTACTCCAAGTTCGGCAGCAGTTTTACCCTCTCCTGTAATCTCTTTCCATTCACCTTCACTTACATTCTTTTTGTAAACTCGCTGCTCAACATACTCATCGCCATTTGAGAGATCGACAACTACTTTGAAATTGGGGTTTGAAGCCAACGCCCTCCAAACAACTTCATCTGTTTTCTTTTTGTAAGTTTTTCCGCCACCCAGAATCACATACTCTTCACCGGTTCCTGTTTCTGTAAGAATTGGTTTCTTTTTAACCTCTTCGTAATTCCAAGTCCAACCGAGATCTCCACCGGAAAGAACACCTTTTTCAATATTTATTGTGCTTTTTATAACTTGTTCAGCAAGTCTTGCATATGGCGATTCTGTGTCGTCTAAGGCTTCCCATTGTTCTGATCTCTGAGCAGCTCTATCTTTTAGCTCGCCAGCCAAAGCTTTAATTCTTGCAAGTCTTACAGCAGGATTTCCTACAGCCATAATTTCCTCCATTTTTTGCTCATAATATGCAGCATTTAGAACCAGTTGCTGCATTCTTGATTCAAAAGCTCTTATAGCCAACTCGTCGTTACGGGGCATACAAAACGGATTTAATATTTTCTCTTTTACAGTAATCATTGTTCCGTCCGCAGCTTTGTATTGGAATTCACCAACTTCACTCACTGTACCGTCAGCATTAACTGTTTCCATCGCCATGACTTCCTGTAAAAACATAAATGTTTCAATGTTTTCTACTACCGCATACCTCTCACCCTCTTCTTTGTCTGCGTCGTTTTCGGTCCAACTACCACCATCGAGAAGATCCAAATTCTTCTGTCCCACAGCAACGGCTTTATATAGCCATTTTATTGACGCATCTTGTTGTTCAACTGCAACCTCTCGCATACCAAGTCTTTCTACTGGATTACCATTCTCATCTCTTGATTGTCTGAGGAGTCTGTCAGGCCTTTTTGAAAGTGTCTTTTTGACAAGTTCGCGCTGTTCATCCGTAAGATCAGCCCCCCTAAGTTTGTCTTTATAAAGCCTAATAAAATCTTGAGCCACAAGTTCTGTGTGCGGGCTTCTTATCCACTGAAGCATGAGTTCTCCGTCAAAGTACAGTTCAAAAGCTGGCCCCATTCCTTCTACAACCCTGGCGTTGGCATTTGCCCACAACATATCTCTTTTGAGCATCTTAAGAAGTGCTGTGGTTTCAGGATTTTTTGCTCGATCGGTGTTTCTGAGCTTGTCAGTAACCTGTTCCAAAGCTTGTTCAAAATACTGCATCGCATACCTGGAGTCGTATGGGTATGGGTTTTTGAGATGCTCAAGATATCTGTTTAATCCTCCCAACTCGTCCATGGTTGTCTGGATGATGTTTTCGTAAGCCTCAGCTGCTCTTTCTCTTGCTCCTTCGAGCCTCTTTTCTCTCTCGTTCGGTTCCTCAATCAAATAATCTGCAACCTCGGCAGCAAATTTATCCCCACTTTCGACAGCGTCCCAATCATCTCCACCCTTGGAACCCTTGATCATAACCTTTTCGTTTTTAGCTTTTTTGTCATCAACTGCTTTTCTTAGTTCTTCTTGTTCGGTTTTGAGAGTGTCTCTCGCATCCTGAAGGCTAGGGCTTGCCTCAACTTCAACCCAATCAGTACTCTGTTCAATCTTGTTCCTTAAAAGTCTTACTTTAAATATCATTTGATCCAAGTCTCTGGTGTCGTTTTCAATAAGCCCAATCTGCTCGGCTGCCATAAGGAATTTGGGCATATATGAATATTTTCCTTCCTCGTTCCTCCTCGCCAATCTCATTTCATGCTCCATTCTCTCTTTGTTGGGGTCTTTATCATCCTCTTTTCCATGCTGCATTCTTATATCGGGAAGGTTTGCTTTCATCATTGGCTGAGACTCGGCAAAATTCCTGGCTGCATCGACTTGAGATTTACCCAAAGCAACAGCATTGCTGTCGATAGACGAAATTTGATTAGCCGCAAAGTCTTTGGCCTGGGTACCCCCCAGATTCATCATTGCCCTAACTGAGGGTGATATGTTTGGATCGTTTGGAACAGATTCTCTTGTCATCTTTGTGTAGCCTGCAAATTATATAACAATACCACCCCAACTTCAAAGCTGTCGGGTTTTGACCAAAAACCTATAATGTGAGATAATTGTGTCTGTTCAAATTTTGCACATTAGGAGTCTCAGATGAGAGATTTTTTGAGTAAGTTCAAACCCTGGCAATTGGTTGTGTTGGCCATCTTGGCAATACCAGTGCTTGTGGCGGTTCTTATCATACCGGGAGGACTGCTTTTCGCCGGACTTTTGCTTGCCGGGGTGGTTTCCTTTTTCCGAATGAAGTCGTCAGACGGCAGGTCAAAGGTTTTTTGGACTTTAATTTTTATCCTCAGCATAGTTTTTGGCATAATTTTGTGCTGTGGATCGGCTTATTACGTTGTCTACGCTTTTTTTGCCCAATAAAACACAAACACTTTTGGTTCCGCCCTTGCGGTTACTTTTTTTGTAACACACCGCAAGGGCTTTTTTTGTGAAAAAGGCTTCATCTTGCACCGTACGCTTCACGCAGTAATCTAATCATAGGTATATTTATTACCTTCTACTGCCAACATGGAACAACATCCAATTCCACAACAAATAAGTTCCTATCAATTCCGTTTGGTGGGAGATATGACCCTCAAACAGTTTTTCCAACTTGCGGGTGGATTTTTGGTGGCACTTATTTTTTATTCTTCCCCACTTATTGGAATTATCAAATGGCCTTTTGTAATTGTATCCGCACTTCTTGGTGTCGGTCTTGCTTTTTTGCCTTTGGAAGAAAGGCCGTTGGAAAAATGGATTTTTGCTTTTTTCAAAGCAATATATGCACCAACCGAATTTTACTGGGAAGAAACAAAAACACCTGTTAAATTTTTTATGGATGAGCCCGCAAGCAGTGTGAATGCAAACACAGCAGCTCCACAAGAAAAAGCCTTGCAAGACTATCTTTCTGTTGCAAATCAAAGAACTGGCTCATCTGCAAAAATGGAAATGGCTGAACAGGGATTTTTAGCAACGCTTACCGGAATATTTACAGGAGTGGTTTCGCCTGTAACAACTGGCATACCTCCAGCACCCGCACAGTCAGCGGCTCCAACCCCGGCAGTCACACCCTTAACCATGCCAAAAGAACCCATTAGCGCACCACAGGCACCCGTTGAACAAAAAGAAATACAAATACCCCAGACTGCTCCTATAAAAGTTGTCTCCAATATACCTCATTTGGTAATCGAAGAAAGAAAAGCGGATCCACTAGCACCAGAACCACAAATAACAACACACCAAGTTGCACCAACTATGGCGGGTGAGGAAATGATTTCCACCAAACAAGCTTTGTTCTCAATCGACGCTGCCCCACCAAGCCCTCCAACAATTCCAAACGTTGTTGTTGGACAAGTGGTAGATGAAAATAGAAGAATAGTCGAAGGTGCGATTATGGAAATACGAGACTCTGGCGGCAGACCAATACGAGCACTAAGAAGTAACAAGGCTGGTCATTTTATAACCGTTACTCCACTTGAGATAGGTAAATACGACGTTTTAACAGAAAAAGATGGCTTCGATTTTACAGCAATATCTTTTGAAGCAACGGGAAACTTGATTCCTCCAATCCTTGTTCAAGGCAAACATAGTACTCAGCAGCCTGCGCAGGTTACCCAGGCTCCACCAATAGTTTCTGCAAACCCTGTAGCAACGACTAACTAACCAACTATGGCATTAAACCCACCAAACTTATCAAAACTTCCCAAAATTCCATACCTTTCCATTCCGGATAAACCTATTACTGCAACCAGCCAAGACCATGTACCAATTGCAGACATTACAAATGATATTTTAATTTACAAAGACGGAGGCGCCGCACTTGTGATGGAGTCAACATCTCTCAATTTCGGACTTTTAAGCGAAAAGGAGCAACAGGCCGTAATCGCAGCATATGCAGCAATGATTAATTCGCTTTCTTTCTCTGTTCAGATTGTTGTAAGAACATCCAGAAAGGACATAAGCTCTTATTTGTCATTTTTGGATGAACAAGCCAAAAAACTTACACACCCCCTCTTGGTGAGGCTTATGGCCAACTACAGAGGTTTTATTACCGAGTCTGTTAAGAAGAAGAACGTTCTTGGGAAAAGATTTTTTGTGATTTTGTATCTTTCGCCATTAGAACTGGGGGTCGGCAAATCAGTACAAACACTTACTAAACGTGGCGGGCCACTTCCCTACACAAAATCTTATGTTATTAAAAAAGCTAAGATTACTTTGTATCCCAGGCGGGATCACTTGGTTCGCCAGGCAGGGCGTCTTGGTATAAAATTCAGGCAACTTACAACACCGGAGCTTGTCAATCTTTTTTATACTATCTACAACCCCGAAAGACCCGCAGTTAAAAAAGAACCCGAGGTTGTAATGGACAAAAAATAAAAAAATGAATATCAAACTACCATTCATGAAACAGCAGAATCCGGTACCAGCCTCTGCTTTGGGTGTTGACCCTATGCAAAACACTCAACCACCAATGGTGCTACAAACACCACCCACAATCGTTCCACCTACTACAAACCCTCCCGTCGCGCCACAAACACCAACAACTCCTCCACCTACAAATCCATCGTTACAAAACCCACAAACCTCATTTGCACCGACACCTGTGCAACAAACACCTCCAAACACACAAGTTCAACCAACCCCTACTGCCGTAAAGACTGCTAAACAAAAATATACAAACCCGGGTTTGGCTGTAACCCAAGGAGCAAATGTGTTGGATGTTATTGCTCCGCAATTGGTTGAGGAGGACTTTGATTACATAAAAATAAACGATGTTTATTTTCGAACCATATTTGTTGGTGGCTATCCCAGATTTGTCGCCCCGGGTTGGCTTGAGCCTGTAGTTAATTTTGATTCAAGCCTTGATATTTCTTTTTATGTTTATCCGGTAGATGGAAAATCTGTTCTGGACGATCTAAGGAGAAAGATCGCAGAAATGGAAGCAGAAATATCAACAGACATCGAACGCGGAAAAATAGTTGATCCTTCTACCTCAGCCAAATTGGAAGATGCCAGAGCTCTTCAGGAACAACTTGTTAAAGGAATAGAACGTTTTTACGAATTTTCTTTTTACATAACAATTCCGGCAAATACTGTCGATGAACTAAACCATGTTACAAAACAAATTGAATCACAGTTGGGATCGCTTTTGATTGTTTCCAAACACGCTCTTTTAGACCAAGAGTCAGGATTTTTGTCTACCGCACCCTTTGGAATGGACAGATTAAACATCACAAGGAATATGGATACGACTTCTGTAGCAACAACCTTCCCTCTTACCTCTACAGAACTTTCCAGCGACCGCGGAGTTTTGTACGGTATAAATTCTCAAAACGAGTCCTTCATTATTTTTGACAGATTTAGTCTCCAAAACAGTAACATGGTTATCTTTGCAACCTCAGGTGCCGGAAAGTCATTTTTTGTTAAGTTGGAGGCTTTAAGATCTTTGATGACAGGAACCGAAGCAATAATTCTTGATCCTGAAAACGAATACAAACCACTCGCACAAGCGGTTGGTGGTGAATATATTTCTTTCTCCTATAACTCCGATGCCAAAATCAATCCTTTTGATCTGGCCCAGATACGTGAAGAGGGCGAGAACCAGCTTGGGTTGAAAATTTTATCCTTACATTCACTTATGAAAGTTATCATGGGACAAATATCTCCCACCCAGGACGCACTTTTGGACAGAGCACTTGTTATGACCTACAGAAACAAAGGAATCACCATGGACCCTGATACCCAAGGAAAAGAACCCCCTCTTATGGAAGATCTATACAAAACCCTTATTGGAATGGAGGTTCCAGATGCACTTGATTTAGCAGCACGTATCGAGAAATTTGTAAGAGGAAGTTTTGTGGGAATTTTTGATAAACAAACCAACATCAATCTAAACAATCCTTTTACTGTTTTCTCAGTTAAAGACATGCAAGATGCAATACGCCCGATTGCAATGTTTATCATCCTTGATTACATTTGGACTCGCGTCAAAAAGGACATTAAAAAACGAGTCCTTTTAGTGGATGAGGCTTGGCACATGATGAGATATCCCGACACCGCTCAATTCTTGTGGAGCGTTGTCAAAAGAGCACGTAAATATTATCTTGGGCTTACAACAATCACCCAAGACGTAGAGGACTTCTTGGCACAAGACATAGGCAAGGCAATTGTCACCAACAGCTCCATGCAGGTGCTTCTGAAACAATCACCTGCTGCAATTGATAAAATCGGGGAGGTGTTTTATTTGAGTCAGGGAGAAAAACAGCTCCTTCTTGCAGCCAATGTCGGAGAGGGAATATTCTTTGCAGGACCACACCATGCCCCAATAAGAGTGGTTGCCTCGGAAGAAGAAAATAGATTGATAACAACCAAGCCAGAAGAGGTTGCTAAATTTAACCCAGCCGCGTATAACACCAAATAATTATGGCTAAACTATTAACCAAGAATAATATTGAGGAGCTTTTTTATGCCTTTGAACATTTTTTTCCAGAAGGCTATGTTTATTCCAGCGACAAACCTTTTGTTTCTGGAAATTTTAAGTGGAACAATCGGGAATCCTTCATTGAATCCATTAAAAATTTCACCGGGGTGGAAATAGATCCTAAAGATCCTGAATCAATAAAAAATGCACAATTTGCTTTAAAAAAGCTGGAAGATGACGCACCACTTGATAGCAATTTACCCGATCAAGCAAGGCTTAAGCAAATGGAAGCAGAAAGACTTAAAAGGGAAGCTGCCATAAAAGCCAGTGCCGAGGATGCAAAAATTCAAGTTCAAGCAGCAATCAAAAGACAAGAGGAGCTACACAAAACAATTCAAGGTAAAAAGATTTATCGAAGAGTAAACACCCCACCCCCAGAAACATTAACTGAAGATAAAGCAAAAACAGTTGAAACCTTCAAAACAGCAGCAGTCGCCAACCCGGAGCAATTAACCCATCAAATAGCATCTGAGATAGAAGAAAGAATAAAAACTTCAATACCGGACGAGGTTGAACCAGAAGTGGTTAAAGCACTTTCTACAAGAGCAGCAGTCAGAGTTGTGGAAAATCTTAGAGGTAAATCACTTGCAGTTGAGGCACTTACAGTCAACAAAATCGCCGGTGACGAGAGCGTTGTTGGAACCGTAAATCCGGAAACTACAAAGCTGTTTATTAATTCCGCCGTGAATGTCGGTAATACAAAAATAATCGAGTACCAAATCGACAGAAAAATTGTCGCAGCTGCTTTCAACGAAGATTTTGCTTCAAATTTCTTGGGTCCAAAAGATTTAGATAAAGTAAATATTGAATTTTCTTTGACCCCCCAAGCAGGGTTTGAAGAATACGATCTTGGAGAAGTTACCACATCACAGATAGATTTTTTGAACAAGCAAGACTTTGTTTTTGACACTATCGGAAGTGTTGGTTCAGGCGAAATAAAGTCGGTATTTTTAAAACAGGTTGGCTCTTGGATTGAAAGTAGTATTCCAGAGTCAGGAGCTGTCGCGGAAGCATACAACACCCCTCTGGTACAAGCAGCTTTAAGCTATTACGGGTTGGGTGAACCAATTGCCTGGGAAGGGACAACATTCTTTGGAAGAATGGCTGTGGAATTTGGGTATGGCCCGACTTTTGGATGGGCAGGGCAAATTACTGGTATTGATTTTGGCGTAACCCAGGCATCTGCAAGTATTTCATCAGAGGTGGCCGCACAAGCCGCAGCAGGAACACTTTCGACAGAAATGACAGCCGCCGCAGTCAATACTGCCGCTGTGGGCGGTGGAGTTGCCGCAACCGAAGGAGCAGCTGTTGTTGGAGGTGTGACTGCTGCCGCAGCCGAAGGAGCAGGAGCGGTAGTTGCAACCGGTGCAGTAGCTGCAGGTGGAGTTGCAGCCACAGAAACGGGCGTTGCAGCCGCGTCTGTCGCCGCAGCGCCCGTAACAGGTGGTGTCAGCTTGGCAATTGGCGCTGCTGTTGGCCTTATAACTGCAATTTTTGGACCTAAATTCCTGGATTGGGTTTCTAAAAACGCTAAAAAAGTTGACGGAACAAGTGTTGCGCTTGCAGGCGCATTTTTTGGAATGGTAATCGGTGGCGGAATATCAGGTGCGTTGATAGGCGCAAGCATAGGTCTTGGCTCATTTGGGCTCCTGACAGGAGGTTTTTCAGGTGTCGGCAGCGCCTTTTCAGGGGCCGCAACTTCAATTTTTGGAGCTTTCAGCGCTGCTTGGGCAATCCTTCTGGCCGAGACAGGTTTACCAATAATTAGCTTTCTAATAGGTTTTCCGCTTTTGACTGCTTTGATTCTTGTGATAATAAACAACAGTGCTTATCTGGTACCACCTGGCGGCGACTCTTCGTTGAATAGTACTAATGCCTATATATCGGTAGAGAAAAAAGCCGAACCAGCAGGCCAGGTCCCATCGCCTACAACAGTAACATACACGGTTACAATAACAGCCAAAAAGGACACTCTTTCGGGTATAAGTTTTACAGCCACTTGTAGTGCAATCAAAAAGAGCGGGGGAACAATTGATTGTAAAAACTTGGAACAACTTCCCGCTCCCCCAGCATCCATATCTCCGGGGGCTCCGTACTCATTTACGTTTACTTCAACTTATGGTTCAAATTTTAATGATTCCTTGGTTAGTGACAGCATCACAGTCACCGCCTCATCAAACGATGGCGGCGAGGTTTCCGAAACAGGCTCTGCGTCTGTGTGTTTTGGAGACTGCCCGCTTGGATGTTATAAAACAGTAGACAACAACGAACCTTGGCCCGCCAACTTCAAATCAAACCTCGACGCAGCAGCGGCGACGCTTAGTGGAAGTCATCCGGGTTTTTCCCAAAAAGCGTGTGCCGGTGGCGAAATTAATATGTGTTACACAACAAAAAGTCCAAATCCTATTGGGTCGGGTGGTTTGTGTAACAGAACCATTTATGCCATTCATGCACACAGCGGTTCCTGCGATATTAATTACAACCAATGTGGTCTCAGAAGCCAAAGTGATGCCTTATATATCCTTACACACGAAGTGTCTCACCATATACAAAATATCAACGGAGGACTCCAAAGGCAATTTGAGCAACAAGTTCCCTCTTCCGAATGGCCAATATGCACATACAGCAACACGGGAAATCCTTACGAAAGCATGGCAGAAGGAAATGCATTGTTTGTTGGTAAGCCGTCCTGGAGCGGCTGTGTAACAAACTATCAGTCCCAATACCCCAAGCATTATCAATTCGCCAAAAACGTAATGTTTGCCCAATAAACAAGTTTGTTCACTGCTTTGCTATATTTGCAAAGTTTGAATGAATATATAATTAAACTAATGAAAAAATTTATTTCCTTTATTAAAAAAATTTGGATGCCAGTTGCAGTAATACTTTTTGTAAGTGTGTTTATGTTAAATATTCTCATAAAACCAAAAAACACTCCATCAACCAGCGCAACACCTGCACCTGATACCAAAACGGCAAGATTCGGAAGCCTTGTCCCTGGAACCAGTTCGCAAACCGACGTGAATGGCGTTTTAGGAAGACCTGTATCAACAAAACAGCAAGGTACAATGACTGTATCCGAATTTAGATCTTCAAACCAATACAGGTTCCATGAGGTGATTTTTCAAAACGGGACAGCTGTCCTTATCAAACAAATTATTAACTCAAACGATAACTTAGACTCAAGCTTTGTTACCAACCAATTTGGTTCAGCCCCTTTTAAGCTTTACGAAAACCTTTCTAACAGTTCATTTAGTTTGTATATTTACCCGCAAAATGGAATTGCATATCTTGGTCATACCGATGGAACACTCAAGGAAATTTGGTATTTTGAACCATCAAGCTTCGAAGATTTTAACTCAAAATGGGCCTCAGACTTTTCTCAAAAACCGCCAGAAGAAGACGAAATAATCCATTAACTCTGTACTCTAACTGGCATTATAAGATGCAAATAGTCACCATCAGAAGCATCCCTGAAAACGCCTGCGGAGTTGGACCCGGAAAGCTCAAGAAGCAAATTATCGTTTTTGACTGAATGTATAAAATCTTCCAAGAATTTATAATTAAAACTAATCTCCATTCCGTTTTCCACAGACGAATCTTTCTCTATTTTTGCTTCAACAACCGTCTCTTGATTACCCGAACTGCCACTTTCTGCGGAGACTTTAATCGTATCAGTGAGGACTTTTAGTTTGACTATATTTGACGATTCTCTGGCAAAAACAGAAGCAAGTTTCACCGCCCTTTGAAAGTCTTCTCTATCAACTGAAATTTTTACACTCGAAGACTTGGGAATTATTTTCTCATAGTCTGGATATTCCCCTTCCAGTAATCTAGAAGACAAAGTAACATCACCAATAGAAAAAATAGCCTGTTTATCTTCCTGGTTAAACGAAAAGTCAATTTTTTCAACACCCGTATCCCTTTGTATTTCTGTTAAAACCCCCTTTGGTAAAATAAGTTCAAACTCACCATCTCCATCTACTTTAATAACTTTTTTAGAAAGACGGAAACCATCCGTGGCAACCAAAGACATTTTTCCTCCTTTTTCTTTTGTAATAAGAACACCTGTTAATACAGGCCTGGTTTCATCCAAAGACGCCGCAAAAGAAACTTGAGATAGTGCCTCAGAAACTTTTAAAGCAGGTAGCGTCATTGACGATTCCTTGTCTACATTTGTGGGAATTTTCGGGAAATCCGAAGAAGTCATTCCAAGCACAGTTGATGCAAATCTTGAAGTAGAAACTTTCATTTGTTCGGCTTTTGATGATATTTCGACGGTTTCTTTTGGAAGATTCGAAACCAGATCGTTAAGGACTTTAGAAGGAACACTCAAATCTCCTTCTTCTTCAACTTTTGCCCCTGCTGTAACCGCAACTGAAATCTCAAGGTTCGTTGACATAACTTTTACTTTTGTTTTTGTCGCACTTATTAAAACATTACCCAATACAGGTAGTTGGGCTTTCGGGCTTGTAAATCTGGATGCAACACCTACTGCCTTGTTTAAATCTTCCTGAAGAATTGTGAATTTCATATATGGGCTTCAGTATATTGTTATAGTAAATTCAAAGCAAGATGTCTATCGTATAACACTAAATATATTTTCAAGAAATTTATAATTAAGTGTTTTCGCTTTTTTTGTTAAATAATTAAAGAAAATAGTAGTTTTAGTAGTAGTAACAGTTGATAAGTAGATATCCAAGTGTATTTGAACCTAACTTTTGTAAAATATTCGTGTTTATATTACGCACACCCATTTGTTAATAACTTTGTGGATAATTACGAGGCTGATGTTGATAAGTGTAAAAGTCTGAAAAATTATCCTCAAATTTTGGTTTTTATACTCATAATATCCTCACGGATTTGCACATCTTGGGTGGCTAGTTCTGTTATTTTTTCCACAGCATGCATGACGGTTGTGTGATCCCTTCCACCAACCACTCTGCCAACTTCTTCTAGGGGAATTCCTAAATGTGTTCGAAGTAGATACATAAGTACCTGTCTTGGCCTGGCAATTGGCCTGGCCCTCGAATCCCCCAAAAGCAGACGTTTTCCAACTTGGTAGTATTTAGCTACTGCATCTACAGCTTCTCCTGGAGTGCTTCTTTTGCTGCTAGAAGGTGACTCAACACCCTTAAACAACGCACTTTCTACTACTGTATCTGAGATTGATACTTTTTTGAGATGAATTTCGGTAAGTAGTTTTGTTAAAAGGCCCTCAATTTTTCTGGCACTTTCTGCGTTCGCAGCAAGCATTTGAACTTGCTCCATGGTCAAGTTTATCCCTTTTTCTTTTGCTTTGATTTGTGTAATGGCGCACCTTAATTCAAAATCTGGTGGCGATATATCTACGATTAGTCCTGCCTCAAACCGGCTTCGAAGACGTTCCTCAAGTTTACTTATTTCAGAAGGTGGTCTGTCTGATGTTAAAATTACCTGTCCTCCGGCTGATGTAACAGCATTAAACGTGTGGAAAAACTCTTCTTGGACAGTGTCTTTACCCGCGATAAACTGAATATCGTCAATTAAAAGCAAATCCAACTTTCGATATTTATTTCTGAACATTTGTGTAGTTTTGTTTCGAATTCCTTCGACTATGTCGTTGGTGAAATCTTCACCTGTACAAAAAAGCACTTTTAACTCTGAGCTTTGTTTTAGAGAATAATTACCCACAGAAACCATTAAATGAGTTTTCCCTACCCCGACACCTCCCCAAAGAAACAAAGGGTTGTAAGCAGAACCAAGGCTTCTTGATACAGCTTCTGCTGCTGCATGAGCCATTTGGTTCGATGAAGAGACGGCGAAGTTTTCAAATGTAAAACTAGGCCTGATCCTGGCTTTTTGTTGAATTTCTTTTATTCTTTCGTTGTTTGAATCGGAAGAATCAAACAATGGTTCTATTGCAGTGTTGGTTTGTTTTGTTGATTCAGGGTTGGTCTTTACCACAAAAATAAGTTCGCACTTTTTCCCGGTAACGTTTGTGAGTGAATCCTGGATAATTCCAAAATACCTTGTTTCAATTTGATTTTTTGCATACACAGTGTTGCAGCCAACTTCGCAAATAATTCGTTCACCAGTGTCGCTTTGCGATGCCAGATGTGTTTGGGAAAACCAAGTAGAAAAGGTGGCCGCAGAAACGGAAACCTTGATGATGTTTAGTACTTCTTTCCAAACTTCGTTGTTAGTCATTGTTTATCTTGTCTTTCACCTTACACTTTTTTGGAGCAGTGAGAGCGGGAAGCTTCCTTCTTTTACGCTCAAGATTTCCGGACTGTGTGTCCTGTACCATTACTTTTTAATAAGTTATCCACAATTCGTCAAGTGGTATTTGGTTTGTAGTTGAAAACCTGCCTGTTTGGTTGATATAATAACAACTGAATTGAAATGGCTACAAAAAGAACATATCAACCAAGTAAAACCAAGAGGCGAAGGGTTCATGGTTTCCGAACCAGAATGAAGACAAAAACAGGTAGAAGAGTCCTTGCAACCAGAAGGCTCAAAGGCCGAAAGAAATTAACAGTTTAACTTCATAGTTAATCATGCTTGCTAAAAAATACAGACTTAGTGGATCTAAAGATTATGAGCGAATTCAGGCTGTGGGTACCATTTTTCAGTCTGAATGCTTTGGTATTGCATACTTTGACAGAAAAGACGGTGAGCCTAGTAGGTTTGGTTTTGTCGTTTCTACCAAAATTGCCAAGGACGCCGTAGACAGAAACAGGTTCAAACGTGCAATGAGTGAAGCGGTTAGGATGTGCTCGACCCAGACACGAAACGGTTATGATGTTGTCTTTCTGGCCAAAACAACAATCGCCAGAAAACCAACAAGCGGAGTGATGAAAGAGGTGCAAAGCTCACTGTCCACAATTGGAATTCTTTGATGACCAGGCTACTCATTTATTTTTTCAAATTTTATAAACGATACATTTCTGATGTTTTTGTAAAGTTTTTTGGAAACGCATGCAGGTTTACACCAAGTTGCTCCGAGTATACAATAGAGGCTCTGGAGAAATATGGAATTAGAGGAATGGCTATGGGGTTTGGAAGGGTTTTAAGATGCCACCCCTTAGGTGGTAGCGGATGGGATCCAGTCAAATAACATGAATATCTTTACATTATTTTTAACTCAACCGTTAGCAAACGGTCTAATTCTTTTTTATAGAGTTTTAGGAGGAAACCTTGGTTTGGCTATTTTGGTATTCAGTGTGGCTTTGGTTTATCTTTTGAGACCGCTTACCAAACCATATCTTGAATCCATGAAAAAAATAAAGTCGTTTGAGCCTCAACTTGCAAAACTGAGGAAAAAATACGGAAACGACAAGATGGCTTTTTCCAAGGCCCAGGCAAACCTTTACAAGGAAAACAAAATAAACCCTACAGCAGGTTGTCTTCCTTATTTGCTTCAATTTTTTGTTTTGATAGCCCTTTTTAATGTTTTTACCACCGCGCTTGGAGGTGCCGAGGCAACATCTAAAATAAACGAGCTCCTTTATCCTTCATTAAAGTTTTCACAAGGTGAGACACTTAATACAAGATTTCTATATCTGGATATAAGCAAACCCGACTCTTTCAATGTTTCTGGTATTCCATTTGCGCTTCCGGGGCTTTTTTTGATCTTGGCAACAGTGGCTCAGTTTTTGTCAGTGAAAATAACAACACCTTTTATTGAGACAGAAAAGAAGATTGCCAAAAAAACTGAAAACACCGCCGACGACATGCAAGTAGCTATGCAGCAATCAATGACATACACACTTCCTTTGATGACACTTTTTTTCGGGCTAAAATTTCCTTCAGGGCTGGCACTTTACTGGCTTGTTTTTTCCGTACTTAACGTTTGGCAGCAAGTTGGTATGAATGGATGGGGAAGTTTGACTCCCATGGTAAGGCGCGCCTCCAATTTTTTATCACGCTCAAAAGCTTAATTTGACTCAGTTTGCTCAGAAAGCAGCTGGTAGTTTATTTAATTCCAATCCTCTGGTAAAATCGTGACTCAGGGCATAAAATCCCTGGCATATGAAAGAAAAAATTGAGTCATTGCAGAAAATAGCCGAAGAGTTGCTTTCTCTTATGAGTGTTTCGGGGAAAGTTGAAGTTTCTTTTGACAAAGAAGCTGAAGTTTATGTGGTAGATTTGGACGCAGGAGAAGAAAACGGTCTACTGATCGGAAAGAAGGGTGATACACTCGGGAGTCTTCAAACAATACTTGGCATTATACTTAAGGGTAAAACGGGTGAGTGGAACAGGGTTGTTGTAAACATAGCCGATTACAGGGAAAAAGAAGAGGATTACCTCAAAAATTTGGCGGAAAATGCTTCAGAAAGAGCCAAAACAACTGGCGAGCCTCAACATTTGTACAACCTCAAGCCGTGGCAAAGAAGAGTTGTTCACATGCACCTTTCAGAAAACAAGGATATTGAAACTGTTTCGGAAGGCGAGGGTGAAAACAGATATTTAGTTGTCAAAGCTAAGTGATTAAAAACAGTAAACTTCAGAATTTTTTTTTGGTTCTTTTTGTTTTTTTGCTCCCGACACAATTGGCTCTACATTTTTGGCCTAGCTTTGCTTTTGTTTACGGGATAAGGATAGACTATCTGGCTCCCACAATCTATTTAACTGACATATTATTTGCTTTATATGTTTACCTAGCAAAATCGAATCTTGTTTTAGTTTTTTCCAAATACAAGAAAACAATTTTAATCCTAACAACCTTTCTTGTTGTAAACTGTTTTTTTTCTACAGACAAAGCACTGTCAATAATCAAATCACTAAAATATTTAGAAGTATTTTTTTTGTTTACTGTTATTCAAGTAAATAATGATAAAAACTTTAAAAAAAGAATTGTAACCACTTTAGTTTTTTCTGCATGTTTTTTTTCTGCAATTGGAATTGCTCAAGTTTTGTTGGGAAAGACCACTGGTTTATTTTATTTACTGGGTGAAAGATCTTTTAATGTTTCTTCACCTGGTATAGCTCTTGTCTATGCTTTCGGAAACACCTTATTGAGGGCATATTCGACTTTTTCTCACCCCAACTCTCTTGCTGGGTATTTGGTAGTAGTTTTGCTTGTTTCGCACTTTGAAAATCTGCAAAAATATGGATTTTTTTATCGCTTCTCTTTGTTTATAGTGTGGGTTTGCTTATTGCTAACTTTTTCTTTTTCAGCCTTTGTTGGATTACTTTTTTCCTTTCTGGTTTTTTCGTTTTACACTAAAAATAAAAAAAATTGGTTAACCACTTTAAAATTGTTGTTTACGTTGTCACTTTTTACACCACTTTTTGTCAACAAGGTTTATTCATTATTTTCTACTTTTGGAACATCAGTAACAGAAAGACTTGACCTTGCTTTCATCTCTGGGCAAGTAGTCGCTAGCAACTACTTATTTGGTAGCGGACTAAATACATTTATACCAATGATTACCAAAAGTACAGGTGTACTAGGAAAATTCTGGTTACTTCAGCCTGTTCATAATATATTTTTATTAACTTTTGCTGAATTAGGTTTTTTGGGAACTATTTATTTTTACTTAGCTTTGTTTAAAAAGTTTGCAAATAGTAACAAGTTTATTTTTACCTTAGTAAGTTTTGTTATGGTGACCGGACTTCTGGACCATTATTGGCTTACGTTACAGCAAAATCTATTAATTGCAGGTTTGGTTTTTGGTCTATATCAAAGTAAAAACTGAAAATCTAAGATAAACTTCCACACAGAGCAAAATATTTTACAAAAATTAAACAATCAAAATGTTTAATTCGATGCTACACTACTAATTGTCATATGAGTTTAACAATACACACAGACGGCGGCTCCAGAGGGAATCCCGGCCCTGCTGCATCGGCTTACGTAATCGAAGATGGACCCAAGTTGGTAAAAGAGGGTTCTGTTTTTTTAGGAATAACTACAAATAATGTTGCGGAGTATATGGGTGTAATAGCGGCCCTAGACTGGTTGCTTCAAAATAAAAGAAGTGATTGGAATGAAATTTTTTTTATACTTGACTCAGAATTGGTGGTTAAACAACTTAAAGGCGTTTACAAAGTGAAAGATGTAAATTTACAAAGCTTGCACAAAAAAATTTTGGAAAAAATAATTTCTTTAAAAATTAATACCAACTTTAAAAATGTCCCAAGAAGTTTAAACAAGAGAGCTGACTTTTTAGTAAACCAAGAGTTGGACAAAAATATTTAGTTCGGTGAAATTTTGGTCAGAATTTCACGTTCTTGGAGTGAGTAAGAACAAATTTAAAACTTGCCCACTTGAAAACAATCCTTGCGTTTTATAGCCGGGTGTATAAAAATTTTTAGTATTGCGTTAATTGCATAGCCAATGTGAATCTATATGGAAAATCGTGAATTCTACGCTTCACAAAAACTTTTTGTCTGTTTTTACTCAGAGCCAAACTTTTTTTCACTTAGTGTTTTAGAAAATCTTCTGTCTAAAAATTGCATAGTAAACATAATTGCAAAAGATACGGATACTTGGAAGAAAAACACCTATCATCTGGACAAAACAAAATTCGGGATAACACCTGTTGGTAACAACTTTGTTAAACAAACATATAACTACGCTATATATTTTGGTGGTTTTTTTGACAAGACAAAAGCTTATACCGGATTGGAAGATTTTTATGCGGACCAAGCAATCAATGGAGTTAAAACTTTAATAGCAATGCCGTTCGAGTCTTTTGAAGAAAAAAAACATCTTGAACTGCCAATAGGACACAATACCGCGGTTGTTTATATTGGTGATCTGATCGGACCAAGATTGGATTTGGATAGCAACCTTTTTGTTTCAAGAAACATTAGTGACATTTTATTTAAAAGAAAAATAACGGTGGAAATAGGGGAGTCAATTTTTCCAATATTTGTTTATGACGCATCCAAAATTGTATCCAAATGGTTGTTATCCTTTGGGCCATACGGAAAAACCACCTTTTGTTTGGGAAAGAAAGTAACAGCTACTACTTTTTGGAAAGAAAACCAGAAATTAATCCCAGAACTGTCACTTTCGTATGACAATACAATTCAACCCAGAGTTATTCCAAAGAACTTTGACGTAAAGTATTTCGACACCGACTTAAGATTTTGCCTACAGGAAACGTACAGGCATATAAGCAACTCTTGGGAAGAGCGTAATTTTAAGGCACCCAAAAAACAACCAAAACCAAAAATTGTCATTAAAAAGAAAAAAATAAAAATTGCAATTAAAATTCCAAGATTTGTTAAACCTTTAATACTGTTGATTGTACTAATTTTGATCACACCTTTAGTGACAACGGGTGTGGGGGCGGGAATCATGTATTCCAACTACAAGAATGTAGTATCCGGTAAAAACAAAAATAACGAAAACTCTTTATTGTTGGCAAAAACCCTTTTTAATATAAGTAAAAAAGAAAGCGCGCTTCTTATGTATGTTCCAATTGCTAATACTATTTATAGAGAAACATACTACATATCTTGGTTGGGAATAAATGTTTCAGATTTGGCAGTTGAGCTTTTGCCAATATCCCAAAGTACAGGAGATTTTTTGGGTAAAGTTTTAGGTAATGAAATATACGACCCGTCTGAGTATTCGTCAAAAATTAAGACCGCTTTGGATATTTTTTACAAAAAGCTTTCCCTAATAGAAATTGAAACTTTAAATCAAGCGTTAGATGGGGGTAAGGTTGCTAAAGAAGTTGAAACAAAAGTGGATTTTGATCGTTTAAAAACTTTAACTTCAAAAGGTGGGGTACTTTCAGATAACTTGTCTGATATTTTGGGAAAAAGCAGCAAAAAATCTTACTTAGTTCTTTTTCAAAATAATATGGAACTGAGACCCACGGGTGGTTTTATCGGTTCTTTTGGCATAGTAAATTTTCAGGGCGGCAGGATGACAGAATTAAGCATAAACGATGTTTACTCTGCAGATGGTCAACTAAAAGGACATGTTGAGCCTCCGGCGCCAATCAAAAACTACTTAGGAGAGGCTAACTGGTGGTTAAGAGATTCAAATTGGGATCCCGATTTTTCAACTTCTGCACAAAGGGCTGAGTGGTTTCTTGATAAAGAACTTGACCAAACAGTTGATGGGGTTTTAGCGGTTGACCTGAATCTTGTTAAAGAAATTCTAAGGTACACGGGCCCAATTTTCTTGCCGGACTATAACTTGGACATATCCTACGAAAATTTGTACGAAAAAACTCAAGCCGAAGTTCACGAGGATTTTTTTCCCGGAACACACAAAAAAGCTAGTTTTTTAACAGCACTTTCAAGAAGTCTTTTGTCTGAAGTAACTAAAATGGACAACAAGGGAAAGATCCGTGTGCTGAAGGCAATATTTGAAAATCTTGAAGGAAGACATATCCAAGCTTATCTTCATAACACCGAGTCGCAAAACGCTATTTCCGAAGTAGGTTGGGGAGGTGGTATAGCAGGAACTTCTTGTGGGAGCGACTGCGGGGTTGATTTTTTGGGGCTGGTTGAAGCTAATGTTGGCGTCAACAAATCAAACTATTTTATAAAAAGAGCGGTTGATCTAAACGTCATATTAAGGCCGGGAGAAAGTGAAAAAAACTTATCTTTAAAAATAGTAAATTCGGCAAACCCTGCCCTTGGTGTTACCGGTCGCTACAAAGTGTACTTGAGGCTTTTGGTTCCAGCAAACAGCAGTTTGGTGGGTGTTGAGAGAATTGTTGGGATCAACAGGGAATCCCTGACTACAGAGACATCTGAGCTTAAAGGACGTAAGGAAATAGGAATAATCACCGAGGTTTTGGCTGGAACCACACAAACACTGTTGTTTAAATGGAGAACAGAACTCGATTACTCTAAACCAGATTATGGCCTTTTTGTACGTAAACAGGGCGGAGTCGGAGACGATCCTTGGGGTGTCAAAATTATCCCTGACGGGGTATTGGTTAGTACACCCGCACTTTTTGGCTTGACCAAAGAGGGGTACTACACGTATAATATGAACCTGAAACGGGATTTTGCGACTGTAATAAAAAAGCAAACATAACGCGTAAACATAACAACAAATGAGCAAACAAACACTTAAAGCAGAAAAAAGAGAATTGGTGGGCAGGAAGGTTAAAAGCCTCAGAAAACAAGGCCTGGTTCCTGCAAACATATTTGGAAAGAAAATTGAGTCTTTGGCGGTTCAGGTGGATCTTAAAGCCTTTGATTTGGTTTACAAGGAGGCAGGGGAGACTGGTTTGGTAGAACTTTCAGTAGGCACTGATAAAAGACCTGTTTTGGTGCATGGTTTACAACTTAACCCAAAGACCGACGAGGTTGTGCATATTGATTTTCTTCAGGTAGACCTTAAAGAGAAAGTTGAGGCACAAGTTCCTGTAGAGGTTTTTGGAGAATCACCTGCCGAAAAGCAGTCCATTGGTACAGTTGTTCAGCATATCAACGAGATAACTGTAGAGGCGCTTCCTGCAGACTTACCAGAGAAATTTGAAGTTGATAAATCGGTTTTGGAGACTGTAGACCAAGCGGTGTTTGTTAAGGATCTTAAGGTTGATAGTTCTAAGGTAACCATAATAAACAACCCCGACGATATAGTTGTTAAGGTTGAGCCACCACAAAAAATAGTAGAGGAAATTGTAACACCCGCAGAAGGTGAAACCGGGGATACTTCAAACATTGAAGCGGCAACTGAAGCCGGGTCAGAAGACAAGCCCGCCGAAGAAGCTAAGGAATAACGTAGTTTGGATCTATCTCCAAAGCCTCTCCTTTGTTGCCAACTTCTAAATGACCAGGTATATAATTTGGATGTTTTTGTAAAAAGTCCTTCCAAAAGTCTTCTTTACTCAATAGTGGGGAGTTTTCTGTGCTTAACCCAAGTACTTTGTTAGTTTTTGTATATATTGAAATATTGATTGCGGAAAGAATGATTATGATCAATACAAAAGATGTTATAAAAAAATGCCATATATTTTTAGATACTTTGAATTTCCCTGTTTGCATCGTTCTGAAAAAGAGTGCTAATATGGATTATGGATCCAAACAATCAAAATCCGCAAGTGGGAGACATAGCAAAACTTGAAGAAGACTTGCAGAAACTCAACTCTCAGGCCTTACCCACACAAGAAGCAGCGACAAGTACGGTTGTAAGTTCCGTAAATACAACAGCACCCGTATCGTTAACTAATACACAAACTCCAACCTCCCCTCCGTCAAATACCCAAGTTGACGCACCTGTGACACAGTCACCAACAGTTCCTCATGGTTTTCCTACAGCCATTCATAATGGACAAGTAGCAGAAACTGTTAATGCTACTGCGCAAAATCCCGCTTTTTCAAATCCTGCTTTCAATCAAAGTCCTCCTCAACCAACAGAAGTAAAAACGAGTGAACCAGGCACCAACCCTCCCGGGAAAAAGAGTAATCTTGTTTTGACTATAGCCTTTGTCCTTATGGCAGTAGCTGTGTTAGCGGCGGCAGCTTATGCTATCGGAAACAGTAGCAAAAAAAGTGATCAAATGAGCGAAGCTGCTCCCACAACAACTTCTGTAACAGCCACTCCCGTCTCCTCTACCGAAAGTGCAACCCCAGCAGCTTATGAAAGTTCTACATCATCACCTTCAGCCTCAACTACTCAACCAAAAACAGTTGAAATAAAAAACTTTGCTTACTCACCCGCAACTTTAAATGTAAAAGCTGGTGAAACAGTAACCGTAAAAAACAGTGATTCGGTAGCACACAGCCTAACTGAAGACACAAGTTTGTTTGACACTGGACTTATTCAACCAGGTGAGTCAAAGACCTTTATCGCCCCGACAAAAGCAGGATCATACAAGGTACACTGTGTACCCCACCCAAGTATTACCGGAACTATAGTTGTTGAGGAGTCGGGAAATCCGAGCTAATAATTAGTTCTTCGTGTCCAATCTCTTTCCAAACTGCTTCTGTTACAAAAGGCATAAATGGATGTAGAAGTTTAAGTGACGTCTCATAGACAGACAGTAGTTTGTTTACTGCCTGGATGTTTCCTTCTTTATATTTTTGTTTGTTTTCTTCAATATACTTATTGGCAAGTTCATTCCATACAAAGTTATAGATTTTCTCAGCAGCTTCATTCAACCTGAACTTTTCAAAATCATCGTTTATATTTTTAATCAACAAGTTGAGTCGCTCGTCTATCCAGTCGTGGTTCAGGGGACCTTTTGAACTTCCCACCCCGTTCATCTTGATAAACCGTGCAATATTCCAAATTTTGTTAGCAAATTTCCTTTGACCGTTTATTTTTTCTTCTGAAAGCGAGATGTCGTTTTCAACTAGACCTCCCCATATAAGGCCCATACGCAAAGCGTCTGCTCCGTATTTATTTGCCATTTCAATGGGGTTGATAACATTCCCTTTTGATTTACTGATTTTCTGTCCGTCTTTATCCCTGACCAAGCCATGCAAAAGAACATTCTCAAAAGGGGTACGGCCAGTGGCATAAATTCCCAGCATCATCATTCTGATTACCCAAAAAGGCAGAATATCATAGCCCGTTTCCATAACAGATGTTGGGTAATACTTTTGAAAATCGCCTTCTTTGGTAGTTTTTAGTGTTGCAAAAGGCCACTGGCCGGAAGAGAACCAAGTGTCAAAAGTGTCTATATCCTGTGTGAGATTAATCTTGCCGCAAGACCGACAATCGTCGGGTGTGTCTCCATCTGTTATGGTCCATTCACCACAGTCACTACATAGGTAGGCAGGGATTCTTATACCCCAAACAATTTGTCGGCTAATATTCCAATCTTTAAGATTTTTTAACCAATGCTTGGCAATTTTTTCGTATTTTTTGGCTGCAAATTTTGTTTCACCTTTTTTTATACTATCGAATGCCTTTTCTGCCAAAGGTTGGACTTTCACAAACCATTGGGTTGAAATCATGGGTTCTAATGTGCTGTGGTCCCTGTAACAAGTTCCCACCTGATGCGTAATTTTTTCAGTTTTCACTAATTTACCCTCTGTCTCCAAATCCTTTGCAACCTGTTCGCGCGCAGCTTCAGCCTTCATTCCCAAATATTTTTCTGGTGTGCCTGTCATGCGTCCCTTCTCGTCAATTACCGTAATTCGCGGTAATTTGTGCTTTTCACCAATTTCAAAATCTGTTGGGTCGTGAGCTGGTGTAACTTTCAACCCTCCCGTTCCAAAAGTTATATCTACCACATTATCAGCGATTACGGGAATTTCGCGGTTAATTATTGGGATTAATGCTTTAGTTCCTATTAGTTTTTTGTATCTTTTATCATCGGGATGAACAGCGATTGCAGCATCGGCAAAAATTGTTTCCGGTCTTGTTGTGGCAATGGTGATAGAACCATAATCCAAGTAAAAAATATTATCTTCCCTTTCGACATAATCTACTTCAAGCTGAGAATAAGCGGTTCCGCATTTTGTGCAAAAATTAACAATACGTTCGCCTCTGTACAACAAGTTGTCGTCGGAAAGTTTTTTGAAAGTGGAATAAACAACTTTGACTATTTCGGGGTCTAAAGTAAATTTAAATCTTGACCAGTCACAAGAGGCCCCTAAGCGTTTAAGTTGTTCCTCCATAACACCTGTATTGTCTTGGACATAGTCCCAGATTTTTTTGTAAAGGGTGTCGCGGTCAAAATCGAACCTGCTTTTGCCTTCTTTCCCAAGTTTTTTCTCAAAAACATATTGTGTTTCAATTCCTGCATGATCAGACCCGGGCAGCCAAAGTGTAGAATCTCCTTTCATTCTGTGGTATCTCACCAGGGCGTCTTCTATAGCCACAAACCTAGCGTGCCCAATATGCAAAGGATCGTTGGCGTTTGGTGGAGGCATAATGATGGTGAAAGGTTTCCCTGTTTGGGAAGGAGCAAATGAGTCCGTTTTTTCCCAGGTGTCATAAATTTCACTCTCGTATTTTTTATGGTCGTATTGTGGATCCATATACAAAACCAGGTATTGAAGGGTGAGCCTGGGGCTCACGGTACCACCTTGCAGTTACTCATTTAATCCGCTTAAGTTTCTTTTCGGCGGTAAGCTCCTTTGGGGACTGGCCAAAGTCAAGCGCTTAAGGGCTATTATATCCTTTTTGAAAATATCCGACAAGTTTAGTCTTCGTATGTATATTTCACCCATGGAGTGTTTTTAACAAAGCCACATCTTCTTAAGATATCAATAGATGCCTCGCGGTGTTTGCCATTGACCACCTCGCCATTTCTTATTTGGATTTCGTCATTCTCGAACAATGATTCATAAACAGGTTGTGAGGAAATCACCATTCCAAGCCCGTAAAGATAGCCTTCCAAATCGTGAGTGTGGTAAGCAAGATCTAATACTTTAGGGTTTTCATTGGCATAATCACGGAATCTATCGGTGAATGAACTAAAAGATGGGTAGTCGGTAGGCTTCACAGGTGTGGTTTTTCTGTCAGCAAGTGAAGTAACAAAGCCAAGCCATGATTTAAGATCTATGGTGCCATCCTCATTCAAAACATTAAGCTTTTTGAGGTGTTGAGTTAGGGTTTTACGAATTTGTTTAGCGGTTGTTTTATCTTCGGCTCCTTTTTCAATTAACCAAGCCCACATGGCATCAATCTGATCTTTGAGAGTTTCCTGCTCTTTGTAACTTAAACTTTTATCACCACCTTCGCCAAATCCTTCGTAACTCATTGTTATGCTATTTTAGCCCTGGGATCTCTGTCAATTTTTGAGATATCCAAAAAGTCAGACAAATTTGTATCTTTGTGTTTTAAGTAGGCACACACACCAATCATAGCAGCATTATCACCGTAAAGTTTTTTGGAGTAAGGTGTAACCAATTTGAATTTATATTTTTTTCCAACTTTTCTTAAAAGATTTCTTATCAAAGCGTTGTTTCCCACACCCCCGCCCAAAAACATTTGGCTGTAGTTTAAGCCTTTATCCTCAATTATGTGGCTTATGGTACGGATTAAATGTTTAAAAGCAGAATTTTGGAATTCTGCAGAAAGATTGTAAATTTCCTCCTTGGAAGGGAAGTTGGAGTCGTGAATTTTTTGAGAACTAATATAGCGCATGAGGGACGTTTTAAGTCCCGAATAGCTAAACATCATGCGTTTTTCCTGTCCCAGTAGGGGTACGGGAAGTGTAAAAGTATGAGGTGTTTGTAACTTTGCCATCTTTTCCATAACCGATGCTCCCGGATACCCAAGCCCTAACATTCTGGCAGCTTTATCTAGGGCTTCACCCAGCGCATCGTCTTGTGTTTGTGCCAAAATTTTATATTCACCCAGATTAACAATTTCAACAAAGAGAGTGTTTCCTCCGGAAATAGCCAAGCCATAGGCGGGGAAAAGGGTGTCTTTCTGTTTGGTTTGGTCCTGAGATGTGGCCAGTGGACTCAATAAATGCGCTTCTATGTGGTTTATTGGGAGCAAGGGGAGGTTGTGAATCTTGGCAATTAACTTGGCTTTGGATATTCCGACACCCAGAGCAATTGACAAACCTGGGCCAAAAGTTACAGCAATTGCGGTTAGATCTTTATATTTGGTTTTTGCAGTTTTTAAAGCTTTTTCGACAACAAAATCAATTCGTTCTTCGTGCATTCTTTGCGCCAAACTGGGCATGACGCCACCAAATTCAGCATGGGAAGCTGCTTGTGACCATATAATATTGCTCAACACTTTTTGATTGTCCGTTACAGCAGCTGCTGTTTCGTCGCACGAAGTGTCAATTGCAAGTATTTTCATACCCGATTTTACCATTTTAGATTCGAAGCCGGCAAAACCCTGTAATTTCGACAGAAAAGTGCTAATCTTGCAAAATGAAAGAAAAACTTTACGCTTCGGTTGAAAAACTGTTTAAAGAACAAGCACCCGACCTCTTGGAGTTTTTGGAGTCTGACGATCCTTTTTGGAAGCAAGTTAAGGATAATTCAATAACAGATGCTGAGCTAGACGGCCATCAGATGCTTATGGAAGAACTTGGAATGTTTGATCAGAAATCTGCAGTGGCTAAGGCTGTCCAGGTAATCAAGGAAGCAAGAAAGAAAAATCTCCCTACTCCTTTGAGTTACACTTTTTGAGTGTAAAGCAGAGCCGTCGCCTCGTCGACCTTATAGTAAACACCAACGCTTGTTGGAGAATAATTTAGGACACTTTGGTTAATTTCTCCGGCCATATCAAAGTTAGACTTAACATCTTTTGATCTACGTACAGTTATGTGTGGAACAAAAGGCAGGTTGATGTTGTTAAATTTATATAGCTCACTTTCAAAATTGGTTCGAAGTTGTTCCATTCCTGGTTTTGATTTAACTTTAGCAACAAAAGTATTTCCATTTGGTCCAATAAAATCAAGCTTGTATGGTTCAAGAATTGTGTTTTTAAGGATATTGGGATCACTTTTCATTACAGCCTTTATGTTTTCTAGATCTTCTTCTGAAATTTCTCCCAGAAAATACATCGTCATATGGTAGAACTTTCTGTGTTTATTAAGAGATTTGAGCCAATTAAGAAGAGGGCTTTCTTTTATTGGTATGGCTATGTATGCGTCTCTGAATGTTTCTTTCATATTACAAAACACCCCAACTTATCAATCTGTCGTTATTATTTTTTCCGGATTTGATATTAATCCATATAACAACTGCCTCCTCATCATACTTTTTTATCTCGTCATTGACTCTGTCGGCCCATTCAATTGATATCACAGATTTGTTTTTTATCAAGTCTGAGAAGCCTAAGTCTGTAAGCTGGTTGCTGTTTTCAAGCCGCCAGGCGTCAAAGTGAAAAAGTTTTATTGCACCCACTACATATTCGTTTTCAACTGCATAGGTTGGGGAAGTTACTAACTCACTTATTCCCATGGCTTTTGCCAAACCTTTTGTAAATTGTGTTTTTCCTGCACCCATTTCTCCTGTAAGCGCAAAAACGACAGCCCTTTTTCCTTGATATGATTCATACTTCTGCCAAATTTCCTTTCCTGCATTTTGAGTATTTTCTTCGCTTCTGCTTAATACTTCATTTTTGTCAGATAATCTGAAATCCCCTTGCCTTAAAACTATTGTATCGTCTGCTGTTGTGTCTATAACGGTTGATGGCTCATTTTTGGGAAGATCACCAGCGTCTATTACCAGTCCTATTAAGTTTTTTTGTTTCCGGCTTATGTTGTTGAAAATATCTGATATTTTGTAGGGGCGTTTTTGATACGAAGCGTTTGCGCTTGTGGCGACTATGGGCCGCCCAAAACTTTTTATAAGCTCAATCATGAAGGGAAAGTCGGGAATTCTTACCCCCAAAGTTCCTGCTTCAGACTGGACTCCGGGTGCAACTTTGTTTTTGCCTTTCGAAACAACAGTAATGGGACCGGGTAAAAATTTATCGTAGAGGTTGTTTGCCGCTTCGTTGATGTGCACATATTGCGAGGCCATTTCCTTACTATCACACATAATTGCATACGGTTTACCAAACGGTCTTTTTTTATATTCATTAAGCTTTTTGACTGCTTCCGGGTTTTGGGAATCAACAGCTACTCCATAAACTGTTTCGCAAGGGAATATCACAATCGAACCGAGGGACAGCTCAGAGACTGCCTTTTCCAGACCTTGTTTATTTGGGACAACTGTGACCATGAGGCTATTTTACACCACAAGCTTCCAATTCTTAAGTTTTGTTCATCTGGCTGGGCCGGTTCCACGAAGATATACTGCTTGCCATGGTCTGTAGTTAGAAATAAATGTTTTTTTGAAAATCTCTTCACCGTTTTTTGAAACAGAATAATCAAAAACTACCCTTGCCCCAGCAGCTTTGAAATCAATCTGTTTTACAACACCAACAGGAAGACTTGGGTCGTCTTGGTACCTATCTTCTGGTGCTGGTACAACCCTGGATATTATTGGTTTTGAAACCTTTGCAATCCTCCCGTCTTTGGTCCCGTATAGCTCAAACGTAAGACTATATCGTTTGGTGTCGGTTTTTGTCTGGATAAGGATGTAGTTCCCTGTGTCGTTGGTAAATTTCAAATCTGGTGTTGGGCCGTATACAGTCGCATCAAGACCCGGAGGTGAGTTTTGTTCGTAGTAGCCCACTCTATAAGCATGGGGCGATCTTTCTACGATTGGCAAACCTGCGTTTAAAAGTGCTCTGAATAGTGTTGTTGAAACCTGACAAACTCCACCACCGTCACCGAGTATGGTTTTACCGCCGCTTATTATGTAAGCCTGTTGGTAACCGGTAAATTGTGAAACATCACCAAGCGCTTCATTAAAGGAAAATGTTTCACCTGGGGCAACCAATATCCCGTTAATCCTGGATGCCGCAAGCGCAACATTGTGGACACGCGAAGGTATCGAGTGAAAATAAGTTGTAGTTGCCTCTGAGATAAGTTCTTTTATGCCAAGGTTGTTCACTTTATCTGTAGAGATTTCTGGAGGTGTTTTTTCAACAGGAATTTCTATAACCACATCTTTGACACCGCTTGTTTCAAGTTCCAATAAATTATTGGTGAGTGTCGCCAACAATTTGTCTTTTTGGACTTTTATCCCCGGAAGCGCGGGTTGAAATTCTGTTACCCTACCGTCTACGAATACAAATTTTGGATTTTGAGGATCACTTTCCAAACCTTTTGACACTTTCTCAATAATTTGAAGCAATTTATCCAAATCAAGTCCGTTTTTTGTATCTAAAGCTTTAACAATGTCTAGATCCTTCAATTGATAATTGAATTTTTCGAATTTTAATTCTACAGACCTTCCGAGGTATTTTTCTGCTCTGGACTTTAACTCCTGAGCCTCCGATTCTGAAAGCTGGTTGTTAATAAGATCAGAAGGTACAAGTATGTCGTCTGATTGTGCAAAAGCGACTGCCCAACCTATGGCCGCGCGTAACCTCACCTGATCAACTTCGTTTCCGGATTGGCCTTTGTTGACAATAATCTTTCCGTTAATAACATTAACCGAAGGATCAATTGGTTCTTGTGAGTTTTGTCCAGAAATAACAGAAATAACTTTTTCAATATTTGTTTCGTTAAAGGTAACTATTAGACCTATGTTTTTGTCGGATTTGGTAATAGCAAGCCTGGTTCGAATATCTTCTAAAATACTTCCACTTCGTCCGATATGCATAGCTCTTGAAACACTTTTGGGCAAATCATATTTAGCTTCGATGTCTTTAGTGTTTAGGGAGTATATTTGTGTTTGGCCTACGATTTTAATCTTCTCTGGCATGTGGATATTTTCTTTAAGTCTGTCTTGAGCAGATTGGCTATCCAAACCTCCCAGATCTACCCCCGCAACTTTGATGTTTGGATAAATCTTGTTTTCGTATTTCCAGAAATATGAAGCCAGGCAGGATCCTGCAACAACAACTGCAAATAAAATAAAGTGTAAAGGGCGAAGAGGTGTCTTTTTAAACAAAGGGAGTATTAATCTTCCCATGTCGATATGATAACATTTGTATAGGGCTTACGGCCAAATATTTATATGCCACCAGAAAACTTTCAGGCACAACCTCAAATTGCTACCCAGGGGGTGAGCCCGCAACAACCCCCGGTTGGGTCAGTGGCTCCACCACCGCCCAAAAAAGAGTTTCCCAAAATGGCTATTTTTGCAATAGTTGGCATAGTAGTTTTGATAATAATTTTTTTGGTAGTTAAACTTTTTACTTCAAAGGGAAAATCATCAACAGTTAGCCTTACTTGGTGGGGTTTGTGGGAGGATGAATCGACAGTGTCCTCGCTTATATCTGGGTACGAGTCTCAACATCCCAACGTTAAGATCTCATATGTTAGACAGTCCCCGCAGGACTACAGAGAGAGACTTACAAGCGCAATGGCCAAAGGTAGC
The DNA here is from genome assembly GCA_964599625.1 of uncultured Gammaproteobacteria bacterium. Lineage (GTDB taxonomy): Bacteria > Patescibacteriota > Microgenomatia > UBA8517 > UBA8517 > CAZRGC01. Next base: position 45,022 of record CAZRGC010000003.1, read on the forward strand.
GGGCCGGACCTTTTTAGATTCCACAACACTTGGGTTCCAATGTTCAGAAACGACTTGGACACCTTGCCTTCAGGAGTAATGAATGCTGCTGATTTTGCCAAAAATTTTTACCCTATTTCTTCTGCAGACTTGACTAGCGGCACCGGGATTGTAGGAATACCCTTGGAATATGATGCTTTGACACTTTATATAAACGAAGACATATTTAATAAATCCGGAAAAACACCGCCCCAAACTTGGGATGAACTTAGGCTCTTGGCACGTGAACTTACCGTCAAAGACGATCAGAACAATATTACACAGGCCGGCGTTGCATTGGGTAGGACCGAGAACGTTGATCATTGGCCGGAAATAGTTGCACTTTTAATGCTTCAAAACGGTGTTGATTTATCAAATCCAATTGGAAAAAACGCAGAAGATGCCCTAACATTTTTTACTGTTTTTTCTACACTGGATGGTGTTTGGGATGCTACACTCCCAACCTCAACTCAAACATTTGCAGCTGGCAAACTGGCCATGTATATTGGACCGTCGTGGAGGTCGTTTGAAATATCCCTTCAAAACCCGACACTCAAGTACAAAACAGTACCGATACCCCAGCTTCCAAAAGATAGTCCAAACCAGCCAGATATAACCTACGCAACCTATTGGGCAGAAGGTGTTTGGTCAAAAAGCAAAAACAAATCGGCTGCCTGGGACTTTCTTAAGTTTATGACTACTCAGGAAAATTTGCAGAAGTTTTATACCAACGCAACCAAACTTAGAACCTTTGGTGAGCCATACCCCAGACCGGACATGAACGGTCTTTTAATAGATCACCCGATTTTGGGATCCATTATTCAACAAGCACCTGGCGCTCAGAGTTGGTATCTGGCCTCAAGAACCTTTGATGGTCCTACAGGGATAAATACGCAGCTGGCCAACTATTTCGGCGATGCCGTCAATACACTTGTTGACAACAAAGACACTGTTGATAAAGCCATGGAGACTGTTGCTGCAGGTGTCCAACAAGTCCTTACCCAATACCGCCTTATTGCCAAATAATGTTCAATCCGCAGCCTATCGTTGTTAAAAGTATCACCGGAAAAGAAAAGTTGACAAACGGGGAGAAGTTCTCTGTTATCTATCACGACATCTTCGATTATCCATTGGATTTTGCGGACCTGGTGCGTTGGAAAGCATCTGAAAATTCACCGAAGTTAAAGAAACTGACATCAATTAAAGATTCTCACCTGTTTGTTCAAGGAAGATCGGGTCTTGTTTACAAGAAACAACTTAGAAAAAGAATTTCAGCAAAAAAAATGTTGATTGCCAGAAAAGCATCTGTTGTGCTTTCTAAAATACCATTTGTTAAGCTGGTGGGTTTGACCGGGTCGCTTTCTATGAACAACGCAACTGAAGATGGTGACATAGACTTGTTGATTGTTACCTCAAAAGATTTATTGTGGACGACAAGAATTTTAGGACATTTGGCTTTGGTTTTGTGTGGCCTAAAAATTAGGCGGTCGGGAAGTTTTGAACAAAAAAATCGACTATGTTTGAATATGTGGATATCCGAAGACAATCTTGCTTGGAAATATAAACGAAATTATTACACCTCCCACGAGCTTGCTCAGATTGTTCCACTCTATAGCAAAGGTAAAATTTTTGAAAAGATGCTTTGGGATAATAGATGGATACTTAAGTATTGGCCTAACTCAGTAAAAATTAACCCCCCAAGGCACGCAAAAATCAACCAAAGACCAAATACACTTTGGTTATTTGTTGAAAAATTGGCTTTTAAAATACAATACAACCACATGAAGAATAAAATTAGTCGTGAAGTAGTAAAAAGTAATATTGCTCTTTTTCATCCTCACGATTGGGGATTGTTTGTTGAAGCCCGACTTTCCTCTTGACAGTTAAATTTTCAATTAATAAAATAGCACTCAGTTAGTTTGAATGCTAGAAAGGTCTGAGTTAAAAACAAACTTAAAATGGCAAAGCTAAATCTTAAACCAACAGCAGGGTATTTGTTAATTGAGCCGGTTGAGGCAGCAACAAAAACTGCATCTGGCATCTATCTACCCGACACTTCAACAGAAAAACCGCAAAAAGGTAAGGTGTTGTCAGCTGGACCAGCATCCTACCAAGATGGACAGAAAATCGACGCCCCTGCAAAAGAAGGTGAAGTGGTTTTTTACAAAAAATGGGGAGGAAACGAGGTTAAGATTGAAGGCAAGGAATATTTGTTCGTTAAGTTCGAGGATGTTATGGCGGTAGAAAACTAATAAAAAAATGGCAAAACAACTTAAATTTGGTAAGGATGCAAGAGAGGCCTTGATGGTTGGTATCGACACTGTTGCAAAAGCAGTCGTAACAACACTGGGGCCTAAAGGAAGAAATATTGCTTTGGACAAAAAATGGGGAGCTCCAAGTATTGTTCACGACGGTGTTTCGGTAGCTAAAGAGATTGATCTACCGGATCCGTTTCAAAACATGGGTGCCCAGCTAGTTAAAGAAGCAGCCAACAAAACAAACGACAATGCCGGTGACGGAACCACAACATCAACTTTACTTGCAAAGGAACTAACCTCAAAAGGTATGAAGAAGGTTGATTCTGGTTCAAATCCGATGATTATCAAAAAAGGTATGGAGAAAGCTGTAGAGGCTGTTGTTGTTGAACTTAAGAAAATGGCTAAGCCGATAAAACGTGAGGATGAAATAACTCAAGTCGCGACAATATCAGCAGGTGATTCGGTAATTGGAGAGAAAATTGCCGAGGCGCTTAACAAAGTTGGACGTGATGGTGTGGTAACTGTAGAAGAAGGTAAAGGGTTAACAATTGACATTGAATACAAGGAGGGTATGGAGTTTGATAGGGGTTATGCGTCTGCTTATATGGTTACCAACGCAGACAAAATGGAATCAGAGATTGAAAATCCGTATATTTTGATTACAGACAAGAAAATTACTTCGATTCAAGACCTTTTACCGTTTTTGGAAAAGTTTGTAAAAGTAAGCAAAAGCTTGGTTATATTGGCAGACGAAATTGAGGGTGAAGCTTTGGCCACTTTGGTTTTGAACAAGCTTAGGGGCACCTTTAACGTCTTGGCGATCAAAGCACCAGGGTTTGGAGATAGAAGAAAAGAAATGTTGGAAGACATAGCAGCACTTACCGGTGGGACGGTAATATCCGAAGACACAGGAAGAAATTTTGAATCTATCGAAGTGACAGATCTTGGTAGAGCGGATAAGGTTTGGGCAGACAAAGATAATACCAGAATAATTGGTGGTAAGGGTGACAAAGGGGTTATAGATGCAAGGATTGCCTCAATCAAAAAGCAAATCTCTGCAGTTGATTCAGATTTTGATCGCGAAAAACTTGAAGAAAGATTGGCGAAGCTTTCCGGGGGTGTGGCTCAAATAAATGTAGGTGCTGCTACCGAAGTGGAACTTAATGATAAAAAAGAGAGAGTCAAAGATGCAGTGGGTGCCACCAAGGCCGCTGTGGAAGAGGGTATTGTACCAGGAGGTGAAACAGCACTTCTCAGAGCCAGAGCTGCACTTAAAGCTTTGAAGGTGGAAAAAGGAGATGAGCAGGTAGGTGTCGATATAGTTTATGAAGCTTTGGAAGAGCCTATTAAATGGCTCTCTAAAAACGCAGGCGATAACGAAGAAGATGTCCTTAAGAAAGTTTCTGAATCAAAAGATGCTGACTTTGGTTACAACGCACTTACAGGTGAGTTTGGATCTATGACCAAATTTGGAATAATTGACCCCGTTAAGGTAACGAGAAGCGCCCTACAAAACGCTGCAAGTGTTGCTATGATGGTACTTACGACCGAAGGGCTTGTTACAGATATACCTGAAGAAAAGAAAGAGCCTGTAATGCCTCCCGGCGGAATGGGTGGAATGGATTATTAAGTAGCCTTTCTATTACAATTGCCTAATGTGGCAGGAAGCCGAAAATTTTCTCCAAAAAGATAAATATATATCACCACTTATCAAAAAATGGGGTCATTGTACTGTTAAGATCAGCAAACATAACGACTACTTCGAGGATATATGCTCAAATATTGTAGGCCAACAATTGTCAGGAAAGGCTGCTGATACGATTTTTGCCAGATTCAAAGCCGCTGTGGGTGGAAAAGTGACACCCGAATCTGTTCTGGGCACAGATGGACAGTTGCTAAGAGATGCAGGTATGAGTTGGGGCAAAGTTTCCTTCGTGAAGGATTTGGCTCAGAAGACAAAATCCGGGGAACTTCAAACTAAAAAGCTTTATGATTTACCAGATGATGAGGTTATCAAGGAAATGGTTGCAGTTAAAGGAATCGGGCTTTGGACTGCACAGATGTTTTTGATGTTTTCTTTGGGTAGAGCAGATGTTTTTCCCACAGACGACTTGGGCATTAGAAAAGGCTTTGAAAAGATAACGGGGCAGAGTCTGTCAGGAAAAGAAATGTTAGCTTTTTCTGAGAGATGGAGACCTTATAGAACTGTAGCCTCTTGGTATATTTGGCGAAGCCTGGATTAGCGAGTTATAAATGAAAGCGGGTTGAGTGCTGCTCCGTTTGAGCGAATTTCAATATGCAAGTGTGGGCCTGTAGCGTGCCCGGTGCGCCCAAGTTGTCCGACCTGTGTGTCCATGGTTATTTCCTGACCTTCTTTAACTTCAATCTTGGATAAATGTGCATAAAGCGAAGTCAACCCGTCACCATGGTCGACTACAACATTATTGCCGTATCCGTCGGTTGAATAACCTGCGAATACCACGCGACCGGGCTTCACTGATTTGACCGGAAGTCCGATAGGCCCACCTAAATCAAGGCCAGGATGAAAATAGCTGTAGCTTTGGTTTACTTTAATGTAGGCAAGTGGATTTTGAAGGCTTTTTTCCGTTACGAGGCTGGTTTGTGGCTGAACCACTACCTGATCTTCCGGCTCCTGGGCGACTACCGCCCCCTGGGGAATAAAAGAAGATCCCAAAATAAACATCGCAAGACTGCCGCCAAATATCTTTTGAATGTTTTTATGTTCAAAAACGTGCCTAAAGTATCTTCCAACAATGCTGCCCGATTTGTACTTTTTCTTTACTTTTTCGAGGCTGGGAAGAATAGGCTCATCCACAAGAGGTTTACGCCTTCTTACTAACTTAAGGTGTACCTGAAGGCGGTACTTTGGCAGTTCTAGGCTCAATTTTTTCATCTTCGGCACTTAAAAGCCTGTGCCTGGCTCACAAAAAAACCCGCCTTTTCGCGGGAAGACGCAATTTTAAAGTATGAAAAGGGCCAAAGTCAAGTTTTGGTGAGATTTCTAAAACTTGATATCAAAGTTGAAAGGAGGTGGTTTTAGATGGCTTTGTTTAATGTCCAAGGAATTTATCTTGTCTTTTAGTGCTGAAAGCTCTATTTGGGTTTGTTGTAGAACATTGACGCTTGGTGTTGAGCTGGGAAGGGTTATCGAGTTTGGTGTTGGTTTGGTTGTTTTTACCGGTGCGGGCGTGTTTCCTGCTGACCCAAATAAAAGACCCAAAACAATGATAAGAAACATCAAACCGAACAGTGTTGTTATTGTCCAAAAGATTAATTTATTAGAATAAAATTTGTTAATCAGGTCTTGCAATGGGGGAGGTAATTTTGCGATTAACTTCAATAAAGCCTCTTTCCCCGGAATATTCAACGGTTTTTTTGTGTTGTTTTTGGGCACTGGAGGCACGGGGGGTGTCTGAATTGGGACTTGTTGCTGATTGTTTTGTTCAGGGTTCATTGTTGGTTTTGTATGTAGGCCGATATTTCTGTCAAAAACTGATTGAACTGGGAAAGCGGCTTAACAGATTGTGACAGAGTTTGCAAAGCAGTATCAAAATCGCTTTCCGGTGAATACGATTGGCTGTATATGACTTGAATTTGTGTCAGTCCTTTTTCTTCATTGGCTTTAAGAGTGGCAATCGTCGTATCGATGTCTGTAAGCCAGTGGTTGAATGGGTTGAGTGTCAATTTGCCCGCTGCCACACCTTGGTCAATAAGACCCCTTAAAGTTGCATATAGTTGTTCGTGTCTTTGTCTCAAAGTTTTTTCTTGTCCCAAAGTAATATCAAAAAGCGACTCGTCGATTATCAAAATAGTTTTTGAATTATATCTTGCCTTAACCTCGTCACTTTTTGCAAAAAGACTTTCAATCGAATCGTCGTCTTTGTAGTTGGTTTTGTGATTTGAGTACCAAGCTACTTCCTGGTCGATTTTGGTGTAAATATTATCCCTGACCGGTCCTTCAAGTCCAGGCTGCTCAGAGAGGTTTGCTCGTAGTGCTGTAAGATAGACAACTGTGAGCTGATCACGGTTTCTAAGCATATTTAGAGCTTTTAGCTTGGCTTCTTCTTTTAGTCTTAAGGTTTGGTTGGCTGTATATGCGTTTTTCGCATCTTGAAACTCTGTGAAAGACTGGTCATAAATGGTCCGATTGTACTGATAATCTTGATAGGCCCTTTCGTAAGTTAATGATTGGGCACTTATGTTGGTAACAAATATAAACGTAAGTAGAATCGATGTGAATACTGTAATCTTTTTCATTAGAAGTGTTAAAAATTATTGTATCATTTTTTGAGGCCAGAGCGGGAATCGTATACAAAATACGACCTTGATATCCGCATTATCGATTGACAATATGGGCTCGAATTCATGAGAGGCCAGAGCGGGAATCGAACCCGCGCATGGCGGTTTTGCAGACCGCAGCGTTTCCACTTCGCCATCTGGCCAGAAACACTATTTTAACTTATTAGCTTTGGGTTTCAAAGCTTTACTGTTAACAATCATGCGCGGATTTTTTTATTTCCCAACTGCTCTAACTGTAACCTTTTTGGGTTTTGCCGCTTCTGCTTTTGGAATGGTCACGAAAACTACGCCGTGTTTTACCTCAGCATCGGTATTTTGCCATTCCCCTCCGCTTAGTGCTGTTGTATAGTAATACTGGTAACTTGAAGATTTCACATCTTCTTTGGTTTTTTCTTCCTTGACGGATTCTGCTTTGATCGTCAAAACTCCGTCTTCGATGTTTACTTCAACGTTTTCAGCAGGAACACCCGCCACAACAGCCTCCACGATCAGATTTTTGTCAGTTTCGTGGATTTTTAGACCCCTTTGGATGTTTGGAAAGCCGTCATCAAAATCATCCATCCACCTGGGTAAAGAAAAAATGCTTCTAGTTGGATCGTATCTAACTATATTCATGTATATTCACCTCCTTTCTGGCACTCTATAGATCTGAGTGCTAAACAATATTATTTAATATTTTTTTTGTTGTCAAGACCTCTGTGCTTTGATAAACTCGGCTGAATGAAAAACCTCAAAACGGCTACAATTTTTATATTTTCCTTACTTCTACTGTTGGGTACTATTTTTTTTGTTTTAGGTTTCACAAAACCAAAACCTGCTGGAGTTAGTGTCAAAACAAGCCCTGAATCCAATGTTTATTTAGACGGAGTTCTTGTAGGAAAAACTCCATTTAAAACTACCCATGCTCCTGGAGAAGTTTCTATAAAACTTGTACCAGAGTCAGGCGAGAAAAAGCTCCTTACCTTTGAAACAAAAATAAGCCTGGTTGCAGGTGTTGAAACCTTGGTTAGGAGGGAATTTGGTGAGACAGAGGATGGCTCTGCCGGTGATATTATTTCTTATGACAAAACGTCCTCTGGTGAAACTAGCCTGGTTGTAGTGACAACTCCCGCAGACGCTCAAATATCACTTGATGGCGTTCCAAGGGGATTCTCTCCCTACAAGACATCGGTTATTTCACCGGTAACTCACCTGGTGAGTATAAAGTCGCCTGGTTATAACGAACGATCTATCACCTTGGTGGTGGCTCAAGGTTTAAGGCTCACTGTTTTTGCAAAACTTTCAAAAGCAAAAGAAATGGTTTTGGAACCGACACCAACACCTAGTCCGGAAAAGGTTGTCTATGTTGAAATTTTGAACACCCCGACAGGGTTTTTAAGAGTGCGTACACAGCCTGGATCAAGTGGTGACGAAATAGCTGAAGTTAAGCCTGGAAGTAAATACTTGTTTTTGCAAAAGGACGAAGCGAGTGGGTGGTACCAAATTCAATATGGAGAAGCCAAACCGGGACTACCAAACGGAATTACAGGTTGGGTGGCCGGACAATATGCAAAACTGGTTAATGGCAACGGGGATGCGGTAGATCTGCCTTCGGAGACATCAGATCCCTGAAATAGAGACCCCGCTATATAAAACCCAGTAAACAACGAAAATCCAAACACCTATTGCTGCTATCAATGCCTTGTCGGTCAATAGCAATCTTTCTGGTGTTTCGCTTTTGCCTTCGAAAATCAGAAATTCGTATCGCATTATCCCGAAAATTGTAATTGGGATTGTTATCATTAGTAGTTTGTCTATAGTTGTTGTGCGGCTAAGCTCGGCAAGAACCAACCAAAACGGGAGAGTTGCTTTTGGGCTCTCAAAAAAAGTAAAAAGAGCCCAACTCATCCAAGAGGCGTTGCCAAACATTGTGACGTACGAGTTGAGTAGTTCTTTTTTGTAGTTGTCTAAGCTTTTACGTGTAAGAGACGTCTGTGTTTGAGGAAGGTTGAGTTCGGCCCTCCTTTTTCCGGACGCCAGGAATAAAGCGGTTGATATTACACAAAGCAAAAACCATACCGAAAGATGTGCGTTTATGGCAAATGCTCCTGCGTAAACCCGTATAATAAAACCTGTTGCGATAATAAGAATGTCTAAAATTGCGATGTTTTTAAGAAACATGCTGTAAAAAAGTTGCAATATAAGATATCCAATCACCAGCAAAAAGAAGATAGAGTTGAATGTAGCTGCCATAAAAAGCGCCACAGATGCCATCATAAGACCCTCTAAAAGCGCCAGAGGCACGGGCAACCTGCCAGATGCTACTGGTCTAAAACGTTTAGTTGGGTGAAGTCTGTCGTTTTTTACGTCAAATATGTCGTTAATTATGTAAGTTGCAGATGTGGCAAAGCAGAAGGCGACGAATCCCCAAAATACGTTTATAAAATGACCTTTATCAAAAATCTCACCGGTAAGAAGGATAGCCGCAAAAAGCGAAAGGTTTTTGACCCAATGAATAGGGCGCATAACTGCTATAGCAGCGCCAATCAACGATTTGCTTCCGATTGTTTTTTCGGTCGATATGTTAACCACAGAATCAGCCCTCCAATTATGGCGGCTACACCGATCATTGTATATATCTTAGTGGTTGTATTCAAATTCAGCGCCATAAAACCCAAAAGAGAAGTCAGCACCCAATAAAAAATCGCTACTTGTTGTTTGGTCATTCCAAAATCCAAAAGCCTGTGGTGGAGGTGTCCACGGTCTCCCCAGACAGGAGACTTTCCGGAAACAATTCTTCTTACCACAGTATATCCAGTATCAATAAGTGGAACACCAAGTACAACCATGAGTGCACCAACCTTTGTAGTGGAGAGGATCGATAAAACAGCCAGCAAATAACCCGCCAAAGTACTACCGCCATAACCGGGCATAATTTTTTGGGGGAACACATGCCATGGTAAAAAACCCAAGTATGCCCCTGAAGTTATTGCTGCAAGGATGATAACGGGCCATTGTGTGATATCTGCTGAGTATCTAAGTGAAAGAAAGGCTATTGTAAGGGCTGCGATAACCGTGACTCCGCTCATTTGGCCATCAACGCCCTTCGCGCCCATGTTTACAATGTTCATTAAGAAGGTGACCCATATAACCGCAAGAATGTTGCTTAAAAAAGAAAAAGTGTAGCTGTTCCCAAAAAACTGAAACGACATCTGGGGTCCAGTCAAATCGATGACACCACCCAAAGGGTTGCTTATAAAGGAAATACCAATTCCACAGGCAACGGGAATGCTGGCAGATATGATTCCAATTATAAGTCTTAGATATGGATTCAGGTCGTATTTATCGTCCAGAAAGCCCATCAATACAAGCCCCAACGCTCCAAAAATAATACCTATTGTTTGTTTGTCGGTTGGTAAAAATATTAATACTGAAGTCAAAAGTGACAAAAAAATTGGAATTCCACCTCCTCGTGGGATCGGGTAAGTATGGATAACTTTAGGGTGTTTGTTTTTGGATGGATCATCAACAATTCCAAGTCTTTTAGCTAAGCGTATAACAACAGGAGTAACAAAAAAAGAAACAGCCGTTGAAACCAGCCATGGAATAATGAAAATATATCTAAGTTGTTCCATTAAAAAAACCCGACCAATATAACCACTTTTACAAACGTAATTAGCATTAGAAGAGTAAACAAAAACGAACCAAAAACCAAAGCCTGTTTCACAAATTTGTCGCTCGTTTTGTATGTGATAAACAAGTTAACTAAAGTTACGCTCAGCGAAAGCCCTGGGACCAAAAGAAGGCCGATTTGAGAAATAATTTGTTTCTCCCCCGAGGGGTTGCCATACAGAAATGGCACCACAGGTGGAAGAAAACTACCCAGAAGAATGTATATTACAAGAGTGAGTAGGGCGCCAAAAAGAGATGTGTAGATATACTCTTTAAACGGGACACCTTCCAATGAAGTGAGTTTAGACTTGTTTGCCATCAGGCTGATTTTACTACAATAGCGACTACCTAACCAAATCCAACCTGGAGTAAATATTCGCGTTACCAATTTGATTTATAAGCAGGTAGCGTTTTCTGAGAAAATTTTCAATTTCTGGTAACGGATGCCCTGATACCATAACTATAAACTTAGGAGGATTTTCCATAACTGCATTGGCAGTATCTGACCTATTGGAAAAGTCTGCAACGTGATAGGGCACAGTATATTTAATGGGAGGCAATCTTTTAGACAGCGCGTATACAGCCGCAGAGTCCGGATCCCACATAAATACTTTATCTTTGGGGTGGCTGGAGTTTGCTATAAACTCTGCAATTTCATAGTTCCGGTTTGTGGATGCAGAAAAACTTTGGAAATACTGTGTTTTGGTTATTTTGTCGGCTGCGAAGTCAACAAATCTCAAGTAATAGCTTGAAGTCGGGTAAAAATAGAACCTGTAATAAACAGGTACCAAGAAAGACAGAACAAGTGGGATAATCACCAAAACTTGATCAAAAGTTTCTTCTGTAAAAAACATAGCCATAAGGATAGCCATGGGAGCGACGTTTTGAATCAAATAATGCGGGTAGGGACGTTCCGACAACGTGACTGCAAAAAGTGCAAAAATAACCCACAAACAAAGGAATATAAATCTTTTTGAAAGTTTGGCTCTTTTTATGAACAAGATTAACGAACCCAAAACCACAATCATCGCTCTTGTAATCAAGGGAGCGTTTTTGGCAAAAAAAGATTTCTGAGCATCGTCAGGTCTGAAACTGCTTAAGTAGCCAACGTTTTGCAAAAAGGCTGCTTTGACATATTCGGGTCCCGCGCCGGCCAAAAGATAATAGATTATAGATACAGCAATGGGAGCCAAAACTCCAAGTCCAAGCACAAAAACGTTTTTTATTGTCTTTCTCCAGTTTTTCAGGTCTGTTGTAAGCCAATAAATCACAATAACAGGCACCTCAAAGACAGCCGGGACTTTAAAAAGCGTTGCGATTCCAAAAAGAAATCCTGCCCAAAAAACTTTGGATATCTTGAGGTTTTCATCAAGAAGTATCAGAAAAGCGATTATTGAAGGCCCGATCATAAAAAGTTCTGCGTTAACTGTATTTCCTTCGAGAAGGGGAATTGTTGTGAGTACTGCAAAAACAAGTGTGGATATTTTTACTGGTTTGTCTTTGCCTTTAAATATTTTTTCGGACAGCCTATAAAAGTAATATACTGTCACCAAACTCCAGAAGGCTAAAATAGCCTTAAACCAAAAAAGATTTGAAGCAATTGCCGCTGTCAAGTAAAGGAGAGGTGGTTTATTGTCATGCAAATCTTTATATAAAGTCACTCCTTGTTGCACCCCTTGACCCATAGTTAAATAAATCATCTCGTCACCGTAATAGTATGGTTCGAAAAAGCTTGGTATTCTAAGAAGCATTATAAAAACCATGCCAAAAAGTAACCAATTAGGCATGTCAGGCAAATGAAGGATGTCTCCCAGTTTATGAAGCTTATTCCACAACAATCTCATACAAATCAGTTTATCATATGGGTATAAAAAAATACGCAATCTAAAAAAAGATCCAATCAGCCTCTGATGCGGTATAATAATAAACTATGAAAAGAGTGGTTGTGACAGGTGGCGCAGGGTTTATTGGCTCGCACTTGTGTGAGAGATTGGTGGGTGAAGGATTTTTTGTGACATGTGTAGATAACCTTATTACAGGTTCCGAGAAAAATATTGAAGCTCTTAAAGGCAGTGATAACTTCAGATTTGAAAAACTCGATATAACTTGGGAGTGGAAAAATTTGGGCGACATAGATTATATCTTTCATTTGGCGTCGCCGGCTTCTCCGATTGATTATCAAAAACACCCAGAAGAAACAGCGGAGGTGAACAGTATGGGCACAATTGGTTTACTTAAACAAGCAAGATCTCACTCGGCCAAATATCTTTTAGCTTCTACGTCAGAAGTTTATGGTGACCCGAACGTTTCGCCGCAAAAGGAAGACTATTGGGGCAACGTCAACAGTTTTGGTCCCAGAAGTTGCTATGACGAAAGCAAAAGGTTTGCAGAAACAATGACTTATATTTACATACAAAAATACGAAGTAGATGCCAGAATAGTGCGCATTTTTAATACGTATGGCCCAAAAATGCAGAAAGACGACGGTAGGGTAGTTAGCAACTTTATTAACCAAGCAATCAACGGAGAGGATATCACTGTTTACGGCGATGGCCTTCAAACGAGATCCTTTTGCTATATAAGCGATATGGTTGAAGGAATTTATAAAGCGATGTTTGCAGACAACACAAAAAGTGAGGTAATAAATCTTGGAAATCCAGATGAATTCACCATGCTTGATCTTGCACAAAAGATAAAGACCATGACGGATTCACAATCTAAAATCGTTTTTAAAGATCTCCCACAGGACGACCCTAAGCAAAGAAGGCCAGATATTTCAAAGGCCGGAAGTTTACTAGATTGGAAACCGGTCGTCTCTGTTGAAATGGGTTTAGAAAAGACAATTAGCTACTACAAGAGTATTCAATAAGCTGCCCATGGGTGAAAGCAAATTTGCAGATGAAGTCAAAAGGTTCGCTTCAAAAGATTTGAGTTTAGCCGACTGGAAAAGTGAAGTGACAAGGCTTACCAGAAGAGAAGAAATCTATCGACAATTGGGTACAGGTATGTCTGTCTCTGAGGTGGTGGAGACGGTAAGAGAATACGAAGGGAAAATTGAGCTTCCAAAGTTGTTGAACGCTTTAGTCGAAAACGAATTCGTAGTGGTTCCGGAGATGATTGCAATTGCCGAAGATGTAGGTAAAAACCTTCGCAAAGAGTTTCGGTTTTTTGAGGCGTTTGTCCTCGCTGGTGGCTCTGTTCATGGTGGGTCTTCTTTAAAAAAAACAATAACAGGATATGGTCCTCACGATATTGATTGGGGGTTTATTTACAAAGGCGGGGAACCGGAAATGTCAGAAAGACAAAAAGTATTGGACAAAACCAGGAAAATTCTTCCCGACATCTCTAAAAAACATGGTTTCTCTAAAGGAGTTTCAAGTGATGGGTTTTTAAATGGGGTAATATTTAATAGACCCATACTAAATTCCGACTCGGCCCGTAAATTAATAGTTGGAATGTCAGCTGAGAGTGGTGTTGACGTTTGGCAAACAGGTTTGTATTTTGAACCATCTTTCCCATCAAGCGTCAATGAAGAAAACAGGAGATATATTTTGGAATCGTTAAGGGATTTGTATAAAAAAGATAAAAATTTAGGATTGGAAGTTTTTAATAAAATCATGCGAGGTTGGAGACACTTGCACAAAATGGAAACAAAACATTTGGGTCGAACTGGTGACAGTGCAAACAAAAATATGGATTTACAATCAAAGCTCTCAGAAGAAAGTGCGGGAGTGATGGAGATTGCTATGTGGGTGTTACTTAAGTCTGCAATGGCCGGAAACATTTATGCTAAACCATTAGTGTATAATCCCAACCATGGTTGACCGAAAAAACGATAGCGAAAGTGGTGAAGAGGTGAAAATGCAACCTTGGCCTTCAAGGGTTGTGGTAAGTCCTTTGGAAAACGCACTCCATCACTGGCTTGACTGGGGAGATATTTCAAGACTTCGCGGGGAATACGATTTTCCTTATCAGGTGGCCCAATTGGATGCAGAAGAGCTGGCAAAAAAATTTTCAAGAGAGTCTGATTTGGAAAAGTTTAAAGAGGCTCAATCTGTGATCAAAATTTGGAACAGTGACCCCGAAGGTTTCAAAAACCCATATGACGGGGGTGAAAGCATCCCTCAACGTGTCAAGCCAAATGTTCAGGTAAAAAGAGAGGTTTTAGTTGAAGTAAAAGAAAGGTAAACTGTGGAGGGTTCACGCGGGTTGGTTTTTTTGAAACTCAAATCTTCTCTGTAACTTTGTATTCAATATATTTTCCCAACATGAGTCTTGTATGAGCGTCGATGCCGGGAAGTGCCGAGAAGAAAAAACCTGCTATTGGCATAAGTACAAATTCAAATGGCAACAGAAGTACACGCCAGGCAGGCACCTCTTTTGGCCTTTCAGGTTTTTGAATGTTGTCTATAACTATCATTAAGACTAGGAACACGAGTGAGATTGTAAGGATGTACGAAGAAAGTTTGGGAATTGTATAGCCCAAAGCCGTTCTTCCGAATGCAGGATTCAAAAGTGTTGGTACGGTAAGCCCTAAGGTGATTATGAACCAGTTTACTGGCCACAAAAAATGGGACCATACAACTTGGAATAGCCTGGTCGTTTTATCCCAGAATGGAATGTTTCGGGCAAGCAAATAGCTTTTAATTATCCACGGATCATCACTTACACCCCAAGCCCACCTTTGAATCTGCTGATACTGATTTTTCAGCGTTTTCCAGAAGGATGAGGACTGTGCGGCGTCAGCCAAAAGCGGTAGATATAAAGGTTCTACTTCAATGCCTCCACCCGCTTTATAAAAAGCCTTGAAAAATATGCCCCAATCCTCAGGTATTTTGTCAGGATCCCAATAGCCAACCTGATCCAAAAGTTTGAATGAAAGCGAATAGTTTTGTGCATTAATTAGCCTGTCTTTTCTGGGTAGTTGGGACAGATTCCATATGGTCATTAAGGTATTGGGAACTCTTGTAATTGCAGGAATTTCCCAGATGTTGTTATAAAACATGACTGCAGGTTGCCAAAAAGTCTTGAATCTTTCCGGGTTATCTAAAAATTTGTATGTTAAGGCGGCAAAATGTTTTGGATGAAATCTATGGTCTGCGTCACAACTGGTAACTGTCAGGTAACTCATATCCATTTTCTTCTTGCTAATATAATTTTCTTTTATCCAGATAGCTGCAAATCTTTCGTTTGAGGCCTTGCCGGCAACCTCACCTGGAACTAGTTTATGAACAGTCATAAATATTTGATCAAATTTTGATCCAAACTTTTTTTTGATTTCCTTAAACTTTCTATCCCTGTCGACCTTGTCTTCTTTCTCTTCCATTGCCAAAACTGGAACTATTTGTTTGGTGGGTATCTCTTGGGCGGCCAGTGATCCGATCGTTCTTTCGAGTGTGTGCAACGGTTCCTTGTAGGTGGGAATAATCACTATATGTTTGACTTTTTTGTAGTCTGGAAAATCTCTCACATCCCCCATCCAGTCGTAGACTTTGGCTGCCTGAATTCTGGTATGAGATACAAGCGAAGATATTGCAATTTGAAGCGATTGGTAGAACCAGTAGATATTAAAGAACAATATAAAGTAAGCAACAAACACAGGAAAAACAAAGATTCCCCAATATGGAAGCAGAATTAAGTTCCAGGAGACAAAACCCGGAACTATTTCCAAAAATCGCAATATTGCCTTCTCGTTTTTTATTATGAAGTCTCTCATTTTGGTTGTGACTAGACCCTAGGGAATAACGGACCACCTGTTGTTATTTTGCCTTTCCCAAATTGAACTATTATTTTGTTTGCTGTTTCGGGAAGAAAAGGTCTCAAAAGAAGCCCAATTTCAAAAACTCCCGTTGCAACATCTATCAGTATGTCGACTTTATTGCCCGTATCCTTCCAAAGCTCGTTGCTGTTTATTTGGGAGTCGAGATTTCTTATCTTTCCCCAAATCATCTCCAGTGCCAAATCAAACCTAAATGAGTCAATTTGTTCGGAAATGTCTTTGTCGTATTTATTTACTGTTTCAGAAAGTTCAACATTGTTTAATTCGCAAAGTCTGGCAACTCTTGCCACTAAATTGCCAAGACCGTTTGCAAGGTCTCCGTTGTAAGTTTCTTCGAATTTTTCTTTTGTGAAGTCACTGTCTTCAGTGGGACTGATTTTGGCCAACAGATAATACCTCAGAGCGTCGGTGCCATACTTTTCTATATACTCAATTGGGTCGATTACGTTTCCTAGCGATTTGCTCATCTTCTGTCCGCCGGAAGTGATGAACCCATGAATGAATATTTGACGAGATGGGGGGAGACCCGCAGCAATAAGCATTGCCTGCCACATAGATGACTGCTGTCTTAGATTGTCTTTCCCCGCAACTTGAAGTGCTTTGGGCGACTCTTCAGTTCCCCAAAACTCCTTAAACTTGTCTTCGTCTTCTGGCCACCCCAAAGCAGAAATATAGTTTGTTAGAGCATCGAACCAAACATACATCACGTGTTTTTCGTCGCCAGGAACAGGAACTCCCCAAGGCATTTTTTCTTTAAGACGGGAGATGCTAAAGTCCTGCAAGCCTTCGTTTACAAAGTTCCGTATCTCACCGAGTCTGTGGGTTGGAATTACAAAAGTTGGATTATTGTTATAGTATTCCAAGAGTTTGGATTGTAATTTTGAAAACTTGAAGAAGTAGTTATCTTCTTCAATGAGTTGTACGTCGATGTTGGGATGTATGGGGCATTTGCCATCTACAAGATCTGAGTCTTGTTTTTCTAGCTCACAACCTACACAGTATTTTGCCTTGTATACACCTTTTTCTATGTAGCCATTTTTTAGACACCTTTTCCAAATCTCCTTAGCAGCTTCTTTGTGGTGTGTGTCCGTGGTTCTTATAAAGTTGTTGTATGTAAGGTTTAGCTTAGTTTTGAGAATGTCAAACTTCTTGGCATACTCGTCGGTATATTTTTGTGGGTCTTTACCTTCTTCGATAGCTTTCTGATATATTTTCTGACCATGCTCGTCCGTGCCCGTGTTAAAAAAAACGTTTTCGTTCAGAATGTCTTTGTGGTATCTGGCAACAACATCCGCCTGAATAATTTCGAGAGCAAAGCCTATGTGTGGTTTTGCGTTAACATAGGGTAGTGTAGTCGTGATGTAGAAACTCTTTTTGCCTGACATGAGCCTATTATACTAGCTTCGAAGTCTGGTTCCTAGGTTTTTTATCTTTTCCGCCCAAACATTAGCCCACTCTTCAGCCTCAATCTTTTTGATTCCAAGCCTGACACCAGGCTTTTTTAAAGCAGTTTTTGCCTCCATTATGTCTTTGTCGGTCGCCGACAGGTTGTTTTTAATATTCTCGCTCGTCCTGCCCTTTTTGAGCCAGTAAACCACCGATATTCTTTTTAAAAGCTTTTCAAACTCATTCTCCGTTAGAAAGTCGGTCCAAAACAGTGACATTTCTTCTTTTTGGGATAAGTCATTAAGCATTTGGAAGAATGTTTTTGTCAGACCTTTTTTTAGAGACTTGTTCATTTTGTGGAAAAATATAGCTCAACACAAAAAGCAATTGCAACTATCAATATAAGATTGAGGTAGTTGCCTACCCCAACATAGCTTAGAAAAAGATAGGTTATTCCAGACACGGCGCATATAAGGCCACGCCTTCCAGAAGCAAATATCAGCGAAAAAGTAAATAGCATCGTCAGGAATGCTAGTATAAAAAAGAAAAAAACCGCACCAAAAATTCCCGGGTCGACAAAGTAGATAACACCAACTGTTGTTAACCAAAGGATTGTTGTAATAAACAGTGTTGGGAGGAAGTTTTTTCTTTTAAGGATTTGTTCGTTGCCTCGTTTACGCTTTGGCCGAGTTGGTATAATTGACATATGGATATTGTTTTCGTACTTATTATATTGCTTGTATCGTTGCTTTTGCTCGCCATTTATCTTGGTAGAAAAATAACCCAAATTTCAGAAAAACAAAGACCTTCCGATGAATTACTAAAAGTAATTCAAACACTGCAAACTGGTTCCAGGGAGGACAGGAGAGACCTACTTATATCATTGCAAAAAAACACCGACGCTGTGAACATTCGTTTAGATACTGCAGCAAAGGTTATTGCTCAGGTGCAAAGAGACTTGGGCGAGATGAGCGAGATAGGGAAGGGGATTAGAACTTTGCAGGATTTTTTACAGTCACCAAAACTCCGGGGTGGGCTAGGGGAGGAGGTTTTGAAAGAGATGATTGGTCAAACTTTTCCAAAAAACGCATTCCATTTGCAATACTCGTTCAGGTCTGGTGCAAAAGTTGATGCGGTATTAAAAACCGAAGCAGGACTTCTTTGTATTGATTCCAAGTTTCCGATGGAAAACTTCAACCTAATGGTTAAAGGAGAAAAAGAACTGGACAGAAATATTGCAAAAAAAGCTTTCGTTGCCGATGTCAAAAAACATATTGATGACATATCCAAAAAATATATCCTTCCTGAGGAGGGGACAATGGACTTTGCGTTGATGTATATTCCATCTGAATCTGTATACTACGAAGTGGTCAACATCCACGAACTTTCTAGCTTTGCTCGTAACAGTCGAGTGTATCCGGTTTCACCCAATACACTTTATGCTCACTTACAAGTACTTTTGCTCTCGTTTGAAGGTAAAGAACTGGAAACAAAATCCAGAGAGTTGTTTAAAATCCTAAGGGGTATGCAGAAAGACTACCTTAAGATTGATGATTCTTTGGGTATTCTTCAAAAACATATAACAAATGCCCAAAACACCATGACAAATGTGCAATCGTCTTTTAAAACATTGGGTCAAAAAATGAACTCTTCTCAGAAGATTGACGTTGAAGATGTAAATCAGTTAAAAAAGTAACCAGCATTTGGTATTCCAAAGAGGCTGGTTACTTTCGACTTAACGACCGCTTGTGATGTATCTCTCCAGATCTGCAACTAAAAGATCGTAAGAAAGGGCAATGTCTTTGATCGAAATTATTCCGACCAAATCTCCTTTTTCAAGGACGGGCAAGTGCCTGACGTTTTGATCACGCATCATATCAAGACATTCTTTGAAAGTTGTTGTCGGGGTAACGGTTATTATCCGTTCCCTGGGAGTCATTATTTCTCCAACTTTGGTTTTTTGCGGATCTTTTCCTTCCAAAACAACCTTCCATGATATGTCCCGTTCGGAAAGTAGTCCGACGAAACGGTCCTCGTCATCTATTATGAGAAGCGAACTTATGTTCAGCTTTTTCATTGTGCCAACCGCTTCTGTGACGTTTGCGGTGGGGGGAACCTGGACAACTCCTTTTTCAGGGAATCGTCTTAATAACATTCCAACTGTCGACATTTATCAACTCCTCGTGGTCCTCCAAAAGTGCCAGATGCAATAAATGGACCAGGTTTTGGCATTATACCAAAACAATTTTGAAAATATTTCCGTGATACAATTCTCATTGAAATGACCGGACTAAAGTCTCCAAAGGTAAACAAAGAACAGGAGAAAGCCATAAAGCACGGCGATGGTCCGCTTTTGATTATTGCAGGCGCAGGCACTGGTAAAACAACAGTTGTTACGGAGAGGATCAAGTATCTTATTCTTTCAAAAAAAGCCAAACCTTCCGAGATTCTAGCATTAACATTCACCGAAAAAGCTGCCAGGGAAATGGAAGAAAGAGTCGATATTGGTATGCCTTACGGATATTCCCAAATGTGGATAATGACCTTTCATTCATTCTGCGACAAAATCTTGCGCAGAGAAGGGCTGCATATAGGTTTGAACCCCTCATACAAACTTTTGACTGATGGAGAGTCAGCAAGATTTTTCCGCAAAAAACTTTTTGATTTTGATATTGATTATTTCAGACCTCTTGGAAATCCAACAAAATTTATAGATGCGATTCTTCAACATTTCTCAAGACTTACAGATGAAGACATAAGTCCTGAAGTTTACAGCCTCTGGACTGACAAGCTCAAAAATGAAACTGAGGAAGAAAAGCTGGAATATAAAAAATACAAAGAACTTTCAAGCTTGTACAAGACCTATACTGATTTAAAAATAAAAGAAGGTTATTTTGAATTTGGAGACTTAATTACACAATGTCTCAAGTTGTTTAGAAACAGACCGAATATTCTTGGTGAGTATAAAAGACAGTTTAAATATATTTTGGTTGATGAGTTTCAGGACACTAATTATTCCCAGAACGAAATTGTTAAATTGTTGGCTGGCGAAAACGGAAATATAACAGTCGTAGCTGATGACGACCAAAGTATCTATAGATTTAGAGGGGCGGCGGTCAGTAACGTAATACAGTTTAGGAATAGTTTTCCCAAGACCAATGTTGTTGTATTGACCAAAAACTACCGTTCTACTCAGGAAATTCTCGACAGCTCCTATAAATTGATCCAATTTAACAATCCAGACAGGTTGGAGGTTGTTGAAAAAATAGACAAAAAACTCAAGAGTCAGCTTGTTGAAACCGGAGATGTGCCCGAATTTATCCACGCAGATAGGGTTGAGAATGAAGCTGAAAGTGTCGCAAAAAAAGTAGAGGAGCTGGTTGAATCTGAAGGATACTCATATAAAGATTTCGCAGTTTTGGTAAGAGCTAATACTCATGCAGATCCATTTGTAAAGTCGTTTAACAGAAACGGAATACCTTCTCAGTTTTTGGGGCCTGGTCGGCTTTTTAAACAACCGGAGGTTTTGGACCTGATTGCTTATCTAAAGGTGCTTTACAATCCGGAAGACTCCATATCACTCTACCGTGTCTTGGCCATAGACTATTTTGAAATCGCGGGAAATGATCTTGTAAGTCTGAGTAACGCGGCAAGGAAGACAAACCAGTCTTTGTATGATGTTGCGGTAAAAGTAGAGAGCGAAGATATTTCGGAAAAGTCAAAAGCAAGTATACAAAAGTTGATCAAAATCATCAAAAAACATCAAAATCTTGGAAAAATAGAAACAGCAGGAAGAATTTTATATTTATTCCTTGAAGAATCAGGGATGCTAACTTACTTACTTCGGTCAGAGACCGAAACTGCGGAAAAAAAGTCGATAAACATTGCCAAGTTTTTTGACAAACTCAAATCGTTTGAATCTGCAAACGACACAGCAAGTGTATCTGAAGTTGTTGATTTTCTTGATCTATCTTTGGAAACTGGCGAGAGTCCTTTGGCAGCCGACAGTGATTGGACCGAAAACGACGCAGTAAATATTTTAACCGTTCACTCGTCAAAGGGTTTGGAGTTTCCTGTGGTATTTATTGTAAATCTTGTGGCACAGCGCTTTCCGACGACCGATAGGAGAGAAGCAATTCCGATACCCCAAGAACTCATACGCGAGATACTGCCGGTTGGTGATTATCATATTGAGGAAGAAAGAAGACTTTTTTATGTAGGAATTACACGGGCAAAAAAGAGATTGTATCTTACTGCTTCAGATTTCTATGGGGATGGCAAGCGAGCCAAAAAGCTTTCGCCTTTTGTTTACGAAGCGTTGGAATTGGACACGTTCGACAAAAAACTCAACAAGAACAAAAATGAGCAACTTACTTTTTTGGAATACAAACCAAAGGATGTTGAGCAAAGTTTGAAAAGTGAACATTATAAAGTGACATATTTGTCATATTCGGATATTGAAACTTTTGAGACATGTCCTTTGCACTACAAACTCTCAAAAATATTCAGGTTGCCGGCACCCCCTTCTGCATCTGCTAGTTTTGGCGTAAGTGTACACGCTTCACTAAGAGAATTTTTCGAATCAGTAACCACGGGGAAAAAGCCGACGGAAAAAATAATGTTTGATATTTTAGAGAAAAATTGGGTAAGTAAAGGCTTCATAGATAAAAAACAGGAAAGAGATTTCTTTGAAAAGGGGAGAATGTACTTGTCAGGGTTTTTGAGACAAGGTTTTGTAAAACAAAAGTTGCCGGTTTTGATGGAGGAAAAATTTTCTTTCCCGTTGAAAAATGCCAAAGGTGAACGAATTTTGGTAGGAGGAACAATTGACAGGGTAGACGACCTGGGAGATGGAAATATAGAGATAATAGACTACAAAACAAGCGCAAACATTCCGAGTCAAAAAGAAGTGGACAAAAATATGCAATTAAGCTTTTATGCGTTAGCTGCGACTTTGTCTGGAAATAAGTACTTCATCAAATCTCCTGACCAAATCAAGTTGTCGCTTTACTATTTGGATACGCAGGAGAAGTTCACAACAACAAGAACAAAAAAACAACTGGAGGATACTATAGAGAAGATTTTTGAGACAAAGGACGCTATCGAGGCCTCTAGTTTCAAATGTTCCGGCCATATGTTTTGCAAGAATGGCTGTGAATTTTCTATGTTTTGTAAAGAAGATGCAGAAGTCTAATGAAATATCAGTATTTGTATGTGGTCTAGTTTTTTAAGCAAAAGAGTAAACCTTTTATCTGTTAATACAATTTTTTCTCCGGGCACCAAAATTATTTCTTTTCCGTCTTGTGCAACCACAAACGGACCACCGTTAACAGGACTATCCAAAAAAATAGTGGTTTTTTCTCCTTGAGTGTGAATATGCAGTTCTTTTGCAAGAGCGGATATTGGTGATTCAGACTTTGCTCCGAAAGGGCTTGGTTCAATTGGTCCTTCCTGCCTAAACTCCAAGCCGGGGGCAACCACCATGGTTTTATAATTTCTTTCTGACATGGGCGGTATTTTAGACCTGGGGATCTTTAAATGCAATTATGGTCAATCCATACTTTTGAATATCTTCCTCCGCCCAATGTTTTATATCCTTTGTGTTTCTGGTGTAACTGATTACTTTTTTAACAGATCTTCCGGTAAGTGAGCCGTCGTCAGGGTTTTTCTCCAATAGCGTTAACTCGTCGCCTGCGGAATATTGTGAGTCGCCGAGTCTTATTTCAAAGTTCTTATCTCCCGAGAGTATTTTTTCAAAAAATTCTTTGTTTACCTTTAGTTTGTGTGTCTTCATTTTGTTAGTGTTGAGGGGTCTAATTCCGAATAGTAGTAATCAAAAAACTTTTTAGTTGCGGGCCAAAGTTTCAAACCTTTAATTTCTTCAATTGTAAAATATTGGTATTTTTCTACTTCGTGATTTGGTTTGATTTCACCTGACACAATCTCACATGTCCACCAATGGCCGATATCCTGACCAATGTCTTGGGGCAGGGTGGTCACATGCTTGATTGGTTTAATATTTACTGACAATTCTTCCCGGGACTCACGTATCAAGGCGTCTTCAATAGACTCGTTTTCCCGCACATGTCCCGCAATGGGCCCCCATTCGTTTTTGTGTTCAGGATATTCGCTTCTTGTAATCAGGAGGAACTTTCCTGAGGAGTCTTGAATAAGAGGAATCGCAACATTCTGTGTGTCCTTCATTTAGCTTTTTTTTGCTTGCCAAGGTCGTCAACGAAGTACATAAAAGTAGATATTGTTCCTAATACCAACGCCCAGTCGCTCATTGAGTTGAGTTTCATTGTTGTTCGAAAAGAAAGCCAGTTGACTAAAAGTAGAGAAAAAATAGAAATCAACATTAGCTTTTGTTTGTTGCTCATAATTTATTTTAGTTTGTCAGGCTGTTTGTGTAAAGCTATTTAGTATCTTATGGAAGACCTTTTTTCCGTCAGAAAGATTGGGGAACATTTCCGGGTGAAATTGTAAGCCAATTATGTTTTTATCTTTGTGTTTCAGGATCTCTATACCGTTATCGGACTTTGCTATGGTTACAAGTTCGTGGTGAATTTTTTTGATATTCCACCGATGAGCTTCATAAACTGTAATTGAAGCTGGCAAATTCAAAACATTTGGCGTAATCACTGTAACTTTTTTTAATCCCAAAGTTTTTTTGCTGTCGCGAATAAGTAAGCCTCCATATGCGTATGCAATAAGTTCACAGCCTTCACACACACCTATAATCGGAGTTTCTGATGACTTGATAAGATCAATTTCCTTTTTAAAATATTCTGGGTTTGTTGCAACTGCTTTTTTGCTGCCACCTGACAGGATGACAAGGTCGTATTCTTTATAATTTTCAGATTTGCCAACCTTGACAATTTTTACAAGATTCCCTGAAAGAAGCGAGAGTAGGCTAGGGAGGTGCTTTGTGCCGTTATCTATTAGTAAAACCCTCATTTGTTTTGTTCATCCAGATATTTATTAACAATTGAAGCATGCTCAAACGCCATGTCTTTTATTTGTTTTATTTCATCTGTAGAAAACCACTTTACCTCTTGTGAGAAAACAGGATCGGGATTTATTTCTTCTTCAATAACTTTTCCCACAAAGATAACTGTTTCGTCAGTAGCTTCGTCATTCAGAACAGGCAAACTAAATAAAAGCTTTCCCTTGAACGAGTTTGTTCCCAGGTCGCATCTGACCTCTTCCGCAACTCCTTCGGCGGGAGAGAGACCTTTTTTTGATTCTCCCAAGCCGCTAAATAAAGCCCATTTACCCTTGAATGGTTCTCGATTTCTTTTGGTAAGAAGTATATCGCCATTATCATTAACAACGATCGCGCATATTGTTTTGTATTTCATAGAGAAATTTTTCCCGGTATACCAAATTTAATATAGCATCCGGGGTATTCAACAGGGAAGCCACCGAAAGACTTTTTGAAATGAGAAAAGCCCAGCCAGTTTTTATTTGGAAATCTTTCATCGTAAATACCTTCAAAATCAAAAATCTTTGCACCCATCTTTTTACCCCATAGTATACCTTGATAGAGGAGTGAATACTGGGAGAGGGAGGTGCGGCCCTCTTTGGAAGTAAATGCTTGCCAATAATAACAAACTATATCATTTTTTTCATGAGATATCGTGAAAATCGCTCCACCTATAATTCTGCTAGAAATATTGTGCGACGCAAGGAAAAGGGTGTTCTTTTGTGGAAAACTATTTTTTAGATTGATTAAACTTTTAAGACTTGGCACATAACGATCAAATTTTACTGATTTCTTCCAGCTTTCATTAAATTTTTTTAGCTCAGATCCGGTTGAGTATTCTACTGTTTTTATAACCTCTCCCCTTTTCACAGCTTGTCTGGCATCTTTTTTAAATGCTTTAAAAATGTCATTTTGGCTTTTGGTGAGGTCGATGAACAGGGTTTTGGAAGGCAGATAGGTATTTTTTGCCTGTTTGAATCCTTTTTGCAATAATAAATTGTGGTTATTAACGGAGACGGTACCGGAAGCTAGAGCAGGCTCAATGATTATATGAAAAACGCCGTATTTTCGGACTAAATTTTTTATGGCAAAAAAGTCCAACTTTCTTGGCCTTTGAATTTTAAGAATTGAACCCAAGAAAAACATTTTCCGTATGAAGTAATTGGTTTCACGGATTCGTTCAACAGTCCAACCTTCTTTGGCGATAAATTTGCCATAACTGTGTGACTGTCTAATATCTGTTGGTTGTTTTATATCATTCATTTTCTGGATTTGAATATACCTTCTTAAATCAAATAATACAAAAAAGCCAGGTCATTTGTCTGACTCTGGCTTTTTTATCCGGTTTATTCAACTATCAGTGTTCCCTGAATCGACGGATGTGGTATGCAGTGAAACTTGTACGTGCCAGGTTTCGAGGGAGCGGTTATTGAACCAGACACATCTTTACCCAAGACACCTGAGTCAAAACTTCCATCATCTGCTGTCACCGAATGACTGGCGGCATCTTTGTTGGTTACTGTAATCTTTTCGCCAGCTTTAACTGTTAAGGTAGCGGGAGCATATTTAAAATCTTTGATCTCGATTAATTTTCCGGTTTCCATAGACTGTTGCGAAGAGCCTGTTGTGGATTTATTTTGAGAAATAAACCACCATCCTCCACCCAAAGCAATAATTATGACAATTATTATTAGTAATTTGTTCATCTATATTCACCCCCTTTGATATTTTCAACTTGGTAAATTCTTCCTTCTATTACATCTGCAAAGAAAAAGTTGCCTGTATCAGAATCTATCGACATGCCCAGTGGATTTCCATATTTGCCCTGTGCATCTCTTGTTCTTCTGATGATTGATTTGAAAACGATTTTTGGTTGTCCGTTAAGATTGTCTATCTTCCCGAGAAGTATCTCCTTTCCCGGAGAGTTGTCTTTGTACCCTGTCTTTCCGAACAGTGTTATAAGAACTTGTCCGTTCTGACTAAAGTCTATCCCTGTGAATGTTCTGGTTTCCGGGTATCTAAAAATTACCATGTCGGCAGCTGCGCTATTGTTTGGATCTTTGATAGGCAGGGCCAGATCGTCCTGGTTTCCGTTCCAACCAAAGTTCAGTGCGTTTCCGGTAAACGGATTTGTATAAATTAGCCGGTCGTATTTATCCGGACCCGTATCTGATATCAACCATTTATTGTCGGGATCGATGGGGTTTTTTGCGAATACGTAGCCGTTTCTTATACCCAATGCATGAATAATCGGGTTTTCACCATTTTCGTCTACTGACATAAGTTTCCCTGCTTGAAGCGCGGGATCCTGCGCTCTTTTTGAGTCGAAACCCTCGCCGATCAAGAAAGCCAACCTACTTTTTCCGTTTATTTTTATTCCAGCACCGTCGGTTATTTGGTGTGATGCATTGCCTGTAATATTGGCTTGAAATATCTTTCTTGGAATACTCCCTGTTAATTTTCCTTCTTTTGAACTTATGTTAAATGCACTTATTCTATTTTGGATCTTTCCTGATTTTTCTTTGAACGTATACAAGAGAAAAACTTTTTTGTTTGTATCAAAATCTGATGATAAAGCTAGCCCGGTTAAACCGGCTTCATCTGGGGGAAACCCGGGAAACTTGGTGTCAACTCTAGTTACCAAATATGGGTCAGACCAGCCGTCATTGGTTTTGTCTAATGCCAAAACCTCACCAGTGAGCTGGGTAATCAGTAGATGTTTGTTGTCGGGGGTTAGTTTTATTCTGGTTGGCGATAAAAGATCTTTGGCTATTATTTTTATTTCATAGTTACTTTTTTCTACAGGTTCGTAAGTAACCCCGTCGTAAATTTCGGACTTATCAACAGTAGGTCCTTTTGGAAAGTCTTTAGATATTGAATTACTTTTGGTATAAAAAAATACCAATGTCAGACAAGCAACCAACGCGAACAGTGGAAATATTTTTAACAAGGCAGACTTCATTTATAAATTCTATAAGTGTTTGACGTTGAATACAATATTTTTAGAATCTTGATTTACTTTTGTTTATTTTAGAATAACCTTTCAAAATAGCCCACCGGGCGGATTCTGCAATTCTATATATTTTATAAATCTTCGGACTGGTAACAAAATCCCAAGTTCCCAAAAATTCAACAACTTTGGGGTTGTAACCCTCTTTAAATTTTGTAAAGCCCTTTCCTTCCTCTCTCCCCCACAGGTCAAAAGTATTTAAACCCATCTTTTTTCCAAATTTGATTGCTTCCCACATCATTAGGTTGTTGGCCATGACATTTTTGTGTGCCTCGGTAGAGGCACCGTAGGGGTAATAAAGAAAATCTTTCCAAACAAACAAAACCCAAGTTGTTATGATTTCGCCTTGATAAGTAGCGGTTAGCAGGTGGGCGATTTTTTCTTTGTGTAGCGTTTCCCACATAAGCCTGTGATATTTCTCGGTGTGGGCATAAAAGCCTTGCCTTTGTACTGTTTCCCTTGTTAGTTCCAAATAACGTTCAAAAGCTTTCGAACTCGAATCTTCTTGCACCACAACTTTGTTTCTTTGTGCAACACGAATGTTGTATCTGGTTTTGGGATGAAAACTTTTGAGAATTTCATCTTCGTTGGGTTTAAGATTTATCCAAAAAGTCGTCGGAGTAAAAAGTGTTTTGCCAGGGACTGCCCCAGATACTTTCATGAGCTCTACAAGTTTTTCCGATTTTATTACATTGGGCTCCATTTTTATAAAGATAAGATTGTGTTTGACGGCTAGGTTTTTGAGCTCTGCCAACATTTCTTTGGAAGGTGCCGGTCCCTTTATGAACATCCCGATTTTGTACTTTGTATATGGAATTTTATGAAGTGTTATTACACCAAATTTGGTTTCCAATAATTCGTTCCCCCACTTTTTTCTAAACTCTGCCCAAAACGAGGTTTGCAGTGGGTGGGTAGCTATCTTGTCGATATTTTTAGTCATCTTGGGGAAGATATTTATCAATTATATCGTCAAAAGTGCCTTTTATATCATCTGCGCTACTTAATTCATAACTATTTATCCCGGTGAAGCTACCGCTCCCAATGTTTTCGAGTAAATGCTCTGGGATGTCGGTTATAAATCTCGAAGGGGGGTTTGTCAGTCTTTCACCAAAGTAGAGGCGGGATGAGGCGTAACTGAGATAAAGTTTTTCTTTGGCCCTGGTAATTCCTACATAGGCAAGCCTTCTTTCTTCTTCAAGTTGTCCGGAGTCCATAAGAGATCTGCTATGTGGGAAAATACCTTCTTCCATACCAACGATAAAAACAGTCGGGAATTCCAAACCTTTGGCTGCATGGAGAGTCATTAAAGTTACAGCGTCTTTTCTGATTCTACTTTGGGCAACATGCTTGTCAGAATCTTGTTGTGCTTCAACCAAGGCTACATTTTCAAGAAACTCATCTATCTTGGGAAACTCAGCGGCCACACTTCTAAGTTCCTTGATATTCTCGTGCCTTGCTATATTTTCTTCAGTCTGTTTTTGAAAAAGTGCAAGATAGTCTATTTTTTCCAAAACAATATCGAATATTTCGATTGTCGGCAGATCTCTAAGAAGTTCTGAATCCTGCCTTAAATTCTCAAGTTTCTCAAATCTTCTTATGCCAATTTTTTCTATTCGCTTTTTGGAAACTTTGTCTTTGGGATTAAAAAGATATCTGATGAAGCTGATTACGTCTTTTACTTCTTTTCTGTCATAAAATTTTACCCCGCCGACTAAAGTGTAAGGGATTCCTTCGTGGATGAATGCTTCTTCAAGAGTGCGTGACTGAGCGTTGGTTCGGTACAAAACTGCGGTCTCTGAATATTTATAAGCAGATTTAATTTGTTTCACTACAAATTCAGCTTCGTCAAAACCATTTCTTGCGCTGTATAGTTGTAGACGGTCCCCCTTGTTTTTATCTGTCCAGAGTTTAAGTATTGGGTGTCCTGTGTTTTTGGAGATTACCGTATTTGCTGCATCAAGAATGTTTTGTGTGGAGCGGTAATTTTGTTCCAGATTTATTACTTTTATGTCGGGGTAGTCACGAGTCAAATAATTTATATTTCGGTAATCTGCACCCCTCCAGGAGTAGATGGACTGAGACGCATCTCCTACTGCTGTAAGGTTTCGGTTAGTGCCCATCAGCATTTTTGTAAGCGCATACTGTATTTTGTTGGTATCTTGCCATTCATCTACAAAGATGTGGGTAAGTTGTTTTTGCCATTTTTCCAAAACCTGCGCACGCTCCTTAAATAACAACACCGTTTTAATCAGTAGGTCGTCAAAATCTAATGCTCCAATTTCTAACAACGTCTTTTGATATTCCGTGTAGACTTTTGCGGCGACTTCCTGCCAGTCGCTTCTTACAAAGTTTTTGTATTCATCCGGTGAAAGCATTTGGTTTTTTGCTTCTGAAATTCCGTTCAAGATAGAAGACGCATTATATTGGTCTTCCGATATGTTCAGTTTTTCCAAAATATCTTTGACTAAATCTTTTTGGTCTTGAGCATCGTAAATAATGAAATTTACAGGAATTCCAATATTGTGCCCGTCAATTCTAAGAATCTTTACACAGAAGGAGTGAAATGTGCCCGAAATAAACGAGTCGCTGTCTGTAAGTTTTTGTATACGCTCTTTCATTTCCGCAGCTGCTTTGTTGGTAAATGTCAGAAGAAGTGCGTTTTCAGGTTTAATTAAGCCTTTAAAGACAAAATAGGCAAGCCTGTGAGTGAGAACTTTGGTTTTTCCGGAACCTGCCCCTGCCAAAACCAAAAGTGGTCCTTTGTCGTAGGTTACAGCCTCCATCTGTTGGGGGTTTAACCCACCAAGAAGTTTATCGTTATCAAGCATGTATTTGTTTATAAGTGTTGGTGACACAAACTTGAAGTTTGGTCTGATAAAATAACTCTAGCTGGTGGTTGTTCAATCTCACTCGTAAAATATAGCAGACAATAGACAATGGAAAAAGAATTGGATTTTAATAACAAACAAGCAAAGAGCAAATCGGGCCAAGGTTTGGATGAAGGTGTTATGGGTACCAAACACTTTCGATTCAAAAAAAAGGCTTCAGGAAAAGTTCCGAACTCGAGATTTTTTTTGAAGTTTTTACTGACCCTTTTTGTATTGGTAGGGTTTGTAGTTTTTAATTTATCAAAAAGTGTAGATTTGAATACTGCCGCGACGTTTGCGAAAGGTTTTTTGTTTCCTTACTCGGCAGTACCCAACTCAGACAATGATCGATTAAATATAATTGTCTTGGGTGTGGGCGGAAAAGGACACGAAGGATCGCTTTTGACTGACACAATACTCAACGTTTCTGTGCCAACATCTCCAGGCAAGGTTGTTATAGTTTCTGTCCCAAGAGATATTTGGATACCCGAGATTAGAGCCAAAATAAATAGCGCCTATTATTGGGGTTCGAAAAAAGAAACGGGAGGGCTGTCACTTTCGAAGTCTACAGTTTCTAAAGTTTTAGGTGTTAATCCAAACTATGGTGTTGTTGTCGATTTTTCAGGATTCAAAAACATAGTAGATGGACTTGGTGGCATAGAGGTGAATGTTGAAAAAAGTTTCACTGACAACTTTTACCCAATTCCAGGAAAAGAAAACGACAAGTGCGATGGAGATATTCAACTGAGGTGCAGATACGAAACAATTACCTTTACCGAGGGTCGGCAAAACATGAATGGAGAGTTGGCGCTTAAATATGTCAGATCCAGGCATTCCGAAGACGATCAGGGGACAGACACCGCAAGGCAAGCCCGCCAACAAACTATTCTTGATGCAGTCAAGAATAGACTTCTGTCAGTAGAAGTTTTGAAAAGTCCAAAAAGGCTTTTTGCCGTCTGGAGCGCTGTTAAAGACTCGGTTGAAACAGATATGGATGTGGGTACGATCGCGTTTGTATCCAGAAAGTTATTTGACTCCAGGAACTCGATTGGTAACTATTTAATTCCGGATGAGTACTTGGTTAATCCCCCCATCTCCTCATTGTACGATAGACAATATGTGTTTATTCCAAAATCGGGAAACGGAAATTGGTCTCAGATAAACCTTTGGTTTGAGTCTCTACTAAATTAAAAAGCCCATTGTCCCGTTGAATAAATGAGCGATAGTGTAATCAGGAGAGCGGCGGAAACAAAATCCCAACTTACTTTGAAAAGGTTGTTCTTTTTTCCAAAAATAGCGATAAGTACAAACATATGGGGCAGAGACAAAAGATACCGGGGGGTGCTCAGGATAAAACTTGTTGACGAGAAAAGAACTATACTTGCCAAATAGAAAACGAACCACGACTTACTGAAATATTTGTAAATAAACGGTATTAGAATCCAGGAAGTTGTTAAGGTCAAAGCTTCAGCCCACCCGACCATTACACCAAAGTTGTCAATTTTCCCTGTTAGTGCGATGTGCCACGTGCTAAGGAGCCCTTGAACGGGGGAAGAAAGGTGTTTTTGCCAGTTGGTTTCAAGAATTTTCTGGAACATAAAATAGTCACCAAAAACTTTATAGTTTAAAAAAAGATATGTGGCAGAGGCTACGATTGTGGGAATGAAGATTGAGGGCAGAACTCTAATTTTTCTTCCGTTTGTTTTAATCCACTCTATCACAGTGAATGAAACCACCAAAAAACCATACGGTCTAGTCAGCGTCGCAAGTCCGCAGAAAAAGCCGGAGAGAATCCAGTTTTTGCTTTTTGCAAAGTAAAAAGCTGCCATCATGTTTAGGAAAAACAAGCTTTCTGTATAGGGTAGACTAAAAAAGTATGATGTGGGAAATATGCATATACACATCGCAGCCGCTTCGGCAATGTCATCACCAAACTCCATTGCAACTAATTTTATAAAAAAATAGAGTCCTGCAATAAACAATAGGGTTGATAAAAATATTGCAGTTATTGTGGGTTGAGAAAAAAGTGCAATTGAAGCCTTCAGAAGTAATGGATAGAGTGGAAAAAATACTATAAAATTAGCTTCGTCGCCGGTGTTGGTATATCCGGACTGAGCTAAGTAAATATAATGGGGAGCGTCCCACCTGCTCCAGGAACTTTTTGTAAACTCAAAAAGTGTCTGTTGGGAGTTTTCCTGAAGAAGTGCGGACGTAATCCAGGGAAAAGTGAAAAAAATTGCCCTAGTGAAGAGGGCAAATATAACTATTTTAAAAAAAATCTTGGACATATATTATTTTAAATTATATCCAATATTTAAACACGGGTGTCCTGCGGTGGACAAATTAGATGAAAAATAACAATTTTTTTTGGAAAAAGAATTTGGGTTTCGTTTTTTTGGTGTTTTTTGTGTTCCTGATCAAACTATCATTCACCCCGCTTCCAAGTTTTGGGTTTGACATGGGTTCTTGGTTGGGGTGGGCTTGGAAGTTGGCTTCTGGAGGCCTTTCAAGTTTCTATTCCGACAGTGACTGGACACAATATACTCCTGGATATCTTTACTATTTGTGGTTGATTGGCAAATTGGGTTTTGCCAACGAAATGGCAATAAAGATCCCGGTTCTTCTTGCAGATATAGGCTTGGGTCTAATTATTCGGTCTGTTGTCAAAAAGAACAGTTTGGCGTGGGCGAATCTTGCCTTCGTTTTGTATACCCTGAACCCTGTTGTTATATTTGACGGCTCCGTTTGGGGCCAGATTGACGGTCTTTTGACATTATTTATTTTTGGTTCAGCATACTTTCTAATTGAAAAGAAAAATCTGGCCGCTTCTGTATTTTTATGGTGTCTTGCGTTTTTGATCAAGCCGCAATCAATCGCGGTTCTGCCCGCACTCGCGGCTTATGTTTTTATAGTCAAACCCAAGCTCAAGGAAGTATTAATTTCAGGAATAGTGGGAGCTGTTACCCTGATTGGAGTATCACTTCCCTTCTTTCCCAATGACCCAATTTTAGGTTTACCACATTGGATTATAAAAATGGGTGAATTTTATTCATACACCTCTGTCTTTGCTTTCAATATATGGTCTTGGGTTGGGTTTTGGAAACCTGACGACGTTCCGTTTTTGGGGATAAACCTGTCAGTTTGGGGCTCTATTCTTTTGGTGTCTGCGGCTATTTTCGCGGTTATGTCATTTCGGAAGAAACTTGGAGACAAAGCCTCTTATTACATGTTTTTTGGTGTTTTGAGCTTATCTTTCTTTGTGTTCCCAACACGAGTACACGAAAGATATCTCTTTCCAGTTTTTGCCTTTTTAATAACCTCTGCATGTCTCAAAAAGTCCAAAAGTTTGGTGTTACTTTACTCTACATTTTCACTGGCCAGCTTTTTGAACCTTTACTACCCGTATGCTTATTATTATAAAAACGTTTTGTTTTCTCAGGCTCTTTATACCGTTAGTGAAAACTTAGCAAAGATAATTGGTTTTGTATTTTTGGCGGGATACTTTTTAATGATTTTTTGGGAAAAAATTCCTGAAATAAAAATTCCAGATTTTAGGAGCAAGGAGTTGGCACCAACCCCTGAGGTCTTCGAAAAGATAAACATTAAATTGAATCAACGAAGGCTTATATTGTTCTCGATTTTGGGTTTTGCGTTGGTGACAAGAATTTTTGGTTTAGGGAGTCCAAAAGAAGAATATTTTGATGAGGTCTATCATGCCTTTACAGCCAAGGTGATCGTGGACAACGACCCCAAAGCTTGGGAATGGTGGAATACTCCACCAGAAGGTTTTGCATACGAATGGACCCATCCACCGTTAGCCAAAATTGGAATGTTTGCAAGCATGAAACTTTTTGGAGTAAATGCCTTTGCTTACAGACTTCCTCAGGCAATTTTGGGTCTTGGATGTGTTTACCTTGTATATCTTTTAGCTAGGGAGCTTTTTAAAGATGAGGCGACTGCACTTTTATCTGCTGGTATTTTCTCATTAGATGGTTTGGCCTTGGTGATGAGTAGGATAGGTATGAACGACAGTTATCTGCTATTTTTTGTTTTGGCCTCAATATACTTTTTTTATAAACAAAGAGATTTTAGGGCAGCACTCTTTTTTGGTTTGGCACTTTCTTCCAAATGGTCTGCGATATGGGCGATACCAATTCTTGGAATTCTTTGGTTAAAACGAAAGAAAAAACTAACACCGGGTATTATTTGGTATTTTACGATTCCTGTCGTTGTTTATCTATTGAGTTATACACAAATGTTTTTGACAGGTCATGATTTGAGCGTTTGGTGGGAAATGCAACAGCAAATGTGGTGGTATCACACCGGCCTTAAGGCATCCCATCCATACAGTTCTCCCTGGTGGTCTTGGCCTCTTCTTATAAGGCCCATATATCTTTATACTAGTCCAGAAATTGGCGGTTTCGTTTCAAGAATATATGCAATGGGAAATCCTGTTGTATTCTGGTTTGGTCTTTCATCGGTGATCGTTGGATTTATTTATGCTTTGGTGGAGAGAAACAAAAATCTCGGTTTTGTTATTTTCTCATATCTTATTTTCTTTGTACCTTGGGCTTTGTCTCCAAGAATAATGTTTTTATACCACTATCTTCCATCGATTCCATTTCTGGCAATTGTTTCTGGGTTTATTCTTAGGAGAAACCTGAAGTTGGTTATGCCTTTGTTTATTGTCGCATTCCTATTTTTTGTATATTTTTATCCTCATTGGACGGGTATGAAAATTCCAATTTGGTTAGACAATAGTTATTATTGGGTGAATACCTGGAGATAGGTTGGTATTGATTTAATTAACCCACAAATCTTCCTTTAACAAAAAATACGATAAGAAGACCCAAAAAAATAATCATTATCATAAAATAACCCACAGACCATACTCCGTTTTTGGGTATAAACAGATCAAAAGGATAGGTTGACAATATTTCTGTCTTCAAGTTTCTTAGGGATCTCATGGTTATTGCATATACCAGGTATGCAAAAAGAATTATGCCAACAAAAACAGCAATCTTTGGAGAGTTGTTTATCAATATATTCTTTGTTTGCTGAAACGAATCTGCAAGCATTAGAGTGCCAGGACTATTGAGGCCAAGATTACTAAAATTCCCACTCCAGCCCCTAGGTATGTTGGCCAATCTGTACCGGACTGCGGCAGAGTTGGGGTGTTGGTCGTAGAGGCTGCAGCAACACTACATGTACAGTTGTTGCTTGTTGTACATTGAGGATTTCTACAAACGCCTTGGTAACACATCATTCCACTTGCGCAGTTGGCGTTGGTGCTACAACTACCGCCACATGCATTAACCCATGCTGAAGGAATTGGTGTAGGCGTAGGTGTTGTATAGGCAATTGGTGTAGGCGTAGGTGTGGGTGTAACCTCTGGTGTTTCCTCAGGAGTCGCAGTTGGCGTTGGTGTGGGTGTAGGAGTTGCAGTTGGCGTTGGGGTCGAACATACGCAATTGGAACTTGATTCACACGCGGCCTTTCGGCATCTACCGGTTGTTTGGCCGGATGCGATACTACACATAAGATTGGAAGGGCAATCGTTATCAGATGAACACGTATCATTACACGCAGGAACGGGGGTTGGGGTTGGCGTTCTTGTCGGGGTTGGGGTTGGTGAATGACTTGGTGTTGCAGTTGGCGTAGACGTAGATGTGGCTAGTGTAAATGTTAACGTACAAGACGCGCCTCCCGCGTTTGGTTGGCTTGAAGGGGCATTAGGAGCGACTGTAGTATTTCTGAGTTGGTATAGTCTCATGGCCGTAAAAAGTGCGACGCCAGCCAAGACAAAAGTTACCAGAACTACTGCTATTGTGCCTATTTTGTTTTTTGGATTAAGTTTCATATATTTGTTATCTCCAACCTAGTGTTACATGGTGAATATCACCCACAACTGTAAATGTCGATGTATTTGCAGGAATTACATACTCTTTACAATAGTCCTGACTTCCTGGTCTCTGGGTTGTTGTTTCGCCTAAAGCTGTTCCGTTTACAGAGAATCTTCCTTTGTTAAAGCTGCCGCCAGTCGTGGCGCCAGTAACACAGAAGTTGATGTGTCCCCCCACCGGGGTATTGGCGAGTTGGCTTTGAGTTAGAACTGTCCAAGAGGTGCTGTAAGCCTTGATATTTTGGCATGTGGCAGTAATTTGAGGCGTGGAAGACGGCGGGTTGGACGGAGGATTAGAGCGTGGCGGGTTGGACGGGTTGCCACCTGGTACACATCCCTCACCACCTGGATTACAAACATATCCAGCTGCACAACAAGTCATACCACCACCAGCTTCTGAGTTAGAACACCAGGATCTTCCTTGGCTTATACAAACATTCTGGACCCACTCTTGATTGACACACTCATAACCTGTACAAGCTTGTCCACCTGTACAGTGACAATACTGAGCCTGACATTGCACACCACCACAGTTAATTAAATTACTTCCACAATCTCTGGAACACGAAGATGCATTTTCGTTACAGATTCCGTCTCCACAATAAGAGACACCGCTGCCAGCTTTTTGCTCGAAAAGTTGTTGTTGACTAGTAAGTGCAATTCCTGCACCTATACCGCCAACCAATAGGAAAAGACCAAGGATTGTGGCGATAATTCTTCCTCCCCCAAATTTCTTTTTAGGCGGAGTTACAAGCGGGGGTAAATCACCAGGAGCCGCAGAACCGGAGGAGTTTGATAACGGTTGACCAGAAGTGGCGACAGGAGCTACCGGTGCTGGTTGAGGTGTTACCGGAACGGTGGGTGTAGAAGTAGATTGTTGATCTGTGTTTTGAAAGTCTGGCGGAAGTGGTGGTGTATCACCAAATGGCAAACCAGATACTGGACCGTTTTGCTGATTGTTGTTTTGATTTGGGTCAGGCATTTATTTATTTTTCAATTTATAGATACAAAAAAACCACTACGTAAAATCATTCTAGTAGTATCTTTAAAAAAAATCCACAAGTACATGTTTAAATTTAATTTTCAGCATATTTCCAGATAATAAATCCGAATGTTGTTATTGC
The DNA here is from genome assembly GCA_964599625.1 of uncultured Gammaproteobacteria bacterium. Lineage (GTDB taxonomy): Bacteria > Patescibacteriota > Microgenomatia > UBA8517 > UBA8517 > CAZRGC01. The sequence goes on from CAZRGC010000003.1 coordinate 82,322, forward strand.
AAAACCAAGAAGCATCATCATCAATGTTCCCGAGCCAACACCAGTAACGGGGACCGGAACTGGAGTGGCAGCTACTGTTGGTATAGGTGTCGATGTGGGCGTCGGGGTTGATGAAGGGACAGTTGTCGGTTCGGCACTGGGTGAAGGATTCAGTGTTTGCGATGGCGTGGCTTCGAAAGATGGCGCTTCACCTGCTTGAACAACAAAAGACCTAACAATGTTTCTTGTGATGCCAGTTCCGTCAACCCATGAAACTGTGATTGTGTGTGTTCCTGACTGAAGATTGGTGGGTGGAGACCAAGACCATGTTCCGTCGTTGGCAATTTGGATTGTCTCTGTGATAGGGTCGGATTGGACAGTAATTGTGATACTTTCACCCTTTGGACCCCTTCCAAAAAAAGCAGGTTTGTCGCTTGTGATTATTTCGCCTTCTTTAAGGCTTTCCAAAATAACACTGGTTGGTGTGGGTGTGCCCGAGATCACCGGTATAGAAAACTTAGATTCTTTATTTATGTTTTCCGGCAAGTTGAGATTTACAGACGGATTGTCAGATAAAGAAGATGGGCCAAGGTTTCTCAAATCATAAACTTGACCAAGGATTATTGGTGGAACAGGTCTTGCAGATTGAGGGAAAATTTGCGCAGACGCATTACCTTCGAGTCCTGCAACAACTGATATTTGCAATAGTGTCTGTGAGTCATCGATTTCTTGATAGTTTGAGAGGTCTTGGTCTCTGGCATATGCTAGTTGGAAAACAAAATTACCCGCATCCGAAGTAACTGTAGAGAACAGATATCCGTTAACTGTAAGATACACAATTGCTCTTGCAACCGGTTGACCGGCTGGCGTAATTACAGACCCTGATACAAGTGAGCTGGAGCTGTTGATTGGAAGTTGGTCGCCTGTTGTAAATTCCCATGGAATGCCTTTGTTGTCAAAAGTTTCTCCCCCTGAATTTATTTTGTAGAAATATCTTGTGTTGGGTTTAAGTCCCGAGAGTGTAATTGAATGAGTTGAAAACTTTTGGTCGTCTTCGGTTTCTTTGTCGATTCTACTTGTGGATCCTGCCGACTCCCCCCACATCAAAAAGTTAGTGCTGGGTTTATCCGTTGTCCAAGAAATTGTGACAGTGTTGTCGGCGACATTGCTAACTCTAATATCTGAAGGTTGCACAGAAGTATCAGCGCCTATTTTAAAAACCTGTTTCATTCCCAAAAAAAACACCCCAGCGAAAGTTCCGGCAACAAGAATGACTATTCCTAGAAGTGTGGGTATATTTTTCTTCTTAATCATATTGGTTAAAGATCTGGGGCCGGTTCCTCAGTTTGCAATTGTTCCTGGGTTCCTTCTTGTGTTGCTACAGGTGTGGCAACCGGTTTTGTTTCGCCAAGTAATATCGGACCTGTAACCACATTCTGAGGAATTTGGCTGTCATCTAAATAGGTTCTTGATTCAATCATATTTATTACTTCGGTGTCGAGAGTGGGGGTGAGGGGTTTTGAGACCTCGGCGGGTATTTTGACATCCGGTTTTTTGCCGACGGCGTGGTAGATGCTAAATGAAACCCACATAACTACTGTTATAAGTGTCAAAACTAAAATTGCAACCGCATTTGGTAGTTTAATTTTTTTCATTTATTTTGGGATGTAAAAGGCACCCTGCCTGAAACTACACCAACCATTATTCTTCCTACTTCAGTTGATGACGCATTTACACCGAACGAGTCTATCTTAAACGCTATTCTTGAATTTTCTATATCTTTGGTAAACGCCAATATCGAAGCATAGTCACCCTTTATACTAATAGAAACAGGCATTTCTCCAGTTGAGCCAAGGTTTTTTAAGTCCGGATTTTTCTTTGTTGCCAGGGTGTCTTTGCCTGATAGGGCAACTTGGCCGATTGATAGGCCCAAAAGCGAGACTGAATTTTTGGACGCTATACCCTGAACTTGTTTGGAAATTGTATCGGGGTTTGGGGATGTTGACACTGCAATATAGATATCGGGGACGACGTCGGCGTTTTGGTTGAGAAGGTTGGTTGCTGTTTCCAAGTTGTTCACCTTCACAGTCAGATCTGCGACGAACTTTTTCTTTTCTTGGATTTCTTTGGTTAGGCTGATAATTGTCAATACAGTTGGTTTGAGTGCAAAAAGAATAAAAACGCTCACCGTTGTCAACGAAAGCATCACTTCTAGAAAAGCCCTGAGGTCGGCCTTTTTCTTATAAAGTTCAAAGATATTCAGAAAGAAACTTCTGTATCTAACATATTGTCCTCGCCATCCAAGTGCCATATTTTTAGAAAGATATTTTTAAGTTAAAAATTGTCAAATTTTCGTTGTCTTCGGCTGAACTGACCGCTCCCAAACTAATTTTTTTGAATGTCTTTTCCGTTTTTAGGTTTGCAACAAACTGGGCAATGCCAACTTCGGACGCTGATGACCCCTTAAGGGAGACAGTATCATCGCCAACCGATACGTTGGTAAGGAAAATATCCTGTGGAATTTTGGTTGCAATTAGCTCGATCCTATCTGAAGGTTTGGGGGATGTGGCAATTGTTTTGAACACTGAGAGTTTATTCTGAATATCTCTAAAAGTGTCTTCGGTGTCTTTAAGGGCTTCAATCTGGGCAGTTCTAATTTTGATTGATTCTGTTAAATCTGAATTTTGTGCATCCAGCCAGAATCTGGAAAGAAACGCTCCCATAACAACCATTTCGGTTATGATCACTATTATTCTAAAAGTGGACATAGCCCACTTTAGGACGCGTCCTATTATTGAAGATTCAAATTCTTCTGTTGGAAGTAAATTTATCTGTTTTCCTTTGGGCATATTTTCAAGTGAACAAAACCCAAGCCCACTTATGTAAATGAGCCTGGACAATATAACTCACAGTTCAATATAACATATGAAATGTCGAGGTGAAATGAGTTCTGGAGAAGCCTGGAATTACTTAGCTTTTTTTACCGTGACTTTGGAAGCTTTTTCTGGTTTGGACTCGCTTTTTTTGGAGACCGGTAAGAGCCTTGCCATTTGAGATTTAATTCTGCCTGCTTTGTTGGGATGTATCACTTTCTTTTTGGCGGCTCGATCTGCGAGTGACACAGCCAACAGGACCTTTTCGAGTTTTTTGGAATTTTTTGCAATCCTGATTGCAACCTCAAGCTTGCTCAAAATGGCCTTGTTTACTGATTCTTTGTTTTTGGAGCCCCTTAAGGCTCTTTTGGCTGTTTTTGTTACTGGCATATGTTTTTACGATTGTGAGTATAAGCTAAAGAAGCTAAAATATCAATGCGTGCGCAGGCACCAGCTTGGAGTTAAAATACAACAAAAACAATGAACGACCTGATCGCTAAGGGCAAAAAAATTCTTAATTCTCAACAAAACAACGTTCTTTCCGCAGCTTCACTGATAATGATTATGATTGTAGCCTCACGTATTTTAGGACTTTTGCGCCAAAGGGTTTTGGCAAATTTTTTTACACCGGAGGACTTGTCACTTTTTTTTGCTGCGTTTAGGCTACCCGATACAATATTCGAAGTGCTTGTTTTTGGTACATTTTCAAGTGCTTTTATTCCAGTTTTTACCAAAGCCCTTAAAGACGGGCCTAAGCGTGCTTGGGAGATTGCCGGTAGGGTTGTGACAATTGGCCTGACTTTATTTACTGCCTTGGCTATTATTTTAGGGATTTGGGCACCTAATATATATGGAATTATTGCTCCCGGCTTTGACCCCCATGAGGTTGAGAGAATTTCGGGTTTGGCCAGAATACTTTTTGCAGCACAAGGTTTCTTTGTGGTTAGCTATGTTTTGACAGGAGTTCTGGAATCTTTAAGGAGATTCCTTGTCCCTGCTTTGGCTCCGCTTTTTTACAATCTTGGAATAATTCTCGGAATTGTATTTTTAAGACCATACTTTGGCCTGGAAGCTCCGGCTGTTGGGGTAGTAATGGGTGCATTTGCTCATTTTTTGATTCAATATCCACTTTCAAGAAAACTTGGATTCAGATTCGTTTGGGATTTTAAAAAAGATGACGGTGTGGTCAAGGTTGGCCAACTTGCACTTCCCAGGGTTATTGATTTGGCTTTTGACCAGATTGGAAAAACAACAGAGTTATTTTTGTCGTCAATAATTTCTCAAGCCTCATATACATACTATATATTTGCCAACACCCTTCAACTTTTGCCTGTAACTCTTTTTGGGACTTCTTTGGCGAAGGCGGTACTGCCTCTTTTGTCGCGTGTCGACAATGACACTAAAGAGTTTAGGAGGATATTACTAACGGCTTTGTACCAGGCACTGTTTTTTACACTTCCCATAAGCGCAGCCCTGATTACATTGAGAATTCCTATTGTCAGACTTGTTTACGGAACAAAAATTTTTGACTGGGAGGCAACCGTCCAGACTGGTGTTGTATTGTCTGTTTATGCGCTTGGTATTGCTTCCCAAACACTAATGTCAATTTTGGCTCGGGCTTTTTTCGCTCTTCATGACACCAAAACTCCTGTCAAGATTTCTTTTTTGGGTCTGGGGATGCTTATTGCTGGGGATTTCATTTTTATTAAGGGACTAAATCTTCCGGTGTGGGGTTTGGCAGCTGCTTTTTCGTTAAGCACTTTTATAGAGTCTATAATTCTTCTGGTTCTAATTAACAAAAGAGTTGGTGGAATTCTCGATCGGGCTTTTTTTGCACACTTGGCCAAAATTACTTCGGCGGCGATGGTGTCTGGGGGTGTTATGTATTTTCTTATTAGGATTTTTGACAAATCCGTTTGGATAAAGCGTTTATCGTTTTTGAGCGGAATTGATGTAACCTCCAACTTTCCTTTTGAACGATTTGTTTTGGACACCAGATACACAGTAAATCTTTTAATTCTTACTTTTCTAACATTTATTGTCGGGGCATTGGTTTATTTGGGAATATCACTGCTTTTGAGAGTCTCCGAAGCCAACTATTTCCTGAAACTCGTCAGGAAGTTTTTGGCTGACAGGATTCTTCCAAAAATGCCAAAAGAAGAAGAGCCAGTAACCCCATTGACCGGAGACACTCAAGAGCAATAATTGGCACAAAAAAGTACTTGACAACGTGTTAGCACTCGTTTTAATATACTGCTAATTATGACTGACGGATTAACTTCTAGACAGACACAAATTCTTAAAGCGATAATCGATGAATATATCGAAACAGCCGACCCTGTCGGCAGTGAAGCGCTTGATAAAAAGTATAATCTTGGTGTTTCACCTGCGACTATTAGGAATGAAATGGTTGCGCTCACCAAATCGGGATATCTTAGACAGCCCCATACATCAGCAGGTAGAGTGCCCTCCCCTTCTGCAATGAAGTTTTATATCAACCAACTTATGGAGGAGAAACAGATGAGCCTGGTGGATGAGGTTAGAGCCAAAGAAGAGGTTTGGGATTCAAGAGACGACGTAAGCGAGCTTATGGACGAGGCAACAAGAGCTTTGGCGTCTCGTACAAGGTCTTTAGCTGTTGCGGCACTCAAAGATCCATTGGCCCAAAGGGGCAAAAAGGAGAGGTTTTGGCAAGCCGGGCATAGCTATATTTTTCAAAACCCGGAATTTATGGATATACAAGCCTGTCAGGATCTGTTTTCAATAATGGATGAAATGGACAAACTTGATAAACTATTTTTCGGATTCCAATCCGCATCGCCTTTGGAAGTGCTTTTTGGGGAAGAGTTGGGTATTCCCGGACTTGCCCCAACAGGTATTGTCTCGACACACTTTACGGTTAGGGGTATGCCTGGTGCGTTGGGTGTTATTGGGCCAGCAAGAGCAAATTATGCGTCGGTGATACCTGTACTAAGATATTTTGGAAACTTAATTCAAGAGGTCGGTAACCAGTAGAAAATCAAAGTAATGGCGAAACAAAAAAAACAAAACAACGATAAAGATACAAATGCAGAATCAGGTTTGCAGGAGGAACTTATGCAGCTTAAATCCCAGTTAGCAAGAACACTTGCCGATTACGACAACCTTGTAAAAAGGGTGGAACGGGAAAGACAAGAAATTGGTAAGGTTGCATCTGCTGGAATAGTTGTAAAATTACTACCTGTGCTAGACAATTTAGAGGCGGCACAAAAACATTTGCAAGATCAAGGTTTGGCAATCGCTATTGGAGAGTTCACCAATATGTTGAAGGACGAAGGCTTGTCTGTAATTAATCCTGCTGTTGGTGACGATTTTGATGAGGAGGAAATGGAGGCTATTGAAGTAGTCGCAGGAGAGCGAGATAATAAGGTGTCAGAGGTGACACTGACAGGTTGGAAGTTTGTTGATGGAACTGTTGTGAGACACGCCAAAGTAAAGGTGTCTCGAATGTTAAACTAACTAAAATGGGAAAAATAATAGGAATTGATTTAGGAACAACAAATTCTTGTCTTGCAGTAATGGAAGGAGGACGTCCTGTTGTTGTTTCCGCCAGTGATACAGGAAGAAATACAACACCTTCAATCATTGAACCCGTTAAAAATCTGGTTGGCGACGTTGCCAAAAGGCAAATGATTTTGAATGCCAAAAATACCGTGTATTCCGCCAAGCGATTAATGGGCCGCAGATTTACCGACAACGAAGTCAAAAGGACTGTTGATATGGTTCCCTACAAGATAATAAGCGGAAAAAGTGGAATGGCAGATATTGAAATAGAAGGCAAGACGTATACTCCTCAGGAAATTGGCGCAAGAGTCCTCATGAAACTCAAAAAAGATGCTGAAAAATATCTTGGAGAGGAAGTTACACAAGCAGTTATTACAGTCCCAGCATATTTCGACGATGCTCAACGCCAGGCGACAAAACAAGCTGGAGAAATTGCAGGACTTAAGGTTGAAAGAATTATTAACGAGCCAACTGCCGCGGCTTTGGCCTATGGGCTTGACAAGAAAAATTCCGAAAAAATCGCAGTCTATGATTTAGGTGGAGGAACATTTGACATCTCCATTTTGGAAATCGGCGACGGAGTAATTGAAGTTAAGTCTACCAACGGCGATACACACCTTGGAGGCGACGACTTTGACGCAAAAATAGTTGATTACATTGTCTCCGAATTCAAAAAAGAAAATGGAGTAGATTTGAAAGCCGATACACAAGCTTACCAAAGAGTACGCGATGCCGCAGAGAAAGCTAAAATTGAACTTTCCGCAGCAACCGAGGTGGAGGTCAACCAACCCTACATTACACAAAAAGACGGTCAGCCGCTCCACCTAACAATGAAATTAACCAGAGCGAAGATGGAAAGTTTGGTTGAGGATCTTATAGAAAAAACAATCAAACCGGTTCAGGCAGCCTTGAAAGATGCCAAACTTGACGCTCACGACATAAACGAAGTGGTGATGGTGGGTGGAATGACCAGGATGCCAAAGGTTGTCGAGACGGTCAAAAACTTTTTTGGCAAGGACCCCAACCAGTCGGTAAACCCTGACGAGGTTGTCGCTGTCGGAGCCGCAATTCAAGGTGGAGTTTTGGGTGGTGAGGTAAAAGACATCTTGCTTTTAGACGTTACTCCTCTGACATTAGCAATCGAAACACTGGGAGGTGTTGCTACCCCAATGATTCCCAGAAACACAACGGTGCCTACAAGTAAGACTGAGGTCTTTTCTACTGCCGCAGACAATCAGACACAGGTTCAGATTGTTGTAACTCAGGGCGAGCGTCCTATGAGCGCAGATAATAAAACTTTAGGAACATTTATTTTGGATGGAATCCCTCCGGCGCCCCGTGGAGTTCCGCAGGTGGAAGTTACGTTTGATATGGATGCAAGCGGAATATTAACAGTAACCGCAAAAGATAAAGCTACCAGTAAAACTCAGAACATCAAAATTACCGGTGCCGTTGGGCTTTCTGACGATGAGATTAAAAGAATGCAGGAAGAAGCGGAGAAACATAAAGAAGAAGATGAGAAGAAAGCTGATGTAATAAAGGCCAAAAATAACGCCGACTCTTTGGTTGCAACTGCGGAAAAGGCCCTTAAGGATGCTGGCGAAAAAGTCCCTGCGGAAGTCAAAGAAAAAGTTGAAGAGAAAGTTAAGAAAGTAAAAGAAGTGTCTGCTAACGAGGACTCGTCCAAAGAGGTAATTGACGAGGCCGCCAAAGATCTGAGTGATACATTAAGCCAGATCGGTCAAGCTATGTATGGACAAGGGCAATCCGACTCTTCCCAGGAAACTGCCACTGACACAGAAGATAAGAAAGAAGAATCGGGTGAAAAGAAAGACGAAAAAGTTGAAGAGGGTGAAGTTGTTAGCTAATTTTCTCCAAAGTGTTAGAATACCCCCATGGAATTTTTATTTGGTAAACCCAAGGAGGAAGAAGTTTTAGATTTAAGACTCCAAGCCGAAGTTTTGGCGTCGATGGTTGTAAGAAAAGATTTGGGTCGCGGTGTTGTTAAGTTTACGATTCCCGATGAAATTTTTAACAACCAGAAAACTACAACCGTCAGGGGAAAGGAATATGGAATTTATGAGGTTCCGGGTGTTGAAGATTTTGCCGCACCCAGAATAATTGAAAGTGTTATCGAAAAATTTATCGAAGAGGAGGGTGCTCCCGTTTGGAGTCAGGTGATTCTTGGGCCACAATTTGAAGCAAATGGTGAAATCACCGGTTTTCCCAAGACTGTTTATTTAAGGAAATAAACCCTGTTTAACAAAAACTATCTGAGAAGTGTAGAATACCCCTATGAAGGAAGTTCAGCGAGTGGATGTAGCGATCGCTGTTATTGCCGCCGAATTTACACTTACAGAAAATCAACGTGAACTTCTCGACAGGCATCAGGAAGTTTTTGGCCAAAAAGTAGGCAGCCTAGATCCGGGATCACAAGCTGCAAAGAATATATATTTTGAGACAATGGATGAAGTAGAAGGGGTGCAAGAGGTGTATGAACTTCTTGACCAGCTGACTGATTTTAACTTATCGAGGTTGATGGACTATCCAAAAATGTAATGGCTATGAATGAAGAAAAATTTTGGCAATCTTTGGGGCGAGAAATAATTTTCCACCAGTTTGCGGAAGATAAGCTAACCGACCAGGAAAGAAATTCATTGGCTATGTTTTACGAGGCTCATTCAGCTGCCACCGAAGGGTTGGAATTGACGGCTGAAGACGAGAATGCGATTACGGAGGAACTTTTAGACTCCATTGTGGGGGCACGTGCTGCTTTTAACAGATTCAATAGAATTGTAGAGTCCATGGAACAGGCTGGGAGAATGCCCAAAAATATAAGAAGTAACTGACTTCATTAGACGAAGTTTTTATAATATAATTAGCACTATACGATTATGGCTGCTAACACAGATTATTACAAAATATTAGGGGTTAATAAAAATGCTTCTGCAGACGAGCTTAAAAAGGCCTACAGAAAGCAGGCAATGGAGTGGCATCCGGATAGACACAAAGATGACAAAGCCAGCGCTGAAAAAAAGTTTAAAGAAATAAACGAAGCATACCAAGTGCTTTCCGATCCTCAGAAAAAATCCGCCTACGATCAATTTGGTGCTGACGCATTCTCCCCCGGAGGAGGGTTTAGGGGTGGTGGAAATCCATTCGCCGGCGGCGGAGGTGGTCAATATGGGCCATTTACATACACTTACACTTCTGATGGGGCGAATCCGTTTGGACAGGGTGGTTTTGGAGATCCTTTTGATATTTTTGAAAGCTTTTTCGGGGGTGCCAACCCGTTTGGAGGACGTGCGAGGCAAGTTCCCAGATACGCCATAGCAATTGATTTTATGGAGGCAGTAAAGGGTGTGAGTAAAGAAGTTTCAATAGGTGGCAAGAAACGCAACATAAAAATCCCCCCCGGGATTTATGATGGGGCAAGGATTAACTTTGGAGATTTCAATTTGTCAGTGAGCGTCAAACCCGATAATGTTTTCGAAAGGAGAGACGATGATATTCACGTTTCCGTGGCGGTGCCGTTTAGCTTGGCCGCACTGGGTGGCGAGATAAAGGTTCCAACAGTTGATGGAGATGTTAAAGTTAGGGTAAGGCCAGGTACTCAGTCGGGCACAACAATGAGGCTTAGAGATCACGGGGTTACACATCTTCAGGGCAGAGGTAAAGGTGATCAGTATATTAAAATCAATGTTTTTGTACCTGAGAAAATGGATAGGAGTCAAAAAAAATTAGTTGAGGAAATGGAGAAGGTTGGGTTATGATTCGTTGACATGTAGTGCTCAGGAAGGTTAATATTTTCTGAAATGGAACCTTTGCAAAATGAACAATCACAAGAGCAAACCCAGTCTCCGTTGATTCAGGCTCAAGTAGCTCCCCTCACCCCACCAGCACAACCATTTCCCCAGGGTGTTAAATATGCCGGATTTTGGAAAAGGTTTGCTGCGGGTTTTATTGATGGATTAATCTTTGGAATTCTAAGTTTTGTAATGAGTTTATTTTTTGGTTCTACAGCATCCGAGGCATCGAGTTATGGATATAGTCTTTCCGGAACACCGGCGCTAGTTTTTTACTTGATATCCTCCTCTTATTACGTCTTTTTCATTGGCAAATACGGCCAAACTTTAGGGAAAATGGCTGTGCATATTAAAGTTCTAGGGGTAGAAAGCGGACAGCCGCCTGGTTACAAAAAAGCCTTTATGAGAGAGATTGTTGGGAAATTTGTTTCCTGGATTCCACTGCTTCTTGGTTATTTTTGGATGATTTGGGACAAAAATAAACAAACCTGGCACGATAAGATTGCAAAGACTCAGGTTGTTGAAGTTTAAGCCCCCCTTTTTTTAACTATATTGTGTTTTTGTAGACTTGTTGTTGGGGTTGTTGCTGAGATTGTGAGGCCACGGGTTGGGAATTTGCAGTGCCCAAAGGATTTTGAACAACTGGTGCGGACGGTGTCGTGGTTTGTTGTACAACAACTGGTGGCTGAGTGGGCATATTGGTCTGAGTAAGCCCTCCGTTTGTTGTTGGTGGTGTGTTTGTTTTATCCTTGTTTCTTTTAATGATTGTGATTGCCGTAAACCCAATAGCAAAAAGCCCTAAAATTACACCAAAAAAGGTAATTTGTGTGGCTCTGTCATGTGTCAAAAGAAAACCAAAATCGCTTTTATCCTGGCCATTTTTAATAGCCTCTTTTGAGTCGCTTGAATAATTTGCTGCCAGTGGGTGGATTGGGTAACTTGCCTCTACTTTGTCAAACGGTCCTACGGCTTGTTTATAATGCTCTCTCCAAAAATATCCCAACCCCTCAGCCCATTCAATGTATGTTGGTGAAGGGGCTGTTGCTACAGAATTATCTAGAGCCAGTTTTTTTAGATCTTCAACATCTCTCAAAAAATTATAGTTACCACTTTGGCTACCGATGCCATAAGTGGCAATACCGATGACACTGCCTTTTGTGTCGAACGCAGGGCCACCGCTATTTCCGTGATCAATCGATGCATCAACTTGGATGAGTTTTAGTCCCGCCTGGTCGTTTTTGATTGCCGATATGACACCTTTGGTAATTGTGGGAGTTGCAGAAGATTTTTGATTGATTAGCGAATCTTTTCCACCCGAAACAAGTCCCGGGTACCCGATCACTATAACCTCTGAGCCTTCTTTTAGTCCTTCAGATGTCCCCAAAGTTACAGATGGAAACACCCAGTTGCCAGGATCTGTTATTTTAACTATTGCTACATCTGACCCTGTTTCCTTTTTTCCACTCAAAACGCTTTCAACGGAGAGTTCGTTAGGGTAATTAAATGAAACAAGCTTTGCTTCTTTTATGGTCTGCGAGGGTGTGATAACCGACATAAAGTCGCTTGCAGCTTTTGAACCATCTATGACGATTGGATCGTTTGCAAGTTTCACAAAATGCTTTTCAGAGTTAAGTGACAGAGCTATAATCTTTTGTTGGACCATCTTGTAAATTAAAGTTACAAAAGCTTCAAAGTATGTCGGATCTGTTGAAGCCTGGTTCAAAAGTGTTTTTGCTTGCTCTTCGGAAATTTCTTGTCCGTTTTGAATAACAACAAGCTCTCTAATTAGGTCAATAAAAAAACCTTGGCTGTATGGATTTTGACTAATAAGTCCTTGAACCAATGAAGAGTCCGGAAATTGTACCGCGACGTGGCCGTTGGTGGCAATAAAACCATCCTTGTTTATTACAAAACCGCTTCCGAGTGCTCCATCACAATATTTATAAGATGGTTTAAGGTAACGAAGCCCGGCTGTGTCGCTTATTTTGATGTCATTACAATAGATGTGCGCTATTTCTACCACTGACGGCTTTGTTAGCTCCACAATCTTGGACTCGTCGAGCGCGGTGGTGGGCAGTGATGTGGCTGAGGCTCCTTTGACTTGGGCTTCTGTTGGATGAAACGAAAATGAGTCAATAAAACTCTCTGCCATCAAAGATCCATCACCGAAGCTTGGATATTTTGCAGTAAAGCTGTGGTAGCCATCACCGTTAATCGTTATATATGTGTAATAAGTAATTTTTTGGTTTAAGAAGGTGGTGTTGTATGTGAATTTGTAATAGTCTTTGCCGTTTCTTCGTATTCTAAGTTTGGAAGTAGGCGGGTTGGAAACAGCTATCCCGTTTGCAAGTGCGTCCAAATTGTCTCCATTGGGGGTTTTGGACCTTCCGGCATTAATTTTTTTAGTTAAGTCGGCATTTTCGTACGTTTGGAACTCAACCTTTGCCACAGCGTCCCCCGTATTTAAATTGAAACTTAAATTTTTAAGATTGTTTGTTTTGAGGTTGGTGTCGCTTGAGGGATTCCAGTAATTTTTGTTGAAACTAAGGCTGTATCCCAAATCTGCCGAGGAGTATGTTGTGTTGGTTTGTGGCTTGTTTTCACCGATACTTTTAGCAATTTCGGCTATTTTCTCTGCAGTGGTTGGTGCTGCTTTTTGGTTAAAAATGACTTTACTTTGTGTGGCCAAGACTCCAAAAACAATCCCCCCGGCAAGGAGGGTTACTCCAAGAAAAGTCAAAAGCACCCGCTTTGTGTTTTTTTGCATTACTACATTTTTGCATCCAATTGGTTTATTTTCAACATATTTAACCTTGGTTGACTTCGAGGGTAAAAATAGGTTAAACTAGAGCCCGGGTTTAAGTAATATTGAATGATTTGGTGGGCTTGGTCCCGCCATTTTTTTTAATAAAACCTTTTTATATTAAAAATGAACACACCTAGAACAGAATTTTCACAGGCATTAAAGGCAATAGCTTCCGAGAGGGGTTTGGACCCTGATGTGATTTTGGAAACGATCAAACAAGCAATAATCGCAGCTTACAGGAGGGATGCCAAAGAGGTGGGCCAAGATGTTGACTCGTTTGATTATGACGCTGTTATTGATCCTGTGAGCGGAGAAACTAGGGTGTTTGCCTGGCCACTCCCTGCAGAAGATGCCACTCCTGAGGATATTGCAAAAGCCAAAAAAGAAAAGAAAGATGTCACACCTCCCGGATTTGGGAGAATTGCTGCGCAAACCGCAAAGCAAGTTATTCATCAAAAGATCAGGGAAGCTGAAAAGGGTGCCATAATGGAAGAATTTGAAGAAAGAGTTGGATCACTTGTTTCTGGACTGATACTTAGATTCGACGGTCCCAATGTTAGAGTAGATCTTGGACGAACTGAGGCCATAATGCCGGTCGATGAAAGAGTTCCAAACGAAAGGCTCAACCTCAATCAAAGATTAAGCTTCCTTATTAAATCCATAACGGAAACCCCGAGAGGCCGCGAAGTAATTCTTTCCAGAGCTGATCCTGAATTTGTTCAAAAACTTTTTGCCAGAGAAGTTCCTGAGATATCTTCCAAGTCTGTTGAGATCAAAGCTATTGCCAGAGAGGCTGGGGTTAGGACTAAGATTGCAGTCTTTTCAAGCCAGACAGGTGTTGACCCGGTGGGATCCTGTGTTGGACAAAAAGGAGTAAGGGTTCAGGCTGTTACCAATGAAATAGGCGGTGAAAGGGTGGATGTTATTTCTTGGAGTGAGGATTTGTCAGAGCTCATTAAAGCTTCACTTTCCCCTGCAGAGAATTTGGAAGTCTCTTTGGATAACGAGAAGAAGATAGCCAAAGTAAAAGCACCCGAAGATCAACTTTCTATGGCAATTGGTAAAGATGGTCAGAATGTGAGGCTTACGGCCAAGCTTACTGGTTTCAGAATTGAAGTTGAAGGTAACGGTACCTCAACTGCTAAGGAAGATGACGATTTAAAAGACAAGGAGTCCAGTGTTGAAGACGTTAAGGAAGTTGAAAGCGAACTTGAAAAGGCTGAGAAGAAAGAAGATGTTAGCGAAAATGCCCAGTCGGATCAGAAATCCGAAGACTCGGGAAGTGCGGATGTGGTTGAAGAAAAATAAAAAATGAAAACTTTGAATTCTTCTTCTAATTAACCATTAGTTGTTCCGGCTTCCTTTTTGGAAAAATATGGAAGCAAATAAAACCAACAATCAAAGACCTCCGATAGTAGTTGTCTTGGGCCATGTGGACCACGGAAAGACGACACTTCTGGACACACTAAGGAAAACCAACATTGCCTCCCGAGAAGCAGGTGGAATCACTCAAGCAATAGGCGCTTCAGTTATTGAGACCAAAGAAGGAAAACAAATTACTTTTATTGATACCCCAGGACATGCCGCTTTTACAAAAATGAGAGGACGTGGCGCAAAAGTTGCTGACATTGCAATTTTGGTTGTTGCCCAGGATGACGGCGTTGCTCCCCAGACAAGAGAAGCGCTTGGAATAATTAGAGACTCAGGCATACCTTTTGTTGTTGCGGGAACAAAGTCTGACGTTAGCGGCGTTAGTGCAGAAGCTCTAAAAGGGCAACTTGAAAAAGAAGAGGTTTATTTTGAAGGGCGTGGAGGTGATATACCATTTATTTCTGTATCAGCGAGAAACGGCGACGGAATAGAAGAACTTTTGGAAATGCTCATTCTTATGTCGGAGGTGTCGGGTTTGGAAGGCGGCAAAGATTCGCAACTCGAAGGGGTTGTTATTGAATCGGGCAAGGACAATATGGGTGCTTTCGCAACCGCAGTAATCAGAAATGGTAGCGTAAAAGTGGGTAGTACTATCTTTGCAGACGATACGGAAACAAAAGTTAGGGCTTTAATTGATGACAAAGGTAAGAATGTTAAAGATGTTGGTCCTGGTTTCCCAGCTCGAGTTTTTGGATTTTCGTCAGTACCTCCAGTTGGTTCCAAAATATCTTCTTTTTCCCAAAAAAGTGAAGTTGTCATTGAAGCAAAGAAAAAGGGAGTTTTTGATTTGAGAAGACTTAAAGATGATGAGTTGCCAGTAATAATCAAAGCTGACAACGCCGGTTCTTTGGAGGCGATAATAGCTTCTCTACCCGCAAAAGTTGTGGTTGTTGATAGCGGTGTTGGAGAAATTACGTCCTCAGACATTATCAATGCCAAGACCGGTAACGCATTCATATTTTCATTTGCCACAAAAATACCCGCAAGTATTCAGAAGTTGGCAGACGCCGAAAAGATAACACTTCTTAAGTTCAATATAATTTACGAGCTTCTCAAAGAGATTGAGGAAATTATGAAAAAAGGAAAAGTGGTAGAAGTCGGAAAGGCGGAGATATTGGCCATATTCCCGTTTGATAATAAAAAAGTTGCAGGCTCCAAAGTCATTTCCGGAAGAATCACCAAGGGTGACCAGATAATATTAAGACGGGCTGACAAAGATCTTGGTAAGGCAAAAGCAGTTTCTGTAAGAAAGGGGAAGCAAGAGGTGGGGTCGGTAGGACAAAGTGAAGAATTTGGCGTTATTCTTGAACCACAGCTTGATTTTGCTGTAGGTGACGTGTTAGTATCCGTGGCGAAGTAAACCTGCCTCATTTAAGTAATGGACAATACTCTATCTCAATTAATTGATTCGTCTTCATCTGTACTTATTATTTTGCCAACAAAACCGTACTTTGATCAGGTTGCTGCGGGGCTTTCGCTTTATTTATCTCTTAGGGATAAGAAAGATGTGGCTATAACATGCCCAAGTCCAATGACAGTCGGATTTAATAGGCTCATAGGGGTTCAAAAGATTGTTTCTGAGGTTGGCAATAAGAATCTAACAATTAGGTTTGCAGGATACGACGCCACAAACATTGAAAAGGTGAGTTATGATATCGAAAACGGTGAATTCAAACTAACTGTGGTTCCCAAGGTCGGTTTCGATTCTCCTCAAAAGGAAAACTTGAACCTGAATTATTCAGGGATGTCTGCTGACCTTGTTATTTTGGTGGGTGGTGCCAACGAGACTCATTTTCCGGTACTAACCTCACCTGATTTTAGTGTAGAAAAAATTGTTCATGTAGGCACAAGAGTTTTAACCACAACCCGTGAAGTCATGTCGCTTTCGAAACCGGGTTCTTCTACCAGTGAAATTGTTGCCAACATAATTAAGACTAACGAGCTTGCAATGGACCCGGATATCGCAACCAATCTCATCATGGGTATAGAAGAGGGCAGCTCCCACTTTGAGAGTTCCGAAGTTCGTGCGGAAACCTTTGAGACTTTTGCTTTTCTTTTAAGAAATGGAGGAAGGAGAATGCCTAAAAACAAATTAAGTCCCATGAATTTTCCTCCAGGATCAATTCCCGGAGTACCCGTAGCCCAGCCAGGGATAAGGCTTCCAAAGATGCCACCGATGCCACCTTTGCAGACTCTACCTTCTTTTGATGAAGTTCTTGCTCCTGACATGGACTCAACCAAAGAGGAAGAATCTGAAATTGACCCCCCTGACGATTGGCTTCAGCCAAAAGTATTCAAAGGATCCGTTAACCAACCCGAGTCTTTTAGCGAGAACAAGGGTTAAATTTCCCCATATGGTTTAAAATGAGATTTTCCTGATCACTTATAGATATTATGGACAAAAAAAATGACCCCGTAGGACATGGTTACGGAACAGATACCCAGAGAGTTATAGATACTTATGTTTCTAGTAGAGACATTGAAGAGTATAGAAGGAACTTGGGTTTCGAAAACAAAGAATCTTTTTTAGCCAATATTCCCCAAGGTGCAGTACTGCTTGATATAGGTTCCGGTAACAATGAATTTTCCAGAAACATGATGGATGTAAGACCTGACGTTAAGATATTTAACCTCAACCCCGCTTTGGCGGACAAAACAAATAGACTATTCAGCAAACGTTACAACAATTCCTCGAACGATATAGCAGCAATTAATCCAGGGCTTCCTTACAAAGACGCTTCTTTTGATGTTGTTTTGGACTGCATGGCCAGTATTTACCGAGCAGATCCGATTTTTGGTATGACGAGAGAGGAATCAAATTTACAAAAATTAAAGGAGGTTGTTAGGGTTCTTAAACCCAATGGCTTTGCAGCAGTGGGCCCCCTCTTGAGAGAAGACGAGATTGCAGAGTTAGTTGAGAATTCGAGACGCATTGGTGGTATTTCGGTTCAAAAAGCTAAAATTATCGAGCCTAACTTCCAAAGTTTTCATATCCGAAAACTACCTCTTTGAACTCAGCCTTGAGTTGTGGTAAAATACCCAAGATGAAAACAAGGTTTTCTCTGAAATGAGGCTACTTTGTTTAACATGACGAATAGTCTTTCAAGACAACTATGGCACTAGCCAAAGATCACAAACAAGACATTATCAAGAAGTTTTCCCGCGAAAAGGGTGATACAGGTTCTCCTGAAGTTCAGGTTGCGCTTCTTACCATCCAAATTGAAAAACTCGTAGGGCATCTTAAGGAACACAAAAAGGACGTTCATTCCAGACGTGGACTTTTGTCCATGGTTGCCAAAAGGCGCAGGCTTTTGAACTATCTTAGAAGAAGAGATGAAGAAAGATACAAAAAGCTTATTGAGGAATTGAAATTAGAGAAGTAAAATACAAACAGTAGGTTTGAGGTTGAAGATGGTGTCCCGCAACGGCGGGACTTCAGAATACAACCTTCAACTTACCCCAGAATTACATGAAGAAAATAACAAAATCTTTAGAGCTCGGAGGAAAAACTCTGACTCTTACCACAGGTGAACTTGCAGAACAGGCAGCGGGTGCAGTTCTCGCTAGAATGGGCGACACAGTCGTATTGGCAACAGTGGCCGCAGCTCCACTCAAGATGGAAATGGATTATTTTCCACTTACAGTTGAATACCTCGAAAGACTTTATGCCGGTGGACGTATCAAAGGCAGTAAATGGGTCAAAAAAGAAGGAAGGCCCACAGATGAGGAAATTCTTTCCGCGAGACTTATAGACAGATCCATAAGACCCCTTTTCCCCAAGACCTACAAAAAAGAAGTTCAGGTGATTGTCACTGTAATGGCTGTGGACATGGAAAATGACCCTGCCATTTTGGGTGCAATCGCGGCTTCGGCAGCTGTTCACGTTTCTACACTTCCCTGGAAAGGTCCAGTTGCTCCACTTACGGTTGGACTTATAAACGGAGAGTACAAGATTAACCCGTCAAATTCAGAGATGGAAAATTCACTTATGGATCTTACAGTTTCTTCGACAAAAGAGGCTGTTCTCATGATCGAGGCAGGAGCCAAAGAAGTAACAGAAGAGCAAATTGTGGGAGGAGTTGAATTTGCACAGAAAGAATCTAAAGCGGTTTTGGCTTTTATTGAAGAACTTGCAAAAGAGGCAGGTAGGGACAGAGAAACATATGTTCCCGAAAAACCTTCTGCTGAACTTGAAAAACAAGTAGAAAAACTGGTTGGAGACAAAATTGCGGGTGTTGTTGAAAGCTTGGTTAGTGTAGAAAACGGAAGATCTACAGAGCTTCAGGATTTGATTGACGCAGTTGTTGCAAATGTTACGGAGGAAGATGCTAAATGGGTTCCTGAGATTGTTGACCATATGAAGAAAGATTATATTCGTAGTCAGATTCTCAAAAAAGGAAAAAGACCAGACGGCAGGAAACTCACGGAAGTCAGAAAACTTTCTGGTGAGGTTGGCTATTTACCCAGAGTTCACGGTTCGGCTTTGTTCAAAAGAGGGCAGACACATGTCTTGTCTGTAGCTACGCTTGGTGCTCAGTCAATGGGACTCCTTTTGGAATCTGCAGAAGGCGAAGTCGAAAAAAGATATATGCACCAATATTCCATGCCTCCTTATGCCAGCGGTGAGGTTGGAAGATTTGGTAACGCAGGAAGACGCGAAATTGGACACGGTGCTCTCGCAGAACGTGCACTTACACCGGTAATTCCTTCT
Source organism: uncultured Gammaproteobacteria bacterium (assembly GCA_964599625.1). Classification (GTDB taxonomy): domain Bacteria; phylum Patescibacteriota; class Microgenomatia; order UBA8517; family UBA8517; genus CAZRGC01. The sequence goes on from CAZRGC010000003.1 coordinate 101,471, forward strand.
CAGGATGAGTTCCCTTACACAATAAGAGTGGTATCAGAAGTTATGAGTTCAAATGGTTCGACTTCAATGGCTTCTGTTGTTGGTTCTACATTGTCACTCATGGATGCAGGTGTACCCATAAAAGCTCCTGTTGCAGGTATTGCAATGGGTCTCATTATCGAAAACGAAAAAGAATTTGCGGTTCTTTCGGATATCATGGGCATCGAGGACTTCAACGGTGATATGGATTTCAAAGTGGCAGGCACCGATAACGGAATTACAGCACTTCAGCTTGATGTTAAGACCCTAAACCTTACCAAAGAAATTCTGGAGAAAGCACTTGAACAGTCCAAGGATGCAAGGTCCCAAGTGATGAAAGCCATCAAGGACACTTTGGCTGAACCCAGAACTACAGTCTCGGAATATGCACCCAAGATTAAAGTGGTTAAGATTCCAGTTGAGAAGATTGGGGAATTTATAGGCCCAAGCGGAAAGAATATCAAAAAGCTTATGGCTGACACAGGGTGTCAGGTGGACGTTGAAGACGATGGAAGTGTTGCTATATCTGGAGTTGACCCGGACAAGATGCAGCAGGCGGTTGCATTTGTAGAAGGTTTTGCAAAAGTCGTGCAACCTGGAGAAATTTATGAAGGTGAAGTCGTGAGACTTATGTCATTCGGGGCATTTGTAAATATTTTGCCCGGCAAAGACGGCATGGTGCATGTTTCAGACATGGGCCAGGAGGGATTTGTTAAAGATGCAGGAGATGTTGTAAGCATTGGACAAAAAGTTCAAGTTAGAGTTAAAGAAGTTGACGATATGGGAAGAATCAATCTTTCTATGAATATGGATCCTGCAATGGATGAAAAGATCAAAGCTGAAAGACAAGCAAAGTTTGGTGACAGAGGCGGCAGAGGTGGCGGACGAGGTGGATTTGGCGGAGGTCGCGGCGGATTTGGAGGCGGCAGAGGTGGCGGACGAGGTGGATTTGGCGGAGGTCGCGGCGGATTTGGAGGCGGCAGAGGAAGAAGTTTTGACAGAGCCGATAGGGGTGCAAGTGGGGGACCACATTTTCCTGCATCCAGATTAATGGGTGACAATAATTCTTCGGGTGGCAACGACTTCGGAAGATAATCTTCATTGCCTAAGATTTAGGTGATACACTGGAAAGGAATTTTTTTTAAATTTGTTATGGATACTGCCGCACAAGAAATAAACGTACTTATAGAAAAAGTTAAGGCCTCGGATATGCCCGACAAACTTCGTGAGAGAGTGATGGTAAGACTTAGTCAGTTGGCAAAACTTACAAATTCCCCATCTTTTTTGCCAGAATTCGACAGCATGGTCAAATATATTGATTGGATAACAATTCTTCCTTGGAACAAAAGAACTAAAGATGTTTTGGATCTAGCTAACGCCGCAAAAATTTTGGAAGAACATCATTACGGATTGGCCGAGCTAAAAGAGAGAGTTTTGGAGTACATGAGTGTTATGAAACTTAAAACAGAGCGCGGAGAAAGTGCAGACATATATAGGGCCCCAATTCTTTGTTTTGTGGGACTTGTTGGTACAGGAAAGACAACGATCGCATATTCTATTGCCGAAGCTTTGGGACGCCCCATTGCCCGTATTCCTTTTGGAGGAATGGGAGACCCGCTTGATCTTCGTGGACAGTCTCGTATGCACCCCGAAGCAGAGCCGGGGAAGATTATTAAAGCACTAAGAGACTGTCAGTCCAAAAATCCTGTCATACTTTTGGATGAAATCGACCGTGTCACAGAACAGGGTAGGGCTTCAATAATGGGTGTTTTGGTTGAGCTTTTGGACCCTAAACAGAATAAAGCTTTTACTGACCACTATTTAGATTTTCCAGTGGATTTATCCGAAGCATTGTTTATTGCGACAGCAAACAACACAACCAATATAGCAACTGCTGTTATGGACAGAATCGAACCAATTTCCATGCCTTCATACTCAGATCAAGAAAAAATAGTAATTGCCAAAAAATATATTCTGCCGCACGCGCTTAAAGCGTCAGGGCTTCCCGAGGGGTCTTTAACTATAGACGACGAAGTTTGGATTAATATTGTCCGTCCTTTGGGATTTGATGCAGGTATCCGTACATTGGAAAGAAATATAGACGGCGTTGTGAGGAAAGTTGCAAGGTTAATGGTGGAAGGAAAAGCACAAACAGTAAGTGTTACCCCCCAGAACGTTAAACAATTCATGCCACAGTAATGTCACAAGAAAGCTATGCCGCAGTAACTCACTAAGTCTGCGACATAAAATTTACAAGCTATTTTGTTGTGTATAATGTTTGAAATGGCAGAGGTTGGATACAATGTTTACGCACAAGAACGAAGATATATAGAAACCCGTGTTGCTGAGATTACATTGGTGGAGCATATAGCAACAATGTATAAATCCATTCAAGACAATGTTACTACGGGTTGGCATTCTGTAAACAATACTCAAAACCAAATTCTGGACATATTGGCAAACGATTACAATTCATGGCAATCGTTTCCTGAGCACCAAAATAAAGCAGGTTTGGACAGGGGCGCTCACGGTGAATACTTTATGAGACTGATTGGAGCCGGAATATTGGAGGATTTACCTCACAGATTTTTGTCAGAAGATGGAAAAGACATTTCGGGCGTAGAAATTCTCGCCACTCCTTCAGGAGACGACGGTGTAGGTATATTTGATGTGACTTTTAAAATAGAATCAGGCAAAAAGAATGAATTTGGAAGGGTTAGAGTAAACGCAAGTATGCAATCACTTAGAGCTAGGATGAAAGATTTGTCCGAAGAGATGCGAATTTATAACGAAAGAATAAATGAAGGTAGGGGCGATTGGCAAAAATGAAAATATTAGTCATTTCTGACTCTCATGGACAAATTTCCAACCTTGAACATATCTTGGGTTTTGCAAAAAAGATAGGCGCCGGGGCACTTATTCACTGTGGAGATTGGGATAATTTATCTTCCGTAGAAAAAGTTTTGGAGTCACAAATTCCGCTTTATTCAGTTTCTGGAAATGCCGATGTCGACCCCAGTATTAAAAAAAGACTAGAAGAAGGATCGGAAAAATATGGAGAAAACTTTCTGTATTTTGAGTTGGAAGGAAAAAAAATCGGAGTGACCCACAAACCTAAAGATGTTAAAAAATATTTTGAAAATAGTGGGGCAGATATAGTTTTTTGTGGACATTTACACTCTGTAGACGACAATTTTGTTTCCGGAATCCGAGTTGTCAGACCCGGAGCGGTAAAATCAGGAATAAATATTGTTGTTTATGAAACAAAAAATGGAGACCTAGAATTTATAAAAGATGAATGAAAGTATAATTCACGAAAAATACAAAAAACTCCACGAGTTAAAAGACAAAATGGAAAAGGACGAATCTTTACCTTTGAAAAAGGGTGCCACCCGCCTTGTTTTTGGAACCGGTAACACAGAAGCAAAGATTTTATGTATTGGGGAAGGGCCGGGCTTTAATGAGGACCGAGAAGGTCTGCCTTTTGTGGGACAAGCAGGGAGGTTGTTGGATAAACTTTTACATCTTGCAGGCATCGAGCGCAAGACGGTATTTATAACAAACGTTGTTCATCACAGACCCCCTGAGAACCGTGACCCGTTGCCAGAAGAAATATCCGCTTACGGAAAATACCTGGACGAAATAATAAAAATAATAAATCCTAAAATGATTATTACACTTGGAAGGTTTTCAATGGCAAAGTTTTTACCTGATGTATTTATTTCTCAGGTGCATGGTAAAAATTACAAAGTTGATTTTGGAGGCAGAACAGTAACTATTGTGCCAATGTATCATCCCGCAGCAAGTTTGAGGAACGGCAATATTTTAGAAGCAGAAAAAAAAGATTTTTTAGAACTCGGAAAAATATTGCGGGATTTTAATTAAACCGATTATTGGGTACAATATAGATACTTCGAAAATGAAAACATCTTCGCAAAGCAAAAACATGAATGAAAAAAATATAAAAACCAATCCCTCGATAATGACAACAAAAGTTACAGGTGGAATGAAATTTATAGCACTTTCGGGAACAACAGGTGTTACAGAGAATCTTTATGTATATGAATACGGTAACGACATGGTTGTTGTTGACTGTGGTGTCGGGTTTCCCGAATCTGAAATGTTTGGGGTGGACCTGGTTATACCTGATTTTTCTTATATAAAACAAAACGCCCACAAATTAAGAGGTGTTCTTATTTCTCATGGACACGAAGACCACATTGGAGGTTTACCTTTCCTGCTAAAGGAAGTAAAAACCACAGTGTATGCCAGTAAACTTGTTGCCGGTTTTATTCAGGAGAAACTTGATGATGCAGAGGTCCAGGGGAATATTAAAGTCTTTGACCCCGAACGTGATGTTTTGACACTTGGAGTTTTTAAAGTTACACCTTTCAGAGTTGCCCACTCGGTTCCCGATGGGGTTGGTTTTTGTATCGACACACCCGAAGGAAAAATGTTCCATGTGCCGGATTACAAATTTGATTGGACACCTGTAGATGGTAGGCCGTTTGACGTCGCAAAACTTTCTGTTCTGGCATCTGGTGGTGCATTGGCCTTGGCATCGGATTCTCTGGGGTCTACTTCACCTGGATACACTGAAAGCGAGAGAGAGATAGAAGGCAGAATTGAACCTATTGTGCGGGACGCCAAAGGTAAGGTGTACCTGACCACTATCTCGTCAAATATAAGTCGTATGCAGCAAACTCTTAATGTCGCAGCAAAAACAGGAAGAAAAGTATGTTTCATTGGCAGATCTATCGTCAGAAAGTCCGAAATAGCCAGAGATCTGGGTTTTATGTCGCAGGGGAACGGAATAATTGTTCAACCCAAACAAGCCGCCAAACTTCCACCCAATAAAGTTCTTTATATTATTTCAGGTAGTTACGGTCAACCCGGAAGTGCACTATACAGGCTTTGTCTGGGCGACCACGACTTCTTGTCTATTGGCAGTAATGACGTGGTTATATTTTCGGCAGATCCTGCTCCTCCAGGCAGTAAGGCAAATGTTGATTTTTTGGTAGACAAATTAATCGAGTCTGATGTGGATGTGCATTATTACGACATGCAGGAAGATCTTCATGTTTCGGGACATGGATGTATCAAAGACATCGAAATGCTTTTTGCTTTAGTTAGACCAAAGTATTTTATACCAATTGGTGGAACAGTAAGACACAATAGAGCATATGGACTTATTGCTCAAAGTATGGGTGCCGAAGAAAAAGAAATCCTTGCACTTTTGCCTGGCGACATTGTTGAGTTTAATTCTGGAATAGCCAGAAGGTCCGGAAAAATTCAGGTTAAAGAGGTGCTGGTTGACGGATTAGGCATTGGAGATGTTGGCAATTCGGTATTAAGGGATAGACACATCCTTTCTAAAGAGGGAGTTGTTATTGCAATGTGCCAATTTGATCGCAACAACGGTGTTCTTTCCGCACTCCCCGAAATGATAAGCCGAGGTTTTGTTTTTGAACAAAAATATGGCCGGCTTTTGGATGAAGCGTCACGGGACCTTGCAAAGGTCCTGGATAGAAAAAAGAATGTTAACGCGCTTTTTATACGAAACACTACGATTGATTTTCTCGAAAAATATTTCTTCCAAAAAACAGGCAGGCGCCCAATGATACTTCCGTTGGTTGTGGAGACTTGACGTTAATGTTGCAGGCTTGAAGCTTCCAAGATCTTTTTGTAAAGTATACAATGCATTTGCGTAGTGAAATCAAAATAAAATGAAGCAAAGAAAAAGAATAACAAAACGGGGTTTCAAATTAAAACTTAAGAAGGAAACTACTTTTTCTATTGCTCAGATTTTTTTCTTTATTTTTTCTGCTCTTATTTTGGTCTCTTTTTCAAAACAGGGCGCAATTCTTCGGGGTTTTAATGACTTTTTAACAAATTATTTTGGATGGTCTGCTGTGTTTTTGCCATTTATAACCCTGTCGTTTGCGTTTCTGGTGTCCAAAATTAAATTTCCTTTGGGTCAACCCAATGTTGTTGTCGGCGGACTTCTTTTTTTTGTTTCTGTGATGGCTTTGGGTAAGGCGGGGGCTTTGGGAGTGGGCTCCTGGGAGATGATTGCCAGTTTGATATCTGGGTTTGGGGCTGGATTGGTTTTTTTCTGCTCGGCCTTTATTGGGTTAATAGTTCTTTTTAACACTTCAGTAGATGTTGTTTTTAAATATTTACAGGGACTTTTCAAGACAGCAAAAGGATATGTAAAAAGCGATACACAATTTAAAGTTAGCGGTTCCGGCATTAGTAAACCCTTAAGCACGGGTCCTTTGAAAGTTGTTGGTGGTGGCGCTTCCCCAGCCATTAATTCGAATACTACGGTTACTCCTACAAAAACTACTGTACCCGCAGCCGTTCCTCATGCTGCGCTTGAACAAAAGTTGGTGAGCAATGTTCCAGGCGAAGAGATGATTTGGAAATATCCGTCGGTAAATCTTCTTAGTGAAACGGACAATGGTAAAGCAGAGCGAGGAGATATCAAAGGCAACGCTGATACTATCGAGAAAACCCTGGACTCTTTTGGAATATCTGCGCGTGTTGTGGAAGTAAACCTTGGCCCTGCTGTCACACAGTATGCCCTAGAGGTGGCACTTGGAACCAAGCTTTCCAAAATAACCTCACTCGAACGTGATTTGGCATTGGCACTTTCCGCACCAACAGGAACTATAAGAATAGAGGCTCCAATTCCTGGGCGTAATTTAGTGGGAATTGAGCTTCCAAACCGATCTGCCGAGTTTGTGAGTCTAAGAAAAATGATGTCTTCTGATGAAATGCTGGGTCATAAATCTAAGCTCGCGGTTGCATTGGGTTTTGATGTTTCGGGTAAGCCTATTGTTGCAGATGTTGCCAGAATGCCCCATGTGCTTATTGCAGGACAAACAGGATCCGGAAAGTCTGTTTGTATAAACACTTTCCTTGCATCAATTCTTTTCAGAGCAGCACCAACCGAAGTAAAAATGATATTGGTTGACCCTAAGCGAGTAGAAATGACTGGTTACAATGGAATTCCCCATTTGTTGACCCCTGTTATAGTTGAGCCGGATAAAGTCATAAACGCTCTTAATTGGGTAATGGGGGAAATGGATAGAAGATACAAACAATTTGCCGAAGCAGGCGCCAGAAACATTGAGGCTTATAACGAGATGTCCGGTTTTCAAGCCCTGCCTTATATAGTTGTAGTTATCGACGAACTTGCTGATATTATGCTTTTTTCACCTGTTCAAGTTGAGGACGCCATTACCAGGATTGCACAAATGAGCCGTGCAACCGGGATACACATGGTCCTGGCAACTCAAAGGCCGTCTGTGGATGTCATTACCGGACTCATTAAAGCAAATGTACCAAGCAGGATTGCATTTGCCGTGTCGTCCCAAATTGACTCTCGTGTTATTTTGGATACACAAGGAGCAGAAAAGCTTTTGGGTAAAGGTGATATGCTTTATCTACCTCCGGAACAAGCTAAGCCGTTGAGAATTCAAGGGGCTTTCGTGAATGACAAAGAAATAAACGCTTTGGTATCGTTTATTAAAAATCAGGGAATTGAGCCGCACTACACCGAAGGTGTCACAACAAGTGTTAAGCCGGGCACTGTTGTAGTTCCGGGAGTTGAAGGAGGGGTTGATGATATGTTCAAAGAAGCGGTAAGGGTGGTGTGTCAATTTGATCGAGCAAGCGCGTCACTTTTGCAAAGAAAACTTTCAATTGGTTATTCAAGGGCAGCAAGAGTTATAGATCAGTTGGAAGCTGCGGGGGTGGTGGGCCCCTCTGATGGAACAAGTAAACCCAGAGAAGTATTGGTGCAAAATGCGGAAGAATTCCTTGCCTCATTCGGTGCTCAGCCAGCCCAAGGTTAGTGTAATAATATAAAATTCCGTTAGGAGATGTTAGGCGATTCGAAGAATCTCCAAAGATGAATTTTATATAAAACAAATTTTATGAAAACAATTGGACAGATACTCAAAAATGCCCGTGTTGAAAAAAAACTTTCAATTGCTGATCTGGAAGACACCACAAAGATCAAGGAATCTTTTCTAAGATCGATCGAAAATGAAAACTGGTCGTCACTTCCCGCATTCCCAGTGGTACTGGGTTTTGTAAAGAGCATATCAGGTGTGTTGCATTTAAACGAAAACACAACGGTGGCAATTCTTAAAAGGGACTACCCACCCAAGAAACTGACAATAAATCCAAGTCCGGATATTTCTGATAAAAAAATGGTGTGGGGTCCAAAGACGACTTTTTTTGCCGGTGTTTTTTTTGTGGTTCTTTTTGTTGTTGGGTATTTGGGTTACCAATACTACAAATTTGTTTCTCCACCAATGATAAGACTGGAAAGTCCCAAGGAGAATCAAATGATTTCAGGGAGTTCTGTTCTCGTGTTTGGTTCAACAGATACAGACGCCAAAATAACTGTAAACAACCAACCTGTTTTGGTTGATGACGGGGGTAAGTTCAAAGTAGATCTTGGAGTGAGCAAAGCGACTCAGGAAGTTGTTGTGAAGGCCACGTCCCGTACTGGCAAAGAGAGTGTAGTTTCGCGTAAAATAAACGTAAGTCAAAACTGATATATGGACTCTGTTCAAACACTTTTAGTGATCGTAGTGATAAGCCTGACGTTGCTTTTGATGGTTGTGGGTGTTCAAGTGATGCTTATAATTTTTGATCTTAGAAAGGCAATCAAAAGACTCAATAGTATTTTGGAAGACTCAATTTTGGGTGGAGGACTTATACGACCCGAAAAGCTGACTTCAGTTATGGAGATCCTCAGGAAAAACAAGAAAATTGAGACTCACGGAGGATAGGAGTATAATCTATAGGATAGTTTTCGTTTAGAGGAGTGAACCTTGAACATAAGATTACCCTACTGGATTACAGGGATTGCCTGGATCCTTATATTTATCTACCTGGGATACAACAACATCAACTACCTTTCCGGGCGCCCTAACACATATTTTGGCGGTGTCGAGGCCATGATTCTCGTCATGGGTGGTGTTGGTCTTGTTTTTTCGGTCTTTCAATTTAAGTATGGGCTTTTGGGAGTTGGCATCCTGATGCTGGTGTTCGCTGTATGTGGCGGGCTTGCGACAATTATCACATCGGTGAACCTGGAATACATGGTGCAGTATTTGAAAGGTTTGTCCTTTCTGGCTCACACCTCCCTTCCCAATTTTGTGGTTCTTTTTGACAAAGAAAGTTAAGGCCTAACCGCGACGACAAAAAACCGTCGCGGTTATTTTTTTTGACCAAATGCGATATACTTTACGCATGACGACGAAGGAAATAAGAGAAAAATATTTAGAATTTTATAAAAAACAAAACCATAAGATTATTGCTCCATCTCCGTTGGTTTTGGAAAACGACCCAACAACGCTGTTTACTTCGTCCGGAATGCAACAAATGATCCCCTACTTAAAAGGTGAGACGCATCCTCTGGGAAAAAGACTTGTTGATTCGCAGCCGTCACTCAGGCTGCAAGATTTGGAAGAAGTTGGAGATAATCGTCATACGACTTTTTTTGAAATGCTTGGTAATTGGAGTTTGGGTGATTACTTTAAAGACGAACAACTCAATTGGATCTGGCAGTTTTTTACAAAGGAGCTTGGGCTTAATCCCGACAGACTTTACGTGTCATGTTTTGCCGGAAACGAGAGTGTTGCAAAAGATGAGGAATCATACGAAATTTGGAAAAAAATTGGTGTTCCCGAAAATCACATTCATTTTTATGATGCCAAAAAAAACTGGTGGAGCAGAGCAGGTGGGCCCGACCAAATGCCTGCTGGTGAAGTGGGTGGACCAGATAGTGAAGTCTTTTTTGAATTTGAGAATGTGTCCCACAACCCAGAATTTGGCAAATTTTGTCATCCGAACTGCGACTGTGGAAAATTCATGGAGATTGCCAACTCAGTTTTTATGCAGTTTAAAAAAGAGAGTAGCGGGAGTTTGAGCGAGCTGCCTCAGAAGAATGTCGACTTTGGGGGAGGTCTCGAAAGAATCTCGGCTGCTTTAAACAATGATCCTGATATTTTTAAAATAGACATTTTTGACTCAATTGTTAAGAAGATTGAAAAAGAAGTTGGTGCAGAGTACGGAACTGACGAAAAGAAGACAAAGAGTTTCAGGGTTATAGCGGATCATCTTCGTGCTTCCTGCAATCTTCTTTCGGAGGGCGTCATTCCTTCCAACAAGCTCCAAGGTTATGTGCTTAGGCGTTTGGTTAGACGGGCGATGTTTCACTTTCACTTGTTGGGAAGCGGAATTTCTGGGAGTGCAGTCTCATCCATCGCTGAAAGCCTTAGAAATGAGTATCCAATTATCGATAAAAACTGGCAAGTTGTATCAGAAAACTTGACTATAGAGGCAACAAAGTTTGAATCTGCTCTCAAACGGGGTCTTGCCAAATTGACTAAGGGGGTTTCCGGTGGCAAAAACATTGACGGTAAGTTTGCATTTGACTTGTATCAAACAGAGGGTTTTCCTCTTGAGCTTACGCTTGAGATTTTGACTCAAAACGGAATGCAGTTTAGTGACAACGAGAAGAATAATTTTGCATCGGAATTTGAAAAACATAAAGAAAACTCAAGAACAACAAGTGCCGGAATGTTTAAAGGTGGTTTGGAAAGTAAGAGCGATGAGACAATCACCAAGTTGCATACTGCGACACATCTTTTGCATGCATCGCTGAGAAAGGTATTGGGAGAACATGTTTCCCAAAAAGGAAGCCATATTACGAAAGAAAGATTGAGATTTGATTTTTCTCACCAATCTAAACTTACTCAAGAACAGATAAAAGAAATTGAAAATCTTATAAACGAACAAATTAAAAAAGATTTACCTGTGTCTTTTGAGATGAAAACTCTTGATGAGGCGATTACAGAAGGCGCTTTGCATTTTTTTGCGGAGAGATATGGGAGTGAGGTTAAAGTCTATACGATTGGTGACCCTAAGGGTGATTATTTTTCTAAAGAAATATGTGGCGGTCCCCATGTTGCCCACACTGGCGAGGTTGGTAATATTAGTATAATAAAGCAAGAGAGCATTGGTTCAGGAACAATTAGGATTTATGCGTCTATAACCTGATATTATATAGTCATATTAAAACAAGATATCAGTTTTGTTTTGCTATAAATAGCTGCCCAAAAGATGAATTTAAAAGATTTTTTGTCCAACAAAGGAAAACCACCCGAACTCTATTGGTCGTTGGTATTGGAAGACGGTTGGGTTCAAGCCGGTATTTGGTATATAGATCAGTCTGTTGCGCAGGTTGTTGGAACAAGTCCCGCAGCAGCATGGGAAGTCAAAGAAGAATTGGTTGGAGCAACTGATTCAGCTTTGTCTTCGGCGATTCAAAGACTTCCGGAGGATTACCCCGAACCCAACAAGACAGTGTTTGGCGTTCCTTCTTCATGGGTCAAAAACGGCGAGATCGACGAAGATCATTTGAGGTTGATTAAAAAAATTTGTTCAGAACTATCATTGATACCTGTGGGTTTTGTTGTGCTTCCTGAAGCAATTGCACATCTTTACAAGTCTGAAGAAGGGGCGCCTGTTAATGCGATAGTAATGGGAATAGGGAGAGAGAATTTGGAAATTGCAGTGTTTTCTTTGGGTAATCTGTTGGGTACAACTCAGGTTGCCAGAAGTGTGTCTTTAATCGATGATGTTACCGAGGGGCTATCCAGATTTGAAAGCTCTTCACCGCTCCCGTCTAGGTTTATTCTTTTTGACGGAAAAGGGGGAGAGTTGGAGGATGCTAAAGACCAAATCCTAAAAAATCGTTGGGAAGAGAGTGAAAGAGTCAAATTTTTACACACACCAAAAGCTGAAATATTGCTCCCCGAAAGGAAAGTTTTGGCAACGTCTTTGGCGGGTGCAAACGAAATTGCAGATGTCTCAAAAGTTGAAACTCAAGACCAAAAAGAAGTTATCGAAGGTCCCTATACGGAGAACATCCCACCCGAAACAGCAAATGTCCAGGAAACAAACGAAGTTACACCTGAAGACCTTGGTTTTTCTTTGGATTCCGACGTGAGTTTGAACAAACAGGTTGAACCTGATGTTGTAAAAGCTTTTGAAAAACCGCCGGCTACTGAGCACGTGCAGCCCACGATTCACCGTCAATCTCCTGTTTTTGAACATAAGCCAAAAATTAACCTTAAAGAAATGTTCAATAAAGTGAAAACAAAAGCATCGGCTTTGCTGAAAAGACTTTCGTTTTCGGCAAAAATCTCTTCTGCCAGACATGGAGTGATGAAGCCGGTGTATCTGGTTGTTCTTGTGCTTGTTTTGGCAGGACTAGGGGCGCTTTGGTGGTTTGTACCCAAAGCGGAAGTAGTTGTATATGTTAGGCCTCAAATAGTTCAGGAAGAAACAGAAGTTGTATTTACAACTAGTGGCCAGGGTGACATAAATTCGGGGTTGGTTGCTGCCAAATCCGTGACCTCTAATGTTAGCGGCGAAAAGACGAAGTCGGCAACTGGAAGCAAACTTGTCGGTGACAAAGCCAAGGGTACAGTACAAATTCAAAACGGCACAGCATTTCCAATCAATCTGACTGCCGGAACTTTTTTGGTGTCGTCGGGTAATTTAAAATTCGAACTTGATCAGGCAGCCTCAGTCTCTGCTGCGCTGTCCCCGACTTCGCCGGGAACGGCTAGCTTGTCTGTGACGGCGGGTTCGATAGGCGCGGAATACAATTTGGCAAAAAGTGAAGTATTCAAGGTAGGCAATTATCCCAAAGCCGAGGTTGATGCCACATCAATAACCGACTTTGCAGGAGGAAGCTCCAGACAGATTTCAGCCGTAAGCAAAGTGGATATTGAAACATTGCAAACTTCACTTAAAGAGGAGCTAGTACAAAAAGCAAAGGAAGATTTATCGTCTAAGGTTTTAGACGGCCAAGTGTTGGTTTCTGATTTTGTTTCAAGCGATGTTGCATCCGAAACATTTGATCACAAACAGGGTGAAGAAGCCAACAACGTTAAGTTAAATATGGAGATTGCTGCCAATGCGCTTGTGGCCGACAAGAACAATTTATATGATTTTGCATCAAAAGTTCTGACTGACAAAAAACCGGAGGGTTTTGTTTTAAGAAACGAACAAATAAAGTTCGAGTTTAGTTTTGTGGAACAAAAAGACGAGGGTTATGTTTACAAGGTAAAAATCAATGCAAATTTCCTACCTTCATTTTCTGAGAAGGACATAGTAGATAAAATTATTGGAAAGAACCGGGCAACCGCAAAAAATTATCTGTCGAGTATTCCTGGCTTCGTAAGGGTGGAACTGAAAATCAATCCGCCTTATCCGTTTATATTTAACAGCCTTCCAAGAGTTAGAAAAAACATTGATATTACAGTTGAGGCAGACAGGTAGCACTTAACTTCATCCAAATAATTGTTTATATTTGTGAGATGGATCAACGTACAGTTCTTAGAATATCGGCAATAATCTCAGGTATATCAGGGGTAATAATACTGGTTGGAGTTTTTTATCCAATAATTTCATACAATTCATCAAAAACCATACCACTCGTTGCACCCGTAACCGAAGAAAATTCCGGTAACCCTGTTGTTGAAGGTTATCAAACCACACAAAGTTTGGACTACACCCAGGCCAGCAATTGGTTTCAGGGTGGTAATGTTACCAAGAGTGACTTTATTTCTTCGAAAATTGAATACTACACAATAACCATCCCCAAACTGAAAATTGACTCTGCAACTGTGGCAATTGGTGGAGAGGATTTAAGCAGCCACCTTATACAGTATCCCGGAACCGCCGTACCGGGAAAAAGGGGAAACTCAGCGATTTTTGGACATTCTATTTTGCCAATTTTTTACAACCCCAAAAATTATCTTGCAATATTTTCACTTCTGCCAACCCTTAAGAAAGGTGACGAGATTTTCATCAACTACGACGGTATAGCCTACACTTATAAGGTTGAGTCCATGTTTGAAGTTCTTCCAACAGACATTCAAGTTCTTGACCAGGATTCCTCTGACTCATTTTTGACACTTGTCACATGCGTACCTCCGGGAGACCCAGGACAACCAAGGAGGCTTGTTGTTAGGGCAAGAGTTGTTCCGCCTACTTAAATGAAAATCATCGGAATAGATTACGGAAGAAAAAAAATAGGAGTGGCACTTTCTATAAACGGATTTGTGGAGCCAATCAAGGTGTTGCATCTTTCCAACTACCAAGATGGTTTGCAAAAAATAAGAAGCGTGGTTGAATCCGAGAGTCCAGAAAAGATTGTCGTGGGTGTTTCTGAGGGCGAAATGGGCCTTGAGATAGAAGATTTTGCTGATGACTTGGCAGAAATGCTCAGTCCAACTCAGATTGAACTTTTTGATGAGACCCTCTCTACAAAAGATGCTAACTTTATTGCCAGGGAATCTGGTGTCGGACGTAAAAAGCTAAAAGAGATGGAAGATGCCTATGCGGCTACGATAATGCTCCAAAACTATTTAGACTCAAGCGTCTCGTAGTTTGCCAATTCTTGGCTGGTCCTAAAAAAGATAGTTTGGATTTGTCGAAAAAGGTTGACACGCCAGCCTTCGTGTTATACTTTTATTACACAAATGTTTAAAACAGTTATAGCACCAATACAGGCTTGGTTGATGAGTCAAGGAAGATGTGTGGGTTGTGGAACTGAACTTTCGGAAGGAACAACCAAAAGTACAAGATTTGGTGAACAGGTTACCTGCAAAAAATGCGGTAGGATTTTTATCAAGAAAGACGGAAAATACCGCAGGGCCCTTCTTGAAGAGGTTTGATTTTTTAAATGAAAAAGCTACTTTACGTTCCTTTGTTTCTCTTGTTGCTTGCTTTGGGAATTTTTGCCTGGTTTTACTCAGTAATTAAACCCGTGGCATCAACCAAAGAGTTCACAACTTTTGTAATCAATAGGGGCCAGTCTGCAGGTCAAATTGCTCAAAATTTGGAAAGTTCTGGGATTATAAGAAGTGCTTTGGCTTTCAAAGTTTATCTTCAATTCACAAATCAGTCTGGAAAAATTCAAACGGGTGAATTTAGACTTTCGCCGGGACTTTCGCTGTTCGAAGTTGTTGATGCATTGCAAAAAGGACCATTGGAAATTTGGGTCACAATACCCGAAGGACTAAGAAGAGAAGAGGTGGCTTCAAGATTTGCAGATACTCTTGGAAAAGATCAGCTGTTTGTCGACGAATTTTTGAGTCTGACTGAGGGCAAAGAAGGAATGCTTTTTCCTGACACATATCTGTTTCCTAAAGAAGCGTCTGCGTCATCAATTGTTAAAAAGTTGTTGAGCAATTTTGATGCCAAAACCCAAGGTTTGTCTTCCGCAACCAACCTTAACCCTAACCAAGTACTAACATTGGCATCCCTGATCGAGAGAGAGACAAAAAAAGGCAGTGAAAGAGAAATTGTTGCGGGAATACTTTTGAAACGCATGGAAGCGGGTTGGCCCCTGCAGGTTGATGCTGCCGTTCAGTATGCAGTTGCAGATAAAAAGTCGGGAGGAAAGTCTTTGGATAATTGGTGGCCGATATTAACCAGAGATGACTTGGGAATAGATTCACCATACAATACTTACAGGTTTCAGGGCCTACCACCGGCACCAATTGCAAACCCAGGGTTGACCGCAATTAAAGCTGCTTATAGTCCCCAAGACTCAGAATATTGGTACTATATACATGACAACTCAGGTGTAATCCACTACGGCAGGACACTTGAAGAGCACAACCAAAACATTGCAAAGTACTTGGGGAAATGATCTATATTACCTGTTGACATGGTGTATTTTTCTAATATAATCCCCATTAGGCGTACATAGATTGGTACGCCAGTCCCGCTTCTTTGTAGCGGGAATTTAGTGTCTTTAAACTACAAAAATGAACTCAAAAACTAACCGCAGAAATTTTGGTAAAGATGACACAAACCTCCCAGTCATAAATTTATCAGAAGTCCAAACAGAAAGCTGGAAGTGGTTTTTGACAGAAGGAATCAAAGAAGAACTCATTCAAATTTCCCCAATTGATGATTTTACCGGGAAAAACTGGCAACTAATTCTCGGAGACCATTCCTTGGGAGTCCCCACAATTTCTCCAAGACAGGCACAGAAAAAAGGCATAACATACTCCTCACCTTTGAAGATAAGAGCAACTTTAGTAAACAAGAAAAATGGACGTGAAGTAACCCAGGATGTTTTCTTGGGAGATATTCCACAAATGACTACCCGTGGCACCTTCATCGTTAACGGAATTGAAAGAGCAGTTATCAACCAGATTGTCAGATCTCCGGGAGCATATTTCTCAGGTGAACTCGATCCTTCATCAGGAAGGGTTTTGTATAAGGCTGAAATCAGACCACTTCACGGAAGTTGGTTGGAATTTGAAGTTACAAGAGGTGATCTCATTTATGCAAGAATTGACAGGCGCAGAAAAGTGTTGGCGACCACTTTCCTGAGGGCAATGGGTCTTGAATCCGATCAGGAAATAATGTCTGCCTTTGCAGATTCTGATAAACATGCAGAACATAAATATATTGCCACAACACTTGCTAAGGATTCCACAAAGACTAGGGAAGAAGCTCTTATAGAAATTTACAGAAAAATGAGGCCAGGAGAACCAGCTGTTTTGGACAATGCCGAAACACTTTTTGCTACTCTTTTTACAGACGGCAGAAGGTACGACCTTGGTAAAGTTGGAAGGTTCAAGATTAATAAAAGACTTGGTGTAACTCTTCCCAACGATAAGTCCACATGGGTTTTAACAAAACAAGACGCAGCCGCATCGATCAATTACCTTTTGGGACTCCAAAATGGAAACGGAAGAATTGACGACATTGACCATCTTAGCAATCGAAGACTCAGAAGAGTTGGTGAACTTGTTGCTGTCAACGCATTTAGAGTGGGACTTTTAAGACTTGAAAGGTCCGTTAAGGAAAAGATGAGTTTGATTTCCCCTGATGACAAACCTCTTCCTGCAAGCCTCATCAACGCAAGACCTTTAATAGCATCACTAAACGAATTTTTCCGAAGCAATCAGCTGTCAACCATATTGGATGACACAAACCCCTTGAGTGAGGTAGATAACCTTAGACGTGTTTCTGTTCTTGGTACGGGTGGTATAAACAGGGAACGTGCAAGTTTCTCAATTCGTGACGTTAACGCTTCTCAATATGGAAGAATTGATCCGGTCAGAAGCCCTGAAGGACCAAACATTGGATTGGTAACATATCTTACCCTTTACGCAAAAGTAGACGAATTTGGATTTATTCAGGCTCCATACAAAAAAGTTGAAAAAGTTAACGGAAAAATGAAAATCTCAGATGAGGTGTCCTACCTTACAGCCGACGACGAAGAAGACAAATACATTACCCATTCGGGAGTTGGAGTCGATAAAGACGGTTTTATAACAGATACTCGTGTACCGCTTAGACAAAGAGGAAAGTTTATCGAAGGTGACGTCGAGCTTGTTGAGTATATTGACATTACACCTAGAGAAGTTATTGGTGCATCTGCTTCTCTCATTCCGTTTTTGGCCAACGACGAAGGTAACAGAGCCCTCATGGGAAGTAACATGCAATGTCAGTCTGTTCCTCTTGTAAATCCGGAATCTCCAGTGGTCGGAACTGGTATGGAAAAGGTAATTTCGGCAGGAATGCAGAGAGTTTTTACAGCCAGGCACGCAGGAGTTGTTGAATGGGTTGACGGGGAAAAAGTAATAGTCAAACTGGACAAGAAGGAAGAGACAGAGCCGGGAACCGAGATGGAGGACGTTGAGATTACTGACGGAGGAAAGAAAGAAGTCTATTATCTTACAAAGTTTAAGCGCACTGCTCACTCAACTGCTTACAACCAAATAGCACGGGCAATGCCAGGCCAGAAAGTTAATGTTGGAGATCTTTTGGTGGACGGTCCTGCAAGTCAGCACGGAGAGCTTGGACTTGGACGTAATTTGGTGGTTGCTTATGCAAACTATGGTGGATACGGTTTTGAGGACGCTATTCTCATATCCGACAGATTAGTCAGAGAAGATCTTTTGACCTCTATTCATATCGAAGAATACGACGCCGAGGTTGTTGATACCAAACTTGGTCCTGAAGAAATTACCAACGACATTCCTAACGTTTCCGAAGCCGAACTTGCAAATTTGGCAAGTGATGGAATTGTAATGATTGGAGCCGAAGTTGGCCCCAATGACATTTTGGTGGGTAAAATCGCACCAAAAGGAGAAACAGAGCTGACATCTGAGGAGAGGCTTCTGAGAGCCATATTCGGTGAAAAGGCAAGAGAAGTTAGAGACACATCTCTAAGAGTTCCTCATGGAGAAAAAGGAATTGTAGTTGATGTTCAGGTTTTGGATCGCGACAAGGGTGATGAACTAGGGGCAGGTGTAATCAAAAAGGTTATAGTCAGAGTAGCCCAAATCAGAAAGATCACAGTAGGTGACAAAGTTGCGGGCCGTCACGGAAACAAGGGTGTTGTTGCTAAAGTAATGCCAGTTGCAGACATGCCTTATATGGAAGACGGAACACCTGTAGATATTATTATCTCCCCACTTTCTGTTATTTCCCGTATGAATTTGGGACAGCTCATGGAAGCACATCTCGGATGGGCACTTCTTAAAAAAGGTGACAAAGCTGCACTCCCTGTTTTTGACAAGATTGGTGCAGACACAATTACAAATGAGCTTAAAGATGCCGGTCTTCCTGTAACAGGAAAAACACGACTTTATGACGGTAGAACCGGTGAGCCGTTCAAAGAGGATACTGTGGTCGGAGTTTCATACATCATGAAGCTTATCCACATGGTGGAGGACAAGACTCATGCACGCTCAACAGGTCCGTACTCACTGGTTACACAACAGCCGTTGGGAGGAAAAGCTCAAATGGGAGGTCAGAGACTTGGAGAAATGGAAGTCTGGGCACTCGAGGCACACCGTGCCAGCCATACATTGCAGGAAATGCTTACCATTAAATCCGACGATGTGTTAGGGCGTGCCAAAGCATTCGAAGCAATTGTCAAAGGAATTGATATTCCAGAAGCAACAATACCAGAGTCGTTTAAGGTTTTGGTTAGGGAACTTAACTCATTGGGTCTTGCAATTGACCCTAAAGGAGTTAGCCTTGCAAAGGTAGAGGAAACATCAACAGACGAAGGGGCGATTCTTGCAGAAGCAGCCGGAGCTGAATTGGTTGCAACAGAAGAACTTTTAGCCAAAGACAGTCCAATGGAAGTCGAGGAGGCGGCAGTCTAAAAAAATTGAAGCTTAACCAAGGCTAAAAATTTGGTAAAATACGAAAATTATGGAACAAATGGCAGATCTAAAAAACTTAGCAGACTTTAAGAGTCTTTTGGTGCGTTTCGCGTCACCGGAAGAAATCAGAGCTTGGAGCCGTGGAGAAATAACCAAACCCGAGACAATCAACTACAGAACCCTCAAGCCGGAGAAAGATGGACTTTTTGACGAAAGGATCTTTGGACCTACAAAAGATTGGGAGTGTTATTGTGGTAAGTACAAGAGGATTAGATACAAAGGAGTTATTTGTGATAAATGTGGTGTCGAAGTCACCCAATCTCGTGTTAGACGCGAAAGAATGGGTCATATCACACTTGCTTCGCCGGTTGCACATGTCTGGTTCTTTAAAGGTGCACCTTCAAAGATCTCACTTCTTTTAGGGGTTGCTCCAAGAGGAATTGAACAAGTGGTCTATTTTGCAAGATATTTGGTCACTGAAGTAGACGAAGAGAAGAAGAAAGATGCCATGAAGAGCATTGAGAATGCCAAGAATGAAAGACTCGACGAAATCGCAGAAGGTTTTAAATCCAGAAAAGATGCACTCAAGCAAGAAGAGAAAGAAGCTAAGGACAAAATATCTGCAAAAATCAAAGACAAAGAACAGGCGTCATTAGCCATAAGTGAAATCGAGCTTTCATTAAGAAAGAAAGAAGCTGCAGTAGGCGAAGAAGAAAAAGGTACTATTTCCAAAACAGAACAGCTTTTTGAAAATCTTAACCTTGTAATTAAAAGCCTTAAACCTCTTAGTATTCTTTCTGAAGAAGAATACGATGAGCTTTATCAGCATGGTGCAGCAGATTTCTTTACAGCCAAAATGGGTGCTGACGCAGTATTGGAAGCCGTATCCAAACTTAATTTGGAAGAAATAGTCAAACCTTTGAGAGAAGAAATCACAACAATTAAGGGTGGAAGTAGCAAGTATGTGAAATTGGTTAAAAGACTCAAGCTTATAGAAGGACTCAAAAGAGCAAAGGTAAATCCTTCGTGGATGGTTCTTAAGGTTCTTCCGGTGCTTCCGCCAGACTTGAGACCAATGGTTCAACTTTCAGGCGGGAGATTTGCAACAAGCGATCTTAACGATCTTTATAGAAGAGTAATCAACAGAAACAACAGATTAAAACATCTTATTAGTCTTGGTGCCCCCGAAATTATCTTGAGAAACGAAAAGAGAATGTTGCAGGAAGCAGTCGACTCTTTGATTGATGCATCCCAAAGAAAGGCAACAAGAAAGTCCCGAGGTAGACAACCATTAAGGTCGCTTTCCGACATGCTTCGTGGTAAACAGGGAAGATTCAGACAAAACCTTTTGGGTAAACGTGTCGACTATTCCGGCAGGAGCGTCATCATCGTCGGACCCGAACTCAAACTCACTCAGTGCGGACTTCCCAAAGATATGGCTCTTGAAATGTTTAAGCCTTTTGTTCTTCGTGAAATGATTGCCAGAGGAATTGCACCCAACGTAAAAAGTGCCAAAAACATGCTCGAAAGACGACCTCCCGAGGTGTTTGATATTTTGGAAGAAATCACCAAAGATCATCCTGTGCTTTTGAATCGTGCGCCAACTTTGCACAAACTTTCAATTCAGGCTTTTTATCCTGTTCTTATTGAAGGGAGCGCAATAAGACTTCATCCTGCAGTTTGTAGCGGATTTAACGCAGACTTTGACGGAGACCAGATGGCTGTACACGTTCCACTTTCAAAACAGGCTATCGAAGAGGCCAGAGCCTTGATGCTTCCATCCAACAACTTGCTTAGACCTGCTGACGGATCTCCTGTTGCCACCCCTTCGTCTAAAGAAATTGCTTTGGGCGCTTATTATCTCACCAGTGATGACGACAGAATTCCGATGGGTGAAACTGTTTTTTCAGACAAAGACGAAGCCATATATGCATATCAGTGTGGACGAATTGAGGTAAGGCAAAAAATAAACGTTTATATGAGTGGCAAAATAGTTACAACAACAGTTGGAAGAATTCTTTTCAACGAAGTTTTGCCAGAGAACTTTGATTATGTGAACGAGGCGGCGACATCATCGCTCATCAAGGGACTATTCGTAAAAGCTTATGCCACAGTATCCAAAGATAGAGTTGTTCAAATGGTAGACGACATTAAAGACCTCGGATTTTTGGGAGGGACAATGTCTGGTATATCTTTTGGAGTGTTTGATGCCAAAGTCTATCCCGGAAAAGCAGATGTTCTTAAAGAAGCAGATGCAAAAGTTGCCGAAATCGAAGACAACTTTGATCAGGGGCTTATCACAGCAGAAGAGAAAAAGCGCCTTACTCAGGAAGTTTGGATCGACGTTTCTGAGGACTTGGCAGACAAGACTTGGAACGAAATGGAGCCCACAAACCCAATTAGGGTTGTTATTGATGCAAAAGTAGGTCGTGCAAGCAAAGATCAAGTTAAACAGCTTGCAGCCATCCGCGGACTTGTTGTTGACCCGCTTGGAAAAATCGTTGAACTTCCTATTAAGTCCAACTTCAGGGAAGGACTTTCGATATTTGAATATGTTACATCATCTCGTGGTTCCAGAAAGGGTCTTACCGATACAGCTATCAAAACCGCCGACGCAGGTTATCTTACACGCCGTTTGGTAGACGTTGCTCATGACGTGATCATTAGACTCGAAGATTGTGAAGCCAAAGAAGGACTAATCATTAAAAGAGACATCAGGACACCGGCATTTTATGCCAGAATCCTTGGAAGGTTTGCAGCAAAAGATGTTGTAGGGAAAGATGGGAAGAAAGTTTTGGTTCCCGCCGGCGAGCTTATTGACGAAGAAAAAGCAAAAATGATCGACGAAAGTGGAATTTCAGAACTTACTTTGAGATCTCCTCTGGAGTGCAGGGCCAGATATGGAATGTGTGCCAAGTGTTACGGATGGGATTTGGGTACCAAGAAAGTTGTTGATTTGGGAATGCCTGTGGGAGTTGTTGCTGCACAATCAATCGGAGAGCCTGGAACCCAGCTAACACTTCGTACTAAACACGCAGCTGGTGTGGTTGGAGTAGACGTTACACAAGGTCTTCCTAGGGTTGAAGAACTTGTGGAATCAAGAATTCCCAAAGTTGTGTCTGCACTTTCAGAAATCGCAGGCAAAGTCAGAGTTGGTGAAGCAGAAGAAGGTTGGACTGTTACCGTTGTTAGCAAGGGTACTCCCAAAGAAGAGAAGTCATACATTATTCCAAAGACCTTGGAACTGGCAGTGGGAGATGGAGATCTTATAGACTCGGGTACACCTTTGGCCAAAGGACCGCTTGATATCAAAGATGTTCTTTCTATAAAAGGGCTGAGAGCTGCTCAGGAATATTTGGTAAACGAAATCCAAAGAGTCTATGAATCTCAGGGAATTCCCATTAATGACAAACACTTTGAGGTAATTGTCCGAAAGATGAGTGATGAAGTAAGGATTGTTACAACAGGAGACACTCCTTTCCTTCCGGGAGAGCTTACAAGTCGTGCAGTATTTGAAGAAGAAAACGAAAAAGTTTTGGCAGCGGGTGGGGAACCTGCAAGCGCACAACAAGTTGTCTTGGGAATTACCAGAAGGGCTTTGTACACAGACAGCTGGCTTTCGGCAGCATCTTTTGAACAGACAACAGATGTTCTTACGGAGGCTTCACTCTTGGGCCGAGAAGACAGGCTTATTGGACTCAAGGAAAACGTTATCATCGGAAGACTTATTCCGGTTTCCCCAGAACGGGCCGCCTTGCCTCAGAAGTAAGGTAGATGATACAATACAGCCTTGAATTAACCTAAACCGATTTATTATGCCAACAATTAACCAACTTACCAGGAAAGGTAGAAAAAGAGTTATTAAGAAAATGAAAACTACTTCTCTCAAGAAGTGGTTTAACGCTAAAGAAAGAAGTTTCAAAGAAAACCCTTCGGCTTTCAAAAGAGGGGTGGTTTTGGCTGTGCGTACTATGACTCCCAGAAAACCAAATTCGGCTCTTCGAAAAGTTGCCAGGGTTAGGCTTTCCAACAAGCAGGAAGTTACAGCTTATATTCCAGGTGAAGGGCACGAACTCGCCGAGCATTCTATCGTATTGGTCCGAGGAGGGCGTGTTAAGGATTTGGCCGGGGTTAAATATCATGTAGTTCGTGGAAAGTTTGACACAACCGGTGTTACTGGAAGAATTAACGGTCGAAGCAAATATGGAGCAAAGATGAATCAAAAAGCAGCAACTAAATAAATATGTCACGAAAAGGACAGTTCAGAAGAATAAAAGCACAGCCCGACCCGGTTTACGGAAGTTTCCTTATTTCCAAGCTCATCAACAGGGCAATGTTTGATGGCAAAAAGTCTGTTGCCAGAAAAGAAATATATAGCGCGCTCGAGATCATAAGAGAAAAGATGGGCGAAGATCCGGTTAAAGTCTTCGACAGAGCAATGGAAAATATTAAGCCTGTGATGGAAGTCAGACCCAGACGTGTAGGAGGAGCTGCCTATCAGGTTCCTCAACAGGTCAGAGGTGATAGGCGTGAATCTTTGGGAATAAGGTGGTTGGTTGCAGCAGCAAATTCAAAATCCAACTCCGAATTCAAGACATTTGGTCACAAAATGGCCCAAGAAATAATGGACGCGGCAAAGGGCGAAGGGGCGTCTGTCAAAAAGAGACAGGATGTCGAACGTGTTGCCGAAGCCAACAAAGCCTTCAGCCATTTTAGATGGTAAATATGGTTTGTCACTCAAGGTGATAATATAAAACATGTCTGGCCCCGATTCCCCTTTTCACTCAGACTCAAGTGTTTTCGAAACAAAAAACTCTCATATAGACACCCCTTTAGAGACAGTAATAAAAGCGGATTATTGGGCCAATTCACATTATCCTCAAATGTGGATAGCAAAACGCCTGGTTACAACGCACGCAGCTTTGGAACAGGTGCTTGCGGGAAAGTTGTTGTGGAGTGATTTTTCCACATCACAACTCCCCGACGTTTTTATTGAACCCCATATGAAAGAAAAGGCAAATAAAGCACATGCTGCATATGGGCAACCTGCAATAATGGATCGTGATCTTAACAACCTGTGGAGGTCTGATGTAAGTGATGTATCAAATACACTTTGGAATTTGCTGCCCGACAAGGGAGACCCGTTGGAAATCCAAGACGTAACAATTGCCAAAGCCTTGAAAGACCCAAAAAATAAACAGTTTTTTGGGTCGTTGTTGGGTGTATTGGCGGCAGAGAAGTCGGCCTTGGAAAGCCAGGAGTGCCTGGAGATATCAAAAGACCTGCGTGAGTCATTAAGAGACCTTCATCATAAAAAATTTGACCGCGGGTATAGTTTTTCTTTAAAGGAACAAGCTGACTTAAGGGTCAGATGGAACGCTATTTCAGACCGTCTCGAGTCTGTTTTGCAGCGGGAGCTTTCAAAGGCCAATCAAAAAGCAAAACTGATGCTTAACGATAGCCAATTGGAGTTTCTAACGCATCAAATCCATGTTGGTTCGAGAGTTGTGGCCAGTACGCCGATGGAGTCTTTTTGATTCATATTGAGCTTTGGAGTTTTAACTGATAAAATCACTTTTGCTTCCGATAGGGAGTTTTTTGTTTGGATCTTACTTAAATGGCAGAAGTTGCAAAGAAAAAGGCAAGTATTGTTATGACGGCCACCAAGGACCGTGTAGTTTCCTATGAAAAAATTAGAAACATAGGAATTATTGCCCACATCGACGCAGGAAAAACTACAACAACAGAGAGGCTTCTTTATGAAACAGGCAGGACCTACAAATTGGGGAGTGTCGATGATGGAACCACAGTTACAGATTGGATGGCCCAAGAAAGGGAGCGTGGGATCACAATTGTTTCTGCTGCAATCACCGCTTTTTGGGACCTTAAAACAGATTCGTCTGTAGAAGCTGGTCATTACAGAATTAACCTTATTGATACACCAGGCCACATCGACTTTACTGCAGAGGTAGAAAGAAGTTTGAGAGTTCTAGACGGTGCTGTAATGGTATTTGATGGAAGGACAGGTGTTGAGTCCCAATCCGAAACAGTTTGGAGACAGGCAGATAAATACAACGTCCCAAGAATTTGTGTTCTAAATAAACTCAACTTGATTGGAGCTGACTTTGAAAGCTCAATCCAATCAATCAGAGAAAGACTCAAGGCAAATGCATCCCCGGTAGTAGTTCCAATTGGTCAAGAACACGACCACAGAGGTGTTGTGAACCTTATTACAATGAAAGCTTTGACATTCAAAGCTATCGAAGACCACGAACTTACAGAAGGAGAAATTCCTGCAGAAGTTGCCGACATGGCCCAAAAATACAGAGCCGAACTAATTGAAAAGGTTTCAGAATTTGACGACGAAGCTCTTAACATGTTTTTGGAAGGAAAAGAACCGGATGAAATAACTCTTAAGCGGGCAATCAGAAAAGGAGTTATTGCCGGCAAGTTCTTCCCCGTATTTGGTGGAGACAACAGAACTGCAGAAAGCCAGTTGCTTTTGAACGGGGTTGTGGAATTTTTGCCGTCTCCAATCGACGTTCCACCTGTGGTCGGTTCAAATCCCAAGACCGGAGAAGAAGAAAAAAGAGAAAGAAAGAACGAAGCTCCGCTTTCCGCTTTGGCATTCAAGGTTATCACGGATCCTCATGTAGGACGATTGGTTTATATGAGAGTTTATTCCGGAACACTCAAAACAGGACAAGAAGTCTATAACTCATCCAAACAAAAATACGAAAGAATTGGAAAACTGGTTCTTTTGCACGCTGACCAAAGAGAGCTTATTGAAGAAGCATTCGCAGGAGAAATTGTTGCGGTTGTCGGTGTAAAAGATACTTCTACAGGTGATACGGTTTGTGATTCGGATCATCCAATATTCTTGGAGTCAATTTCGTTCCCAGAACCTGTCATATCACTGGCAATCGAACCCGCAACCAAATCTGATCAAGAAAAAATGGGAATTGCCCTTTCCAAGCTTTCGGACGAAGATCCAACCTTTAGAATCAAAAGCAATCCCGAGACAGGGCAGACAATTATCTCCGGTATGGGTGAGTTGCAGCTAGAGGTTTTGGTAGACCGTATGAAACGGGAATTCAATGTTGTCGCTAATACCGGTGCTCCGCAGGTTGCGTACAAAGAAACAATCAAAAAATCAGGCGATGGAGAAGGAAAATACATCAGACAAACAGGAGGACGCGGACAGTATGGACACTGTCTCCTTAGACTTGAACCTTTGGGCAGGGGTGAGGGTTTTGAATTCAAGAGTGAAATCAAAGGAGGGGCAATTCCACAAGAATACATTGGGCCAATCGAAAAAGGTGTCAAAGAAAAGATGGAGAATGGAGTTTTGGCGGGCTTTCCTATGGTTGACATGAGAGTTGTCGTTTATGACGGATCATTCCACGAAGTTGACTCTTCTGAAATGGCCTTCAAGATTGCAGGATCGATGGCTCTTGAGGATGGTTTCAAAAAATCAGATCCGGGACTTTTGGAGCCCATAATGAAGATAGAGGTTTTCACCCCAGGTGAATTCATGGGAGATGTCATAGGAGACCTTTCTAGTAAACGTGCACAAATTTCAGGGTCCGAAGAAAAAGCGGGAGAAACAGTTATCTACGGCAGTGTTCCTTTGGCCGAGCTTTCTGGTTATGCAACCAAACTTAGGTCGTTGACTCAGGGTCGTGCCAGGGCCTATGTGGAGCCGTCACACTATGACGACGTTCCTTCGCATATAGCCGCGCAGGTTATAGAAAAGGCAGGTAAAGTTACAATGGCCAGGGGCCAGTAAAGTATTTGACTTAAAAACCCCGCGGTGTAAACTGAATTAAGTATGAATTTCTTTAAGAAAGTTGCTTCTAGTGTTTATTCCCCGGAGTTCTATTCCCAAATACCCAAAATGACACTTGGTTCTGTGTTGGGTTATTTTTTCTTGCTGCTTCTAGTGGTCGAACTTGTCATGTTTGGCAAAAGCATGCCGGAGTTTATGTTTGGTTTCTCAGGAAAGATAAAATCTACAATAAGCGAGGTTATCGACACTTATCCCAGTAATTTGGTTTTGACAATCAAAGATGGAGCGCTTTCCACCAATGTTAAGGAGCCTTACTACCTTATGGATAAAACCAACAACAAGTTCGCGGTTATAGACACAAAAACTGCATACTCTGCCGATCAATTTAAAAAGTACAACGTACCGGTCTGGGTTACCAAAGATACTGTTTTTTACCAAGACAGCGACCAAATCAAGAGCAATAGTTTTGTAGAGATGAAAGATATGGTGGTAAACAAAGAACTTGTAAACAGTTTTTCTGCCAAAATATCTCCCTGGATTCCATATTTTGGCCCTGTTGTTATGATTTTTGCACTCGTAACTCTTTACGCCCTCCAATCTTTCAGACTGGTTTATGGGTTTTTCCTTGCACTTTTAATTTTGCTGGTTGCCAAAATGACCAAGAAAAGTCTGACGTATAAAGAATCTTACAAAGTAGGGATATTTGCCATGACACTACCCTTTATTTTAGAAGCGCTTAATACCTATATCGGTTGGAAGGCTTTTCCGTTCACTTTTACTATAATTGCACTTATTGTTGTTGGCGTAAATTTTGCAGGATCCAACTCGAAGAAGTAGAATATTCCTATTGACAGCTTTATTTAGGCTCAATTATAATTGCTCTAGGTAATTAGATTTCTTAGAGAAATCATAATAACTTTGGAGGCTAAATATGCCTCTTGTTTTTTGAAAGACAGTTATTTATACTAGCATTTCGGTAAAATTAAAAAAAATGGCAGACGCAAAACAAAAATTTGATCGCAGCAAACCACACGTAAACATTGGTACTATTGGTCACGTTGATCACGGAAAGACAACCTTGACCTCTGCTATCACCATGGTTCTTGCCAAGCAAGGACTCGCCACAGCTAAGAAATACGAAGACATCGATTCAGCCCCAGAAGAGAAAGAAAGAGGAGTTACAATCAACCTTTCTCACCAAGAATACCAAACAGCAAAAAGACACTATGCTCATATTGACGCTCCTGGCCATGCCGACTATATCAAGAACATGATTACCGGTGCAGCACAAATGGACGGAGCAATTCTGGTTGTTTCCGCAGCAGACGGACCCATGCCTCAGACAAGAGAACACGTTATTTTGGCCAGACAGGTTAACGTGCCAGCTTTGGTAGTTTTCCTCAACAAATGTGATACAGTTGATGATCCAGAAATTATCGACTTGGTAGAAGCAGACGTAAGAGAACTTCTCAAAAAATACGAATACCCAGGAGATGAAGTTCCTGTAATTCGAGGTTCCGCTCTCAAAGCAGTCGAAGGCGACGCAGAAGCAGAAAAGAAGATCACAGAGCTCATGGATGCAGTAGACAGCTACATCCCTGATCCTGTAAGACAAACAGATAAACCTTTCTTAATGCCTGTTGAAGACGTATTTACAATTTCAGGACGCGGAACAGTTGTTACAGGTAGAGTAGAACGCGGAGTTATCAAAGTTAACGAAGAAATTGAAATAGTTGGTATCAAAGACACAGCAAAGTCAGTTGTCACAGGTCTTGAGATGTTCAGGAAGACTTTGGACGAGGCTATGGCAGGTGACAACGTTGGAGTTCTTCTAAGAGGTGTAGAAAAAGATCAAGTAGAAAGAGGACAAGTTCTCGCAAAGTCGGGAAGTGTTACTCCGCACACAGAATTTGAAGCAGAAGTTTATATTCTTTCAAAGGAAGAAGGAGGAAGACACACGCCTTTCTTTACAGGTTACAAACCTCAGTTTTATATTAGGACTGCAGATGTAACAGGAGAAGCAACACTCCCCGAAGGAATCGAAATGGTTATGCCTGGCGACAACGCTAAGATGAAAGTCAAACTTATTCAGCCAGTAGCTCTCGAGGAAGGTCTTAGGTTTGCAATCAGAGAAGGCGGACACACAGTAGGTGCAGGAGTTATCACCAAGGTACTTGTATAACCGCTAAAAGCTTTCACGCTTCTAGCTCTTTCATAAGGATATGGCAATTAGACTAAGAGTCAAACTTAAAAGTTATGACCACAGGGTCTTAGATGAAGCAGCCGGTAAAATTATAGATACCGCGCTATCATCTGGTGCAAAAATTGTCGGTCCTATTCCTCTCCCCACAAACCGCAGCGTAATGGCAATCAAAGAATCACCATTTACGGACAAAGACGCTCAGGAACACTTTGAAGTTCTAACCCACAAAAGACTTATTGATATTTTGGACCCAACCCCCAGAACTGTTGATTCTTTGGGCAACCTCGACCTCCCTGCGGGAGTTTCTATCGAGATTAAGATGTAAGGCCTCTTGTTCGACCAAACCCCATAGTTGGAATAACTGAACTACCTGATATAATGCCAATGTCTGAATTAAGTTAGATCTTTGTACAATCAAAAAGGAATTTGACTATGGATCCGATAAGAGTAGTTGTTGCAGTGGATGGCGACAAGGCAAAGTTCCACACCACTTTTCCGTTGGACGTGTATTTACCAGGACGACAAAAAAGGTCTGAAAAAGGCCAGGAGCTGGTAAACAAGTTGAAAGAGGTCAAGGGTATTAAAAACGAAGAGTTGGATATCTGGATCTACGAATATGAAATTTCGGCCAATAAGCTACACGCCTTTAAATGGAAGGATGAGGTCGCACCTGCTGTAGTTGAGGTTCTCAAGACCTTTTACAATCTCGGCACAGTCGAAATTGTATACGAATAATACCCTGTCCGAATATCTGTTGTGTTAGTTTTTGCTCCGCTTTGTGGAAATTTCCCGGGCGGAGTTTTTTGTGGCCAACATTAGTCCCATAGTTGGATTTATGGTGGTTAATCTGCTAGAATCCGCTAGCACGTTGAATTATTACAGAACGTCCTTGGAGGAACAATGATTCTTGGACTGAAATTAACTGTCGAAAACGACGATATTGTCGACATTGGCGGAGATTTGTACGTCAAAAACTCCAAAGCCATGAAGCGTCTTCACAGGGAGCTTCGCTACCTGGGATACCAAATCGACAACTTGCGGCACGATAAATACCGCTTGGACAAGGGAGCCACCCCGCGCGAAATGGAAAAAGGTGGTTGGTCGCTTTGGTTTGCCAAGTTACCCAATATCAGACGTGGTGTCTGTGGAAGCTGTGGAGCAACCATTTCCACTCTCGGCATTCAGTCACACGGCCACAAATGCGAGAGGTGCGGCGAAGTGACCTACTGGGAAATGGTGGAAGGATCAGTAATCCGGTTCGTCTTTTTGCAAAAAGAGGGCCGTGGAATGTGGGATCCCGAGCTTAAGATGAAAGTGCACCATTGGGATACGCGTGAAGGGCTTTTATATCTTTACCCGGAAGCCTTGGAAGGTGGCCTTTCGACTGTGACGGGAGATACAGCACGGCAGTACTTGGGCAATAACCACGAAAAGTGGAATGTAGTCACGATCGATGGCCAAAAAATTATCGTGATCAAGTACCCCAAGCAGTGGCGGCGCGATACGGCTGTTATCGAACCTTATGAGATTTACGGTCATCAGTGGAATCACAAGATCGTCAAAATCTACAAAGGTAAACATTACAGTGACTGGGACCGGCTCCCTGTTCCCGAGACATTTTCTATCTACGAAACCTGGCACTGGGACAAGCTTGTGGCTTCGCCAACATTGCACAGGCGTGTATTGCAGGCTGTTCACAACACCGATGACAAGGGTTGGCACTACCAAGACGGTCGTCCCTGGTTTAGAGAAGGAAGCTGGAAGGGCATGGCAAAGTTTATTCGCCATTTTACAGCCCTTGATGCTGATGCCTTTGACCGAGCCTGGCCACGTTTCAGAAACGACGGTCCCGGCGGGATCGACGACTTGGCACACTTCTGTCACCCCAAAGCCATCACTCGTGATGAGCCAAACATAGGTAATGTTCTTGTTGCCATGGGGAAACGCATGGAAAATAAGTCTCTCACGCGCGATGAGATCGAAGCAGCCAAACGCGGCTTGAGCGATCCATTGACGGGTGATTTTTTACGTTCCCTGCGTAAGCGTTAGTTTTGGAGTCTCACTCCGCCTTGTGGAAATTTCCCGGGCGGAGTTTTTTGTGGCTAAAATAAGCCCCATAGTTTGACATAACTTTGAACCTTTGATATATTCACAAGGTTTATTTGCACATTATGGTTAAAAGGAGAGACTATGGGAATTACCCATGCAGAGGGTGTTGACTTGCAAGAGTGGGCGAATGCTCACAAACCGGATGATGACTTGATTTACAGGGATGGTTATTGGCATCAAATCATCTTTGTCCGGGATCGCTTGCCACAGCCGCTTTTTGGCTCATACGAAGAGTACAAAGCCAATCCGGTACGCGTGGTGGGTGATCATACAAGCAAATCAGTACTCCTTCCTGTTTACAGTATCAAATTTGCTCCTCTCGAAATTCGGATGCGTTACAACTTTTACGACTGGAAAGTGAGTGT
Source organism: uncultured Gammaproteobacteria bacterium (assembly GCA_964599625.1). Taxonomy (GTDB): domain Bacteria; phylum Patescibacteriota; class Microgenomatia; order UBA8517; family UBA8517; genus CAZRGC01. The sequence goes on from CAZRGC010000003.1 coordinate 133,199, forward strand.
GGTATCTCAAGTTCCCATCAGGTCGAACTTTTACCCGTTCCTTTTTAGAGATGAAGCTGTGCACCCGGTTTATTTTGAGGGTTTTACCAATGACTGGGTTTTTGGCTCCTACTCTGCCGACAACACCAAATTTTCTGTTGAAATTAGCAACGAACACATGTTGTTCGCTTTCATGGCTATTTTAGCGGGTGATTTGGGCTTGGGAGGCAATAAGAAGTAGTTTGGAGCTCAACTCCGCTTTGTGGAAATTTCCCGAGCGGAGTTTTTTGTGGCAAAAACAAGTCCCATAGTTTGACAAAGCCTCGAATATGGTTTTATAATCATCTGTTGTCAGAAATTTGTACTTTACAAAAAATAGCTTGGCAGGCAGCTTTTTACCCGTAAAATTTATGGTTGAAAAGCTGCCTACGGATGATAGTGAGGCGTATGGGAGCACTCCTAAAACAAAAACCAAATAAAAATTAGAAAGTAACAGGAGCAAAATGTCTCAATCTCAAAAGCGCGTTTCCGAACGCGAGGTACCCGAAGTCAATCCCAACAAGAGGTTTTTCCCAGACTTTCCTCTTTGCAACGACACGGCTACCCACACAAGCTATTCATACAGGAACAAGAAGGATGTCGGTGAAAAGGGTGTCGCCTTGGTAGAGGCTGTTTTGGCAATCCACGGCGTGATCGATCTGACGATCTCAAAGAATGAACTTCGGGTCGTCAAACAACCTGCCCACACCTGGGAAGAGGTTACACCTTTGATCCACAATGCTTTCAGGCATGTTTACGGCGACGATATCAAATTTATCGGAGAAAACAAGGCTATTTTGGCCTACAGACGTCTCCGAGTTGCCATGAACGTGGCTAAGTAACATCAATGGCCTTCCGGCCCAAATCTCACAAGGTTTGGGCCTTTTTTGTGGGTTTGACCCGTGCTTGCGGCGTTTTGGTATATCTGATATAATTCCGAATAACAAATATGGTGGTTACAATGTTTGCTCAACCACGCTAAGTTAGTCTTTGGCAGATGCCTCACTGGCGCCTTCCGAAGGCGCTTTTTTGTTTAATGTCCTTCGACTCGCAAGAGCTCGCTCTAGGATCCAAAACAAATATGATCAACACAATTTTAGGTTCCAAGCTGAAAAACAGTCAAACCTTCTTGCAAGGGTTTAGGATTCCCGTGACCAAAATCATGGCAGGCCCCTGTACAGTCACTCAAATTAAGAAAATGGACAAAGATGGATATTGGGCAGTTCAGATCGGATTCGGTACCAGACGCACCAAAGTTACTTCAAAAGCACTCCAAGGACACCTCAAACTAACAGCAAAAGAAAACCTTTTCCCCAGACATCTTAGAGAAATAAGATTAACAGAAGAACCCGAGTTTAAAGTAGGCGATACAATAAATGTCGCCGATATTTTTGCTGCAGGGGACGTTGTTGCTGTCACTGGGGTTTCCAAAGGCAAGGGATTTGCCGGCGTTGTCAAAAGGCACGGTTTTCGTGGAGGACCCAGAACTCATGGACAATCTGACCGCGAACGCGCACCCGGATCAATCGGACAAACAACAACACCAGGCAGGGTCTACAGAGGCAAAAGAATGGCAGGAAGAATGGGTGGCGAACAAATAACCATCAAAAATTTGCATGTGGTATCAGTGAATGCAGACACCGGCGAGGTGGAAATTTCAGGACAGGTTCCGGGATCCGTTGGAACACTTCTTTCAATCAAAAAGATCAAAGCAGGCAGTCTTAAAGATTTGGAACACGAAACAGTTGCTCAGGTAGTAGAAGGAGAAGGTGCTAAGGTTGCAGGTTCGGCACCAAAATCAGAATAATCAAAATGCTGAAAATAAATTCATACACACTCAAAGGTGAGAAGAAAGGAGAAATAGTTCTTCCCAAGGAGTTTGATGTCAAACTAAATCTTCCTTTGTTGGCTCAGGCAATTAGAGTTTACGAAGAAAGATCTCATGTCGGTCTTAGAAACACAAAAACAAGATCCGAGGTCAACAGAACCACCAAAAAAATTTACAAACAAAAAGGAACAGGTGGGGCCAGACATGGAAGCAGACGCGCTAACGTGTTTGTGGGCGGAGGCATAACTTTTGGTCCCAGACCGGAACGAAGAATCTTAACTCTTACTTCGGCTCTTAAGTCTTTGGCAAAAATGACAGCCTTTGTTTACAAAGCAAGTGAAAAGTCGCTGATTGCTGTCGAAGGCCTTTCTAAAATTGATAAGACAAAAGTAGCCGGAGAATTTCTCAAAAAGTTATCCACCGAGCTTAAGGCAAATAGGTTCACTTTTGTAATTGCAGACAAAAACGCCGCTTCAAGAAAGTTCCTTAGAAACTTGGGCAATGCTGTTCCGATTTCGTTCAAAGAAGTTAGCGCCTTTGATGTGGCCCGCGGTGGTGTTGTAATAATGGACGCTGATATTTTTGAAAAAGCAGCCGACAAAGCCGTAAAGACTGTCAAAAAGATAGCTGTTAAGAAGCAAACATAAGAAATAAATATATAACTATGATTAAACCAGTATTTACAGAAAAAAGTTTAACGCTTGCCAGACAGGGTAAGTATTCATTTTGGGTGGACAAAAATGCAACCAAGCCCGCGCTTAAGGCTGCCATTGCAAAAATGTTTGGAGTTCATGTTTTGTCCATTAAAACAATCACCATCCCGGGTGAATCCAAAAGAAATGTACGAGGCAAAAAGATAGTTGTTCTCCCAAGTAAGAAGGCGGTTGTAACTCTCAAAAAAGACGAAAAAATAGACATTTTTGAAGAAACCAAGAAATAAAACATAGAATATAGAACATAAAACATAAAAAATAAAATATGAAAAGACTCAAATCAATATTATCCAAAAAATCAGGACGTGCAGGGGGAACAGTTGTTGTCAGACACCAAGGTGGACGACACAAAAGATTTTTGAGAGAAATCGATTTTAAGCGTGTTCACAAGGATGTTTGGGGAGTTGTTCAGGCAGTAGAATACGATCCCAACAGAAACTCAGAAATCGCCCTGGTACTTTACGAAAACGGCAAGAGAGGGTATATTTTGTCTCCTGTCGGTCTTACGGTTGGGATGAAGGTGATAAGCTCAGAGTCCGCGCCAATAGAGCCCGGGAACTCACTTCCTTTAAAATTGATTCCAGTGGGTGCTCAGGTTCACAACATAGAATTAACAAAAGGCAAAGGTGGCCAAATAGTTAAAGGGGCAGGAAGCGCAGCCGTTATTTTTGGACGTGAAGAAGCTTGGATTTTGGTTAAGCTTCCGTCTGGAGAAATCAGAAGATTTGATCCGGAATGTTATGCCACAGTTGGTCAAGTCGGCAATGTTGATGCCAAAAACGAGATAATGGGGAAAGCGGGAAGAGTGAGGCATATGGGTGTAAGACCTTCAGTTCGTGGAGTTGCAATGCATCCTAATGCACATCCTCACGGAGGAGGAGAAGGAAGAAGTGGAATTGGTATGAAGCACCCCAAGACTTTTTATGGTAGAAGTGCAGTCGGAAAAACAAGGGCTAAGAAAAAATATTCTGATAGACTAATAGTTCAAAGGAAGGGAGGCAAAGCCCTTCTGGGTTAATTTAAATTATGGCAAGAAGTTCAAAAAAGGGTCCGTTTGTAGACCCGATACTAGTCAAAAAGTTGGAAAAAGGAATGGGCACAAAAGAAAGCCCTATCAAAACCTGGTCCAGAAGATGCCAAATTTCACCGGAATTTGTTGGTAAATATTTTCAGGTTCATAACGGTCGTGTATTTATCGATGTATTTGTAACAGAAGACATGGTCGGCCATAGGCTTGGTGAGTTTTCACCTACAAGAACATTCAGAGGACACGGAGAGATAGTCAAAAGAACGATGGACAAGACGTAAATGTCTTCGTCTGGCGACGTAAAAAAGTAAAACTATGGAAAAAACATACACATCAACTCAAAAATATCTGATTATGAGTCCTAGAAAAATAAGACTTGTAACTGAACTTGTAAAAAAGATGAAACCGCTTGATGCGATTGAGAAGTTGCCCTTTGTTCAAAAAAGAGCAGGAGAGGTTGTTGCAAAAGTAATAAAAAGCGCTTTAGCAAACGCTAGAGTTCAGGGTGCGACCGATACAGATTTGGTTTTTAAAGAGATTCAAGTTGGCGAAGGACCCAGACTCAAAAGAGGTAGGGCTGCAAGCCGCGGAAGATGGCATCCGTTTAAACACAGAATGTCACACATTAGAGTGGTTTTGGTATCAGGTAAACAAGTAAAGACAGTGGAAGCCGAAGTGACCAAGAAAGTAGAAGATAAAGAAGTCAAAGCAGAAGTAGTGAAGAAAGAGACGCCGGCAAAAAAAGCCGCAGCAAAGAAAAATGGGACAAAAGGTTAATCCAATCGGTATAAGAATCGGAAGCTACCTTCCTTGGAAATCAAGATGGTTTGCCGACGGTGGTGTTCTGAAGGACTTTTTGGTGGAAGATATCAAAATCAGAAAAGGACTCATGGAACGTCTCAAGCTTGCCGGAGTCACAACTGTTGAAATCGAAAGACTTCCCAAAAGCATGGTGATTTCGATAACAGTCAGTAGGCCAGGAGTTGTAATTGGGCGAGGCGGAACAGGAATCGAAGACGTCAAAAAATTCGTAATGAGCATAATTAACGAGGTTAGAAAGAAAAAAGTTAAAGATCTTAAAATCGACATTAGAATCAATGAAGTCAAAAATGCAGAACTTTCGGCACATCTTGTTGCAGGAAGGATTGTGGGAGAGTTGGAACGTAGAATTCCCCACAGACGTGCAGTTACAAAAGCTCTCGAAAGAGTAATGGCCTCGGGGGCCTTGGGAGCCAAAGTTGTTTTGGCAGGGCGCATAAACGGAGCAGAAATCAGCAGAGTTGAAAAGTTCCATGTTGGATCTGTTCCCACTCAAACACTTAGAGAAACTGTCGATTATGCACAGACACCGGCATCGCTTAAAAGAGGTTATGTCGGGGTAAAAGTTTGGATACACAAAAAACAGGAAGGTAATTAACGATTATGATGCAACCAAAGCGAAGAAAGTTTGTAAAAGAGTTTAGGGGAAGACGACGCGGTCTCGCTACCCGCGGTGCCAGTATGGCTTTTGGAGAATTTGCACTGAAGGCTCAGGAAGTTTCTTGGATAACATCTGCTCAGATTGAGGCAGCTAGAAGAAGCATAACCCACAATCTAAAAAAAGGTGGACGTGTTTGGATTAGAATTTTTCCGGACAAGCCCATTACCAGTAGGCCAGCAGGAAAAAGAATGGGTGGAGGAAAGGGAGATATTTCGACATATGTTGCAGTAGTTAAACCCGGAATGATACTTTTTGAAGTTGCAGGGGCAGCGGAAGATGTGGTTAGGACTGCATTCAAAAGAGCATCCGCCAAGCTCCCGATAGATGTCAAGATAGTTACAAGAGAAGACTAAGACTATGAAAAGAAAAGAATTTACAGATTTAAAAACAAAACAGATAAAAGACCTTTTAAAAATGGTTTCTGCCAAAAGTCTTGAGGCGGGCAAGAAACAAATGGAAGTGTCCGGAGGAAAAGAAAAGAATCTAAGATCGGTCAAAAATATCCGAAAAGATATTGCCAGAATTTTGACGTTAATCAAAGAAAAGCAGATAATCGAGACTTTGGAGAAAGGAGTGAATAAATAATTTATGAAAATTTTTAGAGGAAAAGTAATCGGTAAAAAGATGACCAATACTGCGACTGTGGCTGTAGAGCGTGTTATTGTTCACCCTCTTTATCAAAAAAGATTCAGACGCGATACAAAATATCAAGTCCACGACGAGATGGATACAAAAGTTGGTGATACTGTCAAATTTGCAGCCAGTAAACCCTATTCAAAGACAAAGAAATGGAAAATTTTGGAGATAGTTAAGGAGAAAGGGGGAGCCAAATAATGGTGCAGTTAAGAACAATGTTGGTTCCTGCAGACAACAGCGGAGCCAAAAGACTCCAGATAATTGGAGTTCCTGGAAGAGTTGGTAAAATTGCCACTTTGGGAGATGTTGTTCTTTGTGTAGTCAAAGGCGCGGACCCAACAGGTGTGGTGGCTGATCACGAAAAAGTGAAAGTGCTTATCGTACGCACCAAAAAAGAAGTAGGCAGACCAGATGGAAGCTATATCAGATTTGACGATAACGCAGGGGTGGTAATTGATAAACAAGGGTTGCCAAGGGGTACCAGAATATTGGGACCGGTTGCCCGCGAGGTTAAAGAGGCAGGGTACAACAAAATTGCATCACTCGCCCGTGAGGTTATATAAGCAAACAAAACAAATATGCTCAAAATTAAACTTGGAGACACAGTCAAAATAACAGCAGGCAAAGACAAAGGCCGCGAAGGGAAGGTTGAAAAAATCTACCCAGAGGACTCAAAGGTTGTTGTGCCAGGCGTAAACCTGTACAAAAAACACGTTAAAGGTTTTGGTGACGTTAAGGGTGGAATCTACGAAATTCCCAGAGCTTTGGGATTTGGAAAAATTGCACTTATATGTCCAAAATGCAAAAAAATAACCAGAGTTGGTTTCAAATTTGCGGGTAAGGAAAAAGTGAGAGTTTGCCGCAAGTGCGGAAAAGAAATCGACGGTAAATAAACAATATGGAAAATAATAAACAAAGATTACAGGTTAAATACGAAAAAGAGGTTAAGCCGGTTTTGATGAAAGAGTTTGGCATCAAACACGAACTGGCCACTCCCAAGATTGCCAAAGTGGTTGTTAATATGGGAGTCGGAAAACTCTCCAAGAACCAAGCCCAGATGGACGCACTTAAAAAAGATATTGCTACCATGACAGGTCAGGCGCCGTCGGTCAGAAACGCGAAGGTTTCTATTGCGAGCTTCTCGCTCAGGGAAGGACAGCCTGTAGGTTTGTCAGTGACTCTTAGAGGTGCCTCTATGTACGGTTTTCTGGATAGACTAGTTTCTATAACCTTACCGCGTCTTAGGGACTTTAGAGGAGTTTCTGGTAAGTCTTTTGACCAGGCAGGCAACTACACCCTTGGTTTTCAGGAACATACGGTTTTTCCGGAAATTGACCCGACCCGGTCTGCTCAGCCTCACGGAATGGAAGTAACAGTAGTTGTAACAGGCACCGATCCGTCAGATAAATCAGGCACAAACGTGGTAAAATCCAAAAGACTTTTAGAGCTTATGGGTATGCCTTTTGAAAAACCCTAAGGTTTTTGGTTCTAAAGTACAAATAAATATAAACATATGGCAACAACAGCAAAAGAAGTAAGAGAAACAAAAAAATTAAAGTACGCAATTAGGTACCGCAATAGGTGCCGCCTTTGCGGAAGAAGCAGAGGTTACCTTAGAAAATATGGTATTTGCAGACTGTGTTTTAGAGAGCATGCCTTAAGAGGTGAAATTCCAGGTGTCAGAAAGGCAAGTTGGTAATTAATAATAACTATGAAAAAAGCAGAAACAATCAAACACGGAACAGTTAACTACGGAGTAGGAGATTTTCTTATAAAAATCAAAAACTGTTCTATGGCCAAAAACAAAAGCCTGGTAACCAGATATACAAAACACAATATGGCTATCGCAGAAACTCTCAAGAAACTTGGCTATTTGGACGAAGTCAAAAAAGACGGACTCAACCTCCATCTTTCTCTGACATTCAAAAACAAAAGACCTGTAGTTATGGACCTCAAACTTGTTTCCAAACCAGGACTTAGGGTTTACAAGGGAGTAGATGAAATTGAAAGCAAAAAAGGACCTTCCCTTCTTTTGATTTCTACACCTTTGGGAGTAATTTCTTCCAAAGAAGCCATCAAAAAGAGAGTTGGCGGAGAAGTAATAGCAGAAATTTGGTAAAAATATGTCAAAGATAGGAAGACAACCAATTAAAATTGCCCAAGGAGTAACGGTTGCGGCCGACAAATCAAATGTCAAAGTCACCGGTCCCAAAGGAACGCTTGATCTTGCATTGCCTGCAGGTGTAAGTGTGGAAGTTAAAGATGGTGAAGCGCTTGTGAATGTCAAAGGCACAGGTAAGTTTTACTCTAGCCTTCACGGAACAATCCGTTCGCGCATCAACAACAATGTAAAAGGTGTGAGTACGGGTTGGAATAGACAGCTTGAACTTGTGGGTACAGGTTTTAGGGCCGAAGTTTCGGGAAAAACATTGACACTTACTGTAGGATATTCTCACCCTGTAAAAATCGAGGCACCCGAAGGGATTACGTTCAAGGTGGAAAAATTAATAGTAACCGTTGAGGGTTACGATAGAGTAGTTGTCGGACAAGTGGCTGCAAATATCAGAGCAGTAAGACCGCCCGAACCATACAAAGGAAAAGGAATTAAATATGTCGACGAGGTTATAAGAAGAAAGCCTGGTAAAGCTGCAGCAAAAACAACAGGAGCATAATCCCAGCAGTAAAATATTATGAAAACAATACAACTTAAAGCTAAAAGACAAGCAAGAAGAAAAACAAGTGTTAAGTCCAAGATTTTTGGGACAACCGATAGGCCAAGACTTTCCGTTTTCAGGTCCAACCTGCACATTTACGGACAGTTGGTGGACGATGTTAAAGCTATTACAGTCGCAGCTTTTTCCGACCTTAAACTCAAAAAATCAGATAAAATGACAAAATCGCAAATTGCAGAAGCGGTTGGCGAGGAACTTGCCAAGCTCGCAGTTGCTAAAAAAGTCAAAAAAGTAATTTTTGACAGAAACGGATTTATTTATCACGGACGAGTAAAATCACTGGCAGAGGGAGCAAGAAAGGGAGGATTGGAGTTTTAAGATATAAATATGGCAAATTTTAACCGAACATATGCCGACCAGGCACCAAAAGAATATGAGGAGACAGTTGTTCAAATAAACAGGATCTCCAAAAAGACAAAAGGTGGAAACACAATGAGATTTTCTGCACTTATTGTGGTGGGCAACAGAAAAGGAAGAGTTGGGGTTGGTATGGCCAAGGCACACGACGTTAGAAACGCAATCCGAAAATCAATCGAGGCAGCCAAAAGAAATTTGGTGGACGTTCCTCTTACTGGAACAACCATCCCTTACTCAGTAAGCGAAAAGTATTCTGCAGCTAAAATTCTTTTGAAACCAGCACCCCCCGGATCCGGAATTATTGCAGGCGGACCAATGAGAGTTGTTTTGGAAGCGGCAGGAATCAGAGATGCAGTCGGAAAAATTTTGGGAACAAAGAATAAAATTTCTAATGTTTATGCGACACTCAAGGCGCTGGAGCAAGTATCACGCCTTGTTGTTATGAAGAAAAATGAGCCAAAAGCAGAAACTAAATAACTATGAGCAAATTACCAAAAGTTGTAACAAAGTCAAAAAAGAGAATCGGTAGAGGTTTTGGAACCGGTAAAGGTGGACACACCACAAACCGCGGACAGAAGGGGCAAAAATCCCGTGGTTCCATTGGAGTTCTTTTCGAAGGAATGAAAGTCAAGAAGTCACTTCTTAAAAGACTTCCATTGCAGCGCGGAAAAGGAAAGTTCAAAGCCAACGGAAAACCGGTTATTGTTACCCTTACCGACCTGGATATTCTCCCAACCGGTAGTGAAATTACTTTAGATCTTTTGATCAAAGAGAACTTGGTCGACCCTATTTTAGGCCGAAAATTCGGAGTAAAAGTCTTGGGAGGAGGAAAATCTACCAAGAAATTTACTTTCAAAGTCCCAACTTCCAAATCTGTAGCCAAATAAATATATGACAGAAAGTCCAACACCTGTTGGAGAAGAAGCAGAAAAACTACAAAAAACATCACTTTTAGTGATGTATTCACGCCAAGATATGGCAGATACAGCCCTTGAGGTAATAAAAGAACTTAGGGAAGCAGGTCTTAATGTCATCGATATAAACGATAAGATTGCAGATGGCTCGTGGGTGGGTGAGTCGGATAAAATATTGGAAAATACCCCAGCAGTTCTTGTTATTCCATCAAAATCCATAAAAGAAGATGGTTTGGTTAAGGACGCAGTTTACCGTGCCGACATGCTAAGGGTAGAAAAAAGAAAGAGAATCGTTCCAATATTTTTTCAGGCTAATGCAAATGTTTCGATAGGAGGCCTTGGCAGCCTTGCCGGAATAAATTGGGACGGTGAGACAGAAGGGATTCAAAATTTTGATAAGACTGCAGCTTTCGGCCACCTCAAAACTTTTGTCGCCCAAAATACTAATTCATAAACATGGAAACAATTAAACCTAACGGGTTTTTGACAAGCTTCGAGTTTGAGGGATTAAAACTTCCTGTGGAATACGTGAGAACAGATCAAGTTTGTGAGGGTGTAACTTGCGACGTTTACAAATTTTGGGGAGACAAAAAGAAGGACTTGGCGATAATAACAATACAACCTGACGCCAAAACACCACCCCAAAAAGTTTTGTCGGGAGAAAAAACAATCGAAGGATATATTTCGGGATCGGGTGTATTTACAGTGAAAAAGGACGACGGGGGTGAAGAAAGAATATTGGTAGAAGATAAGCCCACAGAGTACTTTTCAATTCAAGTAAACGTAGGGGACACAATGCAATGGAAAGCTTCGGAAGATTCTATTCTTACTGTTTTTGAAGTTTGCTACCCCCCATACGAAGACGGCAGGTTTCAAAATCTTTAGTGTTATACTTCCAATATGTCCCGCGATAGATTCAGACTTCTTGCAGCGTGTTACTTATTGCCAATAAAGGGGAAGAAAGTTCTTTTGTCCCGCCGTTTTAACACTGGCTGGAAGGATGGTTGGTATTCCTTGATTGCAGGGCATTTGGATGGCAACGAATCTGTAAGCGACTCAATGATTCGTGAAGCGAAAGAGGAGTCTGGTATTGAAATTGCCAAAAAAGACTTGGTTCCTTTAACCTCCGTTCACCACAAAACAGAAGACTCAGAATATGTGGACTTTTTCTTCGCAGTAAAAAAGTGGAAAGGTGAACCGCAAATCAAGGAGCCCAACAAGTGTGACGATATGTCCTGGTTTCCAATAGACAAACTTCCGGAAAAATTACTTCCACACGTTAAGCAAATAATTCAAAACCTGGACTCCAATGTTCCTTTTTTTGAACACGGATGGAACAAATAACTGCTAAACTATTTTGTGGCTCAAAAAGAAGACGACTCCTACCAAAAATATCTTGAAGACAAACACTTGGCATTTGCAACGCCCGAAAGTCTGGTATCGTCTATGGTAAAAAAGGCAACGGGATCAGAACCCTTTTCTGTCGAAAAGTTGATTCAGGGTGAAGTGAACGAGGTTTATGATGTGGAGGCTGGTGGTCAAAATGTAATAGTAAGAATTTCCCGACAAGGACCGGAAAATTTTGAAACCGAAGAAACTGTAATACGCCTCGCTTTGCAAGCAGGTGTACCCGCTCCCAAAGTTCTTCTTTTGGAATCTGCCTCAACCGAAACCGAAGAATTGACCTTTTGTATAGAAGAAAAGATTGAAGGAAAGCCATTGAAAGAATTACTAAAAACTCTGGACGCAGAAACTCTCAAGGCAATTCTGATTCAGTCGGGCGAGATATTATCCCGTATCCATTCATTGGAAACGGACAGATTTGGGCCCTTGGATAGGCAGGTCTTTTATCCTTCATGGACAGAATATTTATTCAGGAAGGAAGAAAATAAACGTGAGATAATTGAGTATGGCTCTAAAGTGGGACTCCTGCCCGGTGTTATAGATAAAGCCTTTTCTATACAAAGGAAAAACTCAGGAATTTTGGAAATACAAATCCCCTATATTCTGCACGGCGATTTTAGTCCCAAACACATTCTCACGAATGGAAAAACAGTCACTGGAATAATAGATTTTGAAGACGCCAAAGGAGGCGATCCGGTGAGAGATATTGCTTGGATGAACTTTTTTTATGGCGATTCGGTAAATCTTGAGTGGTTTTTAGAAGGATACGGAAGGGAAAAAACAGGAATGGACTTTGATATAAAAATGAGACTTTTGAAAGTTAACTTGGGACTGGACCTGTTGGATTATTACGGATCAGAAGGTAATATTTCAGGACTTAAATACTCGAAACGTAAATTGGAGGAAGAGATGGAATTTTTCAAATGACCCGACAATGAATTCAAACACAATAGTAATTTTGGGAACCCTGATTGGTGCAATTGGCTCGATCTTTTATCTTGTCGACGTTGTTAAGGGAAAAATAAAACCCAATCGGGTTTCTTTTATTCTTTGGTCACTCCCACCATTGATATCTGCATACGCAAATATTAAAAGTGGCGGTGGAATTGAATCTTTAATGACTTTTAGTGTTGGTTTTTTTCCACTGCTTATATTTTTGGCAACTTTTCTCAACAAAAAATCCGTTTGGAAACTTACCAAATTTGATTTTGTTTGCGGCGCACTTTCACTTTTGGGATTCCTGCTTTGGCAGGTAACAAAAGAAGGATATTTGGCAATAACTTTTAGTATAGTTTCCGATTTTTTGGCTGGAATTCCCACCATAACAAAAACTTACAAACACCCAGAAACGGAACTGGCTTGGCCCTGGTTGATGCCGGTCTTGGGAGAAATTCTTACACTTTCCACACTTGGGGATATTACTTATCTCAACTCAGGTTTCATGATTTACGTAACTTTGTATAACACAGTCATTTTTCTTTTGGCGCAGTATAAAATCGGAAAGATATGGAAATAATTAAACTACCTGTTTCAGAGTGGAAAAGTTATAAAGCAATAAGGCTTCGAGCTCTCAAGGAAGACCCTCAGGCATTTGGAGCCTCATACGACGATGCGGTCAAATTTGACGAGTCCGAATGGAGACGCAGGCTTGAAAATGCCGAAAATTCGGACAGAAGTTGGTTATGGTTTGCACAAGAAAACCAGAAAATTGTAGGCCTTATTGGGGCATATATGGAAAAAGGTGCAACAAATGAGGCAACTATAGTTTCTGTTTTTGTTCCCAAGGAAGAAAGAGGGAAAGGAATATCGAGCCTTTTGATGGATAAGATGATATCCGAACTTTCAGCTAAACCATATCTCAAAAAAATTAATTTGACTGTGAACAAAGACCAAGTAGCGGCCGTAAATCTTTATACAAAGTTTGGTTTCGTAAAAGTCGGTGAGCAAAATTTTAAAATGGGAAACGGTCAGAAGGCTGTGGAATTTGTTATGGAAAGACAAATTAGCACTTAAGGTCTGTCATTGATAACTTAGTTGCGATATAATTCAACTTCGGTATGTTTGAACAAATTTTGAATTTCTTCAAGAAAGCTGTAACCACACCTTCTATTAGGAAGAAGCTTCTGGTTACCGCGGTTATCCTTGTTGTATTTCGTTTGGCAGGACATATCCCGGCCGCAGGAATAGATCGCAATACACTCACCGCACTCTTTTTGGGAAGCCCTCTTCTTTCGCTTTTGGATGTGTTTTCCGGAGGAACTCTTGCAAACTTTTCTATTTTGGCCTTAGGGCTTAACCCTTACATCAATGCATCCATTATTTTGCAGCTTTTGGGTTATGTAGTTCCATCGTTGGAAGCCTTGCAAAAAGAGGGTGAGTACGGCCAGGAGAAAATAAATCAGTACACAAGGCTTTTGACAGTGCCTCTTGCGGCTCTCCAGGCGTTTGGTATGTACGCACTCCTTAAGGGGCAAAATGTAATTTCCAATCTTGCTCCTTTGGAACTTTTGGCTTTGGTGATTACGATGACAGCCGGAACTGTTTTCTCGGTTTGGTTGGGAGAGCTGATTAGCGAGTATGGATTTAAAAATGGAGTTTCCCTGCTAATTTTTACAGGAATAGTAGCAAGACTTCCTGTTGTTTTGGGACAGTCGGCCAGTGTTGTACAGTCGCAGGATATTCTGAAAGTAATTCTCTTCCTGGTTGTAGCAGCTTTGGTTGTGGGAATGATTATTTTCATAAGTGAAGCTTCCCGCAAAATCCCAATACACTATGCAAAAAGACGCACCGACACAGGTTTGGGGGCAACTTCCTATTTACCACTAAGACTCAATCAAGCAGGTGTGATTCCTATCATATTCGCGGTTTCATTGGTTTTGATACCTTCGCTTATGGGTCAGTTTTTGGCCAACATTCCAAATGCTGCTGTTGCGAATGCTGCCAGATTCATAAGTACTGCATTTAATCCCCAGTCTGTTGTCTATAACCTTACATATTTTGTTTTAGTGTTTGGTTTCACTTATTTTTATACAGCGGTTATTTTCAATCCGGATAAAATTTCCGAAGATTTACAAAAAGGTGGAGGTTTTATTCCGGGAATCAGACCCGGAAAAGAAACATCCAAATATTTGTCTTTCGTTTTGTCTCGTTTGACAGTGGTTGGAGGAGTGTTTTTGGGTTTGGTTGCTGTCATGCCTTCTTTCTTTCAAAATTCGATTGGTGCCAGTAATTTAGCAATTGGAGGAACTGGGGTGTTGATTGTTGTTTCTGTGGCTTTGGAAATTGTCAGAGAAATGGAAGGTGAGTTGGTAATGGGTAAGTATGAAGGTTTTCTAAGATGAACATCATTTTAATTGGGCCTCAAGGGTCCGGAAAAGGAACTCAAGCAAGACTTATTTATGAGAAGTTTAACTTTTTTTATTTTGAGTCTGGGGCCTTCTTGCGAAAAATTGCCGAAAACAATCAGGAGCTGAAAGAAGCATTGGCCTCTGGTATGTTAGTACCAGACAGGGAAATGACATCATACCTTTCTGCTTTTTTGGATCAGGAGGGTCTTTATGACGATGTGATTTTTGACGGGTTTCCAAGAACTGTTGACCAATTTAAGTTTTGGAGAAAATGGCTTGAAGACAAAGAGGTGAAATTGGACCTAACACTCCTTCTGGTTATTAGCGAGGACGAAACAGTCAGAAGACTGTCGGCAAGAAGGCTCGATCCCGCCAGCGGGGCCATATACAATTTGGTGACAGATCCCCCACCCAAAGAAGTAGACATTAGCAAATTGGTTCACAGGGACGACGACAAACCCGAGGCAATTAAAAAAAGGCTTGCTTTATACAAGGAACGCACAGAACCCCTGATAGAGGAACTCAGGAGTGTGTCAGAGGTTGTGGAAGTCAGCGGAGAACGACCAATTGACGAGATTGCCAAGGAGATTAGAAAGATTATAGAATACCGCCTCAGGTCATGATTACAATTAAAACTGACGAAGAGATCAAAATAATGGCGGAGGGTGGCGCCAAACTTGGACGGGTTAAAAACTCCCTCAAAGAAGCGGTGGCTTCGGGTGTCAGGGCCTCTGAGATAGACAAGTTGGCCGTTGAGCTCATCAAAAAGGAGGGAGCGGAAGTGGCATTTAGCAAAGTGAAAGACTACAAATGGGCTACCTGCATAAATGTAAATGAGAGTCTGGTGCATGGAATTCCCCATGACTCAATAGTTTTCAAAGATGGCGATGTTGTTTCAATAGATGTTGGGGTTTATTACAAGGGCTTTTTTACCGACACTTCTATATCTACAGTCATCAACCCTTCTCCCGAAGTAAAAAAATTTGTGAATATAGGAAAGATGGCTCTTGAGAAGGCAATATCCAAAGTAAGGATTGGAAACTATATATACGACATCTCAAAGGTGATCGAAGACGCCGTCGAAGGTGCAGGCTACGCAACAGTCAAAGCCCTTGTGGGGCATGGTGTGGGGCGTGAGCTTCACGAGGATCCGCAGATACCATGTTTCGTTCCCGGCAAACGTGAGGAAAGCCCGGAAATCAAAAAGGGTATGGTTTTGGCCGTGGAGGTAATGTATGCTATGGGAAGCGATAAAGTGGCCATCGCCGAAGACGGGTGGACAATTGTTATGCGTGATGGTAAAATATCAGCACTTTTCGAGGAGACAGTGGCAGTAACCGAAAAAGGCCCTAAGATACTGACTCTTTAAGTTAGTTATATCCACGTAAAGTAGGTAGTCTAAGGCTATCTGTGTCAAAAAATGAAAACGACAAGCGTACTGGAAGTTGACGGAACAGTTAGTCAGGCCTTGCCCAATACAATGTTTAGGGTTGATTTGGCTGACGGCCGAGAGGTCTTGGCAACTTTGAAAGGCAAAATGAGACGAGCCTATGTCAGGATTTTTCCGGGCGACAGGGTTAAAGTTGAAATGACACCTTTTGACGAAAAGAGAGGGAGAATAGTTTTTAAGTATTAAAAAGAGAAAGGAATTTATATCAATAAGATAGCTATGAAAGTTATAAGCTCAATCAAGCCAAGATGTAAGGACTGCAAAATTGTCAAAAGACGAGGGGTGCTTTATATTATTTGCAAAAATCCTAGGCACAAACAGCGTCAAGGTTAATTTTAAATAAATGAGAATTGTAGGTATTGATTTACAAGACGGTTGGAAGGTAGACTACGCTCTGACAAAAATCAAGGGGCTTGGATGGACATTGTCCAGAAAAGTCATGAAAAGCGTAGGAGTTGATTTGGCAAAAAGAGTTTCAGAACTTACAACCGACGAGGTTAGCAAGATCTCTGCAGAGCTCGAAAAATATACAGTAGAAGGAGATTTGGCCAGGGTTGTCAGAGGTAACATTCAAAGACTGCAAGTAATCGGATCTTATAGGGGTTTGAGACATTCCAGAAATCTTCCGGTTAGGGGTCAAAGAACCAAAACTAACGGTCGTACAAAACGAGGTAAAAGAAAGACAGTTGGTGCATTCAAGAAAGAAGTTCTTTCCAAGATGGCAACTGCCAAAGCTGAAGACGCAAAGAAATAATTTATTTAAATGGCTACAACAACTAAAAATATTAAAAAAGAATCCAAACTCGGAAAGATTTACGTTTCTGCTTCGTTCAATAATACATTGGTTACCATTACAAACGATCGTGGGGAAACACTCGCTTGGGGTAGCTCAGGTGCGTCAGGTTTCAAAGGAACAAGGCGCGCAACTCCTTATGCTGCAACAACTGCAGTTGAGAAAGTCTTAGGAAAAGCTAAATCTGAATTTGGTGTTGAAGAAGTTGAGATTTACGTAAAAGGTCCCGGACCGGGCAGAGATGCCGCACTGCGTGCTGTAAGAAGCACTGGGGTTAAAATCAATTTGATTGCGGACATCACACCGGTTCCACACAACGGACCAAGACCCAAGAAAAAGAGGAGAGTGTAAGCAAATAAATAAAACAAAAATAAAAAAGACATGGCAAAATACGTAGGACCAAAAGATAGACTTTCAAGACGCGAAGCGTTTGATATTTTTAGTGCTGGAACAAAACTCACAAGACTCAATGTTCCGCCCGGGGTTCATGGGCCAAAAGGTTCCAGATCTTCTTCCCAATACGGAAAGCAGCTCAGGGAAAAACAAAAGGTCAAAAGAATGTATGGCATTATGGAAGCACAGTTCGAGAGGTATGCAACCGAAGCTTTCAAATCCAAAGGAAACACAGGTGAAGCACTTCTATCTGCTCTTGAGAGACGTTTGGATAGTGTTGTCTACAGACTTGGCCTTGCTCCCAAAAGGACATCTGCAAGACAGCTTGTTTCTCACAGACACGTGCTCGTGAACGGAAAAAAGCTTAATATTCCTTCGTACAAAGTCATGGTGGGGGATACAATTTCCCTGGATGGTAAGGGTATGAATATTCCCGAAATCAAAAAAAGCATCGACAATGACGAGTACAAAGCCCCTGAGTGGTTGGAAAGAAAAGCTGCAGCAGGAAAAATGGTTAGAGAGCCAAAAAGAGGAGATATAACAGAACCTATCAGCGAACAGGACATAGTAGAGTTTTATAGTAGATAAAGACAAATTGAGGCTATTTTGTGCCTAAATAGGCAATTTCAGAATTGGTGTTGAAAAACACTTAAATTAGGTTTAAAATAGCTCAATTCCCAAGAAATCTTGGGACTTTTATTTGTAAGCGAGTTAATAATATGAACGAACCAATGTTTGAGATCAAAGAAGAAGGAAAGTCGGCAAACTATTCAAAGTTTGTGATTTCTCCTTTGGAGAGGGGTTACGGACTTACAGTCGGAAACTCTCTCAGGAGAGTTTTATTGACCAGCCTTTCCGGAATTGCAGTTACTTCTGTTAAGATTGCAGGTGTTAAGCACCAATTCTCAAGCCTTAGCGGCATGAGAGAGGATGTAGTAGAGTTTGTTTTAAACCTCAAAAAAGTCAGATTCTCCGGAGACATAGATAAAGTAACCAAAGCCACAATCGAAGTAAGTAAAGAGGGTGAATTCACAGCAGAAAACATTAAAGTTTCAGGAGGGGTAAAGGTTGTTAATCCGGAACTGGTACTAGGAACACTCAACAAGGGGACAAAACTTTCTGCGGAGCTCACAATCGAAAAAGGAGTAGGTTTTTCTCCCGCGGAAGATAGATCAGTGGAAACAATTGGACTTATCCCCATGGACGCATCTTTCTCTCCTGTCAAAAGAGTAAGCTACAAAATCGAAGAGACACGTGTTGGACGCCTTACAAACTACGACAAACTTATTTTGGAAGTCTGGACAGATGGCACAATGGACGCCGCAGATGCAGTTACCGAATCTGGTAAAATTTTGGTTTCTTACTTTGGACAGGTGGTAAACCCCAAAAAAGTAGAGGAAGCCGAAGTCGAAATTAAAAACGACCTTGGTTTGGTGGGTAAACTCTCTGTAGAAGAAATTGGACTCCCAACAAGAGTCGCAAATGCTTTAATCAAGGCTGGTTTTGAAACAGTCGAGCAATTGGCATATGCCAAGAAAGAAGATTTGGTCAAAGTCAGAAACTTGGGAGAAAAGTCCCTCAAAATTATAGCGGCTGCACTCGGAACAAAAGGAGTCGAGTTCCAGGCTATAAAATAATAGTCCCGAACTTCGATTTTCTACATTCTGTCTTAAATTTCATCACATGAACAAGAAAGTCTTTGGAAGAAAATTGTCCAGAAGCAGGCCTGCAAGAGAAGCTTTATTTGCCTCAATTGCTCGCGCAATGCTTCTTAATGGAAAAGTTGAAACAACCAGGGCCAAAGCCAAGGCTACTCTTGGCATGCTTGAAAAAATGGTAACAGTTTCCAAAAAGGGAACAGTTGCAGGTATGAGGCGTGTTTTGGCAGATCTGGATAATCAAAGAGATGCTCTAAACGCTTTGTATCAGGAGGTTGCACCATCGTTTACAAGGACGTCCGGTTTTATCAGACTTATCCAACTTCCAAACAGGAAGGGTGACAATGCCCAGATGGTAAGGATGGAATGGACTGATAAAATTGTCAAAAAAGCCGTGCCCGCCGGCAGGCAGGAAAAAGTTGTTAAAGAACCTAAGAAAAAAGAAGTTAAAAAAGTAGAAAAATCGGCTAAAAAAGTAGCAACAAAGAAAGAAACAAAGAAATAAAATGAAAACATACCAGCCATCATCCAAAGAAATCACAAGAACCTGGCGTGTAATGGACGCCAAGGATAAGATTTTGGGTAGATTCGCCACAGAAGTTGCAATAGCACTTACAGGCAAAGACAAAGTTACCTACAGCACACATATGGATTCTGGTGATTTTGTGGTTGTTTTGAACTCCGAAAAAGTAAAGGTAACAGGCCGAAAGGCCTCTCAGAAAGTTTACAGAAGCCATTCTGGATACCCAGGTGGTTTTCGAGAAAGAAAGTTCTCCAAGGTTATGAACGAACATCCTGAGAGAATCTTGGAAAATGCAATTTCCGGAATGCTTCCTGACAACAAACTCAAAGCCAAAAGAATGGCAAGGCTCAGAGTTGTGGTAGGTGACAAAAATCCGTATTCGGATAAAATTGAGAAACAATAACTATGGCAAAGAAACTTGATTACACATACGCAATTGGTCGCAGAAAAGAATCCCAGGCAAGGGTGAGGGTATACCGTGGCAAAGGAGAAAACACTGTTAACGGAATGCCGGCATCAAAATATTTCGAGGGTGAACTTTTCCAAAAAATGCTTGCAAAGCCGATGGGTGCAACCGAAACATCCGACAAGCATTATTATTCCGGACGCGTTGTGGGCGGCGGGAAAATGGGACAGCTTTCCTCGTTGATCCTGGCACTTTCCAGGGCTTTGGTAAAGATTTCTCCCGAAAAAAACAGAATAGTTCTTAGAAAATTAAATCTTCTCACCCGTGATTCCAGAATCAGACAACGAAGGATGGTTGGAATGGGTGGAAAAGCCCGCAGAAAGAAACAATCTCCAAAACGTTAACGGTTTTCTTTTTCCATAGCTTCACTTTGTAGTACAATCTTTCTATGGTAAGTGATCGTATTTTGGCAGAGGCTAAAAAATATATACCTGAGTGTGACTACATCGTAGATCTTTTTGACCTAATGTTTATTTGGGTTAGCGACAAAGCACTAAAGGAGACAGGTTTTACCAAGGATGAGATTTTGAGGATGCGAAACCTTGATCTTATAGCCGAAGGAATGTATTCCGAAGTTGACTTGCGCAAGCAACTTATTGAAAGAATTACCAAAAAACAGGGCGAAAACACTTACATTCTCAAAACCGCCAAGGGTCTTTTGAATGTGCGTTATCAATATCAGGCATTTCAATTTGATGGCGGCTGGTACATAACGGGAAAGATTTTGGAAACCTCCCCCGCCCCAAATCCTCAGTCTTAAGTTATAATTTTTACAATGTCAGAACCACTTTATGATCCGACGGTTTTGGAAAAATATGAAGTGCCGGAAGCTTTCCGTTATTCGTTGGACGAAGAAGAGGTGACCAACGAAGAAATTTCGGCTGTCAGGCGTTTGGTAAGGGAAAATAAAATAGAGCAAAAAGGAGCATTTGCAGCAGGTATTAAATACGCGAGGCAAGAGATAATAGCGCTGGAGAATGATCTGGGTCTGGTTCAGAAAGATGAAAGGTCGATGCAAGTAGCTGTCTTACCCGACGCAGTATTTGAAAAGGCATACTTTGATCTTACCCGTCAAGAAGCCGGAGACAGTGGTGGCGGTTATGCAAACGCACTGGGAAGTGTTGTATTAAGAGCAAGTACCGACCCTGCATATATAAAATCTTCAATGGTTTACCACGAGTTTGTACATAAGTTTATAGATAAGCATATACAGGTTTTTTCCAAGGTAAGACGCCCAAGTGGCAGAATTGCCCATGATTATGTAGATAGAAGATCGGGTCTATCGGTGGAAAATGTAACCAAAGAAAGCTCGGCAAAAGGGACAAAACCCCGCGGCGAACTTTTGAATGAGCTGGGAAACTACATGGAACAGCATAGGTTTATTTTAAATATATTGGATAAGCCCGAATTTGCTGAAGAAAAACAGAGGCGCGAGAAACTTCTCAGATCGATGGGTTTTGGAGAATCGGGAGGGTTTTGGATAGCAAATGTCAAAAAGCAGGATGGGAGTACATTGCAGATAAACCTTGATAGAGACAGTATTCATATTGACGAAAACGGGGATTTTAATCCCGCAACCCTGTTTTTTTATATGCAACTTGCAACGGATTTGGGAAAGGCATGTGACCCACAAAACGATGGGGCGGCTTTCAGGAAGCTTCTTTTGGATTGTAAAGTTGATCCCTCAAAACAAAACGAACTCAGAAAGATGGTGGATATGGGAATGGGAGAGGGTTTTTACACCAGATTAAAGTCGGCGGGTTACCAATCGGACGATGAACTTTTAGACCTCATTGTAGAGGTGCAATCCAAACTATAGTGAAACCTATTGTGTGGTAAAATAGGCTCCTACGGGGTGTAGTTTTAGCCAGCAGGCGAAATACACACTTTAGTCTTAGTTACAAACGGGGTGTAGTTTACCCGGTAAGCTTCGATGGGTCCCTTCCCATCTCAGGTGCTTTGCACCAAGCTTGGCCAGTAATCTCCACCCCTCGCATAGCTCGGGGTGTAGTTTACCGGTAGAATGGGCGCATGGGGTGCGTCCGGACTGAGTTCAATTCTCAGCACCCCGACCGAATGGTGGGTTTAGTTTATAAAGGTCGGCAAGGGTTTTTTTGACGCTTTCAAAACCGATATTTTTAAGATTTGGAATATCTTTGATATCCACCCAAACCAGTTCTGATACGTCGTCACTTGCTTCTATCTCTCCACCCGTAATCTCCACAATAAACTGAAATACTAATATTGGTTTGTCCGCATCACCATATGTGTCGGGATAATTCCCGAGAAGTCTGATTACTTTAACATCAAGCCCTGTTTCTTCTTTTGTTTCCCGAATAGCAGCCTCTTCAGCTGACTCTCCCGGGTTTATAAATCCTCCAATCACATCATATGTTCCTTTGAATGGTTCGTTTTTTCTTATTGCCAGAAGTACTTTATTGTTTTTTATGGGAATTGCTGAGGCGCCGGGTACAGGGTCTTGGTAAATACTAAACCCGCAGTCCAAACAAATGATTTTGGTTTCTTTGAGGTCCAGTTTCCGACTTCCGCAAACAGGGCAAAATATATATTTCATTTTTCTACCTTCGAATTTTCGAACATTGTCTTTAGTGTCTTCCAATTCTCTGGTAACGGTGTGCCATTTTGTGATAATTCCAAAGCAAAAAGAATTATTTTTTCGTCTCCATCTTGCCAATCCTCAATTCTTCTGTCGGGATAATAATAACCATTCGGTGGTATTTGGATGTCTTTGTTTACCTTGTAATCAGTAAAATACTGAGGTATTTTGTCGGGAAACATGTGTGCAATTCCCGAAAAGGCGTCCATAACAGAAGCGGCATATTTTGAACCGTTTTCGGAAACATCAGGGCCGTCTTCCACATGTCTTTGTAAATTTTTTATATGCATGTGCAACACTTTTGTTTCAAATACTTTCTTTTTTCCATCCTTGGTTACCGGCAGATAAACCTGACTTCCACCTTGGTCCAAGATGTAATCATGTGACACTTTGTCCAATACACTTCTGGCTTTTTCCCTGAAGTCGTTGCCAAGACGTTCTGTTAAGTGCAAATTATTTTCGGCAAGTTTTCCTGTGTGTTGTCTCAATTCTATTTTGTCGTTTGTTGAGTCCATGGAGATAGTCTAACATTTTAATTGCTTTTTTATCTGCTAAGGAGTAAAAAAAGCTATGCCCAAGAAAGAAACACATTCTTTGATTGAGTACTTGGCAATACGCGAAGAAGAACGAATGAAAGCTGTTCGCGAGGGAACACCCGGAGTGCAAAAACGGCTTAAAGAAATGATTCTTCACAGATGGGGGGAGATTTTGGCAATAAAACAAACAGAAATCCCGCCCGAAATCCATGAAATGGTTGGGTACAAAATGCCGAAAACCGCGGCAACAGTTCTTTGGATGTCGCCTTCCCCAAACGATTTTGATGTTTTTGGTAAAACCGACATTGATTCAGTGAGTCTTTTTACACAACTTGCCCAAAACACACTTTGGGAAGCCAATAAAAAAAGTGACGTTTTGAATTATTTCCAAAAACTTGCCGATAATTTGTCGGATTTGAAACACAAATTTAAAATTCCCACCGAGATCAGATATTTTTCACCGCGTCTAAATGAAAGTGTTTTGCAAACATTATGGAGGCTTCCTTCACCTTGGCTTTGGGGATTTGATGACCGCGATGAGGTTGTTGACTTGCGAAGGTCGCCAATGGGTATGTGGAAAGACAACGACAGACAACAAGTTATAAATTATATGAGAGTTGTTGCTGACAACATTGAGTATATTCATTAATTCTACCTTCATCCTGTAATTGCTTCTTGTAATTTGTTTTTACAAATAGTAAAAAGTACCAATGGCAAACAAGAAAAAACCCGAAACAGACGCACCGGTCAAACAAGAAGGTGCATCCGCAAAGCTTCAGGCAATCAAACTTGCCATGGATCAGATTGAGAAACAATACGGAAGGGGTTCCATTATGCGACTTGGAGAAAGAACTCCGGAGCAAATGAAAATAGAAGTAATCTCAACAGGGGCAGTTGCCTTGGACTTGGCACTTGGAGTGGGTGGATTTCCCAGGGGAAGGATAATTGAAATCTATGGACCAGAAGCTTCCGGAAAAACTACACTGGCATTATCAGTAATTGCAGAAGCTCAGAAAAAAGGCGGGCAGTGTGCTTTTGTAGATGCAGAACATGCTCTAGACCCAGTACGGGCCGAAACAATAGGAGTTGATTTGGACAATCTTCTTATGAGCCAGCCTGATACAGGCGAGCAGGCTTTAGAAATTACAGAAACTTTAATCAGGTCGGGTGCGCTGGACGTTGTCGTTGTTGACTCGGTCGCCGCTCTTGTGCCGCGGGCAGAGTTGGAGGGTGAAATGGGTGACTCTGTCATGGGTATGCAGGCACGCCTTATGTCCCAAGCATTAAGAAAGCTCACAGGCGCAATTTCCAAGTCTAAAACTGTTCTTATATTTACAAACCAACTCAGACAAAAAATCGGTGTCATGTTTGGAAATCCGGAGACAACACCCGGCGGACTTGCGCTTAAGTTTTATGCATCCGTAAGAATTGACACCAGAAGGATAGAAGTCCTGAAAGATGGTGAACGTGTAATTGGTTCACGCCACAGGGCCAGAATAGTCAAAAACAAAGTTGCGCCCCCTCTTCGAGTAGCTGAATTCGACATAATGGAGTCAGAAGGAATATCCAAGTCCGGCGGACTTTTGGATGTGGGACTTGAGCTTGGTATAGTTGGAAAAAACGGTTCATTCTTTAATTACGACGGTAAACCCATAGCCCAAGGAAAAGAGGCTGCCAAAATGTATCTTTCCGACAATCCCAAAGTTGCAGACGAGATAGAAAAGAAAATCCGCGATATGGCAACCTCCGGAAAAAAGCTTCCCAAGGAAATAGGCGAAGAAGATTCAGAGGAAGAGTAGAATAAGATTGTGCCGACAGTCACTTCATTAAAAAGCCAGAAAAAAGACGGAAGAGTTAATGTTTTTATAGATGGCAAATTTGGATTCGGAATAGACCTGGACAATTTAGTTCTCCAAAAAATAAAAATCGGAAAAGAGTTTACCGACGAAGAATTGGCAGAGGTGGTTAAAAAAGCAGAGTTTCAAAAGACTTTGGACAAACTCTTGGCATATGCAACACTCAGACCCAGGTCAGAAAAGGAAGTGTCCAACTACTTCAAAAGAAAAAAGATTCATGATAGTTTATGGAACACCCTTACCGACAAACTTCGGCATTTTGAACTTTTGGACGATCTTAAATTTGCCCGTTGGTGGGTGGACCAAAGGCAATCTTTCAAGCCCAAGCCAAAAAGAATATTGGTTGCGGAACTAAAGACAAAGGGTATAAAAGATGTTTTTATTGAAGAGGTTTTGGGTGAAACAAAATTGGATGAGGTGGTTATGGCCAAAAACATTTTGGAAAAAAGATCCTATAAATGGGCCAAATTTGAACCAAGGATAGCACGACAAAAAATGGCGCAATACCTGGGTGGAAAAGGTTTTTCTTGGGAAACTATTGAGAAAGTTCTTCCTTGATTAGAGGTGGTCTAAGATGGTAAAATAGCACAGTCAAAGATTATGGTTAAAAGAGCACAAAATTCAGCCCCTTTTGCCACAAGGCTTTCTTAAGCCCCTCTTTGCGTTATTAGAATATGTCTAAACAGGACGAATATATCGAAAAATTGGCCAAAGTGGCTAAAATGACCTCTGAAGAGGCTAAGCGAGCTCTTCTTGACGAGGTACAAAAGGATCTGGTGGGCGAAATTGCCAAGAAGATTAGAGCCGCGGAAGAAAAGATTAAAGAAGAGGCCAAATTAAAGGCTCAGGAAATTCTTTTGGACGCCATGAAACAGGGAGCCACCCAATACACCGCTGAGTACACAGTTTCTGCGGTTACAGTCCCCAACGAAGACGTCAAAGGAAGAATAATAGGTGCGGGTGGAAGGAACATCAGAACTTTTGAAAAAGAAGCAGGTGTGGAAATTGAAATTGACGAAACAAACGAAATCAGACTTTCCTCGTTCGACGCAATAAGACGTGAAATTGCCAGGAGATCTTTGGAAATACTTATCAATGATTCAAGAATTCAGCCTTCCAGAATTGAGGAAGTGATTAGACAAGTGAAAGCAAGTATGGAGGATGTTCTTTTGGAAGAAGGAAAGAAAATCACTCACGAGTGTGGTGTTTACAATCTTCCGCTTGAGCTTATGAAGATGATAGGCAGATACAGGTTTAGAACTTCTTACGGGCAGAATTTGGGCATCCACACAATCGAGGAAACCAAAATGGGAGTTGCTATCGCCGAAGAGATCGGCGCCAATACAGACATTGTAAGACTTGGATGTTTACTCCATGACGTTGGTAAAATTGTCACCGACGAAGAAGGTAATCATGTGGAGTTGGGAGTGAATCTTCTTAAAAAGTACGGCATTCCCAAAGAGGTGGTTGCTTGTGTTGCAGAGCATCATGAGGATAGACCTTTTTCTTCAAACGAGTCAGTTTGTGTGTGGATAGCAGATGCAGTTTCGGGTTCCCGCCCTGGTGCCAGATATGAACCACACGAAGGTTATGTTAAAAGAATGAGCAAGATTGAGGAAATCAGCAAAGGTTTCCCGGGTGTTGACGCAGTATTTGCTTTCCAGGCAGGCCGTGATGTTCGTGTTATTGTTAACCCTGATGAAGTAGATGATGACAAACTTACAGTTTTGGCACACGATATTGCCAGAAAATTAGAAAAAGAAGCAGAATATGCAGGTCAGGTTAAAGTATCTGTGATTAGAGAAGTTAGGGCCACCGAAATTACTTCAGCAAAATAATTTTTTAAATTATAAATTTAGTTTCTATCTTTGCCCGAAATCTTGACTTTTTATTCAATGTGTCATATCCTTTTCGGTAATGACAAAAGGTGAACTTATGGATCAGGTCGCAAGAAAAGCGCACCTCACAAAAAAAGCCGCAGAAGAGGCAGTAGAAGTTTTTTTGGACGAAATTGGAAGAGTTTTGGGTAAGGGAGAAAAAGTAGTTTTGTCAGGCTTCGGAACTTTCAGAGTTATCTCCATGAAAGGTAAAACCGTAAAAATTCCCAAAACCGATAAACTGGTTACAATAAAATCACATAGATCTCCAAGGTTTACTCCTGGTAAAAAACTCAAAAGACAAGTAAGCAGATAATTTCCTCGTTATATTTCAAAGTAGTATACTGGGCCCAGGGGCTAGTTAGCTGTAATAACTATTATGGATAGAGCTGTCATTGTAGATCATCTTGTTAAAAACTTCGAAGTACCCGTAAGGGGTAAGGGTCTGTCTGGTGCTATTTCTTCATTTTTGTCTCCCAAGGTGAAAACCGTAAACGCTGTCCGCGATATAACCTTTACAATTCAACCGGGTGAGTTGGTGGGTTTTATCGGCCCAAATGGCGCAGGTAAAACAACCACACTCAAAACACTTTCCGGCCTTTTGTACCCAACTAACGGATTTGTACAAGTCCTTGAGTTCGACCCTTGGGATAGACGGCCGGAGTTTTTGAAACAAATAGCACTTGTTATGGGTCAGAAAAATCAGATGTGGTGGGATTTGCCTGCAATTGAAACTTTTGAACTAAATAGAGCAATTTACGAAATTCCTAAAAAGGAGTACGAAGACTCACTTAAAGAACTTGTCGGTATGTTAGAGGTTGGCAAACTTTTGGATACACCAGTTAGAAAATTATCTTTGGGGCAGAGGATGAGGATGGAGTTGATCGCGGCGTTGATTCATAAACCAAAAATTCTTTTTTTGGATGAACCCACCATTGGCTTAGATCTTGTTGCTCAACAAAAAGTTCGTGATTTTATATACGAATACAACCGAAAATACAAAGCAACAATATTGCTCACATCTCACAACATGGACGACCTTACAGACTTGGCCAGACGGGTGATTGTAATAGATGAAGGGAAAATGTTATTTGATGGGGTTATCGATGAACTTGTATCAAAATTCGCAAAAGACAAAATAATCAAAGTTACCTTTAAAGGCGGCGAAGACATTAAAGAATTGGAAAATATTGGCAAAGTCAAAAAGTTAAATTATCCAACAGCGGTTATTAGTGTTCCCAGGGATACTGTGCCGGTTGCTGCTTCAGAGCTTTTGCAAAACTATCCTGTGGAAGATCTGACAATTGAGGAGGTTCCCATTGAAGACATAATTAGAAAAGTCTTTAAAGGAGAACTCAAAAAATGAACACTCTGATTTCTGTCTTCAAGATATCGTTTCAACAAGAATTTATTTACAAAGCAAACTTCATTATGTGGAGAGTCAGAAATATATTTCAGATAATTGTTAATTTCTTTTTATGGACAACTATTTTTGCCGCAAAAGACAGTCAATTTTTTGGTTATGACAAAACAATGATACTAACATATGTTTTTATGCTCATGGTGGTAAGGTCAATAGTTTTGTCCGGTCGTGCAAGCGATGTTTCAACAGATGTATCCGAAGGTAACATTTCGAACTACCTTCTCAAGCCAATAAGCTATTTTAAATATTGGTTTGTAAGAGACATTGCCGGAAAATCGTTGAATCTTTTTTTTGCTTTTTTGGAATTTGGTGCTTTGTATATTATTTTGCAGCCGGAAATTTTTATCCAAAGTAATCCCTTGTACTTACTCCTTTTTGCTCTGTCATTGGCTATCGCAATACTTATTTATTTCAATGTTGTTTTCTTAATTTCTGCAGTTCCTTTTTGGGCTCCTGAACTCGGATGGGCATCACAATTTTTGGTGGCTGTGGTTGTTGTTGAGTTTTTGTCCGGGGCGGTTTTCCCTATCGATGTTCTTCCATCACAATTTGTTAATTTTCTCATGTTGACACCATTTCCCTACCTGATTTTTTTCCCAATACAAATATATTTAGGAAAGATATCTGCTGTAGGAATTCTGGGCTACCTTTTAATATCTGTGGTCTGGGTTTTTGTTCTTTACCTGCTAATGAGTAAGGTCTGGAGAGCCGGGCTTAAAGCCTATCAATCTTTTGGAAGATAGATGAAAAAAATAAATTATTACGCAAAAATTTGGTGGCTTCTGACAAAAAATGCTTTTTTGATTGTTTCTGGTCAAAAAATTGCGGTTGCCTTTTTTCTTGCCGGCAAAATCTTTCGTTTTATACTTTTTATTGCCTTTCTTTATTTTTTGGTAAGCGGGGCAGGTGGCATTTCCGGGTATTCTGCTAATCAAGCGATATTTTTCTTTTTGACCTTTAACCTTGTAGATGTCGTATCACAATTTTTGTTTAGAGAAGTTTACAGATTTAGGCCAAAAATAATTTCTGGAGATTTTGACCTTACACTTATTAAGCCGGTAAGCCCGCTTTTTCTGTCGCTAATGGGTGGGGCGGACATAATAGATTTGATTACGCTGCCACCGCTTTTTTTGATGATTTTTGTAGTTGGGTCTTCGCTTGACCCCAGTATTTTGGGAATTGTTACCTATCTGATTCTAATTATCAATTCACTTTTAATAGCAACAGCCTTCCATGTTGCTCTGATTTCGATGGCAATAATTACTTTGGAGGTAGACCACACAATTATGGTTTATAGGGATCTCACTTCATTTGGCAGGTTCCCGGTGGATGTTTACAAAGAACCTTTAAAAAGTTTTCTCACTTATCTTATTCCTGTGGGAGTAATGATGACATTTCCGGCGAAAGCTTTGATGGGGAATATTTCCCCGCAGTTAATACTTATTTCGTTTGGGGTTGCAATAATAGCGTTATATTTTTCTGGAAGATTTTGGAAATTTGCCCTAAAGAAATACACTAGTGCAAGTTCGTGATACTATCGATCTTTAAATATGATCAAAAACAAAATACTTGTAATTTGCGGGCCTACCTCAACAGGCAAAACTTCCCTTGCCTTAAAAATCGCCAAAAAATTTGACGGCGAAATCATTTCTGCAGACTCCCGGCAGGTATATAAAGGTATGGACATCGGTACAGGAAAAGACATTCCTCCAGGCACTCCAATGAACAGACTTGGTTATTATGAAATAGACGGCGTAAAGGTCTGGGGTTATGACTTGGCAAAACCGACCGATGAATTCAGCGTCTCGCACTTCATCAGTCTTACCAGGGATTTAGTTGACGATATTGCGTCGCGCGGCAAGTTGCCAATGGTGGTTGGTGGTACCGGACTTTATATCAAAGGCCTGGTGGACGGTATAGAGACAGCCGGCATTCCACGTAACGAAGGGCTGCGCAAAAATCTGGAGAGCAAATCAGTGGAAGAACTTTACGAATCGCTTTCGCAGATGGATCCGATAAAAGCAGGGTCTTTAAACACTTCGGACAAAAAAAATCCCAGGAGGCTTATTAGGGCGGTTGAGGTTGCACAGTATTATCTTTCAAATGCGCACAATGTATTACAAGCAGTCAAAAATGAACAACACGACCTATTATTTGTCGGACTTACTGCTCCAATTGAGTTTATTGAAGAAAAAATAGAGAAACGGGTGCGCGAGCGTGTTGATGAGGGAATAAAGGACGAAGTTAAAAAACTTTTAGACCAGGGTGTCGGCTGGGAAAATCAGTCTATGCTGGCAATTGGTTACGGTGGCTGGAGAGATTATTTCGAAGGTGGTGTTACCGAAAGTGAAGTTATAAACGAATGGATACTAGACGAAAAACGCTACGCAAAGCGCCAGATGACCTGGTTCAAAAAAGATAGCAGGATAATTTGGTTTGACATAACTGACAAGGATTTTTTTGAAAAAGTAGAAAATACCGTTAAAAAATGGTATATATAAATTATGCCAAGAAAGGTCGAAATTTCCCACAAAACCGTTATCTTTACAGTCTTTTTTTTGATAGCTTTGTATTTTCTTTATTTTATTAAAGATATAATTCTGGAGC
The DNA here is from genome assembly GCA_964599625.1 of uncultured Gammaproteobacteria bacterium. Classification (GTDB taxonomy): domain Bacteria; phylum Patescibacteriota; class Microgenomatia; order UBA8517; family UBA8517; genus CAZRGC01. The sequence goes on from CAZRGC010000003.1 coordinate 163,854, forward strand.
TTTTTGTTGCACTTCTACTCACTACAATTCTTGACCCTTTTGTAACACGTCTTTCCCGTTTAAAAATCCCCAGGGGTGTTTCTGTCTTGATTTCTTATGTTCTCATAATCGGAATCTTTGCCGGAATTGTGGCACTTTTAGTCCCTCCGCTTGTTGAGCAAAGTGCAAACTTTGCAAACATGTCTCCCGAATTTATTTCCAAAATAAATACATATCCCGTTGTTGGAACCGAAGTCAGTAAGGAAGTTTTGGCTAAAGTTGGAACAATTCCCGAACAGCTTTTGGGTGTGGTTGGCGGGCTTCTATCAAACTTGGTCTCTGTTTTTACTGTACTAGTCTTTGCCTTTTACCTACTCCTTTCCAGAAACAATTTGGACGATCAACTTGGTAGATTTTTTGGTGAACAAAGGAAGTCCAGAATAGCTGCTTTTTTGACCAAACTCGAAGACAAGTTGGGAGGTTGGGCAAGAGGTCAATTTATTTTGATGTTTTTGGTGGGTCTACTTAACTATATCGGACTTTCCTTACTTTCGGTCCCGTTTGCGCTTCCACTTGCGGTGCTTGCCGGAATTTTGGAGATAGTTCCTTACATAGGTCCGATAATTGCAGCTTTTCCGGGAGTTTTAATAGGTTTTGGTATATCTAGTTATACAGGGATTGGCGTGGTTGCCATGGCCCTTTTGGTTCAGCAGGTTGAGAACTATGTTCTAGTACCCAAGATTATGGGAAAGTCTGTAGGAATTTCTCCGATAGTTATCATGCTTTCTTTGGCAATAGGGCAACGCCTTGCGGGAGTTGTTGGTATGATAATTTCTATACCTGTAATGATTACCATCCAGGTTATATTAAGCGAATATTTCTTCAAGGATACAAAAGATAACTAATAACATTTCAAAGCATTAAAAAAACCATCTTTCGATGGTTCTTCTAATGTTCCGGTAAGTGTAAACTTCGTTTCACTTTAATCAAAAAACCCCACCATGAGGTGGGGTTAATTGTTGTTCCGGTAAGTGTAAGCCAGGTTCTGTTTTAGACAGTCATCCGTCTTTGCCCTCGAACCTTATCCCGCCTCCCGGAAACCGGGATTTTTTAAAAGCTATTTTACCCTTAAAGGGGCGGAAAATTCGGAGGTTGCAGCGGGGAGGATTGCCTCTTTTCACTCGTTTCTTTTCACCTTTAGGGTGAAAAAATCGACATAGTCTCTGTGGCTCTAACTGGCTACTCCCTTGCGGGAGCATCTCGGACTTGCGCCCGACACCCTGCTTTTTGCTGCCTGGACTTTCCTCCCTAAAAAATCAAAGATTTTTCAGGGCGACTATCCCTTCTCCGGAACGGCCTATTATATCACTTATAGGTCAATCGTTGCAGACCTGGCATTTTCTAAAGTTTGCTTTTAAAGCGGTTTTTTCGGAGTCAAAGTACACCAAATGAGGCATTGACCCGAATTGTTTCAGATGTTTTTTGTGGTTTCTGTCAAATAAATTTCATACGTGCTACTCTGAAATATGCTTGCCAAAATCTTCTCCGGTGCAACATTGGGACTCAATGCAAGATTAATTGAAGTGGAAGTGGACATAGCAGAACAGGGGTTGCCGAGTTTTACAATAGTAGGCTTACCGGATAAGGCAGTTGAGGAATCCAAAGAACGGGTGAGGAGTGCGATCAAAAATTCAGGTGCGGATTTCCCCATAAACAGAATCACAGTGAACCTTGCACCTGCCGATATTCCTAAGGCGGGTCCGGCATATGACCTTCCTATTGCACTCGGTATCCTTATTGCTTCCGGACAAATATCTCCAAAAGTAAACAACGCGCTGTTTTATGGAGAATTATCTTTAGATGGAAGTTTAAGACATACAAATGGTATTTTGCCAATGTCTTATCTTGGCAGGGAGAAGAAGTTTGAACGTATTTTTGTGCCAAAAGTCAACGAAGAAGAAGCATCGGTGGTATCCGACATCGACGTTATAGCCGTTGATTCGCTGTTGTCGCTTGTAAGGTTTTTTAACGGAAATAACAATATTAGTCCTTCAACAAAAATAAGCCTTAAAAATCTTTTAGTGTCACAGGAGGCAGAATTCGACTTTTCAGAAATTGTCGGCCAGGAACAGACCAAAAGAGCCCTTGAGATTGCTGCGGCAGGGAATCACAACGTATTTATGAAAGGTTCACCAGGTTCGGGAAAAACAATGTTATCAAGAGCTCTTCCCGGAATAATGCCTGTGATGACGGAGGATGAAGCGCTTGAAGTAACAAAAATATATTCAATAACAGGAAATCTTCCCGAAGGACAGTCGATTATAACCAAACGCCCTTTTAGAAGTCCTCACCACACAACATCCCGAATAGGCCTGATTGGTGGAGGCAGTAATCCCATGCCTGGTGAAATTTCACTTGCCCACAGAGGTGTTTTGTTCTTAGATGAGTTTCCCGAATTCCCAAGAAACGTTATGGAATCTTTGAGACAGCCAATGGAAGACTCGGTTGTATCAATATCTCGCGCCAAAGGCTCTGTTACCTATCCGGCATCTTTTCTGATGATAGCAGCAAGTAACCCTTGTCCTTGTGGATATTTTGGTGATCCAAAACGGGCTTGCACTTGTTTGCCTGGGACAATAATGAGGTATCAAAAAAGAATCTCAGGCCCAATTTTAGACCGTATAGATATCCATATAGATGTTCCCTCGGTGGAAACACAAAAGTTGATAAACGACTCCAAAGTCAAACGTGAATCTTCTGTCGCTATCCAAAAACGAGTTCAAAAATCCAGAGAGATCCAGTTAAAAAGGTTTGCGAAGCTTAGATTAAAGTCCAATTCCGAGATGTCAACAAAAGATGTGAAGATATTTTGCCAACTGAATGAATCTTGCAGTGCGATAATGACAGCCGCAGTTTCGCGTATGAATCTTACCGCAAGAAGCTATTTCAAAGTTGTTCGAGTTGCCAGGACAATCGCCGACTTGGATAACTCAACAGAAATTTCTTCATCACACATTGCTGAAGCACTGCAATATAGACCTGTTTTAGAATAAGGTTTTTTTATATAATTTGAGCAAATTATAATGAGACTTGTTGTTCAAAGAGTTTCAAAAGCAAAAGTAACCAGAGTAAAAGACGGCCTGGTTACGGGAGAAATTGGTACAGGACTTTTTGTTTTGGTGGGTTTTAAAAAAGGGGATCAAAAGTCTGTTGTAGAAAATTTTGCGTCCAAACTCTCAAAACTCAGAGTTATGAGTGATTCGGAAGAAAAGATGAATTTGTCGGTTAAAGATGTGGGCGGAAAAATGCTTGTAGTTTCCCAATTTACGCTTTACGGGGATACCAGTGGGGGCAACAGACCAAGTTTTGTAAATGCTGAGGATCCTGTTTTGGCTAAAGCGCTCTATGATCATTTTATTTCAAAGTTAAGGGACAATGGTATTGAAGTGGAGACAGGGAGTTTTGGGGACTACATGAAAATTGAAACAGATTTAGATGGGCCCGTAACGATTGTTTTGGAAAGTTAATATGAATTTGGGCAGTAACGTTAAAAGAAAAAATAAATTTTGGGATTTAATACCTTGGGTTTCAAACAAAACTGCTCAAGCTGTATATCCAAACATATATCTACCGGACTTTGTATATGACAATTTAACTTCGGGTAACCCAAGCATATGGCATCAAGCATTGTTAATACACGAGCAGGAACATATAAAAAGACAAACAAAACAAGGTCCATTTCTGTGGAAAATTAAATACACCTTGTCTCCAAGATTTAGGTATGAAGAAGAAATAGCTGCCGACATACCAAAACTAAAATATCTTAAAGATAATGGTAAAGACCCACATATTGAAAGAAGGGCAAAACACCTATCAGGTTGGAATTACTTTTGGCCCGTTTCTTATAAAGAAGCAAAAGGTAGGTTGGAAAATATTTGGAATCAATTAAGTTAAATTTTCACTTTTTAGAAATTCAACCAGTCTTTTCTTGGTTTTATATTGTCTTCCGATGCTCACAAAAAGCCTGTTAGTTTCTGGCCACAGCTTTTTGGGAATGACTTCTATTAATTCTTTTTCTGTTTCTTCAGGTGTTTTTGTGTTTATCCAACCTAGCATGTTTGTGATTTTGTGAACGTGAGTATCCACAGCAATTGCGGGAATAGCAAAAGCCCTGTTTAACACCAAATTCGCAGTCTTTCTGCCAACCCCGGGAAGACTCATCAAAGATTCTCTTGTAGAGGGGATTTCGCCATTAAATTCAGACAGAACCTTTGTTGCCGTTTGTTTTAGGTGTTTTGCCTTGGTCTTATAAAAACCCACTGGAAAAATTAGATTTTGAATTTGTTTTTCTGTGAGTTGTGAAAGTGTTTTGATGTTCGGGGCCTTATCAAAAAGACGCAAGGAAGCTTTTAAAGTGGTGTCATCGTTGGTTCTGGCAGACATTATAGTGGAAACAAGACTCTTGTATGGGTCGTCACCAAATATTTCCAGGGGGACTAGAACATAATTCTTTCTGAAGACTTCGAATACCTTCTCTAAATTTGTCATTTAAATGCAAAAGGGACCCTAATAGTCCCTAAGACTTTTTTGGGTTTACCCTTCTGCTATAAAAAAAGGAGATTACTTTCCTCCAATTTTAAACATTGTTGTGCCACAGACTTCACAAACAGCTTTTGTAGCCATCTTACCATTCTTCATGGTAACAGCTTGTGCGTCTTTACCTTCTCTCTTGGCACGACATTTAACACAATACATCATTGACTGGTCACCCCCTTTCCTAAGGACAGAACAACTTGTTCAAAATCAATTCACTTTAATAAAGGAAATTGATTTCGGGTTAAGTATACCACCAGCTCGAGCCCAAGTATAAATCCAACGGTTGCAAGGCTACGGAAAATATCTTTTTTGATAGCCTTATCTTTTGATTGTTGTGCCAAAATATCGGCCCTTTTTGAAGCTGATAGCTTTGAAGTTGTCTTAAGTTTGTTTGAATTCAATTCCCCCTTGACACCTGCCTCTGAAGGCTGCCAGGAGACAAGAAAATTGTAATGAGGATTAACCTTGTTATCTCTTGTTTTTCTGGATCTTTTAATTGCCATTGCTTGGAATCTACCTTCTTGACTTAACTTTTTCAAGATGTAAAAATGGTTGAATCAAATACTTACTCATTATTTGAGCCTGCCGGCAACACAAATGCAAACCGAGGTTCTTTTATTTTTTTTGGCATTAACAGCATGGCTCATCGCAGTAAGTTTTTTGGTTTATAGAGTTTACGCACTTTTTAACAAACTTACCAAAGGGGTTGAAACAACCGACCTCAAAAAAGTCTTGGAAAAAGTAATCTCCAAAGAAGAGGAGAATACAATAAAGATTTCTGAGATGGTAAGAAGAGTGAAGGGCCTAGAGGATGAGGGCTTGTCTCATGTGCAAAAAGTCGGTCTGGTAAGGTTCAATCCCTTTAAGGAATTGGGCGGAGATCATAGTTTTTGTCTTGCCATATTAAATGGTAAAGAAAGCGGAGTTATAATTACAAGTTTGCATACAAGGGATAGAACCAGGGTTTATATGAAAGACGTCGTGATGGGCAAAAGTAGCCATGATCTTTCGCAGGAAGAGAAACGGGCATTGACCTTGGCACAAAAGAACAGATAATTATGAAGACGAATATGTTTGGATCAAAGAAATTTTTAATAGTGGCCAGTTTTGTCGGTCTCTTCTTTTTGTCTATGGGCAGTACTTTGCTTTTTTATTACTTTATTTCTCCATCTTCTCCGGTTGCCAAAGTAAATTCCGGCAAAACAGGTTCCAAAAAATCCAAGATAGACTTGACCCAGCCAAAAGTTGCAGAGTGCCCCATTAACGGCGAGATGTATACGAAAGCAGAGAAAGATATATGGGAAACTAGACGTCCTGTTGCAGCAATGATCGAAAATCATCAAGACTCGCGCCCTGTGTCGGGTCTGTCAAAGGCAGATGTGGTCTACGAAGCAGTTGCAGAAGGTGGAATCACCAGGTTTATGGCAGTGTTTTATTGCGGAGCAGTTGCTGAGAATGTAAAGGCCGCACCCATAAGAAGTGCCAGAATTTATTTTGTTAATTTAGCAGCTGGATATGGTTCGCATCCAATTTATTTGCATCAAGGCGGTGCAAACGACTTTTGTGCAGACTGTCCCGGCGGTGTTAAGCCAAAAGGACAAATCCATCCTACTGTGAATGCGTATGCGGCTTTGGACAAATTGGGGTGGAGGAATGGAACCCGCGGCAATGACATGGATGGGGGGTTCAACATAGGATATCCGGTTGTTGAGAGAAATCAGTATAGGCTTGGAACAACCGCTGCCGCATGGGAGCACTCGGTGGTTGCCGATATAGACGAGGTTTATAAAGAAGCAGCCAAGAGGGGTTATAACTTTAAGGACAATGACGGAACTGAGTGGACGGAAGGTTTCAAAAAATGGATATTCCAGGACGGAAAATCCAATAGTTCCCCGGAAAGTGCTGACATAAAGTTTAACTTTTGGGATAGCATGCCGGGTTACGATGTTGAGTGGAAATACGATTCTGCTACAAATTCCTACAAAAGAAGCAATGGTGGCAAAGAACATGTTGATTGGGAATTTGATAAACCACAGATAACTGCAAAGAATGTAGTTTTGCTTTTGGCTAAAGAAACAGGACCCGTGGACCCCGAACATCACATGTTCTACCAGGTGATTGGGACTGGTAAGGCGATCATTTTTCAAAACGGGCAGGTTATCCAAGGCACATGGTCCAAAACCTCTCAGCTTGACAGAGAAGTTTTTTATGATACAAATGGAAGTGAAATTAAGTTGGTCCGTGGAACAACTTGGGTAGAAGTAGTACCATCGCAGAATAACATTTCGTATTAAACAGTTTGCTGCCCCAAAATAAATGGCAAATTTAGGAGATATCATAACTTCAAAGGTAAGAATAAAGATCTTGGAGCTCTTTTTTTCAAATCTCAAAGAGCTTTATCACGTTCGTGGAATCGTAAGAGAGACCGGTGAAGAAATAAACGCTGTGAGACGTGAGCTGGAGAAATTAGAGAAAGAAGGTATTCTCAGGAAGGAACCAAGAGGTAATAGAGTTTACTATTTTGTAAGACCGGAACATCCGTTTTTTGGGGATCTCATTTCTATGGTTGCTAAAACAAAAGGCCTTGGTAAGGAATTAATAGATAACAAAAACAAAATTGGCAAAGCCTCTGTGGTCATGTTTTCGGGTAAATTCACAAGAGCAATTCCCAGAAAAAGGGACGACGATGTGGATATCTTAATTGTAGGAGAAGTGGTTCTTCCTGAATTGGCATCTGTGATACGTGTTGAAGAAAGCAAAAGAGGTACAGAAATAAACTACACCGTGATGAGCCGTGAAGAATTCGAATTCAGAAAGAAAAGACGGGACCCATTCCTTCTGGGTATTTTGTCGGCGAGTCGTGTTATGATTATTGGCGATGAAGAAGATTTGGTTAATTAGCTTCATATTATTGGTTACGGTCATCTCGGCACTCATCGCTTCCCCCTATGGAATAAACATAAATTTAGGTAATTTTAATTTCTCAAAAAAATATGATTTGAAACTTGGTTTGGATTTGGCAGGTGGAAGTCAGTTGGTTTTTGAGGCGGATATGGGTAAAATTGCCGAAGACAAAAAACAAACTGCTATTGAAGGTGTTCGCGACGTTATAGAAAGGCGAGTCAACCTTTTTGGTGTTTCGGAGCCTACTGTGCAAACTTCTGTGTTCGAAGGCAGAAACAGAGTCATAGTAGATCTCCCAGGAATCAAAAATACTCAAGACGCCGTAAACTTAATAGGAAAAACCGCACAGCTATCTTTTGAGGAAATTCAGGATGTTGCGGTACCCGGAAGTGCTACACCGTCTTCTGTGTTGGTGGCAACCGACCTTACTGGTGCCGACCTCCAATCTGCACAGGTTGTTTTTGATTCGCAGACGGGGAAACCGGCGATATCGATTCAATTTACCAAAGAAGGTGGGGACAAGTTTGAAAAAATTACTTCACGCAACATTGGCAAGCAGCTTCCGATTATTTTAGATGAACAAATTGTGTCAGCCCCTGTTGTTCAGGGTGTTATTTCGGGGGGGCAGGCTCAGATCAGCGGCAGTTTTGCAATTGATGATGCAAAAAAGTTGGCAATACAACTTAACGCAGGGGCGCTACCTGTTCCTGTTAAATTGATTCAAGAATCAACAGTTGGTGCCACACTTGGGGCGACCTCGATCAAGAACAGTGTTACCGCTGGTGCAATCGGTTTTGTAATGGTTATGCTTTTTATGGTTGTATCCTATGGTTGGTTTGGTGTGATTGCCAACATCGGACTTGTGATATTTGGTTTTCTGACAATCGCGCTTTATAAAATCATACCTGTTACAATTACACTCCCCGGCATTGCAGGATTTTTGTTGTCTGTGGGGATGGCGTTGGATAGTAATATATTGATATTTGAGAGATTTAAGGAAGAAAAAACAAAGCGAGATTTCCACCAAGCCATCGAAGTTTCTTTTGGAAGAGCGTGGAACTCTATAAGGGATGCTTACATTGCGACGTTAATCACCTGTTTTGTTTTGGCAAATCCTTTTGACTGGTCGTTTTTGAATATATCTGGACCGATAAGAGGTTTTGCAATTACTTTAGCTCTGGGAATCGCCATAAGTCTTTTTACGGGAATATTTATCTCGAGAAATTTAATTAGAATATTTGTTCGAGACAGCAAAAAATAAATTTGCAATGGAAACAAACTGTTGCGATTAACATGAAATTCGTATGATAAATGTGAAGTTATTATGATTAACTGGATGAAATTTAGGTGGTTATATTTTTTTATTTCCTCTGTGGTTGTTTTATCGGGGATGTATTCTTTGGTGCGTTACGGTGTGAAATTCGGGGTTGAATTTACAGGCGGTACGCTTACAGAATACAAGTTGAAAAACAGTATTGATCAACCTGTTTTAGAAAAGCTGTTCGAAGATCAAGGCATAGAACTTTCTTCGGTCCAGAAAACCGGTTCAGGGAGTTATATTTTAAAATTTGGAATTATTTCAAACGACCAGAGAAATGCAGTCAAAAGTTCGTTGGAGGAAGTTTCTGGCGGTGTCGAAGAGTTGAGATTTGAATCCGTTGGTCCAGTTGCCGGAAAAGAGCTCATAAAAAAGACTGTTTACGGTCTAGTCGTTGCTGCGGGAGGTATTCTTTTTTGGGTGGCTTTACAATTTAAAAGTATTAAGTTTGGTATTTCTGCCGTTCTTGCAATGATTCATGATAGCTTGGTGACTGTTGGCATGTTTTCAATTTTTGGACATCTTTGGGGTGCAGAAATAGATCTTTTGTTTGTAACGGCGATTCTTACAATATTGTCTTTTTCGGTGCACGATACAATTGTACTTTATGACAGAATCCGTGAATCCAAAAAGTTTTTTGGTGACGATTTACTCGGTTTGGCCAATAGGGCTATTAGCGAAACAATGGTTCGTTCGTTAAATAATACTTTTGTTGTTGTTTTTATGATGGTTGCACTTCTGCTTTTGGGTGGCGAAACAATAAGGTGGTTCATTGCAGCTCTTTTGATCGGCACAATAACTGGTGCTTATTCTTCACCGTTTGTGGCGGTGCCGATACTTGTTACTTGGGACGAGATTCTTAATAAGTCAAAAAAGAACAAATAATTGAAAACAAACTTGCTCAAAAAAATAGTAATATTTTTATTTGTTGGCGCCTTTATTGTTCATCTGCAAGTCGGTAGCAATAAAGTGGATAAAGAGGTGTCGGAAAAGACTCCAACATCGTTTCCGGAATTTCAAACCGCAAAAGTGACCAATGTTTTTGATGGAGACACTATAGAGATAGAAGGCGGGCAGAAAGTCAGATATATTGGAGTGGACACACCCGAAATTTATCCCGCAAGGGAGTGTTTTTCCCAGGAAGCAAGAAATGAAAATTCTCGGATGGTGGCGGGTAAAACTGTAAGACTTCAAAAGGATATTTCCGACTTGGATAAATACGGCAGACTTTTGAGATTTGTTTATGTGGACGATGTTTTTGTAAACAAAGAACTTGTCAAAAACGGCTTTGCCATCAAGCAGTCGGTTCCGCCGGATTTAAAAAATTCTGAAGACTTTAACTTATTGCAGGAAAACGCAAAAAGTCTAAAACTTGGTTTATGGGGAAAGTGTTTTTAGCTTTACAAGCAAATCTTCTCTTTCATTAACTACATTGTTTTCTACCACATCCTTAAATATTGCTTCCAATATTTCCCCAACTTTTGGTCCCGGCTCAATCCCCAACTCTTTCATTACATCGAGCCCATTGATTTTTAGATCTTTGATTGCAAATGGCTGTTTTTGCACCTCGATTAGTCTGGCTTTAAATTCTTCTAGCCGCCATGAAGTTTCTCTTGCACCTCCACCAAGTCTGTCGGCAACCCGTAACGCCAACATATCCTCCACGTTTTCTAGACCTACATTTTTCAGAAACCTCCTGAGTGCAGAATCTGTTTGATTTTCGTCAACAGTAAATTGGTGCCACCTTACAAGTCTAACGAATTTGTCTTTTTCTTTGTTTGAAAATCTCAATCTGTCCGAAATGTTTTCTGCAATTCTGGTAGACACCATTTCATGGTTATAAAACGTAATTAAACCATTGCTATTTTTTCTATATGTTTGGGGTTTGCCAATATCGTGAATTAGTGTGGCGAATCTGGTAACTGGATCTTGTGACTTGCAATATTTCAAAGACATCACAAGGTGTGTACCAACGTCGTATATATGATGTCTGCCCGGAGATTTTTGTTCCACACCAAAACACTTTGAAAGTTCCGGCAAAATTCTGTCCATGAGTCCGGAATTTTTAAACATCATTATTCCTTCGTAAGGATTGGGGGATTCCAATATTTTAAAGAATTCGTCTCTTATTCTTTCCTTGGCAATCTTATCAATCAGTGCAGAATTTTTTTTGATTGCTTCGAAAGTTAACTCCTCTATGACAAATCCCAACTCTGAAGCAATCCTTATTGCCCTCATCATTCTTAATGCGTCTTCCGAGAATCGTTCTTCGGGTTCGCCAACAGTCTTAATGGTTTTGTTGTCCAAGTCGCTTTTGCCTCCAAATTCATCAATAAGATTTCCGTTCGGATCAACCGCCATGGAGTTGATTGTAAAATCCCTCCTCATCAGATCTTCCTGCAAAGTCTTACCCCACGTTATTTCGTCTGGGTGCCTTGAGTCGCTGTAACCTTTCTCAGTTCTAAAAGTTGTTATTTCAAACGGTTTATCGAAGCCTTCGACCACATATCCAACTGTTCCAAAAATGTTGTCGTAAAATCCGTCTGGAATAATTTCCAGTATTTTTTCCGGAGGTGCGTTTGTCGTAAAATCCCAATCTTTGGTAATGTTACCCATTATTAAATCTCTGACTGCACCACCCACTACATAAATTTCCAAGTTCTCTTTTTGGAACTTGCTCATAATGTCTTTTACTTTATTTGGTAATTCCATTTTGTTTTGATTACTCTGTAGTATTATTATACTCAAGAAAGTATGGCTATCAAAACAAAAAAATGGGATGTTGTAAACAATAAAATTCCCAAAAATTCCGATGAGGTTATAACTGCGTTACTAGAAAACCGAGGAATTGATACCAAAAAGGAGAAAGAAGAATTTTTATTTCCGGATGATCCGATGAAAATACCGGTTGAATCTGTGGGAATAAGTTCAGAAGAAATAGTATTGGCCTACAAAAGAATTAAAAAAGCCAAAGAAAACGACGAAAATGTAATTGTATATGGTGACTACGATGCAGACGGAATCAGCGGAACTGCCACAATGTGGGAAGTATTACATGCGGCCGGTCTTAATGTGCTTCCACATATTCCAGACAGGTTTTCTGAAGGCTACGGATTAAATTTAGACACGGTCAAAAAACTCAAAGAAAAAGACCCGAAGCTTTCATTGATAGTGACGGTAGATCATGGAATAGTGGCGGGCAAGAAGGTGGAAGAAGTCAAAAAGTTGGGAATAGACATGATTATTTCAGATCACCACGAAGCTGCAAAAGAACCTCCCAAGCCATTGGCACTTATTTACACAAAACAAATTGGCGGATCGGCTGTCGCATGGTTTTTGGCAAGAGAATTATCCAAGAAATTTGGATTGGAAAAAACTTTTGATGTATCCGAAAGACTTTCTTTGGCGGCAATCGGCACAATTGCAGACCAAATTCCATTGATGTCTATTAACCGATCGATCGTTAAGTTTGGAATAGAAAAACTTAGGAAAACAAAAAGACCGGGGATCAATGCAATGTTTGCTGAAGCAAAGATAAAAAAAGAAGAAATAGGAACCTACGAAATCGGATTTTTGATAGCTCCCAGAATAAACTCTATGGGCAGACTTAAACATGGCTTGGAGTCTCTTAGACTTCTTTGTACTAAGGACTCGCAAAAAGCACTCCAGATAGCTAAAAACGTTTCAGAGACAAATACCCAAAGGCAGGCCATTGTAGATGTTGTATTAAAACACGCAAAAAATTATTACAAAGATTTGGAGGGGAAGTCTGTAATCGTATTGGCAGATGAAAAATACCATGAAGGCGTAATTGGCTTGGCTGCGGCTAAACTAGCCGAAGAATTCTATAGACCCTCAATTGTTCTTTCAAAAAAGGATAACGTTGCCAAAGCCTCTGCCCGCTCAATTCCGGGATTCAATATAATCGAGGCCATTAGGCAACTTGAAGATTTGTATATAGAGGGGGGTGGCCATCCAATGGCCGCCGGTTTTTCGATAAAAGTGGACAAGATTGATGAGTTTTCCCAAAAACTGAATAACATTGCGCAAAAGTTATTAAGTGCAGAAATCCTTGAGAGGAAAATTAAAGTTGATATGGTTTTGGATTTCTCAATAATCAATACGGATTTATATTATCAAGTTGCTGATTTTGGCCCTTTTGGATCGGGAAATGTTGAGCCGGTTTTTGTAGCAAAAAAAGTTGAAGTCTTGGAAGCAAAAACCGTGGGTGCCGAAGCTCGTCACCTCAAGCTAAAGCTTGGCCAGAACGGCAACATTTTTGACGGAATAGCTTTTGGTTGGGGAGGGGCGTTGGCAGAAATCAAAGACTCAAAGATTGATTTGGCATTTAATATTGATCAGAATGTCTGGAACGGTAAAAGTTCACTTCAAATAAAGGTGAGGGACATCAAACTTGGCAAAAACAAGAATTAGCTTGCGATTACTGCGGTTTGAACTTACAATTATGGCTATATGGAAAGAACTTTGATTAGCCAAACACCCCAAAAAGTTGGCCAAGAAGTAATAATTTCGGGCTTTGTAAGCATTGTGCGCTCGCATGGAAAAATAGCCTTTGCAGACATAACAGACAGAACTGGAAGTTTGCAGGTTGTGGGTGGAGAAGAAGTTGCGTCTCTTAAGACTCAGTCTGCTGTTGAAATTCAAGGAAAGATAAACGAAAGGCCTCCCAAGATGGTTAACGACAAAATAGAAACAGGCTCCGTTGAAATGTCGGTATCAAAAGTGACAATTCTTTCAAAAGCTGAGGAAATGCCATTTGATATGGGTGCGGAAACACTTAACCTGGAACTCCCAACCCTGCTGGATTACAGGACATTAACCTTGCGCCACAAAAAGATAAAAGATATTTTCCGTGTTCAGGCTAAGGTTTTGGAGGGTTTTCGTACAGCGGCAACTGATTTAGGTTGCACAGAAATATCCGTACCGACAATATCCGCCAGCTCTACAGAAGGTGGAGCCGAGGTTTTTACAGTTGATTACTACGATCATAAAGCTTTTATGACACAGTCCCCACAGCTTTATAAGCAGATGCTGGTTCCTTCTTTGGAACGTGTTTTTACTATAGCCAAGGCTTATCGTGCAGAGCCTTCTGTGACAACCCGCCACCTTTCGGAGGCAACCCAAATGGATTGTGAGCTTGGTTTTGTTAATTTCTCCGAACTTTTGGGTGCGCTGGAGCATGTGGGTTCCCAAACTCTTTTGCATGTAGAAAAGACATGCGGTGAAATATTAACTAACTACGATGTTCCAAAACTCCAAATTCCTGCAAAAATTCCAAGACTTAAAATGAGAGAGGCACAGCAAATTATTTTTGAGAGGACAGGTGTGGACCACAGAAACGAAAAAGACCTGGAACCCGAAGATGAAAAAGAAATCAGTAGGTGGGCACTTGAGGAAAAAGGAAGTGATTTGGTGACCATTACCCACTATCCCACCAAAAAACGCGCTTTTTATACAAAACCGGACCCCGAAGATCCTGAATTTTCTTTGAGTTATGACCTTCTTTTTAGAGGGTTGGAGATACTTTCCGGCAGCCAAAGGGTCAACGATTACAACGAACTTGTAGAGGCAATAAAAGATAGAGGAATGGATCCTAAAAACTTTGAAATGTATCTGCAAGCATTTAAATATGCCATGCCCCCTGAAGGCGGTTTTTCGTTTGGTCTGGAAAGAATAACAATGAAGCTTTTGAATTTGGCCAATGTCAGGGAGGCGTCACTCTTCCCGAGAGATATGGAAAGAGTTGACTTCAGGTTTTCAAGATGAAGCTTCGTGTCTCAAAACATAATTTTTTTTATCTAACTATCCTCTCCTTTGTTTTTGTGTCCTCCTTTGCAATGGCGGTTTCCAAAAGTGTTCCGCGTATTTTAGACTTTGTTCCTGTGGTGGTTGCCCAAGAAAAACACTTCCCGCCAGTACCGGTTTTAAAAGAAGTTTACGACTATCCCATCCTGTCTTCTCAAGGTGTAATAGCTATCGATCTTTCGACTGGCATAAGTTTGTATGAAAAAAACCCTGACAAAACACTCCTCCCTGCGTCAACCACCAAAATAATTACAGCCCTAGTTGCGATGGATAACTACCCGTTGGATGAAATTATTACAGTCCCGCAAGTTAGGATAGATGGTCAAAAAATGGGTCTTTTTGCTGGTGAGCAAATGAAGTTCGAAGACCTTCTGTACGGACTTTTAGTGTATTCGGCAAACGATGCTGCAGAAGTATTGGCGGCAAGCTTTCCGGGTGGAAGGAACGCCTTTGTAGCTCAAATGAACACTAAAGCGAAAGAGCTGCATATGAAAAATTCCAATTTTCAAAATCCTGTAGGGTTAGATTCAGATGTGCAAATGACTACTGCAAGAGATTTGGTAAGGGCATCTGAAGTTGCCATGAGGAATCAAGTGTTTGCTAAAATCGTTTCAACCAAAGACTATGTAGTTACCGATGTTTCGGGCAGATATAAACATTATCTTAAAAATATAAATGAACTTTTGGGGAATACTCCGGGTGTTTTGGGGATCAAAACAGGGTGGACAGAAAACGCCAGGGAAAATCTGGTTACATATATGGAAAGGGACGACCACAAAATAATAATCGTTGTGTTGGGTAGTCAGGACAGGTTCGGGGAAACCAAAGAGCTGATAGATTGGATTTTTAATAACTATGAGTGGCAGGAAGTGAAGGTGGCAATTCAAAAAAGCTAGATTAGTTACTCACATAATCGGGAGCAACTGCGGGAACATAACCAGTAAACCCATTATCACCCTCGAATACGTAAATTGGTTGGAAGTAGTCTGTTTGGACATCTGGATCGTAATAGGCAAGGTAAACTCTTCTTATCTTGAGTGTCGCGCCTTCTTTGTTGTTTATTCCAGGATCGGCTACAAATGCGTTACCCCCAGTTAGTTGGGAAAAAGCTTCCTCCGGTGTGATGATCGGATAAGTAGAGAACTGTGTTTCGTCAACCGGGAAGTAGTGGTATTCGGCAGCAATTATTTGCTGCTCCTTGGTGGTGGCACCGCTTATGAGTGCCCATACGTTCGCCTGGTTGGGGTTAGATGTAAGGGACGGAAATTTGTCGTATTCTTTTCTGAACATATTTACTTTAATTACGTCCGCTTCAGAAAGTGCGAGGGCGTTTACAAGTTTTCCTTCCGATAATTTGAAAAAGCTGTGCGAGGTTGGGCCGGTCAGATCTTCCGGCATTACGTTGGCATTAATCAATGCTTCTTTGTAAATTTGAATCGCTGATTCTGCAATCGGCGGCTTAACTGTTATGGGTGTTCGGTCGGAATTAAGGTCGTAACTAATAGAAAATACACCCGTTGTAATATTCATCTCTAAAATTGTTGGATATGTCGGGTTTCGGAACTTGTATATGTTGTCGGACACCTGCTCGGGTTCATCTGAATAATTCAAAGCTTTAGCTTTTTGTTTTGCTGAATCCAGAGCCAAAAGGCTGGCATTAAGTTTGGGCATAAAATAAACTTTAGCTTGGGTAGAAATATCTTTCGGAAGGCCTCCTTCAGGAGTTTCCAGAACGTAGTTATATCTCACAGTCAAGGCGGCTTCGGGAAACGGAATCTTGGAAACTTTTCCGAATTTAACAGTTGGAGGCGGGGGCCCCGGCGGAAAGATTTTAAGATAGACCGAAATGGCCATGTCCAGGAAAACTTTTCCAACCATCAAAAAAATTATTCCGTATATTCCGTAGCGAATCGACTTCCTGGCAGTTATGGCAATTTGAGTTAAAGATGTCATCTCCTACACTTAGTATATATTTGCAGACACTCAGGTTCAATCGTTCTTGAGTATTTGTTGAGACTGTGTATGGTAAAATCCTATTGATATGGCCAAAATAAGAACCAGATTTGCCCCTAGCCCTACAGGGTTTTTGCATATTGGCGGACTTCGTACTGCGTTGTACGCTTACGCTCTTGCCAAACACGCCGGCGGCGACTTTGTTTTGAGAATTGAAGATACAGACCAAAAAAGAGAAGTTGAAGGTGCTACTCAAGCTCTTCAGGATACTCTTAATAAGTTTGGACTTGTTTGGGATGAGCTATACAAACAGTCTGAACGCCTTGAAAAGTATAAAGCAGCTGCCAAGAAACTCGTTGACCAAGGCAATGCTTTCTATTGTGACTGCAAACCCAAAAATGCAAAAGAGCAAGGTTTTTCCCAGGAACTTAGAGACCCATGCCGTGATCAAAATAAAAGTGACGGCGCAGTCAAACTAAAAGTCCCGGAGAACAAGGTTCTTTCATATCGTGATTTTGTCCACAAAAAAGAAATTTCTTGGAACTCAGACACGGTATACGATGCCACATTACTAAAGTCTGACGGGTTTCCGACCTACCATCTGGCAGTTGCTGTTGATGACTTGGATATGCAGATAACCCACATTCTTAGGGGACATGATTGGTTGCCATCCACCCCAATTCACCTTTTGGTGTTCGAGTATTTAGGTGGAACAAGACCCGAGATAGGACACCTTACTGATATTCTTTCGGGTGAGACCGGCAAAAAACTCAGTAAAAGACGTGATAGCGTTTTTGTTGAGCAGTTTTTGGAACAGGGATATTTGCCGGAAGCACTCCTTAATTTTGTAATGCTTTTGGGATGGGCACCCAAAGACAACAGAGAACTTTTTACTCTTGAAGAATTTGTGGAGAACTTTGATATTAAAGGTTTTCAGGAATCTAATCCTCGTTTTTTCTACAATAAACTGGATTGGTTTAATGGACACTATATTAGGTTGATGAAAGATGAAGATCTTCTAAGAGAATTTGAACGGCTTAGTCCAGATTTTAACAACAAATCTAAAGTAGAAAAAGTTAAACTTACACAATTATTAAAAGATAGAATTAAAAAGCTGAACGATATTAATGATATGGCAGGCTATATATTTAAAACTCATCAAGACATCAAACCACTAATTATTACGGATAACTATTTTTCTCATATCTCTAACGCAACCACCTCACTTGAATCAATTCCAGGTAATTCGTGGAACTTAGAAACTATCAATCAGAACTTAGGTGTAACTATTAGTGAAAATAATTTCAAGACTGGAGATTTTTATATGGATCTTAGAGGAACAATATCAGGTAACAAATTCACTCCACCACTCAACGAAACAATGGTGTTAATAGATCAGAAAGATGTGATTGCTAGATTGAAGAAAGGTTTAGAAGAAAATGAAAAATCTTCACATTAAACACTTTTGGTATGTTTTTGCTGCCTATGGTGTATGGTTTGCAATTTTTTCAGGTCTCGAAGAATTGGGTAATGGTAAATATTGGAAATTAATAACTTCATTAGTATTGGGCTCTGCCGTATACTGGGTAATAGAAAGTTATCAAAAAAAGTAGCAAATGACCCTGCCTGCCAAAAAGACATTTCCAAAATTTGCTGAAGAAAAAATATCCTCTGATTTTTTGCGTAATAAGCTCAAGCTCAAAAATTTGGAACTTCAACAAGAATTTCATAACAAGTTTCCCCATGTAGAGAAATTTTTTGCAGACCGCGGCCTTACTATCTCCAAACTTCGCGAGCATTCCGCAAAAGCAATCACAACAGGGGCTCTCACAGGAACACTTTTGATTGCACCCCCAACTATTGCAAGTGGCTTACCTCAACCATTGGAAATAATCAAAGATCTTACCGACTTTACCAATCTTGATAATTCAGGGATTCCGCCCCAAGAGGCTCTTACGCAGACAATAAAGGCAATTCTCCCATACAAAGTCTCACCGCTTACCAGATCTCAGGAAAAGTCACTCGAAAAAGTTTTTTTGGATATTACCGGTATAAATGCGAGAGCCAGTTTAGAGGGGGAACACCTTAATACTACATACGGATATATTGGTGCGGAGCAACACCTTATGCGTTATCCCGGGGATACCATGGCAACACATCCGTCGGTTCTGAGCCACGATGAAGGGATGGCGCCTGGACGGGGTGCTTGGGGTTATTTTGCCTATTCAAAAGCCGACTTGACAGAAACTGATATAGAACGCGAAAAATGGTACGCAGTAGTTCAGACACTATATCTTTCGGACTGGTCCCAAAGGCAACCCTACTTAAGAAATTGGTATAAATATAGAAAAGTACTAATTGTTAATGCTACAAATGGAAACGCAGTTGTTGCAGATATTGCCGACTCCGGCCCCGCTGCTTGGACGGGGAAACATTTTGGCGGTAGTCCTGAGGTCATGAATTACCTTGGTGGCGCACGTTATAAGAAAGGGGCTGTAATAGTTTTTTTTGTTGATGATCCGGAAAATAAAGTTCCCTTGGGACCTGTGGACTATAATAAATTGAACATACCTCAAAACCAACTGGTACAAACATAATATGTCAAAATTATTTTTCGATAACATTGCAGACCTCAAAAAACTTGATAAAGAAATCAAGAAAGTGGCAAAAACAAAAGCAGAGCAGGAGGAAATATGGAGAATTGTAGACGAACTTATTCACCACAAAGCCCTGGGTTGTATTTTTGAAAATCTTCCCAAAGATAAACATACAGAATTTCTGGAACTTTTTCACCATAGTCCTCATGACGAGGATCTTTTGTTTGGTTATTTGGAAAAAACGATAAGCCAAAACTTCCGCGAAATTTTACGCGAGGAAATTGGAGGGTTGGCGTTTGAGGTAATTGAAGAGACAAAAAAAACACCCCGTAACTAAACGTCACAGGGTGTTTTTACTGGGCAGGTTACTTTTTCTTCTTTTTGGACCCCCCATCCATAGACATGGCTGTCCACAGAAAATAAAGTCCGGAAAGACCAACCAAGATATAAACCCATCTTGTGATCACTCCCATTCCAAAGAGTGTTTCAACTAAGTTGTAGCTGAAAGCTCCCCAGAGACCCCAATTAAGGGCCCCAACAACTACCAACACCCAAGCAATCCAACCCAAGGTGCTCATTTTCATAATTTGTTCACCCCCTTTGCCACTTCACACTCAGTATTGGCCAACTTTCATTGTGCTGTCAAGTTTTTGTATTTCTGGAGGCCACATACTTCAACCCGCGATATTTTTCTTTGGTGTCAATTCCAAATCCTTCTACCCACTTATCCCCAATTTCAAACCCCAGGTAATCAATTGGTACTTCCACCTCTCTTTTGCCCGGTTTACTTAGAAGGGCACATGTTTTGAGTGAAGCAACACCGCGAGATTCAAAAACAGACAGTAAAGTTTTAAAGCTATACCCTGTGTCTACAATATCTTCAACAATAAGCACATGCCTGCCTGAAACGCTCAAGGAGGTGTCCTTTACAAATTTCGGATTCCTGGATGATTCTGTCTCGGTTCCATAGCTGGATATTTCAATAAAGTCTACTTCAGCGTCAGGCAAATCAATCTCGCGAACTAAGTCAGCTAAAAATACAAAAGAACCCTTAAGCACTCCAACTAAAAGTAAATTTTTCCCGCGGTAGTCATTTGTAATTTGTCTAGATAATTCTTTAATACGGCTAGAAAGTTCCGTCTCTGATATTAAAGTTGAGCGTTCGTTTTCTTTCACTACTAAAATTTAGCACTTTTGCAAAAAAATATATAATTAACTATGGACAATCATTATGGCGGGGTTATTTGGACCAACCACGCTTTGGACAGGCTTAGGCAAAGGGGTATTAAACAAGGTGACGCATGGGCTACGTGGAGAAACCCCGAGCAAAGTAGAAAAGGTACGAGTCCCGGTTCTTGGGTTTACTACCGTAATTATGGGACCGAACAGATCGAAGTTGTTGCCAAACAAAACGAAAAAAAGGAATGGTTGATTCTTTCGGTTTGGAGTAGACCTTCCTCACAAGGCTACAAAAAACCGGACTCACTTTTGGACATAATTTGGAAAAAATTTTTTGGTAGAAAGAAATCTTGACAAGGTTATTTGCATAATCTAACGTTAAATAATGCCGAAAAGTAGTGAAAAAGGTTTTGTTGTTATTTTTCCAGTAATTGTAGTTGCTGCGGTGCTTGTCTTGGGTTTTACAGTTTCCAATTTTAAACAAAAAACTGAGACCTCAGCTGTATTGAGTGAGTCATCGTCTAATAGCGGATCAAACTCGGGGAGTGGTGGTCACTCCGAAGATGACGACAGTGAAGCCAACGAGTCTACGCCAGTACCAGGTACAACGTCTGAGACAGCTCGGCCATCCGAATCACCAAAGTTGAGTCCAAGGCCGGATATCTTTGTATCCACAAAAACTTTGCAATTCAATGACAAAAAACAAAACGTTAAAACATTGAAGCGCGCTACACCAAAACCGGAAAAGACTTTGCGTCCCGAACAAACCAGGAAGCCCGAGGCTACACATAGCCCCGAAGTTGAGGATGATGAAAAAGAAATCGAGACGCATTCACCAAAACCCAGCGGAGTTCCTCAGGAATTTAGAGTGGTGTTGACACAAAACAGTGGCAAGTCCTCATTTAATCAGGAAAAGTCCAGGGTTTTGCTTTCGGAGGATCTTCCGGTAGAAATAGACGAGGATGAACAAACACTTACAGTAGAAACAGCAAACGGCAAAGAAGTAATTGGTCTGGCTCCCGACGATGCTCTTCGGAATGTTATAGATTCAGGGTCTGTGAGCCGTGTCGATGCCAATCCCGAGACTGGGCTTAGCGAACTCAAGCTGACATTTAACTCAAATGGAGTTCCTGTGTACGAGATGGAAGGTGTCAAAGAAGGAAGATTCCTTGGGGTCTTCAACGTAAAAATCAAAAAGACTGTTCAGATATCTGCCATTGATGGTGCGGAGGGTAGTGTCACTGTTAGTGGCTTTGACAGATTTTTGGATCTATTCTCTTTCTAAACTACTTTTTGATTTCTACCGCATGGCCTCCAAATTGGCCTCGTAGCGCAGATACGACTTTGTCCGAGAAATTGTTGCTATTTTCCGTTGATCTTTTTCTCACTTCGAACGACTCTTTTATAACAGGTGCAGGAACCCCAATTTCTTCGGCAGTTTTAACTGTCCATTCACCTTCACCAAGCGCTCCAATTTTGGAAGATATATTAGCAAGTTCTGGATCTTCATCAAAAGCCGTTTTGGCCCAACCTACAAGTCTGGATTCAATTACCGATCGGTGGTTGTATATATCAAATACCTGAGACAAATCATATTTAAATGGTGCATTTTTTAGGATATTTGCACCTTCAGCTATTGCTTGCATCATACCGTATTCAATGCCGTTATGAATCATCTTGGCAAAATGCCCCGATCCCAAATCACCCAAATGAGAGTATCCATTCTCCGCAGATATAAGCCGAAGGATTGGCTCAACCCGTATAAAGTCTTTTTTGTCTCCGCCAACCAAAAGACAAGCTCCGGCCCTTGCTCCACTTGGCCCACCTGATGTTCCGATATCCATAAATCTAACTTTTCCTTCAAGTTCCTTGCCGCGTCTAAGTGTATCTTTGTAAAATGAGTTGCCTCCGTCAATTATCAGATCCTCAGAGTTTACAAAGGGAAGCAAGGCCTTTATTACTTCATCTGTCGGTTGCCCCGGCAAAACCATTAGCCAAATGATTTTTGGGTTTTCAAGGCTGTTACAAAAACTTTCCAAAGTGTCTGTCTTTTTTGCCCCAATACTTTCCATTTCTTTGGAATCATCGGGAGATCTGTTCCATACAACAACATCTATTCCTTTCTCCAGCATATTGGCAACAAGCCCCTTGCCCATTTTACCCAAACCGGCCACTCCTATTTGCATATAGACTATGTTACCACACAGGTGTGTTTTGGTATTGTGCTAAAATTCGAAAGTGAAACAGGAAAAGACTGACATTTTTGCACTCGATGGGCTTCGTACTCTTTGTATTCTGGCGGTTGTTCTCATACATTCAGTCACCAGAATTTTGGAACGTACAGGCTATGATTTACACACATACGAGTTCGCGCTTTTTCTTGACCAAGTTGGCAGATTTGCTGTTCCTTTGTTTTTTTTGCTATCAGGTTTTGTTTTGGCTCTCCATTACCATCGTCACGAAAACTTTATTCACTTTTTTGTGAAACGTATTAATAGAATATTTTTACCGTACTTGTTCTGGAGTTTTATTTATTATTTTCTTGTCTACAAAAACCATTCAGGGACATTTCTGAATTCAATTTTGACAGGAAACGCTTCTTATCAGCTATATTTTATTCCTGCAATACTTGTTCTTTATCTATTATTTCCTGTCTTTTACAGGTTTAAAAATACACTTAGCAATCCTTATATATTTGTTGCCATGGGTGGATTGCAAATATATTTTTTGTACTATGATTACTTTGTAAAACATTTTTCATTCTTTGCTCCTTTTAACGTGGTGCTTATGAATTTCTTCTTTTTTACCTCCGGTATATTAGCAGCAAGACATCACCAATATCTGATAGACCACATCAAAAAGTTGTTGGTAGTACTAGTTCCGGCAACATTGTTGTTGCCGTTTTATATCTTTAAAGAGGGGGAAAGTTTGTACTACAAAACTTACGACATTGGTAAGTTTTACTCATCTTGGAGGCCTGATATTTTTTTGTACACATTCTCGTTTGCCTCCGTTTTTTATTACTTATTTTCAGCGGTAAGTACCAAGCATCAAATATTTAGAAAACTTTCGCGATTATCTTTTTTTGTGTACTTTATTCATACTCTAATTATCGAAATAGTTTGGAGTATTTTTGGAGAAAAACTTTTGGTTTTTGACAAAACAGGCTTAGTTCTATTTTCGTTTGTGACTTTTGCTTCGTTTGCCTTGGGTGTTTTGGTTCACAAGGTAAGGTATCTATCAAGGATTACCGGGTAAGTTTTTGAACTCATTAAAACCTGAGAGTGCCAAATCAAAAATCTTACCATCCAACATTTCTCGTGCCGCTTCGAAGTCGCCGGACTCCAAGAAATGCCTGACTGTTGTCGCAGAGTAGCCATTTCCATGAGTTGTTCTTTCAATAACCACAACTGTTTCGAATTCTTGAGATAAGATTCTAAGATCTTCCTTGCTGCCACCAACAAACACAAATTCGCAACCTAGCTGTTTTTCTAATGATTTGATTTCTTTAAGCCACAATGAATTTGTGTCTTCTCGGAAAAAGACTAGTCCGGGTTCTGTGTCGGGCAAAGGAAGGATTTTAACGTTCGGAAATACGGCATTTATCATCTGCTGCCTTTGGTCAAAAGTGTAGGGAGTTCTTTGGTTCCTACTTGTTGAAGATCCGATCAAAACTAACACGTTTTCATTTCCAAACCGTTCAACCATTTGTGATAGTACCTTTTGGTGTCCAAGATGAAACGGGCTAAATCTACCAAGATAAACATAAAGTTTTTTATTCATTTCTGTAATGATACACCCTTAGTGCTCCTTGTATTGTGATAATATCTTTTTGTGGATATAAAAATAACTGAGGGCCAAGAGCAAGAGAAAGTTGCCAAGGCTCATTCGCTTTATTCGGAGCTTCAAGGGTTTAGGGGTAAAGCTTCTTTAGATGGATATTTTTCCGGAGAAGTAATTTTCCCTGATGATCCACCAAGGAGGATCGAGGTTTACAGGTTGCCGGTGACGGAGGAGTTCGAGAAAAAACTAATGACGGACAGAGGTTTTACCGATAGTGACATCCAAAGCGGAATGATTACATTAATCGAAAAAGAATTTAATAACCCCAACTGGCCGGGGGGAAAGTTTAAACCAGAAAAGCAGCTGGCTTACTACAATGTAAGTGGAAGTGGTCGGGTAGTTGTAGACTATTATCCCGAACAAGATAAATATGAAGAAACAAAATTGGAGGATAGACATTTGGAAGCTCTCAAGACAGTTTTTAGATTATCCCAAATTCCCGGGGAGATTCTTTCTGAATTTGGTTCATACGATAATTTTGTAAAGTTGGTGGGAAAAGATTACAAGTATGTGGGAATAGATACAGCCGAGTTTACACCTACAGGTATTTTATATAACGGCAGTCTCAGATCATTTACAGATGCACTTGCCAAAAGAAATTCAGGAGAAGCAGTGAGACTTCCTTCCCACATGCATTCACTTCAGTCCAGTTTAGATGATAGGGGGCATTTTGAACAAATGATAGATACTCTTAAAAATGGGTCTGAAGATTAATTTTTATTTCTTGAGTTGTTCTTTTGTCCGTACCAAGTGATTCATAAACCTTTCAACTGCTCCATCATTTTCTCTTGCAATAGTCGAGTTGCCGACCTGATAAATTCTTGTATTCTTAATATCCCTCGCCATTACAATCCAGCTGCCATCGGGGTGAACAACTAAATCCATGGAGTGATCTGCAGAAAGTTGGATATTTCCCCCGGATGCTTTTTGGGAAAGAATTTTTGCGGCCTCTTCAACTTTAGTCAAGTCTAAATTTAAAAATAGGGGATCGATTTTTTTATCTACTCTTCCATCAATTCTGCTATCTTTGCCGTAAATTTGAGACCCGTCAGCAGTCAAATCTGTTTCCAGAATTTCATCATCTCCTGATGCCGAAACGCTTGGAAGAACATTCAAACCTGCGTTTTTCATTGTTTGCCAGATCCTTACAAAATATTGAGCAGATGTTTCGCCGGGGTTTCTATAGTCTTCGGGGTAATCCACAATTCTTCTTACTAAAGATATTTCTCGCTTTATTTCGTTACCAGCTATTCCGGTTCCTACCACGTTAGCTTTCCATTTCTCCTTGTTTAGTTGTGATCCTGAATCAATTTCCTGTTTGGATACAATCTCAACTTTCAGAGGTTTAGATCTACCTGAAAAATTTATATCACCAATCTCACCCGTTTCCATATTCTGATATAATATAGCCGCATGGAACTTTTATTTCCACTTTTAATGTTGACGGTTGTGTTTTTTGCAACCTGTGTCAGGGTTGTTCAGGAATATGACAGGGGAGTGGTTTTCTTCTTGGGCAAAGTAACCGGTGTTAGGGGTCCCGGTCTTATCCTTCTTATTCCTGTTTTGGAGCGGATGATCAAGGTTGGCCTTAGAACTGTCACCATGGAAGTGCCTCCTCAAAAAATAATTACAAAAGACAATGTATCAATTGATGTTTCTGCGGTTGCATATTTCCACATCGTAGATCCCAAAAAATCTGTTGTTGCAGTCGAAAGTGTTTACGATGCCGTTAATCAGATTAGTCAAACAACAGTCCGTAACGTTGTCGGACAGTTTGTTCTGGACCAGCTTCTTTCCAAAACAACCGATATAAATACTACAATCAAGGATGTTATCGATTCCCATACGGAACCATGGGGGGTTCAAGTAACGGCAGTAGAGATCAAAGATATTGTTCTGCCTGTAAATATGCAAAGAGCTATGGCCAAAGAAGCTGAAGCAGAGCGCGAGAGGCGTGCAAAAATTGTTGCAGCAGAAGGAGAGCTTCAGTCCGCAACCAAGTTGGGAGAGGCAGCAGACCTTATTGCCAAACATCCTGTCGCACTTCAGCTTAGAACACTCCAAACAATGGCAGAAATTTCTGTGGAAAAGAATTCCACAATTATCTTTCCTGCACAGTTTATGACCACAGTCCAAGAAGCTATAAAACAAATCTCTTCAGAAACAAAAAAATAACTAACCAAAGGTGAACGCGTAGACTTCGGTACCAGAGTCAAGAAATTCGATTTTCAACATATGTCTTCCCGGTAGTTCGTTTTCAATTAATTTATACAACGTATTGTCGGTAACGGTAATTTCTTTTACGAATTGACCATCCAAATATATTTTAACTTTCGAAGGTTTGTCTTTGGGTCGCATCACCAAGTAGACATCTTTTGCAGAATAGTTAAGATGCAATTCGGAACCCTTTTGAGCATTCGAATATTTGGGCATTAAGTTCCACCAACCTTTGAATGCAACAGAGTTTGTAGGCAGATCTTCCGGCAGTGAATATTCCGCAAAACCTTCCTTTGTTATTATCTCCGGTGAGGCGTATCGCTCTATTCGTTCGTAGCCCAAATATGTTTCAGGTGTTCCTGAAAAGTTTTCTTCTACCGGATTATTTACCTTTCTATCCATCTTGTCTGCCCCTGCGTCCTCCAAAAGCATTTGTATAACTTTTTCTGACTCATCATAACCGCCTTCTCCAAAATGGTAATACCTGATATATCCGTCTTTGTCCAAAAAATATTTTGCCGGCCAGTACCTGTTTTTATATGCTTGCCATGTGTCAAAATTGTTGTCTTGCATTACGGGGTATGTTATCCCGAAATCTTTGATTGCTTTCTGCAGATTCTTTGGAGATTTTTCAAACTCAAATTCTGGTGAGTGCGCACCGATTATTACCAATCCTTTGTCTTTATATTTATCGTACCATTTAACAAGATAGGGTAGAGTTCTTTGGCAGTTAATACAGCTGTATGTCCAAAAGTCTACAATCACAACTTTACCTTTCAACTCCGAAAGTGTTAACGGTTTTGAATTAAGCCATCCGCCTCCGGGGATTAGTTCGGGAGCCACCAAACCTTTTTCCAAAAGTTTTGGCTCCATCATAACTTCCATTTCGTTTTTCACAAATGCATTTTCTTCGAATTTTGTTAAACCGGCACCGTAGTTTGGAAAAGTCTTCAAAATATAAGTTTGAAAATTTCTGTCAATGTTAAAGTAAATGGCTATAGAAGAAACAATCATTAAAACCCCAAACATTTTCTGAATTGTTTTGGAATTTTTCAAAAGCCATTGATTATTTGCAAAAATGTTTTGACCGCCAAGCATTATCAAAAGCATAGGAATCGCCGTCCCGGTTGAATAGGCCAGGGTTACAAAAAATGCCTCCAAAGTTACATTTCCGGATATTGCCAGTGAAATTACACCGGCCAAAATTGGTCCGACACACGGTGTCCACAAAAGTCCCAAAGATGCACCGATAATTATTCCGCCAAAATACCCTTCTTTGCCTGTAGATCTTGGAGAAAACGAAGAAAGTTTGGAGAATAATTTTTCTGAGATCTCTTGGAATTTTGGTATAACCAATGTGATTCCAAAAAAGCCAATGACAAAAACCGAAATATTTCTAAGCGACTCTGAAGGTATATTAAGAAACTTAACAATTGAGGATAAAAACAAAGTGAAAATGGTAAAACTCAAAATAAAACCTGTTATTATTCCATAAGGCCTTTTTTTGTCTGTGGTATTGCCGGAGATAGTGGAAAGAATTATTGGTAAAAGCGGAAGAATACAGGGTGATAAAACTGTGACGACGCCGCCTACAAAGGCAAACAAAATCAAAAGTAGCATTATTTAATATTATCCAATATGGTGTCTAAATTACCACCATTCCATTTTTTTATCACTTTACCCGACTTGTCTATTGATACAAAAGTATGCTGATAAGTTATTCCATATTTTGTCGCCAAATCTTTTTCGTTGTCATCTGTTTCGTTGTCTGAATAATTTACACGCACAATAGTTGTGTTATCCGGAATTTTATATATGTTTTCAGATATCTCTTTGTCTACAGGAATGCAATTTGGACACCAATTTGCATAAAAGAACAAGACAACGTTCTCAGTAGAAATTTCTTGAAACGTACTTTGTGAGTAAGAAATGTATTTTCTACTTTCATCCTTGGCCATCATTTTTTCCGAATCGTCGCCAATCATTGTCGTGTCATCTTTCATCATTTCCTGAGAGCTGGAAGAATCTTTGCTCATGTTACTCACCGAACTTTTTTGAGATGTAAAAATAAAATACACAGCCAAAAGAAGTGCGCCCGCAACAAGAAGTATGGTTATTGTTTTTTTGTTCATTTCGCTATTGATACATGTTAATAGCAACCAGATGTCATGTCAAGTATACTTTACATTTTGAACCTCAAATAGATTCTGTAGAGAATTTTTGACAAAACCATACCGCACAAAGCGTAAATTAACCAGGGATCAATCTGGTGCAGCCCTGCCTGAATTGCAAGACCGGCAACAAGGATAAAAATACCTATCAAGTACGAGACTCTGCCCGCAATAAAAATATGTAGCGATTCTCTTTCGTCGTTTGGTTTCTCTTTAAGAACATAGGCAGCAAACACCAAAAAGGAAACAATGAGTCCCAGCTCCAACATTGAATTCATGCTGTCAGGCATTGTTAGGTGCGTAGGATTCAAAAAAAGAATCCCAATGGTTGTAATCAATATCGCGCTTATTACTTCGGTGATCATATGTAAAATATTTTATTAAGTTCTATTTTAAAGTATTTTGCAATTTTGAGCGCCAAAAGAACAGATGGCGTGTAGTTCCCTTTTTCAATAGCTATGATAGTTTGCCTGGAAACACCGACGGCTTTTGCCAACTCCTCTTGAGTAATTTTTTGTACCTGCCTTATTTTTTGTAGATTGTTTTTTACTTCCATACGGCTATTTTAGACTATAAACAGGAAAACAGAAAAAAACAGTCGTAAGTGGTATTATTTACACATGGTCAGATTTGGACTTGTCACACTTGCTTTAGTTGTTTTTGTACTGGCAATATTTGCAACAAAAGATGGAGTAGCAAAACTAATATTTAGCCCCCGACCCGACAACATTCCCCAAGAAACACCGGAAGTTGTAACCAATTTGGTTACAAAAGAACCAGCGGGACCGGAGAGTGAAACTGTTGTTACTAAGTTGGAAATTCCATGGGAAATAGTTTTTCTTCCAAGGGGTGAAATGTTGGTCACCGAAAGATCCGGAAAAATTCTTAAGATAAGCAATGACAGAAAGACGATTAAAGAGATTAATGTTAAGCACAAAGGAGAGGGTGGTCTTTTGGGAATGGCAATTCATCCGGATTTTTACAGGAACAACTTTATTTTTATTTATTTTAGTTATCAGGACGGTTTGGTGATGAAGAATAAGGTTGCAAGGTATGTTTTATCGGAAGATGCAATGTCAGACGAAAAAATTGTTTTGGATGGAATACCTGGATCTTCAAATCATGACGGGGGACGTATTAAGTTTGGCCCTGACGGATATCTTTATATAACAACAGGGGATGCGGAGCATCCCGATTCCGCTCAGGACAAAAATTTACTTAGCGGAAAAATTTTAAGAATAAAAGATGACGGCTCAATCCCTGCCGACAACCCGTTTGGCAACGCTGTTTATTCATACGGACACAGAAATCCCCAAGGGCTTGCCTGGGACAAAGATGGTAACTTGTGGGCAACAGAACATGGACCTTCCGGGACTCAAACCGGTAACGACGAAGTTAATTTAATCAAAAAGGGTGGCAATTACGGTTGGCCACAAATAAAAGGAAAACAGACCAAAGAGGGGATGTTGGCTCCGGTAATAGAATCTGGTAGGGAAAGCACCTGGGCCCCATCGGGACTGGCGTATTTCGACGGAAGTTTGTATTTTGCAGGTTTGCGCGGATCGGCGGTGTATAAAGCCCAAATAAAAGGTGGCAAACTGGAACTTTCCGAAAAGTACAAGAATACTTTTGGAAGAATCAGAACAGTAGTGCTTGGACCAGACAGATATTTATATATCTCAACCAGTAATCGTGACGGCAGGGGAAGTGCAACCCCCGATGATGACAGGATAATTAAAATCAAACCCTTTTAAATTTGTAGAGTAAAGCAGGCCTGTGGGAAACATTTTTTTGTATTTTGTTGCTTTTTTCCACCAAGCCACCGTCTATCATCTTTTTTCTGAAATTGCGGTTATCAAGTTTTTCTTCGGTTATTGATTCATGGACTTTTTGTAAATCGTTCAAAGGAAAGTGTGTTGGCATAAATTCTTTTACAATCTTTGTTTCCGGGTTTTCTCTTAAAATTTTGTACGCAGTCATAATAATTTCTTTGTGGTCAAAAGCCATCTCCGGCAGTTTTTTTACTGGTACTATTGTTTGAGAATCCCCAACCTTGTTTCCGTTAACCAGAGCCATAAAACCTATGGTTATTGTTCTTTCCCTGGGGTCTCTTTTTGGGGAAGTAAACGTGTGGAACTGTTGGAAATACACTTTGCTTCCGAACATTCCGTTTAGTTTCCTTTCCAAAGTTTCTTCTGCTGTTTCGGACTTTTGCAAAAGACCACCAGGAAGCTGATACATACCCTTGAAAGGGGATTTCTCCCTTATTTCCAGGCACACCATAAGGGCACCATTTTTAATGGTGAACACAACTGCGTCTACAGCCACTCTGGAATTTTCGTACATATCCCCTATCATATCATACCTTAGCGTAAAAATCACGTATTGACACTTATTCATTATGTGTTAAATTACTATTGCTTAACGTAATAATTACGTAAAGTAAAAAAAGAAAGGAGGTGGAATTTATGTCATCCGAAAGAATTGGACCCATAAGTCCTAAAGAAGTTGCAGACGCCAAGCTGCAAAGTTTTCCAAACGAAGTGTTTGAGGCATTCAATCAAGTGATTGTTGAAAATGCTGGTGTGGGAGAAATAATGGTAAGGCAAAAAGATGTGGTGGAGTTAATGGTTAAAAAAGGTTTGGACCGAAACGAGATATACAATCGAGGGTGGTTGGATGTAGAAGATGTATACAGAAAGGCTGGCTGGGTGGTGGAGTATGACAAGCCTGCATACAACGAGGATTACGAGCCGTACTTTGTTTTTAAAAGGAAAAAAAGACAAGGATAGTCGGCTACCTTAATGGTAAGTCTGGCCAAACTTCAGTCAGATAGGGATTGTGCCAGATGGCCATAAGTCTGTGTAAATGGTAAAATAGGCACGTCGGTTTCTTGTTTTAGGCAGCCGAACCAAAATTTCAAAGAAATTTTGAGAGGAGAAATGACGGAGCGGTGGAGTTTAAGTGGTAGCGGAAAACTCACAAGCGAAGTCTATTTCGACGACACTGGGGAATCGTCTAACGGTAAGCAAGCTTGCCGTCAGCCTCCTGGTTTGTACTTTTTATACTGGGGAATCGTCTAACGGTAGGACTGCAGATTCTGGATCTGCCTATTGGGGTTCGAATCCCTGTTCCCCAGCCAAGACGGGCGGACATGTAACCATACGCTCACTATTCACACCCTCAATTTTGGATGTAAAGTTGGTATTTATAACCTCTAATGTTCCCTAAGACAGTGGTTCGAATTATATACCTGGTTTAGTTCCATGGGGCGCGGTTCATTTAAACATTGGGGAGGATAAAAAGATGTCATTTTCAAAAAATGGAATATAATTGTGGGGAACAACCAGATAAGTCAAATACGGCCATAAAAAATGAAAATAGTTAAAATCACAGTTGAAAAATTTAGATCCATTGAAAGCGTAAAAGATTTAGACGTTGAATCCTTCGATGTCTTTGTGGGTCAAAACAATCACGGAAAAACAAATTTTTTTGAGGCGATCGAGTGGTTTTTTACTCCAATAGGTGAAATGTCTGATATTTGTTTTATGAAAGAGGTTTCAAATGAAATAAATGTAGAAATAGAATTCACCGGATTGCAAAAGGCTCTAAATTTAGTAACTAACGACAAGCAGAAGAAGTTGCTATCAGATATGTTTGGCAAAAATGACAATATTCGAATTAGGAGAAACACTGGTTATGAAAGTGGCGAAAACAGGCGGTTGTTTAATCCTAACACCAACGAGTGGGAGAATCCTCTTGGTAGGGATACTACTTGGAGGCAGTTCCTTCCTACTCTGGAATACGTCAGCACAAAGAAATATCTCGAAGACGTTGCAAAGTACGGCAAAACAACTCCAATAAGTAGAATGCTATCCGCTGTTTTAGAAAAAATGTTGGAGTCCGATGATGCTTATAAAGAATTTAAAAAGCGATTCTCAGAATTATTTGGAGATCCCGAAGATCCTTCGAACAAAACACAAGTAAGAAAAAGTATAGATGAAATTGGTGAGATAGTTGCTGCTTTTCTCCAAAAGCAGTTTCCTGATTGTGTTGATGTTAAATTTAAGGTTGAAAACCCGGAACTCGAAGATTTATTTAGAAAATTTAGAACAAGTGTTGATGATGGGGTTGAGAACGATTCATCTGAAAAGGGCGATGGAATGCAAAGAGCACTAATGTTAGCAATAATACAAGCCTATGCAGATTTTAGAAAAAAGAACGGGGAATCCAAAGACTTTTTATTTATGATTGATGAGGCAGAACTACATTTACACCCTACTGCACAAAGAGCGTTAAAAAACGCCCTTATGGAAGTATCCAATGCAGGTGACCAAGTTTTGGTAAACACTCATTCTTCGGTACTTGTTGTAGATGAAAATATTAATCAAAAAATCTATAAGGTCGAGAAGATAAATAAAGTGACACGTATATTGCCTATCATCGAATCTGAAAAACCCTATATTATTTACGAACTCCTTGGAGGCAGTCCGGCCGATCTACTTCTTCCAAGAAATTTTTTGATAGTTGAGGGCAAGAGTGATTTGGAATTTATTACCAGAGTAATTAGAAAACATTATCCAGATGAAAAACCAATTCAGGTTATAGCTGCTAACGGGGACGTGGTTCAGGCCCAACGATCAATGGATGCAATAGAACAAATATTTAAACCACTTGAAAAAAGTATTTATAAGGAAAAACTAATATTATATTTGGATAAACAAACCAATAAAACCGCAGTTACAGGCCTCTTAAAAAACCACCCTTATATTAAAACGAATGGGCAACTCATAGAATCGCCAGAGGAAAATATAGAGGAATATTATCCTAAACCTTGGAGTACATCTAAAAAAATGACGGGTGCCGAAAAAGTAATATTAGCGGAAACCGCAGGAGACAATATTACAAAAAAACAATTCGAATCTGAAATGATCTCTTTTCATAGCGCCCTTACAAAGTGCTGGGATAAGGCTTTTGATTGAAAGCGTACTGTATTTACCTTTCGAGTAAAAAGTCCTGATATAGTTCCAAAGATTCAGATCGACATGGGTCTGTAAGGTTCTAAACCCGAATGCTCAGCTCACTTCGTTCGCTTATGACCAGTGTTTCGACAGTGCAAGAAAAGTGAATTTCATACTTTGCACGGCGAATCCCTGTTCCCCAGCAAATAAGATTAGCCTTAGTCATCTATATCACACTACACCTCTCCAGATTTGGATTCGAACTAATATTGCTAAATAAATCAAAGTGGTAGAATTGTTTCAATGAGAAAAATTATTGTTGTTGAATTTATTACACTTGACGGTGTTATGCAAGCTCCGGGTGGCTCCAAAGAAGATACTGCAGAAGGTTTCAAATTTGGCGGATGGATGGGTCCTTATTTTGATGAAGATGGCGGGAAAGAAATGGGAAAACAGATGAAAGCTACAGCAGGCTTGCTCCTTGGACGAAAAACATATGAAATCTTTTCGGGATTTTGGCCGCATCATGCTACAGAAAAAGAAGGCTGGCCACAAATAAACAAAATTCCAAAATATGTAATGTCCAAAACCTTAGAAAATCCGACCTGGGAAAACACAGAAGTGTTAAAAGATATTAATGCATTAAAAGAGCTAAAGAAATCAACCGGCCCTGACTTACAGGTGTACGGAAGTAGCAATCTTATTCAATCATTAATGAAGAACGATTTGGTAGATGAACTTTGGCTAAAAATATTTCCCCTTACACTTGGGACAGGAAAACGATTGTTTGAAAAAGGTACAATACCTGCTTCCTTCAAACTGTATAAATCCAGAGTCACTCCAAGTGGTATTTTCTTTGGCTATTACAAACGTGCGGGTGATGTCAAAACCGAAGACATAGCATAGTTGTTCAAGTAGTTAACAAAAGCCAGCATGGTTATTTGGAATATAAAATTGCCCTTCTGAAGACTGCAAAAAAGTTCGAACAGCGTCTATGTCCGCCAGCAAAATCATGAAAACCGTTCTTTTTGTTTGTATCCACAACTCAGCCAGGTCGCAAATGGCCGAGGCTATTCTTCGACATTTGGGAAAGGAAAATTTTAGAGTTTACTCAGCCGGCCTTCAAAAGACTTTCGTTAAACCTAACACTATAAAAGTGCTTGAAGAAATTGGAATCGATGTGTCAGGTCAAGAAAGTAAAACTTGGGATAAATATTTGGATAAACATTTTGATGAGGTAATTACACTATGCGACGAGGCGGAGGAGGTTTGCCCTTTTTTTCCAAATGCCAAAAATCGCAGGCATTGGGGTTTTCCTAACCCAAAAAACACAAATGAGTTTCGTAACGTTCGCGACGGAATAATAGCAAAGATTAAGGATGAACTCGGTATTCAATAACCCAACCGTTTCCCGTTAGTTTTGTAAATTCTTCGTTAAAATACATACTGCTCCCCATCAGATTACCTCTTTGATCATTTTTGCTAAACGCTGCACTCGTGAATGTTGTTCCAAACGACTTATCGGAATTAAAGTGATCTTTTTTTATCAAACCCCAATTGGATCTTAAGAATCTTTCGGACCCGTAGTGAATTTTGAGAATCAAGTAGTCAGCGTGTGCTTCAACTTCAAACTTGTCCATTGCTTCGGTTCCTGCAGAACCGCCAGGGTCAAGTGGAATAGCCTCTCCTATATTTATTACTCTTTCTTCTCCGTTAATAATCAAAGTAAACTTTGATGGAGATTTAGATAACTTTTCTTTCAATAACCAATTATAGTTCCATAAACAAAACTTACTCAAGCGATCAGGGTTGGGTAGAAGATTTTGTCAAACTCTAAAATCACCAGATTTGTTAACATTAGTATGTGAACAAAGATTTTTTTGGACTATCCAACAAGGAAGTTGAAACAAAACAAAAGCAATATGGTGCAAATATTTTGCCCGAAAAACCCCCTCCTGGCGATTTTCAAATAGTGCTAAATCAAATCAAGAGTCCACTTATTTATGTATTGGTTTTTGCGGGGTTTGTAACGTTGGCAATTCGGCATTACCCAGACTCCATGATTATTTTTTTATCGGTAATTTTGAATACTGCCCTTGGTTTTATTCAGGAGAAAAAAGCTTCCAACGCTTTGCATGCTTTAAAACATTTTGTGACTAGCAAAGCAACGGTGATAAGGAATGGACATCGTTCGACTGTAGATACGTCACAGCTTGTACCAGGAGACATTGTTGTTTTATCTCAGGGTCTAAAAGTGCCGGGTGACGGCACTCTTGTGAGCGTCAATCGTCTTTATGTTGATGAAGCTGTTTTAACAGGTGAAAGTGTCCCTGTGCAAAAAGAATTGCACGAACAAGTTTTTATGGGAACAACAGTTTCCTCCGGCCAGGGCATAATGGAAATTAGAGCTATAGCCGCATCGACCAAGATGGGTGAAATTGCACTTCAGGTTCAGGAAAAAGAGTCAGAGACCCCACTCCAAAGACAGCTTAAAAAATTTAGTAAACAACTTCTAATAATTATCGGAACACTCACAATTTTGGTTTTTGTAACAGGGTTGTTGTTGGACTTTGAGTTGATTGATATTTTTACAACCTCAGTTGCTTTGGCTGTTTCAAGTATTCCGGAAGGCCTGATTGTTTCACTCACTGCTGTTCTTGCAATTGGGATGCACAAAATATTAAAGCGCAGAGGTTTGGTGCGGCAATTGTCTGCAGCGGAAACACTGGGGGGTGTAACTGTCATATGTGTGGACAAAACAGGAACGCTCACCCAAGGAAAAATGAAAGTTGTTGATTATGTTGGAGACAAAAAAGAAATCGCAGAGCAAGTGCTTTTGGCTAACGATTTGGATGATCCAATTGTAATCGCCGCTTTTGAATGGGCCCGTGAAATAATTTCAGATTTTGTTTCCGAACACCCCCGACTTGATAGTATTCCATTTTCTCCACACGACAGATTTTTTATGAGCTTGAACAAATGGAAGCCAAATGTAAATAAAATTTATGCAAACGGTGCTCCGGAAATCCTTTTGGAATGGACAGATATGTTGGAAAAAGACAAAAAAGAGACACTATCTATAGTTAACAGCCTCACAAGTAGGGGAAATCGGCTCATGGGGCTTGTATCCAAGGAAGTTTCAAACGACAAGACAAGCTTGAGCAACTCGGAAGATAAGTCCGGATACGCATGGATTGGTTTATTGGCTTTTTCGGATCCAGTACGACAAGGTGTAAAAGAAGCACTTTCCGAGTCCGAACATGCCGGCATAAGAACTGTTGTAGTTACAGGAGATTATGCCAAAACTTCGGAATTTGTGCTTAATGAGTTGGGAATAACTCTTGCATCCAATGAAGTGATCACCGGAAAGGAATTGTCTGGTATGTCTGTTGCAGAACTTGCGACTGCAATAAAAACCACCCGTCTTTTTGCAAGAACAACACCCAGTCAGAAGTTAAAGATTGTGGAGGCGCTGAAAATGAATGGTGAGACAGTAGCAATGATGGGAGACGGTGTAAACGATGCACCCGCACTTCATGCAGCTGACATCGGAATTGCGGTTGGTGAGGCAACTGATGTTGCAAAGGAATCTGCTGATCTGATAATTTTGGATTCAAATTTCTCGACCATTATTGCCGCAATCGAAGAAGGCAGGGTAATGTTTGAGAACATAAGAAAAATAATTTTGTATCTGTTGAGTGATGCGTTTGCAGAAATTATTCTGGTTATTGGCGGACTTTTTATGGGCTTACCTCTTCCTATGACCGCTATGCAGATACTTTGGATCAACTTGGTATCAGACGGACTTCCAAATTTATCATTAACAATAGATCCCAAAAGGCCGGATATTATGAAAGAAAAACCAAGATCGCCCCGCGAACTTATTGTCAGTAAATGGATGGTAAATTTGATTGCCGTTGTCAGTGTGTCCGCGGGTTTGGTGACCCTGATTTCTTTTGTGATTGTTTACAAAACGTCACAAGATATAATCCTTGCTAGGTCTGTTTCATTTTTGACACTGGGCCTTATATCGCTCATTTACGTTTTTTCAATTAGAACACTTACTGTTCCTTTTTGGAAAAGTAGTATTTTTGAAAACCGTTGGCTTGTCGTCGCGGTTCTTGCTGGTGTTTTCTTGCATTCGGTTCCTTTCACAAACCAACTATTTAGAGATCTTTTTGGCCTGACAAAACTAAGCCCTGTATACTGGCTTGTTGTTGTTGGGATTTCTGTTGCTATGTTTTTCGTTGTAGAGATTTTTAAAACAATTCCCAGAAAGTCCCACTCCAAGGGTGTCGCAAGCTAACTATCGGTCATTTGTGATAAAATCACACCTTGCACTTTATATTTACGCTGTAGGAGGCGGTTTATGCCTGAAATAAAGGTGGTGGTTTTCACAATTCACCACAGTGTGTGGGAAGTGGCCAAGGCTTTGGAAGTTGTGGACAAGCTCAACTTTGGTCAAAACGGGTTTGATGCCGGCTTCATCGTCAACGAAATCATGGCTCCCGGCGGAGCCTGTGTTCTTTTGATGGATGGAGACAAGGTTGTCGGGTACACAGCTGCAACCTCGGCAGACTTTATTTACAATTACTATTCCCATTATCGGAGTCGTGATCCGCAGGATGCGGTATACATTACCAACTCGTCGGTTCACCCGGATTACCAACACAAAGGCTACATCTGGCTTATGATGGACGCGCTGGAACAAGAGCTCCGTAGCAAAGGATACAAGTTCCTTGACCGGGACAGTAAGGCCGATTTGGGGTATGCCGATAAAGTTGTGGAACACTACGGTGACAGAGTTGTCTTTGCTTTGGACGAGGAACGTACAGAGTGGGGGGTGCAGCGCTATATACGTGTTCGGTTGTAGTTAGGTATCACCTGGTATCAAAAATTTGGTACCAGGTTTTTTGTGTTT
>CAZRGC010000003.1:202418-211712 GCA_964599625.1 uncultured Gammaproteobacteria bacterium
ACACTGAAAGTGAAATCATATTTACACTGAAAGTGAAATCATATTTACACTGAAAGTGAAATCATATTTACACTGAAACCTCAAGTTTTAGTGGTAAAAATCCGTCAAACCCCCAAACTGGCTAAATATATAAAAAACAGAAGCAAAAGAGCGAACCCATATTTTTTAGGAATGACTTGACCTTCAAACTTTTTGATTATAAAAATAAATATCAAAGTCGAAGCGAGCATTTCGACCCAACCTTTAGTACCTGCGCCAACTTTCCCGTACAGCAGATTAATAAGGCCCCCAATCAAAAGTAGATTGTAGATATTGCTGCCCAAAATATTTCCCAAGGTAAGCTTTGCTTGGTGCTCTTTTTGGCTGAGTATAGTGGTAAGAAGTTCGGGTAGAGAAGTTACAACAGCAGTCAACGACAACCCTACAAGTGTAGTGGATATTTTAGCAACCGCTGAAAATTCTTCTGCAGAGGCAACAACCATAGAGCTGCCGACAATAATCCCTATTACTAAAATTATCGGCATAAAAAGTGCAGAAGCTCCGATTTTGACTCGGTGCTGTTTTGCAAACATTTTTTTGTCTTCGCCATCTCTTCCGGAAACGCCTAATATATATTCCAAAAATGTTATAGCAACAGACATTGTTAAAAGTATTATTCCTGACAACTTTGCTGGTATAGCGGACAGTTGAAGAATTACAAAGATCACAGATGTAACTGTAAGTATCCATGCGTTTCTTTGTGTTTTGGAAGTCCCAACTCTCAACTTTCCGGCTAATATTCCAATAGCAAAAACAAATAAAATGTTTACAACGTTTGATCCCACAATGTTTCCCATAGCCAGGCCAACGTCGTTTTTATAAATTGCAGTCATAGATAACGAGAGTTCAGGTAATGAAGTCCCAATGGCTACTAATGTGAGTCCGACTACCAATGGTGATATTTTTAAGGCAAAAGAAACCCGTTTGGCAAAAGAGACAAGGTATTCAGTGGAAAAAAGAAGTATAAGTGAACCAACAGCAAAACTTGTCAGAATTGCCAACATACATAATTATTACATAAAATTATGACTCATTTCTTGCAAACTGTCCTGTTATCCTGGATCTTCTGAACAATCTGGAGAAGATTATGGAGCCACCCGCCAACCAAAATATATTTATCAAAAACGACATTCCAATCATGTTCCAATCAGTGACATCGGTTGTCATGTATTTTCTTGCGGCCTCAAAAACATAAGTGGGTGGGAAAGCGTATGCTATCTGGCGAAGCGGCAAAGGTAATACTTCGACAGGGTAAAGTGCAGCAGTGAGTGGTTGGAATATCGGCAAAAGTCCCCAGGCAAAAGCTTGGATTTTGGTGCCGTAGCTAAATATAAGGCCAAGTATTGCAAGTCCAACGCCCACTGCAAACAAAGTAAGACTGAGATAAAAAAGCACAAGATTGATTACGCCCAATGTAAATATATTAAAGTTAAAAAAATAAATAGACGCCAAAGACGTCATTAAAAATACCAAAAGTGCCTTTATAGTACCGGAAAAAATATGAGCCAAAATATACTCCAAAGTATTGAGCGGAGAAATAAACATGTTACTCAAATTGCGGGACCATATGTTCCACAAACTTCCAACAGATACAGAATACTGAGTAATAAAAATAACCTCCCACAAAAGCATCCCCATTAACACTGTGTTTCCGACATCCACACCACCCGACCCAGACAAATAAGTGGACAAAAATCCAAAAAGCACAATACTCATAACAGGGAAAAAGAAAATATCCATGACAATCTCCATTGAGTTTAGAGTTATAAAATATTCCTGTATTAGTACTGCCTTGATTCTTTTAAACGACATTTTTCTCCTTTCTGGCAATCTCCAAAAACACATCTTCCAGAGTTGGTTTTACTAAATCAATATCCGTTATGCCGGCTTTTGCGTTTTCCAAAAGCGATAAGATTTTTGCAACAAATCTTTCTTCTGTTTCTATTTTCAGTCTGTTTTCGTCCGCAAACTCGTGTCTTAAACCTGCATGCTCCAAAGCTTCGGCAACTTTTTGTTTTTTGCCTTCGAACATCAACTCGAGTGTAACCCCCGAAATTTTTTTGGTCAGGTTCAATGGGGTATCTTGTTCTACTATTTTTCCGTGATCAATAAAAATGACCTCGTCACAAATTCTTGTAATTTCGTCCATATTGTGGCTTGTATATAAGATAGACAAATTTCTCTTGTCCCGGAGGTCCTCGATCAGACTCAATGTTTTATCTGTGATGTCTGGATCAAGTGAAGCGGTTGGTTCATCCATTAGAAGTAATTCCGGGTCATTTAGCAGACTTTTTACCAAATTAACTCTTGTCTTTTGCCCGGCGGACAAATCCCAATATCTTTGGGGTAGTAAATTGGTCATTTCAAAATAACTGCATAGTTCTTCAATCTTTTCTTTGTAATTATTTATTTGGTAGAGTTTGGAGAAAACAATAAGATTTTGCATAACGGAAATTCTTCCTTGCAACGGATTGAAGGCTGACACAAAGTTTATTCTTTGCAAACTTTCAACTCTATTAGTAAAAAAATCTTTACCAAAATATTTTATTGTTCCAGAAGTCCTTTCTGTGATCCCTAAAATCATTTGTATTGTGGTAGTTTTCCCTGCCCCGTTTGGACCAAGAAAACCAACAACTTTACCTCTGGGTACAGAAAAAGATATTCCGTTCACTGCATGGAAACTTCCATAATCTTTGTATAGGTCTTCTACTTTCAAAACTTCCTCATGCATTGTTCAAGTATAAGTTGTTAGGGCTCAATAACAAAGCTTCTAATTTTTTCGCGCAATTCATTGGCCCAGTAGTATATTATTGGAAACTCTTGGCAGACTCTTTTGATTTCAGCAATATCCTCGTCGGTTGCCGTCAAAGTCAGCGAGGTTTTTTCGTACATTATTGCTTTGGGGTTTTCCACATGAACTGTGCCAAGTGCATGTCCTAGTTCGTGGGCAAGCGTGTGTATCAATTCTGCGTCACCGTTCACAAAGTAAACACTAATCGACTTTTCGCCGCTGTCGTAGACTCCTTCTTCTGGATTTTCTGAAAGGGCAGAATTAAATGCTTTAATGTCTTTGTTTAAAGAACTCACTTTTGAGTTGTAATTTTGTGCTTCCAAATTGAGTTGTCTAGCCCTTTCATTTAATCTGTTTCCTTCCTCTGTAAGCTCTTTCTGTTTTGCTATGATTGAGTCGTAAACTTCAGGTGGGGCGCCACCTTCACTGTTGTATTTTTGAATTGTTGCATTTAATTCGTTGATTTTTTGTCTGAGGGATGCAACGTCTTTTTCGTACTGTGTAATCTTTGCTTTGAGATTTGTATCCTCTTTATCAACTTGAGATTGTTGAAGAGAAATGTCGCTATTTAAGGCAGACCTCTCGTCATAAACAAAATTGACGGTTATCTCGCCTGAAGGGGAAGCATACTCAAAAAGATTTTTATCGTATGATGCTTCCCATATATCTTCCGCCTTTTTGATATTGGAAAGTGCTGCATTTGTTGTTAATCCAAACCTTGGGTCAAGTGTACCCAGATTGTATGTAAGTGGCTTGCTGCAATAACTGAACGGTGTGTTGTAAGCAAATGTTATACCCAGAACTAATAAAATAATAAAAACAAAAAGAGTAGCATTCTTCATATCTACGATTATACTCTCCGATATATCTGAGATTGAATATCTGATAAATATCCCAAGAAAATGGGGCTAAAATGTAGTATAATAACCTATCAACAACGATCCTTTAGTAAAAGACCTTGTGGATCAACTGCTCAAAAGGGGAGGACATGTAAGCCCTTATTACCTCAAGGACAACAATAAAAATAAGCCCGCCCTGGTTTTTCTTAAACGTTGGTTTAGGGGAAACAATATTCGTCAGGCTTTGCAAAGAGCTTTAGCGGCGGAATAGCTGTGTCTTCACTTTTTAATATCAAAACCGGGGAATTTGAAAAGTTTTTTGCTTTCATCGTCATAAATTCTTACAACATTTTCTTTGGGTCTATATAACATAGACCATCTTCCTTGACCGGCTCCAAAATTTTTCAGATTAATTACACCCAGGTGTGTAATAATTCCGACATTGGGATTTTTTTCGGACATTTTTCGCATTTTGTTTATTTCCACACCAGTCAGGCCCCTGATCCAGCTTTTTCTGAACCTTTGGACATTGTCGTTTCCTCCAACTTGTTCAAACATGTATTCTATACGGGAGATTGGTTGATTGCGTACGGCGACTATGTCGCTGATTAACATTGTGCCCATGGCTCCTTCCATTGTGATAACGTCTAAGTTGTTTGGTTTTTGAATTGCCAAAACAACATCGGTAGCGTCTGACCAGGTTGATTCATGCAAAGAAAATATAAGTCCGGTATCCCGATTACGTATTAGAGCACCCGCACATTGGACAAAATCGTAACTAAAAAGAGGTTGGCCTTTGGTTGCCAGCACTTCGTGTTCACTTCCCCTCAAAAATCCGCGGGCTTCGTCTTTGGAGGCAAACGGCAAATTATACCTTTCGTGAACATGTGAATAATCAAAATTGTCTACTACCTCAAGAGGCTGGATTGGCCTGGCTTCTATTATGTCTGGGCCTTGTTTGTATGGGCTTTCCATGAGCAGATTTTAGCACTTTGGAAGGTTAAGCTTCAGACGCCTTGGTTTTTGAAGATTTCTTTTTTGTCGCCTTTTTGGGTTTTTCTTCTACTGTTTCTTGGACGGAGAGCCCTGTGGTATCTGTTTCTGCGGGTTTTGCGGTTTCGCTGTTTCTTTCCAGGAGTCCGATTATTCTATCAAGTTTGGCGTTCAAGGCGTCAAAGTCTGCTTTGAAATTTTGGACTCCGCCACCATTTTGTGATCTGTCAAAATTCTTTCTTTCGCTTTTGTGGCCCATTTTCTCGTAACAATCGCTGCAGTAAACCGGTTTGTCTCCGCTTGGGCGGAATGGAACTTCGCATTCTCTGCCGCAATTGGCACAGGTTGCCTTGAACATTTGTCTGTCACCCCTACCAAAGCCACCGCGGTTGCCAAAACTTCTTCCACCACCAAAATCTCGCCTTCCGCCACCAAAGCCTCCGCGCCTGTCGTTTCTTCTGCCTCCATCAAAATTTCCCATAGTTTGATTCTAACACACGTCTCTTTGATAAGCCATGGGCAAGTGTGAGAAGAAGAATTTAACCCTCAAGATATGTTCTTGCCATTTCGCGGATGTCGGAGGCGAGTTTAGTTGAATTTTTTATTTGTTTTAAAAAATCAAGGTCGTTGTCTCCCCATTTGTAGCGAATATTGCGCATGAATCTTCTAACCATGCCTTCATCTATTTTTCCGTCCAAGATACTTTGTCTAAGTGATTTGAAAACTTTATCTCCCACACTGTCGGGCTCTCCTTCCTTTTGGCCAAGGCCATCAGCTGCAATATCCATTGCCTTATCAACTGTTTTATTTTCAAAT
Organism: uncultured Gammaproteobacteria bacterium; assembly: GCA_964599625.1. Taxonomy (GTDB): domain Bacteria; phylum Patescibacteriota; class Microgenomatia; order UBA8517; family UBA8517; genus CAZRGC01. The sequence continues at coordinate 207,897 of CAZRGC010000003.1, forward strand.
GTGCCTTGTTTTTTGGAAGCCTTGTTCTCCGGAAGAGTAGCAACGTAGTCGATCATTCTTTGAGACAGATAGATATGGGGAATGTCAAAAACCGCCTCAACCGCATAGGTTCTTGCCGTTTCGTTTGCATTTGGAAATGCAGCAATTCTGTCCAATATAGACACCACCCTGTCATTATTTACTCCATCACGGCTTAGCCTTCTTTTTAAGTTGAGAGCAAGTCTGTTTGCGTTTCCATATCCATCACGCGTTCCGTTTTCCACTTTTTTCATCACCGCTTCTATAAGATCTGACTCGCGTTTGAGCAAATCACCTCGTCTGCAAATAGCGTTTTCGGCTTCTTCGTAGGCAGCATCATGCATACTGTCGTCTTTTTCTTTTAGTGACTCCATCATTGAAGCATATCTTGCCTCTTCCCGAGCATCTGTTTCCATAATGTGTATTATATACCCCAAAATAGTTTTGTTTGACAAAAAAAGAAAATAATTTATCATCAGTCGTGGAAAGAAAAAGAGAACGCAATAAAGATCAGTTCCCGTCAGAAGAAGAAGTTGCAATAGTAATGAGGAGTTTGTATCGTACCGCAACAGAATATTTTAATGAAAAGGGAATGTCGCCAAAGGTGGTTGTCGCAAGCCATTATTCTGACGGAAAGATATCTGAAATTTTTTTTGAAGAAATTGATGCAAAAACTGCTCGCGAACTTAGTGGAAAAATCATTGGTTTGAGGCCGCATGCATGGGGGCATTTGGAGACTTTTGCCGATACAGAAAATCTTAAGGGTTCAACAATAAAACTGTTTGCAGACTTGGCTTATCCGACATTCAGAGCAAGCTAAAAACCTCTTTTTTGTAGAATTTCGTAAACAAAAAATGCCGGCCAAAGGATTGATTTAACAAGTCCAAACAAAAAGTCAGTCAAATTTTGGGCGTGTTGGGCATAATAGACCAAGGCACCCAATACACCCAATCCATAGACGGCATCCCCACCCTTGTTCATAATTTTTTCTTTTATTATTACTTTCTCTTCCTTTTTATCCATAAAACAATATTACTACTTTTTTCCTAATGAGTTAAAATAATTTAATAACCTATGGAAAACAGTCGAATAAGAGTAGATCAAGATGAAGCTGTTGAGAGTTGGGAGAGCTTGGGAGAAGAAGCTTTAAACAAAGCATTCGAACCCTTGTTTGATGCAGACAGACGTTTAAGGACTGCGGCAGGCAGATACTTGGATTCTTATACAAACGGAAGTGTTGGTGTCGCAAGTTCTTTGGAGGCGCGTGTAAAAAGCACCCGCAACTATCAAGCTGCAGCCGACAAAGTACCCTCTGTAAAACACATGGTAGACACCGCAGAAGAGCTTATAACCCAAGTGGAAAACAGACTTGTAAATATTAGGATTTTGGAAAACGGTTCAAAAGGCAAAGAAGTTGAATCGGCGCGTGTGGATGCAATGCAAATCCTTAAAGAACTTATGTCGTTGGACAATCGAGATCTTTTTGACCAAACTTCATTCCGTTTGGCACAAAGCATAAGGGGAGCTGCGAATTTGGTGAGCGGAGCTGCGACAACTGCCGGAAGTTCTGCAGAAAGCATATCTCTTACCGCCAGACGTGAATGGTCCCGCTTTGATGAATGGAGGAGACTTAACCCAGACGAGGACTCAACTGTGACACTTGCGGAACATTCAAAGTCACTTCAGAGTTTTTCTGAAACAGCCGATGACAGAAACAGAGATTTTCAAATGACTACAGTTTCAGTATCAGGCGATATTGGTGAATCTATAGCAAGTCCTATTAACGAGTTTGTTGCAAAACTAAGAACAAGTAAATTTTCAACAGTGACCGCGGAGCCTTAAGTTTTTAACGTTTATTTTTTTATCCAAAAAGGACTCGGCAAATTTAAGAAACATTTCCACATCTTCTTTTGTACTGGCTATGCCAAAAGAAATTCTTATTGCGCCGCCGCTTGGCATCTCTAGTACTTCAAGATATTTGTCGTAATTTTCCATTTTGTTTGTTTCATAGACCTTCCTTAAATTTTTCTTTTTAATGCCAAAGGCGTGTTCTCCTGCGCCCGGATTGCAAAAACATCCGCTTCTTAGTGAAATTCCTTTGTTTGATGCTAATTTTTCTACAACTCTTTCGTCAACTACGTCTCCATTCGGTGTCAGAAAATTGAAAGCGATGGTTGCACCGCGGCCCTCTGTATTTATCGGCCCGTAAATTTTTACCAGCTGGTTTCCATTTTTATGTTTTAGAAGTGAAATTTTTCTGAGAACTTGTTCTGTCAGAAAAGATGTGTGATTGTTAATTTTTTCCATACCCACTTTTGTGACAAAATCCAAACCAATGCTTATGGCCGGTATCCCCAAAAAGTTTACGGTTCCGTCTTCAAATGCATCCGCGTCTTTGGCAAAAATGTGCTTGGGGTGTGCCACGCTTACCGCCCAAATAGTTCCTCCGGAAAACCAGGGCCTTTTAAGAATCTGCAAAGATTCACTTTTGGCAACTAGGCCCCCAATTCCTGTTGGGTAGCCAAACATTTTGTAAAATGACAGTGAAACAAAATCGGGTTTATGTTTTGAAAGGTCTAGATTGTTTGTTGGAACAAAAGCGGCGGCATCCAAAAGTGTGTAGAATCCTGCCTTCTTAGCTTTTTTGATCAAATTAAGCGGATGTTTTACTCCTGAAAAATTAGATTGAGCTGGATAAGCAAAAAGATTGTTTTTTTTGGGATTTGTTTTTTTTAACAAATCTTCTAGCTGTTCCATGTCAACTCTCATCTCGGGGTTTAGTCCGAAATAGATTGTTTCCGATTTTCCCATTTTTGCAAATTCTCTTACACCGTTTACCGAGTTGTGATTATCAGCGCATATTAAAAACTTGCCTCCTTTTTCAAACGGAAAACTTTCTCCAACAAGTTTTATTGCACCGCTGGCATTTTGAGTGAATATGACACAGTATTCTTTGGAGTCTGCATTAAAAAATTTAAGAACGTCAGCCTTTGCTTTTGTTATAAGTTGTGTGGAAAACCTCGACGACGGATTGTCGGAGTGCGGGTTTCCAAAAATATTTTTTTGTAAAAGGTCTAAATGTTTTTTTATTTGGGAGTCACCATACAGACCCGATCCTGTGTAGTCCAAATATGTTTGATTGTTTTTTTTCAAACGCGAAAACTCCGACTTTCTTAAATTAGAGATATTCATTGCCAACATTGTACACCCGGATTTTTAAAATTTCCTTAAATTTTTGTTACCTCTACCGAAGCTTACAAAATCTATATACACTGATTTTGTGATAAATAATTTGGAAAAGGGCAAAACTAAAATAATAGCCACTATTGGCCCTGCCTCCGAGTCTGCCGACATGCTTCGAAGTCTTATTGCACGGGGCATGGACGTTGCCCGACTAAATACCAAGCACAATGAACCGGATTGGCATTTGGGCATGATTAAAAGGATAAGAAAAGTCTCCAAAGAAATGGGTGTGAGAGTTGGAATACTTTTGGATTTACAAGGACCAGAAATTAGAGCAGAAAATTATGACGGACTGAGTGTGGGCATCAAATCAGGAAGCCGATATGTACTCACAAGCAAACAAGCTGACAATTTTAACGAACTTTACATTCCTTTTCCGGAGGTAATTAATTCGTTGCAGGAAAATCAGGAAGTGTCTCTTAATGATGGCGGTGTAATTTTTAAAGTAGAAAGTGTCAAAAATGAACAGGCCATTTTGGTAGCCCAAAACGATTTTGAATTGGGCAACCGCAAAACTGTTAATATCCCCGGCCTTACCGCCCCCATTCCTTCGCT
>CAZRGC010000004.1:0-206826 GCA_964599625.1 uncultured Gammaproteobacteria bacterium
GAAATAAAAGCACTTTGTGCCAAGTTCAAAACCCCATGACCAGAATTTTTGACGGAAAAAAGTTTGCACAAGAATTAAAAGAAGGCCTTCGCTTTAGAGTTGAAAAACTTAAAGAAAAGGGTATGTCTCCCAAACTTGTATCGATTCTAATTGGCAACGAAGAAGGTAATATTTTCTACACGAACCTCAAGAAAAAAACAGCTGAGGGGCTTGGTATTAATTTCGAAATTCTTAACCTTGCAACTGACTCCGGTCACAAAACAGTTATCTCGGAAATAGTCCGGCTCGGAAAAGACCCAAAAGTTAACGGGATAATGGTTCAAATGCCTCTCCCCAAAGAGTTAAAAGAATATGCTACAGAGATTCTGAATGCTATACCACCAGAGAAAGATGTGGACGGGCTACTTTCTGAAGGAGAATTCTCACACCCTACAGCCAAAGCAGTTGCGGCAGCCGTAAAAGAAAGTCGTAAAGCCAAAGGTTCGTGGTGTGTGGTTGTTGGCGTAACGGGGGTTGTAGGAAGTTCTGTTGCAAAAGAACTGGGAAAATTGGGTTACAAAGTAATAGGATGCAATTCCAAAACAAGCGATCTTAAAGCAGAGACTCTAAAGGGGGATGTTGTTATTTCCGTAACCGGGAAGCCTGGAATAATAACAAAAGACATGATCAAGAAAGATGCTGCGGTTATTGATGTTGGCTACCCAAATCCCGACGTTGCGGAGGACGTGCGCCATGTTGCTTCGTTTCTGACTCCTGTGCCGGGTGGAATTGGACCTGTGACTATTGCCAAGCTTATGGAAAACCTTGTTCGGGCTTGCGAAGACCACCTCCAACCATTATAATCAGCCTTGTTCGACACACACTGGCCAGGTCTCCTGGATTCTTCCGGCCGGTGGAGGCATAAGGAGATCAAAGCTAAAAAAATGGCAAAAGTATCACTCGACGACTTATTGAATGCAGGTGCGCATTTTGGACATCAATCCAGAAGGTGGAACCCCAAAATGGAAGAATTTCTTTATGGGGAAGATGCAGGTGTCCATGTTTTTGATCTCACCAAAACCAAACCCATGCTCGAAGAAGCGTTAGAGTACCTGAGATCTGTGGTGGCCGAAGGCAAATCGGTTCTTCTTTTGGGTACCAAAAAACAAATTAAAGAAAAAGTAAGGGAAATCGCCGAGGCAACAGGTATGCCTTATGTAAACGAGCGTTGGTTGGGTGGGTCATTCTCCAACTTTGAACAAATGAAACGATCGCTCAAAAAGATGGAAGAAATGAAAGACAACATGGCCACGGGTGCCTACAACAAGTACACCAAGAAAGAAAGACTTCTTATTGAGCGCGAAATAGCCAGACTTGAAAGGTTTTTTGGAGGAGTCAAAAATATAAAAGATATTCCAAGTGTACTTTTTGTCATTGATACAAAACGAGAACATGGTGCCGTTAGGGAAGCCAATGCCAAAAAGATTCCGGTAGTCGGAATAGTTGATTCAAACGCAGATCCCGACTTGGTGGATTATGTTATTCCCATGAATGACGACGCCAGTAAAGCTTTGGAGTATGTATTGGAACTGGTAAAGGAAGCGATTTTGGAAGGCAAAGGAAAGATAAAGAAAGATTAAAATGGCAGGAATCGACATAGCTGTACTCAAAAGATTAAGGGAAGAAAGCGGAGCTCCTATTATAAGAGTCAAAAAAGTTCTCGAAGAATTTAAAGGTGACGAAAAAAAGGCCTTGGAAGTTTTAAGACGCGAAGGTTTCGAAAAAGCCGAAAAAAGAACAGAAAGAGTTACAGGCCAGGGTAAGATCTTCACGTATGCTCATCATACAGGCAAAGTTGTAAGTATCGTTGAACTGCTTTGTGAAACAGACTTTGTGGCCAAGAACGAACTTTTTGAAAAACTTGGAAAAGAAATTGCCCTTCAGGCAGCTTCTATGGGTGCAGAGGATTTGGAGAATCAAGACTTTATCAAAGATCCAAGCAAAAAGATTTCGGAACTTGTTAAAGAAGTTATCGCCAAAACCGGCGAAAACGTTCGTATAGGTCGCGTTTATCGTGTAGAATTAGGGAAAGAATAAGCAAAGCTTGGGGCTTAGCCCAAAGCAAAGCTTGAATCAATCTAAAATGGACGAATCTTCAATCAAAGGCAAAATGCAGTCATCCCTTGATAATGTTGCCCAGGATATTGCGGGCATAAGAACAGGGCGCGCAACCCCGGCCCTTGTAGAAAACATAATATGCCCTGCTTACGGGGGAACACAGCGACTTAGGGTAATGGAAGTTGCTTCAATTACATGTCCCGATCCAACATCAATTGTTATCAGTCCTTGGGACAAGTCCATTATTGGGGATATACGAAAGGGAATTTTGGAGGCCAACGTTGGGATGAACCCTTCAATTGACGGAGAAATTTTAAGGATAGTTATGCCACCTTTGACAACGGAGGATAGGGAAAAATATGTAAAACTTCTTTCGGGAAAGCTTGAAGAAGGCAGGGTTGCTGTGAGGCAAGTCAGGGCAGATATAATGCATGAAATTAAAGAAAAATTTGAAGCAAAAGAAATCACAGAAGACGAAAAATTTGATCAAGAGAAAAAAGTTCAGGAAATAACAGATCAATTTGTTGCAAAAATTGAGGAAATGGGTGAGAAAAAGAAAGCAGAGCTGCTTCAAATTTAGTGCTTCTTGATATTATCTTTGTAAATGGTGTAGTGTTATTGTTGTATGGCAAGTAACGACAGACATCCACTTCATATTCCTGATTCTTTGACTGCATATAGGATGAAAGACGATTCGGAGGAGCGTGGTGGTGAAGAAAAATGGAACCCAGAAGAAAGAGTAAATGTAGACACTCCGTTTGATGGCTCCAGGAATCCTGTATCCAAAGCAGGAAACGATTTCAAGGGCGGTGGATTGGGCGCTGTTGACGCACTTGAAACACAAATGCAGTTTGAGGCTGCTGACCCCGAAATGATGCAATTGATGTATGAGTACAACAATCGACCCAAGGGCGATGACAGGTCGTTCGATCAGTGGCTTGAAGGTGAAGATTTTGACCCATCTACCGTGAAGGCTGAAAAGAGTGACTATCTAAAAGGTGGCGAAAGACATTTTAAACCCGGCGGAATTGTAATTGATTTAAGTACTAAAGAAGCACAGCATGACACGGGAGTCTCGTTGGCGTTGGAAGCCTTGGGACCGGTTTGGGGTGACGAAAAAACAGTGGCATATTATATTTTTGGTGAACCGGGAAAACCTGACCTGATTGCATTCAGAAACGAAGAATTGGAAGGGGACCACAAAGGCGGTGCCGTTGCAATTGAGGTCGCCAAATTCAATAAAGTTTTGGAAGCTTCGGAAATTAAAATGCGTCTAAGAAGGCCAAGACATGGTGATGTCAACGGAGTACAGGGTATTTTGTCACGCCTAAGACTCGGGAAAAAAGGTTCCAGATATGGCGGTGAGGAAGTAAAAATAATTTATCCCGACAAACCCAAAAAGGAAGCCAAGCAGGAACCAGAAAAACAAGCTCCCAAAGATAGGGCGGAATCTCTTAAGCCTATGAGAGATCTGTACAATCTCACCATCGACGGCAAAGGTTTAGATAGGATGACCAAAGGTGTCACAGGCCCGGGCGAGGCTGAAGCAAAGGCCAACAGAGACGCAGTGGCAGATTTTATGTATTACATGACAAGCGAACAAGAAAGTGTAAAAGAACTTGTATTTCTTACAGACTCAGTAGACGGCAGTGAAGCAACTGCAGTTAAGTCGGTTGTGCTAAAAGTTATGGACAGGCCCAAGGGAGGGACGCAAGACCAGGCTGTCGAAAAAACAATTATTATTCCTGTTGGAGTATTTAATAGGGCAATAACAGGGAACGAGGCATATCACAAGTTTGGCAAATCCCAAAACGAGGTTGTCGGGGTGAAATTTAAGACAATTAAAGCAGACGGAAAACCTTGGGAAGGTTATATTCATCCCAAAACTAACGAACAAAATCTAATGGGTGTGGTAGACAAAATAAGGTTTGAAGGCAAACCTTTAGAGTCAGACCATATCAAAGTTTTTATAGGTGTTATGGAAAATGGTGAAATTGTACCCAAGCACGCACCTGAAGATGTGCAGATTGGTGAAACCAAAGTTGTTACTCAAGAGAGAGGGCCTTGGGAACCGGAACCTTATCCGCAAACCAGAGTAAATCCTCATCCTGGCTCCGATAAGATCTAAAACTTCGCTAGTTTTACTACTCAAATTTACGCGTTGCATTTATTCCTTTAATTCTCCATACTTCTAATATGTTGGCTTCAATTTTGATATTTATTGTTGTTCTTTCTGTTTTAGTTTTGGTTCATGAGTTGGGTCATTACATAATGGCCAAAAGGGCAGGTGTGTGGGTGGAGGAGTTTGGATTTGGTTTGCCACCAAGAATATTTGGCAAGAAGATTGGTGAAACACTATTTTCCATTAACGCACTTCCGTTTGGCGGTTTTGTAAAACTTCACGGTGAAAGTTCCGAAGATGGAGTAAGTGACCCAAAGCGTGCATTTTTGAATAAATCAAAGATGCAAAGAATTGGCATAGTTGTTGCAGGTGTTTTTATGAACTTTATTTTGGCCATTGTCGCTTTTATGATTGTTTATAGTTTTTCAGGAATTCCAAGAGAAACCGGCAAACTAAAGGTAGTGGATGTAGTAAGTGGGTCACCGGCTCAGTCATCCGGGGTTTTGGTGGGAGATGTAATTAGTAAAGTTGGCACTGATTCTATCAATACAACCGACGACTTTATTTCCAAGGTTGGGGCAGTAAAGGGTAAAAATACACCCTTTGAAATTACGAGAAACGTAAATGGGGAAGAAAAAACAATAAAAGTTCAGATGAAGCCAAGGGAAACACCGCCGCAGGGAGAAGGACCTTTGGGAGTAATTGTTTCCACAGTAGAAATTTATTTTCCACCCGTATGGCAAAGGCCGTTTTACGGAATTTATTACGGATTCAAAGAAGCAGTATTTTGGGGCAAAACAATTGCCGTTGGTCTTTGGGACTTGGTCTTGAGTGCCTTCCGTGGCAAGGTTGACGGCCAGGTTTCCGGCCCGGTTGGTATATTTGCAGTAACAACCGAAGCAGCCAAAAATGGACTGCTGACGCTTATAAACTTTGTCGGGATACTGTCTGTAAATCTGGCGGTATTAAATATCGTTCCTTTCCCGGCGCTTGACGGCGGGAGGCTTCTATTTATTGGAATCGAGTCGATCTTGGGCAAAAAAGTTCTTCCTAAAGTTGAATCGGCAATCCATACGGTTGGAATGGTTTTTCTTTTACTTTTGTTCTTGGCTATTACAATTGGTGATGTGAGGAAACTTATTGAAGCAGGTGGAATAGACGGGTTTTTGAAGTCGATGGTAAAGTGATTTGACATAAGTGGGAGCATTGCTATAATTACATCGCAGGCAGTGATGGAGCCCCACTCCGGAGCCTTAGGACAACCTTTTTGGGAGGCCCAAAGCAAAAATGGCCCAAAAGAGAATAAATTAAGGTGGTACCACGGTTCGGCGAGCTCACCGCTAGCTACACCCGTCCTTTATAGGAGCGGGTTTTTTTGTTTTTTGAAATGTCGTTTTTGACATTTTAATTTATTAAATTTATGCGTTTTTCAGAAACATTTGTAAGAACACTTAAAGAGGCACCAAAAGATGCCGAAACAATTAATCACAAACTTCTTGTGAGGGGTGGTTATGTAAGACAGCTTATGGCTGGTGTGTACACATACTTACCATTGGGCTTAAAAGTTCTTAACAAGATTTCCCAAATTGTTCGTGAAGAAATGAATGGAGTCGAAGGTCGGGAAGTTTTGATGCCTTTGATGCACCCGGCGAGTAATTGGAAACAAACAGGAGGGTGGGACAATATCGACGTTCTTTTCAAGGTAAAAAGCCGAACCAAAAAAGACTATGCCTTGGCGCAAAGCCACGAGGAAGTTGTAACTCCATTGGCCAGGGAATTTGTACATACACACAAAGATCTGCCTTTGGCAATTTACCATATTCAGTGGAAATTTAGAGACGAACTCAGGAGTAAGGCGGGTATTCTTAGAGGTAGGGAATTTCTTATGAAAGATCTTTACAGCTGGCACCTGGATCAAAAAGATTTTGATTCTTATTACCAAAGGGTTAAGGAGGCCTACTTGCGAGTCTTTAAGCGTTTAGGTCTTACCGCCAAGGTTACAGAAGCTTCTGGTGGATCTTTTTCGGAAAAAATTTCCTATGAATTTGAAGTTCTTACGGGGGCAGGCGAGGCCAACATTCTGTATTGTCAGGAATGTGACTTCTGTGTAAATGTGGACGATATTGAAACCTACAACCAAGGTGACAAATGTCCAAGGTGCAATAAAGCTGTTTTGGGATCAGCCAAGGCGGCTGAGGTTGGTAATGTTTTTGATCTGGGACAAAAATACACCAGAGCCTTTAACTTTTTGGTAACAAATGAAAAAGGCGAAAATGTATATCCGATAATGGGGTGTTACGGGATCGGTATAAGTAGAACCATGGGGGTTATTGTTGAAGAATTTAACGACGATAGGGGAATTGTCTGGCCAAAATCGATCGCACCTTATGATGTTTATTTGGCAGATTTACCAGGAGCCTTAGACGCTCAAAAAACCTATGACACTCTTATGTCTTTGGGGGTAGACGTATTGTGGGACGATAGGGATGTTTCTGCGGGTGCAAAATTTGGAGACGCGGACCTTCTTGGAATTCCCGTGAGACTTGTGGTATCAGGAAAAACAGGCGAGCAAGTCGAGTGGAAGGATAGAGCCTCTGATAAAACAGAACTTTTGAGTTTGGATGAAGTGGTTAAACGCCTGGGTAAGTAATATCTCCAAAATCGACATATTATCCCATAATATTGGGCAATTTTTAAAAAACTATTTTACCGTTACTGACTTTGCCAGGTTTCTTGGCATGTCGGCATCAAGTTTTTTAATAACTGTAATGTAGTAAGCAATCAATTGTCCCACTATAATGTTGCAAATAATTGTACCTTCGTCGGTATATTTTACTTTAATAAAATAATCAAATATTTTTGACTTGTTTTCGGATACAGCAATAACTTTTCCGCCCCTTGCTTTTATTTCGTGTGCTGCAATCATCATTTCCGGTTTTGTTTCGTCATTGGGTATAAATAAAATCACGGGAGTATCTTTTTCAATCAATGCCAAAGGTCCGTGTTTGAGTTCACCGGCTGCAAAGGCCTCCGCGTGTATATAGCTTATTTCTTTAATTTTTAGTGCAGTTTCAAGTGCGGCTACATAGTAAAGTCCGCGCCCGATAACAAAAATACCCTTAGAATCTGCCAGGGCTTTGGCAACCGTTAAGATGTCAGGCGAATTTATTATTTCTTTTGAATTTCTGGAAACATTTTTCAAAATGTTTTTGTAGTTTGGTAAAACCAGCTTTATTAGGTTTGCAATCATGAGTGTAAGGGCTTTGGTTGACGCAACGGCCTTTTCGCGGCCTGCGTTTAGAAGTATCGAATTGTCGGAAGCTCTATACAAAGAAGCTCCGTAAACGTTTGTAATAGAGTCGACATTCACCTGTTTGCTTTTTAAATAATTTACAGTTTCCAAAAGGTCCATTGTTTCTCCGGACTGGGATATTGCAATGATGTTTGAGTTTTTGTTGATATAGGGTTTGAGGTAACAAAACTCACTGGCTTGTATTGCATTTGCATTAATACCAACTTTGGAAAACAGATACTGTCCTGCCAAGGCTGCATAGTAAGCCGATCCACAGCCTATTAAGTAGTTTTGCTCGTGAGATCTTATGTTACTTTGAACGTTTTGATTGGGTTTGGATTTTGCGGCATTCAGAATAAGTGCTGGTTGTTCGTTTATTTCTTTTAACATAAAGCTTTTGTATTTTCCTTTGGTTTCTGCTTTGTATACTTTGGCAATTTTCAGCCTTTTGATACTTTTAAATTTGTCACCAGTTACATCTCTAACTCGGATTTTTTGCATGGTAATTTCAGCCATTTCCATATCTTTCAAAAAATATACCTGATCTGTGTGGTGCAGTAGAGCCTGTGAGTCACTGGCTATAAAGTTTTGGTTTTCTCCAAATCCCAAAACCAATGGCGACCCCTTTTTTGCAGCCAATATTTTTTCACCTTTTGCATCTATCGCTACAAGTGCGTTCATTCCTAGCATTTCCGAAAATACTTTTGAAAAAGCATCTTCAAAACTCATTAAACTTAAATATTTTTCTATGAGATGCGCGGCAACTTCGGTGTCGGTTTGGGAGGTAAACTTGTGATTTTTACCAAGCATTTTTTTGAATTGCAGATGGTTTTCAAAAATACCATTGTGGATTAAAGCAATGCTATTGGTGCAGCTAGTGTGCGGGTGAGCGTTTTGGTCCGTGACGCCTCCATGGGTAGCCCAGCGTGTATGGGCAATTGCAATTTGAGACTTGGGGTTGCCTATTTTAGCGTCTCCAATTTTGCCTGCTTTTTTGATAACACCAATACCTTCCTGGTCCAAAAATGCCACACCCCAGCTGTCATAACCCCGGTATTCCAGGTCTTTTATGCCCGCAAAGGTTATTTTAGGCGCGTCAAAAGATTCACCGATATAGCCAAATATGCCGCACATCAGTTTTGAAGAGTAGGAGATTGAATGAGTTTTCCTTTGTGCCGAAAATTACTTTCCGGATTTGAAAAAACTCTTCGGCATCAATATGCCGGAAGGTTTCCGCAGATACTTCCTACTTTGCATAAAGCTCTGTAGGAGTTCGATTGTGTGTTTTAGTAACACACCCTTCATCCTCGTTATCCTGAAAAATTTTAATTTTTTAGGACCACACGCTTTTTTTGTTAAAACTTCCTAACTCTATGTCAATTATACCAGACTTGGCAAGTTTAACTTCCAATGAAAAAAAGACTTGTTCGTGTCCGTGAAAATATATATACTGGTTCGATTGTCCAATGGAAAACTGTATATTTTGTAAAATTGTGAGTGGCGAGTCCCCGGCTCACAAGATTCTGGAAGACGAAAAACATCTTGCGATTTTGAGTATCTTTCCCAACACACAGGGATTTAGCGTAGTTCTTACAAAAGAACACAAACCCTCGTATGCTTTTGAGAATGACGACCAGACTCTTGCAGATTTGACTATTTTTTCCAAAAAAGTCGGAAATCTTTTGGATGCAAGTTTTGACGATGTTGGCAGAACCGGAATGTTTTTTGAAGGTTTTGGGGTCGATCACTTTCATTCAAAATTGTTTCCTATGCATGGGATTGGCAAACTAAAGGACTGGCGCCCGATAGAAAGCGGTAATAAAATGAATACGTTTTTTGACAAATATCCGGGGTATTTGTCATCAAATGATTCTGAAAGAGCGGATGACGCAGAGCTTTCGCTCCTTGCAGAACATATCAGAGACACAGCAAAGAAACTAAATATATGATTGCGCAACAATTACAAAAACTTATCGGTGATGCAATGAAAGCCAGAGATTCAGTGAGACTGTCAACTCTGCGCATGCTTTCTTCTGCTTTCAACTACGAAAAAATTGACAAAAAGCACGACTTAACAGACGAGGAAGAAATGTCTGTTATCCGAAAACAGGTAAAACAAAGGCGGGATTCTATAGAGGCGTACAAAAAGGCGGGTTCGGAAGATAGAGCGAGTGCTGAGGAAGCCGAAGTCGCAATTCTTTTGGAATTTTTGCCACCGGAAATGACAGCAGAAGAACTCCAAAAAATAGTAGACGAGGCCATATCTGCAACCGGAGCCAACTCAATGACTGATATGGGTAAGGTCATGGGACTTGTTAAAAACAAAGCTCCGACTGCCGAAGGCGGTAAAGTTGCGGAACTTGTGAGGGCTAAGTTGGGTTAAAGAATTATGATCAAAGTTTCCGTAACAAAACAATCTAACTATCCAGTGGCTGCAAATAAGATAAAAAAACTGCTAACTAAGTTTTTTGCTGAACATGGAATAGTTTCAGACGGCGAAGTGTCGGTTGCTATAGTTGGGGAAAGAAAAATGATGGAGGTTGGAAAAAAATACCTTAATGACGGAAAGTTGCATAATGTTTTTTCTTTTACCCCATCCGAAACCAAAGGTAATTTTGTATACCCGCCCGGAGGCCCTTTGCAACTTGGCGAAATAATGGTTTGCTACCCCGTGGTTGTAAAAGAATCTCAAGTCGAAAATGTACTGATAGAAAAAAAGGTTTTGGATCTTGTAGAACATTCTGCATTGCACCTTTTGGGTATACACCATAAGTAAGTTAAAAGTTAGTGATCTGACCAAGAATGACTTTGTATCTTAAATACCGGCCCAAGAATTTGGATGAGCTTGACCTTGAAGGTGTGGGTGAGTCGTTAAAAAAGATTTTAACTTCAAAGTCCATTCCCCACGCTTTTCTTTTTGCCGGGCCAAAAGGTACAGGAAAAACTTCTGCCGCAAGGATACTTGCAAAAATCGTGAATTGTACAAACCTGAGTAACGCTGTACCTTGCGAAGATTGCGAGTCGTGTGTTTCGATTTCGGACGGCAATAATTTGGATGTTGTCGAAATGGATGCTGCGTCCCACAGGGGTATAGAAGATATAAGAACTCTCCGTGATGCGGTTAAGCTAAGCCCTGTTTCTTCCAAAAAAAAGGTTTATATAATCGATGAAGCGCACATGTTGACCACAGAAGCTTCCAACGCACTTCTTAAGACTCTGGAAGAACCGCCTGAACACGTTATTTTTATCTTGGCCACAACTAATCCGGAAAAACTTTTGGATACAATTAAATCCCGCACCACACTTGTTGCTTTCAAAAAGGGTGGTGATAAAGAAATAACAAGGGCACTCAAAAGAGTGGCGGAAGGGGAAAAGATAAAAATAGATGAAGACGCATTAACAGTTATTGCACAAGCAGCCGGTGGTGCTTTCAGAGATGCCATAAAAATTTTAGAACAAGTTGTTTCCGAAGGGAAAACTTTGACAAAAGAGGCATTGGAAGAACATCTTTTTAGCAAAAAACTTTTTGAATTAGATGAATTCACCAAACTCCTTTTTGCCAAAAAAACAAAAGATTGTCTTTTGGAAATTTCCAAGTTGGACGGCAAAGGTGTCTCCCCGGAAAACTTTCTAGGTGCACTTATAACCGATTTGAGGGCAAAAATAATGAACAAAGTTGGAGTTACAGAAGGAGATTCGCCAGATTTGTCTGTTGCTGAAATGCTAAGACTTACGGAACTTATGAATAGGGCGGCAATAGATATTCCTGCTTCACCTGTACCTGTTTTGCCTTTGGAAATCGCCGTGATTAAATGGTGTCAGGATAAACACCCAGACGACGGTGACGACGAAAAACAAACAGACTCTAAGGAGGTTGCCACCCCCGAAAAAAGCCAAGAATCCCAAAACGCCAAAACAGAAAAGCCTGTCACTGTTTCGGAAGTTGTTTCCGTTGTCGATGTTACCTCTGTGACAAATTCCATTAGCTCGAATTTGGAGGTTAACGGTGAGGTTTGGAAAAACATATTAACGTTGATTAAGCCAATCAATGCGTCGGTGGAGGCACTTCTTCGTGCCGCAAAGCCTGTTGCGTACGATGGAAAGACTTTAACACTTGGGGTTTATTATAAGTTTCACAAGGAGCGTCTGGAAGATTCGACACACAGAAGAGTTTTGGAAGATATTGTTGGGCAGGTATTGAATGCACCAACAAAAGTTGTATGTACTCTAACAGAACCCGCCCCCAGAAAAGTTATGGAGGTGGCGCAGGTCAAACCGGTTTTGACCGAGGACAAAGATCGCGATATAATCAAGGTAGCCGAGGAGATTTTCGGCAACTAAATATGTTCGACAAATTTAAACAACTAGGACAGCTCAACGATATGCGCAAAAAAGCGCAGGAACTCCAAAAAGAGCTGGAAAAAATAATTGAAACTTTGGAAAAGAACGGCTGGTCTGTTTCTGTCACTGGGGATCAAAAAATTAGGTATATCAAAAAAGACGGTCAGGATATGAAAGAGCTGGTTGATTTGATTAATGAAGCAATGAAAAAAGTTCAAAAAGAATCCGCCAAAAAGATGATGGAAATGGGTGGCGGCCTTGGCGGGCTTTTGGGACTTAAATAACTTCAAAGGCAAAACTTCTTGATTAGTGAAAAAGCTTGTACATTTGTCTAAAATGTATTTGTGGACCGCTCAAAAATATTTAAGATCGCCTCGACGCTAGTTATTTTTATAGGAGCTGTAATTGGTGTTTATCTTGTAGGAATAAAAACAGGTTTTATCAATAAAGCCTCGGGTGTTGCTGCTGATATAGTTGTCGATGCAGGAAATACTTTCAAAAATCCGGGAGATTGTTGGAGAAATTTGGCCCAAGGTGGAGAGTCGGGGCAGCGGATGCTTTCCGGAGTCATACCCCAAGTTAAAAAATTAGGACCAAATTACATTAGGATTGATCACATTTTTGACCACTACGAACTTGTGTCCAAAGACGGCGGCGGCAATATTAATCTTAATTGGACAAAATTGGACGAAACTGTAAATGACATTAGAGCCACAGGGGCGACTCCTTTTTTGAGCCTTTCTTACATGCCGATTCCGCTTTCTGCAGACGGAACTGTTACAGGAAAACCTGCCAATTGGTCTGACTGGGAGTATTTGGTTCAAAAAACAATTGAACACTACAGTGGCACATTGGGTATTTCGGGAGTCTATTACGAAGTTTGGAACGAACCTGATTTATTTGGAGAATTTAAAAACGGAGGAGCCAAAAGCTATCCAGAACTTTATGTCCACAGTGTAAACGCAGCTTCCAGGGCGGCGGGGGTAAAGTATTTTAAGATTGGCGGACCGGGAACATCGGGCCTTTATAAAAACTGGATAGAGACGATGCTTAATCTAACACAGAACAAAAATGTAAGAGTGGATTTTCTGTCGTGGCACAACTATTACATGGATGCAGACCGTTACGACAAAGATATACAAAACATATTTAATTGGATTTCTTCACACCCTGAATATGTGGATATAGAACTAGTCGTTTCGGAAATGGGAATCGATCCCAAAAATAATTCCGCGTACGACGGAAACTTGTCCGCGATAAATACAATATCTGCCGTTACTGCCCTGCAAGGCAACGTAAACAAATGTTTTACTTTTGAAATAATTGATGGTGAGGGTCCGTCTAAATTTTGGGGAAGATGGGGGATTTTAACTCATGGTAAATTCGGTGCACCGGAAGAAAAGCCCAGGTACCGTGCATTGCAATTTTTGAATAGAATGCAAGGCGATCGCATATCGGTTAGGGGCTCGGGAAGTTGGGTCAAAGCTTTTGGTCGTCATGATGGAAAGAACCTTAGAGTTTTGGTTAGCAATTACGCCCCCGACGGACATCAGGAAGCGGTTCCTTTGAAACTTATAAATATTCCCTATAAAAAGTTTTCGGTTAAAACATTAAGATTTTTGGGTGCAACATCCACACAGTCTGTGGAAATTGATGGTGATAGTTGGAGTACCGAATTAGGGATGTCTCCAAATACCGCCGTAATAGTTGAAGTAACTCCAGAATGATTGTAAATTAGAATGCTTAACAGATATACATACAAACGCTAATTTATGAAAATCGCCAGACCAATCGCAGCCCTAATTGAATCTTTTGGAAAACTTCCCGGTATTGGCCCTAAAAGCGCGCAGAGGCTTACATATTATTTGTTGCATGTTCCGCAAACTCAACTCGATGACTTTGCAGAAGCTTTGGCCCGCATAAAAAAAGATACCAAGTTATGTGGAGTCTGTATGAACATCTCCGATTCAGATCCCTGCTCGGTTTGTTCTGATTTGTCTCGTGACAAAGCACAAATTATGGTTGTAGAGCAGCCTTTGGATATTCTTGCGTTTGAAAGGACAGGTAAGTACCGCGGACTTTATCATGTTCTTCATGGGGCCATAAGCCCGCTGGAAAATATTGGTCCGGATGAAATTTACATTGATCAACTTTTTAAAAGATTAGAGTTGGGCGGGATAAACGAAATTATTGTTGCAACCAACCCCACAATGGAAGGCGAAGCAACAGCGCTTTATCTTTCAAAAAAAATCAAAGAGGATTTTACAAACGGAAAAAGTGTTTCTGTTAGCCGCTTGGGTATGGGTATTCCAACCGGTGCCGATTTAGAATATGCTGATGAAATGACATTAACACAAGCCTTGAACGGAAGAAGAGAATTGTAACTAATCAAATGCAGCAAAATCCCGCCCAAAAAGCCGTGAGTGGTGCAAAGGCACTTGCACAACAGATTGCAAAGCAAATCAATGACGAGTCACAAGAGGTATTAAGAACAGCGGCAAGTCAGGTGACAGGTAACGAAAAAGTCAGATCCAACGAGCAAGCACAGCAGACTCCGCGCTCATCCGACGAACAAGCAAAACTTATAGCCCACCAACAGGAGCTTCAGGACAGGATGAAAAGCAGCAGGATGATGGACGCTTTTAAAAGAGAACTGGATGATATAAGGAAGCAGGATGTTTTTAAGACTTTGCAAAGGAAAATTGCAGAAGGCGAGGAGCCGCCACTCACAGATTATCAAGAGCTTTCTATGGAACAAAGACAAGTGTTAAAAGCTCAATTGGAAGCGGCAATTTATCAAAAGAAGCAACGGGAATACCAAAAGTCATTGGAGTCTAAACCTTTGTTTGGTGGTTCCAAGAAAGGTCGTAAACAAGGTGGGGGTGGTAAAGGTCAAAAGGGTGAAATGGAAAAGCAACAAACAAGGGTTGAAAAACCGGTCCCTCCCTCGGGTTAAAGTTTAAAAAAACCGAGGCGGGAAATTTTTTATTTTTCCCGCCTCAGAGGCAATTATTTGGCAAGCATTTCAGCAACATTAAGGTTTATCATTTCACTTTGGACAGGTGTAAAAATGGATCCCCAGGGTTGCCCGAAATGGTGCATCTCGCTCCACATTATGTTGTAACTGGGATTGTAGTACGAAAAAAGCGGCCGACCGTTACAACTTCCCACCTGATATACCGGAGGGTTTTCCACTTTTGCTACGGCAGCTTTCAAAATATCCGGCTGATCATCGGCAAACCAGAGTTCGTTGTTTGGAAGGGATTCGGGGTTGCGATATGCCGGGTAGCCGTCATCCAAACCAAAGATATGGCCCATTTCGTGGGATACAACAAGATCTATGTTTGCGGTGTTTGCGGATATTGTTATTTCGTAATCGTAGGCGCTTGCAAAGGCTTCGTTTGAGTTGATTACAAATACAATAACTGCATGATCGGCTCTCGAATCAATCCTTTCTTTGAACGCATAAAATTCGTCCCAGTTCAGAAAGTTTGCAGAGTACTGCAGTAGGTTGATGCCGATGGGAATAGATCTGTCTATATACCCAAAATCCAGGTTGACGTCACCAAAGTTGGCCTTGATACCTTTGGTCAGTTCGGAGATTGTCTTGTCCGCCGCGCCTTCAGAAAACCCGACGGGCGCAAAAATAATTGCAAAATTATTTTCGGAAAAGTTTTCCTGGCCGACAATATTGAAATCCATCGTCTTTACCTGTTCAAGGTCGCCCTGTGCAATTATTTTGACAGCTTCTGGCGGAATTGGTGTGCCTGCAGCCGACTGGTCAACAAGATTGGAACTCGGCGTGATTGCGCAATAGTCATAGAGCTCAGACAAAGTTCTTGTGGCCTGTGCAGACGGGGCACAGGCTGTGAGGAACAGTAATCCGGTAAGGAAGATTTGGGCAAATTTCTTCATTGTTCATCCTTTTGATGTTAATGATCTTGCGAAGATGGAATTATACCATATTATAGGCTGGAAATATGTTCGCTGATGATTTTTGTCCACAAACTGCTAGAATTTAATTCGAAATACTTATTTTCATAATACATATTTTCATAATGGATATTTGTTTGACAAATACAGTTTCTCGGAAAAAAGAAAAATTTGAACCCATCAAACTTCCAAATGTGGGAATGTATACCTGTGGCATGACTGTTTATGACTATGCGCACATTGGACACGGAAGAAAATATGTGACAGACGATGTTCTCAAAAGAGTTTTGACTTTTGGAGGATACAAAGTTAATCATGTTCAAAATGTTACGGATGTCGGGCATTTGGTGTCCGATGGTGACGAGGGTGAAGACAAACTTGAAAAAGGTGCCACAAAACAAGGAAAAACAGTTTGGGAAGTGGCTGAATTTTTTACAAAAAACTTCTACGACTCAATGGATGCGCTCAATATCATTCGCCCGAACGTAATTTGCAAAGCCACTGACAATATTCCTGAACAGATAGAAATGGTAAGAAAGCTTGTGGAAAAAGGTTTTGCCTACGATACTGTCGAAGCTGTTTATTTTGATGTCGCAAAGTTTCCCAAGTACGGTGAAGCCTTTGGTCAAAAGCTTTCCGAAAAACAAGTTGGGGTTCGCGAGGAGGTCAAGACTGATGAAAACAAACGCAATCCCCAGGACTTTGCGCTTTGGTTCAAAAGAGTTGGCAGATTCGAAAATCACACTATGCATTGGGATTCTCCTTGGGGCGACGGGTTTCCGGGTTGGCACATCGAGTGCTCTGCGATGAGCGTCAAATACTTAGGTGAACAGTTTGACATACACACAGGCGGAGAAGACCATATAAGCGTTCATCACCCCAACGAAATTGCACAAACTGAAGCGGCAACCGGAAAAGAACCCTTTGTAAAATACTGGCTACACACCGCATTTCTAATGGTGGACGGAAAGAAGATGAGTAAGAGTCTTGGCAATTTCTATACCATTGAAGATGTGGTTAAAAAGGGAATATATCCTATGGCACTCAGATACTTATACCTGACCGCACACTACAGAGATCCAATGAATTTTACATGGGAAAGTTTGGAGGGGGCTCAAAGTGCGCTCGTTAGGCTTTGGAAAATCGTATCAGAACTTAGGAGCGAAAATGATAGAACGGTTTTGTCTGACGAAAAAATGAGCAAATTGGAAGAGTACAGAAATCGATTCCTTGATTCAGTTAACGATGATTTAAATACACCCAAAGCAATAGGTGTGTTGTGGGAAGTGGTCAAAAGCAACGTTCCTTCAACAGACAAGCTTGGTTTTTTGGATATGGCAAACGAAACATTGGGTCTTTGGCGGGAGAGTGATTTGGAAAAGATTGCAGCCCAAAAAGAAATCCCCGACGATATAAAAAAGCTTTTACAAAAAAGAGAGGATTTGCGTTTGCAAAAGAATTTTGAAGAAGCGGATAAAATCCGTGATGAAATTATATCTAAGGGCTTTGATGTTTCCGACACCTCTGCAAAATGAAAGTAACCGCTGTTATTTTTGATTTAAACGGTACAGTTTTAGACGATGAGGATCAATATGGCCTGGCATTCAATAAAATTTTGAGAAGTTTGGGTATAGACGCAAACAAAGAAATTCCTCAGACTTTGGGAATTGGAGTCAAGGAAAACTGGCCCCTCCTTATTGAAAAATATAATATAAAGACAGATAAAACCCCGGAAGTCTTGGCACACGAAACGCAGGAGGCATATCTTGATCAGATAACAGGAATAAATGTAAGAACTGGTTTCGAGGAATTTGCAGAAGGGTTAAAAGATTCAGGTATAAAAATTGCACTTGCTACCAGTAACACCTGGGAAGTGGTTGACAAGATTTTATCCAAAGTCGAACTCGATAACTATTTTGAGGAAATAACAACTGCCGACGAAGTTGCCTATACAAAACCCGACCCCGATCTTTTTTTGCTCTCTGCTGACAAGCTGGGGGTGGAGAGGTCTGAGTGTTTGGTTGTCGAAGATGCTGTGAGCGGTGTTACCGCTGCACACCGGGCGGGTATGAAAGTTGTAGCAATATCACGGGATGACAATGTCGAACTTCTGAAAGAGGCAGACTTGGTTGTAGAAGGCTTTTCAGAACTTTCACCAAAGGTTTTGGCGGAGTTGTAAATAAAGAAAATATTGTAATTGCACTTTCAGTCATTGTATTATGGTTTGTATACTATATATACTTAATCCATGCCTACTCAAACAGATCAAAAATCTCCATTCGAAATAGTTACGCCCGCAAAATCAAAAAAGACAGGTAATAAGGGTTTGATTGTTGCAATCTTGATTGTGGTTTTTCTTATTTTGAGCGTTGTTGCGGGTGTCCTTTTGGTAAAACAAAGACAAAATATTTCGGAGAAGGCGGCAGCAAACCTATGTCCTGCTGCTGAGGCCTGTCCCGTTACGACACAAAGAACACTTTTGCGAAATTGTCATCCTCCCGAGAGCGACGGCAGTCCCGCTGAAAGCCTTTGTAACGTTAGGGGAAGGGTTGAGTTTTGTGGCACTCAAAATTATTGTTGTCCTGGACCCAATCAGCCTTGGACAACAGACATGACTGCATGTGCAACACCAACACCCAGTCCTACACCCACCGCGACTCCAACGCCTAGCCCAACCCCCACACATACCGCAACTCCTGCTGCAACCGCAACACCAACAGGAACCGCAACTCCTGCTGCAACCGCAACACCAACAGGAACAGGAACACCAAAAGCGACTGCGACTGCAACTGCCACAGCAAAACCAACAGCCAGTGCAACCGCCACACCTGCGCCAACAACAGCATCTGCAACAGCCATGCCTATTCCAGTAACCGGAACAGATTGGCCAACGGTCGCAGCCGCAGCTTTGGGAATTGGCGTGATAATAGCATCTATACTAATTGCCCTCTAAGTAATTGGCTACAATTCGCTTCAAATACGGTATTTTGTTGACTCTCTACAATAGAAGTTAATTTAACTTAATTTAATTTTTTTGAGGTTAAACTGTTTTACAACTATGCCTATGTGGTCAATAAGCGGGAAGTGGCTTCTTACCTCTTGTTGGAATTTTTCGGCTAAGCCTCCTGTATAACTGCTATAGCCTGCTTTTTCGGAAGTTTTACAAAGTCTATCTTCCCATTCATGGATAATGGCCATTATCTTTTCTCCTTCGTGATTGAACTCTTCCTGGTATTTGTCTTCGTCCATTCCGTAGTTCATATGGACCTTGGCAAAATTGTCAAAGATTTCTTTGTTTTCGGTAACCATCCTGTCATAGTACTCTTTGTATTTGGTCATGGCTCATTGTTATAAAAAATCAGGTTCAAATCAACTATTGATTTACAAAAAGTATAAGTCTAAGTTTAGTAGTTTTCTTTACCGGGAGATCTTATTGTCCAGTCTTTTGCAAATGGAGTACCTTCAGTGGAAAGTCCCAGGTCTTTCATTCTTTTTATATATTCGGCTTCGTGATCTACTGGTTTGGGGCGGTCTGCTTCCATGCGTTTTATTATTTCTTCGCGTGTTTCATTGAACTTTGCTAGTGCTATCTGCCCCAATGTGTAGCCCGATTTATTTGGGTCGGGGATATTATGAAGCCAAAAAACAGGCGCATCTTCTTCCTTGTTATATCTCTTATATTCAGGACTCATCCTGGTTAGCCATGCGTTTGGATCTACACCTGTCAAAAGATATTCATATTCCAAAGGCATGAGTGTCTTGGCCAGTGTCATTTGTCTGGCACGGTCAAAAATCTCCATCACGCCTCCGTGGTTTTTAGCCTTGATTTGTACCTGGACTTCTTCAAATAATCTGTTGAATATGCGCCTGCTTGGATAACTCATAGTGTTGGATTTTACTCCTTGGGATGCCTTTAAGTCAAAGTTCTGGACAGCTTCCAAAATAGTGTTAGAATTTGCCATGAAAGAGTTGGGCTTCGAAAAACTTTTAGGAACTCCAAAAGAAGCCTTCGGTTTTTTGAAAAGCGTGTCGGTAGACGCTTCGCAAAGACTTTTTTATAGATTTTTTGCTGAGACTAATAACATTGATATCCCAAGTTTTCCACTTGGCGGTGAAGAAAATCTGGAACCTATACTTTCTTTTTTACCAAATGCGAGGGAGGGTTTTGCCTATGACCTCAGAAGCGATGAAATTACTCACGGACAAACCTCGGATATTTTGGCGATAACAACACCGGTAACGCTTAACGACCTGTTGACCGGACTGGAAATCAGAATCAAAAGAAAGGTGGAAAAGATGAATCCAAACCTGGCTTTGTATCGTCACACAATTGCCACTTTATCGGTTCTTTCCGGACACGGAACTGTGGACAGAACTTCGTTTGCGAATGTGGGTGGAGGAATTTCTTATTGGCCAAGGGAACTGGACATTGAACATACTTGGGCTTTGATGGAAGAAATAGAAAATGCAACACGCGAAATGCTTTTGGATCCAAGCCCCACACACAATCAAAACTCCGCGGCCCGTGCTGCACACTTCTTTGCAGCTGGTGCTGTATTGGCAGAAAAATACAGGTAAAAATTAAGTCAATTTTCAGCTTCGGCGTATAATATCAACTTACGATGAAAGTTCTTGTAGTAGAAGACGAACATAAAATTGGGAGTTCAATCAAGCGTGGATTTGAACAAGAAAGCTGGGCAGTAGACCTGGCTTTTGACGGCGAAACAGGTTTTGATATGGCCATGTCTGAGAGCTACGATGTCATAGTTTTGGATTTGATGCTTCCCAAAATGAACGGCTTAGAAGTTTGCAAGAAATTGCGTTCAGAAGGAAAACACACACCAGTTCTTATGCTTACAGCAAAAGGTGAGATGGGTGACAAGATGGATGGATTTGATTCAGGAGCCGACGACTATCTAGTAAAACCCTTTGCATTCGAGGAGCTTTTGGCAAGGGTCAAGGCAATTGGGAGACGTCCACCCGTAATCAGAAAAAATGTTTTAACTTCGGGGGACGTTAGTTTGGACACCACAAATTTTGTGGTTAAAAAGTCCGGAAATGAAGTTGCTCTTTCCAAAAAAGAATATTCTCTTTTGGAATTCTTTATAAAAAACAAGGGGAAGGTTCTTAGTAAAGAAAGTATAATTTCTCACGTTTGGGATTATGATGCAGATATTCTTCCAAACACAATTGAGGTTTTTGTGGGCTACCTGCGCAACAAACTTGGAAAAGACTTCATACAAACAGTAAGAGGGTTTGGTTATAAAATAAACTAGCATGTTTAAAGAGGCTCGTATCAAGCTTACTTCCTGGTATTTGGCGATAATTATTACAATAAGTCTATCGTTTAGTTTTTTGATTTATACCAACATCAATAGAGAGCTGGTTAGAATCGAGAATTTTCAAAGGGCTAGAATCCAGAGGATAGTGGGTGGTTTTGACGGTATTTTTGCGCAAATTTCTCAGCCGGACTTGGATGCAATCGCTGATGCCCGTAAACGGATTATTTTTATACTAGCACTTGTTAACTCATCCATTCTTCTTTTGGCAGGTGCCGGAGGCTACTTTTTGGCAGGAAGAACTTTGGATCCCATACGTAAAGTTGTAATTGGACAAAAAGATTTCGTGAGCAACGCTTCTCATGAGTTAAGAACACCTCTTACCACACTGAAAACCGAAATTGAAGTTGCTCTAAGGGATAAAAATCTTTCGCTTGCAGATGCAAAAGCGTTGATCAAAAGTAATCTGGAAGAAGTGGAGAAAATCCAAAGACTTGCTAATTATCTTTTGAAACTCAATAAGTATGAATCGTCCCGCAAAATGGAGATGTCAAAAATCGACCTGAAAGATGTTGCCAATGAGGCAATCGGAAAATTGAAAGTTAAGAAGGATATTAAATCAAGTTTTGTTACAGGAAACAAAGATGCTTTGGTAGAGCTTGTTTCGATACTTCTGGATAATGCTTTCAAATATAGTGGACCAAAGCATAGTGTTTCTGTGAATGTAGCAAAAAGAGTAATTGAGGTTTCCGATAAGGGGATTGGAATTCCGGAGGAAGATATTCCTCATATTTTTGAAAGGTTCTATAGGGCCGAATCTTCCAGGTCCAAAAAGGACGTTGACGGATATGGGCTGGGTCTTCCGATTGCAAAAGAAATTGCAGACTTGCACGGAGCCACTCTGGAGGTGGACAGCGAAGTTGGCAAGGGAACGACAATGCGTGTTAAAATATAAATATGCGACAGGGTTTTTTTCAAGCTTTGGGTGTCTCTTTGTATTGTGTACTGGTGGGTCTTTTTATGTGGAATTTTGGCAAGATTGCCCCAAACGATAATCAGTCGTTTTTAATGCCGGTTGCATTTTTAACACTTTTCAGCACTTCGGTATTGGTTTGTGGACTTTTGGTTTTTTACA
The DNA here is from genome assembly GCA_964599625.1 of uncultured Gammaproteobacteria bacterium. GTDB lineage: Bacteria > Patescibacteriota > Microgenomatia > UBA8517 > UBA8517 > CAZRGC01. The sequence goes on from CAZRGC010000004.1 coordinate 22,200, forward strand.
AACCATACAAACTTTTTTTTGAAGGCAAGAAAAAGGAGGCAGCAGAAACTGTTCTTTTTACGTCAATCTATCTTTTGATTGTATTTGTGGTTCTGGTATCTGGAATCTTGATCTTCAAATAATATTCCCAATCATTCGGGATATTATGGACTCCATAAGTTTTAAGATGTAGAATTGGTGTGTATGGTTAAAAATTTGTGGAAAAAAATTTTGGACTTCAAAAAGAAATCCGGAAAAAAATTTTGGATAATTTTGGCTGTTGTCCTTGTGATTGTTTGGAGAATGTTTTTTACTGCCGATAAGTCTGTAGCTTTCAAATCACAAAAAGTTGTTAAAGGAGATATTTTGGAGACACTTTCAACCACAGGAACAGTTAAGGCGGATGAATTTGCAAACATGACTTTCCAGTCTGGAGGAAGACTTTCCTGGGTCAAGGTCAAAAAAGGTGACGTTGTTAAAAAAGGTCAGCCTTTGGCGGGACTGGATACAGTGGTCCTTAACGCGGCCTATCAGCAGTCAGTCAATAACTACAGAAGTTATCAAGCGGCAGCTGAGAGTGCATTGGATTCGGTTAAAGGACACACAGGCGACGAGACGTATGCCCAGCGTGCCACAAGAACCGCAGCGGAAGTTGCTAGGGACAACGCTTACGATGCCATGAACGCGGCACTCCAGAATCTAAGATTTGCAAATCTTTATGCACCTTTTGATGGGGTTGTTGCCGAGGCAACACCTTCATTTGCAGGTGCAAACGTTACTCCTGCAAATTCTTCTTATGTGGTTGTTAACCCGGGAACAGTATATTTTGATACAGAAATTGCAGAAACAGATTTGCCAAAAGTTAAACCGGGACAAAGGGTAATAATAAAGTTGGATGCGTATCCCGAGGAGTCCATTGAAGGAAAAGTGGGAACAATTGGTGTTGTTGCTTTTACTTCATCTACCGGCGGCAATGCTTACTCTGTTCGCATTGAGCTCCCAAAAAATGTTGATTTCAAATATAAAGTGGGTATGGAAGGCGATGTCTCAATTGTTTTGGAAACAATTAAAAACATACTCAAGGTTCCTACATCCGCACTTATAAACGAAGACGACACAGATTTTGTTTGGGTATGGAAAGACGGTAAGATCTCCAAAAAGACGATTGGAATTGGCGGGGCATCCGACGAAGAAACCGAAGTTAAAACAGGACTTGAAGAAGGAGATGTAATTATTACCGAGCCCTCCAGTAAGTTTTCCGAAGGTCAAAAAGTTAAAATTTAATCATGTCTGCACTCATAGAGCTTTCCAATGTTAAAAAAAGCTACAAACTGGGCGATGACGTAACAGTTGACGCGCTACGCGGTGTCAACCTTCAAATTAAAAAAGGCGAGTTTGTTGCAATAGTTGGGCCATCGGGATCTGGGAAGTCCACCCTTATGCATATGATTGGGATTTTGGACAAGCCGACAACCGGAACAATATCGTTGGATGGGCGAGATATAGGCAAACTAAACGAAGAAAATCTGGCGGTTTTGCGAAACAAATACATCGGCTTTGTTTTTCAGGCTTTTAATCTTCTCACCAAAACTTCGGCCCGGGACAATGTGGAGCTTCCATTAATCTATTCTGGTGATAAAAAAGAAGTCAGGTCCAAAAAAGCGGAAGAAGAACTTGTAAGAGTAGGGCTTGGAGAAAGACTTGATCACACACCCTCACAACTTTCGGGTGGACAGCAACAAAGGGTGGCAATTGCCAGGGCACTCGTAACCAAACCCAGTCTGATTTTGGCAGATGAACCAACAGGAAATTTGGACAGCAAATCAGGTGCAGAGATTTTGGAGCTCCTTAAATCCCTAAACAAAGCTGGTAACACAATTGTGTTGGTCACGCATGACATGGATATAGCAAAAAATGCGAAAAGAGTTGTAGAAATAAGGGATGGGGTAATTACCCGTGACAGAAAATTATAACTATGGCACTACCTGTAAGTGAAATAACAACATTGGCATTTAAGAGTCTGCTTAGAAACAAAACCAGATCACTTCTTACTATGCTTGGAATAATAATTGGAGTATCTGCTGTTATTCTTTTGATATCAATTGGAACAGGACTTCAAAAATACATTACCGATCAGTTTGAACAACTTGGGGCAAATCTTGTTGTTGTTGTTCCTGGAAGAGTAGCCAGGGGCGGAGGCAATGCATTTGCAGGCGGTCCGCCTAATTTCAATGGAAGTAAGTTAACACTCAATGACGCCGCAACTTTGTCAAGGCTTGGCGGTCCCGTGGAGATGGTGGGAACAGGAATCGAGAACCAAAGCACTGTTTCTTATAAAGGAAAAAATAAATACACAACCATTGCAGGAATGTCTGCCGAATATATAAAGATAAGAAACATAGATGTGGAAAAGGGACGAAATATTTCGGTTGCGGATGTTAAAGCCGAACGTCATGTGGTTCTTTTGGGTCAAAGTCTTGTGGATTCGTTTTTTGGACAAAGCGGTGCAATAGGCAGAGAAGTAACGATAGGTGGACAAAAGTTCCAAGTAATTGGAATTCTTAAAAGTCTGGGAAGCGGGGGCTTGGGGGTGGATATTAATTCTTTTGCTGTTATCCCTGTAACCACTGCTCAAAAAGTTTATGGTATGAAAACTGTAATGGTCATTGGAGTTAAATCCAAAAGCAAAGAACAGATAGACGAAACAATCAGTGTTGTCAAAAAAGAACTGCTGAAAAAATACAAAGATGACGAGTTTTCTGTGGTTGATCAGTCAAGCCTTATAGAATCAATTAATCAAATCTTGGGAGTAGTTACGATAGCATTGGGTGGAATAGCAGCAATCTCGCTTGTTGTTGGCGGTGTGGGAATTATGAACATTATGCTTGTGTCTGTTACGGAAAGAACAAGAGAGATTGGACTCCGAAAAGCTGTTGGCGCCAAGCCCAATGATATTCTTTATCAGTTCTTGATTGAGGCGGTAGCCCTTTCCATATCCGGGGGGATGATAGGTGTTTTGATTGGGGCCGGAGGCGCTGCCATAATCAATCAATTTGTTGCAACTTCTGTGAGCTTTTGGTCTGTTGCACTGGCATTCGGAGTTTCTGCGGGGGTTGGCATACTCTTTGGAGTAGCGCCTGCAGCACGTGCCTCAAAACTCAATCCCATCGAGGCCCTTAAATACGAATAATCTTCTTTAAGCTTTTTCTCAATTTTGATTGTTAATATCAATTCTCAGATGAAAGGAGGTGAAAATATGAAAAGAAAACAATTAATTGCAGTTATTCTTGCTTTGGGGATCATCGCCTCTGCAGGATATTTTGGAACCACTTACGCTCTTGCTGAAGAAACAACTCCTGGATATTCAACTCTTGTTCAAAAGATTGCACAGAAGTTCAATCTCAAAGAGTCTGATGTTCAGGCCGTTTTTGATTCCGTAAGGGACGAACGTAAGGAACAGCACAAAGCTACGCTTATTGCAAATTTGGATAAAGCTGTTGCCGACGGGGTTATTACAGAATCCCAAAAACAAGCCCTTTTAACAAAGATGCAGGAGAAACACGATGCCAGAGTTGCAGACAGGACAACGATGCAACAGTGGTTGAAAGACCAAGGCATTGATGGCCAAAAACTGGCCAAGTATTTGATGCCAGGTAAAGGGAGACACTTTGGATTCAAGTTTCGTTAAGAAGCTTGTCCTTTGACCCAAAAGAAGCTCGACGCATGTCGGGCTTCTTTTTTCATTTAACGATATCCTGTTTGGTTACAAACCCATCTTCCAGTATCTCTACTCTAATTCCACCAATGCTTATCCCTTCAACATTTGTAAATCTGCTTTTGAAGCCTTTTTTGCCTGATAACTTGTCGGGGCGGTCGCATGGGGTGCAGAGCTCCACACCACGCAACTTTATTCCATTAATTGTAAAAATTTTCCCAACTTGGTCGTTCAGCTCTTCCGCGGTTATTCCGTCAACCACAATATTCCGTCTTGTTTCTTCGGCCAAAAATTCAGTTTCCTGATTCTCGTTGGCCCTACTTATTGCGTCTTGGGTAATTATCGTAAGCTGCCTTATTTTGTTGTTGGGGTAGGCACCGTTTAGAATTTCTTCAGGTCCGCCAAAATACCTGTCTTTCAGACTGTCATCGACCATCATTCCATGCCCTGCCACCAGCCTGGCAAAAGTAATATTAGCATCTTGCCGCCGCCTCTGGGTTTTTCGGAATCGGCGGGAAGACTTAGGTAAATACCTGCAACAAATCCCTCTTTGTTCATTTTGAATATTCTACTTTTAAGCGTTGTCTCAGAAAAGTGGTAATATAATTTCATTGCATGGAAGAAAACAATCAAAACCAAACAGACGGAAAGAAAAACATAGTCCTTCCTGCAATTGCCGTTGTAGCAATTATTGTTGGGGGGTTTTTATTTATGTCAAAGACCAATAAAAATACAGATATTCCTAGTTCATTGGATACCCCAATATCTGCAACTCCGGATGAATCGATGCAAGAATCTACAGGATCTGCAAACGCAACATCGGGAAACATCAGGCAATTTACCATTGAAGGAAATAACTTTGCCTTTGATACAAAAACAATAACAGTCAACAAAGGTGACGTTGTAAAAATTATTTTAAACAACACAGAAGGCAGGCACGACCTGGTAATAGATGAATTTAATGTGTCCACTCAAGTTTTGACCGCAGGACAAACTGACGAAGTTCAATTTATTGCTGACACCGCGGGAAGTTTTGAATATTATTGCTCCATTGAGGACCACAGGGCAATGGGTATGGTTGGGCAGTTGATAGTTAAGTAGAGTTGCACTATTCTTCGATTTCGATATAATGAATATATGAATTCCAAATACTACGATTGGATAAAAATATTGGCGGTTGTAGGGATTGGTCTTGCGCTATTTCTTCTTTGGGAAAGATATTTCACTCCTTCGTTTCAACCTTGTAATATAAATGCAACAGTTAATTGTGACGCGGTTATTTCCGGTTCGCTCGCAGACACACTTGGGATACCCACCCCTTTAATTGGACTTACTGGCTATGTGATTATTTTGTTTGCCGCTCTAAAAAAGAATTCCAAGTTAATTCTTGGTATGTCGTCTTTTGGGTTGGCTTTTTGTTTGTATCTCCTTTATATGGAAGTGGTTGTTTTGAAAGTTTTATGTCCGGTTTGTCTTGCTTGCCAGGCGGACATGCTTACGGTTTTTATTTTGGGAATTCTACTTAACAAGAAAAAGCAATCCTCCGAATAGTTTTTTTAATAGACTACTTTTTTGCGGCCTCAATAAAACCCATAAATATCGGGTGTGGTGTTAGGGGGCGTGCAATATATTCAGGGTGAAACTGAGTTCCGATAAAAAACGGGTGATCTTCGATCTCCATTGCCTCAACAAGTTTTCCGTCAGGTGTTGTACCGCTCACAACAAAGCCTGCTCTCTCAAGTTTGTCACGGTAGTCATTATTTACCTCGTATCTGTGTCTGTGGCGTTCGTATACGATATCTTTGTCTCCTTTGGGGGCGGTGTTTATTCCGTTTCCGTTGTTCCAGGGAGCAGATTTTTCTTTTCCAAACTTATTGTATATTTCCCAAAGTTTTGTTCCTTGTTTGATTTTACAAGGCCAACTACCAAGTCTTATTGTGCCTCCATATTGCATTTTTTTGAGGTATTCCACCTGATCCGGCATTATGTAAATGATCGGGTCGGGTGTTTTGGGATCAACCTCCATTGAGTTGCATTTTTTGATTCCCAAAACATTTCTTCCAAATTCTATAACAGACATTTGAAGGCCGAAACATAAACCAAGGTAGGGAATTTTGTTTTCACGAGCAAACCTGACAGCTTTTATTTTTCCCTCTACACCCCGGCTGCCCCAACCTTGGGGCACAACAATGCCGTCAAACACCGAAAGATCGGTTTTGCCCTTTTCGTATTCTGTGCTATCTATCCATGTAAGTTCAGCTTTTTTGCCCTGCGTCCATGCCGCTTGCTTAAGGGCTTCTATTACAGAAATGTATGAGTCGGAAAGTTTGTAATCTCCTGTTACAAAATACTTACCCACCATGGCAATATTGACAGGGGACTTGGAAGTCTCACATTTTGTTACAAAATTTTTCCACTTGGTTATTTTGTCATTAGCTTTAGTCTTTTTTATTTCCAATTTTTCTATAATTTTTTCAGCCAGTTTTTGTTCACTCAAAAAGAGTGGAACTCTGTATACATTGGGAAGGTCTGGGTTTGCGATAATATTCTCTTTGGGTAAGTTGCAAAATACTGCAAGTTTTTCTTTGCGTTTGTCATCAATTGGATGTTCGCTTCTGGCAATAATAAAATCCGGTTGAATCCCCATACCGTTTAGTGTGTGAGTAGACTGTTGTGCGGGTTTGCTTTTCAGCTCACCAATGTTTTTGAGAAAAGGGAGGTATGTAACATGCAAATGGACAACATCTTTGGGGTTTCTAAGTTTCAAAATTCTATTTGCTTCAAAAAAAAGTATGTTTTGATATTCGCCGACAGTGCCGCCGAGTTCAATTATCACTACTTCAGAGCCAGTGGCTTTGCCGGCTTCTTCAAATCTTTTAATTATCTCGTCGGTTACATGGGGAACCGCCTCTACATCTTCACCCTCGTAACCAAAAGCACGTTCGCGGTCTATAACTGCTTTGTAAATCTGCCCTGTTGTAATGTAGTTTTCTTTGCGCAAAGTTTGACCGGAAAACCTTTCGTAATTACCCATGTCTTGGTCTGTTTCCATTCCGTCTTCTAACACAAACACTTCGCCATGTTCTTGCGGCCTAATTGTCCCTGCATCAATATTTAAATACATATCCACTTTGACGTTTGTGGACTTGATACCCTTGGAGTTAAGAAGCAAACCGATAGAGGCCGAGGTAACGCCTTTCCCAAGGCCCGATACAACCCCACCGGACACGAAGACGAACTTCATGTCCCCAATGCTATATTAGTAGCAGTTTCCAAGCAACTGGAATTATAAATATCAAAGTATATTTTTTACTACTATATTTTTCGTGAAAATGGTGTATCGTGATTGTAGTAAACAATTATCGAACTAAAAACTTCCAAATAACTCCATGCAATTTACACTATTTATTTCCAATTTGTCCGAAGATGTTTGGCCATTCATTGACACTATGGACAAAAAAACCAAGAAGGTAGAGATATTGGAGAATGCCTATTTGGCGGATCTTCATTTTATGGCTGGAGCAGGACTGAACAATCTTATTTTTGTAGGCCCAATGCCAATCGATCCTGTTTTGAAAAATTATTATTGTAAACTTTTCGGGATTAAAGACATTGTGGTTCTTAATCCCGAAAAGCACACGGGTAGAACTTGTATTGATCTTCTGAACGACAAAAAGACAATGGCGAAAATTGTCAAAATCACCAAAGGTGCTTCAAAAGTTAATCTTGTATCTTACTCGTCTACAGAAACATTTTTTAAACTTGGCAAAGAACTTGCTTCAAAGGGCGTAAAAGTTGCTTATCCCGAATCACCGGTTAAAGGTGCCGGTTGGACCGTCGACTTTTTTGGCAGCAAGTCAGGAATAAGACAAACAGGCCAGATGATGCCCAAAGGATATATTTGCTCAGATATTCATGAGGCGGCTCAAATTGCCACAAACATGTACTTATATACCGGATCTGTGGTTATCAAAACCAACAAGGGTCATTCGGGTGCGGGTATTCTTATATATAGAAAGGGTGATCTCCCCAAAAATTATGACGATTGCCATCAAAAACTCGAGAAAACTTTGTTGGGGGAGGTCTATTGGCACAAGTTTCAAATAATCGTTGAAGAATATGTGGATCCGGACATGAGTGTTGGTGGGGGTTTTCCCAATGTCGAATTTAAGATTTCCGAAAAAGGTGAAATTAATTTTCTTTATGCCTGTGGAAACCGTGTCACAAAAGACGGAATTTTTGGAGGTGTTGAGATTGGGAAGGGTTCAATGGATGGCAAAAGCCCTCAGGAAATGAAAAAGGCCGCCGATCTTTTGGGGAGGGAGTATAAAAAAGCCGGTTATAGGGGATATTTCGATGTTGATTTTGTTTACGGAAAAGACAAAAAGTTGTATATAAACGAAAGTAATGCAAGAAGGACAGGAGGAACACACCTTTATCTTATTTGCGCTAAACTTTTGGGAAGTGAGTTTACCACCAAGTACTACACACTTTGCAAGAATATGCACTCAATCAAAACTCCCGTTAAATCTTTTGAAAAACTTTTAGAAAAATATGAAGATTTGCTGTATGACCCAAAGAAAAAAGAAGGTGTAATATTCTGTTCCTCAAGCCTTTTGAAAGTTAACAAAATGGCCTACATTATTGTCGCCAAAAATAAAGAAAGGGCGGTTGCCCTTGAAGAAAAAGTTTATTTACTTGATAAATAGCTTTGCCAGGTTTAGGACGTTTTTGGGTCCAAATTGCTTCAAAAACCAGTTGAGCGTATACTCGCACTAAGCACGAGGGAAAATGCCCTTTGATATTAAAAAGTAGGAGTGGGCTATGGCCACACAAACCATTGCACAGAAAGTGCAACCTTTTTTGTTCATTCCGAGCAAAAAGAGCAACAAACAAGAAGTACTGGCAACAGAGGCTCTTGTTGCTGACCTAAACATTAGGATTGGGGCGATTAATACACGGCTTATGGACAAGACAGCTTTTTTGCCAGTCGAAACAGGGCCCGAGGAGCTTCGTAAACTCAAACGAAATCTGGAAGATACCAGGGATGCAAATCTGAAGGTCCTTGATGAACAAAGATTTCGCCTCTCCAGGCATGAACGTCACATCAAAATGGTCAGAGCAGGGTACCCGAATCAACTCGACCTTTCGTTTCTGGCTTCCACCAAAAACTTTCCAATAGGTGGAATTTTTGGCTTGGGGAGAACTCAAGCTTGGCCTGCTTTTGGGGTTGTAAATGTTCAGAACGAGGCAAAAACTTTCCAGATCGAAGCACGGGCTACAAGTAGTCCCTACGGAACAGACTCGTATCAGACCTATTTACCCAAACCGATGGGTCTACAGTATTCAGCTACCATTAATACACTCATCAAACTTTCGAAAAAAAGCGACTATTCAGGTGTCTTTTTGTCAGCCAAAGTTGGCGGAATAATGCCCGACACAACGCGTGACAAAATTTTGGAAGCGCTTGAGAAAAAGATTTTTGACCAGGTGTATATTGTATTCGAAGTTTTTGACTGGGAGTTGAATGTTGTCAAGCCTGTACCGCAAGATGACCCTATTGTAATAGGTTGGTGTAATGACACCGAACAGGCGTTCGTGATTGATATCTATAACCCCACAGGGTTGGAGCAATACGTCGCCGATCAGTTTGGTTTCACCGCAACACTTCCCGAAGATCTCTGAGATTCCGCCCGTTAGGCAAACTATGCTTAACGGGCTTTTTTTTGTGACCGCGAATTGTTGAAACTATCCTATAATAAGAGTATAATTCCGGCATGGAAAGAGACTCGATTAAGTTGGACTACCCAATGGCCGTTGGTGAGGCTAAAAAGCAGGAATTCAGGCATGGTGGAGTTTTGCTTCAATACCGAAGCAAAAACGGTTTGACCAGGCTTAAATCACCCTACGAACTTGGTGTGGCTGATTTTGCTTCATTAGGGCTTGAAAACGCCCAGAAATTAAATAGCCACCTAAGAGAGACGAAATATCAAAAAACTATAGACATGGCTGAACGGGCAGCCAAACTTGTGGAGCAGGCTAAAACAGTTCATGTAGACGGTTTTTTGTTTCCCACAAAAGAAAAGCCTTTTACATGGGAACTCAGGCAAAAAATTGGTAAGGAAATTGAAAATCAAAAAAGACTACTCAAAAAACATGGTATTACAGAGGTAAAAGTTGGGGAAGAAATGGAGTTTGCCCTACCAGAAAAACCTGTCGAAGGATTTTTTAAGTGGAGACAGGTTAAACGAACAATATTGGCAGGTTTAAGATGGGAGCTTTCAAAAGAAGAAGGCCCTACAAAAAGAAAAAGACTTAAGGAAAAAATCAGTCAGGTTTCCAAATTTAATGCCAGGGAGGTTCTAATGTATGACCTTATAGAACTTGATCCCAAAACAAGGGGAATTTTGGAACCACTATTTGGTGTTAGCAGAGACGGTGATGGTTACTACGACGCAAGAGGTGTGCTGGAGCTAAAATTCAAACCAACCGATCCAAATCAAGCAATAGAAAATAGAAAAACTGTACTTAAGACACTTTTTGACAAAGCGTTTGAATACGGACTGGAATTTCTGGATCAAGGACTTCCTGCATTTCATATAAATGTAAGCTTGTGGGACAAAAACGGGAATCTGTTTGCAGACAACCATCCTTCTTTTAATAGAAAAACCAAAAAAATCGTAGAAGGTGTAACTAGAGCTTTTTACGACTCTATGTTTGTACTAATGGGTAAATATGAAGCAAAGAGCGGAAATCTAAGAAAACTAAAGTTGGATGTAAATAGACTGGAAAGTCTGCGGTTTTCAAGCGACAGGTTGGAGATAAGACCATCCGGGACCGACGGGATGCAAGACCCGGACATGATGCTTTCTGTTTTCCTTGCCGGGGCAATCTATGGATTGGAAAACAAATGGAGAAATAATTTTGTAAGTGCCAAAAAAGTAAACAGTCCGACAGTTCACCACTCTCCAAGTATGGGTAAGGTTACTTCTCATGTAATCAATAACGCGACAATAAAAGGTGATGGTTCATTGGATGTTGCAATGTTTTATATTAGGGAACACGACACAATTCTCGATTACGAACTGGGGATTACAGACGAGGAACCGGTAACCAATGTTCCTGGGTTTTTGAGAATGTTCTTCTCTTCGGATCACCTTCCTTATGTTGAAAAGTTTTTTAAACGTACAAAATATATTAAAAACAAAAAAGGTGAATACGAAATTATGTTTCCCGAAACCGCACCGGGCAAATACACTTTTTATTTACCATCACTCAATATGCAATACCTTCCAAAAGAATTGCGTGTAAGGATGATGAATGGGGAGGAGCTGCCCCGAAGTATCATGGAACAATACACACCGGTTGGAATGAGATTTCCCAGGATAGGTAAGTTTATAGATATCGATGTAAAAAGGTTGAAGAAAATTATTCAGCCCAGAGGCGTAAAATCAAAGTTTGTTGTCAGGTCCTACGACTACAACAAAAAAGCCTCCTCGGTTGTGCCAAGAAATTTTACAAATGAAGCCTGGGCAAGGTATCAACGTCTCAAATACAGCAGGACACTTGCGGGTACAATGAGCAAAGATGCCAAAAAGGAGTTTAAAAAGGCAGCCAGGAAGTTTGTTAAAAACGAAAGTGTTCCAAAAAAAGAACCCGTGACCCGAAAATCAGTGGCTTCCGCGTTTTTCCACAAAATAGCCGACCGTGATTATTATCATCACAAAACACCTGCTTGGGTTTTGCAATATATTAAGGAAAGAGGAGAAGTGGAAGGCCAAGACTATTTGATGTCGAGTTTGCAGGTAAAATTTGAAATGGTTAAAGACGGGGAGGCTTATGGTGTATTTTTAAAGAGAGTGCTTTATGGAATAAATAAGAGATATGTCAGAAAACACAAATATGTAGTTGATGTTAAAGAGCACAACAACGGTTATTCCGACGTCACTGTGAGCATTAGCCCAAGACTTATGAAAGTTCTCAGAAAACTTGTCCAAAAGTAGTACTTCAGTAAATTAATGACTCCTGAAGATTTTTGTATTTTTCTCCGTCTATCTGTATATCATAGAAACTCCCCGTCGTTTTATACGGTTCAGCGCCAACGATTGAACTAATTCTTTGGGCTTCTGAGTCACATTGGTGTTTTTTGACAATATCAAATATATAAATTTCAGGTGGTTGGGTTGTGCACACAATTCGTATTTTATCTGGCACGATCCTAAAGCATTCACCCTCTAAACTAACGGGACAAAATTCTTTTGGAAAAAGTTCATACTTGTCTTTGTTTACAAGATAATCGTAATACCAGACGTTTAATGACATCCAATATATAAGTTTGTTATTGCGCTCCGACAATACAAGCAACAAGGTTTTTTTATCAGTTTCACTTACCAGTTTTTGTGCATAATTTTTCGACAAACGGTAATGAGATTCGTTAAAGTTTCTAAGTCTGGGAAGTGAAGATGTTGGGATAATAATAAATATTAAAATAAAGACGACTCCAAATATAAGTCTAGATGGAAATTTTTTGAACGGTTTTTGTGACAGATTTTCCAATAAACATCCTAAAACTACGTAAAGAACCGGGTAAACAAATATTCCTTTATAAAACTGACCAAACCTGGATATTAGCACTGTGGAAATAAACCAATATGCAATTAAAATCAAAACAGTTTTTTTTCGATTTTCGTTTTTAAACTTGGACTTTATAAGATAGGTAACCAATGAAATAATTAAAAACAAACCCAGAAAGACTGTCTCAGGTTTGTTGTAAAACTGTTGGATTATGTTTTCTATTACTCCGGGTTTGTAAACTTCTGTGGCAGGAAAAAACAGGTTTTGAAAGTTGGACTTTATAAAATTATATAGGGAAAACTGGAGAATAGATTTAAAGTTAAAAAGCAAAAAGAAAAATACAGTTGAAGCAACATACAAATACTTACTGGCAGTTTTCTTTGTGAGAAATACAATTAGAACAGCCGATAAGACAAGTTGAAAATTCAGAGCATAAGAGAATGTGGTTAAAGAAGCAGTCAAAAAAAGAGAAAAGATAATAAGGGGCGATTTCTGATTTTTACTAAGCAACTCTTTGATTAATATGTATAACGCAACAAAAGCAAAAGGTAGCGGAAGATACGCAGAGTAGACTACAGTACTAACCTCAAGGAGAATAGGGGACGTTAGTGCCACGAGCATTGCAATTATACCTCCGCTCTCCGAACTCAAAAGTTTTGCAATTTTGTAAATTAATATTGGCAAGAGCGAAGTCAGAAAAATATGAAATACTAAGGTTGATTCATATGTGTTGTTTACAAGTCTCAAAAAAGCCAACAAAAATGTGTAATAAGGTGGGTACCTTACATTGAGTCCTGAATTTGTGATTCCTTCCTGAACTATAAATTTACCGTCTTTTAGATCATTTACAATTTTTACCGCAAAAAACTGGTCGTTTGCAGTGTCTTGGAACCATACAAGATTTTGCAAAACTAATGCCAGTCTGAAAACAAAAAGGCATATGAAAAATATTGTTATTAGTTTACTTCTGATCATTAGTTTTTTTTGGATTGAGACTTTGCTGCTGATATTAACTACTTATATTGCTACAATTACATTTTGTAAATATGTTCAAAAGCAATAGAAACCTATTGATCATAGCCTTGGTGGCACTTGTCAATATGTTGGGATATGGAATTATTATCCCCATTTTATACTCGTATGCGAAAAAATTTGGGTTGACCGATTTCCAAAATGGCCTCCTGTTTGCATCCTTTTCGATTTGCCAGTTTATTTCTACTCCAATAATAGGAAGAATGTCCGATAAATACGGAAGGCGTCCGTTACTCATTATTTCTATAACTGGTACTGCTATATCGTTCCTCATGATGGCTTTTGCACCTAATTTCATATTTTTATTTTTGGCAAGAATGCTGGACGGTTTAACCGCAGGAAATATTCCTGTTGCCTTTGCTGTAATATCAGATTCCACAATTCCGGAAGACCGGGGAAAAGCCTTTGGAATGGTTAGTGCCGCTTTTAATTTTGGATTCATTTTTGGACCTGCTATATCTGCAATAACTTTAGGATTTGGAACCGGCGCCCCATTTTTAGTTGCAGCACTTGTAACCATTGTCGCTGTCGTTATTACAGCTTTGTTTTTACCTGAAACAAACAAACACATTGGTGAAGTTAAAAAAGAAAAAATTTTCGATTTTGCGAAAATGTGGCACACACTTTTTGAGCCGAATGTTGGACCAACATTCGTAGTTTCGCTTTTGTATTTTCTTGCTTTTTCCTGCTCTGTGATTTATGGATTTCAACCTTTTGTCACCAAAGTTTTGGGAATATCTGCACAAACAAACTCAGTGCTTTTTACCATTTTTGGTATATGCGGATTAATAACGCAAACCTTTCTTGTACAATTTTTTAGTAAAAAGTGGGGAGTGAAAAAAGCATTTACAATGTCAATGTTATTGGTTGCGTTTTCATTTTTGTTGATGTTTTTGGCACGCTCCTTGGTTGTTTTTGGTGTGGCCATGGCAGTTTTGGCAGTGTTCAACGGAATCGGGCAGACCTTGATACCTGCCATTCTTTCCAAAGAGGCTGATGATAAATCGCAGGGTTCAATAATGGGACTTAATGCTTCTTATCAAAGTATTGGGATGATAGTTGGACCAATTTTGGGCGGAATTATTGCCTCAGCAGTCTCTATTCCTGCTACTTTTTCGGTGGGTATGGTTTTGGTGTTGGTGTGTTATTTTTTGTCTTTCAAAATGCTTAGGCCGGGTGTACATAAAGAGTCTGCTTTTAGTTAAGTCTTCTTCACTGGATTTTTGTAGTATCGAATATATACTCACGATATGGCAATAGAAAATGAAATTCACGAGGCGCAAGCCAAGATCTTGACGGCACTTTTGTTTACCCCCGGGTCCAGGTTTAGAGACCTCAATAAACTAGGCCTTTCCACAGATCACTTTACATTTCATATTAAAAAATTATTGGAGTTGGGTTTGGTTTCCAAATCCGGAGTTAAATATTCACTTACAGAAAAAGGCAAAGAGTTTTCAAACAGAATGGACACAGACACCTCCAAGATAGAAAGGCAGCCTAAAGTTGCAGTGCTTGTGGTTGGTATTAAAAATATTGGAAGAAAAACTTTGATACTTACCCAAAAAAGACTTAAAGAACCATTTTACGGGTACACTGGTTTTATAACTGGAAAAGTCAGATGGGGTGAAAGTCTTTTGCAAGCAGCCAAAAGAGAACTTTTGGAAGAATCTGGACTAAGTGCATCTAAAATCACTTTTTGCGGAATCGAACACAAAACAGATGTTAAAGGCGGTGAGATTAAAGAGGACAAATTATTTTTTATTTATAAGGCAGAAATATCGAATGATAACCTTATAAAAAAGTTTATCGGTGGAGAGAATAGATGGTTGGAAGTTGTGGAAGTCAGAAAAATGGAGAACAAATTTGGAGACATTGACGACATTCTGGAAATTGTTCAGAAAACAAACATTACCTTCAAAGAAAACATATTTGAAATCATGGATTACTAGTATCAGGAACATCTCAGACTTTTTGATGTAATATAATACTGTATGGATGATGATCCTCAGGCAAAAGACTTGGTCCCCTTTGTTGGCGAGCCCGGTTTGGAAGATAAAGCTCAAAAGATATTAGAAGATACAATTTCTGAGGTAGGTAGAGAGGCAAGGGAAAAGGGCAGTTATTACGCAGTCCTCACTGAATCTCAAAAATCAGTTGTAAAAATGTTGGTTGAATCTAACTTTAATTATTATAACGACAGATTCAAGGTCGACCTCTACGAGTTTACAGAAGCAATGTCCGAAAACTACCTTGTAAAAACAAGAGTCTTTGCGCCAATTGTTGAACTCGCAGGATTCGAAAGCCACGAAGAAGCTGGAGATATATCTTTTACGAAGGATACAGAAATGGCATGTCTTTCAGTTAACGGTTCTTATGTTATGACTGGGGCCGGGACTGTTGGTTCCGTTGAGGGTGGGCCGATGACTTATACAAGACTTCCGTTAAGAGAAGGTGACACAAAAGCGGTTAATGTGCATTACGACAAAGGAGTAAGGCTAACCTATGTTCCCGAAAGGGGCGACCGTTTCCACGCAATCACTCCCGGAGCGCCACTCCATACCTCGGCGCTTATAGAGGTTTATGCCAGAAATCCGGATACAAGTTCGGGTGATACAGTTGACGCGGTAGCGCACACTGTTACTCAGTCGTACACACATATTGACAGAAGAACCATGTCGGGCTTCAAACCTAGAGAATAATGAGTTTAAGAAATATTTTATCGGTGTTTGTATATTTGATGTTTGGTTTTGTTGTTGGATATTTCGCATATAAAAATTTTTACAAAATTTCACCTACTTTGGAGTTTGCAGGGAAAGGAAATGAATATATTCAACAAGATGTACCGTTTAAAGAACTTACAATTCCATTTCTTCGAAGCAGGAGTTATTCCTCCGAACTTGGAGAAATGTCGGTTTACAAAAAATCCGCAAACTACACAAGTTATCTAACGAGTTACGATTCTGATGGTTTAAAAATAAACGGTTTGTTAACTGTCCCCAATAACGATTTTGGACAAAAGCATCCTGCGATTGTTTTTGTTCATGGCTATATAGCCCCAACAATTTACAAAACAACAGAAAAATATGTGGAGTATGTGGATTATTTGGCAAGAAACGGATATGTGGTTTTCAAGATCGACCTAAGAGGTCATGGCGAAAGTCAGGGGGAAGCAAACGGCGCGTATTATTCGGGAGACTATGTTATTGACACCATAAATGCATACAAAGCTCTTGAATCGGCAGATTTTGTGGACAAAGGAAAAATAGGTTTATGGGGGCACAGCATGGCCGGGAATGTTGCGTTGAGGACAGCTGCTGTTCTTAAAAATATTCCCGCAACTGCAATATGGGCAGGGGCAGGGTTTACTTATACTGATCTTTTGGCTTACCGCATATCCGACAACTCATATAGACCTCCTGAGCAGAACACTCAAAGAGCAACAAGACGCCAGGAACTAAGGAATACTTATGGAGACTTTGACCCAAATAGCGACTTCTGGAAGTTGGTTCCTGGGGCAAATTATCTTCGTGACTTTTTGGGAGTCATTGGACTTTTTCATTCTGCCGATGACGATGTGGTGAGTGTTGAATATTCCAGAAATCTCAAAAAACTATTGGATGAGGCGCAAGTAGAAAATGAATATCACGAATATGGTTCCGGAGGACATAATATTTCTGGGTCAAATTTCGGAAGAGCAATGCAAACAACAGTTAATTTTTTTGACAAATTTCTTAAATAACAAATAGTGCTGTTGGTGTTACAATGTTTCCAGAATGGAAGACCGCCCACAGTCAGATGAAACAGGCAATGTCACCCCGGAGTTGTACGACATTTCACAACTTCCTGATAAGTCTTCATTTAAGGACGCAAACGGTTACAGAAAAGCTTTTGTTACTGCAATGAGGTCGGTTGTAGACCAACTTAAAACACAAATTGATCAGGGAAATAAAACAGATTGGGTGTTTCTTACCGGCCAATTTCGGGAAAAATACTTTGTAGATACATTTGGGAATATTACCGATGATGATTGGGACTATGCAAGCCAAAGCGGTATAGGCGCCAGCAGTGAGTTGTCTTTTGCGTATGCACCTGTCCCCAT
The DNA here is from genome assembly GCA_964599625.1 of uncultured Gammaproteobacteria bacterium. Taxonomy (GTDB): domain Bacteria; phylum Patescibacteriota; class Microgenomatia; order UBA8517; family UBA8517; genus CAZRGC01. Next base: position 39,599 of record CAZRGC010000004.1, read on the forward strand.
GATGGTTCGTGTGTGGGAAGAAATGACAAAAGCACCAGGGCAGGAAAATTTAGCTTTTTACCGCGGTGCCGACTTGAAAGAAGACGGAAGTTTTGGTGCAGATTGGGCACCAGCAGGACTTACGGAGGCATTGGATTATGTAAAAAAGGGACAGGGTGGTGCCAAGGCAGAGACAAGAGAAAACCCTGGTTTGGTTGAGGTTTCATTTAAATCTGTGGTTGAAGCATATAAAAAAGGTAAAGCGAGTTTGGAGCTGGAACATGGATTTGGAACCGGCTCTGTAAATTTTTTACTGAGTGGTGATGCTTTGAAAAATGTAAACAAATGGAAAGTAAGTAATAACGTGCCTCCAGTGGGTAATCTGGCGGCTGTTTTTGTATCCTAAATATGGACCGTGCAGACAACACACCAGTTACCGAAAAAAGCCGGGCAACAGCTTTGGAATCTTTCAGGACTAGATACATGTTGTCTCGTGATTTTGTTTTACCTGTAGACACCGAAAGTGTATTAAGATCACTTGGAAATATTCCAGAACCCACGATTAGGCCACTTGTTGACAATTCGGTTAACCATAAAGATCAACAAAAATGGCGATCGCAGTTTATTAAGTTATTTTACACAGACACAAGAAACAAAGGAGAGATAATTGCAGATAATATTTTGGCAAACATTGAGAGGGTTGATCAAAAAACATTTGAGGAATCACTGATTAATTCATTCAGGGCTTCTCAACGGGTTCTAACTCCCCAGGTGCTTGAGAAATCCTCGATTGTTTATTTTTCGGGAGGTGGAGAAAGGAGTACTGTTTGGGCAAGAAACTTGCTTAAAGATCATTTTCCACAAGATCCGATTACCAAGGTTGGTTTTTTGGACTATTACAGGAAGGATATTCAAAATGAAGACACCGAAGTCGGAATAATTATGGATGACGCAACATACTCGGGTAAACAGGTTAAAGACCATATAAGACGTGGTAAGGAAAGGTTTGGATTAAAACGGTTTGTGGTGATTGTGCCGTTTGTTACACAAGATGCAATAGACATAGTTAATGCAACAGCTCAAAACGAAGGAGTCAAAATAGATATTTTTTACGACAGGAAAATGAAAACCGCAAGAGAAATTTTAGGTGAGGCCGACTATGACTATGTCAGAAAGATGTCCAATCCAGGCGTGTTAAACACAGGTCAGACATTAACTTATTTTGCACACAAAGTACCTGACTTCAGGAGTCTTTTTCCGTATATTGGAAACACAAGGCATGCTGAAGAAGACTCTAGAATAAATCCTTTGATAAAAGAGACCCCTGCCGTTTATAAAAAAGAATATTTTGACTGGCTCAAGTCCGTTGGTTTTAAGGGATTCAAATAATTAATTATGTCAGCGGAAAACAAAAGTCCCAGAGAAGAATTAAGGAGTCAAATATCCAAAATCCCCGGGATTTTTGAGGGTGACAGCGGGAGATGGTGGTTCAAGGCCTACAAATTCCTGAGACAACAGGAAAACGAATTCAACAAGTTGTCTCCCGAAATCCAGTCTTCAATTTCGCCATATCTTGCAATGGCACTAGACCTTGTTAGAAAAGAAGTTGGTGACACCAATGCCAATAATGAAGCAGACGACCTGTCGAGTGCTCACAGAGCCGAGGCTATTATTATGAAAATCTCATACGAAATGGCAAAAAGATTTGAACCGGAAATAGACGATATAAGAGAGAACAGACTTTCAATAGATGAAATCCTAAAAGCAAAATCTGATATGTTCAGGCTCCGGGGGTCAATGTTTGGAATAAAACTTCCTGATGGAGAAAATTACTATGAGGTTAAGTTGCCGGACGAAAACACGATTTGGTACAAAGGCGGAGTTTCCAGGTTGGTTTTAAATATCTTGGCAGGCGCAAAACAGGAAGTAATAATGGGGGATCTGCCGCCAAACGATCATGACGGCATAGCAATAGGGGATTTTGCAAAAGCCCATGAATTGGCAACCCAAATGGGAATAGATGCGGATGGACTTGAGATGTGGAAAGGAAAAGAGCTTGACTTTGCAAGGTTTTGTTTGGGTCGGGATTCGACTCAGAACCAAGTAATGTTTGGCCGTGACGGAATTCATTTTTCTGATGCGGCCATGGATGCTGCAGAATCGGGCTATACGGAAATCGTTGGAAAATATATTCCCGAAAAAGCAATATACGGTGTGGACGTTGTTTATTTGAAAGGTGCAGAACTGGCCAAGCCCAGGGGGCAAATGAGGCTTATAAAAGCTTTGAGTGAAGGAAAAATTTTATCTTTTGAACACAAGCCTTTGTCCAATAACATGGACGTTAGCCTTTATGTGATGTTTTTGGCCAAAAGGTGGTCCAAAAAAGAAAACTTTACCGACCTTATGCAAAACATGTTTGAAGTTCTAAAAAGAATGGGGCATGTAAGGGAAGGTGAAAAAAATATTTTTCAGGTTTTAAAAAGGGCGCACACTACATATCCATTTTTTGACTTTGACAGCGAGGTGAAAGATATTACCGAGGTTGTACGCTGGAAATCCAGAAAAATTGTTAAACAAATAGATAGGGAATTTGCTTGGCAATATCCCAACGATATCCCGATTGATTTGGAAAGAGCTCCCAATGATACTGTCCCCATTAAGATCACTCTGGAGGGGTTTTCCCCTAAGCCGGAAATTGGGGAATGGATTAATGATAAATGGAAAAAGTATTTGGAACACTCAAGACGTGAATTTAGGGAATATCAAAATTCTGATTTAAGTTCCGTTGAGAGGATGTTCAAAAAAGCCGACCGGGTGGACTTTGAAGATATGGGGCTAGGATCTTCTGAATCAGGAATGTTTGTCGAAGGCCGGCCGGAGATTTAGTGCTTTTCTTCGAGATGCTAAAATAGCCACATGATACAAGTGCAGGACATGACCTTTTCTTATGGCGACAAGCCGCTATACGAAAAAGTAAATTTCGTTATTGGCAAAGGCCAAAAAGTTGGAATTGTCGGACCAAACGGAAGCGGCAAATCAACACTGTTGTCTCTGATCCGTGGTGAGGAAGAAGGTTTTACGGGTCGCATAAAGACACAGGGTAAAATTGCCCTGGTTCCTCAGGAGATTAAACATGACCCGGATATGGAAAAATCAAAAACAGTTAGGGAATATGTGGATTTCCAGAGTTTGTATGACGACCACGAGATTAAAAAAATGCTTATCGGTTTAGAGCTTACCCTCGATTTGGATAAAAATCCAAAAGTACTCAGCGGTGGGCAAAAAACAAAGTTGGCGCTGGCCCGCGCTCTTCTTCAGAAACCCGAAATTCTACTTTTAGACGAACCGACTAATTTTATGGATGTGGAAGGCAAGGCCTGGGTAATGGATTTTTTATCAACTTACTCGGGGACGGTACTTTTAATTTCTCACGATTTGGAGCTTATGGACAGGCACCTCGATAAAATTTTGGCTGTCTCCTCGTATAACTCGGAGATAAAAGAATACACGGGCAATTACTCCAATTACCTTAAGCTCAAGAAAGACTACGAAGAAAAACAGAGAAGGGATAGGCGAATTGCTGAGCGCCACATAGCAAGGCTTGAAGATCATTATAAAAAAATGTCTAAGTTCGATTCCAAAAAATCAATTCTACGGAGAAAAATTGAAAGGGAAAAAAATACACTTCCAGAAGTTCCAGCTGAAATCAAAAAAATCAAAATTAGTTTACCCGAACCAAAGAGAGCAGGGGAAGTAATTATAAAAGCAACCGACATATCAAAAAGTTACAAAGACAAAAACGTTTTGGTGGATCTAAATTTTACGATTTTAAGAAATGAAAGAATCACACTTGTTGGGCCTAACGGGGCAGGAAAAAGCACGCTGATTAAAGTACTTACAGGGATGGTTGCGCCAGATGCTGGTCAGGTTTTCCGTGACCAAAATTTATTGGTGGGTTATTACTCCCAGGAGTTTGAAAATTTTGATTTTACAAAAACTGTAATGCAAATTTTTTGTGAAAAAACAGGGCGCCCTGAGAACTTTGCCAGAAGTTTTTTGGGTAGATTTATGCTTTCGGGAAACAAAGTCTTTCAAAAGGTGGAAAGCCTTTCGGGAGGAGAAAAGACAAGACTTTCGATTGCAATTCTTACTGCAGGGGAAAATAACTTGTTAATTTTGGACGAGCCGACTACGTATTTGGATGTTCTGAGTCAAAGAATAATTTTGGAAACTTTAAAGCAGTACCAGGGGACAATGATTTTGGTTTCTCATACACCTGAATTTGTAAAAGAACTAAAGCCAACCAAGGCATTTGTCTTTCCCGAGCAAAAGATGAAGTTTTGGGACGATGCGATCTTGAATAAGGTAGATGAGATTTAGTCTGGAAATGCTAAAATAGCCCCATATGTCACTTTCTGTAGGAATTGTTGGTCTGCCTAATGTGGGGAAGTCCACGCTTTTTAATGCACTTCTCAAAAAGCAGCAGGCTTATGTTGCCAATTTTCCTTTTGCCACGATTGAACCAAACATTGGAATCGTTCCGGTTCCCGACGAAAGACTTGGTAAACTTGCAGAAACTACAAAAAAGTCGGAAGGAATGAGTTCGCTTCCGCCAGAAGTTCCCGCAACCGTTGAGTTTGTGGACATTGCAGGACTCATTGCGGGTGCAAGCAAAGGTGAGGGATTGGGGAATAAATTCTTGAGCCATATAAGAGAAACCTCCGCAATTTGTCATGTACTTCGGGCTTTTTCCGATGCAGACATTGTTAAGCAGGGAATTACCGACCCCAAAACAGATTTGGAAACAATAGAAACAGAACTGGCCTTGGCCGACTTTCAGACATTGGAAAATCAAAAAGACCCGGGGCATACGTTGGACAAGGAACAACTAAAGCGCTGGGAAATAATCCAAAAACTCAAGAACGAAGTACAAAAAGGAGTTCCTGCAAGGGAAGTGGAGTTTACAGAAGAAGAGCAAAAAATTGTAAAGCAGTTGAGTCTTTTGACCAGCAAACCCATTATGGTTGTTTTGAACGTAGACGAAAATTCACTTAAAGATGCGTCAAGAATTGAAATTGAATACGCAGAAAAGTTGAAGCTCAACCCCGATCAGATTGTTGTTATCTGCGCTAAGACAGAGTCAGAACTTTCGGACCTTTCCCTCGAGGACCAAAAAATATACATGGAAGACCTGGGAATTAAAAAGTCGGGCTTGGAGCGCCTTATCCAAAAAGCATTTAAAACTTTGGGACTTATTACTTTTCTCACGGCTGGGGAGAAGGAAGTACGGGCTTGGACGATTAAAAACGGATTTACGGCTCCCGAGGCCGCCGGGACAATTCACACCGATTTCATCAAAAAGTTCATTAAGGCTGATGTTTGCGATTTTGAAAGCTTTGTCGGTCTTGATGGCTGGAAATTGGCGCGCGAAGGAGGAAAAGTAAGGAGTGAGGGTAAGGATTACATAATGAAAGACGGAGATGTAACGGAGTTCAAGATTGGGGCTTAGTCGTGTTTACCTTCAAAAACACCCAACTCTTCCAGATGGTTTAAAGCAGAAACAATTACTCTTTTGTCAGGGTTGTCCAAACGGCTTCCGTCTGGTCTTTTGTAGTTGTCTATAAATTTCAATGCTTTTTCTTTATCCCAACCAAAATGACTTGCGTTTGGGACATCTACATAATACTCACCACCATCGGATCCCACCATATAGTTTACAGGGGCAGCGTCAAACCAAGTGTTCATACCTGCCTTTTCCATTGTTTGTTCGATATTTTCAAAAGGATATTTGATCCTGGTATCCTTTTCGTTGACCATTTGCCTTTCGGTTGCTCCGTGGAAAGCGCTTGGGGGACTAGAGTAGTAAGTAGACTTGAACCTTGGAAAATTGTGAGGGAACAGTGTTGCAAGAATTCTTTGCGTATGAAAAATAACTTTGGCACGGCTTTCGGGAATATCTCTGTAATTGAATGCGGTTACAAATCTGTCCTGACCTTGGTGTTTAACAACTACAACTTCGTGGCCATTTCCGACAAAATCTAGCTCCGACTTTTTGTTGACCTCATGACCTATAACATACAGCTCCCCTATGGTCTTATGAACGTTTTTTGGTGTTCTTCTATAAAATTCCCGTGCGAAAGTCTTCATTTTTGGTTCTCGGGGAGGCACTTCCATAAGCCATTATATACTCATATCTCTCGCCGTCGTAGGATCGACGTAGCCATATTTCTATTGCTTGGCAGGCTTACAGCGTGTTATACTAGCCACTATGAATAAATACGAACTTACTTTGGTTCTGGACGGCAAAGCAGGAGCCGCCAAAAAGAAGAAAGTAACAGAAACTTTGGAAAAAAATCTGGAAGCACTCAAGGGCAAAGTTACAGAATCTAAAGATTGGGGAGTTAAGGATTTGGCCTACAAGATGGGCAAAAGCACGACTGGTCTTTACCTGTATTTTGAATTAGAATTAGACGGCAAGGGAGCAAAAGCCCTTAACGAAAAGCTTAGAGTTGATTCCGAGATTTTGAGGTTTTTGGTAGTCAAACAATAAATGGCACGAAGTCTTAATAAGGTAATGTTGATCGGGAATCTTACAAGAGACCCGGAGATGCGCTACACACCCCAGGGAACTGCGGTTTGTAGTTTTGGTCTTGCAACCAACAGACAATGGACTACCGAAAGTGGTGAAAAGAAAGACGAAGCAGAGTTTCATAACTTAGTTGCCTGGAATAAGTTGGCAGAGATCTGTTCACAACTTTTGAAAAAGGGAAGAAAAGTTTATGTTGAAGGGCGTCTGGCAACTCGCAGTTGGCAGGGCCAAGACGGAAGTCAAAAGCAAAGAACCGAAGTTGTGATTAGTGATATGGTGATTCTCGACAAAAAAGGAGATGAGCCGGGCGAGGTTGATTTGGGTGAGCCGATGGTAGAAAGCCAAGTAGCACCCGAAGAGGCATCACAAGCACCAGCAAAATCAGGAAAGAAAAAAGCAGAAGAAACTGTAGAAGAAGTTTCAGAAGAAGACATACCTTTTTAATAATTTACTAAAGTGGCAAAGAAAGACAAAAAAAGAAAAGCAAGATTAGTACTAAAGCCGGTTCCGGTGAATTGTCCTTTTGACAAAACAGGCCAGGATCCTGATTACAAGGATATTGAAACTTTGTCCAAATATATCAGTGACAGAGCAAAAGTTGTAAGCAAGGACAGAACAGGCGTTTGCTCCAAACATCAAAGAAAGATTGCGGTTGCAATCAAACGAGCAAGACACTTGGGCCTCCTTCCATTTACTCCTCAGATTTAATTTTGATTATTGAGCAGTAGGTGTAAAACCGATACTATCATTTGTATGTCTTTTAAGGCCAACTTCTCCAAAGTAAGAAATATTCTTCTTTCCGTTTTTGTTTTGGTTTTTGTTTTTTCTGGGGGTTATACACTCGGCCACAGCGGATTCAAAGTGCAGGTCGACCAGGCTTACAAAGTAAAAATTGACAGGGATGTTCCCCCCGAAAAAGACGTTGACTTTAAGCTTTTTTGGCAGGTTTGGGACACATTAAGCGAACAATATTTTGATAAATCCAAACTTATTCCGGGTGAGATGGTGTATGGTGCCATCGAGGGTATGGTTTCTGCACTTGGGGACCCATACACAATGTTTCTTCCTCCCAAAGAAAACAAAATTGTAGACGAGGATCTTAGCGGAAAATTCCAGGGTGTGGGAATGCAACTTGGTTTCAGAAACGACAAGTTGGCAGTTATGGCCCCCTTGGAAGGGTCGCCTGCAGAAGCGGCAGGGGTAAAGGCGGGGGATTATATTGTTCACATTACAGACAAGGATAAAGGTGTAGACATGAATACAAATGGGATTGCGCTTCCTTTGGCAGTGCAAACAATAAGAGGTGATGCAGGAACAAAAGTAACAATCACGTTCATTAGAGATGGAGTGAATAAACCAATTGTCTTGGAACTAACACGCGCACAACTCAATTTTCCGTCGGTATCGCTTACCTATGTCGGAAAAGACAAAAACATCGCAAGAATAAGAGTTGCCAAATTTGATGCGGACACGCCGCAGGAGTGGGACAAATCCGTGAATGAAATAATCACAAAGGGTGACGTCAAAGGTGTAATCTTGGATCTTAGAAACAACCCGGGCGGTTATTTGCAGGCTGCTGTGGACATTGCAGGGGATTTCATGCCCACAGGGTCACTTGTGGTCAAAGAGGCCAAAGGTGACGGAACCGAGCATGACTACAAAACCGATACATTGCCTAGGCTTGAAAAATACAAAACAGTGGTTTTGATAAACGGCGGAAGCGCTTCTGCATCAGAAATTCTTTCGGGTGCACTTCGAGACCAAAAAGGAATCAAGCTTTATGGAGAAAAGAGTTTTGGTAAAGGCACAGTACAGGTTCCTTTAGATATTCCGGGTGGGAGCGGCCTCCATGTTACTGTTGCCAGATGGCTCACACCTGCCGGGACTTGGGTTCACGGAAAAGGTCTTGAGCCAGACACTGTTATCGAAATCAAAGAAGATGACACAGAAGATGTTCAACTCCAGGGAGCTGTTGATAGTTTCAAATAATTTGAGTTTTTGACTTCAAAGGTTTACCATTCCTCTATGAATAAAGAAATTATCGAGCGTATCAAAGAGGGGATTAGGTTTGCTACCCAAAAACCAAGTGTGGCTGATTCAGTTTTAGATCCTATTCAGGAAAAGATCTTTGAAGTTGTGGACACAAAAGTCAAACCTATGTTAACTCGGCCTGGAGACAAATCTGGCAGAAGGTTTTTGTATGTTGACCCCAGAATCGATATTAAAGAAGTAGAGTAATTATTGGATGGTTTTGGTGAGCTCAGTTACTTTGTCCAAGTCTCCGTCTACAATTAGTTCTAATTTTCCCCATGATTTGCCCAATCTATGATCTGTAACCCTGTCTTGGGGGTAGTTGTATGTTCTAATCTTCTCGCTTCTCATCCCGCGTCCTATGGCGGATCTGTAGCCTGCAATTGTCCTCAACTTTTCTTCTTCCTCCCGTTCCCAGAGCTTAGATCTCAAAAGTGATAGTGCAATTTGTCTGTTTTGCTCCTGAAATCGCTCTTCGCGTGCAGTTACAACGATTCCGGTGGGTTTGTGGGTAAGCCTAACTGCTGTTGCGACCTTGTTTACATTCTGACCCCCATGCCCGCCACCAGTTGTGAATTGCCACTCAAGATCTTGCTGGTTGATGCTTACTTCTGCCTCTTTTACTTCCGGGAGAACAACTACTGTGGCTGTGGAGGTGTGGATTCTTCCTCTTTTTTCGGTGTCGGGGACTCTTTGCACTCTGTGGACTCCTGATTCGTTTTTGAGGACACCAAAGACACCCACGCCTGATATCCTGACGGTCTTTTCATCAAGTTGGATAAGTTTCCAGTTCTTTTTGAGCGCGTAGCGCATATACATTCTAAGAAGATCAGCCCCCCAAAGCTTGGCTTCGTCGCCACCTGTGGCTCCGCGGATTTCCAAATATACGGTAGAATTTTCCATGGGGGGTGGCCGGTGTTAGTTTTGGTTTCTAAGTTCTGCCAAAGATTCCGGTCTTGCAGCCTCTTCCTGAAGTTTTTTCTCTCTTTTTGCTTTCATTCTGTCGGCTTTGCTCATCACTTTCTTGGCACCCGCCAGTTTGGCACGGAAAGCGTCAACTCTACCTGCTGTATCTACAAACTTCATTTGCCCTGTGTAGAAAGGATGGCAGCTGTAGCAGATATCTACGCTGATTTGGGGAACTGCAGCACCCACGCTAAATGTGTTCCCGCATGCGCAGGTTACCTTTGCGTCGTTGTGCCAAGTTGGGTGGATTTTTGCTTTCATGAAGGCTCAATTATATCGTTTTTTCCTAAACTCCGCAATAAACACTCCGGAGAAAGTGACCAGGCATGCACCAATCGTGACAGGGGTGATCTTTTCTCCCAAAAGTGCAACTGCCAAAATTGCCGAAAATATGGGATAAAGATAGGAAAAAATAGCTGTTTCGGAAAGTTCGATGGTCCTTTGAGCCCTGTTTACCAATGTATAGGCAAGCGTGCCTGATAAAAACGCCATATAAAAGACGCCCACATGATCCAAAATATCAGCAGATGTGAGCATGCTCACAACGACCTCGGGTCTATTAATTATTAGAACCACAGGTGTGAGAGTGATAAAACCTATCAAGAATGAGTAATTAGCCAAAAATAGTGGCGATACATGTTCGCGCATCAGTTTTTTCGACAAAAGTCCTGCGGTTGCGCCACATATCAAAGAAAGAAAAACCAGGACATTTCCAAATAATTGATGAAAGAAAGTTGAACCGCCACCTTGAGAAAAAAGAGGCTCAAGTGCTATTGCTGTGGCGCCAAGGAATGTAATCAATGATCCAATTTTCATGCGTTTTGTAAGATGTTCTTTGAGAAAGAAAAAGCCAAATATCATCATAAGAATGGGGCCAAACAGAGATATCAAACTCATATCTAAAAGGGAGGTCTCGTTGGTGCCCCAAAACAAGAATCCCAGTGCAGCTGTTGAGTTCAAAAAGGCATAAAGTGTTGTGGTCAAAAATATTTTTAAGTTTTTGGGGCGGCCTGCCTTGAATTTAAGAAGCAAAAAAATACCAAGAACGGAGGAAAGAAAAAATCTGTAAAGCAGAAATACTTCTGGGGTTAAATCTTTCAGAGTGAGCTTGATAACTGGGCCGGCTACACCCCAGATTACAGCTACAATTAACAGTTCAAAATATGCTCTCAGACGGGCAGGATTCATGTTTGTATTGTTTATTTAATTAAAGAAACCATGTTTTCAAAACTTGTGTTAATTTGCTCACCAGTTGTAAGGTTTTTAAGAATCACTGAACTGTTGCCAATTTCATTGGGACCAATTATTACAACATATGGGATTTCCTTTTTGTTTGCGTATTTGAGTTGTTTGTCTAACTTTGTGCTTTCGGGGTAAAGCTCAGTGTTAATATTTGCACTCCTTAAATTTTTGGCAACTTCCAAGCTTTTTTCTGCTACCTCTTCCGAAAATATAGTTACAAGGACTTTGGTGTTTTTTTCTGTGGGTATTAAGTTCAATTGATCTGCAGCCTCGACCGTTCTGTCAAAGCCGAATGCGACACCGGTTCCGGGAATATCAAAACCGGTTAAACGTTTCATCATTCCGTCATACCGCTCGCCACCACCAACAGAACCCACTGTGTAATCCTCAATTACGATTTCCCAGATTGGTCCTTGTGAATAAGAAAATGACCTGGCTAGGGTTGGTTCAAACCTGTAAAACTCACTGCCAAAGTCTGATTTTTCAAGGTATTGGGTTATTTTATTAATGGTTTCGTCGGGTTTAATATTCAAAACTTGATCGAAATATTTTTCCGCAGCTGCTTTTTCTATGCCCTTGTTTATCATGTCGTTAAGCACGCCTTCTTTCCCAATCTTTTTAAGCTTGTCGATGGCAACTATTGCTTCGTATGGGATATCTTTCATTAGATCACGGTTGTTGAATATAACTACGGGTTTTTTGAAGCCAATTGTTAAGTATGTATCCAAATTCTCTGCTATCACTTCAGCGTCTGCTGAGGGGGTTTTGACGCCAAAAATGTCGACATCAAATTGCGTAAACTCCCGATATCTTCCTCGTTGAGTGTTTTCTGCCCTGAAAACTGATTGGCATTGAAATCTTTTAAACGGAAAAACTAGGCTATTTTGATTAGCTGCAACATATCTGCAGGTGGGGACAGTTTGGTCATACCTAAGCATAACTTCGCGGCCGCCATTGTCGGTAAATTTATAAAATAGTTTTTCATCTTCCCCGATTTCACCCTTGAAAAGGGAATAGGGCTCAAGTGTGGGTGTTTCGATTTGCTCAAAACCCCATCTTTGTGCCACTTTGATCATCTTGTTTTTTACCCATAAACGTTTAGCCGTATCAGTTGGCAAAAAATCACGAAAACCTTTTAATGTCTGTAGTTTTTGGTTCATTTTTTTAATATTAACATTATTGGTAGTTTAAATGTTGCCGCCATTATATTTAACAAAAAGCAATCTTTTGTTGTTCTCGGGGTCCGGGGGTAAACTTTCACCTCCTAGGACGAGTTCCATGCCCATGTTTCTGGCAGTGAACGCCATTGTGCTTGTGCGTGATGTTCTCAAAAGAAGCGGCAATCCAAGATCTATTCCTTTTTGGGCAATCATCCTTGTTATTTGGCCTCCGATGCCTTTTCCTTGTAACTCTATCTGGACCCCGACCTCCGATACGTAAAAATAATTTATATTTGGACGTATTACACTCACTATAAACTCACGGTTTTCTTCATTATATTTTTTAAATGCAAAATCTTCACCGGAAAGTATGTAGCCCCAACCAAAACCTAATATTTTTTCATTCTCCTTGAAAATATAGCCGGTAGAACCTTCACCCGAAATTTCTTTAAGAATATATTCTGACGTCTGATTGATTGGGTAGGCTTCTTCCAGAACCACACCATTGCATTCCTCACACGGACCATTTGTTCCGGGAGGGAAGTTGTCGCCATAAAATTTGTCTTTAATGGGACATCTGCTTACCTCGTTCCATTCCGGACCAGCAAACACAGCCGCATACGTTCCTGCGGTTTTACGTATATCCTCGTTGTTTAATTTGTTTAGTATTTCTATGCTCATTTTTGTTTACCTCCTTTGTTTTCCACCAAAAAACCCTCGTTCACACGTCGAAAGAAAAATCTTTCAACAAGGAACGAGGGTCTTTTTGTGGCTTTATAACCAAAAAAAAGGACCTCCCGCGGTCCCATCCTTATTTCTTTGAGATATTCCTTCTCAAAGCTCTTAGTCCATCTCTACTTTTGCGGTGACAATGGTTGGAATCTTTTTACGCTTTTCCCTGCGTCAGGTATTTTGACCTGCTCCTCGCTTCGCGTGACTGAAGCTCAAGCGGATTTATTAAAATGTTATTGTAGTCTACAACTTATTTCTAACTTGTCAAATATTAGGCAAAGAAATACCCAGTTTCTTAAATGTCCGAGGACGAAACTGGGTTTTCTGACTTCCAAGGTTTTTACACTGCTAGTAGCAGAGCTCGGTTAACCTCGGACTCAGTACAGAGCATCTGATTCGGCACGTCTACCGAACCGCTCTGGTTAAGGGATAGTGGGAAGGCCCGGGTTTTTTGTTTTACCTTCAGGTGGAGCGTCCGCAATCTGCGAATGCTGATCTGCACCCAAAGCAAAATCCCTTATTGCCTTCCAATTGTTGTGCCCGCGCGCGGCACTGCTAAAGAGCAACAACACCCTGACCAGTCAAGAAAAGGGCCACTTCCAGAAGCGTCACTACAGCGATGCTGCAGTTGGGTGTGACTCCCGGAGGGACCAAGTTCGCGGTTGAAATTCGCGACACTCCCTTTTCTATCCTAAGGCGGAAGAATATACGTCCCGTGTGTCCATCGTAGCAGATGGGGGACCAAATCGGCTTAGCCGCACTGTGTGCAGGCGTTGGCCACAACTTGAGTTGAATGTGATTGGATCCGTACGGATCGAAATTTTCGGCCTAACTTACAAGCCGAAACCGGCGACCAAACAAGTGATCGGCGTTTTGGGCCTGTAAGTGCGCTGACGTGTAAATGTCTATGTGCTTACCGGAATATTATTCCAGTGTTGACACTATAGCATAAGAAAGAAGATTTGTCAAGTATTATAGGCTACTAGAGCTTTGCTCATGGGATATTTATATATAGTTTCTATTTTTGGGGTAATTCTAGCCTCTATTTTAACTTTAGAAAAAGAAAGAGACCTGGTCCTTTTGAATTTTTGGATGCGTTTTACGGCATTTATTATTCTTGGGACCAGGTCTCGGGATTCGGGATAGGGGAGATGTTGTTTCTTGGGATTCGGGTTGGGCGTAGGCTGAAGGTCGCAAGTGACCAACAAAATACCGAGATGGCAGCCTAGCTTCCGAGGTTCCTTTGAAATCTCCCTTTCGTGCTTGATCTAAATGTGATGTAAATCGAGCTGAAAGCTTCCACACTTTGTCCCTGCCGCTTTTGTTGTCGGGCAATCCGAAGCGAAGGCCAGTGGCCTTGTCCGGTGGTTGGGACGATCGGGGAAGCTAAAGTGACCGGCTATCCAGCCAGTCTGGTATTGGTACTTGCGGACCTAAAGCTGCCGGCCAAAAATGGTCGGCAAGTTGAGATCCGTAAGCACACGGCTCTTTCTACACAATCAATATGTCAGGTGCAAGCTATCGCGAAGGTAGTAATATACCACAGTCATTTTTGACTTGTCAACACTATGTTGTGAAGCTACTATGGGTTTTGGGTAACAAACACAGATCTTGCCATTTGAACACCTGTGCCGGAGCTTAAAGTTACGTAAACTAAAGAACTACCTTTTTCTATGTCTGTAGCTTTGATTTTACCTTGGTCTTCGGAAGCAAAATCATAAATAACAGTTTTCTTGTCATAGGCAATTTTTGTATCCGAGCCGTCGGAGCTTCGGGTAATACTAATGTCTTTTGTTGTTACTGTATTAACACTGGCAAGTACAACCTCCGCTTTGGATTCTGTAATCGCGTCCGTGATCAAAATCCTCTGGGCCGACAAAACCGAAGATGAATTTATGTAGCCCATTCCCACAATAAAGTCTCCGATTGCAATATCGGGAACCTTAACATTTCTAGTTGTTGTGCCTGAACTTTTAACAACACTTGTTTCGTCTTCTGAAGTTGCAATCTGTTTTATTTCGCCTTTTGCTGTTTTGATTTGAATTGTGGAATCAGCAATATCGGTAACTGTTCCGATATATGCCTTGGGTTTATTGAGTGCCGCCTCTACCTTTTCTTGCACCTTTTGCCTAATTGAAGCTTCGTCTGATGCGTCAGACGAAGCAGGTGAACCAATACTTCCTCTGATCTGAAACGACGATGAGTAAACCACTAATACTTTTTCAATACTTGGGGCGCCACCTTCGTCAAAACCTGTTAACTTTATTTGGTTGATTCCTGCAATCAAATTTATTTCCTCTGAAAATGTACCGTCCTCTTTGGACTTTGTAATATAGTCCTCGCTTTCACCGGAGATAATGAGAGTTGTGGAGGGTCTCGTAATGCCGGATATATTTATTGAACTTGTAGTTACAACATCTTCGTTTTCCGGTTTGTCCAGAGTGATCTTGAATTCCGAAGATGGTGTGGGGCCGGGTGTTTGTGTCTGTCCGGGTTGGGGAGTTGGTTTTATAGCCGAGTTAATTCGCCAAACGCCAAAAGCGATGATAAGACCAAAGGTAATACCAATACCTGCTGCCCATAAAACTTCTTTTCGCATCGCCTGACAATATAATTGAAGCATGTTGTTTAGTCAAGGAAAATTTACATGTAAACCTATTGCCAACACTAAAAAGTTTTGTTAGAGTCTCTTTTGCATGGACATTACATATTTAGGACACTCCTCGTTTAGAATCAAAACGAAAACAGCTACTGTTGTCACGGATCCGTTTGATACTCAAATGGTGGGAATAAAGTACCCGCAGCAGGAAGCCGATATTGTTACCGTTTCTCACGATCATGCAGACCATAACGCTGCCGACAAAGTTACCGGGGTAAGAAAAGTTGTCGAAGGCCCTGGGGAGTATGAGGTGATGGGTGTTTCCATTATCGGTTACAAAACATATCACGATTCAAAAAATGGAGAAGAAAGAGGTAAAAATACAGTTTATGTCTTTGAGACCGAAAAACTTCGCGTATGCCATTTGGGGGATTTGGGGCATTCACTTTCGGAAGACCTTGTAAACGAACTTGGAGACATAGACATACTCATAGTCCCTGTCGGTGGTGATTACACAATTGACTCTAAACTTGCAGCTGAGGCCGTAAACAAGATTGAGCCTTTTATTGTGATTCCTATGCATTACCAACAAGAAGGTTTGAAAGCTGACACATTTTCCTCACTAGACGGTGTGGACAACTTTTTGAAAGAAACAGGTTTAACAGTCGAGAATTTAGACAAGCTTACCATCAAAAAAGAAGACATTATGGAAGATCAAAGTACAAAAGTGGTAGTTCTTTCAAGAAAATAGTTCGCACTTTACGTCTGCCCATGACCCTTTATATCTTTATATAAAAAGTTATGGCAAACACACCCCCCACCTCACTCAAAGTTCCACCACATTCTCAGGATGCGGAAGAAAGCGTTTTAGGCGCAATGCTTATAGATAAAGATGCAGTGATAGCTGTTGCCGAGTTTTTGCACCCCGAAGACTTTTATGACGAGCGTTTGAAAGAGGTTTATGAAGCGTGTATAGAACTTTACGAAGATAGGGTCCCTATTGATGTTCTCACAGTTTCGGAAAAGTTGAAAAAAAGAAAAGGCCTTAAAAAAGTCGGGGACTCCTCGTTTTTGGCCGATCTTGCAAACAAAGTCCCAACAGCTGCGCATGTGGAGCATTACGGCAGAATTGTAAAAGATACTTCCACAAAACGGGCACTCATGGCCGCTGCAACAAGGCTTGTGGAAATTTCGATGGACGAAGGCCTTGCCGCTAACGAAGTTTTGGATAAGGCAGAGAGTGAGGTTTTCAATCTGAGCCAAAGAAATCTCACAAAAGCATTCACTCCCGTTAGAGAAACATTAGCAGAGAGTTTTGACAGATTGGACGAACTTCATAAGCAAGGTGAAGGAATGCGGGGAGTGCCCACGGGTCTGCCGGACTTGGACGACGCCCTGGCCGGAATGCAAAAAAGCAATTTAATTATTTTAGCTGCCAGGCCCGGTGTGGGAAAGACTACATTGGCAATGAATGTGGCACAACACATTTCGGTCAACCTCAAACGACCTGTTGGATTTTTCTCATTGGAAATGAGCAAAGAAGAACTTGTAGACAGACTTCTTGTGGGTCAGGCCGATATTGACGCATGGAAACTAAAAACCGGAAAACTTTCCGAGGACGATTTTACAAAACTCAGTAATGCCATGGGGGAACTTGCTGAAGCCCCCTTGTTTATTGACGATACCCCGGCACTTTCTGTTTTGGAGATGAGAACCAAAGCCAGACGGCTTCAAGTGGAGAATGGTTTGGATTTTTTGGTGGTGGACTATTTGCAACTTGCTAAGTCACGCAATTTGGAAAATAGGGTTCAGGAAGTTTCGGAGATTTCCCAGGGAATGAAAAATATTGCAAGAGAGCTCAAAATTCCTGTAATGGTTCTTTCGCAATTGTCTCGTGCCGTGGAACAAAGAGGTGGCAATAAACCTCAGCTTTCAGACCTTAGGGAGTCGGGAAGTATAGAGCAAGATGCTGACGTTGTTATGTTTTTGTGGAGAGAAGACGCAGAGAACGGGGAAAATATGATGTTGGATATTGCTAAGCACAGAAACGGTCCTTTAAGAAGTATACCGTTGCATTTCAAAGGAGACAGAATCAAATTCTTTGCACGCGACACTCATCATTCACAACCACATTAAGATTATTCTACGTTGTCGTTTGCTCGCTGGGGGAAACTGGGTGAAGGATACATTTCGTTTGCGGGTTTTAGTGACTGTTCTATATCCAAAAGCGTTGTATTTGCTGTGGTCGGAAGTTTTTGCCCCGACAAAAGCATCTCAACCTGTTCTTGGTCAAACTTGGCAAATCTATATTGACTCAATAATTTTTCCAAAACGTCTCTTTCCATGTTTTTATTCTAACATTCCAGTCAAGCTTTATTTTTTTAGCTCGGGAAACAACTTTTCAAGTTCAAAAATTCTAAAATTTGTAACCGCATACTCAATTTCATTCTTGTCTCCATATTCCATTTGTTTTCCAGCTGCCAATTCTCTTGACCTCGTAGAAAGCAAAAGATGTTCTGTATAAATTTGTACAGGCACTTGAGGATTTCGGTTTGGGCTCTGTTGCAGCGATAACGAAAATTCCTTGCGAGCTCTTTCTCCCATTTTATTCCAAACTGTTGCTGGAAGATGTGGATTTTCTGGTGATGTGTGTTCCCATACAAAGAATGTTTTCTTGTCTTTTTCTGCTGTAACATACCCGCTTAGTTTAAAAGCAGAATGGGGGATCAGTATGGTATATCTGTACTCCATTGATCTATTTGGGAGTCCGGGAAAGCTTGGTTTGTAGTCAGCACTCTCCTCCAAAATAACCGGAGGTCTGTAGGAATCAACTCTTAAAACCTGATTGGACAAAGAGGTAAACATTGATTTGCCCACGTGCTTGTAAATTTCAGGCAATTCTTCTTCCATCCCGCGTTCCAAAGCGGCATTGAACCCTTCGGTAGTGAGATTAAGTTTCTCGCGAAAAGAAACTCCTTCCATCCCTCGTTTTCTGACTCTACCATCGGCAAACTCCTGTCTGTCTTCTTTTAGAACGTAGAAATTGCCGTCCAAATCTCCCGCAAACACAAAAACTCCAACTTGCTCTACCTCGCGGATTAATTTACCTTCAGTGGTGTCAACCAGCCTGGAATCTCCATCCTGGAGTTCTTTGAGAAGTTTACCAATTGGTTTTGACCCAGGAGTAACACCCCAAAGTTTGTGGTTAATTCCGTGCCCATCAAGCATAGCTGAAAGTCCCTGGAGGGTAATCTCTGAAGTAACTGCTTCCGCCTCTTTTGGTCGTGGCATGGGGCGATTGTAGTCCTATAAATTAAAAAAAGCAAAAAAAAGGGTAAAAGGAGGAGTCGTCACCCTAAGGATCGAATTCTTTCCCCAAACGAGTCTTCGAGTGCCGGGGAGAGGAGTCGAACCTCCACGGGCTTTTGGGCCCACAGGTTTTTGAGACCTGAGCGTCTGCCATTCCGCCACCCCGGCTCGTCGGAACGAGCTGCACTTACTGCACTAAAAATTGAAAATTTTCAGTGCTTGTCGCTTCGCTGTTCCTCCTCTCAAAATTGCAAGCAATTTTGTGCCTGAAAACAAATTATACTACAAGAAGGCTGAGAAGTTGATTTTAATTCAGTATCCACCAGAAGGAGGTGGCTATGATTATGAGTTGGGTAAGAACACCTGTCCAAACCTGCTTGGTGTCGACCTGTATTGAGCGTTCAAGATGAACCCACCAAACCATTAGCTTGCTACGGATCTTAAAATAATAGTAAGGGTATTTAACCACGTCAGAAAGAACAGAGAACAATGAACAAGCCAGAATAAGCAGAGCCAAGTTTTGATCGGGAAGTGCTTGTACAGAAAAATATACTCCTGTAGCAAACGCCAAACAAATATCAAGTGTAGCAATTAACGTGCTTTTGTCAGAAGGCTTTCCGTGTTTTTGTGTTTCCGTATAAATATGAGGATTCCAGTGGGGAACTTTGTCCAAAAGAAAATGACTGGCAAAAGACATGGGTATTGCAATCCAAGGGTTTGGGAATTTAGTGGCTATTGCAACCCCGACCGCCACGTGTGGTGTCTCAAGCATTGTAACCACAATGGTATATAATCTGAGAATGCTAGTCAATCTTGGAGTGGGACTCTCGGGAACCCTAATTTTCCTTTTTATCTTCTGGAAACGGCTAAAAGAGGACTATGCAAGTGATATTGTTTTTAAGTCGGCCACCTACATTTTAGCTTGTTTTTTGCTTGGATATGTTTTGTCTTTGAAATATTTACCTCAGGCATACCTGTATTTTATTTTTTTGGGTGTACTAATTGGAGTTTGGTTAACAATATTTAAGCTTAAAATAAAATTTTATGAATTAACCGATGCAGTTATTATTGCATTTTTGCCATGGCTATCCCTCACATTTTTCAAAGATTCAATCCAAAGCAGTTCATTTGTTTCTTTTATCGCGTTTCTTTACGTTCTGTTGATAATTTTTCTTTATTATTATTTTGATACACACTACAAAGAGTTTAGTTGGTACAAATCGGGTAAGGTTGGGTTTTCCGGTATGGCCGCTCTTGCCATAATTTTTCTGACCAGAAGTCTTGTTGCGGTACTGGGAATATCCGTGTTATCCTTTGTCGGCAGATTCGAAGGAATAATAGCAGGGGCATTGGCATTTGCAGCGTTTTTGTTGTTGTACAATTTAGGAAGAAAAACACAGTAATGGCAAAAAATACAAAAAAAACTGAAGTTAAGAAAACCAAAGAAGTTGCACCTCCAAAATTTCCGGCTGGTCTGATGGCGCCGGTTGCCAATTTTCTTAAAAATAGAATAACGGAGTTGGAGAAGAGAAGGAAAGAAATCTCCAAGGAAGATCCTTTCAAAGATACTCAAAGGGCTACTGACAACGCTGCTCCTGATATAGAAGCAGATGAACAGTTTGGACATGCCAGAACTTCAGCAATGAAAAGTCTTATTAGCAAAAGAATTGTGCAGATGAGAAAAGCTCTCTCCCGTGTAAATATAGGCAAATACGGTATTTGTGAAGAGTGTGGACAAATGATTGATACGGACAGATTAACCGCTTTTCCCGAGGCCACTTTGTGTGCCAAAGACGCAAGAAAGAGGGAAAAATAATCTTCATTTGCTAAAATAGCTACATGGAACCCAAAATAATCTATCAGGATGATTTATTGTTTGTGGTGGACAAGCCTGCAGGCTGGATATCCAACGACTCCAATACTGTTACAACTCAACCGGTTGTTCAGAACTGGATACGGGACAATTTTGATTATCCTTTGAAAAATAACAAGGAGATGAGGGATGGAATTGTTCATAGGCTAGACAAAGAAACCAGTGGAATACTGGTTGTGGCAAAAACAGAGGAATCTTTTCTTAAACTTCAGGCAATGTTTAAGGAGCGTCGTGTAGAAAAAACATACACTGCATTGTGTCACGGCAAAATAGACCCTCCGGACGGAGTCGTGGAGGCAACAGTAGGGAGGTTGCCCTGGAGACGAGACAGATTTGGTGTGATGGAAGGAGGACGCGACTCTTTAACTCACTATCATTTGGTCAAGTTCTATAAAGGTGACAGGGGAGGCTACTCACTTACCGAGTTTTATCCCAAAACAGGGAGAACACACCAGATAAGAGTTCATGCTAAGCACATAGGTCATGCAATCGTGGCTGATGAGTTTTACGCAGGCAGAAAGACAGCCAGAAACGACCGTAAATGGTGCCCAAGACTTTTCCTGCACGCTTCCTCAATCAAGTTTCCGCATCCCCAAACCGGTGCCGAAAACGTATACCATTCCTCTTTACCGGAGGATTTAGCAGGAGCTCTCGATCACTTGGCTCAGTGAAAGGATGAGAAGTTGAGCTTTGGCCAATGAGATTTAAGTTGGTTCACTATAAAAGATCCGGAAACTTTTTCGGGAATTACAACATATGTGGCACCCATAGCCTTTAGAAGTTCTTCGTGATCGTGCTCCTCAGCCCTTACAACTATTGTAGCCTTAGTTTTTCTTCTGCTGCATTCTTCCAATAGAAGCTCGTTGTCTCTTAAGTCTGATGCTGTGGAAATAATCAGTTTGGCATTTTCCAGCTGGAGGCTATCCAAAACTTCTGGGTCTCCAATATCTCCATAGACAGCATCTATGTTTTTATCTCGTAGTTTTTTAACAAGATTTGGATTGAAATCCATTACTGTAAATGGAATTTTTTCTTTGGCCAAATAATTCACAATTGGTTCTCCAACTCTGTGTGCACCTATTACCACAACATGGTCGGCAAACTCCGACTCATTTTTGACCTCCAAATAATGTGTTCCGACTTTCTTTTCCAGGATTCCCAAAAACGGCCTGAATAATTTATATATTCTTTTGGATGCGGAAATGAAAATTGAAGAGGCAATGATAGAGATGACTGCTACAGCTGCCATTACAGAAAGAGCCAGTTGGGAGGCAAGGTTAAACTGCACTCCAACCAAAAGAACTATTAGTGAAAACTCTGATATCTGAGAAAGATTGAGCGAGGTTTGAAAAATTGTGTGTTTTCTGAATCCGAAAACAGACAAAATTAGCGAATAAATTAATGGTTTTACAAAGATGGCAAAAACGGTAAAAATCAAAATTGCGGGCCAGGCACTTGCCAAATCAGAGGCTCTTATTTGTGTACCCAGGTAAACAAAAAACAAAATTAAAAAGAAATCTCTCAAAGGTTTTATTTTGCCTTCTATTTGAAGATTGTAGGGAGAGGTGGCAAGCGCAACTCCTGCCAGAAACGCTCCGATTACAACAGAGAAACCGGATACTACCGCTAAAGACGTAAATATAAAACACCAAGATATTGCAGTAAAGAAAAGTAGCTCAGTCGACTTTGCTACTGCATCAAATATCTTTTCTAGAACGTATTTTGATAGAACAAAAGCTAGTAAGAAAAGGCCAATGGCTTTGAGTACTAGTGTGAGTATCGGCAAACTTTGTTGCAATCCGAGATTGAGTGCTGAGTTTCCTACGGAAAGCATCATCAAAACGACCACGGCAACCAAGTCTTCTACAAGTAAAATTCCTATTGAAAGTTTACCGTAGAGCGAAGCCAAATCTTTTTTCTCTAAAAGCATTTTTATTACAACCACAGTGGAAGAGAACGCTAAACCAAGCCCCAGGTAAATGCTTTCTGTTGTTTGGAATCCGAGTAATTTTGATATATAAAAGCCGAGCAATGTAGATACTAAAACTTGAGCAATCGCCGACACGATAATGGGTGTTCCAAGAATTTTAACTTCCCTTAAGTCTAGTTCCATGCCTATCAAAAACAGCACAAAAGCAATTCCTATTTCGGGGAATACTTCAAAAACTGTGGAATGTGTGGGATCGAATATTTTAAGAAATGAAAGCAATACACCCGATGTTAAGTATGCAACTACAAGTGGTAATTTTAGTTTGTGCGCCAAAAAACCAAGCGAAACACACAATGATAAAACAATTGCGAGCTGGATAAATATATTCTCCATTCAGTTATATTAGCTGATAATTTACACAAAGCTCAAGGCCTTATATTATCTAATAATGGTGTCTTGGGGTTTTGTTACGTATATTGCTTCTTTTTTAGCTTTACTCTTTGGTGCCGGGCTGATAATAAAATCAGTTGATAAGTTTTCTCATAAACTTAAGTTGTCTTCGTTTTCCGCATCCTTTTTCATACTTGGAATGCTTACTTCAATTCCGGAACTTGCAGTCGGCCTTACCTCTGTGGCGGAGAACAAACCGGATATCTTTGTAGGTAATCTAATTGGAGGAATAGCGGTAATTTTCTTTCTTGTAATTCCTATTCTGGCAGTGTTGGGTAATGGTGTAACGATAGAAAGCCAAATAAACAGAAACAACCTGAAGTTTTCTTTTTTGGCAATGTTGACGCCAGCCTTGGCACTATATGACAGGAAGGTGGCCAACTTTGAAGGTATTCTACTGCTTTTGGTTTATGTTGTTATATTTTTTGTTGTTGAACAAAAAAAGGGAATACTCGACAAAAACACCGAGGTTCTTAAGGTTAAGTCGTACTCCTTAATAGATATTACAAAAATAATTTTTGGCGTTTTGATAGTTTTTGTTTCTAGTCAGATAATAGTAGATAACACTTTGGCTATTGCAACCGACCTTGGAGTTTCCACTTTTTATGTAAGCCTTATAGCTTTATCTTTTGGGACAAATCTGCCGGAATTTTCATTGGCTCTCAAGTCGATTTTCGCTCGAAGGAAAAGTATTGCCTTGGGGGACTACATGGGGTCTGCTTCTGCCAATGTGTTTCTTTTTGGATTTTTAACTTTGCTGTCGTCGAAAGAAGTCTTTGTGTCTACAAATTTCTTAACAACTTTTGTGTTAATGGCCATTGGCCTGTTGATTTTTTACATACTTGCTATTTCAAAGGGTGGTATTTCCAGAAAAGAAGGTTTTGCATTAATGATTTATTACGTATTTTTTGCAGCCCTCGAGTTGTTGTGAAAACACAAATAAAGCATTATTCTTAATATTACTGTTTATGCCATCTGCCCATGGAAAATCTCCCACCGCGGGAGCAAGAAGACTTTTGGTCCGAAACAAAAGAATTGAGCGCGCCAAGGTAAAAAACAACTTTTCTGCTGTGTTGTTCAAAATTTCAGTTCCCTTTTTGATTATTCTTATGCTGTTTCTTTTTGTCAGATTCACAACAAAAGAATGGAATGGTCATGACAAGGTTGGGTTGGTTTACAAAATAGAGTCCGGTGACGTTGGCGTGATTGTTGCCGACCCGGAGACGCCCGAACTTACAACATTTCTGATACCAGGTGACACACAAGTGGAGGTGGCGTCGGGATACGGCACACTCCGATTAAAGAATGTTTGGCAGTTGGGATTTAACGAAAAGCGCAAGGGGGAGCTTCTAAGTGCTTCTGTTACGAGGAATTTTTTAATGCCCGTGCATTTGTGGTCCGATAGCGATGCCCAAAAACTAAGTGACGGAAGCATGGTTGGTGTTTTTGAATTTATTTTTCTGCCAAAAAAGACAAACATGGCATTTGGAGACAGACTGATGTTTGGAATATTTGTTTTAAAAACAAAAAACATTGAAAAGACACAAATAGATTTGGCAAAAAGCCAATTCTTGCGCAAAGAAACACTCAAAGACGGTACCCCCGGATATGTTTTGGGTGGTTTGGTTTCCGGGCGGCTTACTGCTTATTTCTCGGATAACGATATTGCGGACAAAAATATAAGATTTGGAATAATAGACGGAAGCGGTGTTTTTGGTGAGGCAGCCAAGGTTGCCGAAATCATAGAAGTGTTGGGTGGCAAAGTTGTAAGTCTTGAAAAGAACCAGGTTGGTGTTTCAGGGATTTGTGAAGTTTCATCCAAAAACGTTTCTTTAGCCAAGAAAGTGGCTAAGATATTTGGGTGCACGTTCAATAATTCAAAAACAAATCTAGATTTGGAAATAAGTTTGGGGGACATGTTTTCCAAAAATTTTTAATTAATCTTCTGTGACTTCTTCGTTTGTTGTTTCCGGTTGTTCTTTGTGAACAAGCTCGGGAGGAGTGAACGAAACGTATTCAATTTTTTCTGTGGGAAAAGAAGGAATATCCAAAGAATCTTCGTTTCTGTGAGTTTCTCTAATAAAAACAGTTATGTCTTTTGCTTGTACAGATTTAATTAATATCTGGTACTTAACACCTGATTTGATCAAGTTTCTAAGTCTGGCTGCAATATCGTCAGGCACCCTTCCTATGTATTTATTGTCTTTGGTTGTTATAGATACCTTGTGTGAATAGCTGGAAATTTTTACTTCTTCACCTGGGTCCAGCGAACTAAAAACTTTTGTATCACCGACATTCATTAATTGTATAAGTTTGGTCTTACCCGGCTCCTCCAAAAATGCGTCTGATGAAACGATGTGGTTGGGATGAATATCTGTAGGCCCATCTAACACACTCCATTTTTCCAAGCATTTTTTGGCGATAGCGTTAACTGGGTCCAGTTTGATTACCTTCCTGGCAGTATCTTTTGCTTTTTCCAAAGCTCCCGTTTCAGAATAGGCTTTAGCAAGCCTGTTGAGTGCGTCTACATCTTCCGAGTTATCTTTTAATATCTGAAGATTTATTTCTATTGCTTCTTTCCAGTTTCCGGCAAGTGCAAGTGATATAGCTTTTTGGGCAAGTGTTATTTCCATGAACCGTTTACTGTAATTGAGTATAGATAACCTTTTTTTGCTGTCAAGGGCTTTCCTGACCGAACAAAAACGGCTATACTACCACTTGTATGAGCGGGCATTCACACTTCGCTACCATCAAACGACAAAAAGCCGCAAACGACGCTGCTAAGGGCAATGTTTTTTCAAAAATGGCAAGGGCAATTATGATTGCCGCTAAGAATGGACCTGACCCCGACATGAACTACAAGCTGCGTTTCGAAATAGAAAAAGCCAGAGCAGTAAGTATGCCTAAAGAAAATATTGAACGCGCAATTGCTAAGGCCACAACCGAAGCTGCCAATATGGAAGAACTAACATACGAAGGTTATGGGCCTTTGGGCATTTCTGTAATTGTGCAGGCTGCCACAGACAACAAAAACAGAACCGCTCAGGAAATAAAAAACACATTTGATAGGGGAGGGGGAAGTTTGGGCGGACCGGGTGCCGTTGCTTTTAATTTTGATCCCAAAGGCTTTATGCTTGTCAAAAAGGGTGATGATCCAGAAACACAAATGCTTCAACTTATTGATGCAGGGGTGGAAGATATAACAGAGACTGCCGACGGTCTTGAAGTTTATACATCCCCCGACGTTTTGGGTCAGACACACAAAAAACTTACAGAAATGGGTTTCGAAGTTCAGGAGACAGAACTTCAAATGAAACCTAAGAATTTTATTAAGGCCAATACCCCCGAAGAGGCAACCAAAGTAATTAAGTTTTTGGATGCTTTTGAGGATTTGGATGATGTTCAGAAAGTTTTTTCAAATATCGAGGTAGATGAAGAAGTGATGTCTAAAGTAACTTCCTAGATTTAAAAATGTCCAAACGTCGACGATTTGTTTTAACTTCGCTACTACTTTCCCTTGGATTTGTTGGAATACAATTTCTAAACGATCAAAACAGGTTTTGGATAATTGGTGCTTTGGGGATTTTGACAATTATCCTGTTTGTTTGGTCCCTTTGGGAAAATTTGGGGAAAAACACAACGCTTCTGACTTTAGTGCTTCCAACAGTGTTTACACTAGGGGTTGGAGTTTTTTGGTTCCTTTTGCCCATTAGCGTATATACGCGCATTCCGATTGTTATTTTTTACGGGATTGGAATTTATGTTTTATGTTTAACAATGAATATTTATTCCGTTGCCACAAATAGAACTATAGCTCTTCTAAGGGCTGCTAGGGGGGTGGGGTTTGTTCTGACACTGGTTACCTCGTTTTTGGTTTTTGATGCAGTGATATCGCTAAAAAATCAGGTCTATATACTTATGCCTTTGGTGTTTTTACTTTCTTTCCCTTTGTACCTTCAAGGATTTTGGGCTGTTAATCTTGAAAAAACATTTTCAAAAGAACTGCTTTTGATTTCGGCGGTGTCCTCCCTTGTAACTGCAGAAATTTCATTGGCCTTATATTTTTGGCCTGTAACAGTAGTGACTGGCTCACTTTTTTTGACAGTCACATTTTATATGCTTTTGGGTTTGGGTCAGGCAAAAATGGAGGACAGGCTTTTTCCTGCCACAATCAGGGAGCACCTTGTTGTGGGTGCCTTGGTATTTGTTGCAATGTTTTTAGCCACACACTGGGGCTGATAATTTAGCTTCATTTTATATTCAAAAATATTTCTCAAATAATTTTTTACAACCCACAAGACGGGGAGTAGGGGTGGAGGTGTGCACACCCTATAATTATAGGATATTTGAATGTGAAAGTAAGATAGTTTTCACGAAAATTATAGGACATTTTCACAAATAGCGACCAAAAGACAAGTGCGAACAAAAACCGAACAAATTAAACAACAGTTGGTGATACACAATGATATAGTTATCGTGCCTAAAAAAGCTAAAAATATCAAGTTTTACCCCTATTTAGTTATGTGGATATCTTGGAATATTAGCGGCATCAAAAGGTGGGTCACGCTACCGCCCTTAAATGTATATTGATGCCATGAATATAGACCAATCTGTTGGGAGAGTGCTTGTGCTGCAGAATACAAAGACAATTTTAGAGTTATATTCTCCCTTGAGGCGTTGGTGAAATTATATGCGAACATGTGTTTGAGGATTATTTTAGTTCAATTAGTTATGTCGCACAATAATACTTTTGCGACGTATAATAAAACTATTTAGGGAGTACATTCAATAATGTATTTAGCCAAAAGTTTCGAATAACTTTACTTGCTTTTTTGGGTCCTGATTTAACCTGATAATTCTCCTTTTTAAAAACGTCATAAATTATGTCGCCCCGAACATATGCCGAATAAAAAAAACAACTTTTCAACCGGTGCCCTTTCCCCGACTCCCCCGCAATTTGCAAATTAACGTTTACCCCGAAAATACGGGATAAACAAAGATGATGAGTATGTAGTCTTTTTGTTTAGACAGGCCTTAAAATCGATTACAGAGGGCCCTGCCTGCCGGCAGGCAGGTTGTATTTAGGCATGATTTGCGCCAAATATAAAATGTATGTAGAATTGCCGAATGTCTCAAGAAACGGCTGCAAAAACCGACATTTTAGATTTTCTTACACCGGGACAAAAAAAATTAGTTGAAGGTTTTATAAATTTTTCGTTGGAAAAAATGGAAGTTGATTGGGACGTTGATCAGACATTGGCGTTAACAGAATATCCGGTAAAAGCTATCGTTGATAAACACTTTGGGACTAGTTACTTTTCACGAAAAATTGTCGGTTACGAAACTTTGACCAAATGGCTTACTGAAGACGGAATTACGGATTTGAAAACTGCTCAGGAATTCGAAAGCCGTATTTGGGTCAATGCAGATATTTTGTATCAGGCTAAACCAAATGAGTTTTTAAGGGATCTGTCGTATGCCATGTACAAGGCAAATATTCGGCAACATGTTACTACAGTGCGTGTGCCGGGACTTAGAATATCTACATATAAATGGCTAAGTGAGTATTTTCCATGGATACCTTCCGGAAATATTAATTTCAGAGTTGGTATGGGTATGTCCGGCCACGAATTTAAGCGCAGAACCGTGCTTGATATGTATGCCAAAAACCCTGAAGTTGTGCATGTTGATGATGATTCCAGGATAATTAAAACTCTTTCCGTGGATGCACCCAATCTCAAAATTATTGGAATAAGATATCCGGACGAAGATGTCTCAGGTATAGAACATGCCGAAAACAGGGCCTTTTTGTATAGGGACGATTTAAACTCACTCATAAAACTCCCAACCGCAACATCTTATTAGTCGCACATTCTAGTTGACACCCTGTGAAAATATATTTAAACTGATTTCAGTGATGGCTGATCCCGCCCAAAATCAGTCCGAGATTCAGAAGAAAGTTAACCAATTTTTGGAGTATCTTCAGGTTGAAAAAGGTGCCTCTCCCCTAACCCTTCGTAACTATCGTCATTATCTTTCACGACTTATTAACTGGATGGATTCAGAAGGACTGCACGAAGACTTAAGCGATATAAATCAGGAGATTGTCCGTAATTTCCGCGTTTTCCTTTCCAACCTTCCCGGAGAAAATGGTCAGTCGATGACCAGACGCACTCAGGGGTATCATGTGATTGCACTTAGGTCGTTCCTCAAATGGCTAATCAAAAACGATTACCCGGTTATGGCACCTGATAAAATTGATCTGCCAAAGGTGGAAGAACGTCAGGTTAAATTTTTAAGCGGAGAACAAGTAGATAGGATTTTGAATGCACCCAGCCAGTCAACAATTCAGGGGAAACGAGACAAAGCAATTTTGGAAGTACTTTTTTCTACCGGTCTGCGTGTTTCCGAACTTGTTAAATTGGATAGGGATAAGATTGATATGCAAAGACGTGAGTTTGGGATAATAGGCAAAGGCGGCAAAGCCAGAGTTGTGTTTTTGTCTTCCCGCGCAGTAGACTGGCTGGTTAAGTATCTCAATGAACGAGTTGATAAGTTCAAGCCTCTTTTTGTTCGCCACAAAGGCAATCTTGATCCGGGTACACCTGATGAAAAAATGAGGCTCACTCCCCGATCTGTCCAAAGATTAATTAAAAAGTACTCTCACAAAGTCAAACTTCCAGTGGAGGTTACCCCGCACGTAATGAGACATTCTTTTGCTACAGATCTTTTGATTGCGGGAGCAGACATAAGAAGTGTGCAGGAGATGCTAGGGCATAAAAACATTTCTACCACCCAGATCTATACACATGTAACCAACAAGCAACTAAAAGAAATACACGAAACTTTCCACGGGAGGGGTAATGATTAGATATGTCGGAGAGTTCGGGGTGGTCTTCATATGACGGTTTACCAGAAACCGCAAGAGATAAAGCTGAGTTTGACTCTGACAAAGCAAACCTTGCAACGGAGGATTTTAGAAAGCGTTTTGACGAGAAGATGGGATTGAGATACAAAAACCTTCGTGACAAAGATCAAGCTTTTATAGATGAAGTATACAGCGCTTTTGGTTCTGGTGACCCGACAAAAGTAACTGAGATTTTAGACAACACCGACGGAGACAGGCATGACTATGTGTTATGGATTGGTGAGTGCAAAGAGGAATTCGATACTTTAGAAAAAACTGTGGATTTCATGGATGCGAGATATGCGGAGTATGTTAGGGAGGATCTGGAAACGGAAGTGCTCGAAGTAGTATCCCGAATAGACTTTGATAAAGCTTTAAGTAATATTTTGAGAAAAGGAAATATATACGACCTGGAAAGTTTTATGAAAAACGTTGCCTATGTAAGAGAAGTCCAGCATATGGTTGTGACGGAGGATGGTGCACAAAATTTAGGACTTTTTGAGCTCACAGTTTTTAGAGACAGATTGCGGGCTGCGAGAGAGGATATGAAAGTCGGTGATTTTTTGAGTCACGGTTCAGACTTGGAATATGATTTGGAAGGAATCGCAGATGAGCCAAATATGGAAATGAAAGCTGTGCGGTTGCAGTCAGAAGTTGTCAGTTTGAAACAGGCTGTCAAAGCATATGCACAGAAGGCAAATTTGTTTGTTTGGGGTTCAGGGTCTTTTTCGTTCGACCAAGAAGAGTGTTTTGACTCATTGTTTAACGCACTTTCTAATGCTTATAAACCGGAGAACTATGTCAGTGACTATGCTGTAAAAAAACCTGATCCAAGATTTTTTGAATCTGCCGAAAAGTGGTTGATCAAAAAAAGAAGGCAGTTTGAACGGATTGGAGTTTTGCCGCCAACTGATTCGTCAAGGTATGAAAACCAAAAAGAGCGGGAATCTAACGACAAGGAAGCAATAATTGCCGGTATTGTTGTAAAAGGTTTTGACAATGACCCATATTTAACAAACGAAAGCGTCAGACTTACCTTGAAGTCTATAGTACCTGGGGAAACATTGAAAAAAGTTAAATCAATAGTGTTTTTAGAAGGCAAGGCCAATACAAGTCCCAGGTACGCGGGACGTCCAAAAGAAGAAACTGACATGGTTGCCGGAACGTGTTTTTACGAGTTTGACGACAATGAAGGAGAGCTTGTGGGGGCTGCAATCGAAATTTATGGTGAGGACGAGTCGGGAAAACTTGAAACTCACCAAAATAGACATTCAATATGGCATGAAATTGGACACGTTGCACATCAGAGTATGAGCGCTTCCGAGATTGAGGATTGGCAAAGAATCAGAACAGATGAGGTTTTTAGGATAACAACATATGTTCCCAGAGAGAAAGTCACAAAACCTCTGGAAGACTTTACGGAGACTTTTACATATTTCATTGATCAGCCGACACTTTTGAAAGTCATCGCACCAGAACGCTATAAATTTATGAAGAAGTTTTTCGAAGACAGGTCTACAGATGCTGAGAAAACAGTTCTTAATAATTATCTTGCAATTACAGAAGTATTTCAGGAGGTTCAATGGAAGAGTCAAAACCTCTCACACGCGGAAATTGCTGAGGTGTGGAGGGAAACTGTTCCCCAAGACTAACAACTACAACCTCTCACCCACTGCGAGCGATATCTTTCGTCCCAGTGTAAACACCCTTTCTGTAATTTCCGAAATTCTTTCTTCTATACTACCTTCTGTTATTTCACTTTCAATTTTTTGAAGATCATCAAAGGCAGACTCGACATCGCTTTCGGTCATTTTTCTTGCAATACGGTCCGAGATCTCAAAGAGCCCAATCTGTTCCCCGCTGAATGACCGCAAATAAGGAATGATCACAAAGTGCTCAAGAAATTTCCTTCTAAACTGTTCTGTTGGAAATTCCTGTCCGTTAATGATTCTTTGTCGTATTTCGTGTCCCAAACTAAATGTTACTGACGGAGACATAAATTGTTTATGTAAATTTGCATCGGGGTTTTGATTTTTAACAATTTTATAAAGATTTGTGTGTTGTTTGCCGTATATGACAGCCACCTTTTTACCCTGCCATTCCTTTTGGTTTTTTTCTATAAGATCCAAAAGCTCGACCGCGACAGTGTGGTCCCTGTCTATCATGGAAATTGATTCCCATTTCTGAAGTCCCAATAAATCAATATAAGCAGATTTGAAAAAGCCCAATGTGGCATGATATGTGGCCTCCTTTTCCATATCCTCGGCTATCCTGCTAGCTTTTGCACCCTCACTTTCCAAAGAAACATCAGCAAGATGAAGTTCTTTTCCGTTGAGGATTGCCATGCTGATCAATCTTTTGATAAATGCGGACCCGTTTGGGTATTTGTTCATGAAGTATTCTTCAACTTTGCGGCTGGTTTGTGGATCACTTGCTACTGCGTTGTTTCGGGATATATCCACCGCCTCACTTTTGCCGGCTTCGGTTATGCCAACAGCTTCCAAAATAATTATGTCAGCATCCTTAACCTTTTCCCATACGGGTTCTGCGTCGCGTTCTGAATGTCTTGTGAAGACAAAAGTGATGTCTGGTTTGGGCGGCTCCTTTACCTCTCCCATGGCAAAAATATTATTTCGCCTTTCTGTTGATAAAATTTTCCAGGGTTTCAGGTGTTCCTCAAGACGTTCGAATACAACTCCTTTTGCTTCTTCTGATGTTTTTTTCTTGGCTCCAATCAGGGTTGGTTCGTGGGTAAGTACTTTCTTGTCGTCTTCTGTGCGTTCTCCCAAGTCACCATCATCTAGTATGGCGAAGCCCTCCTCGAGTGAACTTTTTATCCATTTAAAATATACTTTTAGTTTCGCGGTTCTGTATTCGGGTGTCAGAATTCCCCATCTGCTTTCGATATGCCTTAATATTTTGGTTTCGGCTTCGGATTGGATTTGTTCTTCGGTTTTTTCTGGTACCTTGGGAGCATCATCTTCTGCTTGTTTCTTTTGGTGGTGAGAAATTTTACGGTGCCTGGTTTCTTCACCAAAATCACCCCATTTTTCTTCGAAATCGTCTAGTTCTCCGGTCATAACCATATTTTACACCGTAAAAGAGTATAATCGTCAGCATGTCAAAAGAATTGCCCGTATTTTCGGGATGT
This sequence comes from uncultured Gammaproteobacteria bacterium, assembly GCA_964599625.1. Lineage (GTDB taxonomy): Bacteria > Patescibacteriota > Microgenomatia > UBA8517 > UBA8517 > CAZRGC01. The sequence continues at coordinate 72,517 of CAZRGC010000004.1, forward strand.
GTAACCAAGGCCGAGAAGAAGTGGGTGGCGCGGGGTATAAACTCTGAGGTTTGGAGGCAAGGGCAACTTGCTTTTAAAATTTACAAAAATCAGATTACAGGTGAGTCAAGTTTGAGCTTGGAGACTCTTGGGTTTTACGCCGAAGTTACTGCACAGGCCGCCGAGGTGGCAGCAAAAGACAGTTTTGCTCTTAAGCTTCCATTTCCGCTTGGTGAAAGAATTGTGGGGGTTAACAAATACCTGAAAATTCAAAAATGTGATGAACGTGGCAGCATTGAGGCTGTGATGCCATATGTAGAAGGAAAAAATTTGCTTGGTTCTGCGTATATGCTTGTACTTAATGACTGGCAAAGTTACTTTGGACAGGTGAATTATTATTTCGAAAATAAGCTGGGTGTGGAGGGGGTATTTGTAAGTCCCGTAAACGTAAAACCGGCCTCAAACAAACATCTGGTAATCACAGATTTGGCTGACGATATTACCTGGCTGCAAAAGCAATATTAGTTTCTTTTGGTCAAAGCCCTTTTCCAGTACTTGTCCATAATTTCATTGCCAATTTTTCTTGAGTAAATGCTGACAAACGCACCTTTGGCATAGTTTAAATTTTGGTTCCAGTTTTTCTCCAATGCAAAAAGTTTATCTGTATATTTCCATACTTCTTTGTCCGGCATCATGCGAATAATTACTGCGGCAAGATCCATTTGTGTATGTTCGTCTGCGGAAAGTAGGCCAACAGCAGGGTAAATTAAAAATTCAGTAATGAAGTCCCTTTCGACGATTGATTCCAAAGCCAATCCGTTTTCTCCATTAAGTTTTCTGTTTTTGTATTCATGCATGAGGGTAAATGCGCCACCCGGTATCAGCTTGGTAAACTGTCTTTTTGTTCCGTATTCCGGATTTCTTTTTATAAAATCTATAGAAACTTTGGAGTGCGTTTGACCTTGTATTACTGCAATCTTTTTGCCGGCCCAGTTGTTGTTGGCTGACAAAACACTTTCTATTTGAGAAAGTGACAAGTTGTCTCTTTGTATAACACCCTCGGCCACCAGATCGTGATAAACTGCATAGTTTTCGTATGCTTGTTTTATGTTGCCCATATCCCATTCGGATACAGCTTCTTTGAATTTTTCTTCCGCGGCTCTTGTATTGAGATATCCAATATGCCGGTCGTCGGAATCAATCAGAAAAAGTTGTTTTTGGGCGCGGACTGCCTTGCTTGTAATCCCTTTCCAAAAAGGATGTGCGTTGGGATATTTCCATGTTAGTTCCAAACTTCCTAATAGTCTGAAAAAGTGACCTTGTGTTTCGGCAACAGAGGTTGCGTCGCGCAGAAAATCTTTTCTTAAAGAGGCCGGCATGCCAATGCTTTCCAGCATTATAATTTGGGCATCTTTTGCAGCATTCCAGACAGTATTCACATCCTCCGGATGGTGTCTGACAAGCAAAAACTTTATTTCCGGCAACGATCTTGTCTCAGATCTTTCCATAATATGGGGTATTTTAATACAAATGGTCTATGTTTTCACTTTCTTACTTTCTTTTTACAACCAAAGTTCCCGAACTTTCAATCCACCTTGATGTAATCCTTCCTGCGTTGGTCATGCTGTCTATAAGTCTGTGTACATATCCGCTGACGTTGTTCAAAACCAGGTCTGGGGTTTTGGTTTTTTCGCCAACATCAAGCATTACTTCAATGAATTTTCTTCCCAAACCAAGCTTTCTATATTTATCTTCAACAAAAATTGTATCGCTACCCCTTGCCAGGTCGTATACACTTTTGAAAACAACATCCGATTTGAGGTCTGCAATATCCCCCTTGTTCATTACGTTGGAAAAAAAAGACTTTCCACTGGAAGTCCTTTCGGCAAAAAAGAAACCTATTGCGGTTGGCCTATCGTCATTGTTTACAAAATATCCTAATGTAAAAATTTGTTTCCCAATTTCTCCCCTGGTTTCTCTCATGCCAATTGTTACTTTTTTCCCATCAGGTGTTACAATGCCGGTGTTGAAGAGTTCGGGTCTGTTTACTTTCCTTGCTGCCCACAAGTGGTCTATATCATAGTCTCTTTCTTTTTGGGTCAAAGCCAGATCAACTGAGGATCTAATCCTTGAATATATTTCCTGGGCACGGCTTCTCCCCTCTGTCATAAATGTATCTTACAATATTTCTTCCCAGGGAAGCCCTAGTTTGCCGAAGTGGCCATAGGAGGCTGTTTGAAGATAAATAGGTGAGCGAAGATTGAGTCTTTCGATGATTGCAAGCGGCCTAAAGTCAAAATGCTTTCTAACATATTTACTTAAGCTTTTTCCGTTACCGTCTTTGGCCTCAATCATCAGGGGTTCGGCTTTACCGATAGCGTATGCAACGGAGACCAACACATCTTTAACTAAACCTTTTGCCACAAGGTTTTTGGCGACAAAGCGGCACATATAGGCGGCGCTTCTATCAACTTTTGTCGGGTCTTTTCCGGAAAATGCTCCACCGCCGTGAGGAATAAGTCCCCCGTATGTATCAACCATAATTTTTCTCCCTGTGAGCCCTGTATCGGCAATAAACCCTCCAACTTCAAATTTACCCGTAGGATTGACCAAAACTTCAACTCCCTCAAAGTCTTTACCCAAAACTTTTTTAATCAGTTTATTGGTTATTTCTTTTTTGATTGTTTCTTGAGTGACGCCCTTTTTGTGCTGAGTAGATACAAGGACTGTTTTTACTTTTCCGTTTTCTATTGTTACCTGGGCTTTGCCGTCCGGCAGAAGCCAAGGAACTTTTTTGGATTTACGTAGGTCCTCCAGACCTTTTGTAAGTTTGTGGACCAATGAGACCGCTTTGGGCAAATATTCAGGAGTTTCATTTGTGGCAAAGCCGTACATTATTCCCTGGTCCCCCGCTCCTCCGGTATCTACCCCCATAGCAATATCCGGGGATTGTTTGATTATATTTGTAACAAATTTCAGTTTTCCAGAATGACCAATATCTTTGTAGACCTTTGAAGCAATTTTTGTGGCATCAAACTTTGCATGTGTTGTGAGTTCTCCGCCGATTACCAAAAGTCCATGGGCACCAAATGTTTCTATTGCAACACGGGACTTGGGATCCTGGCGCAAACACTCATCCAATATTGCGTCACTTATCTGATCGCATATCTTGTCCGGGTGTCCCGAGGTGACTGATTCAACGGTGTAATTTTTGAAGTTTTCCTTAAAAATATTTTTAGGCATATCGTTTTTAGCTTTGGCACCCTGAGCGAATGTCGAACGGGTTGTCGGCGGTTCTTTGGGCTAATTCCCTCCCCGCACTCTTGATATATAAAACATAATAAACTAAGTGATAATTCAATCAAGTGGCAAAATTAACCCTGAAGTTTTTTGGGTTCCACATATGCGGGGGCTGGTACGAACTGCGTTTCAAAACCCCTGACTGTGAGTCTGTCGTATGGAATTCCTTTGAGGGCGCCTTCTTTTTTTGAATACTCTGTCGTGTGAGGAATGTTATTTGTCAAAAAACTTAGGCTTACTCCACTCATAACGGAAAAACGATGTATATAATCAAAAAGTGCCGGCTGCTCGTCTAAAGGTACTCTGTCTATTCCGGTTATGCAGAGTTTAACGCTTGATATGTCTTGCTTGTTGATAACCTTGCTGATTGACTGTACAGCCGACACCATTTTGTCCCAACTGTTTGCATCACCTGCTTGCCCAGCTGCGACCAGTTTCAAGCTTTGATCTACACTTCTTCTATCCAAAAAACCCAAAAGCTTTTTTTCTTTTGCTGATTTCACCAATTCAACCGTCAATTCTTCAATAACTAGTGCGGCAAATAATTTATCATAATCGCTCCACCAATAGTCCCCTGGCTTGGTGTCTGTCCCGACCAGGGAGTCAAATTTATTGTTAAAAACATTTTCAGCCGTACCTACGTCATAGGAAAAGCATAATGTGTCTCTGCTAGATCTTTCTTTGAAGGCGGCAACAACGTCTTTTTGGTCGGTTGGGTCGCACTGAAGTATAAGGTTGGCTCCGTAACCCAACCTAGTTAACAGATCCGCTCTGGCGTCTATGCGGGCTTGCCTATCGCCATTTCTATCAGCAGTGGCAATCGAATCCATATAACGATTATACTTTATGCAACTTTATATGGAAAACGACACACGGATTGTTGCGGAAATTCCCTTGGAGAGAAGAGTACTTACTGTTTGTGGAGCGGGGGCTCACAGGAGCCTTTATATGGCAGAAATTTTGCGAGAGCGTGGCTATGTGGCCAATAATCGCGGTGTTGTCAATAATTTTGCGGAAGAAAAGGATCTGGAAAACATTGGCATGATTGTGTTTGCTAGTAAAGCGATTAGGGATATTTTTGAAAAGAAAGAAAATCTTATGAAAATTGTACATGAACGTAAAATTGAACTGTGTAATATTGAAGTTACCCAGGCGGATGATGACAAAGCTCAAAGGGAAAAGAACCTAGGGCCCATTAAAGAAAAAATAGCCTCACAACTTGACGGTATCGGCCTAACTATAGTAAAAGATTATGAATTAAATGGAGCGACGACGTGAGGGTTTTTATACAACTTCTTTTGAGAGGTTGATTTCGGAAATGTCTTCTTTGGTTTCTGAAAAGCCTAACCAAGTTCATAGAATTAAAATCGAACGTTTTGGTGGTGAGCTGTTTGGTGATATGTATGTGTCCGGGAATGTTCAGGGCGACGTTGTAAAAATCCAGGTAGACGGGGTGCAGCCCAATGCACTTGGGAGTTTTTTTCTGGCTATGGCTCAGTCGTCAGGAGTGGTTCATCCCGGAGGAATTTACGAAATTCATCACAAACCAAAAGAGGAATGTAATTTGGGATTTGGGGACATTCCAGTCGATCAAAAAAATAAAACTGGTATTTAAAAAATGGGGGCGTTTCCTTTTTTTTTGTAGAATTCACCCCCATACCTCATTTTAGAACTTGAAATCTTTGCAAGTTTTGAGTGATGTTGTCGATCTGTGGATAAAGTATGTCGTATGGGTTCAATATATAGATTGCTCCAATTTCTGGAGATGGCCACAGTGGTGCCATACACATAGCGCGCAACTTTATATCTGGTCGTGCAACATTTTCAAACGTTCCCACGTCGTACCAATAACCATTCTGGTGAATTGCGTTTTTCTCCATTGAGATAAAGCGCCAAGATTCACCTGGAAGAGGTGTTTGGGTAGCAATCGGTGTCTGCGTGGCAAAGGCCTCAGCGGTTTGGGTGGAAAGCTCCAAGAAACTGTTTGGCTGTGCACCGCCTTCATCGTTATTTCCAATAAAGCGGATACTCATGTATGCCAAAAAGGCTAAAAGCAATATTCCCAGAACCGAAAGCATCAAAACCCGTTTTTTTTGCATTTCTTGCTCCTTTGGCTTGGAATGTGCGAAAAACTAGTTTGAATTATACTCTTTTGTTTTTTTTGGGTTTTGGTATTAAAATCGGGTTGTGAAGGATAAAAGCCAGGAAGGCAAAAAAATCCGCGAAACAATTCTCCGGGGCTCCCCCCTTTTGGAGGTCTTCCTTACGGGCAATGTAGGCAACAAAAGCGATTGGGTGGATGACATGACCGAACCCTTTACGGAGCTACACAACAAATTTGTAAATTACTACGGCTCATCTTTCGATGATATGCTTACCCCACTCAGGGAAATTGGAGACGGTTTTGGGCTTTTTGACGATGCTTATCCCGACAAAGCAAAGGTTTTGATTCTTAACGCTGTTGTAATAATGGGGATGGAAATAAGGGACAAGGCGGTTTGTCATATGTTTACGGAAGATATAGTTAAGCGCCTGATCGAAATCAGAAGTTTTGACGCGGAGGTCTACAAAAGTCCAGAAAAAAGAAAAATTGCAGCAAGTTTTATTAAGGGTGTTTTGTGGGCGGGAATTGCTTGGGCCAACGAAATGGAAAGAGATGATCCGGATGAGTTCTCCAAATTCATAACAAGGTTAGACATTTAATATATTCAATATTTCGAATAATTGAATAATTGGATTATTCTGATAATATAAATTTAAAGGCGGTGATTTTATATGAAGGGGTTCAAAGTAAATATTGAAAAAATAACTTTGGGAAACAGTTTTTTTCGCAATGTTATTTTTACCGCGCCACACTCACAATTGGTGCTAATGTGCCTAAAGCCAAACCAAGAAATAGGTTTGGAAACACATAGCCAAAATGACCAGTTTTTCCGTTTTGAAGCGGGCCGTGGAAAAGTTGTTGTAGAAGATGAAGAATTTTTGGTTGAAGAAGGTGACTGTGTAATCGTACCCGCAGATACAAGACATAATGTCATTAATTTGGACAACGAATACGACCTCAAGTTCTACACGCTATATTCGCCGTCGCACCATCCGGACAAAACAGTTCACAGAACCAAAGAGGAAGCACTAGCCGCCGAATGAAGTGATTTTGTCGAAAATGACCCGAGTCATTTCGACAGTCCACTCCTTACGTGTTTCTGAGACAGCTTCTTTGTTCACCGAAATTGTATTAGTGGATGTTTCGTACAAGTTAAAAAGTTCGTCGACTTTATTGAGTATCGAAGACTCGTTGAAATTTGCAACAAGAGTTGCAGTCTCCGGGTCCGAAAGTGCGCTAGATAGAGTGTGTTGTGGTATGTCCAGCAAACACACTTCCACATACTCATTTGCCTCCAATTCTTTGGTCATTTACGGGATTATACACCTAAAAAAAGTTGTATAATGCCATAATGATCACTCTTCTTTTGCCAGGTTATTCTCCAGAAAACAAATCTTGGTTGGAAGACGCCGCCATAAACGTAGCCGGGGACGGAGAAACCAGGCCTATTTATTGGAATCACTGGACCGATATTCATAAAAAGTTTGATGCCAAAGACAAAGCCATAGATACAACAGATGTGCTTTTGGATGACTTTGCAAACGTGGTTGCCAAGTCAGTTGGGGTACTTGTATTGTCATACATGATCACAGCAACTCCGGAGAAGATAAAAAAAGTTGTTTTGTGCGGAATTCCATTAAACGATTTAAGCGACCAAGACAAAGAGGTGATCAAGAAAGCTTTGTCGGGTTTTCCCAAGAATAACTTAATGGTTATTCACAACGACAAAGATCCCCATGCGAGCCTGGAAGATGTCCTTAAGTTTGTTGCGGAAATAAGTCCGGAAATTTCGGTGGTAACCAAGGAGGCCGATAATCACGAATACAAATATTTTGAGGATATAAATAAGTTTTTCGAGGCAAAAAATTAGAGGGAACCTAAATTTAACTTCGGGCTCCCCCTATTCTTATTCAACAACCACAACTGGCGTACCTACACTTGCCCATCCAAAGAGCCACTCAGCATCCTTAACGCTGAAATTTACACACCCATGACTCATAGGAACCCCAAAGTTGTCATGCCAGAACGTACCATGAAGGCCATAACCCTGAAAAAAATACATAACGTATGGAACGTCACGAATGTAGTAACCGGGCCCGCTCATGTCGTCAAATCTGTACTTGACGTATATTTGATACCGACCTGTAACTGTTGGATGCTCGGTGGTGCCAGTGGAAACAACAAACTGCCTGATAATTTTTCCGTTTTCCACGGCGTAGGCTTTTTGTTCCGACAAAATTACGTACACTTCCCTGCCATCCGTTTTGGGCGGCCAAGGTGGAATTGTCAGAATTTGGCCTTGGTAGACAAGGTCGGGATTTCCCAGATTGTTTTGATCAGCCAGGTATCCCCATGGAATCCCAAATCGATCGGCAATTGCAATCACAGTGTCTCCTTCTTTTACCTCGTATTCAGCAGGGAAAGTTGGAGTTGGACTAGGCGTCGGCGTGACCACTCTGGGTGTATTTGTAGGGACAAGTGTTTTGGTGGTTGTCGCAGTTGGAACTAAAGTTCTTGTTGGCGATGCTGTCACCGTGACCTCTATTGGTACAAAGGCAGCGGTTTGTGGCAAAAGGCACATCAAGAGAACCAAAAGAACCGCATATAGAATTCTTTTCACTGCAAACCTCGTGTGAACGTACAAAAACTAAAATACTAGAGGATATTTTACACCATACAATCTAAATTTGCATGGAGCTGAAGGAGATTTGGCTAGCGAACTTCGTATGTAAGACTTACACTCAAATTGATTTCAGTTTGCCCGGGAGCCACACTTGCCTCAGGTGTGGTTGCATTGCCTGCTGCCTTGTCTACTGCCATCATTGTTTCGTATGGCACTGGGCGGCCGTATGACTGATTTTCGGAAACATTAATGACCTTACCCAAAGAAATCCCTGCTGCTCCTGCTAGTCCTTCGGCTTTGGCCTTTGCATCCTCAACAGCCAATTTTCTTGCTTCGTTCATTTTTTCTTTTTCTGTCTTGTCGTTAACGTCAAAACTAATTCCCCCAACCACGTTTGCACCGGCCGCGATCGCCTTGGTCAAAGCATCGTTCACTTTGTCAAAATCTCTAATTTTCACCTGATAGCTTATGGATACCTGAAATCCGGTGATTCTTGAGGTGGAATCGTTGTAATCATAGTTGGGGTAAACATTGTATGAAGTTGTTTTTATGTCGTCTTCCGAAATTCCAAGATTTTTAAGTGAGTCTGTAAGTGCCTTCGATTTTGCATTTACTGATGCCTCAACGGTTTTTAGGGAAGGCCCGTCACCTTGGATGCCCAGATTGATAACCGCCATGTCAGGAGTTACAAACACTTTACCATTACCAGACACTACAAACGGTTCACCTTTGGCTTGGGAAGTTACCGAAAAAGGAATTGCCGGTCCCCATTTTGCGAAGATAAACAAAAAAACAAAAAATAGAACCACCCACCCACCCTGATGGTGTTTGGGGCCTGAAAATTTTTCTTTGATTTCTTCCATTAGTTAATACTAAACAAATCAAACTTCTTCTGCAACTTCACCCGTATCTTCGTCTTCATCGTCACCCTTTTCCAGGCATGCGGCTGCTGCAACCGAGTCGTTTTTGTCAGCAAACCTCATAAGGATTACTCCTTGTGTTGCACGTCCCAACTGAGGAATGTTTCTTAGAGGCAGCTTGATCACCTGCCCTGATTTGCTTGTAATAACAACCTGTTCAATTTTCTCTGTTACCATTACAGCAGTTCTTAAATCCCCAGTTTTTTCACTAAGCACAGATGCTTTTACGCCTTTACCTGCTCTTTTTTGGAGTGGGAAATTATTTACATCGGTCCTTTTCCCAAGTCCGTGTTCGGAAATTGTAAGAATGTCGCGGAAAAACTTCTTTCTTTTGTCTGTTGGTCTTACTTCTTTTGCAGGAAACACTTCCATTCCGATAAGTTCATCGCCCTCGCCAAGTTTGATCCCGGTTACTCCGCTTGTTGCGCGTCCCATTGGTCTGGCGTCTGTTTCGGGGAATTTAATAGACTGACCTTTTCTGGTCAAAAGCAGTACATGGTCTTCCCCGCTTGTGGAGTGAACCGATACCAAGTTGTCTGTGTCCTGAAGCCTTATTGCTATAAGACCCGACGCTCTTAAGTTTCTGAACTCCTCTGTTGCCGTTTTCTTGATATGGCCATGTTGTGTGGCCATAATAATATTTTTGGATTCCTTAAGAAGCGGAAGAACTGATCTGGTTTCTTCACCTTGCTCCAAGTTTAAAAGATTAACGAGCGCTTGTCCTTTTGCCTGGCGGGATGATTCCGGAATATCCCATGCTTTTGTGCCGAAAACACGGCCTTTATTGGTGAAGAATAAAATTGTGTCGTGAGTTGTTGCGGATAACAAATGTTCAATTTCATCTTCTTCTTTTGTTGTCATTCCTATCACACCCTTACCACCTCTTCTTTGAGATCTGTATGTGTTTACCGGAAGTCTTTTGATATAACCGGTCTTGGTTACCATCAAAAGAGTGTCCTCTTTTGGAACTAAGTCTTCTTCTGATATCTCCCCCAAAGCGTGTTTGTAAATCTTTGTTTTTCTTGTATCGCCATATTTTTCTCTGAGTTCTGTGATCTCTTTTACTATGATTTTTAAGACACTGTTGGGGTCTTTGAGGATAGCTGTAAGTTCGTCTATAAGCTTTTTGATCTCCTGGTATTCTTTTTCTATTTTCTCGCGCTCAAGCGCCGCCAATCTTCTAAGCTGCATATCCAAAATTGCAGTTGATTGAATAACAGAAAGCCCAAATCTTTGGATAAGGTTATTTTTGGCGTCTTCTTGGGTTCTACTTTCCCTAATGGTTTTGATAACAGCATCCAAATTATCAAGCGCAATCTTAAGTCCTTCCAAGATGTGAGCTCTCTTTTTGGCTTCTGTAAGTTCAAAAATAGTGCGTCGCACAATAACTTTTTGTCTGTGCTTAACGTACTCCACCAAAATTTGTTTAAGATTTAATGTATGTGGCGTTCCTTCTACAAGTGCAACAAAGTTTGCCGGGAATGTGGTTTGAAGTCTTGTGTGTTTGAACAAGTTGTTTAGAACAGATTTTGGTTTGGCATCACGCTTAAGTTCCACCACAACTCTCATACCATCTTTGTCGGATTCGTCTCTGAGGTCAGAAATACCGACAATCTTTTTGTCCTTAACAAGCTCGGCAATTTTGGCCACCATTTCGGCTTTATTCACTTGATATGGAATTTCGGTAATTATAATTTGGCTTTTCCCTTTGCTGCCGTCTGTAATTTCAGCGATTCCGCGTACGGAGATTTTTCCGCGTCCTGTAGAATAAACTTCTTTCAAAGAATTAGCGTCATAAATGGCTCCTCCTGTTGGAAAATCAGGACCGGGAACTATATTTGTAAGTTCGTCTATTGTTATTTCGCTTTCAAAAGAAACAGCTGTGGGGTTAACTTCTTCTTCGGTTAAACCCTTGGACTCACCTGCTGCCACAAGGTTAATTTTCTTGATGACAAAATCGGTTTGTTCCAAGTGTTTTTCTTCTTCGGTTACAACCTTGCCTGCCTTAATAGTTGCGATAACTGCATCCACAACTTCGGTTAAATTGTGCGGAGGAATTTTTGTGGCCATACCAACCGCAATACCTTCACTGCCCATCAAAAGCAGATTTGGCAGAAGTGCCGGCATGTATATTGGCTCTTTTAGAGTTGCATCAAAATTGTCCAGATAGTCGACTGTGTCCTTTTCGATGTCCAAAAGCATGAAATCTGCAATTGCTGCAAGTTTTACTTCTGTATAACGCATGGCCGCAGGCGGGTCGCCGTCCACTGAGCCAAAGTTACCTTGGCCTTTAACCAAGGGATATCTCATAGAAAAGTCTTGAGCCATACGCACCATCGCGTCGTAAACCGCCATGTCACCATGAGGATGATACTTACCCAAAACTTCTCCGACTATTTTTGCTGATTTACTAAATGATCCGTTGGCGTGAAGCCCCATTAAATGCATTGCGTAAAGGATTCTGCGGTGTACTGGTTTGAGTCCGTCGCGTACGTCGGGAAGTGCACGGGCAACTATAACGCTCATTGCGTAATCCAAATAGGACTTAGAAAGTTCTGAAGTTATCTCTGTTGGTGTTACTCGTCCAATATCCATGCCTGTAAATAAAAATAAAGGCTATTTAAGCCCAAAATGATTGTAATGTGGGAATACTGAATACGCAAGCACTTAAAGAAGTCGAACTGTCGGGGTTTTTGGTGGTAGTGCGGGTCGGACAGGTTTCTAAATCTAGACAAATATGGTTAATTTGTTTTCGACTGAACCTGCCGACCCGACTTTTAAGAATGTGGGTTGACCAGTACCCGAATATATCCTCAGCCGATGCTTTGGATGGCTTTGAGTCTGCGCAGACATCAAAGTCCTTTGGTGCGGGTCCAACCGTGATATACAAGGAGAATGGCGCTGGGATATGTCCCGTTTTCCAATTTCCTCTGCTATTCCCAAATGTAGGAACGCAATCACAGTCCGCTATTAAATGTTCGGGGCATGCCTCCCGTAACACCGAGGTAGAGTTTTGAACCTCTTCCAGCCAAACAAACAGCTAGGATACGAGTATTATAACAGATTATAGGACAATGTCAATATTATAGGGCCGGCCCCTTAAGCCCCGAATTTATTTGAGAGGTTTGGCTTTGATTACTGCGCGGGTGGAGTCAAAAAGCCCCCAGCAGGTGTAAATTGTCAGTTCTTCTTTGTTGGTTGGTGCAACCAGGTCCACCCTGTCTGGTGGTACAAAGTCTTTCCAATAAGCTTCATAGGCATGCACTGTCCCGTCTGCTGTCTTTATGAATATTTTTTGACCCAAAGACAGATATGGCAGGTTTCCGAAGAGCACCTTTTTGTTGTGTCCGTATATAACAGTGTTGCCACCTGCTCCAGGGCGTGCTGAGGAGGCCAGGAAAGTGGGTTTGTCGTAGGATATAGTCCATACTCCGTTTTTGATCTCCCCTGTTCCCAGTGGCAAATCAATGCCTACGGAGGGAATTGTCACTTGCACAGGCATCTCTCCTTTGATAGTGGTAGCTTCGGGTGGCTTGGTAAAAGAAAGCACACGTACACGATAGTAGTTAACTCCACCAAAAACAAAGAGAATGACGCCGAGGATTAAAACAATAAGAGGATTTCTAAGTTTTTGGAACTTACTTAGATAACTTGAGGGCTTTTTTGATTTCTTTAACGCCTTTGGCGATGAATGTACCACCCAAAGACATTATAGCCATATAGAAGTTTTCGGCAAAGTTTCCAGTACCTGCCATTGTTGACGCACCAAGTACGTCTCCTCCGCCACCTATGCCAAGTACCTGGGGATTACCCGGGTCCGAAGGAGGTCCACCGAGTTCGTATTGCAAACAATTTACGCCGTCGTTGTCAAAATGATATGTGTCTGGCAAAGATGTTTGAATTCCTTCCAAATTGAGACATACGTCTCCGTTAGGTGTTGCTGTTGCAATCGGAGTAGAACTTTCCTGAGGTGTGGATGTAGCCTCTGGTGTGCTTGTGCTTTCGGGTGTAGATGTTGCAATAGGCGTTTCTGTGGCAACAGGTGTAGCTGTCGGACTAGGTGTCGCAGAAGGTGTAGCTGTCGCAGTTGGGCTAGGTGTTGCCGAAGGCGTTGCACTTGGTGTTGGTGTAGCTGTCGGACTAGGTGTTGATACGAGATTGCACTGGTTATTCCAGATAGCCTGACCTGCGGCATCCCAATTTCTTCCGTCAGTATCCCATGATCCGGGAGGGATAATATCTTCACCATTTTGGTGCCCGCTTCTGTTGTGGTCGGAATTTCCATTACCATCAACTGCATCGTCATCCACTGTGATTTGGGTATAAGGGTTACTGTTACTGCCTGTTGCGTGACAAATAGTCACAGAAATATGCTGAGGTGTGGGGCTTGGTGTAGGTGTGGCACATGCTTTGGAAACAGTTACCATAACATCTTCAATTTGGTTACCGGTCGGGTTGTAGTTAGAAATATTTCCTGATCCTGTAACATCCCAACCGCTTGTATTGTTGTTTGCCACTTCAAGATACCAATTGGTAACACTCCATCCGTTATTTCCTTGAATACTTATTTTGTAGTAGCCGTCGTTGCTACTACCCTGATAGTTTTGGTAGTCTGTGAAGTCGATTGAAACTTTGTCGTCGCTAAAATCACCCTGATTGTCTGATCTGGAATAATCAAAAGTTCCACAAGTTGGAGGGGTTTGTGTTGCACCAACATTGGTTGTTGCCATGCTGAGTGTAAAAAAGGAAGTAACCACCATAGAGGCGGTGAGGGCTAAAACTGACGCTTTTCCTGCGGTTTTCTTTGACATAAATTAACTATGGGCGGAATTGTACACCCTATATTTTTAATTGTCAAATACTATGAGATTTTAGTTGCAACTATTACAAATCTTTTTGTGTCGAAAACACCGCTACAAGTGTAAATAACTATTTTATTATCGGTGTTTTGATTTACAACGTCATAACTTTTTGGGTCAATTTCCTGAGTAAAATCCACCACATATTTTTTGACCGAATCCTTGTTGCGTATTTCAACAACCATCCCCGGTTTTACATTAACCAAATTTCCCAAAATGCTATTCCAATTGTGGCCGTAGATTACGTTTTGGTGGATTGATGCTCCCCGCGAGTCAGGTTGCCATTCTCCGTTTTTTTGCACTGCAGGGTATATGTTTGTCAGGATTCCCACTTTGTCTATTGCCAGGACATAATCATGATTTGGTTTTGGTGTTTCGTTTTTATTGGTCGCAAGAATTTCTGTTACAACAACAGGAGTTTTTGACTCTTTTTGATAAAAAGAAAAAAGGGACAAACACAGAAGTGTTATGCCGAGAAGTTTCAGAAGCTTATTCAACATTTTTTCGGGACTTATCGACCATCATGGTTATTGCCAATATTAGGGAACCAAGTCCTCCAAATGCCAACATTTTTGAGGTTGTTCCTGTGGTTGCCAGTCCAAGTACTTGTCCTCCTCCGCCTGTTCCGGTTGATTTTCCGGGGCCTCCGTATTCGTACTTAAGACAATTTATTCCGTCGTTATCAAAATGGTATTCATTTGGGAGCGATGTCTGCACTCCATCAATATTTGGACAAACATCATTGGTTCCGGGGTTGCATGAATAGTTAGCGTTTTTGGCCATGTACGCTGTATCTTCCAACCCCCACACTGCACCAGTGGGAACATAAATCCAACCCTGAGCCTTGAGTTCACCAAGTTGTTCCTCGTCCAAAGAAGAAATTTTCCACCAATTGGTTTGTATTCCCGACCCGTTTTCGGAACAGAAGCACTGAACCAAAGTAGTTTCGCTAATCCTGAATACTTTGTCACTTCCTGTATAAGTTCCGCTGTCCCCTACTATTCCATGGGTCCCGGACGGATAGTTGGCGACAACAGTTCCTTGGGCACTTACACAAGCGGGGAAGTTTGGAGCATCAACTGCCAAAATTGGAGAAACCACAAAAAGAAACATGGGCAATAAAAACAGCAGTATTTTCGAAATTTTGTACATTTGTGTTGGGGCAAGCACAAACCTGAGCAGTTATGGGATTTTACAGTTGATATGTTCTGATGTCAACTGATATGGTTTGTTGAAGAATTAGTTAAAAAGTGAATAGAAAAACTTTTGAATTTTGAAGAAAAAACCTTCGTTTCTGCTTTTTAGTATTACTACCACCTCCTTCCCTTCTTGGTTATTTGTTATACCAGTAGAATAAAAGCCTATGGCGTTTACGTTGGCCTTTACCGAGTCGCCTTCGTACGGCAAACTGAATCTGCCAAAGGCATCTGTTTTTGTGGAACTAAATGCGCTTAAAACTTCTACATCCTTTAGCGGTAATCCTGTTTGGGTTTTTACCATTCCACTGAGGGCTTTTGGTTTATAAAAATGCTTAATTACTTCTGTAACCAATCTTGGCGTGCCATCGTCGTCCCAGAGTTTTGTTGAGCCGCCGAATCCGGTCCAGTAGTTAACCCCTATCAAGTTTCTGTTTTTTGAAAGCAAATCAAATGCACTTCTCACCCAGTTGGCTTGCTCATCTTGGGTCATGTCGCCATGAAGATCTGGTATGGGGGCTCCAAACTCACCCACTACAATTTTCCCACCCGACCTTTCGGCTAGAGTGTTTATGTCATTATTCATTTTTTCGTAACTGGCTACATAGTGGTCTATAACAACAACTCCACCCAAAGCAGCAGTTGTTTCTTTGTTCATAATGAGGTTTGCAACGTCATAGTTCATTGGGAAGTAGTTGGTTTCCACATTTTTATCAATCTGCCTAAAGGCCAATCTTCCAATCTGGTATTCATCAATCAAAAATTGTCTGAAGCCTTGTGTATCCCCTGTATGTCTTGGGTCGCCAGGCCCACCGTTTTCGCATTCTGTGCAGCTTGTGAATATGTCATCGTCTTCAAACAAATCTCCGTTGTCCACAATGAACTCTTTGAGCAGTCTTTTGTGTTCTTCCCTGCCAATCCGCTCAAATTCAAACCACTTTTCCCACCCCGAAAAATTTCCCCTGAACCAAATCTTTAGCCCATACTTTCGGGAAACATCAACCCAGCGTTTGAGGTACGGAATAAACTTTTTGTCATAAGGTGTCCCCAGGGCAATGTGTGTGACGCCTGTTTCTGCAATCTTTTTTACTTGGTCTTCGATTGTTTTGTCATAAGAGGAATCATTCAGATATTGTCCTGCGTGATCTCTTGAGTATTTAACGGTATCTATGGCTTGCATTTGCCAGAAAGAGGTTTTTGGAGAATTTTGGTTTGTGTCTGTGTTCTTTTTGGTTTTGGTAACTGCGAAAAGTCCCAGCACTAAAACAATTAAAGCCACAAAAAAAAGCGATTTATTTTTTTTCAACACAGCAGAATTATACATCCTTTACTTGTTTATTAGCCCTTTGATTGGTTCTGTTTGAAGCTCCGGCAAGTATTGGTCATCCAGTTGGTATATGTCTGCAAACGGATAACTGTCTACAAGTTTGTATTTTTTGAAACCTTCCGTTTTGCTTACACCTTTATATACAAGGTCCGCGTTGTCGTAAGTTCTCATCACAATCCAGCGCGCCCACCTGTCAGGAGAAGCCAAGGCATCTTCCCAATACTTCCCAGTACCTTCATGAATGAAACGGGACATTGGAAGATAGGATGAAAAGATAATTGCGTCGTGACTAGCTGCAGATATTAATATAAACCCTTTTTGGTCTTTTGCAGCGTTGTTCAAAAATCCGGACACTTCACTAACATTCTTTTGGCTGGACCCAACCCTTGCATCGTCAATTGTCACTGCGTCACCGTTTGCAAACGCAAAGAACATAACAAAAGCATAAAGTCCAATAAATACCCATCTTAAGTCTTTTATCTTACCCACCAAATAACCCATGAATACGGCAAATGCAGGCATAAGCATTATTCCGTAGCGAACGTTGAACCAAGTATTTCCGGAAATTCCCTGGATAAAAAGAACCGAAAATCCGGCCACAAGGGATACTATATTAAAAGCCAATGGTGAGATTAGTGACAACGTTGCCAGTCTGGCCTCCCATTTAATATTTTTGTCCAGCCAGAGGGTTACCATTCCCAGAAAACCAAAAATAACAACAATCAAAATACAGTTATAAATAACCGAATACATATAAATCTGAGACGATAAAAGTATGTTTCCCTTTGTGGGGAGGTTCCCAGCAGCAAGCATTACTTGCTGTTGAGCATGTGCACTAAAAGGTCCGAGTGCAAAGTACAACGGGTCTTTAAAAATTATTAAATTCCAGCCAAACCACAGAACAATCCCAAAAGCACCCATGGTAAGGAACAGAACCGAAATACCTTCAGTTACTTTGTATCCTTTTTTGAATAGTGTAATAAGTCCGACAATTCCTGCAGAAAACAAAAGCAAAAACCATCCGTCGTAGCGAACTAGTGTGGAAAGCATGACCCAAAACGAAGCTTTAACCAAATTTACGATCTCATCACTTTTTGCCCAGTTAATAAGATAGTAACAGCCTGCTGTCATGGTAAACAAAAGAAGAGGCTCTGTCATTGCCGTGGATTGCAAGTACAAAATATTCAAGTTTGCAGATGCAACCAATACTCCAAAAATCCTTCCCAAATAACCAACATTCAACTTTTCCAGAATTTTGTAAACTAATAGTCCTGTTCCCACAAAAGACAACATGTTCCAAAACGCACCGGCAAATCCGCTGTGCCAGGCCCAATCGTTCCAGATAAGAGGAATCATGAGTACGTGATTTAATGGAAGCCAAACAGATCCTAATTGCGCAAGTCCGGGTTTAAGTCCCTCTACAACACGACGGCCTATATCCAAATGACTCCTGGCATCATTGTAATTAAGCCCCAATCCGTTTTGGAGATAGTGAATGAAATAGTATCCGCTTAGTAATGTTAGACATAGTCCAACAATCCAAAATAAATACTTCTTCACAATCTGTTCTATGTCTTCAACTAACTTTGTATCAAAAGACACAGAAAGATTCGGTATTTTAGATGGTTTGTTTTTTGTTTGTTGGTTTTTATTTTTCTTCATTTGGTTTTATTTTTATCCAGATCAATGATGTTCCGACGAGTGCAACGAGTCCATATATCGCCCAGTAGTATTGCCACCCGGTTACGAATTTGTTTGCATAGTTATTGAACACAAAAGAATTGAGTTTGTTTTCGTTGAGCATCCTGATATTTATTCTGTAGTCATACTGCAATCCCAATCCTACCGCCTCAATTTTCGGTGGAATTACGTTTGTGGTAAGTGGTGCCAAAAGTGAAACTCCCAAGCTGTACAAAAATACCAGTGTAAAGATTAATTTTACAAAGAAGTTTTTATGTAGGTGGTTAAGGGCGAATCCGGCCAGTATACAAAGCTCGGGTAGTACTGCAATCATATATCTGCTTCCGAATGCCCATCCCCCATAAGGGTCACCAAACATTGTGTAAAGCGTCAAACAAGTTGCGGGAATAACCACCAATCCGATTTTTTCTTTCAACCCCAGTTTTTTGTATGCACCAAACAATGCGAACAAAGAAAGTAAAACGACAGGTGAATAAATTACTATGCCGCGATCTTGGTTAACGGTGAAAGACTGAAAACCGTTTAACATGTTTCTTGTCTCCAGAGCCCCAACGCTTTCTCTTCCATCCTCGGGTGTTGCGTCTTCGACTGTTGTTTTAAGATCTTTAACTCTGGGAATGGAGTTACTCAAAACAGTCGGACTACCAAAGTGAATATAGTTGTAATACCCATACAGACCCATTAGACCCAAAAAGATAAACGGAGTTAATAAGTATTTCCATTTAAACGACAGACTGATCTTGTTTTTGATTTTTTCCAAGTTAAAACCCGAGAATGTAAAAATAATGGCAATCGGAAGGAATATAAACAGGTTTGGAAAATCAATATAAACGGCTACTGCATAAAGTACCCAAAAAATCATTGCGTCAAAGACTGAGTGATGTTTCTTGACTGTGGCAATATAAAGTCCCGAAAGAAGCAAAAATGCAGAAATCAAATGGGCATACAAAGTAACAGAATAACCCCATGCGTTTGTGGCAAAACCAAAAGCTAACCCTGCAAATATTGCAGTAGTCCAGGCCATGTTGAGACCTCTGGCGAATTTAATGATCATGAGGATGGTTAGGAAAGCAAATATGGTGGAAATCAGAAATGTGAATATTTGAGTAGCCCCAAGTTTCAAGCCCAGCAAGTATAGTGGTATAGCAAGAACGGATGCTCCTGGAGGAAAGAATGAGTAATAGTGTCCACCGATAAATCCGATGTCTGGAGTACCCATAGATGCATAATTATCTATTGCAAAAGTTCTATCGTTTACTAATGAAAGAATGATTGCGTAGCGGGATCGTTCTTGAGAAGTTTCAAAAGCAGATCCACTATTAAAAAGGGTGGTGTCGATTTGACTTGCTGTTGGCACATTCCAATTGCCCCTTAATGTAGATAAATACAAAAAGCAGCAATATATAGATATAAATATAAAAGTTAATATTTTATGTGTCATTTGAAATAAGTAGCTAAGTAATGTTCTTTAATCTTTAATAAACTCATGAAATATCTAGAAAAATTAAGTCCAGCAGGTGTCAAGAGCGCCTTAAAATTTTCTAGGGTAATTTTTCCTTCCATGGGGACCCTGTTTATTTTATGTTTGTCGATGGTCAACAGTTTTCCTCCGTCGATTGTTAAAGCATATCTATAGCCAGAATCTTGAACAAGATTGGTTATATCTTGATTATAGTATCCGTTCGGGTAAGCAAAATATGTAAAACTAGATTTAATTTCTCTTTGGAGCAGCTTGTAGTTTAACTTTTTCAAGCTTGTGTGTGTTTTGGTATGATATCCAAAACACCAACCTGCTTTTTTAAGTGTATAGATTTGTTTTTTAGTAAGCATTGGTTTGTTGTTATCAAGTACTTCTTTGTCTCTGTTTCTATAGTTACCTATTATGAAAACTGTTGCAACTACACCATATCTTTTCATTATAGGAAAAGCATTGTTGTATATATCTTCGTAGCCATCGTCGAAAGTGATGCTGATTTGAGGTCTGCCTAACCGTGGCCCTTCTAAAATTTTATCAATTTTTACCACTCTGTAATTTTCGACAATATATTTTATTTGCTGTTCAAAATCAGCAACTGGTGTTGAAAAACGCCAGTCATCATCTGAGCATGAATGATAGCAAAGTATAACATCAGGCTTTTTTTTATTTTTGTAAATAAAGTTTGCTAAATTTAGCAAACTTAAGACGTTAAAATAAATTAACATTGCTATGTTTATTTTTTGGGTAATCATAATATTGACCTCTTAAACAATACGGCGCCTCTGTAAACAATTTTTGAAAGAAATATGTAACAAATATTCATTACAAAAAATAATGAAGTAATATATTGCAAGTTCATTGTGTGTGAGAAAAAATCTAGTATAAATATAATTATTAGCCGTAAAGCTATGTCGTCAAATATCCTTAATAAGGATTTAAAGTTATTAAGGCCCTTGCTTTCAACTTTAGACTTTTGATTCTCTTTTAAAGTTTCAAGCCATTTAATATCTAATATATAGCTGGTTGCTCCTACCATACCCAATATCAAATAAATATTGTTATTGCTTTGCGCGTATAGTCGAAGACTAAAGCTGATAATGAATATGGAAGAAATTAGGGTGTGTAGAAAATTATCCAATATCTTTCCCCATACGAGGTTATTCTTGTAATATCGCGCGAGAGGCCCATCGACACAATCTAAGAATAAGGCAACCTCGTTTAATATCAATATTAATAAAAAGCTTAATTCTTTTCCATAAATTAACAACATACATCCTAAGAGTTGTAACAAGAACGATAGCATAGTAACCATATTTGCTGAGATGCCTATTTTTGATAAGTGATAGGCTACTTCGGCTGCTTTCTCTCTATATAAAAAACGGTTTTCATATATGTCGCCACCCTTTTTAATATTTTTTGGTGAGTACCTATTAAAATCGTTTATAAATTTAGCTTTTGATGTTTTATTCATGTTTATTTGGTGCTCGAGGCTGTATACCACTCGAGTTTGTATCTGCTAGAAATATTTTTATAAAAAGGAACTATGACTATGTTGATAACAATGGCCACTGATGTTTCTATTGGGTATTTTAAGAAGCTTTTGAATATGCTTTTTAGGTAAAACATGAATGGTCTTTTATACTCTTCTTCGACTATTTTTCCAAAGCGAGTTTTGTAGTTTATATTTATTGCTTGTGGGTTTGATCTGAAACATTGTTTAAGATAGTCTGGTAGACTTTTGGGTAATTTGTAAAATATCTTTGCCTCTTCGCAGTAAGAGAACTCCTTTTTATCTTTGGTCGCTGTAAAGTATATAAAATCGTCTTCGTTTAGTGCTTTTTCTGAAAAATCGATAGATTTTATATAGCGACGTCTAATTGCCATTCCGCCACCAGTAAAGCAAAATGGATTTTTGTAGTTTCTCAACTTCCTTGACTCATCAAAGACCAGAAACGTTGTGTATACAACTTTTTCAAAGAAAGTTACTGGTAAAAAAGGCCTGGTATTTGCACCGACAAAAGTAATTTTTTTATCATCTCTAAACTTCTTAATAATGTTTGAAATAACCTTGATGTTTCCTAATTTTTCGTCAGCATCGAAAACAACCAGAATATCACCGCTGCATTTTTCAATAATTTTCTTTAAACCGCCAGACTTGCCTTGTCTTGTTTTGCTTTCAATAATTTTAATCTTTTTGTTTTTTAAATCTTTAATCTTCTCGACTGTTCTGTCAGTACAGTTATCACAGTGAATAATTATCTCTTTAAGAATGTAGTTCGAGGTTTTTTGATTAAGAATATCTTTGAGTATATTTTGAATATTCCCTTCTTCGTTGTAGGCACAGATGCCGACTGTCACTGTATTTTTTTTCATAATCCTGAAAAGAAATTGTTTATATTTTCAACAATTAAGTCTTGGTCATCTTTCGAAATCTGTGCAAACAAAGGAAGTCTTAGCAGAGTGTCGTTTATATCGTTTGTAACCGGAAAGTCTTCTTGTTTATATCCCAAGTTTTGTCCTACGGGGCTTGAGTGAAGCGGTACGTAATGAGCGACTGCGCCAATTTCTCTGGATCTCAGAAAGTCCATAAGTGCGTTTCTTACTTCCGCATTTGGTAAAAGAATAAAGAATATGTGTGCATTATGTTCCTGGCCCTCCGGGATTGTCGGAAGTGTTAGCTTTCCTTTTTGCTCCAAACTTTTGAGCTGATCGTGATAATAGTTGTATTTATCAACTCTGAGTCTGGTTATTTCTTCTTCCATTTCCAGTTGTGCATACAAGAAGGCTGCTAGCATGTCGCTCGGAAGATAACTGCCTCCTATTTCTACCCATGTATACTTATCTATAACACCTCTTAAAAATTTAGAACGATTAGTGCCTTTTTCTCTTAGAATTTCTGCTTTTTCTATAGTTTCGCTATCCGGGTTATTAATTAGCAAAGCTCCACCTTCTCCTGAAACAATATTTTTTGTACCGTGGAAACTCAAACATCCGAAGTCTCCGATTGTGCCCAGATATTTACCCTTGTACTTACTGCCTATTGCTTGTGCTGCATCCTCTATAACTTTAAGATTGTTCTTCTTGGCCAAATCCATTATTTTATCCATGTCGCAGGAGACTCCGGCATAATGAACAACCATAATTGCCTTTGTCTTTGGGGTTATGGCTTTTTCAACTTCGATCGGATCTATGTTTATTGTTTTTGGATCAACATCCACAAACTTTATTACAACCCCTTTTTCCAAAAGGATTGCATTGGCCGTTGAGGAAAAAGTGAAGGATGGCGCAATAACCTCATCACCCTTTTTGAGATCCAGCAGTTTTACTGCCATCTCCAAAGCAGTTGTGCACGACGTGGTCAATAGCACTTTTGGGATTTTGTATTTTTCCTCGAACCACCTGTGGACAAGCTTGGTATATTTTCCGTCACCGGCTGTGTCTAAACCATTGTCGATAATATCTTTTATATACTCGATTTCTTTCCCTGTTATATATGGTTTGCTGAATGGTATTTTCATTTTTTATTTTCTTTTTTAATTATTTCCTCAAAAAAGTCAGACATCATTTTTGCCACATTTGGCCATTTGAATTTCTTGGCATAATTCCTGGCAAAAATTTTCATGCGTGATAGCTTAGCCGATTTGCTTGCATTTAGCAATAATTGTCCGTATTCTCGGACATTAAAGGCTTTGGCTTGGAAAGAAAACTCCGGTTTTAACCACCCGAATTCGGGAATGTCAAAAGTTACTAATGGAAGACCTGCTGCAATTGCTTCAATTGAGAAAAGCGGCAGATTGTCATATCTCGAAGGAAAAGCTACCAAATGAGCATTGGCCAGAAGATCCATCTTCCTCTCTCCTTTTACGGTTCCTACCATGGTAACTTTGTTTTCCAACTTGAGATCGGATATTAATCTTTTGACCTTTTCTGCGTCCGGACCACCCCCGGCAATTATCAACGGATATTTTATTTTTTCGGAAACTGAACCATATGCTTTCAGGAGCAAATCTATTCCTTTTTGTGCAATATCTAATCTGCCCAAGTACAATATATATTTGTTTGACTTGTGTTTTATCTTAAAATATTCATCCCCTACCCCTTGTGGAATCATCTTTGACAACGCGGTTGAGTTGTATTTTCTGAACAGTTTTTCGTCGGTATCTATGTACGGCATAAAATATTTGTAAAGTTTGCAACCTAATGCCTCAAACCAAACAAAAGGTAGGTGATATTTTTCTGAAAACTGTTTCCCGGCAAAAACTGTTGGGAGGGCCACTACTGGTATTTTTGTGAATAACGGTGAAAACAAACTTGATATTGGTGCAGTAAAACATTCAACAATAATATCTGCTTTAAGCCTTGCCACTGTAAACGGTAAAAGTAAGATGTAGAAAGCATTGTTTACTTGAATATTTCCGGTGTTTATGCCGATATGCTTGTATGTAATCCCGTTTTCGGTTCTGTCTTTATAACCAGGATATTTGCTACAAATAGATACAACTTTATGTCCCATTTTCGCCAACCTACCACCGACCTCGTATGTCGCACGGGCCTGCCCCGCAGCCAGTAGAGGATTTTTTATATCATCAAGATCCAAGAATATTATTTTCATATTGTTTTCTTTATTCCATCTTCAAGACTTGTGTTTGCTGTCCAGCCAAAAACACTTTTTGCCAGGTCTGCGTTCAACACACTTCTATCCTGACCAACCCCGGAGTTCTTGTCGTATTCAAAATTAATCTTGAAATCAAAGTCTTTTGAGATCATGTTCAATATTTGATTAATGGTCGACTCTTTCCCGGTTGATACGTTGTAGATCATCGACTTTTGTATAGCCTTTGGGAAATCTGTGAAACTTATTTTTTCGCAAAGATCTATAAGATCGTCAACATAAATAAAATCTCTGGTTTGTTCTCCGTCGCCGTCGATTACGACTTTTTCACCTTCTTTTATTTGATTTATGAACTTATTTATTGCACCCACAATCTCGGACTTTCCACCAACTCCATATACGTTTGCAAATCTCAGTACGATCCCATTCATGCCGATCGAGTTGTAGTACTGAATGTATTTCTCAATAGCCAGTTTTGAGCATGCATAAGGTGAGGAGGGACTTTCTTTTTGTGTCTCTACTTGCCCCCCATTTGGGACAAAGTCACCGTATACTCCTGAAGTAGAAAAGAAAACTAAGTTCTTTATCTTTAGTTTTTGCATGCTTTCCAAAAGGTTTAAAGAACCTATTACATTTTCACCTGCAAACTTCAAAGGGTTTTTGAGAGATTCTTTAACGCTCTTTAGTGCTGCAAGATGGAATACAACATCCGGCTTTTCTGTCTCTAATATCTTGGTAAAGTCTTTATCCATTATGCTGTTTTCATAAAACTTTGCTTCATTGTTCAGGTTGCTTTTAAAGCCGCTCGACAGGTTATCAACAACGACAACTCTGTTCCCTAGATCCAACATTCTTTGAACCAATTTGGGACCAATATAACCTGCTCCTCCTGTGATCAAAATTGTTTTTTTCATATTATTTTTGTTAGTTCCCCTGCACTGTTGTCCCATTCAAATTTCTTTGCCCATTCGATACTGTCTTTGTCCATTCTTTGCCTGGTTCTGTTGTTTTTGAGCAAAGTAACTATATTCTCTGCAAATTCTTCGGAATTGCCGTAGGGCACAAGGACACCTGAATGTGGGTTGTGCACAGCATCCCTTAGCCCCGCCACATTGCTGGCAACAACAGGAGTTCCACAAGCGTTGGCTTCTATTGTTGTTATGCCCCAACCTTCGATGAGTGAAGGGTTAACAAAAAGCCAGGCCCTTTGATAGAGTTTTATTTTTTCTTCATCTGATACTTTTCCGGTAAATTCTATTTTGTCTGCAAGCCCAAGTTTCTTTGCCAACTTCATCAAACGTTTTTTATCTTGGCCTTCTCCTGCTATGACAATTTGTACTTTAGGAACTTTTTCCAGAACCACTTTCGCGGCGCGAATCAAAACATCAATGGATTTTTGTGGGGTAAGGCGACCCAAGTAGAGAATCATTGGACGTGCCGATTTTTTGGCAGGTTTGTATTTATTCAAATCTACGCCGTTGTAAATGATGTGAGGCTCTTTGGTAGTGAGTTTGTGCTCCAAAATATCCGCTTTGGAAGACGGAGATACTGTAATAACCTCGGTGTTTTTGTAAACCATGGGCATTATGCGTTTCTCCAAAAACTGCCCTATCCAACTGAGTGGGGGTACTAGTTTCATTCGGAACACCTCCTGATGTACATGATGAATCAAAAGGAATATTTTCTTGCTGGAATATAACGGGGTAAAAAATGGAATTCCGTTTTCGCTGTCTATGATTACATCAAAATACTTGTGAAGCTTCAGGACATAATACAAAAATGCCCAAAGATAAACTGTATAAAAACCTCCGCGGCGGATTATTTGTACACCTTCGACTTTTTCGTTCCTTGGGTTTTTTCGGTCGTTGCCGCAAAAAATAGTGACCTTGTAACCCTTTACAACAAGCCGTTTGGCTATTTCGTGTATGTAGACCTCTGCTCCCCCGCTCCAAACATGCTTTGTATCGCGCCAATTGAATATAAGAATACGCGGGTGGCCTGTTGTGTTTTCTGTAGATTTGGGGCCGACAAGTGTAAAAAGACCCAAAAAATCGGCCAAATTAGTAAGGATGGAATAGACGGCATCGTGATAAAAGTTAAGAGCAACCATGCTTCCCAGGTAGATGGCCCCACCCAAAAGCATTGCCCAGACGATGTCTCCAATACCTCTGTGAATAATTGCAATACCTGCAATCTGCACCAATGAAAATACAAATCCTAGATAAGAAAATATATGTCGCCCTTTTACCTGGTGATAGTTAACTATTGTTACAGCAACTGTTTGCAAAAGTATTGCAAATGTATACAAGGGAAGATATTGGATTACGGAATTGACCTTGTCGCCAAAAAGTATGGGTGCAGTAATCCAACCAAAAACTCCAAATGCCAAGAAGGCTAGTACCGACATTCCGGTGGTTGCCCCCAGTATCTTGTAAAAAGTATTTTGGGAACTTACCCCCTCACCTTCGTTTTTGCTTACAATTGGTGTAACAAATCCGCTAAGCAGTGACCCGATCATGTAAACCATCTTTCCGGCCAAAGACAGAATTGCGTAACGCCCAGCATCCTCGGGTGAGAGATATATTTTTGCCGCCACTACATCCAGGCTCAGAAACGCTATTGTTGAAATTTTGTTTGCAACCGAAGATGCAAAAAACTTAGCAGGGAACTTTTCTTCAGATTTTTCGATTTCTACAACTTTTGATTTAAGGTTAAGAATAAACAACCAACCGATTGCAAATGAGCAAAACATTGAAATTGGGATACTTAGGTAAACCCACTCATGGAGCCCAAGTTGAACAAAAAGGACACTGAAAATAAGTTTTGCCAATGCCTCTCCGATCACAGCCACCCCCGAGATCACGAACAGCTGATTACCCGACACAAACCCTCCATCAACACTTGCAACAAACCCCATTACCCAAACAGGAACAAAGATCAAAAACGGAAGGTATGTATCTGATTTAAAAACATTTGTAAGTATTGGGGTTAAGATTAGCCAAACCACTGCCAACACAGTTGAAGTCTTGGCCATGGAACCGCGCACCTTCTGCCAATATTCTTTAACAGGGGTTTGGTATTTACCAAACAAATACCCAGACTTGTAGGTAACAGTTCTTGCCAAAGCAGACAGTGGAATGCTTGTTATGTAAACAAAACTCCCAACAAGGCCAATCAGACCAAAATCTTCCAGGTCAAGTTTCCTCCCAAGGTAGGCGTTATACAAAAAATTGAGAACGTTGCCGACCATTGAGGCAAATATCAAAAACGCTCCGGAAACATAATCTTTGTTTAAGGGGATTCCAAACTTGAAGTTAACAAACCTGGCAACTTTAACTTCATCCTTTTTGGAAAGGTCCAAATCCAGTCCGTGAATTGTTTTTTCCCAAAAATGCGGCTTAAATATCAGCTGGTAAACCGCAACAAAGGCTCCGATTGATGCCAGGAGCCAATAAATGGGAACAAAGTAAATGTATTTGATAATCTGCCATTGTCCCCTTTTGGCGGCACCGATCATGTAGTAGTACAAATACAAAAAATTCCCAAACACTGCCGAGGTTGCTGCTATATAAAAAACAACAGGCGGAAATAAAGATTCAATTTGCGGACCTACAAATCTGTAGAGTGCAAAATAAGCAATTGTCATTGCCCACAAAAATGGGTTTATAAGCATGAAGCTGATACGAAGACCCGACACAAGTTGGAAAACAAAAAAATGACCTTTGCCAGTTTTGGCGAATTCCAAAGACTTTCGGTTGTGAACAAGGTATGTTTGCAGATAACCTTTTATCCATCTGCTTCTTTGACGGATCCAGTTTTTGACATTACTATTGGCTTCCTCCAAAGTCACAGAATCAAAAATGGCTGTTTTGTAGCCTGCTCTAAAAAGTCTTATGCCAAGGTCTGCATCCTCCGTAACGTTAAAAGAATCCCAACCCTGCAAGTCCCGCAAAGCCTGTGTACGGAAGTGGTTGCTTGTTCCCCCCAGGGGAATTGTGGTTTCGATTGATTGCAGGCCGGGCAAAATTACGTCGAACCACAAAGAATATTCCGCCGTAAAAAGCCTGGTTAAAAGGTTTTGATGAGGATTAAAGTAGTTGAGCTTTGCCTGCAAACAAAACACGTCCATCTTGCTTTCCTGGAACGACAAATATGCCTTTTTGAGTTGTGTGGGTTCGGGCCTGTCCTCCGCATCGTAAATGACAATAAATTCTCCTGTGGCAATTTTTAATCCGTAATTGCAGGCTTTTGGCTTTGTTTTTGGTTGAGAGTCGGGAACAATTGCGATTTTAAAATAATCGGGAAGGTCAAGCTTTTTTGCCGCTTCGATTGTGTTCTCGTCATCTTCCTCCAGGAGTAAAAGCACCTCGAGTTTGTCTTTTGGATAGTCCAGTTTTCCGATGTTTTCCACAAAAGTGGGAAGCACTTTGGCTTCGCGGTACAAAGGACAGAGGATTGTATAGCGTGGGAGATAGCCGTCTTTAATATTTTTTAGGTGATCATCTGAAATTTTGATTTCGGGAGGAAAATGCAAACTTTTAAGTACCAGAAATAGGCCGAAAAATAGGTCCAAAAAGTATATAAATGACAAAATGGATATAAACAAAATAAGCGTTGATTTTGTTGCTATCAAAAGGCCTAAAAGTAATGCCGTGATCGCACCAACTATCAGAACTTTTTGCCAAGGTGTGAATGTAACGAAAGCGGATTTGGTAATATGCAGGTCTGTGTGGGTGGTGAACTTTTTGGCTTTGTATGCAAAAGTTCCCTCTTCAATTTTTATTATCCTTTTTTTGCCGAACTTGGCTTTTACTGCACTCTTGACTACTTGGTATGTTCCGGAAACTAGTGTGATTTTGGATTTGCCTTTTGCTCTTTCTGCAAAATCGATACTAACGCATCCCATCGACTCCCCTGTTTGTTTGGCTGCGTCAACCAGGGATATATCAAAACTCCAGGGTGTCAAAGTCGCCGGGTCGATATAGTTTGCTAGCTTTCGTTTGAAAAGTTTAAGTCCAGATTGGATATCACATGGGACACCCATAAGGATGTTTCCAATTACAAATCTACTTATTTTGGAGACAAACTTTCTCCATAGTTTTTCCGAATTTCTGCCTCTGTTGGCGGTAACTATTCCCTGGTCTTTTGTCTTGGCAAGCGCATACATCTCCGGAATTGCCTCTGGCGGATACTGCAAATCACCGTCAATCATGGCAACGTACTCCGCGTCACTGATACTGGCACCCTGGAGTATGGAAAAAGCTTTCCCCCGCTTTCCGTGTTTGAGTTGATACTTTATAGGATATTTTTTGGAAAGTTTTTGGATAACATCTTTTGTATTATCTTTGGAAAAGTCATCAATAAAGACTATGCCGTAATCAATACCTGCAGATTTGAGACTTGTATCTATCCTTTTGACCAGATCCTGGACATTTTCGGCCTCGTCCATCACTGGGACAACAACATCTATTTGTTTCATCTTTTATTTGCAAAAAATCTAAAGCGATTTGACTTAATAAACGCCTGAAGCTAATTAGAATATAGGATATATTTTCCTTTTAGTAATTATTTTCAAGTTTGAGGCTATAATTTACAGACTACAGGCACGCTTGTCAAGAAGAAATTTATCCTGTAATGAAGGTTTTTGTGTTTACTTTTCCATTGCCGAACTTATTTCTTTTTCGGCTGTTTCGGCATCTTTGTATTCCCCTGTTTTTACCCACTTGTCGGGCTCGATGTTTTTGTAGTTATCAAAAAAGTCTTTGATTTGTTTTAGTTGGTGCGGGTGTAAGTCGGAAATCTTGGTTACAGTCCCCATAATAGGATCAACCTTTTTGACTGCAGTGGCGATTATTTTTGTGTCAATTCCCCCCTCATCTTCCATCTCAAGCATTCCAATCACTTGGCATTTAATTACTACACCGGGAACTAGTGGTTCGGAAGTAAGGACTATTATGTCCAACGGGTCACCGTCTTTTCCACGTGTGCCTTCTATAAAACCATAGTTAAATGGGAAAAAATTTGCTCCATGAAGAATTCTGTCGGCTGTAAGTTTGCCTGTTTCCTCGTCTATTTCGTATTTGACGCGGCTTCCGTATGGAATTTCTATATATGCTTTCAGGTCCATAGGCTTATTTTAAATCGCAAAACTTAAATTTCAAGACTCAAATGATACAATGCCATGTGGACGGTACAACACTATATATAAGTTCCAGGGAGTTTGGGCACACAGGCCTTTTGTCCCCCGAAAACCGCAAAAGATTTTTTGATAGCGTTAACGTTTCAGAAAAAGATGTGGTGAGTATGCATCTGACACACACCAACAACGTAGTTGCCGTGGGAAAAAGCGATGGTGGGAGACTTTTTGAGGACACAGATGGACTTGTTACAAATGAAACCGGAATCTGGCTGGCTCTTCCTGTGGCCGATTGCCTACCTATTATTATTTACGACCCTATCAATAAAGCTATCGGTTTGGTGCATGCGGGTTGGAGAGGGCTGGACAATGGTGTTTTGGAGAATGCTTTGCGGTTGATGAACGAAAAGTATGGCAGCAACTTATTTGACCTAAAAGTTAAACTTGGAGCCTGCATTTGTCAAAAGCATTTTGAAGTAAAGATGGACGTTTTGGAAAAATTTGCCAGTTATGCTGCGGCAATTCATACAGAAGATGGCAAATACTTTTTGGATTTAAGAAAAGTGGCGGTAATACAACTTTTGGCCTTTGGAATTCCTCTTAAAAACATGGAAATAGACGGCAGGTGCACTCTCGAAGAAAAAGAACTTTTTTCGTTCAGGGGCGGGGATGTTAAGGGCAGAAATCTCTATCTATTGACATTAAATCATTAGTTGATAATACTTAATTATGGCTTACAACAATAAGTACAATGTCGTCCACAAAGGACTGAATATGGTATTTGTTGTTTTCTCCTTGGTTGTTATGGGTGGTGCTGCTTTTGCCATGACCACAATGAACTTCAATTACAAATCAAGTGCGGCCAACGCCACAGTTACCGCAACAGGGAACATTGTCAAAGCCGGTACTTCGGATTTCGCAAAATGCGCGGAGTTTATCAAAACAAACAATTTACCGACCACAACGCTTAAATATGGACTTTTGAATGCAACAACAACCGCGGACGTGGCAGGGGTAAAATACAATAACCCCATCCCGTGTCTTCCACTTTCGATACAAGCCAGTTTTGCAGATCCATTTTTGACCAAAAAGGTAACAGTTACAGGAACGTATAAAGATAAGATTTTTTACGCTAACACAATTAGGCTTTTTGGTGTTGCCTGCACAGAACAGTGTCCCGGTAAGGACGGTGTCTTAAGAAACTGCACCCCTCCGGAGGCTGATGGAACTTCGAGTGACAGCCTTTGTAACTCCAAAGGACGTGTTGAGACTTGTGGAACCAGTCAATACTGCTGTCCGGCAGCGGGTGGCAAGTGGACTACTGACATGAGTGCCTGTAAAGCTACAGGAAAACCACGACCTACTCCAATGGTTCCTCCGCCTAGCCGTTAGCAAAAATCGGTTTTACCAAAGAATAAACGGTCCGTTTTGCTTGGGAGTGTGGATACCAGTCTTTTTCGTCTTTGTCGGGGGTCCAATTTGTAATATTTTGGACTTTTAGACCTGATTTTCGAAGTTCCCGCCCCAAAACTAGTCCAATAACAGGATAGTAAGGAGGTCCAATGTGGGTTATGTCTTTTCCCATTTTTTCTAACTCTGAAGTCTTTTTTGCATAGTCGTCCTCCCCAAAAAAAATTTTACCAACCCGGTCTTTGACCCCGGCTTTGTCATAATGAAACATCGGAAAAAAATATGAAAGATTAGTTGTCAGAAGAAGTTCACCGTCTGGGCGTAATACTCTGAATATTTCTTTGAGCAACTCTCCCCTATTGGGACAGTGAACAAGTGCGTCTTTGAAATGCACCCCGTTAAAAAAGTTGTCAGGAAAAGGCATTGGGCCGATGGTTGTTTTTACCCTGTCTTTGCGTTTCTGCTTTTCAAGCATGTCGCCAGAAATATCCAGTCTTATAGTTCTGATTTTATAGACTTCCAGATAATCAGAAGAACTGCCCGCTCCTGCGGCCAAGTCCAAAACAATTGGCTTTTGATATTTGTTTATTCGCTCTGAGTAAGGGTGTAATACTTGAGTTCGGTAGCTTAGGGGAGCCCCGTCGAACATATCAAATCTAACATCTGTGTCCCTGTTTCCGTATCTACTCAAAGCACTTAGTCTTTCCATGCGGCGATTGTACTACTACAACCGATAGTTTGGAATATTTAATTACGATGAGGTTAGATGTCCAAAGTGGCCATCTTGGCATGGGTCTGAATATATTTTTTCCTTGGAGGAACTTCTTCACCCATCAACATGTCAAACATTTTGTCTGTTTCTTCTGCATCCTCCATTGTCACCTGCTTTAATGTTCTCTTGGCGGGGTCCATGGTTGTTTCCCAAAGCTGTGTAGGGTTCATTTCTCCCAGTCCCTTGTACCTTTGGATGCTCATTTTTTGTTCTCTGTGTTCTGATGCGAATTTGTCTTTTTCTTCGTCATCATAGGCATATACGGATTCTTTGCCCACTGTAAGTTTGTAAAGTGGTGGAAGTGCAATATAAAGATGCCCGCGTCGAATTACTTCGGGCATGTGTCTGAAGAAGAAAGTAAGAAGCAATGTTTTGATATGGGCTCCGTCTACGTCTGCATCTGTCATAATAATGATTCGGTGATAACGAGACTTTTCGTAGTTAAGTGTGTCCCCGATTCCCGCACCCATAGCAATAATAAGGTCTTTAATTTCGTCGAACTTAACAATTTTATCCAGATGGGCGCGTTCCGTGTTAAGTATTTTTCCACCCAAAGGAAGAATGGCTTGGTGGCGTCTGTCACGCCCCTGTTTGGCGCTTCCTCCGGCTGAGTCACCCTCTACAATATAAAGTTCAGAGACAGAAGGGTCTGTGGACTGGCAGTCCGCCAACTTTCCCGGAAGAGCTGCGCCTTCTAGGGCGCCCTTTCTTAAGACTGCATCTTTGGCTGCGCGCGCTGCAAGTCTGGCACGGGCGGCAAGCATAACTTTTTCTACAACTTTTTTGGCGTCTTGAGGGTGCTCTTCAAAATATGTATCCAAACCTTCTTTGACAGCAACAGCCACAAAGCCTTGAATCTCGGGATTATTGAGTTTGGCTTTTGTCTGGGATTCAAACTGCAAAGATTCAGAAGGCATTTTTACATAAACAATTGCGGTGAGACCTTCTTTCATATCGTCCCCCGTTAGAGCGCCTTCGTCTTTTGAGTTGCCGTTTTGCATACGTTTGAAGTAATCTGTGATTGCACGGGTTAGTGCAGTTCTAAATCCCGTGACATGTGTTCCTCCGTCTGTGGTGTAAATTCCGTTTACGTAACCTTTTACATTTTCCGTGTAGGAATCGGAGTATTGAAGGGCCACCTCGCAATTAATGTTCTCGTCAGCTTTTTGTACGTATATTACGTCATTTAGGACATTTTTCCCCCGGTTGGTGTGAGCAACTAAAGATTTTATTCCGCCCTCGAAGTAAAACGTCATTTCGGTGTCGGTCTCTTCGTCGTAGAAATTAAAGTTAAGTCCTGCAACAAGGTATGCTCTGTCACGCAGTAAATTTTCTACTTTTCCTTCGTCAAGTTTGAGGTCTCCAAATATCTCTTTGTCGGGAATGAAATTTGTAATTGTGCCTGTTGTTTTTCCTCCGATTTTGAGACCCCATTTTTTGGGAAACCATTCATCTATTTGTGCTTGAGTGGCCTCTAGAACTTTTTTCTGAGGTTTGCCTTGATTGTATTCCTGATAAAAGGCCTTACCTTCCCTGAATACCACAACCCTAAAATATTTGGACAAGGCATTAACAACAGATGCACCCACACCGTGAAGACCGCCAGAAACTTTGTATGCTCCACCGCCGAATTTTCCACCTGCATGAAGTTTGGTCATGGTTAGCTCCAGTGCAGAGACTCCGCTTTTGTGCATTTCTACAGGAATTCCGCGGCCATTGTCTCTTACTGTTGCGCTTCCGTCTTTGTTAAGACTCACCCAAACAGAATTAGCAACACCCGCAAAGCTTTCGTCTACTGAGTTATCTACAATTTCTCTTAAACATTCGTGAAGACCACGGCTATCGGTGGATCCGATATACATTCCGGGGCGTTTTCGTACAGGCTCCAGGCCTTCCAACACCTGAATCTGATCTGCTGTATATGCATTCTTGTCAGCCATACGGAGTTCATACTATCTTAATTTTTTGAGCTTTTCAATGGGTTAGCCGAAAGAATTATGGCCAAGTTGGAAAGTTGAAGATTTATATATCCATTGCCTTTGATTTTATTCCAAGTTTTAATAGCTTCTTCTGCAACTTTTGCTGAGTTTTTGTAGTTTGTTTCTCCCTTTTCCATCTGAATTCTTAAATACTCAATTATCCCGGTTACCAAGTCCAAGGCCTCTGACCTTTCTTTTATTTTATCAATTGCGTTAAACATTTCTCCGGGAGATTTTTCAATAAACTTTTGTGCTTTTTCTGTTAACTTTTCGTTTATCTCCAGAGGTTTATCCCAAACCACCTGGCACCTTGAGACTATTGTTGGAAGAACTTTTGAAAGTGATTGAGTAGTAAGGACAAAGTAAATGTTTTTTTGCGGCTCTTCAAGATTCTTGAGAAAAGCGTTGATTGCTTCTTCGGTGGCTTGTTCAATATTTCTGCAAATTATTGCTGTTTTTTCGGGATAGTGCAGCCTTAAACTTTTTGCAAGATCTCTGGTGTGTTCAATTTTTTGGATTGGAAATTCCAAAGGTTTGGCATTCAATTTGTTTATAAGTGTGTCAACATTTTCTCCTACAACCAAAAATGCATGCATATGCGTATATTATCTCATTCTTGATGTTTTGGCTTGATACCCCCAATCAAATCATGCATAATGATTTTAATGCCTACTTCTGACGATTCTACAAAAACATTGGCCGATATTTTGGTCGATCTTGGTGCGTTGGACAAAGCACGCGCAGATCAGGTAAAGCTTGCAGAGGTTCAAAGCGGAAACACTCAAGAAGACATCTTGCGCAGGGGCAACATGGTATCTCAATCCAAAATAGTCCAGGCCAAGGCTCAACTTTACAATATCGCCTATATCGATCTAAGTAATATTCCTGTGGTTCCCGATGCACTTTCTGCACTTCAATCCGAAGTTGCGGAGAGGTTCAAAGTTTTCCCGGTCGATTTGGATAAGAAAGAAAAAGTACTCGGCCTTGCAATGGCGGACCCACTCGATCTTTCCACCATTGAATTTATCGAGCAAAAAACAGGTTACAGAGTTAAACCTTACGCATCAGAGGAAGATAAGATAATTGACTTTATAAGAACCAGGTATACAACAACACTTACCCGTGAAGTGAACGCCGCATTAAAAGATGTTGGCCCTGGTGCCAACACTCCTGACCAAAGGTCGATTGAGGCGGCCAAAGGCGGATTTATAAGGGAGGAAAAAATCGCAGAAATAGTTTCCCAGATTTTGGACTTTGCTATCAAGTCTCGCGCGTCTGATATTCATATTGAACCTCAGGAAAAAACCACAAGAGTTCGTTATCGTATAGACGGTATTTTGCAGGAAAAGTTAACAATACCCAAAGCTCTTCATGACTCTCTAGTTTCCAGAATCAAAATTCTCAGCGGAATGAAAATAGACGAAAAAAGAATTCCTCAAGACGGTCGTTTTAATTTCAAAGGATCAGAAGAAGAGGTCGATCTTCGTATCAGTAGCCTTCCAACCACTTGGGGGGAGAAGATAGTCATGCGTCTTTTGAAAAAGACTGGTGGTGTTCCTACACTTTCAGACCTTGGCCTTAGAGGTAGAGGTCTGAAAAATCTTCAGGATTCAATTTTGCGTCCCCACGGAATCATTTTGATTTGCGGCCCTACAGGTTCGGGGAAAACTACAACTTTGTATTCTGTTATTTCTGCATTGAATACACCAAAAGTAAATATTGTTACTTTGGAGGACCCGGTGGAATACAAAATGGCGGGCGTAAATCAGGTGCAGATAAATCCAGCCGTTGGCCTTACATTTGCGGAAGGGCTCAAGTCGTTTTTGCGTCAGGACCCTAACATTATTTTGGTGGGAGAGATTCGTGACCGGGAAACTGCCGACTTGGCCATCCAGGCAGCACTAACGGGGCATTTGGTTTTTTCTACCCTTCATACAAACGATGCTTCAGGTGCTTTGCCCCGCCTTTTGGATATGGGTGCCGAGCCATATCTTTTGGCATCTTCCATGACGTGTATTGTAGCCCAAAGGGTTGTCCGCAAAATTCACGATGACTGCAAAGAAGGATATCCCGCAGACGGACAGTTGGTTGACGAGATCAAACGCGAACTTGGGACACTTTGGCAACCAAAGGCAGCCCCACAATTTTTCAAGGGTAAGGGCGATGCCGATTGTGGAAATTCCGGTTACTACGGACGTGTAGGAATTTTTGAAGTGCTTCCTGTTACGGAGCGTGTCGGAAAGCTTATTTTGGAAAGGGCGTCTGCATCGGACATTGACAAGGCAGCCAAAGAAGAGGGTATGATTACATTGAAACAGGACGGATATTTGAAAGTTGTTGAAGGCACAACTACTGTGGAGGAAATATTGAGAGTGGCTCAAGAATAGAAATAAGGTGGATAAAAGTTTGCTAAAGCAAACTGCGTCCACATTGAAACAAAATGGACATAAGCGCTTAGCCTTCGGCCAAGACAAAGCTTGAGTCCAAAAATGAATTTTATGGACATAAGCAAAGCTTGAATCCAATAAAAATATGGATATAAAACAATACTTACAAATGGTTATAGATTCCAAGGCATCTGACTTGCATTTGATTGCCGGAATTCCGCCAACGTTGCGTATAGAAGGCGAACTTACTCCAGTTACAAATATGGGGATTTCATCGGCGGAATCTATTTCCGAGCTTCTTAAACAAAGTCTTACCAGCGAGCAGTTGGAAAGGCTTAATGTAAACAAAGAAATCGATTTTTCCATAGCATTCTCCGACAAAGCAAGGTTCAGGGTTAACGCTTATACTGCCAAAAATAATTTGGCTGCAGCGTTCAGGTTGATTCCTTTGACAATTCCCCCGGTGGACACCCTTGGTTTGCCCAAGATTTTGCATTCATTTACTGGACTAAGACAAGGTTTAGTATTGGTTACCGGTCCAACTGGTCATGGAAAATCCACGACCTTGGCATCAATGATAAACGAGATCAATATCAACCGCGCAGCACATATAGTGACAATAGAAGACCCAATTGAGTTTGTGTTTAGTCCCAGTAAGTCAATTATTTCCCAAAGAGAGATGCGCACTGACAGCCATTCTTGGGAGATTGCTCTGCGATCAGTGCTTCGTGAAGATCCTGATGTTGTGCTTGTGGGTGAGATGCGGGATTACGAAACAATTGCCGCCGCCCTAACTGTTGCAGAAACGGGACACTTGGTTTTTGCGACTCTCCATACAAATTCGGCTGCTCAAACGATTGATAGAATTGTTGATGTATTTCCACAGGAACAACAGGGGCAAGTCAGGCTGCAGTTAAGCAATGTGATAGAAGCAGTGTTTTCCCAAAGACTAATACAAGGCATAGACAGAAAGCGTGTAATTGCACACGAAGTAATGCTTGGAACTACAGCTATTAGAACTTCAATCCGGGAAGGTAAAACTCATCAGATTGAAAGTATTTTGGAGACTTCACAAGAAGCAGGTATGAGTACAATAGAGAGATCCCTGGCCGACCTTGTGAAAAGAGGAATCATATCAATGGAAGTTGCCCAGTCCTGGTCCCTAAGACCTGAGGAGTTATCCAGACTGGTAAGGCAGATATGATATGAACAACAGATTCAACTACAAAGCCAAGGACAAGCACGGAAAGTTGACCACCGGAGAGGTGGAGGCTGCAAACGTTTCCGAAGCGGCAAAACTTATTAGGAACAAGGGTTTTTATGTAATTTCTATATCTCCAAAGATGGACTCGCCTTTTGCGCTACTCAAGCGTGTGCGGGAAAGAATCACAACACAGGATGTTGCAACTTTTACAAGACAGCTTTCGACAATGATTAACGCCGGACTTCCAATTACAGAAGCTCTTTTGGTTCTTAGGTCGCAGTCCAAAGGTCCGATGCAGGTGATTGTCGCCCAAATTCTGGCCGATGTAGAAGCAGGAGAATCACTCTCGGCATCGATGGAAAAACACAACAAGATTTTTTCAAGAACTTATATAGCTCTTGTTAAGTCCGGTGAGGTCGGTGGAGTTATGGACACCGTGCTTTCGCGTTTGGCAGACACTTTGGAAAAACAACAGGAATTTAACGGCAAGGTAAAAGGTGCTCTTATTTATCCGGCAATTATCGTTATCGGTATGGTGATAGTTTCTTTTATCATGATGATTTTTGTTATCCCGCGCCTTACCTCGCTTTATTCAGAATTCAATGCAGAGCTCCCCTTGCCCACTAAGGTCTTGATTGGCATATCCACATTTATGGTTAATTACTGGTTTATTATTCTGGGGCTTTTTGGGATGGGACTTTATATATTTAGTCTTTACCGAAAGACCCCCGAAGGTAAACGACAGACTGATGAGTTGATGTTTAAAATTCCGGTGTTTGGCGACCTGCAACGACAGGTAATTATGACGGAGCTGACAAGAACAATGTCTTTGATGGTTGGTTCCGGTGTGCCAATTTTGGAGGCGTTGAATATTACAGCCGAAGTTGTTGCCAATAGTTTGATATCTGACGCTCTCAAAGACGCTGCATCACAAGTGGAAAAAGGGTTTCCGATTGCATTTTCTTTTTCGCGCCATCCAGAGGCGTTTCCATTCTTGTTGTCACAGATGATTGCAGTTGGTGAGGAAACCGGAAAAATGGATGAGGTGCTGCAAAAAATAAGTCATATTTTCGAAGTTGAATCTGACGAAAAAGTAAAAGGACTTACTGCTGCAATCGAACCTTTGGTCATGGTGCTTTTGGGACTTGGCGTTGGATTTTTGGTAATAGCCGTTATCTTGCCGATATATAATTTGACCAGTCAGTTCTAAATCTTTGCAAGTTTGTAAAAGCACTTGACAAGAGTTTTTAATAAAGTAATACTTAATTATCGTATGAAGAAAGTACTTGCCCAGGGTTTTACATTAGTTGAGCTTCTCATAGTCATAGGTCTTCTTGGTGCTATCGCACTTATCGTTATCGCAGCTATAAATCCAATCGAACAAGCCAACAGAGCCAGAGATGCCAGATTTAATGCAGACGGCGGACAGATGATTTCTGCAATTGAAAGATATTTTGCATCTCACAGCAAATTCCCATGGGAAGGTTGTGCGGCTGCCGGTTGTACAGCAAGTTCTGAAGCAGCATTTGGATTCCAAGCTGCCGGAACCGAAGCCGTTGGTCTTTGTGGAGCAAGTTGTGCTACGGCCGGTCTTTTGATCAGTAACGACGAGTTAAAAACAGAATTTTTGGGAAGAGATTGGGTTTCCGGCGCAACTGCCGACAAAGAAATCCAGGTCGGTAAAGCCTCAGGTTCATCTGCGAGCGTCTATGCCTGCTACATTCCTCTTTCCAAGTCAACACGGGACAAGGCTATAACCGCTGCCAAAGTACACTCGTTGGGATTTGCAGCTAACGGCACAGTAGCAACTACAAACGCCTGCACATCAGCAAGCGATAACTGGACCGCAAATCTCTGCTACGTTTGTATCCCTGAGTAAAGTGGAACTCTTTCATTTTTTTCTTTTTGTAATTGGTTTATCTTTTGGTTCATTCTTTGCCGCTTTTTCTTACAGGATCCCAAACGGAATTTCGATAATCAAAGGTCGAAGTTTTTGCCCAAGATGCAAAAATCCTATTAAGTGGTTTGATAACATACCGCTAATTTCCTATTTATTTCTTGGTGGTGTTTGCAGGCACTGCAGAAAAAGAATATCTTCGAGATATATTTTTATTGAGTTGGCAACAGGTTTAACCTTCTACCTTGTTTCCTTTGTGGCAGTGGATCCAGTTTTGCTTTTGTTTTTACTTTTTATCGCCTCGATACTAATTTTGATATTTATTATTGATTTAGAGCATCAGATTATTCCCGACGGACTCGTCTTTGCGGCTTTTTTAGTGACTTTGGCAAAAGTTCTGGTATTTGACAATCGTTTCTTTTTTGAGGCGGTTTTTTCCGGATTTTTGGCTGCCCTTTTTTTGTTGTTGGTGCATTTGTTTACAAAAGGTCGTGGAATGGGTCTTGGTGATGTAAAGTTTGCTGTTTTTGGTGGAATGTTTATTGGGCTAAGACTTTTACCGATATGGTTATTTGTATCCTTTTTGAGCGGCGCTATTGTGGGAATAATATTAATATTATTTAAGTTCTCCAAACTTAAGGACAAAATTGCATTCGGACCCTTTTTGATAGCCGGACTTGTTGCAACTTATTTTTGGGGGCATACTATATATAGCTACTTGTTCCTTTTACGATGAGCAAAAGACACACAAAATTTAAAAAAACTTCCGGGGTTACTTTGATGGAGCTTATATTGGTAATACTTTTAGTTGCCATTTTGATAATGATTTTTATCACCTACTTCAGATCTCAAATATTCCGTGCAAATGATGCAAAAAGAAAGGGAGACTTGGACAGAATCAAGATAGCAGTGGAAGAATACGAAAAAGACTACAACTGCTACCCTCCCCCAAGCATCATGGGATGCGATCCGGGCAACGGACTCTCACCATATTTGGAAAAGCTGCCTTGTGACCCGACAACAAAAGCTTCTTATTATTACGATTATGACCTTTCCAGCTCTTGCGCAAAGTGGTATAGGATTTTTACAAATGTGTCTGATTCGGATAGTGCTGTAATGCAGGATTGTGGTCCGGGAAATGCATATAACTTTTACACCTCCTCTCCCAATGCCCCAAGCTGCCAACTTCAGGATATTGGTGGTTTCTACGGATGCAGAAGCGGTGTGTGTATGCCTATTCTTTGGGATGAGACACGCCCTGGTCCGGAATGCGATCCAAATTTCCAAAGTTCGACATGTTTTGGGCAATGCAATCTTCAGACCGAATGTAAACCATGGAA
The DNA here is from genome assembly GCA_964599625.1 of uncultured Gammaproteobacteria bacterium. Taxonomy (GTDB): domain Bacteria; phylum Patescibacteriota; class Microgenomatia; order UBA8517; family UBA8517; genus CAZRGC01. Next base: position 113,740 of record CAZRGC010000004.1, read on the forward strand.
ATAAATTTACTTAAATTTTCCAAACAAGAAACATTGGCCTTGGTTATAATTTTTGCGATATTGGTTGGTGTTTCGTTACCTAACTTTGCAACCAGCCTAAGGCGCGGCAGAGATCAAAACAGAAAAGACGACATGGGGGCAATCCAAAAAGCACTGGCAAACTATTTGGGGGATTTTGGAGAGCTTCCCAGGTCCACCGAAGATGGCCGTATAGTCGCTTGTAAAAAACCGGAAGACAAAGTTACATTGGACCAAAAAGGCAGGCTTGTTGTTAATTTGATTCCATGCGAATGGGGCAAGGATAAATTTTATGATTTAACACCCGGAAGCAGTAAGGTTTACATGGAAATATTACCAGGAGATCCTCACGCGGAAAAGGGTGTAAGATACCACTTCTTATCCGACACAAAGAGGTTCCAGTTGTTTTCTTCATTGGAATCCAAAGACGATGTAGAGTATGATAAAAATATAATTGCGCGCAATATAAATTGCGGATCGAGAATTTGTAATTTGGGCAGGCATTATGCTTGCGTACTTACAAAAACACTTGAGGAGTGTGAACAGGAAGCAATAAATTCTGCCAAATGAAAATAAGACTGAAAGGTTTTACTCTGATCGAGCTCATGGTTGTCATGGCAATACTTGGTGTATTGGTTACCATCGCACTTGTATCGTTTAGAAGCTCTCAAGCAAGAGGAAGAGATGCCCAAAGAAAGTCTGACCTCAAACAACTATCAAACGCTTTGGAACTTTTTTATTCTGACTACCAAAAGTATCCCGACAGTGCAGCTGGGTCTTTGCAGGCTTGTTCATATGACCCCACAACAGACAGCGGCTCCCCGTGTTCTTGGGGCGCAGGAAGCTTTACAGACGGCAAGACGGTGTACTTTAAAGTGGTACCCAAAGATCCTACAGAAGGTTTTGATTATTACTACAATATTGTTGACCCACCGACAAATCAAAAGTTTCAACTTTTTACTTATATAGAAAACACACAAGATCAGGGATGTGTAGGTGGAGACTGCACCAACTCTCCCCTATCCATAAGCTGTGGTGGCGGAAAAACTTGCAATTTTTCTATTACCAGTCCAAACACAACACCGCTAGAATAACTTAACTTTTGTTTAAATAACCTTTACAATGAACTTACTGCCATGAAAATAAATAAAAAAATATTTGGCTTCACACTAATTGAGCTTCTCGTCGTTGTATCTATAATTGGTGTTTTGGCGACGCTTGTTGTTGCGAATATGAATACTGCCAGGGGGCGTGCCAGAGATGCTGCCAGAAAATCTGATCTTAAAAACCTGTCAACAGCTTTGCGTTTGTATTTTAACGATAAGGGAATTTATCCCGCCAATAATGCATCCGGGGAGATAATGGGCTGTGGAGGTCTTGGAACTACACTTTGCAATTGGGGTGATCCGTGGACAGTTGGAACTACTACCTACATGCCCGCTATCCCCAAAGATCCCATTACCAACCAGGTATATAAATACGAGCGAGGTGTTAATCAGGACACATTTACACTGTCTGCTTGTTTGGAAAACGAAAGCGATGCGTCCGGTGTGGCAACAAGTGATTCTAGTTGGTGTTCTACTCAGTGGCAGTTTCAGATACAAATATGAAAAAGAACGGTTTTACATTAATTAATCCAACTTCTGAGAGCAAAACAAAAGGCTTCACTCTCATGAATCCAACTTCTGAGGGCAAAGCTAAAGGCTTTACCCTCATTGAACTATTGGTTGTTATTTCCATAATTGGTATTTTGGCTGCGTTGGCAATGGTCTCATTTACGGCATCGCAGAGACAGGCAAGAGACACGGCAAGAAAATCTGACCTCAAACAATACCAAACTGCTTTGGAGTCTTTTGCGAATCAAAATAGCAGCCTATTCCCATCCCGTCCCGACGGTTCAGGTGCAACAGCATCTACAACATTGTGTGCCGATATAAGTATGACCACTTGTCCCGAAGATGCCAAAAATGCCACAGACAATACATATGTATACAAATATCAATCCGACGGCGCGGCCTCAACTGGTGCAGCCACTGCCACTAGTTATGTTTTGTGGGCAAAACTTGAAAACGTTACAGGATACTTCTTACTTTGTTCAAACGGAAAGTCTGGAACCATGCTTCAGGCAAGTCTTACTGTTTCTAGTGGAAACTGTCCTCTATGATGATACTTTCTCAAAAAAAGAACTCTGGTTTTACTCTCGTGAATCCAAATTCTGAGGGCAAAGCTAAAGGCTTTACCCTCATTGAACTTTTGGTGGTTATTTCTATAATTGCAATTCTTGTTGGTTTATCCATATTTGGACTTCAAGGTGCTCGTGAATCTTCAAGAGACGCCAAAAGAAAAGCGGACCTAGAGCAAATCAGAAGCGGAATAGAAATTTACAGGGCTGATTGTAGCACTTATCCTGTGGGCTCTGGCGGTGTTTCGGGAGTTTTGGGGAGTGCACTTACGGGTGACGACAGCAGCACTTCGTGCGCTTCAACAAACACCTATATTAATCAGGTACCTTCGGACCCAATTTCACCCAACAATTATTATGTTTACGACTCCTCTGGTACAACTTATGAGATTTGCGCAGCTTTGGAACAGGGTAACCCAAGTACAGTTAACTGTGGCGGTATTTCTTCGTGCGGTGGGGCGTCTTGCAACTATAAAGTAGTTAATCCATGATCAAACACAATGAACGGAAAAATTATGAAACCAAATCGTTTGGCTTCACACTTATTGAGTTGCTTGTGGGACTCACCATAATTGGTTCTTTGTTTGGTTATGGATTTGTTAGTTATCGTGATTTTACAAGAAGGCAAACTTTGTCCAGTCTTGGAAAGCAGATTCAGGGAGACATTCGTTTGGCGCAAGCAAACGCCATTAGCGGTTTTAAACCTACCGTAGGGGCTTGCGACAGTACATATGTGTTGGACAACTATAGTTTCAATGTATTATCCCCCACCGAGTACGAGGTATTTGCAACCTGTAGCAAAGTTGGATCGCAAAGTACGATACAAACAAAAGATGTTGAATTGCCTGCAGGAATAACAATCGCCCCGACCTCGGTTAACCCCATCACATTTAAGGTTCTTGGCCAAGGAAACAACATTCAGTCGGGCTCTAGTGCGACAATTGTTCTTACCCAAGCAGGAACCAATGCAACTTACACAGTAACCATAACTTCGGGAGGAGAAGTAAAATGAGAGAAAACGGCCAATCGCTTTTTGAGGTTGTTATCGCACTTGCAATCAGTGCCGTTATTATCATTGCTTTGGTATCGTTGGTTACAAACTCCATTAGAAATGCGGTGTTTTCCAATAATGACACTCAAGCCGGAATTTTGTCTCAAAAAACAATCGAGTGGCTAAGAGGTCAAAGGGACGAAAATATTGCCACCTTCCTGTCTGCGGCCCAAACACCATCTTACTGTATGGAAAATCTCGACTTTAACCAGACTGGAGAATGTCAACCTAATGATTTTATCCCTGGAACTGTTTTTCTTAGGCAGGTTGATTTTTCGCTGGGAACTGTTTCAGGAAAAACAGTTGTTACAGCCAGTGTTAAAATAAAATGGAATGACTCATTGGGTGATCACGAGGTAGACAACTCGACAAATTTTACAGATTGGAGACAAAGATGAACCAAAAATCACAACAAGGCGTATCTTTACTCGAGATACTTGTAGTTGTTACTATATTTGCAATTCTTGGTGTTGTTGTCAGCAGGTCGGTTCTTTTGACTCTCCAGGGGTCCAGAAAAACTGAGTCTATTGTTAAGGTAAGAGAAAATTTAAGTTATGCAATGAATATAATAGAAAGACAAGTGAGGAATGCTGATTCAATTCCGGCCTGCCCACTTACTGATCCGAACACATTAACTTACACAGATACGTTTGGTCAGTCTACATCTTTTACTTGTGTAAATATAGGTCAGGAAACAGGAAACGTTGCATCCGGATCTGCTAGGCTGACAAACGACAGTATCACTGTTACAGCCTGCAGCTTTGCATGTGAGCCGGGGACGGTAAACAACCCAGCCTCAATTGTTGTGGATATAACAGCAGTTGACAGAAACGCACTTAGTTCGTCCACTTCCAGCGTGTCTTTGTCTAATAAGATCTATCTTAGAAACTATTAAACAATTACGACCTTTTTAATGGCAGGGTTTCTTAGAAACGACCGTTCAAGATTTCTAATCTTTCCTGATGGCAGGTTTTCCACAATTAGTGTGGCACGGAAGTGATCTTTGCCTGAATCTTCGTAAGGCTCGTTTATCATTGGTTTTATATTCCCCCCATATTTACCGACAACTTTACCTATAAATCCCAACAAGTCTTTGACATCATCACCCTCAAGTCTTATGGAATTCAGGTTGAGATCATCTTTGGATAAATGAAACTCATCCATGGCTTTGTCCAAGTCTTCCACGCCAAGTTGTCCTAACCCAATCATTCTATAAAGATTGCTTACATACCTTTTGGCACCCAAATGTCTAAGCATTCTGGTTACTTTTTCTGAATGTTTGGGAAATCTAATCAAATCGTATATGTCAAACAGTCCCCTTTTGGCCAGTACTTCTCTAACCATAGACTTACCTTTACTGATTGTCTCTTGGTCTTCAAATTCTGCTCTTTGATCTTCTATGGCTTTACGGGCTGGTGGTAACACGTAATTTACCGCTTCTGCATCGGGAACGGCACGTGGCGGCCCTACAATCACATCTACAGTGGACGCGTTGGGAATAATTGTTGATATTGGAAATTCAACTCCGTCTATAAAAATACCTGTTGCTTGCGCGCCCATATGCTTTTCTATTGAATAAGCAAAATCTAGTCCCGTTGCCTCCGGCCTTAGGAACTTAACCTCACCACTGGGTGTGAATATAAGTTTAAGTGTGTAGCTAGTTATGTCAGTTTGCCCGCTTCTTATTAAACTTAATACACCATGGTTATTGAGGTCTTCTCTTTTAGATGTGGTGATAGCAACTTCAAAAGAGCGTTTTCCGGAGGAAAATGGGTAATCTAAAGTAAGCTGTATTGCGCTATAACCGTTGTCCCTTGCTTTGTACAAAAAATTATCAAACCGCGACGAGTCTTCCATTTCACCGAAGTTGGCCCAGATTGCACCCAGGATCATTAACCCTTCATTTTCTGCTTTTTGCGTTGATTCTGAATCGTCTGTAATTATCCTGAAACTTACCACATCGTTGATTTTGGAAAATCTGTGTTCACGGATCATTTTGTGCCTTATTCTGGCGATACCATTGGTTTGAATTTCAATTCTTGCGTCTATACCCAAAGACTTTACCAAATTATCAAGCTTGGAAGTTGTGTAGCCGATGAAAAGTTCACTTGTCCTGGGATCTTCCTTTAACATGTGGGAAAAGCGAGTGTATTCGTCAGGATTTGTGAATTTTAGCGACAAGTCTTCCAGTTCAATCATAACTTTCCACATACCCAAAGATTCTGCAAGTTTTGCGTAGCTTAAAGTTTCTTTGGCTTTGGCAACTCGTTTTTCGGGAGGCATGAAGTTTAATGTCCTCATATTGTGCAGCCTGTCAGCCAGCTTAAGAAGTGCAACCCAAGGATTAATAAGTGTTCTATCGAATATTTTTCTGACGGTTTCTTTGTCTGCCGACTTTCCGTTTGTAACTTTGTCAGATCTGAATTTGGATACACCCTCCACCAAAAAGGCAACTTCCTCTCCAAATTCTTTATTTATATATTCCAGCGTAAGGTCTGTATCTTCTACAGTATCATGGAGAAGTGCTGCTGCAACTTTGTCGGGAGAGTTTTTGATGCCCCATTCTTCGTAGATTATTTTTGCAACCTCGGTGCAGTGGGTAAAGTATGGAGCCCCTTCTTTTCTGAATTGGCCTTCGTGGGCTTGTGATGCGACTCTCCATGCCTTGAGTACAAGTGGGGTGTTTTTGACATAATCCTCAAAAGTCGAGGCACCCTCAACTCTGTCAATTGATCTTTGCCTTTCCCCCTTCATGGTTAAGGGATTATATATAGAAGTTATTTATGGGGCAACTTCTTTCCAGTTTATTCTTCTTGTTCCCAAGACTGAGGGGAAGAGCAGTGACAAGTCCGGTGCGTATTCAAAGTATTCTGCGGGTGTTGTGAGATTTGATCCACCAAGGTCACGCTGAAGTGTTACAGAATCATAACCTGCAACAGAACCCCTCATCCTAAGTGGCAAGGCAGAAACCCCTGTTGAAAAAGAGCCTGATGCTACATAAATTCCTTCCAAGTCATACGCATTGCCGCCAAGTGCCGGATCGATGTTTATATCACCTTTGTTGCCCAATGAATCTTTGCCTGCAACTATCAAAAAGAATCCTGATCCTTTGGTGAAGTTAACTGTATCGCTAATATTGACATTGGCTGATGCTGCCAAAACAACAACTTTTTTAGATCCCAAACTCAAAGCAGAATTGATTGTTAAATCCAGACCGCTTGAGGAGCCATCATATCGATACCAGTAATACCCGTACGATGGTGTTGAATTTGCATCAATCGCCGCCTGATCCAAAACATTGCTGGACAGTGTTGTTACCACGGTGTCTGCAGGTATTTGGTTGTTAAAATAGTTGTAATCATATTGTTTTTGGATTGGTGTTTCTGACTGGACCAGCCAACCAAGCTGTGAAACATCAAGACTATTCAGGCTTGTAGATATAACATAAGAAGGTATTCCAGGGTATCCTCCGGCACCTGCAAGGCTAAAATATTCCCCAGTAGGGACTGAACTGTCCAATACCCCCGAGCTTGCAACGTCTGCATCCATAACCTGCCACCACGGGGTTGCTGCCAAAACAGTGGTGCTTATGTTGTTTGTACATCCCAGAGTACCTCCTGTAACGTATACGTTCTCTGTTATTGTCACCGATGACGTGGTGGGTGCTACGCCGGTTGCTACTGTTTGATATGCATAAGTTGCGTCACTCGCAGGGCTTACAGTTACCTTGGAGGCGTCACTGCTTGCAAATGTAACTTGTGTTATGCCAGTGCCAGAGGTAAGACTTGAAGTTATTGTTTGTGTTGATCCGTGATTCAAAGTGACCGATGAAGGGCTGACATTACATGAAGAAACATAAGGTGCAGATGATGTTGTGTAAGATGCGCAGTTAGCATCCTGTACATTCATAACAGTCCAATAATAAACGGTATTAGGTGCAAGATTGGTAACTGTGTATGCGTTTTGTGACGAAGACATTGCTGTGGTAGAGCTATCTAACTTAACAGGACAAGTGCTAGTCCCCCCGGAACTACCTGCACAGCCTGTCTGGGGATCTGAATCTGTACTAACATATAATGCCTGGTAAGGGTTTGCGCCGCCGGTTGCCCCCGGAGTCCATTGCAATAGCACGCCAGTCGAAGAAAGTCTGGTGGTACTTAAGTTAGTAGGTGCTGTTTGGCCACATGTCCAAGCCTGTGTACAGGAATTTGTGCACGCACAACCACTGCAACAATTACTTGTGCAACCGGGATTTGTGGTGGGTTGGGGTTGGTCTTGAGGACAACAATATCCATCACTGGCTCTATTACAAGGGTATGTGCCCGGCTGACATTGAGGAGAGTTGCAGCCGTTGTAGGAATTGTTGTCATTACAGGTTGCATAAGAGCACCACCCTGTTCCGGTTATGTTACCTGACGCGTCTTTGACATCGCAAATATATGGGTGGTAGGTCCAGTTAGCGCAAACACATTGAGCTTTTACTGTTTTTATTTCAGAGACAACAAAAAAGATTAAAAAAAACCCAAAAACTGCTATTAAGATTTTATGACCTATTTTCAACATCTTTTTTGAAAATAATTAACAGGTATCTGACTCGAAAACGCCCACCAATCGTAACTTGTTATTTCTTTAACATTTCTTTCATCTTCCTTGCTTGTTATCACTTGAATATAATCACCCTGTTTCAAAGACTTTTGCCAGTCCTGATAATTCATATTAGCATTTTTTGTAATATTCTGTTGTGGGTTTTTCCATCTTTCATCTTTGCACAAACTAAAGCTTGAAAAAACTGTATTTGAATTTGTTTTAAATTTCTTTAGACCGTCATAATTAAACAGCCATATCGTACTAGTTTTGTTAAAAGTGACTTGTTGAGAATATATACCAGAGTAGACCCCTGATTTTGGAAAGTTTCTTAACTGTCTTACGGAATTTTCTTTTAATTGCTGATCAAGAGTGTTTATATAAGAAAACGCCTCCCAAATTTTGGTAATGCCGAAGAAAAAAAATATGAAGCTCCCAATAGACACAAAAATAATGAGGAAAAGACCAATCTTTTGTATAAGTGCTTTCATTCACATCAATTAAAGCACACCAATATTGAACCTTCAATATGCCGAGTTATCTGGAGTAGCTTGTTTCTAAGACTATACCTTTATCACTAATATATCCCGGGTCACAGTTTTCCCCGAAATTATCCAACTTGGTTTGCAAGTCTGGATATATGCTGAACGAATTTACAACGAGAGGGTTTTTGAAATATGGGTTATCTGAAACAATTCCGGACTCGAATTGGTTGGATATAACAAGCAAGTTTCCCGCCTTTGCCCAATTCTTAATAAAATCAACTGTTTGTGAGGTTGAGTTTCCGTCGATTCTGTATACAAAAATGTTCCAAACTCCAGTATTTAAACTTTTTGAATAAGAGAAAGTGGGCAATATTAAAAAACTTCTGGACTGAGGGAAGTCGTATCCCACCTCACCCGGCTGCAGTGTTGTAACACCATATGTTATTCCACGCCTTACCATTGCCGTTTCTGGATTTGAAAAATTGTTTTTATTAGGGTTTCCCACAAACGTCAACTCATGGCTATTTCCGTAACACTGTACAATCTCCACTTTTGCTGGATCAAACTGATCAACAGGTAAACTTTTTAACCAATTTAAATAGTTTCCATTAAACAGGTCTTGGTAAGGAACTACACAATCTGCGTATTTTTCAGGTGTACATATAGGGTATTGTTTAACTTCTTTTGTGGGAACTGGAGTAGAAGTTTCAGTGACAGCTTTTGTAGATACTGCGTTTGGAGTAATTGTGGGTGTAGAAACTTCAACTCCGCTTCCATTCGGGTGATATGACACCTCGACAAAATTTGCTCCGTTTTCTACTTCTACGCCTGTGTTGGTTGTATTTGTATCTCCTTGGTAAAAAGGTGGGAAGAAAACAACTTTTCCGGTTTTTTGGTTTACGCTAAAAAGCGGAGTAACCGACTCAGGGTCAAGTTGGTCAACGGCTCCCAAAACGGTTTCACCATCTCCTGCAACCGGATCAACTTCACCAAGTTCAACAAATCTATCGATGTTTCCATCAAAAGAGGGTATCAAAACTTCAAGGTCGGGAACATTATCTTTGTTGGAATCAATTTGAGCTACATCAAAGCCAACATACGACTTTCTTGTACCATCCGGTTTTTCTTCACCTAATATCATTGTAAAAGGAGCACAAGCTTGAGCATTTTTACCTTCCATTCCAAACTCAACAACCTGAGATTTTTCAGGGTTCAGATCCAAGCCTTGTGCCTTTGCAGACGATTTAACGTTTTTAATAAAATCGACTTTAGGATTTTTAACCATGCTTATCCCCGTAATCTCCCCAACACCGCTCGGCCCCATTAGATTTTCAGACATAATCGGAAGCAAACTTGCATCCAGATTGCCAATTCCCAAGTCGGGAGCGACGGTAAACATGTGTGTGTCACAATATGGTTCCGAAGTTGGCGTTGGTGATGGCTGGTCAGCGGTAGGTGTGACGTAGCCGTAGGTTTTTCCACCACAACCAGCGAGAAGTGCTCCCACAACCATGGCCGAAGTTAGCCTGGCCCACCAAGGTAAACGGCGTTCTTTAAACATTCAAAACATTATAGGACCAATAAATTTAAATGTCAAGTTTGTTTATTTCTTAAATTTATGGCTAATTTGTGCATTCTCGCTTTAATATTTCCCCGTTCTATGACCCCTAGAATTACAAACATTAACCAAATAAAAGTAGGTATTAGATATGTGCGATCGAAAGCCAGGTTTGTAACAATTGCGATAAATAGCGCAATATTCGCTCCATTTTTACTTTCTAGCCTGCTTTCAAATACAACTTGTTTTAATGTGAGGTATATCCAATAAATACCTATAGTTGCAAAAACACCGTAACCCACAACTATTTCCACAATTAGGCTGTGGACAATTTCTACCCCTGGGTAGTATTTTGGGAAGTTGCCAAAGCCAATACCCCACGGATTCTTAATAAGCAGTCCAAGCGACTCTGCAAAATATGGCCTTGAAAAGATGGTTGTTTTCTGTGTTCCAAAGTAAACTATTAGGCACAAGCCTAATATAAATATGATATTTAAAACCATTTTTTGTCGATATTTGTGTCCTGAGATAAGGTATACAAACAAAACGGAAAATATAAGCGAAACCACTGCTGATCTGGAAAAAGAGAAAGCTACAAAAAACAGCGAAATTGCACTGAAAAATATATTGAACGGTTTAAATCCAACTGTGGGGTCTAGTATGCTGGGGACCACAGCAACCGCAAAAACGTCGCCAATGTGATTGTGCTTAGACGTGGCTGTGGGATGGAATAAATTTTCAGACACATCAGATCTAAGGTCTTTGCCGATATTTGCAAATAGGAACAGGGCCATAACTATAGAAAGTATCCTGATAACCCACGGTATGTGTTTAGCGATTTCATCTTTGAGGTTATGGGCGGTTATCCAATAGACCGCACCTGAAACAAGTATGATAAACAACTTCAGGTTTCCCCCAAAAAAAAAGTAGTGTGTTAGTCCCGTAATTAAAAACAATAAATATATTTTGAAATATCTGGGAAGTTTTATATTGATGCCTGCATACAACAATAGCCCCCAAAAAAACAAATTAAAACAAAACGACAAAAAAATAGGATTTGCCATACTTCCCCCCAATGAAGCAAGAATCAAATTGAAGGTGAGTAATGACAAAAATAGATACGAAATATTCTTTTTGTTTAATAACCTGCTGACCCGTAGCATTTTAAGATTCTAACATTTTGTTTTATATCAGATATTAGTTTATTATGAATTATGGATTCTGAAAGTAATTCTGAAAAATACTTGCGTGTGATAATTGTAGTTCTTGTAGCTCTAATACTTTGCGGAAGTGGTTTTTTTATTACGGTCTACTTCCTTAAGAAAGATAAAGTAAATGTAAGTGAGGCGGCTGTTACAACCGATAGAAAAATCAAAATCGTTGATAAAACTAGTATTGATAAGATTTATGACTACACCACTTCGAATATACCTTCTGGACAAGAAACAAAAATATATGGAACTTTTGTTTCGGCAGACTTAGAACAAAGAATCATTGACGGAGAGAAGTATGTTTACGTTATTGGAATAAAAAACGACGATGGAAGTTTAACCAAAGTGCACTTCAAGAGCGATGAATACGAGGCTTTTGGAGGAACAATTCCAAGAGGAAGTTTTTGGGTTACAATGCCTGTTGTTGTTACCATAAATTCTTTGGGAATCTCTTTAGAGAAAAATTAATCCTAAAAATAAAAAAGTCAGGTACTGTTTTACATACTTTGTTTTTGGTATGAGTTTTTTCCTAGAGATCAAGATTCCTCTTCTTCGATCCCTATACACAAAAACCAAAACCACATAAAACCGAAGATGATGTAATTAGGAGTAAACAAAAGTATTACGAGTGTTGACAACTGGACAGACTTTATAAAAAAGTTTTCTTGACCAACGGTTGTTAGATTTTTATAAACCTTAAACATCCATACAACAAAAGGTATTGAGAATATTCCAAGTCCCGAAACAATTTCCAGCAATATGCTATGTGCAAAGCTAGTAGAACTGCTCACAAGTCCAAAATTTCCCAAACCGACTCCCCAGATATTGTCAAAAAAAACTTTTATACTTTGAAAAAAATAAGGTCTGTTAAAAATAGTGGTTTTAGAAAGCCCCATAAACAAAAGTATGATAATGCTTAAAAGAGTGAAACCCACTTTCCATTTTGTAAAAATTTTGCTTACTTCCCCGTTTGCCAAATATAAAAGACCTAAAATTATTCCTAATATGACAGTTCTATTGAAGGATATAACTGCAAATACTAGAGTTATTATTATCAGGTGGGGTTTCACTTTTACACCCTTTTGCGCAACCTCTGTCAGTGCATAAAACCCCCATATTAACCCAAGGTTAAAGTGTATGGTTGGATCGGTTTGGGGAAAAATAAAAAAAGCGAACTTGGCTAACTCAATTGGAAAAATAAAGGACAGCAAATACAAACCGGCGTATAGAAATGAAAGATATTTTATTGATTTTGTAATCAAATGAAAACTTTGATTGTAGTTATAAAAAAATAAATACCCCAACACACCCAAGTTAAAGTTCAGGGCATATCTTAGGGGGTTGACTGTTTCGTTGATAAAAAATGGAAATAAGTTGAGTAATGCCGTAAATGTAAGAAGAGAAAAAAAACCCGGTGGTATTGATACCACTTTGTTATTTGAAATATATATCCCAAAGCCAACAAATAAAAAAACAAATACAAAAGTGAAGACGAAAATGCCATGGTATAGCCGGAAAAAGACAGGAAAAGTGCACCCAAAAAAGATGCAAACATTGTAAATTCCAACAACTGGGTTAATGTGTTTAAGTGGTTTGTTTTGTTTTTTGTCAATTTAGTCTATTATAAATTATGAGCGCTCTAAAATGGGTGTTGGCATTTTTTATACTGATATTTATAAGTCTTTCCGGTTACTACCTATACACAAAAATAAGTACACCAAAACCAACCGTTTCGGCTGTAGTGATGAACCTAGGGAGATTCCCTCTGCTCCACCCAAATTGACAACAAGTCAGGTGGCCTACCGTGTTGATGACTTTTTTAGTTCTAATTTAAATCCTGGTGAAACTTTTACCATCCAAGGTCAACTTCAAAGTGCGCAACCCGAGTTGATTAATATAAATGGCATCGATTTTGTTTTTGTGATGGGAGTTGTTAGAACCGATAAAACCATGGTCAGAATTCATTTTACTCAAGAGGAATATGATTATGTCGATCCTGTCTTACGAGAGGGTGTTTGGACACACCAGAATGTTTCAATCAGTATTACAGAAGGCAACTACGAAATCCGTCACCTTGGAGAATAATCTTCATTTTCTTCCAGGCCTATGCTTATGAACCAAAGCCACATGAAGCCTATTACTATGTAGTTTGGTGTAAACATTAAAATAAACAGAATTGATAGTTGGACCGACTTAATAAAGATTTTCTCTTGGTTCGCAGAAATCAAGTTTTTATAAACAGCCACAATCCAGACTATAAATGGCAGTGAAAACACCCCCAATGCCGAAATCATCTCTAAAAGTATGTTGTGAGCAAAATTAGTTGAATTACTAACCAGAGCAAACCTGCCTATTCCAGTCCCCAGCGGATACTTGGATAAACCAACAATCGACTCTAAAAAGTATGGCCTAGAAAAAAGTATTGATTTAAATGATCCGAAAACCAGAAAAAAAAGCGATAAGCTGATTAAAATATATGGAAAATATTTATTAAGTGTTTTTGTTTTTGACATGTAAAATAGATACAGAATTGACGTGACTACAGACAGCACTGCAGACCTGGAGAAAGAAACGCCAATAAAAAAAATTCCAACAACTGTTATTGCTAGTTTAGTTAGGTTTAATCCATGTCTATATCCGAATATTGTTGCTACAACAACGACTGCCCACAGATCACCGACATTGCTATGTTTAATGGTGTCGGTCGGAGGAGCGAAGAGTGTTGAAAGACTTGGCAAGTCAAAAGTTACGAATTGAGAAATAAAATACATCCCCCCCATAAGTAAACCTAGGGCAACAAGCAAGTTGCTGTAGAAATTCCTAAATACCTCGTTAAAATTACTAGCCAGCAGTATGAAAACAATACCTGAAAAGTAGATGTAAAAATAGTAAAAATCACCCTTTGTGGTCAATGTGTGAATTCCTGCAACCAAAATAAATACAAGATAAATCCAAAAAGAGTTTTGTATTTTTACCTTACCTTCAATTAAGATTTTGATTCCCAAAAGAATCGTGCCAATGATGATTCCCGAAAACAAGACAATTTCTCTGAAGATACCAAAAGAACCAAGCATTATCAAAACAGAAACTATTATAAATGTCAGGCCATCAAACGTTTTCATTTGGAGCGTTCTTGTCATCCTAACTTAGTTTACCTTAATTTTTTATACCAGTCCCAAGCCCTGTAGATCCCCTTATGCAGCTGCGTTTTTGGTTTGTACCCAATTGTTCTTGCGGCAAGTCCAATGTCTGCATAGGAGTCTTTAATATCACCTATTCTTTGCGGTCTTTGCTCAACATCGAGTTTTGTTTTTGTGACTTTTTCAATCAAATCTTTGACTTGTAACAAGTTAAGGTTTTTACTACTACCAATGTTCAAAGCAATACCCCTTAGCGGTTTTTTGCAAATCATGGCTTTATAATTGGCATCGACAACGTCATCTACAAAGCAAAAATCCCTTGTTTGAGTTCCATCACCTTCCAAATATCCTGATTTACTCTTCTTTGACAAAGTGTCTAGCCAGGCCGATATGACTGTGGAATATGGGGAGTCACCAAACTGCCCAGGTCCGTAAACAGAAAAATATCTTAGTGATACTGTGTCCAAACCATATATATTTGAATATATCTTGCAATACTTTTCGGAAGTGTATTTTTGCAAAGCATATGGAGAGGTAAAATCTTTGCCCGCTTCGTCTTCGGGTGTGGGTATACTCTTTGTGTTTCCATAGACCGATGAAGATGAAGAATAAATAAATCTTTTGACTCCGTATTTTTTGGATTTATCTAAAAGATTTATTGTTCCATTTATATTAACGGACGCAGTAATTACCGGCTCCTTAATTGAAAATGAAACTCTTGGCAATGCTGCAAAATGGAACACATATTCTGGTTTGTGTTTTTTAAAAATATAATCAGTTTTTCTGGAATCCAAAATTGAGGCCTTGTAAAAGATTGATTTTGGGTTGACTGAAGTTTTTTTTCCTGTTGATAAATCGTCTATGCCTACAACCGTTGCTGAAGGATTTTTTTTAATAAAATAATTTACAAAATTACTGCCGATAAATCCTGCCGATCCTGTGACCAAAATACGTTTAGGCATTTTTATTTTTTGATTATATCAGAACCTAATAATCCCCTATCTGGTAAACTAATGTAATGAAACTTAAAAAGCATTTTCTAGTATATTTTCTGATTTTTTTATTTGTTATTTTGACCTCAGAAATATTTTATTCTTTTAAAAACCGGACTCTTTTTTTGGAAAGAATTTTTTTTCAGCTGGTTTACTCAAACACACGTTTTGAGGACACGCTCATTAAAGTTGTACCAGATTTGTATACAAAGTCATATCTTAGTTACCTAAAAGACATAACTTTAGAAGAAACAGCATATGGGTGTAAGCCCTTGTGTGTTTCTTATGTTGAATCTCTCAATTTGCTTAAGACTTTCCAAAAAATCGAAAACACTAAGATTTTTGAATTAACCGACTTGCAATCAAAATCCGAATATTATTACTTGATGGCAACAGCCGCTGTCAGAGTCGATTTTCATACCGCAAGCATATATCTAGATAAGTCGTTGGAATATTTTCCTCAAAATTCAAAATCGTTAAAGTTTAAAAATCAAATTAATACAATTTTTCAGATATTTCACGATTTAAACGCCAGAAATGATGTAGATGTGTGGTTGCAAGCAAATCCTGAAACACTTATGCAGTTCGAGAGAGATTACTTAGCTTTTGCCGCAAATGAATTGGGTGGTTTATATGACGTTGGTTCACTAAAATCTTTAAACTATTTCGAAATTGCAGTTAATTTGAACCCTTGGAATGAAGAATATTACATGGATTTGTACAACGCTTACAAGGTCAAAAAAGACCAAGGTGTTTTAACGGTTCTTGAAAAGTGCATAGAAAAATTAGGATCTGATGCCGGGCGTTGTTTATCGGAAAAAAATACTCTCAAACGTTGATCTAAAATACTCTTTAATAAATATTAAATTCGCTAAAGTATATCTTTTGAAAAGTCTATTGGGTTCTTGAAAAAACCTAAAAACCCATTCCAAATACATTTTACGTATTATTAGCGGAGCTCTCCTTTTTGTGCCGGCAATATAATGGAAAACTCCCCCAACTCCCATATACAAAGCGTTCGGAAGACTTTTCAAATTCTTTTGGATCCAATACTCCTGGTATGGCACTCCCATTCCAACAAAAACCAAATTCGGTTTTTTTCTATTCAAATCACTTAATAAATTTAAATTTTGTTTTTTGCTGGGAAAACCATTATGAAAACCGGATATATTAATTTTCGGATAACGTTTTCTTATAGCTCCTACAGTTTTTTCGATAACTGGCTGTTCACACCCAATTAGATAAATTTTTAAATGATGTTTTGATATTTGTTTTAGTAAATCAAAAATAAAATCTCCCACGTTCAACCTTGAATCTAATTTTTGTGGAAGATGAAGTGAGGCAAGAACTGGTCCCCAGCCATCGGGGTAAATTATTTTAGATGTGTTGATTATCTTGCGATACCTTTTATTTTTAAGATAAGTAACAACACCATAGGCATTCATATTGCTTATCAATGTTTTACTATTTTTCTTTGAGTAGAAAATAATTTTATCAAAGAGCTCTTCTTTATCAATTCTGTTAAACGGTACCTTGCCAAATATTTTAATCATTTAAAATTTTTGCTGAATACATGCGTATATTTTTGACAAAGACTTCACTCGAAAACTTTTTGGAATAATTCCATATGTATTTGTAACTAAACTTGGTTTGTGAAAATTTAATGAGTGCTTTTTGCAATGCCGCTTCGGATAAATCGTAAAAGAATATGCCAGTCTTGCCAGGAATGATTGTCTCTTTGTGACCTCCGGAATAATATGCTATAGAAGGCTTGCCATATCCTGCCGCTTCTGCAATTGTCATCCCAAAGTCCTCGTCTGAAGTTGCGACGATAAGTGCCTTGGATTTTTTGTAAATGTTATTAAGATGTGAGTCATTAACCTCACCCAAAAATTCAATATTATTCGCCCCAAAAGCCAGTTTTTGTAGTCTCCTTTTTTCTTTGCCTCCCCCGACTATTTTTAGATTCAAATCGGTATTTTTGAATGTTTTTATTATTAGATCGACATTTTTATATTTAACAAGTCTGCTAACTACCAAAAAATAATCACCTCTTTCGTAGGGTTTTTTTTGTGCTGGGCATGGTGGATTGATTACCACTGAGCCTCGTTTGTAAATGTTTTTGATTCTTTTGGAAACGTTTTTTGAGTTTGCAATAAATAAGTCAACTTTTTCATTGCTTTTTTTGTCAAATACTTCTAGATAAGTGTTCACAATATTCAAAATAAAACCAAACGCTTTTGTTTCCAACCCAGATTCTGTTGACAACCCGTAAATAAATCTGGGAGGTGTATGGCAGTAGCATATATGTTTTGTTTTGTCTGAAATTGGAATTGATTTAGATATGTTTGAACCAGATGAAGATATAACCAAATCAAATTTCTTTGTGTCAAAGAATCTCCACACCAAAGGCAGAATAGGTCTATACAAAAGCGGGTATCTGCGGAGTAATGGAATATTTTGAACCCATGATGTTATGATGTTCGCTGTTTTAAAATTATCCATGAAGCTACCCATTCTTTGGTAGTCAATTGAAGCTACAAATATAGGTGCGGAAGGAAATGTCTTGTGAAGTTCCTTAAGAACCCTTTCACCTCCTCCAAATGTTCTCAGGTAATCATGGGCAATAGCTACTCTTTTATTTTTTAATATTGTGTATGAAGTCGAGCTCATAAAAACACTTAGAAAAGATTTTCTCCTTGCATGCCGTCAGGTTTTTCAAGACCGGCAGTCACAAGAATTGATGGGGCAACATCAATAATGTTGGGATTGTCTTTTTTAATTTCTTTGTTGGATAAAATTACACCCGGGACCAGCGACGCGTCTATTAGATGATCACCGCTCCATTTACTGTGCCTTTTTAAAATTATATTCTTTGGGGTTGATCCGACTGCAGTGTCCCAAGATGCCCTGATTCCCGATGCGTACCCCAAAATTAAATCTGGAGCGTTGGGGTCGGTGATATTTAAATCTTTTTTGTCGTACAAACGTTTAAAAATAAACTTTCCTGTAAAAGGGTTTTTGTATTTTAATAAAGATTTTTTTAGGTTATCCAAAATCTGCGCTTCTTCTGACTCACTAACTGTGCCGCGACTTTCTCTGGTCTTTTTATTTAAATAAAGACTGTTATAACCAACTGCATAAGCATTTGTTTTTTCCCAGTTAACTCCTTCAAGCATTTCTCCACCTGAAGCCAAACCATTTTCCAGAGATAAAAAACCGTTATTTGCCAACCAAGAGTTGAGATTGAATTCATAGTCAAATTCTGTAAATCCATGGTCCGATAAAACAATAACAGTATCGCTCTCAGTAACATACTCGTTTAAAATTTTACCCAAAAGACTATCCATTTTTACGTAATAGTCTAATATCGTATTTTTATATGGTGACTTTTTGTCGTTTCGGTATCTCCAAAACATATGCTGGATTGTGTCCGTCATGCCAAGATAACCCACAAATACACCTTTCTTTTGCTTGTCCAAAGTGTCAAACAAAATACGGGACCTTTCGTCAATCGTTTGATCAACCTGTTTTAAAAACGCTTCTTCGTCTAATATGTCTTCTTCCAGTGCCCAAGTATCGTGCGGCAGTCCTAGTGTCGAGAATGTTCCATTCTCTTTTGCAACTTGAGAAGAGAAATTTTTTGGAAAAGATATGTCAAAGACTGGTCTTTCCGGGTCGATGTTGATTGGACTCAAATATAATTCAAGATCTGGGTTTTGTGATTTAAGGTAGAACATTCCAACCCCATGGATTTTTGTAAAAAAATCCAACTTGAACTCAAATTTTATCCAAGGCGACCACTCGCCTTCTTTGAGTTTAAATTTTTGATTTTGAACATCTACTTCAATAAAACCGTCTTTAGCGTTTCGCTTTACATCGACTTTCAAGTTTGAGGTTTTGGTTTCTGTGAGACCGTTGTATTTTGGACCCGGGACAGTAACTGTAATTTTTTCTGAGTTAGTGACTGGTACAATATTCCCTCTCCAGTTGTCGGTTTTTGAAACTTTTTTAGACGTAATTAGGGTAAATGTCCCCTCCGTTCCTGTGATATCTGGGGTGCCCATTCCCGAGAGCATTGATCCGGCAAGCTTTTGAGAAGGGTAGGTGTCTGGTAAAAACAACACATTAACAGGAATGTTGCTCTTGGAGAGATATTCCCAAAACTTTGGAATGCTCAGGAATTTTTTTTCTTTAGAGAAGACGAGAGACGGTTCGTATGTTTCTTGGTCACGTACAATAAAGTCGTATATGTGGTGTTCGCTTGGGTTTGTTCCAGTTATAAAACTTGCCCAGGCAACCGGGGACTGAGGGGGCGTAGTTGTTTGTAATTTTTTATAGCTTCCCGTTGATTTGAGTTTGGCGAAGTTGGGTAGCTTGTTTGCTTTTATTCCCTCGTCAATGATTTTGGGATCCATGCCGTCAAAACCCAAGACAACAACCTTCTTGTTTAAGTTATTTGAATCGTTATTTTTGGATTTTTGCATATTAAAAATGAAAATAAATATAACAACTAAGATAATAACAAATAAAACGAGATTTCGTTTTCTAAAAAATTTACCGGCAAGTAGTACAAGTGGACTTGCAATGGCCATTATATATCCCAATAGAGTTGAAATGGCGGTTCCATATACTACTCCACTCCCCGGGTCGAGGTATGTTAACACTCCTAGTTGTAAGTTTTTGTTAGACATAATAGATAGACCAAGTTATACACACGTATTATAATTTAAAACTGTTATTGTTTGATTACATGATTAACAAAACACTCGACAAAAAAGTAGAGTTTGCAAAAAATATAATTGACAAGGCTTCCAACAGATTCAATTTGGATAAAACGGTTGTAGCTTGGACGGGTGGTAAAGATTCAACGGTGGTTTTACATTTGATAAGGCAAATGTATGGTTCGGTAAAGTTCCCTGTTATGTTTAACGACTCAACCCTTGAGTTTCCTGAAATTTACGAATTTATCGAAAAGATTTCCAGGAGCTGGAACCTGGAGCTTGTAATTGAACGCCATGACTCAAGCCTTTTAGCAAAATATGAAGCATCTAAATCAAAATCCGAAAAATTCATGCTTTTAAGGGAAATGAAAATAAAAGCCCTTAAAGATTTTCAGTCCAGGAATTCGATAGAGGCATATATTGTGGGAATACGATGGGATGAACATCCTTCAAGATCCAGAGAAAAGTTTTTTTCTACAAGGGAAAACCACACCAGGGTGCATCCGATATTGGATTTTACAGAAAAAGATATTTGGGACTATATACACAAATTTGATGTGCCGTATGTGAATCTTTACGATCAGGGCTACAGGTCACTTGGAGAAAAACCGCTGACTAAAAAGGCTTTGCCAGGTGAAGGTGAGAGATCCGGTAGAGAAAGGAAAAAGGAAGACAAAATGTCCAAACTTCGAAATATGGGTTATTGGTAATTAGTAACCCAGGCTTTTTAGTTTTTCCAATTCCTCTGCTTCATCTTCCGGTCTCAAGTGCGACTTTGGTAACTCATACTGGTCAAACTTGTCATAAAGCATAGTTTTCAGATCAAAGTGAACGCGGCCTTTTTCGTAAAGCAGATTAGTTTTTTCTTCCGGGTCCAACTTAATATTAAAAAGCTCCTCGTTTCGGGCCGAATCGTAGCAATTTTCTTTGTCTGCATAAAATATATATTTATAGTCACCTTTTATAACTGCGTAGTTCTGAAAAGCCTCAAAAAAAGCCGTCTTCCTTTTACCTTGGAAAATATTTGTAAATGTAGTCTTTATAAACTTGTCAAACGGAACGCTGTCTAGGTAGGTTTTATCAATATTCAGCCCCAAAAGGTTTGTTAATGTAGAGATAACGTCAGTATTAAGGACCATCTGAGAAACATTGCTCCCTTTACTTTTTGGATGTTTTACAATCAAAGGTATTTTAATGTGGCTTTGGTATGCGGTTCCTCCGTGAGTGTAGAAATAGTCATGATCAAACCCTTCACCGTGATCACCATAGAAAAGCACGATTGTATTCTTATCTAACCCCAAATCTTTGAGGGCCATAAAAATTTTCCCCATTTGTTCATCGTCGGCTTTTATCTCGCCATCATATAGTGAACTATAAACATCCAAATTTGGGGGTGGAGTTTCTGGATTGCAGCCTTTCAATACTGTTTTTTGCGGTTGAGCTTGGGTAACGTAATTCAGTCGTTCTTTTTCCCATTGTTCGTAGCTTTTTGAATCTATCTTTTTGCAAACAGGTGAATTTTCCAGACATCTGTATTTATATTTGGGGGAATAGGGTCCGTGTGGATCCGCGAGATGTACCCACAAAAAGAACTTCTGTTTACCGGCACCTTTTAACCAACTGATTGCATCGTTAACAAGTGTCTCATGGTCTTGGTCAGAGCTGCTCCAGGATGGGTAAGATCTGTAATTGCGAAAATCGTTACTGAAGTTTTTGGCACTTGGTGAAAGCACGCTGTTTGCAACGAATGCTGCAGTTTTGTACCCATGTCTTGTTAAAACCTCGGGAATTGTGAGTGTCCTGGGACTTAGAAAAAAACTTTCGTTGGAGATGATCCTGGTTTGGTATGGGTGCTTTCCTGTAAACAAGGCCGTAAAAGAAGGAACTGTTAATGGGGACACTGTGTAGGCATTATTGAACACAGTCGCATCTTTAGACCATTCGTCAATATTGGGTGTTGTTCCTCCTTGATAGCCATAAACACCCATACGGTCTTGTCTAAGTGTGTCTACTGACAGGATTATCACGTTGTATCCGTTTCCATCCTTATTCTTAAAAAATCTTGTATAAATATAAGAAACCAAAAAGCCGACTAAAAAAATACTTGCAAAAAGCAAAGACCATTTAACAAAAGGATTTTTATAAATTTTGAAGAATGACTTGACCAAGTGTTGCTTCATATTCAAAAAAACATAAGATTGAGTATACTTCAATTATAAATTTAATGAAAACTGACAAAATATTATTGTTATCAAATATAGAACCTGGTGGCGCATGGATTTTTACTGAAAGATTTATTACGAAATATGTTTCTGATAACGAACCATTTTCCGTTAGGATTATATCTGCCCCACCAACAACAATCTGTAAATTAAAGTCTCACATAAACATAGTAAAAGCTCCGCCGTCTTCCCCGCCGTTTAGTTTTGTTAAAAGTTTTTTTGGTTTTTTATATATGACATATTTAGCAATAAAACATATTTCTAAAGATTTTAATCCCGACTTGGTAATTTCTACAGATTACAGATTCTCAATCGTTGCTTCCATTTTCTTTTTCCGTAGAGCCAAAGTTGTATTTTGGTTTCACGGTTCACAAAGTGTTTTGTATAACAACGTTTTTCAACTGGATAGGAGACAAATTTTAATTAAGATATTTGAAAGACTAGCCCTTTTGCTTTCACCTCTAACAGTTGTCCCAAGTGTATATGCAAAAAGCTTTGTGTACAGAAGATTAGGCCTTTTTGCTTCCATGAAAAACGTAAAAGTTGTCGAAAATTTTGTACCTGACTTCATAGATGGGACTAAAAAATATAGTAAATCTAAATTGAGAACTTTGTTAAAGCTGAATTTAAATGACAACATTGTTTTGTACTCCGGAAGAATCAGCCTTTACAAAGGTTTGGAGGGCCTAGTTAGCTATTTTAATCGAGTTGATAACAAAAAAATAAAGTTGGTTGTTGCAGCGCCAACAAACAATCAGAATATTAGACTGGTAAAATTGCTTAAGGAGTCGAAAAAAATAATACTTTTTGAAAATCTGTCACCCGAAAAATTATATTTTTTGTACCAGGCCTCAGACTTGTTGATTCTTCCATCGGAGCAAGAAATGGCTCCCTTGTCGGTTATCGAAGCTGCGGCTTCCGGATTGAGTGTGGCGGGAACCAACACGGGTAATATTTCGGACTTGGTTCACAAGATTGACCCAAATCTAATACTAAAAAATACAAGCACAGTGGAAATAGGCAGAGTTGTTGCTTATTATTTTTCGCTAAAAATGAATAAGAGACAAAAAATATCTGCCGAATTTGAAAAGGAAGGTAAAAAACAAACATTCACCAAGAGTCTTAATATGTTTAAGAAGGCACTGCGAAGCTATAAGTTATAATACCTCTCGGGCACTCGGGGAATTTTTTTATTACCAAAAATTGAAGTTATTTGCGTTTTATAAGCTAAAATTGACTTCTCTTTGGCTGCAAAATCCGAAGATTTGGGATACAAAATAATGTCTGCACTCGGAATATCTTTTTTGGAATATTGATTGTATGGAAAGTCAGACCAGAGCAAGACCTCGTCGTACATTTCTGTTGCAATACTTCTTACTAAAATGTGGTCTACATGACCACCCTCACCAAAGGGCGCAAAAACAATTGCGTTTTTTGTTGTGTTTGTTATTTTTTTCAATTTATTTTTAATTTTTGATTTTAGCTCAAGGTCGTAATTGGACACTCGTCCCGAAAACTGTATATCAGTGGAGCGATAAATCGGCTTATTTTTTTTGTCTAATCTCCAGGCGGCATCAATAAAATTCAAATGAATAGGTTTAAATCCAAGTATTTTGGAAGCAGACCTGTCTTCAAGTTTTCGTTGATAGAAAAGTTTTTTACCATCAGTGGCGCCGCATTGCTCCAAAAAAAGATTGGCTTGTGGGGTACTGGGACTATTATTGCAGTCCGAGAACACGGTTATCACACTTACTTGTTTATTTAATTTTCTGAGCTTGGCAAGGATAAGCCCACAGGAAAAAACTGCATCATCCAGGTGTGGTGACAAAAAAACAAATGACTGATATCTTTCTAGGATGTCCGAAAGATTTTTACTAAAATAGTCACTTTTGAGCAAGTAACGAATAGAAATCATGTTCTTTAAGTATGTCAGACTTCGGCAGGTTCCGGAAGCTAATTTTAGAGTTTGACAAAATTTCAAAAAGATTTGAATTTTCATAAACAAAAATATTTTTAAATCCCCCACTCCTTAGACCATTCCTGAAAACGTATTCAGGTGTACCAAAAAAACCTTTGAAACGAGTTTTTGAGGCGTTTATCGTATGGATTATCATTATTTTGCCGGTTTTGCGAATTAGCCGGACCCCTTCTTTTATGAATGGTTGCTTGTTTTTTATATCATGCAGGCAGTCACAAGCTATGATATTCTCCAGAGATCTTGTTGCAAACGGCAGCCCGTCGTTGGCATCTGCACAAACTAATACAGTTTTATTGTCCGAGAAAAAATATTTTGATATATACAGGCTGAGCATGGAATTGTCCAATGCATAAATTTTTGATTTCCCAACCGAAGTCCGTATAAAGGGCAATAGCTGACCCACTCCGCTTCCGAAATCGAGCACGCTGCCATTTGTAAGGAGGCGGACGCATTTTTTACCCAAATTGAATGATAAATCGCCATGCCTTCTCAGAAGATAATTAACCCAACTCTTTGGATACCCAAAAATTGTTAAAGTTTGCATTGATATTTTAAATCCTAAAAACCTCCAAAGTCCCATCTTCGAAAACAACAATACTGGTATCGAAAGTTTTGGGTGAAGGTCTAACAACTTTAACAAGGCAAAAATGTTGTTGCCGTTTTCTAATAGTTCTACCGCCTCCTTTGCTTTTTTATCTTTTATTAAATATAAAATCCCGTCGACAGCCGGATATTTAAAACACTTACAATTGTAAATATCGGTGCCAGTATTTTTTTTGAGCTTGGAGTTGCAAAATTTGCAAATAAAAACCGTATCGTTATTTTTGGTTTTCACTTTCGGTTATTTTGGTTACTACCGGGCCAACATAAATCTTGGAAGTGCTTAAAGGTATGCTTTGACCTATCAGGATGGGTATATCGTCGAACAAGTAATATTTATTATTTATCATTGTTGCATTTATCTTAAGTGTCAAAAAAATGTCTTTCAACAACGGATTGAACCTTGTTAACACCTCCCCTTGAGAAGTTGTCACAACTTTTTTGGCAGGTAATGTACGTTTGGCTACTATTGTCATAACAGGGTTCCCCTCGCTGTCGTTGATTGTGTCGCCCACATTTAATGCGTCCGCGATATAGTCTCTGGTTCCCGTTGTTTCCAAGAATGTCGAGTCTATCATAATTTGTGTTTCGACCATCAGTTCTTTTTTCACTCTCCTGTCCGGGATCTTGTCGATATTTGTAATTATTCCTTCCGTGTTAATGTAGTCTAGTTGGAGCTTGATAGGATAACCGACGAGGAGGGGTTTACCCTTGTATGAATATTGCATTGTAGATTTTGTATACAACGCGTGAACTTTCATTGTAAGGTAAACAGCTTGTTTGTTTTTGTCTGAGTCGTATCTAAAAACTTTTGTAACCTCAACCTGAGGCTTACCCGCACCATCCCGTTCAGTCATCCCAACCGTAAAGAGTTGTGCAAACCAGTCTCTAGACCCAGGTCTCATGAATGAAACGTCGTCTTCGCCGATCTTAACGGTTATGTTGACATATTCGGGTCTTCTCAAAAATGTAACAGCAAAAAACAAAACCCCTACAAAAAAAAGGGCCACAAGCAAGTAATCAAAAACTGTAAGTTTCTTAAGTTTGTCTCTCATTCAAAAAACCCAGGAAAAGCATTAAATATATTTCTCCGCTAATAACTGAGAAAATACTCACAATTCCAAAGGAAAACATTATACCTATTAAACTTAGAAGTGGCATCTCTGAGTTTTTTAGGCCTTTGGTCTTGAGTTTGTTTTTCAATATCCCGGCGACTGATAATATCACAAAATATAAGTAAAAAATAAGCGCAGGAACACCATGCTCGGCAGCAACCGATAAATAAAAGTTATGTATATCGAGCGGAATTTTCCCAAAAATGCTTTGCGGTAGTGTCTCAAGTCCCTCCGGAACTACCATTTTTTTACCCACACCCATGACAAAATTTTTTGAAATCAATTCCGCTGAAGCAACAAACTGTTCCACTCTAAATGTTCCTCCTCCCTGATCAAAGGAGTAGAAAGATTTTTGAAATCTAGGCAAAACAAAATATATGAGTATCGCGATTAGTGGAACAGCAAAGAAAAAAGTATATTTGGGCAACTTAATATTAATTTTGAATTTCTTTACCTTTTCGACAATATAAAGAATGGTTAACAATCCGGCCAAAAAACCCATCCAAGAGCTTCTGCTAAGAGTGAGGAGAAAAATAAGCATAGCAGGGACCACTGCAATAAGAATTAGTGAATTTCCCGAAACTAAATAGTAAACGATCAAAAGTAGTAGCCAAATTGAAAATTCTGCCCCCAATGAGTTGGCATGAAAAAAAGTCCCTACAGGTCTATAAGACAAGTTTCGCTCATCCGGTTGATTCCCCCAATATGCAGAGCCCGCTTGATATACAAGACTATTTCCTGTAAGAGAATTGGCTGTAAATTGTTTTACTGAAAGAATTGTTTCAAAAATACAAAGCGCGGCCAGCATGAATATAAAAATTTTATAGAATTTTTGACCATCCTTAATATATGCCTGAAGATAAAAATATAGAATATATGGGTTAAGACTCAAAAGGTTGAAGGCCAAAGATAGCCCAGGTTTTTTGGAAACAAAAAGATCGGACAAAATGGTCCAGGTTATATAGATAATCAGAAGATAACTGTGTTTGTAGAAGTCTTTTAGTAATAACTTTTTGTTAACCAGATCCCTAACGATTATAAACAGCATGATTGCTGCAAAAACGTTTGACGGCGTCACGACAAGGTATGCCAGAAGTCCGTCCTCAAAATATATAGGGTCGTATATTCCTCCGGGGATAAGCTCTATTACATATGTTTTTCCGATATAAAGAACCGAACTTATCAAAAAAGTAATCAAAAGGGCGAATTTATAGTTTTTTATTCTAAAGTTTAAAAATAAAAAAAGCAGTACGAATGCCGCCACAATAAACTTGTAACTGGGACTAAATAACCAAACTGTCAGGTAAAAGATGAGTGTGGTTAAAAAAATGAAAACATTGTTATCCTTGGTGTCTACTTTTTTCGACAGACTTTTCAAACTGTTAATAAAATGTGATTGTGTTAGATAACTATTCACTTCTTTTTAGATTAATTTCATAGATTATAATACATATGATTTTGGATGATCTTGAGCATAAGTTAATAGTATGAAAATTGGAATAGATGGACTATTGTTTACTACTAAGTTTCCGTGTGGCACCAGAAATTATGCCGAAAAACTTGTCGCAAATTTAGCACGAATTGACAAAAAAAACGAATATTATATTTTTGCGACCAAAGATATAACAGTCCCTAAAAGTAAAAGTTTTCATTTTATAAAAATTAAAAGCAGACTTCCGATTTTCAAGCGCCAGATAATCCTACCCGCAGTTGCAAAAAGGTATGACATAGACCTATTCCATTATTTGGAACCATTCGGGTCGCTCTTCAACACTCATGGTTCTATAATAACTACGGTTCACGACTACAATCTTGGCTATACTTACCCTTATATTAAAAGCTTTTTTAGAAGGGTTAATGGTGAAATATTGAGAAGCTTTACCCTAAGGCGTTCAAAATATTTTATTACCGATACAAACAACATAAAGAAGGAGTTAAATAACAACGGCTATTCTCAAAAAATCTTTAATATTTATCTAGGAGTAGACGCAATATTCAAGCCGGCAAAAGTCGGAAATAGAAAAAACAAATATATATTGGCAATGGCGGATTTTGCACCAAGAAAAAATATTAAAAACACGCTCAAGGCTTTTAGCTTGATTCACGATAGACTACCGAAACTTAGCATCAAAGTAATAACAACTAATCAAAAGGCTAAAGAAAGGATCTATCGTGAAGCAAAATGCCTAAAAATAGCCGGGAAAGTTGATGTTTTAGAAAACGTAGATGACAAACGTTTGGCATCAATGTACAGAAATGCTGAATGTTTCGCCTACCCATCGTTGTATGAAGGGTTTGGCTTACCAATTTTGGAAGCGATGGCGTCGGGTTGCCCCGTTATAACTTCTGATTTTGGGGCCATGAAAGAAATTTCCGGAGGGGCAGCGGTTCTTGTAGACCCCAACGATCCAGGAAGTATATCGGCAGCAATCGTAAAATTAGTTAATAACCCCACATTTAGGATGAGTAAGGTGAAATCAGGTATAAATAACGCAAAACGATTTTCTTGGAAAAATACGGCTAAAGAAACACTTAACGTATACAACTATGCATACAAACAACTTCAGAGTGAATAAAAAGTCAGGCAGGGTATTTTTTTATATCTTAATAAGAGGTTGGAAATGTTACGAAAACTTTGATCAATGCATAGATTCTGTACTTAATCAGACTTACACAAATTTTAAGATAATTTTTGTGGATGATAACTCTAACTACACAAAGAAACAAAAGCAACATATTGCAAACAAATTAGAAGGGCACATTGTAGTTTTTAACTCTGCAAGGAAATATGCAATTTACAATCAGTACCATCTTATTCACAAGTTCGCCGATAATGACGATGCCGTTATAGTTAATCTGGACGCCGATGACCGGTTGTTGAATAAAAACGTTTTGTCATATCTAGGCAAAATTTACACAAAATACCCAAAATGCAACTTTACATATGGTGAGTGCTTGATTGAAGATGAAAATGGAGTTTCTAAAAACGTTTCCGGTAAGCTTCTGGAACATGCAAATCAAAAGTATCCACCTGATGTTGTAAATAAAAAGGCATACAGAAAGTTTCCTTTTCTGCCACTCCACCCACGAACATTTAAGGTCAGGATGTTTAAAAAGATTAAAAAAGAGGATTTCAAACGTTCTGATGGATCATGGTTGAGATTTGCCGAAGATCAGAGTGTTTTCTTCCCGCTTCTGGAGATGAACATAGAAGGGCTTTTGGTGATCAAAAAACCACTTTACATTTATAATGCCTCAAATACCAAATCTGATGTAAAGATAAATACACTCGCACTCTTGAGAGACGAACTCGAGATTCGTAGAAAAAACATATATGAAAACATTGATATCTGATAAAACGATTACTGTAGGTACAACAAAGGTTAAATTTTTGAGAAATATAACCGCGTTCTTGCAGTTTGTTTTTCACCGTGTTGGGTTGCAAAAAAAAATATATTTGTCAGATGGATATTACGGATGGAATAAAATGTTGGTTGAAGATATAAACCGTTTATACAAAATTGCTCGAATTGAAGATCTTGGCTTGGGTCTTCTGACAGAAAAAATATTGATAAAAAAAGTGGTAGACATTCAGCACAAGATCAATCTGAATAGTTTTTCTAAAGACCAACTATACTCTGCCATGTGGACACTGGTTTTTTGCGACTATGCATCGGAGATGTCTAAAAAGAACATCAAGAAGATACTTCCGTCTGATTTCCCCGTATATTTTGGAGCCCTGGGATAGATAAAACATCACTCAGCTTCTTTTGAATACCGTTGTTTTTCAGAATTTTGAGAGTTTTTGCTTTCGAAATTTTAACACTCGAAGCGCTTTCGCAAACCTTTTTGATTGTATTAACAAAGTCCTCTTTTGTTTTATATGTGTATATTGGTATTTTTTCTTTGAGCTCTTTTGAGATTTTTAGTTCCGGACATATTGTGGGAACGCCCATACTCAGATAGTCATATATTTTTATCGGGTTTGAATATAAGTTGAAAATATCACTCCGGATATAGGGAATAATTCCAGCCCCGCACTTTGGAAGTTTACTTATTTTTTTAATACTTAAATACTTAACGTTTTTGCAACTAACTATTTTCCCCCACAACTTACCGCGTTCTACATCGGCATCTTCTTGATAATATTTGTTTAAATATACTTCTCCGGCAAAGTAGAAGGTATAATCCGGTAAATTTTTAACAGCGTATAAAACCAACCTGTAGTCTATCCTTTGCGATATTCCACCATAAAACAATACCGATTTTTTGTTTTCAGATTTTTGGTCATATATTTGAGGACTTTCTATATATCCAGATGACACAATCTGCACATTATTGTTTAATGCAGATAACAACTTTTGCATATATCTTGTGTTTGTCAAAACAATATCCATCTCTTCAATAAATTTTTTACGTAAATCAAACTCACCTTTATGAATATCGGGGCAATCAAAAATTTTTAGGTCTGAAGGTATTTTGGAATAAATTGGGTCATAATATGCAGAAGTTGTAATCAGTATTATTTTATGTCTCAAAATTAACTTTTTAAACCATAATAGACAATTGAGGATCAAATACATAAGTTTGTTTTTTGGGTAATTGTCCCAAACAAAAAAGTTCTTTTTTCCAAGGGCCAAGAGTGGAATGTTGGCAATAAAACGGTATGGAAATTTGGATGACACAAAACTTTTGGTTGTCGGGAGGCTTACAAAAAAAATGTCATGTTTTTTTGATAATTTTTTTGTAAAAAAAACCCTGTGATGTGGTGGGTATCCGTATGGAACTACAGAGCAGTATACAATAGTATTTCTTTTGGTCATTTATTAATTGGCTTCTTATAAAAACCGTAAATATAACCGCAAAGAAATATAAAATTCAAAAGTAACATTGCCGGGACGTACTTCAGACGAGGCTTTCCTGCTCTGTAGGGGAAGGTGGAAAAAAAGTTTTTAGTTGCAAAAATACACCTATTTGTGAAGGTTGTTTTTTTTGGTAGGAGCAATGTTAGGTGATATGTGCTTTTACCCAAACCGTAATAGAACCACTGTTTCACAAAACCCTCAAAGGTGGTTCTGTAGTCGTGTTTAACGCTTATTTTTTTATGAAAGTAAATATGTGCCCCGTGTTTGACAAGTTTTTTGGAAAAATCATGATCCTCCGATGAATAAGCAAGTCTGTTATCGAATTTTATATTGTTTTTGACAAGGAAAGATTTTTTGTAAACAGAATTCCCCGCTGGGACACTGAATACAATTCCTTCGTAGTCGAATTCGTGGCCCGATATTGAATTCCACACCCCATTCCAATAGTTATTTCCGTGTTTTGGTATTTTTGGTCCACACAAAACATCTAGTGTGGGATCTGACAAAAAGATATCTCTTACGTTTGCCACCCAATCTGCTGGCATGTATTCGTCATCGTCGATAAAAGCAAAAAAATTCGATTTCACACTTCTTAGAGCTTCATTTCTGGAAAATGCCAAACCTTTGTGTGGAACTTTAATGTGTTTAAAATTAATTTTGCGTTTCTTAATAATCGAACTGTATTGTTTAACATCATCCGAGGATACATTGTCTGATGCATCAATTACAAAAACATTTTGTGGTTTTACTTTGTTGGTTGCGATTCTGCTAAGACATGACTTTAGTTGGGGAACCCTGTTTCTAGTAATTATAGCTATATCTATTTTGAATTTAGTCATACTTATCAGCTTTAACCTTTCTTTTGGAATATTTCTCAAGAACACTAACTTTACCCTCTTTTACCAGCTTTCCTTCCGAAAGCCACACTATTTTAGAACAAATTGATTTTAGAAAACCCAAATCATGACTCACAAATATCATTGTTTTACCCGATTTTCTAAACTCATCAATTTTTTGTAAACATTTTTTTCTAAATTTTTCATCTCCAACCGATACATTTTCATCCAAGAGGTAAATATCTGCATCAGTGTGAACTACTATCGAAAATCCCAAACGAAGTTTCATTCCTTGAGAGTAAGTATAGAAGGGTGAATCAATGAATTTGCCGATTTCTGCAAATTTCACTATTTTTGACATCTTTTCATCAACTTCTTTTTTGGACATTCCAACCAACATGCCATTTAGAACAATGTTTTGTCTACCTGTAAGCTCCGGGTGAAAACCAGCATCAAGTTCAATTAAGGACGCAACCTTCTTTGATATTTCAACTATCCCCGAAGACGGATAAGTTATTCCTGATATTATTTCCATAAGAGTAGTTTTTCCCGAACCGTTTGACCCGATTATTCCTACGGATTCCCCCGAAAAAATTTTAAGGCTTATGTTTTTTAACGCCCAGAAGGTTTCGTTTCCAGACCTAGAAAGAAGGCTTTCCACCAACGTTGGCTTTTCCCTGTATAAGGTATATTTTTTGGAAACTTTTTCGAGAACTACGATTGCTGTTTGCATAAATTATTTTAAAGCCAGTCAACAAAATATCTGCTGTTTTTTCTGAACACCCAAATTCCACATATCAACATAAAAATGGTAAGAATCAAATTTGAAATAATCAGATTTTGATTAACGTGTCCCTGACCTGTAATACCCAGATGCATCAGTTCAAATATTGAAGTCAAAGGATTTAATGCAAAAATTAAAAACGTTTTTGTGTTTTCAGGTGGTAAATTGTAAAGAATTGGCGTTGCGTAAAACCACAAAGTCAAAACAGTTTGAACAAAAAAATTAACATCTCTGAATCTCACGTTAAGACTTGATGTGAGAAGTGATACTCCCAAGGTAAAAACCAAAAGCCATATTAGTGCCGGCAGAGCCATCACAAAAGCGGCTAAATTTACTTTGAAAATAAATGTCAATATAAACGAAAACAAAATCAGTGAGATAAGCATATTAAAAAAATTCGCCAGAACTATTGATATAGGTATGGATTCGATTGGAAATTTAGTCTTTTGCAATAAAGTGCGTTCGTGAACTATGCTTGGAGTAGCTTTAGACAGGGAAAGCGAAAAGAATTGCCAAGGAAGTAGTCCACTGAACAAAAAAGCAAAATAGTTGGGTATATGGATAAAGAAGCTGAAAATAATCCCAATTGTAAGCATTTGGAGAACCGGGTTCAAAATTACCCACAAAAAACCAAAAAGCGCTCTTTTGTAGCGTGCACCGATCTCCTTTGCTGTCATTGCGTATAAAAAATCGAAATAGTAAGTAATACCTGCTTTGTTTATTTTTCTCACATGCAAATGATACAGCAAAAAATTATTTTGTTGAGGTGATTATGCTTTGTATGCCATGAGCCTTGGAAAAACAGGTGTTTGTCCAATGGTTGGGGTCGTCACTGACATCTGATTTGTAATTATATTTGTTTATTATCTCTCTTTGGCTAAACGGTGTGCTAATGAGATTAATTTCCGGAACTTTTAGATTTAATACACCGGACTCAACCTGCGATGCCATCAATCTGTTGCGGTTTTCAATTTGTATAGAAATATTTTGAGCCTCTTTTATGGCTGATAAGCCGTTGCCAAACGTGCTTACAACTAAAAAGGACAATAAGGTGAGTTCGAATATTGTACTTTTTGGCATCATCTCAGCCAAAAATACTATTCCCATTATTGCAATTATTTCAAATGCAAAGGCCCTTCTAAAGTTAAATAATTGTTCGGTGGGAAGGAGAGAAAAACTAAGTATTGTTCCGACAGCGATGGCAAATAAGTGCCAAAAAAACGGTTTCTTCAGGTTCGCAAAAAAGTTTGAATTTGTCATAGATACAAACCAGAAAAAAACAAATATCCAACCTAATGTGGTTTGGCCTGCAAAAGTGTCAAGATTGTTTACAATTCTCTGGTTTAACTGAAGTGGCATTTCGTAGACAGTAGCTTTGAGAAAGTTGCCCTTAGATGAAAACAGAAGAATAGTCCCAAGCAAATGCAAAGCTGCAACAAGAACTATCGTTTTAGATAACTTGTTTTTGTTTGAGTAAATTTTGTAAGTTATAAAAACAAAAACTGCAGAAATTGCAAGAGACATGTGTTCTATAAACATTGAACCTGTTAATGCAGCAGTGGGGTATATAAATTTTTCTAAAGTCGTTAGCTTTTTCTCTTCGTTATTTCTTACAAAATGAAGAAGTGGAATTGCGGAAACAAGTTCCAGAACAACCCCCCACAAGTAACCAATTGAACCCGTTTTCCATAATGCTATCTCCCCTACCCCTTGAGTAGCAGAAAAGACAAGGCTGAAGATTAAAAGTAATAAAATAGTGTCCCGGTATCCCCTGGGATCCCTTCCGGTAGCTAGCTTGAAAATCAGGTAGATAAGTGAGGTAAAAAAAAGAGAATTTAAAAAATTAAAATATGGCAAGGAAGACGGAATGTTTCCGAAAACCAAATAGTTAGACAAATGTGCAAAAAATCTGCCGTTCCAGTTTATGTATCTGTCTACTGCTGTTGCTATCGCTTCGGGAAAAGTTGTTGATACTGCGATTCTACAGAAATCGTCAGCCCACAATGGTGTTTTTGCATTGAGGTATAACATAAATAAAAATATTCCGAGAAGCAAAGCAAATGGAATGAGTATATTTATATGGTTTAATTTTTTTTCATTATTCATAAGCTATTTTAAAAAGCCCAGTTCCCTTGTATGAACAGATACAAAAAGACAGCCTGCAACAAAATAAAAAGACTTACGGTTCCAATAAAAAAAGATTTCGACTTACTAATAAGTGCAAGTGAGATAAAAAGCGGGAATATCGGAAGTGCAAACCTGGGCATGCTTGCCCATGTTGGAGTTAGTGTGACGAGGCCCAACGAAAGTAATACATAAACCGAATACGACAGTCTTATCTTTTTAAATAGTCCTGCAAATGCCATTAAAATGTTATAAATCCAGGAAACAACCACAGCCCCACCCTCCATTATCCAATCTCGCGGACCAAGCACAAAAAATTTATTATAACTTCTGACTATCGCATACCACGGAACTGTTATGAATTCCCAATAGTCTGTTTTTAATGAGTCCATGTATTCAAACGGATTACCAAAGATTTTCTTGTTTAGGATCAAATATGAGCAAAATGCCACAGGCACAAGTCCTAGCCACAAGATGTTTTTTTTGATTTTTTTGTAATCAAAATTAACAGACTGAAAATATTCCGTAATCAGAAAGATAAAGATTACTATTCCGTTTAGTCTGGTGAGAGTCGCCAAAAATCCCAATATTCCTGTAATTTTCCATTTGCCCAACCTGGCATAGTAAACGGATGCAAAAAGTGTAGCCATGTATAAACTCTCCGAATATCCTGCGTGCAAAAAGTATGCAGTGGGAAATGAAACAAGATACACAACCGTTTTCCATGAGACTTCGTCGTCGTAGTCTAACCTTACTATTTTGTATAAATAATAAATTGCTATCAAAAATGAAACATTTGCAATTAAAAGCGAAGATAAAAGATAGCTGTTTGTTAACAGAGTAAAAGATCTTATCAACCATGGAAATAACGGCATGTATGGAATTGATGCATGGTTAAGTAAAGAAGCCTTGAGATACCCGTTTTCGGCTAAATTTAAATAGTGCAGTGTATCCCACCTCAGCCATATGTTTAGGTCAAAAATGTACTTGTTTTGGGATATTTGAAAATAAAATAAAGATATGAGAAAAGTTATAAAGATACTTGCCAAAGAGTAATAAAGTATTTCACGAAGCTCCTTTTTGATCGTCATTGCCAAACAATTATATATTAATCGATTGTTACATTTTGGATAAAAAACAAGCTTGCGATGCAAATGCAATAAAGATATTATTCAAGTGGAAAAAATGGATAAAAATGTTTGTCTAACAATTGACCTTGAATCAGATTATGCGGGATTTGGGAAGTATTATTATCACTGTTGGGAAGAAAATAAAATCAAATCATTATTAAAAGTCTTAAAAAAATACAACGCTCCACTAACAATATTTGTAGTTGCCAATACCCTAAAAAAGCATAAAAAAATTATCTCACTATTCCAAAAGGCCGGATGTGAATTTCACCTTCATTCCTATTCTCATGATATCAAGAACTCAGACAGTCTGGATCAGATAATGCGAGGACAAAAGGAATTTAGAAATCAACTTGGATACAATCCCTCCGGATACAGGGCGCCAATGGGCTATATTACTCCTGAAGGTCTAGCTAACCTAAAAAAACTTGGATTTGAGTTCGATTCCAGTGTGTTTCCGTCTTTTTGGCCTAAAATTTCTTTTTTTACAAAACCCAACTATTCGTATATAGACAAGGATTCGGGAATTTTGGAACTTCCAATTTCGACAATCTCGCCGATGAGATTTTTGATAACTTTAAGTTGGTTAAAACTCTTGGGGTGGAAATTTTACAAGTTCGTACTAGAAAATTTTAAAATGCGTAACATTGTTGTTTTTGGTTTTCATCTTCACGATGTTTGGGAGTCTCCGGCAAAAGAAATGCTCCCTGTTTCTTGGAAAATAAGGTACCTAAACAATTCGGGAATGGGACTTACTTATTTAGAAAAATTTATAAAATTTGCAAAGAAAAACAATTACAACTTCTGTTATTTGAGTGACGTTGCGAAAAAAGAAAAACTGGCCTCCAGAAAAAAAGAGCTTTTCTACAACACCGATCACACTTCGCTAAAAACATGGATTACCAAAATCGAAACATCCAAACGCGTGAAATATATATTTAATGAATTACTAAAAAAATCTGAAATTCGCGGAAAGACTTTTTTGGAAGTGGGTATCGGCTTTGGGGATGTATCTCAACGCGCGACAGACTTGGGCGCAAAAATTACAGGTGTGGATATTGGTGCAAAATTTGTTGCTTTGGCAAAACGTAAAATGAAAAAAGGTCATTTTTTACTGGCTTCGACAGAAATACTACCTTTTAAGGATAATTCATTTGATATTGTGGTCTGTAGTCAAGTCCTGCGCCACGTAGCTAGGCCACATGAGGCGATTTCTGAAATGCTAAGAGTTGTAAAACCCGGTGGAACCATAATAATAACAGCACCTAATAAACTTTTCATGCCTCTGGGGATGCTTATGAGTAAGATTCAGAAATACAAAGGCTATGAGAACTGGTTTTACCCCGCCGAAATCGGTCGTTTGTTTACCAAAAATGGTGGAAAAGTAGTTGCACAAAGATATTTCCATCCATTTTCGGATAACTTTATACTGAAGTTTCTCGAAGGCTCCAAATATTTTATGAGTATTTTGCCCGATTTTGCTTTAAAAATTAAAAAAATACACAAAAGCGACGAATGAAGCAAAAATTCATAGGTATTGGCCTGCTTATTGTTTCTAGTGTTTTTTCTGTTGTCGTTTTGGATATGACAATAGGCAAATTTATGGTAAATAAGCTTCTTGGACACTCCTGGTTAAATTGGAGAAACAATGAAGACAATTTTAGTAACACAGGTTGTTATAAGTTGTCTCCAACTTTGGGGTTTGAGCCTGTGTGGGGAAGTTGCAACTACCCAGGTTTGGGTTTTATAAATAACCTAGTTGGCGACAAAGAGGTTTTGGGAGTTAATTCAGGGCAAAAAAATATATTGATTATCGGAGACTCAAATACTGCCCGGTCAGGATATGCGCCCGAGCTTGAGAATCGGCTTAACAGTTATTTATCCCAAAACGGTTTCAGGGTCAAGATAACCAAAGTGGGTGTAGAGTCTTACAACACAAAACAAGAGGTTGGTCTCCTTAAAGAAAGCTTATACAAGTTGTCACCTGACTTATTGGTTTTGCAGTTTACCGAAAACGATTTTGACTTTTCTCCCGTTGCCGTAAAAGTTGATGAAAAAATTGTATATTTTTCTTCTCAGGGAGAAAAATCTGAAGAAAAAAACCCTTTTTTATTTAAAAACAGTAACCTTTACAGACTTTTTACTCTCAGAAATTTATTAATTGACAAGACTGATATTCCGCCCGGAAAGATTAGCAATCAAAGATTTTGGGACAATCATTTTTGGGACGCAAAGGTAGAGAATATGGACAAGACTATGGGCGAACTAAAATCGTTTGTTGATGACAATCATATTAATATAGTTTTTTTGGTATATCCCAAATTTGACATGGGCCCTCCAACCAGAGAAGCAAAATCCATGCTTGATATTCTAGACAAATACCAGATTCCATATTTGGACCTGCGTTTGTACACAGAACCTTTTGGGGGCCCCTACAGTTTCCATAGCAGCTTTGAAGATGGAAGCAATGATTCCGTACACCCACAAAGAAATTTTGATACAATTGTCTCTGAAGTTTTGTTTGGCTATATATCGAAAAATTTATAGGATAATGTTTTCATCGATTAAGCAATTGTTGATTCTTTTAAAAAGCTCGAAAAAATACTGGTTGGCTCCCGTGGTTATTGCAATTTTGGTCGGCGCCATCCTGGTTGTAGTAGCCGAAGTTTCACCTGTCCCACTATTTATCTATCCTTTAATATGAAAAATGTTGTAAAAAGAGTCAATCGTGCGATCTCAACTTTTGTACTTGTTACCGTTTACCTTTTTGTTGTAGGTCTTATTCATTTTTTCTACAAAATCTATATCTCAACAACAGGAAAAAATAAAAAAACTGAGTGGAAGACGACCGAATTACTCTCTGATGTAACCTGGGAAAGCCTGAGTTCTCCTTACTGAGATGTACATTTTAGGTATTTCTGCATATTACCACGACAGCGCTGCTGTATTGGTTAAAGATGGTGTTCCTGTGTGCGGGTTTGAGGAAGAGCGTTTTACCAGGATAAAACACGATAACACATTCCCCGCAAATGCAATTCAGGCGTGTCTTAAAAAAGAAAAGATAAGCATAAATAACATAGATTTTGTAGCGTATTACGAAAAACCCCTTCTTAAATTTGAACGAATTGTAGAAAACTTTGTTCGTACATATCCATATTCTTTAAGTAATTTTATAACAGCCTTACCTGAGTGGCTTGGGGAGAAAATTAATGTGGAAAATAACATAAGATCAATTACCGGTTACAAAGGAGATATAAAGTATGTTCCCCACCACCTGTCACACGCATCCTCTGGCTTTTATACCTCTCCTTACAAGAAATCGGCGGTATTGACTGTTGACGGCATAGGTGAATATGAGACTACAGTTCTTTGGCTTGGGTCCGAAAAAGGTTTTACCAAAATAAAGTATTTAGATTTTCCCGATTCATTAGGATTACTATATTCGACATTTACATCCTTTCTGGGCTTCAAGGTTAATAGTGACGAATATAAAATGATGGGGCTTTCGGCTTATGGGAAGCCAAAATATAAAAAGAAAATTCTAAAAATTATAAAGGTGGGAGGTAACGGAAGTTTCTCGTTAGATATGAGCTTTTTTGAGTTTCATAAAAGCACTACCATGTGGAGCCGTAAATTTGAAAAGCTTTTTGGTAGTCCGAGACAGTACGGCACAAAAATTGCGCAAAAGCACAGAGATTTGGCCGCCAGCATACAATCTGTAACTGAGGATATTTACTTTATGATTCTCAACCACCTGCAAGAAATCACAGGTGAAACAAATTTATGTATCAGTGGAGGTGTAGCCCTTAATTCTTTGGCAAACGGGAAGATTTTTGAAAGAACTAAATTCAAAAACATACACAACCTGGGTTGCGCGGGAGATAGTGGGGGCGCAATTGGCGCAGCTCTGTACGTTTACTATTTATCAACACAAAATAGAAAAAGCTACCCCAAAGCTTTCTCGTTGGCTCTGGGTAACGAGTATGGGGACGTTGAGGTAGAAAGTATTTTGAGAGAAAGGGGTTCCAAATATGTAAGTTATCGTTCAGAAAAAGAATTATTGCGTTTTGTGGCTAATAAGTTGGCTCAAGATAAAATAGTCGGTTGGTTTAATGGCTCAATGGAGTTTGGGCCTAGAGCCTTGGGGAAAAGATCTATTTTGGCAAACCCGAGAATGAGGGCTATGAAAAAACTTATGAACAAGATTAAAAGACGTGAGGCATTCAGACCTTTTGCGGGATCGGTCCTCGAAGAAAAGGTTTTTGATATGTTTAAGATACCTGATACACAAACAAACTTTTCTTATATGAATTTTTGTTTCAAGACAAAAAAAGAATTTGCAAACAAGATTTCGGCCATTGTTCACAAAGACGGCACTTGTCGGATACAAACAGTTGGAAAACAGGATGGAATTTATTACAGATTAATTAATGAATTTTGTAGAAATACTGGTATTCCATGCTTGTTAAACACAAGCTTTAACGTTAATAATGAGCCAATAGTGGAAAGTCCTTTGCAAGCCATAAACGACTTTGAGAACAATCCGTTTGACTATTTGGTTATAAATAGGTTTATTATGTCTAAAAAATGAAAAAGAGTTACTACCATGATTCACTAACGAAAAGGTTGTTGGACTTAACTGTGTCGTTGGCTTTGCTTATATTTTTTTTGCCATTTCTGTTGGTTATTGCTGTTTTGTTAATGTTGACTCAGGGGCCGCCACTTTTTTTTATCCAAAACAGGACTGGAAAAGATGGAAAGGTTTTTAAAATGATCAAGTTCAGATCAATGATTCCCAACGCCGACAAAATGAAAAACAAACTCGCTTCATTAAATGAGTCTGACGGACCTGTTTTTAAGATCAAAAACGACCCTAGATTTACCTTTGTAGGAAAGTGGCTGTCGGGGTCGGGTTTAGACGAACTCCCACAGATATTTAATGTTCTAAAAGGAGATATGAGTATAGTTGGCCCTCGTCCGCTACCTGTTTACGAAGAAAAAAGACTCAAAAGAACACACCGTCAAAGAAACCTGATAAGACCAGGAATTACAAGCGGATGGGTTGTGAATGGTTCTCATTCACTTAGTTTTTCAAAATGGATGAGGCTGGATATTGAATATATTAAAAACGGCAATTTTTCTACAGATATATTTATCATTATTAAAACAACCATTTTTATGTTGAGTAAATATTGGCAGTGACCCCCAAAAAAAACGCTTTAATAACTTATGGTTACCAAAAAGTTAATATTTTTAGCTTTAATTCTGATTTTGACAGGTATAATTCTGGTATCTTATATATCAAAATTGCAATCCGTACCGTTTTTTGTAGACGAGTATCATTTTTTACGAAAAGCTTATTACTTCAATCTTTTTTTTGTTGACAATGACAGATCGAATGCAAAATTCTACACTGAGTTTGAGGCCGCACAACCCAAAATTGGAATATACATATATGGTGCCACTTTGTATTTATATGGCGTCAAAGACGTAAACACATTCCTGAGCAGATTTGAAATAAAAAGTTGGCCAAAAAGTGTTGGTCCGCTGATGACAAGTTTTGGCGGTACAAAGTTGTCCAACTTTCCGAGTCACATGAATGACTTTGTGAAAGTTATCTTTAACCAAAGGAAAGTTTCTCTTTTTTTTACCTTCTTGTCATTTGTGTTGATTTTTTTAATTTGCAGTAAGGTGATGGGTTATCTGTATGCCTTTTTGACAACATATTTGGTAAGTTCGAACACACTTGTAGTTTATACAAATTCGGTAGCAACTACAGATTCGATGTTAATGTTTTTTACGTTCTTATGTTTTTTTGTCACTATTAAGTTAACAGAGGCGCTTAAGAACAATTCAAAAAAAATATACCAATATTCTTTTCTGTTGGGGATTTGCATGGCTTTTGCAGCGGGTGTAAAGGTGACTGGCATTGTTATAGTTTTTTACGCATTATGTTTTCTTGCCGTTTCTATATGGTCTTCATGGAACGATATAGTAAAACGCGCAGCCATCTTAAAGGGTCTTTTAGTTACAATTGTTAGCTTCTTCGTAGTATTTGTTTATTTTCACCCCTTTTTGTACAAAGAAACTTTGGAAAATTTTATACTA
Organism: uncultured Gammaproteobacteria bacterium; assembly: GCA_964599625.1. Classification (GTDB taxonomy): domain Bacteria; phylum Patescibacteriota; class Microgenomatia; order UBA8517; family UBA8517; genus CAZRGC01. The sequence goes on from CAZRGC010000004.1 coordinate 155,447, forward strand.
ATGTTCGTCGGACGATATAAAGGTATTGCCGACGCACAACTCCAAAATACCGTCGCAGATGTTCCCACACGTGTTCAAGCTTTAAAACTAATTTTAAAGGAAACACTTTTGCCCGGTGGTTTATATACAAACTTTGAACTTGGATACGTGCCTATCGATTTGGTGCTATTTTTGTTTGGAGCAACGTTATTAATCAAGAATTTATTTCAAAAGTATAAATTTTTTGGCCAACCACCTCTTGAGGCGATGGTCTTAATTTTGTTTTTGCTGACATTGTCAGCACTTGTTATGTATTTGAAGGTCAACTGGCCACGTTACTTTATGCAGACCGAAATATTAATATCGATGGTTCAGTGTTATGGGTTGGCAATTTTTTTGGCATGGTACAGAAAGTTGATGGTAAAATTATTTTGAAGACTGTAGGAGGTGTTGTGTTGATTGTTTGTCTTACAGTTGTTAGACTGAAATGATGACAAAGTATAACAGTAAAAATGAAAGTGGACAGGCTCTCGTTTTGGTACTCCTTTCGTTGGCGGTTGTTCTAACTCTTGTGCTTTTTGTACTGGCCAGGAGTGTTACAGATGTTGCAGTTTCATCGCGCTCCGAAGACGCTGTAAGGGCATTCTCTGCTGCAGAGGCCGGGGTGGAACAGGCATTGATATTAGGCACAGGTGGAACTAGTCAGATTGGAAATGCAACATTTACAAGCACTGTTACCAACTTTGCTTCAGGTCAGCAGTCTTTGGTTTATCCTATCACCCTGTCACCGGGCGAGACTTCGACACTTTGGTTTATGAATCATAGTGCTTCGGGTGCGCCTGTTTGTGACGCAACCCATCCATGTTTTACAGGTAGAAACCTCCAAGTTTGTTGGGGGCGGGAGGGCACAAGCAGCTCCTCTTCTACCACACCTGCAATTGAGCTTACAATTGTGTACGAGACAACCCCTGGTAACCCTGCCACAGCAAGAATCGCTCGGGCCGCATTTGATCCTAACTCAGCAAGAACAGCCACAAACAACTTCGCTAGTTCGGATCCCGGGACTTGTACTATAAACGGTGAAGTTTTCGCATTTCAAAAGACGGTTGATCTATCTACTTTGGGGATTGGAGCAGGAACGTACAATACTGCTGGTGGTCTAAATTATGCAAGGACCAGAATTTTTTACAACTCTGATCAGAACCATGATGTTGGATTTAACGTTGCTTTGGTTGGTGGGTCTTCTCTTCCGACACAAGGCCTCCAAGTTGACTCAAGCGGCACTGCTGGACAAAGTCAAAGAAGATTGAACGTTTTTCAGAGTTGGGCAGAGATTCCGAGTGACTTTGATTTTGCAATTTACAGCCCGTCTGGAGTCAGTAAGTAGAAATTTAACTATGCAGACTGGCCAAAAATTGATAGTATTAATTGAGCTGCCCTTCAAGCCGTATGGGCATTTGTTTATAAACATATGGTAGGAATAGATATTGGAAGTAAAACAATCAAAATAGTAGAGCTTCAAAAAGAAGGTAATGGTGTTACTTTGTCGGCGTCGGGTATTGTAGGCTATTCCGGTCAATCTGTGGACAAAATGGTCGACGACAAGGAATTTGCTGTTTTGGGTGATGTCGTCAAGAAACTTCACTCGGAAGCTGGAGTGTCTTCGAAAGAAATTGTAATCGCTCTTCCTGAACAACAAGTTTTTACAAGAACTATCAAGTTTCCACTTCTGACGGATGCGGAAATTGCAAGTGCAGTTAAGTGGGAATCGGAACAATATATTCCTATTCCGGTTAACGAAGCCATAATCCAACACAGCATTCTGGCACGCAATGAAACTTCTACCCCACCCGAGGTGATTGTACTTTTGGTTGCCGCACCTCGTGTTGTGATCGAAAAATATACGAAGGTTATTTCTGCTGCAGGACTTACAACCCAGGCTGTGGAGACCGAGTTGATAGCACTTACAAGATCGCTGGCCCCAGTTGACAAGACTGTTTTGCTTTTGGATTTGGGAGCTAACTCAACCGATATAGCAATAGCAAGAAACGGATTGCTTTCTTTTTCCCGTTCAATACCAATTGCTGGTGAAGCTTTTACCAGGGCTGTTTCTCAGGGTTTGGGCATCTCTGCCGTACAAGCTGAGGAATACAAAAAAACCTACGGATTAGAAACAAAAGAATTGGAAGGAAAAATAAAAGTATCTTTGGAGCCAGTGCTCAGAATGGTCGTTGATGAGGTAAAGAAAGCAATCAACTTTTATCAAACTGAAGAAAAAGGTGATGCACCAACTGCAGTGATACTTTCCGGTGGAAGTAGCGGAATGCCTCAGATGATTTCTACACTAAGCTCACTTTTGGGTTTGGAGGTTTTAGTTGCTAACCCCTTTTCGAAAATTGCTGTTGATCCGGAAACAGCTCAACGCCTTGCCCCTTATGCGCCCCTGTACTCGGTGGCTGCCGGGTTGGCAATGAGGGAATAATTTTGATATGGCTATTAAGATAAATTTATTGCCTCCAGAAGCCACTATCACTGGACCTGTGGCTCAATTGATGAAATTGGCAAGGATGTTAAACGTTGTTTTTCTCGCGATTTTTATAGTTGTAGGCTTTGGTTTGGGTATTTTTTTTGTAGTAAGCAGCCTACAACTGCAGGATTTGAATACTTCCAACAATAAGCTCAAAGGGCAAATAACAGCTCAGGAGACCAGTGAACAGCAACTTGTACTTCTGAAAGACAGGTTGGCCAAAATTCAAACAATTAAAAATCTTCCTGACACTACAAAAAACATGGTTAAAGTAGATCCTTTTATTCGTGAACTTGTTGGCAACACCTCTTTAACAGAACTTGAAGTAGACGCTCAAAAAACTGACCTTTCGGTGCTTTTTAGAAGTAATTCCGATCTTACAAATTTTCTTAAAAGTATGTCAGAAAATGAAGTATATAAGTCCTCGATTTTGTCGTCATTTGGTTACAATCCGTCGAGCGGTTATTTGGTGAGTGTTCATTTGTTGTAAAAATATGAAAGGACTAACTGAAAGTTCAAAAATGCAGCTTATGGCATTTGGGCCATTGGTTGCTGTGATTCTTTTAACATATTTTGTTTGGTCGTTTGGATACAGCAAAGTTTCAGAAATAAGGCGAAATATTAAAAAAGCCCAAAGCGATCAAACAATTTTAAATCAAAAATTGGGCACACTTACCAACGTACCAGAGAACGTTATTTTGGGTGCCCAAAACGCGACCATAGCTTTTCCTGAATCGAACCCATCAGTGGTACTACTTTCCCAGATAAGAAGTTTGAGTCAGGCAAATAGTGTAAGAATTGGAAATATCAAAAGCGGCAGCGAAGTTGCAGACTCTTCAGGTCTTCAAAGGGTAGATGTGAGCTTTGATATTACCGGAGGTCGTGGTGAGGTAATACAGACAATCTTGGATATCCAAAACTTGGCGCCCATTACGGTTTTGGATAAAGTAAAAATCAATGAAACCGGCGGCCTTGCCCGCTCAACTGTGAGTGTTAAGTCTTTTTGGGCTCCACTGCCCACAAAGCTACCTGCTCTTACAGAAAAAGTCACCGATTTGAATGCCAACGAAGTGAACCTCTTGGAGTTAATAAATGGCCTTAGGATGCCAGACTTTTCTACCATAACCGCAAGTGACGGTGCAGGAAAATCTGATCCATTTACACCCTGAACCATTTTTTATGAAGTGTTACTGAAGCTTACTCTGTAACTTCCAGACCAACAGCCTTTTTTTCCAAGGTAGCCCTTACTTTTAGAAGATTTCTAAGGGCGTGAATTGTTTTACCACCCTTGCCTATCACTAAACCTATGTTTTCTGGTTTAGTCTTAATTGAATATACAGTTCTACCTTCTGATTCGCTTTCGGATACGGAAAAGTCTTCTTCACCAAGAAGTCCTTTTAGCATGAAGTTAAGTAAATCTATCATATTAGCCTATCAACTTTTTAACAGCCGAGCTGATTTGGGCACCTTTTTCAACCCAAACCTTAACCTTGTCAGAATCGATTTTCTTTGTGTTTTTTGCAGGATTCCAAAATCCAAGGATGTCCAAAAACTCACCATTGACCTTTTTTCTTGAATCAATGGCTACTACCCTATAAAAAGGGCCTTTTTTCCTGCCTAATCTTGCCAAGCGAATTGCAATCATGAGTGATATTTTACTATATGAGGTGCACTCTGCCAAGTGCTAAGGCTTAACTTTGTCCAAAATGGCATTTGTGGCAGCCTCTTGTTCTGCTAGGCTCTTGCTTCGGCCTTGGCCGACGCCCCACACATCCCCATTAACAAGTACCTGTATTGTGAAAGTTTTATTGTGATCCGGGCCTGTTTCGTCTGAAACAACATACTTTGGCGCGGGAAGTGAAAGCGACTGAACATGCTCCTGCAGAACCGATTTTGAGTCTTTTAGGGGAGACTTTGCGCGTGCATCCAGGTTGTCCAAAAGATTTTCCCTTATAAATTTTTCAGCAGCAACAACCCCTCGGTCCAAGAATATTGCTCCAATAATCGCTTCAACAGTATCTGCTAAAAGTGAAGTGTTTGTGCGGCCTCCACTATCCTCCTCACCTTTGGATAAATAAAGTATGTCGCCAAGGTTGAGATTTTTGGCAATTTCCGACAACGAAACTGTGTTTACAAGATTTGCGCGGAGGGCCGTCAGATAACCTTCTTCTTTGTCCTGAAACTTGGTGTATATCTCCTTTGAAACAACAAACTCGAGGACTGCATCACCCAAAAACTCTAGTCTTTCGTTGTGAGTCCTTACACCCTTGTGTTCATTTACCCACGATCTGTGGGTAAGGGCCAGGTCAAAAAGTTCAGCGTTTTTGAAACTTTCTTTGAGTTTTTTTATGTCGGTCATACTATTCTTGAGCGGTTACAGCATCTACAAGCTCGCCGAATGTTTCCACCTCCGTAAAGTCAAGCTTGGAGGTGTCATATCCTGCAGTTGTGAGGATTTCGGAAAAATCAGTCAAATCTGTGGGCTGCATATGAAGATCTTCAGACAAAACCGAGTCATCTTCGATATCTTCCGGGTCTACTCCCTGGTAATCAGCCAGTTCTCGCCTGATCTTCTCTTTTATTTTTATGAGTTCGCTATCCATCTTTTGAAGCCTCCTTATCTTGAAATATAGTACCAAGGACACCATTTACAAAAGAGGAGGAAGATTCACTCCCAAACTCTTTGGCAAGTTCCACTGCTTCGTCAATTACAACCTTGGGTGGGGTGTCTTCGTTGTCTAGTTCGTATACTGCCAGTCGAAGTACTGCGAGGTCGATTCTGTTTAACTTTTCAATTGGCCAGGCGGGTGCTGCTTGCTGAATCTTGGAATCAATTTTATCTTTTTGAGCTAATATTTTTGTTGCAACTTCCGGATAGTCTGGCTGGTGTACAAAAGTATCCGCAAATAGCGCCTTAACTGTTTCACGCCTTCTTATGTGTCTTGGATCTGTCGATGTTTTCATATGAGGTTAGTATAGATAGCAAAAAAGATTGAAGCAAGGAGAAAACGCGCATTCTGGTAAAATATAGCTGATGAATAAAGAAGGAGACCCTGGTTGGCGAGATATTGTTTTGCAAAAAGTTAAGCAAAAAATTATCACCTTAAGGTTGGTTAAAGTGGACAAAAAACCGACAAAACAAAACACTAACCCTGAAACACCGAATATTAGTTTGTCGGAATCCTCCAAAACCGAAATCGAAAACTTGGATAAAGAATCAAGGTAACTTATTCTTCAAAAAATGTTGCAAAAGGACGTTTTTGATAATTTGATAAATTATTTTGTGACCGTGTTCGTTTGGGTGTTTGGAATCATATTTTCGACCTTTTTCGAGGCTGGGGGTACAGTCAACCAATCTGACGTTTTGTGCGCAAATCTTTTTAAGTAAATCGCGATCATCGAAGTATTTCAGCACGTAAATATTGTTTGAGTACGACTTTGCCTCAAAAAGTAGTCTTACATATTGATTCACAAACTCCGCATCCAAATTGTCATTTATTCCCAAAGCAAAAATGAATATATTTTTTGTGTTTCTTTTTTGTCTAGAATCCGTTTCGCTTCTGAAACGGACAAAGGTTTCAGCTACGGTTGATCCTGGAACGCTCAAATTGTAGACAGTGAAATATTCACCCGACTGTTTAGAGATTGATTTCATGTTGTTTCTCAGGAGGTATTTCATCAGACGACTGGACCAACCCCCTCCTGCGGGGTCATATTTGCCCCAGGCTACACTATCGCCAAAAATAAACAAATTGTAATAGTACATATGATTACGTATGATATACTCCCTCCAAAGAATGGGCAATATTGAAAGAAAAAGGTTTGAGATCGAGCTTGAAAATATACTGAAAACCGACGAATCACTAAAAAATTACGGGAAGCTCTGTAATGCTTTGGGGTACGACGTTGTAGTGAGTGGATTGGAAAAGATTGAAGCTGTTTCAAAAGGTCCATGTTTAATAATATCTAACCACCCAGGTTCACTTGATTTAGCCTCAATAGTTTTCGCTTTATACAGTTACGACAACTTCAAAAGAGACGACATCCAAATATTAGTTTCACAAACGACCTACCCGTTTTACCTGGAGTATTTTGATGAAAGACATTTTTTGAAAGCAACCGATGAGCCCAGGAAGGTCGCAAGTCTTATTGCAAATATATCAAGTTACATTGATAAAGGTGGAATTTTCGTTATGTTTCCCTCAAAAAGAAACTCACCCGATCAATATAAACAGATAGTGTTTGAGTCTGGTCTTGGCTATACGCTTAGGTGCCTGGACAATAAAACAACTGTTGCCAGCTTTTCGATTAGGTATGCCAATAGCGAAATAAGCCTGGCTTTAGATGTTCATGAAGCGGGCTGGTGGAAGAATGGTGTCAACTTTAACCTAGGAAATTTTGAGATAAACAAGACTTTAAGTGCAAAATACGTTGATTTGCACACATCAAACCTAAATAATTAAGCTTTATCTGTAGAATCCGCAGTAAGGACAAGCTCTGTGGGACTCCCTTAGTTTGCCACAATTAGAGCATTTGGTAAGATTTCCAAGCTTAAGCTTGGGTTGACCTGCGCGTCTGATATTTGAACGCGACCTGGTGTGTTTTCGTTTTGGAAGCGGTACCATAGGCGTAATTCTATCATGAACTGTTAATTTGTGGCAAGCCTGGTTATAGGTGGCTTGTGTCGTTCCAGGCTAGAAGCTTTAGCTCTCCAAACTTGTCTTTTTCCAAAATGGTTACACCCGTGTTTTCGGATCCCATTCCATATCTCATCTTGGTAAATATTTTTGGAGTCAAGTCTTTGCCGAATATGGTCTTGGAGACCATGAAACGGATAAATGTGCCATGGGAAACACAAACTATGTTTTCGCTGCTATGATTATTGAACAAGTGCTCCAAAACCCTACTTGCCCGATTATCCAAGTCAAAAAAATTTTCTTCATCTGAATAGTGCCAGTCCGGGTTGCCAAAGTTCTTTTTTACCTGTGACATTATTTTCCCGGCGACAGGGTCTTTCCCAGCTCTACCTCTTACTTCTTTTGGTCTGGTTATTTCTATCAGATCCTGCCATTCCTCAACCCTTACTCCTGTATATTTTGAAATTATATCTGCGGTATCCCTGGCTCTTAAGTGTGTACTTGTATAAATGAGATCCAAGGGAACGCTTCTTAATCTTTCAGCGACTTGTTTGGCCTGGTTTAAGCCCTGTTCCGTTAACGGGGTTTCGGCAGTCTGGTAAAAATCATTTACGTTGCCTGTGGTTTGCCCGTGACGTACAAAATATATTTTCATAACTAATTATAGCTGTTAATTAATTTAGTTAAAATTTCCACCCCTTTAACTATATTTTCAAAGCTACAGTATTCGTTAGGTTTATGCATAACTTCCGGTTCACCAGGTCCGAATATGATGGCAGGAATCCCCATCTCCGTAAAAAATGGCATATCGCTTGATCCTGTGAACTTTTTAACAGGAAAGCCTTGTTTTTTCATCAGCTTTACAACCATCTCGGTTTCTTGGGTATAAGCATAGCCGACGGGTTCATAAACATTTTCCAACAAACAATTCTCCGGAATGACTTTAGTTATTTCATCAATGGCTCTGCCGTGCATTTCCGGCACGGTTCTTATATCAAAAGTTGCATGACAAGTATCGGGAAATTTGTTTGGTGACAAGGGATTTCCAGCACTTATAGAAGTTGCAACGCTAAGTGAGGGTGAACCTAAATGTTTGTTTTTGTATTTTCTTTGCCAAGTTTTTCCCAAATTTTCGAGATTTTTAATGACTTTGTACATGATAAGAACTGAGTGTTGGTTTTCTTTTATAGGACTACTACCATGACCCGACGCCCCTTTGGTTGTGATTTTCAAAAAGATATTGCCTTTGTGCCCCAAACAAAAGTAAGAAGAATTGGTGGGTTCGGTTACCACCGCTGAGATTTTTGTGTATTTATTCAAATATTTATCTTTTAAAACTTTTGCCGTAATTTTTGTTCCGTGACCGTCAATTTCCTCACCTCCCGTAAAGGTGATAATGAGGTTACATTTGGGTTTATTAACCGAAAACTCTTTGGCCAAAGTTAATAGCATGGCAACCGATGCTTTGTTGTCACTTGCTCCAAGGCCGTAGACCTTTCTCCCAAGCTCTGTGGCGTCAAATGGGCCGTGAGTCCACTGATTTATGTTGCCGGGGCTTACAGTGTCTACGTGTGCGTTAAAGATGACACATTTTGCAGCGTCGTGACCTTCGATCTCCACAACAATATTACCTTCAAAGATTGAGGGCTTGTGTCCGTACGAGGTCAGGAGATTCAGAATGTACTCCTGAATCTCCGCCTCGTTTCCGGAAACTGAATTGATTTGGATTAACTTTTTAAGTATTTCCATATTTTGTTACAGCTTTCTTATTATTACAGGAATATCGCAACAAAGTTTTCCTTGCGCTTTTGTATCCTGAAATTTTGGGCAGCTAACACATTCACCAAAGACTTCTTTCGGTAATTCTGTAGGATCTGTCAGTATCTCAGCCCCGTTATCCAAAAAAAGTTTGAGACTTTTTTCATTGCACAAAGCAAAAAGATTTGCATTAGGGTATTTGGCCGAAGCCAAAGCTATAAGATCTTTGGTTATGGCATGTCCCACGCCTGATTTTCTAAAACCCTTATCTACAACAATTGCTCCCAACTCGACCCAGTTGTTGGGCCACACAAATGTAATAGCCCCGAACCCAACGGGGATAGCTTCTCTACCGTAGGACCAAGCTGCCACAGCGTTGCCCTCTTTTATAAATGTCTTGATATCCTCAGGACTTTTGGGAAGCATTGTTCCAGCCTCCATAGTCCATTTGGAAACCTTGGAAGCCAAAAAATTAATCACATACTCCGCAAACATCTCGTCTGTTTTTTGAATTTCATTTTCTTTATTCATATTTCTCACCTCCTTTCGAGCACAAAAAAGCCCCTCTGAACTCCGACATGCGTCAGGATTCAAAGGGGCCTTTGGTAGGCGGTACCACCCTTTTTCGATTACCTTTAAACCAAAAATCCGGCTATGCGCCGGAAATTTTCAAATTAAAGGATAATCCTCATTATTTGAGTTCTCCGCTTAGCGACAAACTCTAGCTTATTTTTACGGTTAGCTTCCGTCGGTCATTTTGGACCGCTGCTCGTGGGGCGCGAACCCACTTATACGCATTTATTTAAATGTAACCTATAATAACACCTGTATATTTTTTGTCAACTATATCAAAGAAGCATTTGATAATTGCTCCGTAATTTGTGGGTATTTATCTGGGTCTTTGACTATTTCATCGGCCAGATCCTTAATTCTTTTTATAAGTTTGTGGTCGTTCCAGGCTGCGATTTTTAGTTCCGAAAACCCTGACTGCATAGTTCCAAATATTTCCCCCGGACCCCTGAGTTCCAGGTCAATTTCAGCCAATTCAAATCCTGAATGGGTTTTTTCCATGGCTTTAAGTCGTTTGGAATATTTTATATTTGAAAACAGTAGGCAGTATGATTTTTGGGTGCCGCGACCAACTCTACCCCTAAGCTGATGAAGTTGAGCTAATCCAAATCTTTCCGCTGCTTCAATTATCATTATTGTCGCGTTTGGAATATCAATTCCCACTTCCACAACCGGCGTTGCAACAAGAATATCGGTTTTTTTATTTTTGAAGTCTGACAAGACCTGGTCTTTTTCTTTCACTTTCATCCTGCCGTGCAAAAGACCAAGTTTTCGGTCCCTGAACACCCTTTTTAATTTTTCATATTCCGATGTAACTGACTTCACGTCAGTTAGGGTTTCCGATTCAGAATCTTCAATCAGTGGACAAACCACAAAAACCTGAGACGCAGTTTCTTTAATTTGTTTTTCAACCCATGCGTAGGCACCTTTGCGCTTTTGTTCAGGAACAACCCAGGTCGTAACAACCTGCCTGCCTTTTGGGCTTTCTTTTAGAATTGATAAATTCAAATCACCGTACGTAGTTAGAGCAACGGTGCGCGGGATTGGTGTTGCTGTCATGGTTAGAACGTGAGGAGTACCCGACTTTTTGGCAAGATGAGCGCGCTGCTCTACACCAAAGCGGTGTTGTTCATCTATTACTACAAACGCCACCTTATCAAAACTCACTTTGCTGTGAATAAGAGCATGAGTTCCAACAAAAATGTCAGTTCTTCCCAATTCCATCTTTTTGCTTGCCGAAGTTAGTAACGAAACTCTTACGTTAAAGGGTTCAAAAATTTTTTTGAGTGTTTCGTAATGTTGGTTTGCCAGGATTTGAGTAGGTGCCATAATAAGCGACTGATACCCATTTACGAATGCGGCAAAAGCTCCGGCAGCGGCCACAACCGTCTTTCCGCTACCAACATCTCCCTCCAGAAGTCTGTTCATCGGTGTTGGTTTTTCTAAATCAGACACAATTTCTTCAATTGCGATACCTTGTGAATCGGTTAACTCATAAGGCAAACTTTTTATAAAACTATTAAGCGCAGACCCGTCAATTTTTAACCTGTACTTAACTTTGTTTTGTTTCCAATTGAGTTTTCTGTATTCACTTTTTAGTTGGAGGTTCAAAAGCTCGTTAAAGCCCAGCCTTTCGCGACCTTGTAAAGCATCAACTTCTTTTTGAGGAAAGTGAACCAAAGACAAGGCAGTCTTTAGATCTACGAGATTTTCCCTTTTAAGAATGTCTTTTGGTAAAAAATCTCTTATTTCCATACTTGGATCCTGGTATGCATTTCTTACAAGTGTTCTCAGCCATTTGGAGGATAGTCCAGCAGTTTCTGGATAAAGAGGAACCAGTTTGCCTGTATGATAAGTTTCACCGTCTTCTTCCTCCATAATTTCGTAGTCTGGTGAGGTGAGACAAAGTTTTCTGTTAAAAAAACCAACCTTACCGGAAAGCGAAACCAGACGTCCCGGATAAAGCATTTTGGTAAGAAATGGCTGGTTGAACCAAATAACCATAAGTTTACCAGTTGAATCTTCTACACTTCCTATTTGCATTCGTCTGCCTTTTTTGGAAAAAATGTTCGCGATAGAAATAATTTTGGCGTGAATTGTAACTGTCTCCCCAAGTCTAAGACCTTTTATGGTGGTTATTTGAGAGTAGTCCAGGTAGCGTGAAGGTACATGATAAAAAAGGTCGTTGATTGTTCTTATTCCCAGTTTTTCAAGTTTTTTGGAAAGAATTGGTCCAACTTTTGGAAGATCTGTAATAGAGGAGTTTAGATCCATTAGATTGTCAGGCGTATAACATATAGGGCAATATTGCGCTGACAATAAGTGCCAACATTGCAATTATGATAATGACAGTAAATATTTTTTTGCCTCTTTTAGATATCATTTTGCTTTAAGAAATGTTCGGCTACCCACTTTTATTTCGTCGCCGGATTGGACGATGTAGGATCCGTCTGAAACCCTTTCTCCATTCACCTCTACGGCATTTTGTTTAAGCAATCTCTTTGCGTCGCTTGTGCTTTGCAAAGAAGTAAATGGAGTTATTGTTTGCACCAGTGTGGAGTTTGCGTCGACCTTTATGTCAAAGTCTGGTTTTTTGTTCTGAAAAGTTTTGGCGAACTTGTCCTGCGCATCATTTGCCGCTGATTCCCCCCACAAAAACTTTACAACCTCAAATGCCAGATTTTTCTTTTCTCCCATAGGATCTTTTTGAACTTTTTGAGAAAGATTTGTTAAATCTACTTCGGTAAGAAGTTCAAATCCCAACTCGATAACTTCGTCGGGAAACGACATGATTCCGGCATAAAAGTCAGACGGATGCGAGTCCATAAAAAGGGCATTACCTGTGGTTTTACCAACTTTCTTACCTTCTTTATCAACCAAAAGTTTAGTAGTAAGAACATACTTCTCCTTGTTTTTGATTGCTTTCATTAAGGTCCTGCCTGCCATCATATTGAAAAGTTGATCGTTGCCGCCGACTTCCAAGTCAACATCCATGGCAACTGAGTCATACCCTTGGGCAACCGGATATAAAAATTCATGGAGATAAATTGGAGCCTTGGTTTTTATTCTTTCCTGGAACATGTCCCTCTCAATCATCTGCTGCACTGTTAAATTTGAGGTTATTTCAATAAGATCTTTAAAAGTTATTTTGTCGCTCCACTCGGAGTTGAACAGTATTTTTGCAGGGTTTTCTCCTTCGAAGTCCAGGACACGCCCCGCTTGCTCCATCCAGGCCTTTGCGTTTTCCAAAACTTCTGTTCGAGTAAGTTTTTTCCTTGTTGCGAGCTTGTCGGTGGGATCACCAATCATGCCGGTAAAGTCGCCAACCAAAAAGATAACCTCGTGCCCCAGTTTTTGGAACTGTCGAAGTTTCATAAGGCCCACAAAGTTGCCAAGATGCAAAGAAGGTGCGGATGGGTCAAAACCCTGAAAAAGTTTTATTTTTCTTTTGGACAAAAGATCCACCAGCCCGTCTTTACCTGGGAGTATCTGCGATACACCTCGTGTGAGAATTTCATCAATGTTATTCATAACTTTATTATTATGTTTTTGCTCCAGTCTATTTTATTCTGTATACAATGGCCAGTCAAAGTGTTGATTTAATAGTTTTCTACAAAATCTTTTAAACCTTCAAAAAACTTAAGGCATGAAGAAATGCTTATCCACTCTGTTTCCGAATGTATCTCTCCACCCATTGGTTTCATCATAAGAACAGGAATATTGTATTTTGCAAAATGCCGAGCATCACTTGCACCATATGTATGTGTTACAACTATTTTTTTCTTGTAGACTTTTTCCATACTCTGCAAAAAAGTTCTAACCATTTCGTCTGATTCATCGGTGAAAGTCGGAAGGCCTGTAGAGGCTTTGGCCACCTCAACTCTTTCTGAAATCTTTTTTGCTATATCAGTCACCTTTTGTGTAATTTTTTCGATGCTATCAGATTCAGGATAACGAAAATCCAGTTTCATTACTGCCTCGGGGCAAACTTGATTTAGCGAGATACCACCCTGTACCTGGCCTATATTCAAAGTTGTATTCCAATTTTCTTTCAGGCTGTTTTTGCCGTAAATCTTAAGAAGTTCATGCCCAATCTTTATAATCGAGTCCAGAGCATTTTTTCCCATCCAAGGCCTGCTCGCGTGTGCAGGAGACCCTTTGGCAGTTAGGATTAGCTGACAAACGCCCTTAGCTTTATTTACAAAAGTTAAATTATCCCCTCCGTCGGGAACAATCAAACATTTGGGAACAATTTTAAGATTGTCGGCGACGAACTTTCCTCCATCGAACCCTCCCACCTCTTCGTCTGTGGTGATAATTAATGAAAAAGATTTTTTGGACTTTGACTCAATCAAATCGTTCAATATTGCCACACCCAAAGGTATGGAAAATTTCATATCACTTGCACCTCGGCCAAACAATTTATCACCCTTCGATACAGCTCTAAACTGGTCGGGTCTGGCTGCGACCACGTCCATGTGCACCATATATCCTAGTTCAGGTTTTGTGGTATCTGTGTTGCTTGCTATCAAAATTTCAGCATTTCCATTTTTCAGACGTTTGACTAGTGCTTTTTTGTGCAAGATTGATTTCACAAAGTCCAAAGCCTTTGAATTTTCGGGCACATTTCCGCTAACTGTTTCAAACGAAATCAATTTTGTTAACTGTTTTACAAATAAATCTTTGTTCATATTCTATATGCGATTCTAAAACTTTGACGGGTCATCGTCAAAGTAAACAAAAAAACCTCCTTGCGGAGGCTTGCCTTGGTTTAATGTTTCTTTAGCCACTAAACGGCAACCCCGCTTGAGAGGTTGTAGTGATAGTGCCAGTTCGAAATAGTGTTCATATTCCCCAATCATAGCACAAAGCCTTTTCTTGTCAAAACTTGCCAGGTTTGGCTATTTAAAAATGTATCCTGCAAATATAATTGCATCACCCTTAAGATAGTTAAAGTCTGGTTTTTTGATAGCTATCGAATCAAATCTGGCAATATCTTCGTAAAGACTTTGGCCGCCATACCTTTCTTTATCAATTGGACCTTCCTGGGTGTCTTGCATATTTCCGGTACCAATTAGCCCCGCCACCTCTCGGGCTAGGTCTGCGTCAAAACGAGATACTTTCTGCCCCAGCTTTTCCATTAGGACCGACTGTGTGTGAAACGCAATAATGTCTGTACTTGTAACCATAAGCTCTCTTTGTAATATTGCTACAGAAAAATTTTTATGGTGCAGTGTGGGGTCCACAATTATTCCACCAAGGTGATACACGTTATTTTCTCTATGTTTTGCGAATCCTGCGGCAATAAAGGCAATAACTTTTCCTGACGAATCTCTGAAAACGGAAAGCCGGTCGCAGGGCACAACATGGTTATATACGTCTTCGTACAGCCTCTGATATCCCTCTCGTGTTGTCAAATCCCTCATAAACCCAAGTCCGGTAATTGGGGTTAGCTCGTGTGATAATAATTCTTTTGCTTCGTTATCAAGTGTTCTGTCCGGCATAAGAATTACTTGCTTTGTCACGCCGGCAAAATTTTCGGCTTCCGTTCTCCCTCCAATAATAAATGTTTCTTTTTCGCTTCTCATATAATTCAAAAAAAACTCGCCTTCACAACCGACAAATGTCGGTCATAAGGGCGAGTTTTCTCGCTGTGCCACCTTAATTCGTTAAAAAGTTGCCTTTTTAACCTTAAAAACTAACTCCGCCTGTGCGACATTAGTTTTGAATATTACGGTTTCCTCCGGAGCCTGGTACTTTCCTTGCGGATGATTCTCAGGTCAGCTCGGTGAGTCCATTCCCTCACCTCAAGTGCATTTCAACTGTAAAAAAGTATAAAAATGTTTTTCTAAAATGTCAAATTTACGGCTAAATAAGTTAATTATCAGTGAAAATCAGTTGAATAATATTTCCAAAGTTGTTGATTCTGTTCCTCAAAAACGATTCAGAATCGTTAACACCGCTAGTGCCTTCGATTGGTCCACTAATTGTGTTCAAAAGTTGTTTTTGTGTAGATCTTAAGTGGGCCACTCTAAAATTCAAAATAAGATTCAAGTTTGTATCCAAAACATCCCTTACCTCTTTTGTTGGCTTATTGGCCATTAGTTTTGTTACAATGCTACCCTCTTCGATTGATTTTTTGAGATAATGGTCTATCTGCTTCATGCCGCTTACAGGAAAGTATTGTCTGTATTTTTGGAAATAATCTTGGTAACTTTTGCCCAATTTGTCACCGGCCAAAAGCACTTCCGCAAGTGGCACCCTTGCTGTAAATTGACCACTAGGGCCGGACAAACCGTTGACGGGGTGTGTTTGCAAGTAGTCTCTAAAGTATACAAAGTCTGACACAGGCATATCTCTACCTATCCTGCCAGTGTATTCGACTAGAAATCTCAGTCCTTTTTGGCTTTCTGCCAGATGTTGAAAAATCAAATCAGAGTTTGGCTGTGTTTTTGATTTGTCAAAAACAAACTTCAGGTGATCAAGAGATTTTTCCATCTCCTTTTCAATAAGCAAGTGGCCTTCATAAAAATCGGACTCTGACTCACCCACCTTGCCGGGGGTAAAGACCCTTTTGTCTAGCGTAGGGTTATTTAGAACTATATCTTCATAGGTAATGTGAGCAGGCATGCCGCTAAGTGTGACTATTTTCTCCAAAACTTTCTGGAACTTTGGCCCGGGAGTTATGGGTGAAGCAAGTATTCCGGACTTTTGTAATAAGCGTGAAGAGTGTGCAATTCCACTATCCAACATCAAAAGGTCAAGCCTAGCCAAAGAAAGTGTGTCAGGACTCAGCTTGCCGTCTTTTATTAGTATTCCGTAGTCAAAATTTTCCATATAACCCTCGAGGTAATCTCTCAAGATTATTAATGATCCCACTGAAGCACTATCTCTTATTTCGGCAAGCCTTCCCGGAAGTTCTTCGACGACAAAATGACTCAAATACCCAAGAGGTCTTTGTTCGCTACGGGCAAAATGTTCGTCTTTAAAAATTTCCCGTCCCACTTATTTCTATATATACCTATTTTCAATCGATGTCAAAAAAAAGGTGTATACTCCAAAAGTTATTTCGCACGTTCAAATAACCTGTGGTGTTTTTTATTTCATAACCCGGAAAGGAGGTTTAGAAAATGACCACTAAAAGAGTTCTAACCGGAATGAGAACAACCGGTAGTTTGCACTTAGGACATTATGCCGGGGCTCTCAAACGCTGGTTGGAAATTCAAGAAAGTAACAAGTACGAAAACTTTTTTCTACTTGCAGACATTCAGGCACTCACAACACATGCGGATCAGCCTGAGCTTCTCAAAAAATCGATTCGGGATGTGACACTTGACTGGTTGAGTGTTGGTCTTGACCCCTTCCGGTCTGATGTCCATTTTGTTTTGCAAAGCCAGGTGCCTGCAAGGGCAGAGCTTTCAATACTTTTTACAATGATCGCCCAGTACCATGAGGTGCTGAGAAATCCGACACTCAAAGACGAACTAGCCAATCAAAAGCAACCTTCGCTCGGATTCATCAACTACCCTGTGGATCAGGCTGCCGACATTTATATGGTTTCACCTGTAAATCCGTCGGGTGGTGATCAATTGCTTGTGCCCGTAGGACAAGATCAGGTTGCTCATCTGGAATTTGCCAACAGACTTGCCAGGAAGATTAACAACAAATACGGAAACATCGTTCTCCCTTGTGATCCGCTTGTAGGACACGTTGGCAGGCTTCCCGGAGTTGGCGGAGGTGACAAAATGAGTAAAAGTAAAGGAAACTCAATCGACCTTACGGACGACGCCGAGACAGTGAGACGAAAAGTGATGAAGATGTATACAGATCCCAATCGCATTTCACCCAATATGCCTGGGGACGTGATCAATAATCCAGTATTCATCTATCACAGAGCGTTCAACGACGACCGCAACCAGGTTTTGGAACTGTCTGATCTTTACAAAGTTGGAAAAGTTGGTGATGTTGAGGTTAAAGAAAGACTTGCCGAAGCATTAAACCGCTTTTTGGACCCTATCCGCGAAAGGCGCAAAAAATTTGAAAAGGTCAATCTACGCGACTTGCTTGTAAGTGGTTCGGAAGCTGCTCAAAAATATTGCTTGCCGGTAACTGAAGCTTTACGGGAAAAAATGTTTTTGGGTTATCCTGACTAAACTTGAGCGTGGTGCTTATCGATTGAAAAAGCCCACGCTCTTTTTGTTTGTATTTTTTTGAGTCTCTGGTTAAAATCAGAGTAATGTGGAGGGACAGGCTCAGAAGAAGAAGACGAGTGTTTAACGGCAGACAAAACTTATCCAGGAGCAGACTTTTGGTGAAAATTGCCCAGTTTGGCTTTTTGGGAGTTGTCTTGATAGTTATAGCTTTTTTTATAGCACTGCCTTTGCTTTCACTGGCTCTGCCATCCCCTGACAAAATAGTAAGAACTCAGGGATTTTCGACACAAATAACCGATAGAAACGGACAAATTTTGTATGAGGTTTATGCAAACCAAAACAGAACTCCTGTAAAACTTCAAGACATGCCTTTGTACCTAAGACAAGCTACAATTGCGATTGAAGATAAGAACTTTTATTCACATTCAGGTTTTGACCCAATAGGTATTGTTAGAGGCTTTTTAAGGATTTTCAAAAGCGGGAGAGCAGCCGGAGGTTCCACTCTCACCCAACAACTGGTCAAAAATTCACTTCTAACCAGTGATAGAACTTTAGTAAGAAAAATAAAAGAATTCGTTTTGTCAGTTGAAATTGAAAAAAAGTATTCTAAAGATCAGATTTTACAAATGTATCTTAACGAAGTTCCCTACGGAGGGACTGCTTGGGGTGTTGGCGCTGCCTCACAGACTTATTTTGGCAAAGAGGTTAAAGACTTGGACTTGATTGAAAGTGCAATCTTGGCAGGACTACCCCAAAGTCCTTCTAATTACTCTCCTTATTCAAGCAAACCAAAGGCATACATAGGAAGAACCAAGGAGGTCTTAAGGAGAATGAGAGAAGATGGGTATATAACTGCAGACCAGGAAAAATCTGCCGTAGATTCATTGGAAGGTGTTACTTTCCAGACCAGAGGTGCAGGGTTTAAGGCACCGCATTTTGTACAGTACGTCCAAAAAATTCTAGAGGACAGATACGGCCAGGCATCTGTCGAACAAGGTGGTCTAAAGGTTCAGACCACTTTGGACCTGACTCTTCAAGAGACGGCGCAAAGTATTGTTTCAGAAGAAATAGCCAAGGTTGAAAAACAACATATAACCAATGGAGCAGCAGTGGTTTTGAACCCAGACACCGGTGAAATTGTTGCAATGGTGGGCTCCAAAGATTTTAATGCAGCAGATTACGACGGCCAAGTAAACGTTACAACTTCACTAAGACAACCGGGTTCGTCATTTAAACCGTTCACATATGTCACCGGTCTTAAAAAGGGCTACACGGCTGCAACTATGTTTATGGATGTTCCCACAAGTTTTCCCGGTGGTGCGAATAACGCCGATTACAACCCTGTTAATTACGATGGAAAATATAGGGGTCCTGTTCAAATGCGATATGCACTGGCCAATTCTATAAACGTCCCGGCAGTCAAAATGCTTGCAATGGTTGGTATCAAAGATGTCCTGCAGACAGCAACTGACATGGGAATTACTACACTACCCCCAACCAACGAGACACTTAGACGTGTAGGTCTCTCACTAACTCTTGGTGGAGGTGAAGTTAGACTTATCGATCTTACGAATGCATATTCAGCGTTTGTTAACACTGGCTATCGGGTTGACCCTATTGCAATTCTCAAGGTAACGGATGTTAACGGTAAAGTTTTGGAGGACAACACACCCCAAAAAGGAAAAAGAGTTTTGTCGGAAGAACAAGCATTTATCATCAACCACATCTTGTCAGACAATAATGCCAGGAAAGATGTGTTTGGCCCGAATTCGCTTTTAAACATACCCAATGTCATGGTCAAAACAGGAACCACCAACGACAAACGGGATAACTGGACCATTGGGGGAAACATGAACGCGGTCGTGGGTGTTTGGGTTGGCAACAATGACAACTCACCCATGTTGAATGTGGCTTCAGGTGTCAGTGGTGCTTCCCCCATCTGGCGCAGAATTCTTTTGGAAGCCGTAAAGGGAAAACCTGAGGTAAAATTCGACCCGCCGGGAAATATTGTCCAAATCGATGTCGACACAATATCCGGCGCCAGATCTCATGATGGTTTTGCATCGCGGAGTGAATATTTTCAAAAAGGTACGGAGCCGGGTGAAGATACAACACATGTCATGCTTAAACTTTGCAAAAGTGAACAAAAACTTGCCAATCCTTCTGATGTCGCAGCCGGAAACTATGACAGCAAAGAGTTTTTGCAATTTAAAGAAGAAGATCCGACTGCTGCACCGGGAGGCACCAATCGATGGCAGGAGGCAATTATTAACTGGGTAAATGGCCAAGCGGATTCCAAATATCATCCTCCAAGTGAATACTGTGGTGCAAGTAATCCTATAAATGTGGAGTTTGTCAGTCCAACCGACAGAAATTCTAATGTGCCCAATAATACAACGATAAAATTCAGAGTTGATGCAGTGAATGATATTGTACAGGCGGAATTATATATAGATTCTAAAAAAGTAAGAAGCTTCTCAAGTGTCCCATTTGAATTCACAAGTGACTCGTCCAGTTTGCCAAATGGTGTTCATACTTTGCGTGCGGTTGCAACCGACTCGACCGGAAAAAGCTCGGACAGAGTAATAACAATTGGAGTTAATGTTGCCTGGAACGCTACCCCATCTCCAAGTCCGTCACCCTAATTAACGGAACCTCCAAATTTGTTTAGAACTGAAGCAATTAGGTGATCATTTATCTTATTGGCTTCTTCATCCGTAAGGTTTTTGCTTGGGTCCAGATAAAAGATTCTGAACGTGTGGTTACCGTTATAGACTGCTGTAAGTTCGGCGGAATCGACATACTTTTGATTCAGTAAAGCTTCGAGAACGTTTCCGATATAAGTTTTTTCAGGGAACGAAAACGTAATATCTCTTATGGCAGCTGGAAATTTGGATGGAGGTTTGTATTTTCCTATATTTGTGTGGCTTGTGAACAAAGTTTCGACCCCAAACTCATAATATACCAGTTCAGAGTTCTCCAGGTACCCGATTTTGCCAATAAGCTGTCCGTTGTGTTTTATTTCAGCCATTTTTCCGGATTCAAAACCAGACTCCTCAGATGGCAAAAATTCAGTGTTAATGTTAATTTTTTGGAGTAGTGCTTCGACTACACCTTTTGCATCATTATATTGATAGCCGTAAAATACCCCACCCAAAATCATTGTTTCGGCTGGCAAATCTTTCTTTTTGGGAAGATAAACATTAGCCATTTCAAATATGTGAAATTGGCTTGAAAGTTTGGAATTTTCTAAAGCAGCACTTTTGAGTGAAGGCATAAGCGACGTTCTCAAATATTCTGTATCACGGCCAAGCGGATTTTTGAGAGCTAACGCGTTCACCCCTGCCATGCTCCGCGAAACAAGTGACAGTGAGTAAACTTCCACGCCACCAAAACCTGACAAAAAATCTTTAAGTCGATCTTCAAAATCAAACAACTGCGAAGGAGACCTATCTGGTATAGATGTTGCCATTATTCTGCTTGGAAGGTTGTGATAGCCGTATATCCTGGCAATTTCTTCCACCAAATCTTCGGAGTCTAAAATATCTTTTTGTCTATACGAGGGAATAATTCCGGTAAGTGAGTCGCCGTTCCATGAATTTTTTATGCCAAGAGAGTTCAGATACGACGATATTTCTTTTTGGGAAATGACAATTCCCAGCCTTGATGTAATAAACTTGTCCGATACTTTTACCTTTTTATCTTTGGGCGGTGCGGGATAAAGATCAAGTATTTTTGATTCGACCTCACCTTTGCATAGACTTTTGAAAAGCTCTATGGCCTTAAGAATTCCTGGCGTAACAAGCTCCGTATCCAGTCCTTTTTCAAATATGGCAGCGGCGTTGGTTCTTTGAGCCAAAGACATCGAAGTTTTTCTGATGTGCTCAGGGCTATAAGTTTGCACAAAAAGCAAAACGTTTTTGGTATTTTCATCAACCATGCTTAGATTGCCACCCATAACACCTGCCAAATCAATAAGCCTCCCTTCACCGTCTTCTATAACAATGTCACCACCTTCAAGTTTGAAAGTTTTTCCATCTAATGTAGTTATAGATTCCCCTTTCTTACTCTCACGAAGGTTCATTTGTGATTTTTTAATTTTGTCGTAGTCAAATGTGTGCACGGGTTGTCCTAAGTCAAGCATTATGTAATTACTTATATCTACAACGTTGTTTATTGATCTAACACCAGCGGATTCCAATCTTCTGACTACGAAATCAGGTGAAGATCCAACCTTTACTTCTTTAACCAAAACAGCGGTAAATCTTGAGCAAAGTTTTCCATCTACCTCTGCTTTTATATAGGGCACAGATTTAGTGAAAGTGTAGTTTTTATCAGAGGTTGAAATTTCTTTTAGTTTGGCGCCAACTCCAAACCTCGGAAGAATCGCAGCCGCTTCACGGGCAATTCCATACACAGAAGCCGTGTCAATTCTATTGGTGGTGACTTCAATATCGTACAACCAATCGTTGCCATATTTTTCCACTCTTTCAACCGATGGCCCACACAAAGACAAATATTCACCAAGTTTCTGTGGTGAAACCTTGGAATCCAGATAATCGCGCAACCAACTGTCCAGTATTTTTAAATCCATATTTTTATTTAAAACTGTGTCAAAAATCTAAGATCGGGACTATACAAAAGTCTAAGATCGGGAATGGAAATACCCGAACGCATCATAAGAACGCGCTCCACTCCCCAGCCAAATGCAAATCCGGAGTACTTTTTGGTATCAATTCCTCCCGCTTTCAATACGTTGGGATGCACCATTCCGGCTCCCCCCATTTCTAACCAACCTGCTTTGCAAACCTTGCAACCCTTACCATCACAAATTCCACAAGTAATGTCTACCTCAAAAGACGGTTCTGTAAACTGAAAGTGATATGGTCTTAGCCTGGTTTTTCTTTCTGGACCAAAAAAAGTCCTGGCAAAATAGTCCAAAGTGCCTTTCAGATTAACGATTGAAATATCTTCGTCTACCACAAGTCCTTCAAACTGATGAAACATTTGCGAGTGAGACACGTCAGATTGCCTTCTATAGCATTTTGCAATGTTGATCATCCTGATGGGAGCCTGCCTGCCGGCAGGCAGGGCATTTTTTACTCTAAGCATTTCCCTTACC
This sequence comes from uncultured Gammaproteobacteria bacterium, assembly GCA_964599625.1. Classification (GTDB taxonomy): domain Bacteria; phylum Patescibacteriota; class Microgenomatia; order UBA8517; family UBA8517; genus CAZRGC01. Next base: position 178,193 of record CAZRGC010000004.1, read on the forward strand.
TGTCCGTTTGATGTATGAGGTGTCAGGACCATTTTTCCATACTCACTACTTTCTGGTGCATCTACAAAAAATGTTTCCCACTCATCTCTTGCGGGATGTGTTTTGGGCATATTTAGTGCCTCAAAAGCAAAATAATCCCAGTCAGCTTCCGGGTACCTTAAACGTTCAAAACCGATTCTGGAAAATACCGAAGAAATTTCTCTGATTGCCTGGGTAACCAGATGAATATGTCCAATTTTGGGTTTGACACCCGGGATGGTGGGATCAAACCAAACACGTGCGTTTTGCCTAAGACTGTTATTTTGGGATTTTAAAAGACTCTCTATCGTATTTTTAACATCATTAATAGTTAAACCTATTTGTTTTCTTGTTTCAGGAGTAGCATTTTTAATGTTTTTAATAAGCAAGGTAAGCTTACCGTTTTTACCCAGAAGATTTATACGTATATTTTCCAGCTCTTCAGATGAACCTGCTGACATAATCTGTGCAATCGCTTGATTTTTGAGACTGATTATTTCCTCGTTCATATATAGTAATTATACAAGCATTCTATAGCGCTTGTACGTCATCTTTTTGTAAAAAAAATGTTACAAAACTAAAAAAGCCTCCCTTTTAGGAGGCCTAATAAGATTATCAGTTTACCCCCCTTACTTTTGGTTGGTAAAGCCTGCACTTTTCATTATTTCTTTAAAGGTAGGAAGATCTTTAACTATAATATCCGAAAGAATTTTTCGATCGATTTGAATATTGGCTCTTTTGAGTGCGGCAACAAACTTGGAGTATGAAACACCTTCTTGTCTTACAGCTGCGTTAAGCCTGACAATCCAAAGACTTCTAAGGTCTCTTTTCTTGAGTTTTCGACCATGATAAGCATAGGCACCTGCGTGAACTATTGCTTCTTTTGCGGTTTGGATTCTACGGCTTCTTGCCTGCCTAAAACCTTTGGCACGCGCCAAAAATTTCCTATGTCTTCTAGCTGATACAGATTTAATTCTCATAGTTTATTTGGTTCTTCCTCCGTGACTGACCCTTTTTCTAATAGTTTTTCTCACCTTTTTGGCATAGAAGCCCTTAAGCTCCGTAACCCTTTTAAGGTTTTTTAATCTCTTTGCCGACTTGGCACTCTTCAAATGACGCCTAAAACTGTGGCGTCTTAGAATTTTGCCGTTTTTGGTAATTTTAAGTCTGTTGACCAGGAGTTTCCTGGATTTGATTTTTGTTTTCATTTTCTAAGTTTTCTTTCTGTTTTTTACCTTTTCCTACAGCGGAAATAACTGTAACCAGGTGTTTTCCCAAAAACTTGGGTTCCATGTCGGTTGCTATTCCGTCTCCGAATTCAGCTTTAATTTTGTTAAGAACCGCATAGCCTGTGTGCTTTACCCTCATTTGAGGTCCTGTAAACACTACAACCACACGAACTTTGTTCTTTTCTTCAAAAAACTCTTTTATTCTTTCGAGTCTGGTATTAAAGTCGTTTTCGGCTATAAAAGGACTAAATCTTATTTCCTTCACCTCACCACCTTTGGCCCCTTTGGCAACTTTCCTCTGCTTCTTCTCCTCTTGATACTTGAACTTGCCAAAATCAACTATTTTAGCAACAGGGGGAGCTGCGTTTGGTGCTATCTCCACAAGGGTAAGCCCTTCCTCTTTGGCTTTTTTGATTGCCTCGTCACGCCTAAGCTCACCAAGGAGCTTTCCGTCTGAACCGATTACCCTTAAAGATTGGGCACGGATTTGATAATCTGTTCGCCAAAAAGAATTTGTTTTTCCCAAAGTTACTATCTTTCTAATCTGGAATTGTATCTAAAAGTAGCCTAAATCGCAAGAGTGAAAGGCTCCCTTACTTTCTGGATTTGATTTCACTCAAAGCTAAATCGGTAAATTCGGAGATTTTCATTACCCCAAGGTCCTCTCCGTCGCGCCTTCTGACGCTCACAGAGTCGCCTGCAACCTCTTTGTCCCCCACAACAAGCATAAAACTTGCTTTTTCAAGTTGTGAATCGCGGATTTTGGCACTCAGCCGTTCATTTCTGTTATCAAGCTCGACTCTGATACCTGCTTCTCTAAATTGCAGAAAAAGACTTTCACAAAAGCTGTTTTGTTTTTCGGAAATAGGCAAAATTTTTACTTGAACGGGAGAAAGCCACAAGGGAAAGTTTCCCTTATATTTCTCGATTAAAAATGCAATAAGTCTTTCTATTGCCCCAATTGATGAACGGTGGACAACCACAGCCTCCTCCATTTCACCTTTTTCGTTTACATACTCTAACTTGAACCTTTTGGGCATTACGAAGTCGTACTGAACCGTAAATGCAGTATCTTCTTTGCCATTGGCGTTGACCATCTGGATGTCAATTTTGGGGCCATAGAAGGCCGCCTCCCCTTGAGCTTCTACAAATTTGGACTTCCTGCCTGTCAAAACTTTGCGAAGAATCTCTTCTGCGTGATCCCATGCCGCGTCGTCTTTAAAATATTTTTTGTCGTCGCTTCTGTCTCCCAGGGACAACCGGAAGTGGTAGTCTGTATCCTTGATTAAACCCAAAACACCGGCAACTTTTTCTATAAGGTCCAAAACAGAATTAATTTCAGCCTCAGCCTGGTCCTTTTTGCAAATTATATGTGCATCAGCCAAACAGAAGCTTCTGACTCTTTGGAGCCCCATAAGTTCACCTGATTTTTCAAATCTGTAAAGTTTTGCAAGCTCTGCGAACCTAATCGGCAAGTCTCTGTAACTTCTGGGTTTATCCAGGTAGAGTTCAAAATGATGCGGACATGTCATGGGACGGAGCATAAATTCTTCATCCTCAATTTGAATAGGAGAATACATTGAATCTTTGTAATAGGGGTAGTGACCAGATTTCTTATAAAGATCGAGTTTTGCAATATCGGGAGTATAAACATGTGAATAGCCACACTTTACTTCTTCATCAACAATAAATCTCTCCACCTCGCGCCTGATTGCGGCGCCTTTAGCGGTCCAAAGCGGCAGACCTTTACCCACAGTGTCAGAGAACGTAAACAAATCAAGTTCGCGTCCTAGTTTCTTGTGATCCCAATCTTTTTCACCCTCAAAAACATCGTTTTTAACGGGTTCCTGTATTACATTGTTGCTCATAAAAATACAACCTTTTTGAAGACGATTCATGAAGTCAGCCTAGGCTGAGCTTGTCGAAGCGTGGTCCCACTTCAATTACTTCTTTTTTTATTGGTCTCAACTTTCCGGTTGGTGAGTCCGAATATTAACGTCTAAACCAATGAATATAATTTACATCCACACACGTTCAAAGTCAACAAAAAAAGGGTATGCAACTTTTTCAAATTGCATACCCTGCCGGTCAACTCAAAATTGAGGTTTTGCAACCTGTTTCTTGGGTGATCTTGCTTGCCAGTTCCAGGCGTTTGCCCTGATGTTCCATTTCCAGTCCAAAAATAAAGATCATTGTTTTTTGGACAAAGAGCATGTTTTGGTCTTCAATGACAACCGGAACTGCATCAGATCTGACAAAACACGTGCCGCCATCCCAGTCATGCCCGCCTTCAGAAATGTTTCTGGCGACAATGGGTGCCAATTTTGCAAGCTCTGCATCACTTTTGGTGGTTACGAGTACAAAAATCATTAAATGGCTCCTTAAATTGTTAAATGTAAAGTTCCAACTGCAGAAGAATTATATTCTCGGGGTTATGGAAGTCAAATTTAAGCCTTTTTTCCCATCTTGGCTGCTTTTCTTGCTTCGACTTCGTCCAAAATCATTTTCCTTATGCGGATCGACTTTGGTGTAACCTCTACAAGTTCTGTGTCGTCAATGTATTCCAATGCATCTTCTAAACCCATTGTTCTTGGAGTATTGAAATGTTCCATTGTTCCATCTCCTTTACTTCTCATGTTGCTAAGCTTTTTCTCTTTGCACACATTGACTCTAAGGTCTCCAGATCTTGCGTTTTGACCAACCACCTGCCCTTTATATACCTTGGTTGCAGGGCCTACAAAAAACTCACCCTGATCCTGGACTTGTGTCATTCCATAAAGTCTGGTTTCACCAGACTCAAAAGCAATAAGACTTCCACGGTCTCTTTCTCTTTGAAATCCGTCATCTTTTTGAAACTCATAAAATGCGGAATTCATTATTCCAAGCCCTTTTGTGTCTGTTATAAATTCACTTCTGAATCCGATAAGTTCCTTTGTGGCAACAGTAAATTCCAGGTAAACAATCCCCTCACGTGTTTCCATGTTGTCCATCTTGGCGTGCCTAACTCCCATTTTTTGAATAACAACCCCAGAATATGCTTCAGGCACTTCTACATAAACTTTTTCAAATGGTGTCATGTTCACGCCATCTACAATTTTATTGATAACGTGTGGTCTACTTACCTGAAATTCATAACCCTCTCTTCTCATACGCTCAATTAGAATTGCCAAATGAAGTTCTCCTCTTCCCTTTACGGTCCAAGTCCCGTCATTGTTGTCAGCTACTTTCAAAGCAACATCTGTTTCCAGTTCTTTGTAAAGCCTTTCTCTTATTTGGCTGGAGGTTTTGAATTCACCTTCATGACCACCAAAAGGAGAATTGTTGACCATGAATATCATTTTTACTGTAGGCTCCTCGATATTAATAAGCGGCAAGGCAACCGGGGTTAACGGATCTGCTATTGTTTCGCCGATATTAACATCCAAAACTCCGGTTACAGCAACCAAATCCCCGGCAAGTGCTTCCTGTTCTTCGATTTTACCCAAACCTTTGAAAGTAGAAAGAGATGTCACTTTGCATTTTTTGATGACTCCATCTCGGTTGATATGTGCTATCTCTTGTCCATTTACAATTTTCCCGGCGTGGATCTTGCCTATAGAAATGCGACCTTTGTAGTTGTCTTTGCCTATATTGCTTACTAGCATTTGCAGTGGTTGATCGGGGTAGGCCTTGGGCTCCGGAATGTGCTCCATTATTGCTTCAAAAAGAGGTGTGATATCTGACATCGTGGAAAGGTCAGGTTCCAAACCGGCTTTTCCGTCACGGCCGGAGGCATAAACGGTTGGAAAAAATGCTGTTTCCTCGCTCGCGCCCAGTTCAACAAACAAATCAAAAGTCTTTCCCTGGACCCAATCTGGCCTGGCACCGGTTTTATCAATTTTGTTTACAACAACAACAATCTTAAGTCCCAGCTTGAGTGCATGTTTAAGAACAAACCTGGTTTGAGGCATTGGCCCTTCTTTAGCATCAACCAAAAGCAGTGCTCCATCAGCCATCGAAAGAACTCGTTCCACCTCACCCCCAAAGTCTGCATGACCCGGTGTATCGATAATGTTAATTTTGGTTCCTTTGTAATTAACTGAAGCGTTTTTGCTGAAGATCGTGATTCCGCGCTCCCTTTCCAACTCGTTGGAGTCCATAATGGCTTCTTGCTCAGCCACTTCCTTTTTCATTTCCGTATGTGATTGGCGCAAAAGCGCATCCACCAATGTAGTCTTTCCATGGTCTACGTGGGCAATAATTGCAATGTTTCTTAAATTGATCATATTTTTAATAACTAACGGCCATCAAAAAAGCCACCTATTAGCCGTGGCCTTTTAAAAAAGATACTATTTTTTGCGAACAAACTGATATTTGGTCAAAAGACGATGGTTTTCATCGTCTATTATTACCTGTGTACCAGCGTCGTAAAACCTTGTTGCCAAATCTCTTTTTTCCGAAGTGATTTTGGCAATTTCTTCCCTAAATTCGGCACTTTCCTGAACGCCATAGCAACCTTTTGTAAGTTTTGTAACCAAAAAGTCTGCCATACGCTCCAATGACATATTAAAATTATACCCTATATTGTTTTTTATTAAAAGGGTCTTGAGTGGACTCAGGGGGAATCGAACCCCCGTTCCATGACTGCCAGCCATGTGTCCTACCATTGAACGACGAGCCCTCGAGTCTTCGAGAGGGCTAGTGAAATGGCAAGCTTGCCTACTTTGAGCAAATTGCGAGAAGCAAGATGCTGCAGCTTACCATTGAACGACGAGCCCTCGTCGCAAAGCGACGAGCTATGCCGCTCACAAAAACTATTCAGTTTTTGGATCGCAACGCTTCGTCGATTGCTCCTCTCAAAATTCTTTCAGAATTTTGGTAGCTGAGGGAGCAAAATAATTGCCTGTGAATTATATCATGTATATACTGATCTTATGAACCCTTTGCATGTTGCAGTATTGGCGGCAGTTGAAGGCATAACTGAGTTTTTACCAATTTCTTCTACCGGACACCTGGTGCTTGCCAGCAAGCTCGTGGGTATTCCACAAACCGATCTTCTGAAAACTTTTCAAATAGTTATCCAGCTTGGTGCAATATTGGCAATTTTAGTTTTATACTTTAGAAAAATAGTTACAAACTTTTCGCTTATCAAAAAAATTTGCATAGCTTTTGTACCAACAGCAGTAGTCGGATTTACGCTATACCCTTTGATAAAATCTTCGCTTTTGGGTAATTCGGCCATAACACTGAATGCTTTGTTTTTTGGCGGAATGGCACTCATTGGGATTGAATGGTTTCTAAAAAAATCTCAGCGGGAAGTAAAAGATTCTGTAGACATAACATACAAACAAGCCCTTATGATAGGCACCTTTCAATCGCTTTCAATAGTTCCTGGAGTTTCCCGGGCTGCCGCGACAATTATGGGCGGACTTTTATCTGGTTTGAATCGGAGCGCCGCAACCGAATTTTCTTTTTTGCTGGCAATTCCCACCATGTTTGCGGCCACTGCACTTGATCTTTGGAAATCAAAAGAACTTATAACACAAGGCTGGACTCTGACGCTTTTGGGAGGAACAACACTTTCGTTTATTTTTGCGATACTTGCAGTTAAGTTTTTAGTTGGTTATGTAAGAAAACATGACTTTACGGCATTTGGAATATACAGAATTGTTTTAGCCATAGTTTTTTGGTTAATTTACTAGCGCTGTTCTTGGGTCTCCTAGTTTTTGAATTTCCTTCCAGTCTTCAGAATGCAAATTTATATCTTTACCTTTTGAGAGAAAAAGCATCTGTGTATATGAATGGAAGAAATCAAGAGCGCGGGCCAATGCCTGTTCTTTTGTGGTAACCAAACCATCTAATTGGTCAAAATAAACCGATTGCAAAACTACACCAACCCAAACCCCGCCTTGTTTTGTACCCAACCTATCCATCAAGGGCTGGCCCATTAAAATTTTTTCAGGAGATTTTTGATCAACTTTTAAATGTTTAGATTTTTCTAAGAGCCAAGTCTGCCATGCGTTCAAGTCCTCAACGTCTTCCCTTTTGAAATGATAACCCGCAGGGTTCCTTCCTCGTTGGTCTGCTTCTGCCAATAACGAAATCATATAAATGTTGGTGTTTCCCCCGTCCGGATAACTCTTTTTGTCACCGTTTTGAAGCTTATTTGACAAATGAACTATTGCTCGGCGTTGATCGATGTTCCGCTTTATCTCGTTTTGCCAAAATTCTTTAGGTTTAAGATGCTCTGCAACAAGCGGTAGGATTTTCTTGGTTAAGTCACTTATGCTTCTAGCTTTTTTATCAGAAAATACACGTTCGACAAATGTTCTCGAAGGCTCGACGCCCGCCTGTTCGTGTCCGCGTGACCTTATAGCACCTTCTATGTACTCGGTAGTACCTGGTTTTCCGAAGTCGTGGCACAAGGCTGAAATAATTAATATCAGTTTATCTTCTTTGTTGAGATGTTCTCTTTCAGCAATCTCTGCAGCCGCATCCACCACCTGCATAGTATGAGTCCACACATCTCCTTCCGGATGCCAGTTTGGTTCTTGAGGGACACCAATCAAGGCATTAAGTTCTGGCCAGTATTTTTCTGTTAATCCGATTCTTCGGGCTAACTCAAATCCAACCGAAGGCCTTCTGGCTTTTAAAAGAAGTTTCTCAAATTCTTCTTGTACTCGCTCGCGCGACAAAAAATCCAGATCTCCGTTTGTGACCATCTCTGTGCATAGTTGTAAGGTTTCGTTGTCAACAGAGTATTCAAAGCGCGCCGCAAACTGTATTAGCCTGTAAACTCTGAGTGGGTCATCCTGAAAAAGTTTTTTGTCTGTTACTTGTATTGTTTTATTTTCTATATCAAATACACCAAGATAAGGGTCGTACAAAATATCTTCCAATGGATCAAAAGCCATGGAGTTAATTACAAAGTCTCTTCTTTTTGCAGCCTCCCGAACGTTCATTGAAGGGTCGCCGTGAACTTTGATACTGCTTCTTCTTGGGCCGTTGTCCACTTTGGAATCACGCCTGGGAATGCTTATATCAACTTCAATGTCGGTTCCAGGAAGTGTTATTTTTAAAACCTCAAAAGATTTGCCTTTGGTGTCTACGGACTCCATTCCCGTCATTTCTGCAACAAGTTTTTCAACCATTTCGGAGCCAAGTCCGTAAATTTCCAAATCAAAGTCTTTTGAATTGACTTTTTCACCTTTGTTATGACTTATAATAGCGTCTCTAACAGCACCTCCAACCAACAAAAGTCTTCCGCCGTATCCTTCAATAGTTTTTGCAAAATCCAATATTCCCAGCGGTACTTCAAAGTCAAAAAATCGGTATTTTTGATTAGAGTCTGTTGCAAAATGAGGGCCAAGGAAAGATTCGGTAACACCGAATTTATATGTGTAGACGAGAAGGTTGGGTTACGGAACCTTTAATTGTTCCATATATCTTATAGTATATCATAGGATGATAATTCAATCAAGTTATATACCCAAATGAGAAGGATTGAAGTTATATGGCAAAAGTGCTTTTAATGATGTGACTTTACGCACTTCTCCATTTGTGTCAGCAACCACAACAATACAATTGTCTGCGTGTTCAACCATCCTTTGCAAACACTCCCCGCAGGGTCCACTGTCACCATCGTGAACAACTGCCACAGCTTTTAAAAATTTGCGGTTCCTGTTGCCTTCACCTTCGTTGTTGGCCATGGAAATTGCCGTACCCTCTGCGTGATTAGTAGGTGAATAAGATACGAATTCGGAGTTTGAACCGCCATAAATGTCCCCACGGTCTGTCAAAATCGCAGCCCCTACTTTGTAATGTGAATATGGAGAATAGGAGTTCTCTCTATATGCTACGGCGGTGTTAACAAGTTCGGTCAATTTTTCTGTACCAATTTCCAAAACTTCACGTTTAATAAAATCCAGCTCTCTGATGGTGTCGTTAAATTCAGGTGCCCAAAACTTTTCTTTTATTCTTTCCACATCTCCTTTATAACAAAAACTACTTGTAATACAAGTAGTTGTACTTCATATGATTTTTGAATATTAAAAAATGATACAATTTAGACCAATGGAGAGAATAAGGCATGAAAACCTTGATGAGTTTTTCTTTGCCTCCCCAGTTTGGGATAACGACGGAAACATTGTTCCCGCTCCACCCGAAGCAATCGCAAAGTACACAGACCTCAGGGATAATTGGATGGAAAATCATCCCAGACTGGAAAACGAAATTCCGACAGTTGCAATTTTCCCCGTATATTCATCGGAGCGCGAGGGGTACATTGTCTATACACAAATAATCTATAAGCCAATTAATATTCCAGAAGAAAACCAGTAATTTTCAAACATTAACACCTTTTGATTTTAGTGTAGTAAGGAAGTTCTCAAACCCTGCAAACAGAAAAGTTTCGATTCCTAAACTCTTGGCACCTGTGATATTTTCAACATTATCATCTGAAAAGATAATTTCTGATGCTTCCACCCCTGAAACATTGATTAGCTCCTGGAAAATTTTGGTGTCTGGTTTAGCAAACCCAACTTCATAAGAAAGTGCTTTGCCGTCAAAGTCACTCAAAAAACCAAACCTTTTATCCAACCCCTCAATCCTTGCGGGGAAATTGTTGGAACAAATTAAAGTCTTGTAACCATTTGCTCTAACCTTCTTTACAATATCACGAACATTGGAGTCAACCTCGTAACCAGAAATAAGAAGGTCAATTAATTCCTGCCAACTTCTGCCAATGTTCCACTCAGAGGATGCCCAAGTCCAAAATTCCTCATCTTCCAGCTGTCCGGTTTTGTAGAGTTTGTTCATTTGGTCGCTCTGAAGAAAAACCCTTTTGGCTTCCGATTCATCCACACCAAGGTTCACTAAGTTGGCAATAAAATTAGCCTTCCCGTTTATGAAGTAAACTCCGTCCAAATCAAAGGTAATCGCTTTAATCATTATATTCACAACCAATCTGCTATAACTTTTGCCAAGTCGTTTCTTTTTCCGCTAAACCTATGGTCAGCACCCTGTACGGTTTTATAATCAAGATCAGGGTTATATTTTTTTAGAATTTCTATAGCCTTTTCTCCGGAACCAAGTGCAAACTCGTCCAATTCTCCATAAATAATCAAAGAATCTTTTTTAATTTCGGAAAAATATCCAAACAATGGCTTAGTGGAAAGTTTAACTCCTTCTGATTCTTCCAAAAATGGAAAGCAGTTGTAATCTCCATCGGGGTTTGCAATGTCCCAAAAACCTTTGTAGGCAAAAATCTCGTCAGGCAATAATTCTTTTACCAAATCGTCGCCGTGCCCGCGTATAACAAGTCCTTCCGACTCTTTAAGAAGCTTGTGGAACTTTTCCGAGCCCAAAATTTGATAATAAATTCCCGTGTCGTCTCCGCCGGAAACCAAAATATATTTGGATATTTCGTTTTTTGGTTTGTAATGATTATATACACAGATCTTATTGGCGCCTGTTGAGTTGCCTTGAAGATAGAATTCTTTGTAGCCTTCTTTTTTCAGAAACTCTATAGCTCCTTCGATATCTTCTACACATTCTTTGATCACCTCATATGCACAACCGAAACGCAAACGTTCAGTTGCGTTATCTTTTTTGACATCTAACTTTTTGATGATGTGAGCGCCACGGTTATTGAACTTGAGAAGAGAGATTCCTTTTTCCGCAAGTGCATTTGGCAAGTCCATTCCTTCGGCAACATCGTAAAAAACAGACGAAGACCCGTTACCATGCAAATAGATTACGACTTTATCTTTTTTTCCTGCTTCAAACAAAAGTCCCGGAAGTGTTAGTCCGTCAGATGTTGGAAATTCTACAAATTTCATCATTTGTTTAAATATACTACAAAGACCTACAAAATCTAGAATTCGAAGAATCAAAAACAAAATCGCAGGTGCTGTATAATCAATTTGTGCCAGAAGATTTCTTTGATTTGGGGATTATCAGCGTAATCGGGCTACTAACAGCACTACCACTAATCATTCTGCTTATATTTTCTATAAAGAAGATGTTGCAACCCCTAGATGACTTAGACAAAGCCGAAATTGCATTCAGATGCCTTTACATTGGTTTTGCTGCAGGATTTGTTGCGGCAGGACTTATGTTAAGACAATAGGCACTGGTAACTCTTGTGGACGCTAAGGGACTCGAACCCCTGACCTCTTTCACGTCAAGAAAGCGCTCTAGCCAACTGAGCTAAGCGTCCGCTTCGCGGACTTTGCGACTCGCCCACATGGGCTCGTCGTACTTGTGCCTTTCGGCAAAAGCGTCCATTCGTCCAAACGGATTTCGCTTTTGAGTTTACCGCTTACGCTTAAACCCATTCGCTCCATCGTTTCTCCTCTCAAAACTTTTTTAAAGTTTTGGTTGGGAACAGGACATGCAATTATAGCAATTGTGGTCACCAAAGGGAATCGGAAGGCTAGTCGGGTGGGTGGAAGGCAAATCTGGAAAAAGATTCTTCTGCATTCAAAACTTCGTAACCCAAGCTTAGAGCAACAACTTTTCGGGCTAGGGCTTTGAGCGGATCTACCATCAAAAAGTCTTTGTTTCCGTCAAGAGCCAAAGAAATCTCAGTACACCCTGCGATAATTAACTCTGATCCTCTTTTTGTCAATTTATCGGCACTTTCCAATAGTATTTTGCGGGCCACGGGACTGACATTTTCTCCCGTTTCTTTTACTCCAAACCTTTTTGAGTAAATTGCTTCCATTACCTTTTTTTGGTCTTTTGAATCGTTTTGGAAACAGATGACCTCAATACCAAATTTCGTTAAGGCTTTCTGATACAACTTTGTTTTCAATGTTCCTGTGGTCGCTAGAATTCCCACTTTTTTGACGCCGTGATACTTAAGGGCAACCTCTCTAACTGTTTGGTCGATAATTGAAACAAACGGCACAGACAGTTTCCGTGCAACATGAGGCATATAGTAGTGAGCCGTGTTGCAAGTTGCTACTACAAAGTCGGCACCCATAGACTCAAGAACCTTAGAAAAATAAATCATATGGCGCAAGGGATTTTTCCCATCGCCTGTGATACTTTTTGTCCGGTCAGGAGTTGAGGATCCACTGACAGTGAACCATATAGGGGTGTTTTGATCGCCGGTGACCCCCAACTCCTTGCAAATAGAAATAAGGTGATTTTCGAATTGAATATGACTTAGCGGTCCCATTCCTCCGTAAATTCCCGGTATTAGCCTTTGCCCATTTGATAAAAAGTTAGTTTTTAACATTTAAGTATTGTGATAAAACCCTTTCGGCGTTTTTGTATGCAATTTTCTCCAGGTCGGCGTTTTTGTAACCCCTGTTTATTAAAATATTCAATAAATCTTCCAGTTTTGTTACATTCTCCAAGCCTTTTGGGGTTCCTGTTGTAATTCCTCCAAAGTCGCTTCCGATTGCGGCAACTTCAATGCCGCCAGTTTGGACCAGGTGGTCCATGTGGTTGGCAACATCTTGGATGGTGGGTGGAGATTTGGAATTTATATATTTTCCTGAGAAAAATATTCCAATAACACCGCCCAGTTTGGAAATGGTTCTTATCTGCTCATCAGTTGTATTTCTGGGATTACCTTCAACAGAAAAGCTTGCAGTATGAGAAACAACAGGGGGTTTATCTAAAATTTTCAATGTATCCATAACAGACTTTTTACTCATGTGTGCCATGTCAACCAAAAGTCCCCTTCGAAGAGATTTTTTAACAAGATTTTTTCCTTTTGTGGATAGACCTTCCTGCGAAATGCCGGAAGAACTTCCACACAGTCCGTTATCGTGGGTATGTGCAAGGCCAATTGATTTAAGTCCACGCTCAACATATTTTTCAAAAAGTGAAGGGTCATTGGCCAAAATTTGTGCACCCTCAAGGTGAGGAAAAACCTTAAAAACACTTTTTGAGCTCCTTATGAACTTTTCTGTTTCCAGAAACATGAGTTCGGTTTTTCCCAATTCGTCATCGTAAGAAAACCCTGCCAAAATTGTAGAGACTTCTGTCTTTTCCAAAAGAGACGCATTTATTTGCGAAGAAGTGTTTACACCAAATAGCGTGTCAAGTTTTGCCTCCCCTAAAATAAAATCTGTGTGCAAATCGACTATTTTCATAATATTTCGGATATTTTTGACTTGAATACACCCGTGGCTATTGAAAGCTGGGAAAGATTCAATTTGTAAAATGTTTCGGGTAACACAAGAGCTGGATCATCCGGAATGTTTTCCATGGGATGCGAGTTTTGTGTAAACCGTGACAAAAATGCAGCTGACAAATCCTTGTGTAAACCACGCGACACAAAGTCTTCAGCAACACGACCTACATAATCCAAACTTTTATTTTTAGAGGGTTTATCCTGCGGCTCCTTAGATATTTGTTCCAAAAAACTATTAACCGCAGATACTTCGGCTTTTTGGTTTTTGTGAGGAAGAAGCTGAAAAATACCAGCAGGCATCAGAGTATAGGCTATAGGTAATACAGCTTCTTTGCTTCCTTTGGTGATAAGTGCCATCAAAAGTTTAAGGTCTGACACGGCGCTTTGAAAATAGCCCCGGTCGCGCCCAACTCCAGCCATCTGAAGACCTCCCCAGTGAAAATGAGGATTTATTTTACCCTGCGATTTTACTCCTTGAGTAAAATCCGTATCCAATAATGCAAAGGTGAGCATCAAAAATTCTTTACCCATTAACGGCATCTTTTCCGGTAAACTCCGTGCTATTTCCACAAATTTTTCCGGATGTGAAGCAATATATAAATTAATTTTCAACCTTGCCAATAAGTCGTCCCATGAATAATACTTCCCATTTTCTGTCACTCCATTGTCACCAACAGAAAAGTTACTTTTGCTCACAACTCCATCAATATTTACCCAGCGGTCAAATACTTTGGACAAAGTTTTTTTTCTTTGAAACGGGTCGCTATCCAATAAAACTCTTTGGATCACGTTTCTGATATTCGATTCAAGATGATCCCAGTTTTCATACAAAACATCTGAGGAATAAACTGCGTTTTGCAAATTCCGCAAACGGAGCCTGTGTATGTGGTTGATTGCCATTAATCCGTCTTTTGTATTTGCAACAACAAAGGGTGAATACAATGCCTCGCCCTGCACCGCGTGGAATCTGCCGTGTCTAAGAACATACTTGGGTAAATCCACAACTTGCCCTTTTTCCAAAATGGTTCCTGGGTAATACAAATTATCACCCAATCCTCCACCAGGGGTCATGTTTGTGTCAAACAACAGTGGGTATCCAAGCCCCAACTCCGTTACACCTCTATTGAAAGCTACACTCCCGCCGCCACCTTGAGCAATTGCTTCCCAACTTCCACCAATATGCCCGGTTCGAGGCGCGAACACATAGTCACGGTGGTTTGTTATCCAGCTATAGAAATGTTCAAAAGGTATTTTACTTTCACCAACATCTTTCCAGGAAAAAACATTGGTAGCTTCCAAAACTTCTTTTTCTGATTTAGCCAACCCTAACTCCACGTAAACCTCTGCCGCGTCCAATCTGCGGTTAACTTTTAGTTCCAGTTCTTGGTTTTTGTTTTCGATTGTCATAGGTTAAACAGAATCTACCTCGACATAAATCTTCGGTAGTTTCCGCCTTCGGCATAAAAAAACCTCTCTTGCGAGAGGTTGTCTTTTTCTATTTTTTTTGTTTTTACTAGCTTTGAACTTCTCTCGCCACGTTATATAAGCCCTTAATAAGGGTAAAACAGACGAGCATGTACCAAGCCGTATTCATTTCAAGTCTAAATTCTAAAAAACACACCAGCTATCTGTCAACAGGTAAAAATTACTCAGTTAACATTTCGCGGCTAAACTCCAATCCTTTGTGTATCAATTCAATGTCAAAATTTTCGTCAATTCCGTGCATATTGCAGTCTTCGTTGCAAAGAGGAATCAAAAGCGTATCGATATTAAAGGCGTTTTTAAAATCTGCAACCACAGGTATGGCTCCTCCGACAAATTTTTTGTTTATTTTTTGTCCGTAAACCTTTTCCAATACAATTTTGGCTTCTTCATAAAATTTATTATTAGAATCAACTTTTATTGGTTCGTGAAATCCTCCAGCAGATAACGAATATTCAACATAATCTGGGGTATTTTCTTTTACATATTTTTTGAAACCTTCATAAACATCCTCCGGCTTTTGCGAGGTGACAATTCTAAAGTTAAGTCTGGTTTCGGCTTCTGCGGGAACAATGTTGGCATAACCCTGGCCAATATAGCCCGTATTAATGCCTGTTATCTGAATTGTAGGTTTGTTGCCGGTGAGCGTAAAGAAATCTACATTTTTTTCTCCCAGCAAACGTTTAACGCCGGCAAGTGCGGCAATATTTTCTGATTCTTTTTCCAAACATATGTTATTTTCCAAATCCTCGGGCAATATCGAATCCACGTCATTATAAAAGTCCGGATAAGAAATTGAGTTGTCGTCATTGAAAAGCTTGGAAAGAAATTTAGACATCTCGGTGCCGGCATTTGGAATTGCTCCTCCAAAAATTCCCGAATGCAAATTTGTTTTGCCGGTTTTGTATTTGAGTGTTACGTTAAAACCACCACGCAGAGAAACCTCTATTGTTGGTTTGCCGTTGGTAAGCTCGCCATCTGATATCAAAACAATGTCGCATTCCATTTCTTTCTGTTTATTTTTTATTATTCCGTAAAGTTCGCCGCTGCCTGATTCCTCGTTGCCTTCCACCAAGAACTTAACATTGTATTTAAGTTTTCCGGCTTTAACTGCTTCTACCGCCGTCAATATGTGCATTAGTATTTGTCCTTTATTGTCAACCACTCCTCTGCCGTAAAGCTTCTTTTCTCCAATGCGCAAGGCAAATGGTTCGGACTCCCAACCATCTTTGACAGAAGCCGGTTGAACATCGTAATGCCCGTAAATAAGCATTGTGGGAAGATTTACGTCTTTTACGTAAGATGCAAAAACAACCGGATTGGCATCCTCCGCTGTCCATATTTGAGCATCAAATCCACCATCGGAAAGTATATTTTTAATCCATTCAACAGTTTTTTCCATCTCCCCGTAATACTTGGGGTTAGTGGAAATACTTTTGAAACTTATAAATTCAGCCAGTTTGTTTAAATAATCTTGATACATTTTCTATAAAAACAAAAAAACTCTCCTTTTTGGTGAGAGTTTTGCTTGTTTAAGCTTAAATTAATTTTTTTATATACCTCTCTCACCACGCATAACCTTCTTCCACGAATGGAAATAGGAGTTAAACATGTAGGAAAGACGTGTCATTGTCTGTATTTTAGCTTTTAAAGACACTGAAGGTCAAGAAGATTCCGAATTATCGGCAAATTACCCTTCAAGTGACAACCCGTTTGCAACCAACTGCCCAATATCTTCCATATCTTCGGAGGTGCGAAGTATGAAGTTTTGCGGTACTTTCACACCCGACTTTCGGCACGATTCGGCAATCATGTTCATCCACTTGTTTCTTATGTCCGGTTCGTCATATTCATCAAAAAGTGTTTGAGGTTCTCTAAACATAAGCATTTCCTCACGGCTGGGGTTTGTCCAATCAAAAACAATCAAATCAATTCTGCCTGTTTCTGCAAGCTGCATACATGCCGAAAGATTTGCCTCAGTGATAATATCCACCCCCTTAAATCTTCCGTCTTTCTGTAGCTTTTGATGCAGATTGTCCCTAACCCGGCCGTAATTGTACAGATCGTTTTCAACCAAAAGTATAGTTGCCGGACCAAAAACCCTCCGCCCATTCTCGATACTCACGACATCCAAATTCCCGAAAGTTTCCGACAAAGGGATATTGGGATTACGCTTGTCAGCCTCCCATTTCGTCCTTTCTTTGATAACGTTGGCTTCATACAAAACGTGTTCTTTTATACGCTTTTCTTTTTTGCCTGCTAAACTAACTGCCTTAGTCAAAAATTTATCTACACCAGGAATTGAACCTGACTCCATGAGTTTTCGAAGGTCTTCAGATTTTGACAAAATCGGAGGCATATGAAGTCCGCGGGACTTCATATGGGTCATAATCACCAAATAAATGTTTTCAAAGTAGCTGTCTTGGTCAGACAGGCTCTCCAAAGTAATTCGTTCGAAGTCCATAAACGGAACTTCGGTGTCGGGACCACCTCTCATACGGCTAAACTCATCCATTACCAATTTTCTTGTTTTGATTGGATCTGTTAAGTCAGATTTCGGAATCTCTCCGGACACATTTGTCATGCCGCCAACAGAAAAAATCTTTTTACCGTTAAATGCTACTCCCCACGATTTTGTGGGCAAATAAGTATCTCCATCTGTGTGTCTGTCTGAATATTCGATCCTGGCTAAAATTTTATATTCCGCACCCTCTCCCGACAAAGTTAGAGCAAACGTAAAAAACTCCTGAGATCTTTTGCCTGTTATTTTGTTTTGAAGTTCAGGGAAAAGGCTCTGCTCTGTAGCGTCTAACCCTGTTATGTCAGCGAAAAACTTTGCTTCTGTCGCCAGTTCACTGTTTTTGATTCTTTCTTTCATTGCCCTTTATGCAAGTTTTTAGCCTGCAGACCTTTGTAAGTAGTGGTCGGGCGAAAGAAGGAAGGAGCTTCCTTTCTTTTTGTACATACTCCAATAGTTTTTCTTTTCGGCACGTTTGTTGGAACTTTGAAGCCAAACAGAAGCTTCGTTTATTTTTTTGCGAAAAGATTGAAGGAAGTTGAGAACCTTCTCAAAAAACAGAACATGATAAACCCCAGGGTTGGCTGGTGCCTGGACCATGGCAACCTGAGTCGCCTCTGCCAAATTTTGGGTGCTTTGAGCCACTTTGGAAATTTCCTGGGTAATCGCTTGAAGCTGTACTCTTAATTCGTTGCTTTTTTGTTCCGCCAGCCTGGCTTGTTCACCGGAAAGACGTCTTTCAAGCCCAATCTGAGCACGTAGTTTTTTGTTTTCCTCCTCTTTTCCGCTTAGGATGTCAGCCATAGACAAAGACTCACCCATAGAAATATCACCGGAGCGCCTTGGAGCGGCCTTAGGAAGCCCCAAAAGCTCTTTAAAAAAGTCTTCTGAGGTCTTTTTGAAAAGGTCGGATTTGATTGAATCGGACGCGGAATTACCCAGATCCTTGAGCGACTCAAGAACGTTTTGCTTAGTCCTTATATTGCCTTTGGTTTTTTTATTGTCCGCCATTGGCCGAAGTTTAACTCAATTTAAGGCTATTATCAAGAAATTGCAAGAAGACTATCAAGTGCCATTCTGCGCCTGAGAATTGATTCTACCAAGCGTTTTCTGCCTTCGGGATCGGAGTCTTTAGTGGTTGATTGGGACATCTCAAGAGCCGAGCTGAGTTCTGATTCATTAACTTTGAGGCCTTCTACCTCTGCAACCTTGGTAAGTGCCAGATCGAGTGTAATGGCATCTTTTGCCTGTTGGGCATACTCGGCTTTCAAATCCTCAACCTTCTTATTAATAGAATTTAGGTAATTTTCCAATGCCAAACCCAACTTTTCCAGTCTTGCCAACAGGTTAGAAAGACGACTGTTTGCTTCTTCTTCAACTAAAATCTGAGGAATTTCTATTTTTATGCTGTCCAAAAGGGCTTTTATTACAATTCCTTCTTTTTCTTCTTTTGTCAGACCCTCTTTACCAGCTGCCACTTTGTCAGGTGTTACGATGCTATCCTTTCTGAGTGCTCCCGCAATTTCTTTCTTGTAATCACCTAACTTGACTTCGGGAAGTTCACAAGTGGTCCCTTTAATCTGCCATGGTTCGTTCTCCTTGGCACTTATAAGTTCAAATTTGGGGTAAATAGCAAGTTTAAGGTTGTTTTTTTCTATTGCCTCACCCAATGCGGATGGAAGTATATGACCCAAAGAATGTTCAACAAGCTCACTTGGGTTGATTTTTTCTCTTACCTTGGCAAGTGGTGCTTTGCCTTTCCTGAAACCGGGAACTTCAATATTGACAGCCATTTCAGCAACGGTGTCTTCTTGGGCTTTTTGTACTGTCGCAAAAGGAATTGTAAAAGTTATTTGGATGTTGCCATTACTATCACGAGCCACAACGGAGGTAACCCCTTCTGCCTTGCTGTGTGTATGTGTTGCCATTTTCAAAAAATTACCACGCCCTAAGCGTGGAACAGGTATAGTTTAGCCTTAAAAACCCAAAACTGCAAGAATTATTTACCTCCGGCACCCTTGCTTTGGGTTATTCTGATTTGGGGTGGTGTAACCTTGGCTCCTCCGCCAAACTTTTTACCTCCAACGTTTACACCTCCGGAAAAAACAGAGGTTTTTCGCCCAAACATTGAGGGCATTTTAGGCGGCTCACTCACTCTGATTTTGTCATTGTTTGCCATATATACGCTTATATTATATAATAACATTGTTATTTTCAAAGGAGGTGTGCCTAAGTATTTGAAGTAAGGAGTTTTCCGTTCTTCGTAAGCTTTCTGCCGTCCCTCACAAAAGTAGCTCATGAAAGGAGGTGACACATAAACTAAACCCACAAAACTTGTTTTTGTGGAAAAAACATTACTATGCAAAATAAATTATTCGTTGGAAACTTGGATTTTTCAGTTGTAGCCGATGATCTTAGATCTTTGTTCGCAGGTGCCGGTACAGTTACCGATGCAGCTGTTATCATGGACAAGATGACCGGAAGAAGCAGAGGATTTGGATTTGTTACTATGAGCACAGATGAAGAAGCTAATGCTGCTATCGAAAAGTTCAATCAGTACGACCTCAAAGGAAGAAAGATCAATGTCAACATTGCTCGTCCGATGGAACCAAGACAATAACATTGTCTTGTAGGTCAAAAAAAAACGCGTCACGAAAAGGCGCGTTTTTTGTTGGTAAACCCAAAAAAAAGTTTCCACTCCGTAGCCAACTTGATGTGAGAACAAATCGTCTACTCTGTAGCCAATTTGTTGAGAAACCAGGAGACCAAAGAAAGAACAATGGAGGCAATTATAGCGGTCTGGAAGCTAACAATTTCGAATCCTGGAACCGCCTGTGAAGAAAACCACAAGAGTGCAACATTGATAAGAAATGCGGAAATGCCAAAGGTGAGAATGGAAATGGGAAGAGCGACAAATTGCAAAATTGGCTTAAGAAGTGTATTAACAATTCCCAACACTATTGAAGCAACAACAGCCGAACCAAAACTTGCAATCTTGAACCCCGGAACCAAATAAGCAACCACAAAAAGCGCTATTACATTAACCGCCATTTTGTATACAAGTCTCATTACTTAAGTATTTAATATGAAAGTTCTATTGTCAAGTTAGTTTGAATTAAAAAATTCTAAACTTTGCAAAATTGCAGTGTCCCACCCAGGGGTCAGATTGTGATTTGCACCCGCGTGTTTGACATAGGAAATATCAACACCCTCCTTCTTTATTTTTGTATTAAGTGCGTCATTCCACACAAAGGGCACGGCCTCGTCCGCAGTTCCCTGGTGCAATTGAATTTTTGTTTCTTTGTTTATCCTCCCCAAATAACTCTGAATGGAATACTTGGTCACATCGTAGTCGGACATAAAAGAAGAAAGCTTGGTAATTATAAGTTTCCCTTCGTCACTAGCCTCATCCAAATAATAGAGAATGGAATATGGGAACTTGGCAGAGTTTGGTGCCCATAAAACAGTCGTATAGGGTTTTTCTGTTATCTCCAACATAGCCAGAGCAATCTGCCCTCCATTACTGTGTCCCCAAATAGAAACTTTGCCGTTGCCATTTTGGATATTCTCCGCTGCTTTGAGGGTAGCCAGAGCTGTTGTATAAGTTTGGAATCTTGATTCAAAAATATCACCGGCCTCAGTATCTGAACCAGCATAACCCAAAAAGTCGGGGGCAATTGTTATATATCCGTTAGACGCAAAAAATTCACCTCCGTGTTGCGTCCCCATTCCTGTCACATACAATTTCTGATCAACATAACCGCGGAACATTACAATTACAGGAAAAGTGCCTTCGCCTTTGGGAATATTAATAAGGCCTGTTATTTTTTTCTTTTGACCTTTTGCTGTTGCAGGCTCAAATGTCAAAGAAAACTCGTTTGATGTAAATTTGGGGTAATCTTTCACAAGACTACCGACTTCAAGTTGGTATTCAGGCACCACCCACCGGGAAAGGTTATCAAAAGAATATTTCTCCAAGGGATATTGCTTGATTTCCGAAACAATATTTCCCGGTTTTCTGGGCAAATGATATGCACTATTTGCAAACCAGCCTATCAAAACGAACACAACCGCTATGGAAAAATAATAGAAGAACTGCTTCACAGACTATTCTAACATCTTTTTAAGCCACTCTTCCCTATACACAAGCTTCCTGGCACTGGGTGTCGAAAGTCCTTGGATAACACCACCAAGGAGAAATCCTCGCGTAAGCCAAAAGTCCAAAACAACATTGTTTATTAGTATGGAAACCACTAAAAGCAGAGAAAAGTTGAACCAATGGTGAAAGTGGATCACCCTGCCTTTAATCGTTATTCTTATACTTGGCAAAAGTTCTAATCTTTTTATTCTTAGATGAGGGAATTTGTGCCAAACTTTGGATTTGGGATGAGTAAACAAGTTGCAGATTTTGTAGCTAATTAAAGTTGCTAAAATTGTAAAAATGTAAGTCACGTTATATAGCTTAGCACAATCTTCAAAGATGCAAAACACATCTTGACTTCGTGTTTTATTCGGGTATAAAAATAAGTATGACGCAAAAGCCAAACTCTCCCATTTCTGTTGGTGTGAGTTTCGATCACGTCAAAAAAGTAATATCCCCCCGTTGGATTTTATGGAACGGCAGGACACACAAAATTGAGAAGATTGGATTGCACCACACTTATCGAAGCGGCAGAACTTTGTTTCATGTATTTTCGGTTACCGGTAAGACTTTATTTTTTCGTTTAGTGCTGGACACAGAAACTCTGGGATGGAAACTGGCTGAAATAAGTGACGGGCTACCGGACTAGGTATGATTTTGAATTTTAACTCAACTCCAAGTTACAGAATGCACATCGACCTCAACTCCTGTTTTGCGACAGTGGAACAGCAGGCAAACCCACTACTTCGCGGGAGGCCTGTTGTTGTGGCTGCCTACAAAAGCCCAGGTGGATGCATTTTGGCATCTTCAATAGAAGCGAAAAGATTGGGTATTAAAACCGGAATGAGAGTTGGTGACGGAAAGAAAATTTACAGAAGTTTAATAGTCTTGGAATCCGACCCTTGGAAATATAGAGACGTACACAAAAAACTAAAAAGACTTTTGTCTGAATATACATACAACTTTGTTCCCAAAAGCATTGATGAATTTGCTCTCAACTTCAAGGGTTTTCCGGCATATCAAAAAGGGATGATTAACATAGGACGGGAAATAAAGTTGAGAATAAAAAAAGAAATAGGTGAATGGCTCACTGTGTCGGTGGGCATTGCCCCAAACAGATATTTGGCAAAAATTGCCGCAGGACTCATCAAACCGGACGGCCTGGAAGAAATAAACAAAGATAATTTTTTGAATATTTATTCTAAGTTAAAACTTACCGACCTTACAGGAATAAAAGAAAGAAACGAAATAAGACTCAACTCTGTCGGAATAAACTCTGTTCTGGATTTTTACCGCGCCCCTCCCAATATTTTAAGGATTGCATTCCACTCAATAACCGGACTCTATTGGCACACCCGCCTGTCTGGTTACGAGGTAGATGATGTTGAATTTGCAAGAAGAAGTTATGGCAACTCCGTTGCTTTGGGTGCAAAAGTGGCAGAAAGAGAAGAAATTTTACCTGTGCTTTCTAATCTGGTTGAAAAGATGAGTGCCAGGTTAAGACGGGCGGGCTACAAAGCCAAAGGGGTTCATTTGGCTTTGTCATACAAAGACGGTTCTTTCTGGCATAGGGGGGAACTTTGTCAAAAATCTCTTTTTGACTCCAGAGATATTTTTAGGGAATCTCTGAGGATTCTTGAATACCACTCTTTCGGCAAACCTCTAAGAAATATTGCCGTTTCCGTATTTGATCTAACCAAAACTCAAAACCTGCAGTTGGATTTTTTTGACGATGTGGAGAAAAAGGACATACTTATGAAAGCAGTGGATGGTGTCAATGAAAGATGGGGTGACTTTGTAATAACTCCCGGCAGAATGCTTGCAAGCAAACAAAAAGTTTTGGATAGGATCGCCTTTGGCGGAGTAAAAGAGTTGGAGGAATTTACTCTTGGTTAACCTTTAGGGAGTTCAATTTTACCTGCCTCAGCCAAAATTCTGATCGGATGCATCCAAGCGCTTCCAGCAACCTTGACCCATGGCCACATTATTGCAGCCTTGGAAAAATCTGACAAAGGAAAGTCTTTGCCGGGTTCGTTCAAATGACTGGCGTATGAATAAATGGAGGCGACAAGCTCGTTAAGCAGATCTGAAGCTTGGGATTTTATAGTCATGTATGCACGCACTGCTTCTGTTCTTCCGATAGATGGTGTGGATTTTAAAATACCCAAAGTCTTTCCTGCACTTTCCAGATTTTTCCAAAACCTTGATACTATAATTTTTTGTCTAAAAATCTCTTCTCTGGAAGAAATAACCTCACCCGTTGGGTTTAGAGTGGCCATCAAAAAAGGGTCTGTCTTTGGGGGGATGACGATAGGGGCAACATCCGAGTCTATTCTGGTAGTGATCATTACTCTTGGAGTAGAAACAGGCACCAAGGTTAAAGGTTGTACAACTATTTTTTTGTTGGGATCATACGTTTCAATAATTTTGAACGGTTCCCACTTTGGTGTCACATGCGCAGGCATCCTGGGAACCGGAAAAACTTTATTAAATGCCGGATGGGCGTATGAGTGCACTTTGGATGGCCTTTCCTGATCCATGTGGCGCACCATCCAGTCCACCATTTCGGCAGGAAGCTCACTACCCACACCACTTTGCCTCAAAGACCCATAGACTTTATCGCTCCATACAACAAAGGCAGGGATATCAATTTGTTTTTGTATACTTGTTTCTTGGCCAGTAGCAACAACCCACTCACCGGCTGCTTGCCAGGTAGGTGCCACTGTAAATGTTTGTAATTCTTTTTGCATTTTAGTAACCGGAATAACTTGACCAAAAACGATCTTCTTGTTCTCGCCTTGCCCGCTCTATTGCCGCCTCTTCCATCAAATGATGACTAAAACCGACCACAATACCGTCTGGGACTGTGTTGGCAAAGGAGGCTGTCAATAAAATGGGAAGATGCACCGCTAGTGTAGCAGATCTTGTATTTTTGTCCATTGGTATGCCGTCTATGCCCAAAATGTCTTCCGAAAGGTGTCTTGACAACTTTAATACGTTTTCTGTTGCAACGTTTCTTATTTGATAAACGGTGTTATTGAAAGACCAATATTTCCATCTTTCATCATTTGGCATAAGTATCCAACCCTTTGACATAACTTCCCATTCTTTGGATGCACCCCCAACGGTTACCGAAATTGACTGAAGCTGGGTATTATCCTGGTCCAAACGAGGATCACCCAAAAAGGCTGCAACAATTGGGGTTTTAAGTGGCATTCCCGTAAATTGAAGCGGCCAGTCCAAGATATGTCTCTCCATCGAAAGTGTTTGCAAGTCTCTCATTTTGGACTTCAAATACGGCAGGTGTTTAATATCAACCTTGGCCAACTCACCCGAAGACGTAATCACCTCGGCAACTCTTGAAATCATTGGCAAATTCTCATCAACAAATTCCGAGTAATGCGGATCTCCAGTAAGCACAAGCGGGACTCTGGCTATCCTCTCTGTGTTGCCACCTTCCACGTCGTACTCCATTATTACAGGGTGGATGTTTGGAGAAATTTGCGAGTTTGGAAAAAAAGAATAAGCACTCCTTAGCCTGATTCTTCCCGGATTTATATTCTGTGTTTCTCTGGAGATTGTATAGAGTTTGTCTTGTATATTGGAGCCGGGGTTTCCCAAAAGCTTAATGCCCTCGCTCATATCGGCACCCAATGGATTTTTGAATATAGTTGGTGAACAAATTTGAGCAAGGCGGTAGTAAATAAGACACTCGGGCCTGTCAAATCTTTGCGACTCCGACCCCAATATGCCAAAATAGTCGGCAAAAAGCTGCTCCAGCCTCCCATGGTTGGACGGCTCACTCATATCAAGAGTGGTTACGTCGTCAAAAACGTTTAGAGCATGCTTAAATTCACGCATAACCCTCCATGAAGCCGCCTTCTCCAATACCGTATTTTTTTCTGCCATGTGCGGATTATAGACTTAGATAATATTTGAAGTCAACTATGGGGTGGCCGGTCAATTCAAATCTTACTCAGATCCACCGGGTCTCCAACTTGTGTAGAATGGATTATTGTGTAGTTTGCGGGCACCTCCAAGACATAATCTATTGGCATGGATGGAGTGTACCTGACAAGCGCAGACTCAGGAGTTCCTTCTTTTGGTGGCTGAACGTTAACATCCACCTTAACCACTTTGTTGTCGTTAATCCAAATAATATCCAAGGCAATAAGTGTGTCTTTCATCCAAAAAACGGGTTTAACATCTTGGGGATTAAAAACAAAAAGCATGCCTGTGTTTTCGGGTAAAGAAGTTCTGCCCGAAAGACCCTTTTGTCTCTTTTCATCCGTATCTGCAACTTCAACTTTAACTTCTCTGCCATTAACAGAAACAATCTTTGACGGCGCAGTTGTGGCTCCTGGAACACTCAAGGGATTTAGCTGGGAGTTTTTTTGGACCCACATTCCCACAATAAAAATAAATGCCATTACCCCCAAAAGCGGAAGACCAACCTGTTTAAACATATCACCCATATTATCTAGATATAAAAAATGTAAGTACGGTTACAAAAACAAGTATTGGAATCGCCATAAAAAGCATATTTTCCAAAGAATGTCTTTTACCATGATGAATATGGACAGGTTTATTCATAGCCTATTTTAACACACGTGATTTTGGAATGAGTGCCGGGGACAGGAGTTGAACCTGCACACCTTGCGGTACACGGCCCTAAACCGTGCGTGTCTGCCATTTCACCACCCCGGCTCGTCCTAACTCGACTCGCTAGCGCACTTAAAATTGCGAATTTTCAGTGCTACACGCTTGTCGGTTACTCCTCTCAAAATCGCATTGCGATTTTGTTTAGGGGAAAAAACACGATCCTGCTTATTATATATTAATCAGGCGAGGCCTTTGGAACGAAGTGTCAGAAGTGCCTCGATTGCTTCTCTGGCATTATCACGAGCGCGGCTAGCATCACGTTCCTTTTCGAATGCTCCGTTTTGGTATGTTTCCAAAGCTTCAGAGATTTTACCCTTAAGAATTGTGAGTACCTGCTCACCAGCAAACGCAGACGTCATCGAACCAGCGATGAGGTCAAGATGGCTTCCAAAAAAGTCACCTGATATAAATTCCAAAACGTCTTTCCTTGCATAAATCCTTTTTGCTTCATTTTCTTCAACATGGCTGGCTGTAAGCACCCACTGAAACATCCAGAATCTCATTTCCTCCTTTGCGTCCTCAGACTCTCCTTTCTGAAGTTCTTCCAAGTTTCCATTCCATCTACCTGCGTAAAGCGGCAAATAAACTGTTTTATATAATTCGTTTGGGTCGGGAACTTTTGGAGACTCTTTTTGCATAAAGACACCGCCTGCGTGAGTAACATCTGTTACTTCAGTAAGAGATTTAAATGCTTTTAGTGCGTTTGACATGTATCCAAGGTCAAAATTAACGTCAACAAGTTTTGCAAATAATGTATCGGTCCCATGAAGTCCTGGAGCAAAAGTCCTAACAGCCTGCACAACACGCATCCTAAAATAGTCCCTGGTTTTTTTGTCCACAAACCTTTTGTCCATGGAGTAATGCATAAGGTATCCCGTAAAGTAAGGATCACCAAGTGAAGGATCGTAAACCATAAGAGCTTTGTTTAAATAGTCTGTTAACGGTTTGATATTCTCACCAAAACCTTGACGTTCAGCTAAGTTTATAAAAGTAAGCATCCAATGCATATCATTGCCGTGTGTTTCATACTTTGCATTTCGTGGCTTTTGTATATCAGAGTCCGGCCTTCTGTAGACCTCTGCCAAAAAATACTTATCAGGAAGTATTGAGACTAACTCCCTAACGCTAGAGTCTACCAAAGCAGTTTTTTCTTCCTGAGACATTCCATCTGAAAAAGCATCCAAATAAGCAGCTTTTGTATAAGCCCTGTTTGTTGGCGACTTCTCGTATCTGAAGGAGTCTTGGAGCACTCTTGCAACCACTCTTCTGTCTCCCCAAGCTTCAACATGCACACCCTCGTACTGCTTCAACTCGTCCAGCCAAAATATAAGCACGTGATCGATCCAACCTATGTTTTTTTCGGCCAACGCTTCGTAAAGCATTTCGCGAGCCTGCTTGTATTCCATCACACCGGACTCCAATCCCTTTTTTGCAACTCCGTACTGATGAAAATGTCTCCAAAAAGGGTTTGCAAAGCTACCTTTGTGTTCTTTTTCTCTTTGTCCATCAATGTAAATCCAGTATTTGTAAAGATCAGTGTTGGGTGTTTGAAGCGAAAGTAGGCTAGAAGGTTTTTCGTTTGGCCAAGCTTGGACCAGGAGCTCTGGATTTGGCATTTCTTCGCGCATGGAGTACCTAAAGTCACGCGCAAAACCTGCTATACGCCTGCCGTAGTTTTTGACCGCCTCAGAAAATTCCCTTGCCATAATGAAAAATCGTATTTTAGTCCTGAAGATTGATTATTGCAACTATAGGTACTTAAATGTCGTAAGTGACAGGCAGTTTGCTTATACCTTTTACAAAATAGGTCACTTTTGAACCCCAGGTGGAAGATGGCGGTGCGTATATTTTTGCAATTTTGGAAATCGTATTTGCCCCTTTACCAATATATTTGTTTTTGAGAGTAAAGGTGACATGACTTATTGAGTCTCTCCAAGACTTAAATTTGTATTCGCCGTTTGCCCAACCATAAGCATTGTAAGACTGATGGGGTATACGTTTACCAAATGTTGATTCTACTCCTGTTATTGCTGGCACCAAACGGTAATCAATGCCATAGCGGTCGGCATATTCTACAAATACTTCGGCATAAGGAGCCAGGGGCGAGCCATATTTTACCAAGTAGTTTCTAAGCACATCCACACGGTAATCGTAAGTGCTTTTGGGCAACTCACGCCTAATCTCAGCCGAAGCTGTTACCACTGTTTCCTGGGCACGAACAGGTACCGCAAACACAAAGATTGCGGCAAGGATCAAAATAGTGACTAAGATAGCTTTTTTCATAGTTTTTGCCAAAAAAGAGGCGTACCCGAAGGTACGCCCCAAATATAAATTCCAACGCCAAAGTCATGTTTCCATGCCTAAGCCTCGGAACGTATGCGAACTATAGCATAATATTATGAGATAGTCAAGTTATACACAATGAGGCAAAACTAAAGGACTATCTCCGCCCAA
>CAZRGC010000004.1:206926-208426 GCA_964599625.1 uncultured Gammaproteobacteria bacterium
AAAGGACTATCTCCGCCCAACGTCGTGAGATAGTCAAGTTATACACAATGAGGCAAAACTAAAGGACTATCTCCGCCCAACGTCGTGAGATAGTCAAGTTATACACAATGAGGCATTGCTATTGCATTTCTCCCATAAGTGAAGTTTCGCAAATACTCAACCAAGCTTGTGGGCTCACTGCATTTCGCCCATAAACTGGGTGACTCCATACGCCCATGAGCCATTGCTGGCAGGGGTATATTTGGACATAATGTCCGGAATCGTGCGGTAGCCTTTGTCCAAATAAAGCCTTCGAAGCCCTTCCGAAACTGTCTCTATTCCCTCTTCAAAGGACCTGAATCCAAGTGTTGAGACGGCAGTTATTCCCCAACCCCAGCAGTTATACGATCCAGGTGGAATTATCTTGCAGAGATTGGACTCCTGTTGTGCAATGGCTGTGATCAGCCTGAAATCCAAAGAGTATTTATCTGCAGTCTGAACGATCAACTCAGCATACGGAATAAGGGGGGAGTTGTATCTCTGTAGATACTGCCTAACAAGTTCAGGCCGAGCATCACCGCTTTGAACAGAGTCCTCAATTGTTGGCTGCTTAACTGGAAGCGATGCGTAAACCCTAACCCCGGACTGTGGGGAGATTATCAAATTTTCGGCTTCATATGTCTTTTGGGCAATGCCGTTCAAATGAAGTGAATACAAGGAGAAGAGGCTCACACCCAGTGTAATTGGCGTTATGGCAAAAAACATGAGTATGAGAAGAAAGTTTTTCCAAAAACTTAAATTTTCTTCCCTTGTGAAGAGATTGCTTTGCATTATTTTTGACTGACTAGTCAAGTCAGAATGCCATAACCAAAATTTAGTGTCAAGTTTGCGCACGAAACACTACCGGTCTGGTATATAATGACAAAAAGCAGAAGTGGCGCCTGCCTGCCGGCAGGCAGGGAATGGCAGATCGTTCAAGCAGAAGTGGCGCCTGCCTGCCGGCAGGCAGGGAATGGCAGATCATTTAATTATGTATTACGTTTACGTACTGAAACTGAGCAATGGCAGTTTCTACAAAGGTCAAACTTTTGACCTAGAACAAAGATTAAATGATCACAAATCCAAATCTGTTAAAACGACCAGAAACAAACTACCATTTGAATTAGTTCATGTTGAGATTTGTAGAAGTCGTAATGAGGCGAGGAACTTAGAAATTTATTTTAAGAGCGGGTTTGGCAGAGAAATTATTAAACTTATACTCGATAAATAAGCAGAAGTGGCGGAATGGCAGACGCGCACGGTTCAGGGCCGTGTGGGGCAACCCGTGGAGGTTCAACTCCTCTCTTCTGCACAATTTGCAACTTTTAGGGTAAAATAGTCACTACTCGCGGGAGTGCTGAAATTGGTATACAGGCACGCTTGAGGTGCGTGTGTCTTACGACGTGCAGGTTCAAGTCCTGTCTCCCGCACAAGAAGAGATAGCACCATTATCAAAGGTGCAAATTGATTGATATAATGGGC
>CAZRGC010000005.1:0-166693 GCA_964599625.1 uncultured Gammaproteobacteria bacterium
ACCCTAGAGCCGTCATCCTCCACGCAGTGTCGCGACGTCAGACTTTCGTCCATTGCGTACGATTCCCTGTTGCTGCCACCCGTAGGTGTATGGGCCGTGTCTCAGTCCCATTCTGCCCGTTTCCCCTCTCAGGGCGGGTACCCGTCATAGGCTTGGTAAGCCATTACCTTACCAACTACCTGATGGGAGATAGGCTCATCCATCGGCGCGCGGTGAAGCGCTTTTCTCTTGCGAGGTCATGCGGTATTAGCCCATCTTTCGATGGGGTATTCCACACCATTGGGGAGATTCCTATCCATTACTCAGCCGTTCGCAACTAAACAGTATTGCTACTGTCTCGTTCTACTTGCATGCATAAGGCATGCCGCCAGCGTTAATCCTGGGCCAGGATCAAACCCTCAAAAAGTGCCCTGAAAAATCGTTAAGATTTTTTAGGACGATCCTGTCTTTCCGATCACATTTCGAATTCCAAATAAAGAACCAAAATGCAATATTCCGGTCCTGCTAGAACCGGTTGCCCACCAACTTCGCACAGAGGTTGGAAGGCTAAAAATCTTTGGATATTAACGTGCGGATAAAAGAAACAAAATTCAAGCTAAAACTATCGAAAAACTAACTACTAAAAATTAACTGGGCTTTTCTACCAGGGCCTTAACTGGCCAAGCTTTGCTTATACTTATAACTTGAGGTTTGCTGCTTTTAAAGGTTCTGCCGCTTGGGCGTGTATGGAGAGTTATCAACCTTGTTGGCGAGTCAACTGCTCATGTAGAGGGATTATATAGCATACATTTGCAAATATCAAGTATTCTGAATTCAAGTTTGTTGACTATGGGTCTTTTGGCTGATAGAATGCGTGCAGTAGTTTCCATACTATTAGATTCCAAGCAAACTTGGAACGAGACGAAGAAAAGGAGAACTTTCAAATGGCAGGTAAATGGTCTATTTTGGACGAGCGCGGTAAGTCAAAAGGCAAACCCACCTTGTTTCCCCCATCCAAAATCGAGCCCAACGAACGCGTGAGTTACGTTGAGGAACTTAAGGTTGATATCGCAACAGGCGGAGTTCATCAGGTGATCAAGGATGCCATCAGCCGGGGGTCAGCACGGGTATATTCCGGTTTTGCCTATGTCAACGTTGACATACAAGTTACCGCGGACACTCCCGAACTGGCTTTGAAAATCTTGGATCAGCTTTTGACCAAGGCTGGTGTGAACCATTCACACAATTTCGAAGAGTAAGTTTTAGGGTGATGTGCACAATTGAGCCAAAAGCTTAATTCCCTCTTCCTTTTGGAAGTTACAGTGCACTAAAAAGTCTTTAACTTTTCAGTGTAAACATTACAAATGAATATGGAACCAAAAAACCAAGAAACACCTCCATTTATCCCAGTGATAGACAAAATGGAGCAAATAATTAATAACCCCTGGATAAAAGACCCCAGGATGGGCAAACTTATTGACCTTTCCCGCCGCGTGGGCGTGGGAAGCATGCCTTATGTGCTTAAAGATTTTATAGAAATTAGTAACCACACCAAACTTTCAGAGATCAAAAACGAATCAGGCGAGGTTATCGCATACCAGCCACAAATCGAACTTACAGTAGATTGGCACAACGCAGACACAGTTATAAGGCAGCTTTTCTCCAGCCAAATCATCTTCTACACACTTT
The DNA here is from genome assembly GCA_964599625.1 of uncultured Gammaproteobacteria bacterium. GTDB lineage: Bacteria > Patescibacteriota > Microgenomatia > UBA8517 > UBA8517 > CAZRGC01. The sequence goes on from CAZRGC010000005.1 coordinate 1,669, forward strand.
TTTGGAACGAACAGTTCAAAATAAGAACCACAACCAATGCAACATTTGAAGGTCCTTTCAAGGTCGCCAAAGAAGACACTTACACCACCCTAACCCGCACAGGCACACGCGAGCAAATGCTTGAACTTGTGAATATTTACGCAGCCAAAGCACTTGAAGTCAAAGAATGGAAAATTGGCAAAGCCAAGGAAATCCTTAACCTGGCAAAAACCCTCGGAAGCGACCAGAAAGGCTAATTTAAGTTTTACACTGAAAAATCTTTGATTTTTTAGTGCACAAAAAAGGCAGGAACCTAAATTCATAAGTCCCTGCCCGGGTAATTCCAAATAATGCTATTTCTTCATCCTTATACGGATTGCCGTAGCAACCACCGCAATTCCGAAAAAGATCCAGCCCAGATTCCTTGTTCCACCGTCGTGGCTAAACATGGACAGGAGCCACAACACGAGCAAAAAAGCACTGTACCAGGTCATACCAACTCCTGCTTATTGGTCTTTAGTCAACTTTTTCTTTTCTTCTGCGCTTATCCTTGCGATCGCCTGTATGTTTTCAACAGTCTCAGCGACCATAAAGAAAAGTCCAAACATTACCATTGGCAAAACAAAAACCAACATGGTTCTCCAAACACATCAGGCACGCCTGACGCACGAAAAAACTTAAAAGTGCTCCAAGGCTCGATTGTATCTTTTTCAACCTCAAAAGTCAAGATTATAGGCCGTTTGGCTACAGTACATGGGGTGTAATTTTAGGCTCGCCAGATTTGACTTCAGGCACGATCTGTGGTATTATAGGACAGTTAGTAGCTAATCAGCACATTTTCAACACCAATTGAGGAGTCTCAATGGAATATTTAGCTTCCATATCGTGGTATGTATGGCTCATCCTTGGGCTTTTGTCCGGAGTCTTAACTGGAAGGTTCATCGTACGCGGGAACTTCGAAGGTTATTTTGGCTATTCATTTATCGGATATGCCGCCTTGGTTCTTGCCGGTGCCGTATATATTTTCATCCTCATGCTCAGTCCAATCAGTGGCAGTGTTGTTGCAGACATCGCATTTCCGTTGTTTTTCAACGTGAGCGCGCTTTATGTGGGCAACCTGGTCACTTCCTGGGCATTTCGAGATTAGCAGTTTTCTGGGTTGGTGCTTATCCCTTCATCATTTTTTGAAAGTCGATGAAAAAAGCACCGAAATCTAGGGATGTGTATCCCTACTTGAAGAGTCCAAAAGGACGAAATTTCGAGCCAACTCTGTGAGGAGTATTAGATGGTAGTAGTAATCGCAGTATTGGGAATAATCGCAGGTTTCTTTCTCGGAAGAATTTTCGGAATGGACCTCTTTATATTCCTCTTTAAGTTAGGGTTTGTGCTGGCCTATATAGGCACGGTCTCAGCATTAACAATTTTAGTTATGCACGGAGACGCGGTATTTATGGCCATTCTTAAATGGATCATGCTTAATTGCATGTTACCAGCACTCTATTTTTACGTTGCAGCAATAGGTGGGTTTTTTACAAATATTGAATAATACAGGGTATGGTGCTTACACCCCTCATCGGATTTATTATGCGATGAAAAGCACCTGAATTTTGGGATGAGTGTCCCAACTGATGAGTCCCAAAGGACGAAATTCAAATAGTTATTTTGGCTCAGGAGCAAATTCAATTCGGTTGTATTCTTCTCCGTCAAAAAAATAAAGGTTAAGATTTTCCGCCATTATCCCAAGGCTTATTATTCTTTGTCCAAGTTCTTTGTAGCTTCTTGGTTTTTTTGCAAAGTCCTCAAAAGTCTGAGGCCAAATTACAAACTCATGATGGACTTTCAAAAGTGACTCTTCCAAATGGGGATTAAAATCCGACATTCTTACCTGTTCAAAATCTTCACCAATCAACCGATACACACTTCCCTGATCGACAGCCACTGCAAGCCCTAATGCGTCCGTGAACCACTCAACAAAGGTCTGGTTTTTGGCCAACGCCAAATCCTCCACCCATTGCCCTATTCTTATAGTTACTTCTCCATTCTCTTTCACCTGCTTATTCTACACCCTTTTCATAATCAAAAATCCTCCCTGAACAAATACTCAAGGACAATCCTTGAGTATGGTTGTTCCAACAAAAAAAAGCCGGTGACTTTTGTAATCACCGGCTGAGCCGAAAAAAACTTTTATTTTTATTCCAACGGGTAGCGCTTTTCGCCTGCTTTTTGGATCAGTAAATATTTCACCTGCTCCACACCATGCTTCCAAAGCCGGTCGTAAATCTGCGGAAGCGAGTCAGCTCTGTAGGAAATTGCTTTCCTCAAAAGATCGACAGTCGCCTGCTTGTCGTCTTCGTTCATCCAAACCCATTGCAAGTGGTTTGGTGCAAAGACCTGGTTATCGACGATAGCAATCGGGCGCATCTGACCTTCGAATGTTTTACTGGCTTCCGAAAAGACCACCGCATACCCTTTTTTGTTTACAAGGTCATACACCATGATCGCCCGCTGAACCATCCAAACTGCAAGTTCATCATTCACAAAGTGAATCGAGGCGGATTCGTGTGTATACCAGAATGTCCAAGTCGAATCAGACATTTTGTCACCTCCTAGAGTGAACAAAACTAGCCGAAAACGTGATTAAAGTGCATCCTAAAGCCCTATCGGCAAAAGAGGTTAAGGACTCCCGGATTATACTCCGGCAACTTTTCAAAATCAAACTATGAGATATTTTTTCTTTACACTGAAAAGTTTTACTTTTAAGGGTTTACCTGAAAAACTACAAGTTTTTTAGGGCACAAAAAAGCCGGCGCTATTTCTAGAGCCGGCTGAGCCGATCAAAAATTACTTATCAGGGACGGCTATTTCCCATGTTTCGCCATCAAAGTGAAAACCAATAATCCAGCCAGGGCCGGAAACAACAATGCTACATCCACCGTCTTCATCATCGCCTCCGATGTACTGAATACCGGGAATGTCCACGTTGCATTGGTCAAACCAATGATATGCAGAGATATGCGACCCAAAGGCGTCCACTTCCATGGCTTCGTAAGGAACGGGTCCTTCAACAAATTCGGTTACGCCGTTTTCTGTCTTGGCCAGAACTTCTGCCGGAAGCGTGTCTTTGCCAACAACATACACGGAGCCAACCTCCACAACTTCCAAAAACCGCTCAAAGCCAAAGTCCACATTCAGTGGAACAAGTGTTGCTTGGGCTTCTGCTGTGGCAATTTGCTGGGCATACGCCGTCGACTCAATCCTGGCATATTCTTCTGCTTCATGAATGCTCGTAAAAAGCGGCCAGAAGATGAATAGACAAAGTGCCAGACCCAGACCCAAACCGATGAGAGTTCCGATTCTACCTGAATTCATTTTGCACCACCTTGTGTTTGCCAACGCGGATCTTTCTCGCTAAGCGGAAAGTTGGTTTCTGGATAACTTGTTTGCCGAGGATATTCCACCTTTTTACGCAGTCTGCCTGGCACATAAAGCTTGTTTTCTCCAGGGTGCTGAATAAAAAGGTTTTTTGCATATCCCCGAGCCTGATTCCAGATTTGTTTGAAGGGCTCAGGAAACGGTTCAGACCTCGTGGAAACCACCTGTTGGATAAGCTTCAACATTGTCTTTTTCTGTTCCTCGGTAAGCCATAACCATTTGGTGTGATCATAGGCGTAGGCGTCACCCTTACCCACACTCAACTGGCGGAGCTCCCCTTCGGGTTCCACATAGTTAGCGTAAATAACGGCGCCGTAACCAAGCTTGGCTTCCAGGTCGTAAACAACCATTACAGTTTCGGTCGCCCAAAGCCAAATCTGGTCACTCTTGAATTCCAGGCTATAAACAGAATCTTCCTGCCTCAATAACCATCCTGCATTTTTCAATTTGTTCATTTTGCTACCTCCTTGAGTAGTCAAAACTAGCTGCCTAGTGTAAACGTACAATCCAAAAGTCCCTTGCAGCAAAAAGAGGCTTAGATTGGGGCAATTTTATGCCTATTTGAAGCAAAAGTCAAACTATGAGATATGTTGTGAGTACAAAAAAAGCCGGTAGCTATTTCTAGTCTACCGGCGAAGCCGAATTAAATTGTTGCTTAGAGATACGCAAGCTGTGCGATTCGCGGGTTTTTCATGCTTCCAGCAAGAAACTCGTCCGCAACTTTGCGCACTTCTTCGTAGTCCGATGCCACAGCGCCGCGGGCCATTTTGGTCCATGCATAAACACCGATCCTTTTGCGGAACGTGTCGGGTTTGGCAGGAATCTGTTCGTTCAGGATAGCGGTGTAACCAAACAAAGTGGAACAAATACCATAACCCTCTTCGATCAAACTCTTGGCCTTGGCACCCAAAAGGATCGCGCCCAAATTATCTTTGCGGTTGGCAAGCACCATCTCGAGTTCTTTGTCGCGGGACACCATCTGATCGAGTTTGATCATCGCGCCGATGTAGTGCATGAAATACGCTGACATTCCGCGCTTGGTAAACGGGTTTTTGCCCAAAATCTTGGTGACGATTGCATCCCACAACTGGTCGCTTTCGCGCAGGAACTCGACACCAAATTTGAAACCGCCGTATGCATCTTTTGGAAGAACCTTTTCCAGAGCCACCGGCAGATCCGGACTGATTTGCATATCTGCAAGCTTGAGCTTGGCCTCGTCCATCAGAGGGCGTCCTTTCTCCTCCAATGCCTTGATGAAAGCGGCGGAGACAAGGGCTTCTTTGATAACCTCTGCCATGGCTTCGGCCAGGTCTTTTGCAAAACGCTGATTTTGTTTACTTAACGTGCTCATCAAACACTCCTATAGAGCTTGATTTTGATTGACTATTAAATACTCAGGTTACGATTGTAACATCTTATATTTTGAAGTCAAACTATGAGATATGTTGTAAGCAAAAAAAAGCCGGTAGCTATTTCTAGTCTACCGGCAAAGGTATCACTGCTTTCGTATCCAAAACGGCACAAACAACCAAACAAAAAGCGCCGATCCAAATTGGACCATTGTTGATATTGCGTTCCAAATGCCATAATCTGGAATTCCGAAAAAATTTCGCACCGCTTCATGCACCCAATATCCGTCCATACCCCAATAGGGAAACATATTAAAAGCAGATAATTGAATACAGTTAAGTGCAAAAAAACCGAGACTGCCGGCAATCACACCTTCGTCCATGTGGCGCACAAAGATTGCAGCCACGAGCCCAACAGTAAGACTGGCTACTGGCCCGGCAAGTGCTACCAAACCGAATTGGGAAATAGTGATTGAAACATCAGCAGATTGCACATAAGCACCCCACCAGGACAAGCCTGCACCAATAATGGGTATTCCCAAAAACTGCGCGACAACGGCATGAGAGAACTCATGCACAAAAGCCGCTACAATAATTGCAACCGCTGCTCCAATCGATCCCAAAAGGTACTCCCACCATTCTCCACCTTTGTAAGATCTGTAGACATAGATTATGCCCCAGACAACAAAGATTAGCGTAAGCCAAAGAGTGGAAGACTCAATCAAAGTAGGAATTCCAAATATCGTAATGTGCAATGCAACCTCCTGGTTACAAAAAAATGACTAAACTAAGGCTGAATTTTATTAAATCAGAAGAACAAAGTCAAACTATAAGATATTGAATCTTGCAAGCTTCAATTATAGGACTTTGTGGTTCATAAGATGAAAAAAATTGAGTTTCGAGAAAGCCCTATCTCTCAAGCATTTCTTATGATTCCATGAGTAAGTGAGCAAAAACCGACTGTTTTTTATAATCACCGTCTGAAATTTGTTTTTGACAAAGCGAGTGAATACATTTCAAAAGTTGCAATTGTTTGACGAGGGTTTACCCCGAAGAAGTTTTGCAAACAAAACATGAACGAGCGAAGGAACTAACAAATTTCAGTGAGGTGGCTCTTCTTTGGATACTTTCTTAGAGAAGTAAGAAAGTATCAACCAGTTTTGTTGGTTGACCAAATATTTTAAAAAAATAAAATGAAGTTATGGTCGAACGCATTGGTTCCCCCATCCCTCTGGCTCACGTTATAGCTTTTGCTGCAGAGCGTCACAAAAGGCAAGTTGATCAAAGTGGAAAACCATATATTCACCATCTCAAGGCTGTAATGGACCAGTTGCAAGGAGAAGAGTACAAAATGACAGGCGTCTTGCATGATATTGTCGAAGATACAAATACAACCCCCGAGGAACTTTTGGAAATGGGAGTTCCCCAAAAAGTTGTAGATGCAGTCGTTCTGCTCACTCACCCCATCAGACAAGTTACAACCGAACTGCACTACTATCACGATATAAGACAGATTGCCTTTTCTGGTAACCAACTTGCCATAGACACCAAATGGGCCGATCTCACCCACAATTCGGACTTATCGCGCAAAAAGGAAACAACAGAAAAAGATATAAAAAGATGGCAAAAATACCAGCAAGCCAAACTTATTCTTAAACCTCTGGTAAGTGAATATCTGGTCAACGGGAGCGCGGAAGCTGCATAAAAATTTTAAAACCCCGTTCTTTAGCAATTTCCTGAAACTTTTTATATTGTTCTTCGTTTTCTATAAATACCGAAAGTCCGCCACTTGAGTGTTCGTTTGCATCAAATCCTGCACTTCTAAAAACCTTTCTTTTTTCCATAAGGTCGGGGAAGTTGTCACCTTCTATGAAAGGGGTTGTGGCACCAAATTCAGATCTTATAATTTCCTGACGCCTCAAAAAATCAGCATACGTAGCAGAACTCCAATCCACTTCTTGAGACTCATTTTTCTCTGCCATTTGCAAGAATTATACCACCCTGTTTTTTGACAAAAAAAACGCACAGGTATTGACGATATTGCTATCGTGAAAGCATTCGCTTTCTCCCTGTGCATGTTGTCCTCTTATTTATTCTTCATCGCTTCGATGAAGTCGGCATAGAGGCTTTCCGCCGAACAACCAAACACCGTTTGCACTGTCTCGTTCATAAAGGCTTGTCTTTTTTCCGGATTTTCCGGGACGGTTGAGGAGCCAACGATTCTGAAAACTTCATACACTTTCTGAATGTTTTCGTCGATCTTTGCCTGATCACTTCCATCCTTGTGGATTAGCCAGTCAAAAAACTGATAGCCAATATCGTCGCCTTCGCCTGGACCAAAGTTTCGTACGTCCAAAAGGTCCTGCGGAGTGCGTCCATCCAAGAGGTCATTGATTGGGCCGCGGGTGTTGTCTGCAGGCTTTGCCAGACCGGATTCAAAAAGCGCTTGCCAACCAAAATAACTGGCTCCGCCTTCAATCCATATCCATGTAACTGTGGATATCTTGGATCCCGGAACAACTCCGTTTCCATAATGTAAGTAGGCGTGCATTCCCTCATGACTGGCTGTGTTGTACCAGCTCCTGGGAGAAATGTCTCCACCGTAACATTTGGCGGCGTTTTGCTCCATTACCATTTGGCCGTTTACAAGGTCGGTTTTACAGCTGATTCCGCCGTATTGATAATTCTGCACTTTGATCCTAAATGGAAAGAAAGCAGGATTTGCCACTCCATGACGGATCAGGTAATCCTGATCTGCTTTCAAAGCCACAAGGATATACCGCACATATTTATCATCGACCTCCCCATACTTAACGATTGTTACTCCAAGATAAGTTGCAAGCTCATCTAAAGTCATTGGAGTTTCTGTCGCTGTGGGTATGTGGGTTGGTGTGCGCGTGGGAACGGGTGTGTTGGTGTTTGTGGGGTTTACGGGCGTGCTCGTAAAGGTTGGTGCGCTCGTGTTTGTGGGTTCCTCAGCCCGAACTTCGCTAACAGGAACTGAATTTCTCAGATTACCTGCTACAAAAGCCGTAACCAAAAGACATACAACAATCACAAGAAGCACTCGGACTAACTTGGACACTCTGTCTCACTTTCTTGAAAGTCGCCCGGAATTGGGTGACCGCAAACCCGCTAATCTAGTAGGCTTGTGGCCACCCATTCCCCATCTTTTGTAAAAGAACTCTGTATTCAAAAAGAATTCCACATTTATTAGTGGAGCCTGTAGTGTAACACTTCTGAGCTCAAAAGTCAAGATTATGGGGTATAAAGCACCACTTCCAAACCCACTGCATTGCTTGTGGGTTAGTTGGCCTTAATTAGGCGTGATTTTCGTTAATGTCTTTCCACTTCCACTCACGTTCCTTGTTGAAGTCCAATTTTTTCAATATCTCTGCCTCAATATCCACACCCATTATGCCTGCCAGATGTAAAACCCTTGCCACTACATCCCCCAACTCCTGCCTAAATCCGTCTTTTCCGTCCATGTCTTTGTGTCTGTAGGCTTCGTATGCCTCGGCTACCTCAGAGTGAATCAAAGCTATTTTTTCGGCCACATTGATTTCTCCAGGCGTGGTCCCAAAGCCTTTGGCTTTTGCCTGATCCATAATAAGTTTCTCAATTTCCCTCAGTGTTTTTGAACTACTCATTTGCACATTATTACATAATATTTTGGCAAAAATATTAACAATGTTATAATTACACTTCGATGATAATGCTGGTAACAGCTATATTATTGGGGATACTTTTTTCGGTGTTTGCCACCCAAAACACTTCTACTATCCCGATTTATTTTGGCGACTTCACTCTACCCAATGTACCAATTTACGCAGCCATTCTTATTCCGCTTTTGGCAGGGGCACTTTTGATGTTTATCTTCAATATACTAAAAGATCTTTCTCAGAATTTAACCATACGCGAGCAGGTGGATAAAATAAAAAACTATAGAAGAGATTTGGCCGAAGCAACCAAAAGGGCTCATAAATTGGAGTTGGAAAATGTAAAGATGAAATCAAAAAATGGTGATACAGACGAAGAATCATTCTGACAATGAAAAGCCTATTATTAAAGTTGTGGAAGGCTTTACACCTTCCCACAAATTTTCAACTGTTTCTAATGCGGCGTGTTAACGATCAGTTTCTTGTAGGAGTAACTGGAATTTTTTTGGATAAACAAAACAAAATATTATTAGTAAAACATACTTACAGGGGAAAGGGTTGGAGTCTGCCCGGCGGATACGCCAAAGCGGGTGAACACCCCAAAGAAGCAATAGAGAGAGAAGTAAAAGAAGAGTCTGGATACATTGTTAGTGCCGACGAGAGAATAAAAATAAGGACTGACAGAGATTCCGCAAGACTGGATATTATCTATAAAGGTGTCTACCTCGGGGGTGTTTTCAAAGCCTCAGAAGAGGTTTCGGCAGTAAAATTTTTCAGTTTCGACAATCTTCCCCCACTTCCCGGAAATCAACTGCTTTTCATAGACAAAGCTTTAGAAAATTGACTTTTTTCAAAAAAAAGCCCCGGGGACAATTGCTTGTGCCTCGGGGCGAGTCTTACTTCTTTTCTTCTTCGGCTGATTCAATGTTTCTTGTGCGTGTTTGCGCAAAAAGCATTGTAAAGCCGTCGGGGGCATCCAAAGTTGTGGCAGGAAGAGTTCCGCAATACATCCAGTTTTGACAACCAGCGATGCGGATATAATCATCCCACTTCAAGGACCGTCCTTGAATTTCGACTTCATCAACTTTGGCAATCACGCCGTTAACAACTTCCACAAAGCGGTATTGAATGTATGTTTCCATTCTCACCTTGAGATATGACGACGCGGGTCGGCCAATATCACCAAAATATCAGAACCTGGATCAATATCCTCTCCACAAGTGGAATTGGTATGGTCACGGTCATCAATCTCGAGTGCATAGATCTCGCCAGGCCACCTTGTTCCCGTAACGCGTCGGTCCAAAACAAGCGGCGCAAACGGCGTCAAAAGCTCTGAGGCATCATCGCCAATCATCCGCGCACTTGCGAAGGTGTAAAGATATTGGGATGTCCCCGGGCGTCGGAAATAGACTTTGGAACCCGAAGAGAGTATGTGGTCATCACAGTCTGCAGTGCCACATGTTGGACAAATCGCTTCGTCGGTTGGTCTCAGACCAAAGGCCCTGCGGAACCTTGCTTCCCTGGTGATTTCCTTTGGCCAAAGTCCGTAAAACCCTTCGTGTCCAAATGGGCCCATAAGCTTTTGCTGATACACCCTCACACTTGGCGTTTCGGAAAACGGCAAAAAGCTTCCGCCGGCAAAGTCGTCGGGATCAGATAAAACCACCACTGTGTCGCCATCTCTGATAGCATCATAGCGGCGCTTATTGGAGTCCACCATTCGTCCGTTGACGTAGGTCACCGCTTCGCGGTCGTCATCGTCGCCCAAGTTGCTGAGTACGTCATCAAGCTGACGGTTATAACTGCCGCTGGTGTAGGTATCCGCTAAAAGAATGTCACCCAGTCCCACAGGCAAGCTGTATTCGGTCCAGTCTTTGTTCTTGCGAACAATCAGGTTCTTGGCGTGTTCCACTTTGTGAACCAACTTAAGAGCCAAAATTTGCCGCCTGGTCATTTCACCTTTAAAGCGGAAAAGGTTTCCGGCGAGGGAATTTACTCGGCGCTTGAACAGGAATCCATTGATGTAATGTGCCGAAATCTGCACGTTTTGTTCAACAAACGCCGCAATTTCGGGATAATCTCTTGCGAGATCGTTTCCTTTAGAAAACATTGTTCCTCCGAACTATCAAGTTAAAGATCGAACTAGAGCCAATTATGGCGTGCAATTGTACCATGGAACATAGTTATGGGACTATTTCCCCACAAAAAAGGCAGACCTTAGTTACTTTGGTCTGCCCCACGGCTTTATGATTCTGGATAAAGAAGCATGCCGCTTTGAATAATGTCGAGATCGTGAACAATCCCAAACGCATTTGTCCAATCGTCTTGATACTTTGGTGGAAGCGGACGGCCACGAACTTTCCAGGCTTCTTCCAGGTGACGAACCATTTCGTCTTTGTCGTCGAGGGTGAGATATCTGGGTCTAACAGGCTTTACGAATTCGTAAACCTCACCAGCGTCCTCGAAGACAGCCGCATTCCCTACATAAAATCCGTCAATCTTTGAAACTTGGTAATGAAGCTTATGCTTAAAGCTGTAAACCTCAATACGCTTGATTTCCGAATTTACAATGTCTGTGACGACTAAAACAATCATGTTTTTGTACCAGAACTCAATTTGGCGTTCATCCCGCGATTGGGAAAAAAACCACTGAGTCCGGAGGTTCTTTTTAATAGACATAACAGCCTCCAAAATAATAACTTTGTGCGAGTGCCTATAATTTTCAGGCACCCTGACTATAGCATACTTAGCCTCAAAAGTCAAGCTATAGGATATAGAACCGCAACACGTGGGATGTTTTGTTTACTTGCCCACAAAAAAGGCGCAGCTTTTCAATTCTGCGCCTGCCTGGCTACTTCAATCGTTTGAAAGTGGCCGTAAAATCCTGGCCGTCGTTCATTCTGGAATCAAAAGGTGTCTTGATAACAAGATCCCAACCTTCCGACCCTTTGTCGATCAGATACCTCGGCCATCGAGGTAATGTTCCTGTTAGTGTGCGGTCAAATTCGTGGGTAACGTTGTACCCTTTGACCGTAACTTCCAAATACTCATAACCCATTTTTCCTCACAATCTGGAATGAATCGCCAAAAGAACCATGATTATCAATGAAATCCATGCAGCGGGCCAAAATCCAATCCATAATGAAGCAACAAGAGCAATCAACATGCAAAACTCTGCTGCCCAATATTCGTCGGTCCCCAGCCTGCTCGATCTAAACCAGAAAAACATTGAAACCAGTATGACAACCGAAGAAACTAGCCACCAAATAATCAGTGCCGTTTCGTTTACATGATCAGGCATATCAGCCTCCGCAAAGATCTTTTTCAAAAGTGCAGGCTACATTTTAACCACCATTGAGGTTTTAGTCAAACACTATGAGACATCACAAGTTATGCTTTTGAGGCAATAAAAAGGGCTACCCCGACTATTAGTCAAAAGGTAGCCCAATGCTACGTTCTTATCCTGGCAAAAAAGCGGCGACTGTGCCGGAGGCGATGCCTGCGCCAGCCATGATTTTGCCAACGGTCTTCCAAAGATCCGGAAAAGGCAGAGAGACAAGTGTCCCTCCACAACCCAGAAGTGTCAGACCGACAACGAACAAGGCGAACTTCAAATCGCTCATGTCATCTCTCCTCTTACAATTTTTGAGTGCGACAAGCGGATTATACTACCTTGCAACTTTTGTTTTGCAAATCACTTACGAAGGATACTTCGGATACGAGTTATGGCGCGGACTGCCAAGTTCCCCGCCGAATCAATGACAGAAAGAATCTTGTCTTCGCGGGCGGTAAGTGCATCAACCGTGCTTTGGAACAGGCCTGTCACAGTACCCCTCAAGGCTAGGCCGGAAAACTGCAAGGCAGGAGCAAAGTTACCGTTTGCCAAAAGTAGACCGCTTGTTCCCAAATAAAGCGGAACCCGCGTGAGAAGTTTGGTTTCTTCTTTGCGCGCTTGAGCAACACGGTCCAGGTTCTTTATAACGGCATCCTGCAAATTATTTTTGAATGAACTCATTTCTTCCTCCTCGGGTCGAAAAGACGGATTTTGCTCCGTGGGAGAATTTTAACAGAATTAGAAAAAACATGTCAGAATATTTTTTTGCCACAAAAAAGGGACAAACCATTCGATTTGTCCCTTGTGGGATCAGTCTAAAGTGCCGATCGCGGCGCGAACCCTTGGGTCTGTCAGGCTTTCTTCAAAGTATGTTTCGGCAACCTGGCGTGCAACTTCCAGATCTTTCGGACTGGCCAATCCAAGCCTTGAAAAAATCCCGTATGCCAGGCGTTTTTGGACTCCACCTTTGGGAGTCAGGAGCCATTCCAGGTATACCAAATATCCGTAGAAGGCAGGAATAAACGAATTCTCATCGTTGACATTTTCCCCTGCTTTCTTGGCGAGAACCATTGTCTCCAAATAACGGACAAAGTATTCTGCCATGCCCTTCTTTGGAAATCTGTAACCCAAAAGCTTCAAGGAAAACTCTGTCCAAAGTTCATCTTCCTCGTAAACTTCTTTCATCGACGGAGTCCCTTGAAGCCACTGGTGAGCAAGTTTGTAGCTCTCCAGAAGTACACGGAGCATCGGATGCGGCTTTCGGCTTTTGAGCCAATCCAAAGACTCACCCATGCGCTCCAAACCAACCTGACTCAGCTCAGCGGCAACATTAATGTTGACAAGTTCCACAGTTTTTACTTTTTTTGATGTGCGAGAGGACATCTTAACTCCTAACCATTATTTAAATCCTAAGTGTGGATTTTACCACAAAACTATAGGAAAGCACAAAAAAGGGGCAAACCAATATGATTTGCCCCTGAGGGAAACGAAAACTATGCGGCGACGAGCTCCGCGACTTTGGGATTTTCAAGGCTTCCGCGCAGGAAAGCATCCGCTATTGCGCGAACCTCATCAAAATCCGATTTGGTCGAACCACCCAAACGCTTCCAAAGCATCAGGATGAGCTTCTGATGAAGCTTCTTGGCAGAATCCGGCACCCGGCGCTCCATGAAAGCGATGTTTCCTGCCATGACCTTCAAACCAGACTCCCGCCGGTTCATGATCGCATCCCCTTCCGAGATTGCCGATTTTCCGGTCTCAAGCTCGGAAAGCAAAACTTCAAGCCGTTCAACCCTCGGGCCGAGATTTGGAATAAACTTGGCGTAAGCCTTGAGCGTCGGAATCAAATCCTCGCGGCTACACTCCAGCTCCACGGCCATCTGTGAAAGCTCGATCTCGATCAGGTTGGTTTTCAGCCTTGATTCTTCAATGATACTTGCCGCATTATCGCCAGCTTTGAGCACGCTCATAAGCGCAACGTATTTGCCAAAATATTCGGCAAGGCCGTACTTTTTGAAACTGAAGCCGAATTTGGCCGTGAGTTCGGCAAAAGCCTTCTCGTCATCGTCGGCGTCTTGAACGAACTTTTCAAGCATCGTTACAAGCCCAGGATGAATATTCATCGTTCTCGCACTCAAGCGGAGTTCGGGAAGTCTGTCTTCACCAAGACTCCTGAACATCTCGATCATCTTGATCCTGGCGGCCAGTCGTTCAACAAACTGCTTATCTTTTTTGGAAAGAGCCATTCTTCCTCCGTCAAACTGGAAAAAATTAGATAGAACTCCGGAATCTTAACTTAAACATGCATAAAAGTCAAAAATTATAGGTTGTAATTTTAATCACAAAAAAAGGGGCAAACCAATATGATTTGCCCCTGAGGGAACTACTTCTTACTTTCTGCGATCTTGGAAACTCTGCGGTTAAGGACGCTCTCGCGATAGAAGTCCTGGGCAAGCTTCTTTGCGCGTTCCAAGTCGAGCTTGGATGCACCATTTTCTGCCTTCCAGCGCTTTAAAAGCCCGTCTTCGTCGTCGCGGTTAAAATCCACCTGGCGGCTGAATTCGTTTAAGTATCCGAATATCGCCGGCAAGAAGATGCCCAGTACGCCGACAAGTGCTTCGGTAACCACCACTTCCTGCTTGAGTTTTTCGACGGCATTGACAGTCTTTTGGACCTCAAGCGCATCTTTCAAGCCTCCATTGCGGAGGGCCCAAATGGGAAGGTCTGATACCTTGACGCGAGCAGATGCGGCGATAGCGGCGAGCGGAATGGCGGCGGTCAATTGAAGAATTTTAAGGTTTGAGACCTCATCCTCAATCTCGCGGTACATGCTGGCAACATGCAGGTTTTGCAGGTAGACCAAGAAATACTGAGCCATGCCAACCTTGGGAAGTTTGTATCCCAAAAGTCGCTCTGCCTTGTCCGCCCACTTCGCATCTTCCTCCAGAATGGTGCCCAGGTTCAACTCGCCTTTCACAGCCGACTTGATATCGAGCACCTCCAGGGCCTCTCCCAAAAGAGGATGAGCCTTATTGCGACGAACGAAGGCATCTGCCTCTTCCATCCCACGCTCACCGTCAATTGAGTAATCGAGTGCCTTACCCAAGCCCTTCAAGAGCTCTTCAAAGTTAATTTGCTTGGACATTAGTCCTCCTAAACTAAAAGGTTCAAAACTAGCCTGGATATGATACTACATCAACAAAAATAAATAAACTATAAGATAATGATTAACAAAAATTACTTTGAAGCAATACTCTCCACGTCATCGGGAGAAAAAAAGGCATAAGTAGGCCCCCCTGCTCTATCAAACATCAAATAAGATTTTCCCTTGATAAACCCGATCCTTGGCATAAGTTCGCGGGAACTCTCAAAAACAACATTTTTTCCTTCAAATATCCCGTGTTCATGGGCAAGTGACGATGTGATCGTGATTCCTTCTTCCCTGTACCTTTCAACTGCTGATGCTTTTATTTTTATAACAACCCCATCCTGTCTCACTCCCCACCCAAGCGGAGTTGCGATTTTTTTGGCAAATTCTTCTGAATTGGGATTTTTTTGCCAAAGTTTTAATCCGCTTTGTAAGTTCAGATTCAAAAGCCAAGTGTCAATATATTTTTCGTGAAGTCTTTCCATTTTTAACCAGAGTACAGTTTACAGATGCGGATTTGGGAAATCAAAGGCCAGTTTGGTATAATTCTGCCTTCGATCAGTACTTTCACAAAGGAGCATGTCATGACCCCGTTAGAATATTTGGGTCTTTGGTTACTCTTAAACGTAATAATCTTGGTTCACGAGCTTGGCCACGCGGCAGCCGCGGGACTGGTTGGAAGTGATACAGAAAGCATCACGCTTGGATTTCCAACACTTTTTACCATCCCAATTTTTGGTATACCAACAAATGTTGGCCTCATTCCTCTTTTTGGTTTGGCTAAAATAAGCAACTTTATGGACAGCGGACCAATCCGGAAGTTCATTATTGCTGTTGCGGGCCCCATTGCCAGTTTCGGACTTGCGCTACTGTGTTTCCAAATCGCAGGAGGAAATAGTCTTGTTCAGCAAATAGCTGCCAACAACTATTTCATACAAGAAACTTTGTCGTCTTTTTGGAACGACACACAAAATCCAATTCTCGAATTTACAAGCTTGTACGCGACCACAAAGGTTGCAACAGTTGCAGTGGCGGCTGGATGTATCAGCTTAATCTTGGCAATACTAAACATGCTCCCGGTCCCGATTCTCGACGGCGGACGCGCCCTTTTTGCGCTTTTGGAAGCACTGTTTGGAGAGTGGGTAAGCAAAGTTCATACTGCGCTTATACCGATAAGCTTTTTTGCCCTGATAATCTTCGAGATTATACGTTGGTGATCGCAGTGATGCCATGGAAGAAATTTCGTGGCATCACATTTTTTCAAAACCTTACTGGTGGCTCTTTTCTTCGTTTTTCTTCGACAAATCTGTCAAAAAACATTTTTGAAAGGTTTGAATATTTCATGTTAAACCCGAACATTCGGGAAATTTCTACTTCACCCAAAGTTATTTCCTTTTGATACTTTTCCCTCTCAAACGGCCTGAGCGCGGCCAAAATAGCTTTTGGGTCTGTGTCCACCCTAGCTCTTTTAATAACCACTTCCACAATACTCCCTGCCTTAACTAGTCCTTTTGGAACATGGAAAATAACAGGACTGTCGTCGTTGTCCAACATCTTGCCAAAATCCAAAATCACCATGTCGAATCCGGGAAAATACTTTCTGTCGGAGAACGAGTCTAAAACCCTTATTGTCCCCGCGGTTTCAGGACGTCTAAACCACAAAGCTTCAGTAAAGTTGGCAAATGAGGCCTCCAAAAATGCCTCTGCTTTATCCAGGTTTCGTTCGATGCTCATTTGCGAACTATACTATCTGACTTCGAAGTTTTCAATTTCATGAGGCCTGAAAATTCCAATTGTGCGCCAAACTTCACCATCTCTCTCTTCAAAAACGAAGTTGTATTTGTCTGTCAGCCTCATCTCACCATCGTGCCATTTTCTTATCCCAATCTTCAACTTACCCACTTTTCCTTTTTTTGGTGCAAGGTTAAAAACAAAATAATCCCTTTCAACTTTTGCATACCGTCTTACGTCGTTAGCACCAACACTATTACGCGATTCCGAAAGACTCATTATTTCTCTCTTTATTCTAAAAGTCAGCCCTCTTCTTGTTAAATAGGCATCGTGCAAAACACTTGCCATTTGGTTGGCAGCAAAGTCATCATCGGGATTTGTTTGCCACGCAAAAAGTGCCTTTCGAAAATCGGCGTCTAGTCTATCAAATTGTTTTGGTCTTTCTTTCACTTGAGATTGTGATCATCCAGTTCTGAGTGAGCTTTGATTAGTAGCTTCAGATCGTCTTCCGAAATAAGTTTCGATAAGTTTCTTTTGATTCCTTCCGTGATTTTTTGATCGTGTGGAGGGTTATGAAGAAAAATGCTGTGATAAATTGCAGCTGCCGCTTTCCTGCCAAGATTATTTATGCTTTGTTCCCGTCCAAAAAGCTCCGTAACAAATCTCTTTTCAGAAATTCTTTCGGTCATTCAAAAAATATTAGACCCAAATGATGTTCAAATCAAATTTTTAATGTCTTTCGTGCCCGTGATGGTGGTGATGGTGGTGTTTGTGTTCACTTTTAGAAGCTTCCGCCTCTTTGGAAACTCTCATTACACCAATACCCAACTCTAAAAAGGCCAAGTCTGCGTTTTGAATAAGTTCTTCTTTAGATCCTTCATTCCAAATTGTCCTATCAGCCAGCTCAAGACATTTGTCCACCTGCATTGCAGTGGAACCTTCTTCTCCTCTCTCTCTTTCAAGCATCTTTATAAATTCTTCAAATGTTTCGGGGTCTCCCGGGCGCTTCCTTTCTTTCATTCTTTTAAAAAGCGTTTCAGGACTTGCCGTGATTCCAATTACTTTTGCATCAAAAAAGTCTTTAAGAAAAGTTATTTCATCGGGGTGTCTTATGCTGTCAATCACGACTAAATCGGCGTGTTTGAACTCATTTTTGGCAACAGTCATTCTTGCCAAAATGTCAGCACCTTCTTTTGCTCTCATATCATCACCAAGGTTCTGAAGCACTTCGCGTTTATGTGACCATCCATATTTTGTAGCAACTTCACGCAAGATGTCCGAAAGCGAAAAATAAGTAAATCCTTGGCCAACCAAATACTTGCTTATTTCCCCTTTTCCGCCGGACCCTGGTCCTGTAAAACCAATTATCACTCTTTCCATCTATGCTCTTTGTATAACAAGGAGGCTTGACTTGGTCAATATCCATATTTTTTGCCAAAAAAAACCGCCAGGTCTTTCGTAAAAAACCTGGCGGAATTACCAACAAAACGATCAGAAACCGGTTACTTCCGGCCGCCCTCAACGAGGGGGATCAGGAAGATGCTGTCGCCGTTGCGGACAGTGGCGGTATCCCAGTCGTCCTCGGGGATGACTGCTTCGTTGCGCTCGACAGTGTTGACGTCATCGAGTGAGAAGCCGGCCGCTTCGACCGCTTCGCGCAAATTCATGGCGTCACCTTCAAAGGTGTACTGCTTGGTATCGCCGTCCGAGAGGTCGGCAACCGTAATCGTGCTTTTTCGTGCCATCGTAGGCTCCTTGAAAAAAGTTGGGAATGTAATGTACTGCAATCTTACTTGCAGCGCCTATTCTACCATCATGCGGAATCTTTTCAAATCCACTGTTATGGCTTTAGGCAATGAACCCGGATCTGTAAGAAAAGTTTTGACAACTTCGCCAACAACACCGGCACAGTTCATGACTGTGTAAAAAATAGCCGCTTGGGTGCAAACGGCATTGTGGACTTTCACCTTGCGGAAAAGTTTTTCCTCGTATGCCTCCACCCGGATTTTGTCGCCCATTGGAATGGGGTAAATCTGATAAAGCTCTCCCGCCATCCTGGTTTCCACATACAAAGGAATGTGTTTGGAGCTCTTTCTTACCCCGCGCCAAATGTCTTGTCTGCCTTCGATCGAATGAACCGCACTCACAACAATTCCGTTAAGAGCTGTTGGTGCATGGTAATCTTTGGCAAATGGCGTTGCCTGGACAGTGGTGAATTCCATTAGATTTGTCGCCAAAGACTCTGCCTTTCCCTTACCAAGTTGAGATAACTTGAAAAACTGGTTGGGCAAATTATGGCTTTCGATCTTGTCGCTGTCCCAAATGGAAAGAATGTCCACACCCATCTTGGCAAGTGTGAATCCGATCGGAGACCCCAGGCCGCCTGCACCAATCAAAACAAACGGATATTTGTTCAGGATTTGGGGAGGCAAAAGGCCCATCTGTCTCGTAAAGTTCAAGCGTTTTCCCATTCAACCTCCTGTTTCGAAGATGGTTTGTAAACGACCTTCTCAGCAACTTCCTTTTCCAACTCTGCGCGCGTAAAGATTACTTCGTCTTTGCCCGTGTAGGTGTAAATCGTGAAGTTAAAAACGGAAAAGGGTTCGGGTTTTTGGATGTCGTACCGGGTCGCGAAATGTCCCTCTTTATTCCCCACAATTGAAAACAGTGGATATTTTTGGGACATCCGTTTGATTGTCTCGTCATCCTTGTCGCGCGACCAACCAACTTGGAAAACTCCATGGCTATGCCACCAAAGGCGGAAAGCCGAAAGAGGAATGCCTTTGCCAACCATCTCACGCACAAAGGCGGAGTGGCCCAATGGGTCAAAAGTGGTCAGAATATCTGTTGCGGTCTGTTTAATAAGATAAAGATTGCGCACGTAGTGCACACCTTCAACCTCCTCAATATGACCCAGCCCACTAATCTCGCCTTTGGCAATGTCGATGTAGGTAAACCACTTTTCAAAAACAGTCTCCGGCATATAGACTACCGGTAAATAATCTTCCATACCATCTCCTTATGATTCTCTTGCGAAAATCATCATCGACTCTGCGGCAAGGGCCAGTTCCTTCTTTTTCAAAAACTGGCTGACACCGTGGTGAATATTCCCCAAACAAAGTCCACCGCAGGAATATACATGTTCATGCTTTCCTTGATATGCAGGGGATAAATAAAAAACCTGCACAAACGCGCTTTCATCCCAGTCGTTGGGGCGCATCACCACCAGTATCTCTCCAATGTTGACTTTGTTTTGGTCACCACCAGATTCTCTGTACTGTGTTTTGCCCAAGCTAAACCTGATTTCATCTTCAGTTACAATCAGTTCGCCCTTGGATATCTTGTAGATATAGTCGTATTGCTTCTTGATCTGGGCATTGCTGAAATGGGTGCGTCTGAAAAAGGTCTGGAAGTTCTTGAACGATGCGCTTCTGAGATCTTGACGCTTTTTTCCTTCGATCATTAACCTCTCTTCAAAGCCAGGAATTTTTTCATAGGCATCAAGAATGCGTTTAAGGACAAGGAGGGCTTTTTGCTTCTCATCGTCCTCGTAGACTGGAAGGTCAAAAGGTATGTAGATTGTGTTTCCCACCACCTCGGCCACCACGTTTTCGTCATTGTCCGTGATCGGATAACCTATGAGAGATGTTTGGACTCCTTCCCTTTGTGAATAGAGAAGTTCTACTCCGAACGCTTCGACAATTGAATTTTCGGAAGCGTTAGAAAATGGCCCAACCGAAGCGGAACGCCGGAAATAGATATCCAGCCTGTTTTTGCGCATGTTTGGAATGCCAAAATCGGGTCGATCGAAGTCGTCATCCCCTATATGCACTGCATGAATATTGATCTTCCATCGTATTGCGTAAACCTGAAGAATCAACTTAATTTCTTCTTCAAGTCCTTCTACTTCAACTGTGTTCATACTATCCTTTCCACGAAGTAGTCGTGATTTCGTTAAAATTTCAAAGTTCAAAACCAAAAAACCAACTTGGGGATTTTATCATATCTCATAGTAAGCGGCAACTAAGCAAGGTGTGTTATTTGTCCTGCTGAAGTTGTTTGAGGCCCATCACTCTCAAGTAATCACGATCAAAAGCTGCCACTAATGACTCTTTGGAAGAAAGCGGTCCGGGTTTTAGAAACCTAGTGCCTGCGCCTTTCTGCACTCTTGCGCAAATATCCAAAAAGTCCTGCTTGTTGGTTAGGTCCCAAAAATCCACAGCATCCTTGGGGTTGTAGCCAGGAGACTTGGCAGCGTCTTTCCTAAAAAGCCATCTACTTATTATTTTTGTTTTGTTCTCAGATATGGGAACTATCAAGTCATAGTTGACATAATCCGGATGCACTCCCAAAAGAAGCATTCCCGGAGAAAATGAATATGCGTAAAGCCGCTTAACCTCGTCCTCCTTAAAATCCCCCAAAAGGGGTGCGCAAAACTCGCCGGAGATTGTAAGGTCATCATATCCTTCTTTAACAAGCATATACCCACCCAAAACCGGCCCTTCTGTAACATCGTTGAACCAGGATTTGTAACCGGAAACCCTTATCAACTGAGGATGCTTTGTAGGACAATGATCACACTCTTCATAGTTTTCAAAAATTATTTTCCAATTTGCAGGGATATTGTTATAAACAATTTCTGCTCCCAACTCTAGCTCCCCTAATCCGTATTTATCCAAATCTGTCGGCAGATAAGGAAATGCCTCTTCAAAATTCATTGGTCTATTCGGGTCAACATTAATAAATATAAAACCGTTCCACACATGAACTGCAGACTCCTGAATGCAAAGCTCTTCCCTTTCAAACCCTTCGGTTTCTTCCAATGCCATGGCATTAATTACTTTTCCATTTTTATCAAAGGTGATGCTGTGATAATCGCACTGAATAACCTTGTTCAACTTCTTTTCTTCTTTTTCTTCTGTTATTTCGACGTCCCTATGCCCGTGATTTTCATCGTGTGGATCTTCCATCAAACGGATATTTCGGTGTGGGCAAACATTATGCAGTGCCTTAACACCTCCGTCTTCACCTCTAAAAACTATTATGCTTTCGCCGTCAATTTCATACAAAAAATAATTATCGGGATTGGGTATGTCGCTTACATGCCCAACACAAATGGGGTTTTCATAAATGAACTTTTCTTTTTCTTTTTGGAAAATCACCTCGGAGGTGTAAAACTCACCACTCAATACTCGCGAACCCTTCACAAACGTCTCCTGTGTTCTTTTTGCTTCCGTCATGTGCCGATTGTAACAAAAATTTTCTAATAAAGTAGGTCATCTTGGGCCTTCGTCTCTACTACGAAGTTCGTCGCTTATCATAGCTCTCACAATACCTTGGACCTCCTCCCTTGTTATGGGAATATAAATTTTTTTAAGCTCACCTAAATACTTTGCATAAGCTTTTTCTGGGGATTCCTGAGGACGCATTGATTTCACACCAATATCATTCATGGAAACAATATCAACTTGCTCGGGAAGCTCGGCCTCAAGGTCAAGACCTTGAATAATTCCGCGATACTGAGGTTTCATCCCATTTACCAACTTCCAAAGATTTCTTTTAAATCCTTCAAATTGCTTTTCACCTATTCCACCTTTAACTTTTGCGTCTAGTGCCCCTACAATTTTGGCAACTCTTTTACCCGAGACTGAATCTGTCTTTATATCAATTAGTAAAGCGTCAGGATTCTCCACCGGCCTTGTTCCAGGAAAAAGATTCAGACTATACGTTAAATTATCCATATTTTCGCCATATTCACCGTTCTCGTCAGGCACTGGAAGCGGGTCCCCTTCCAAATTCATTTCGCTCTGGCTAAAAAAATCGATGTCTCTATATTTATTAGACATCAGAACTCTCTGCAAAAAATCTGCCAAAGCTCTGTTTTCTGGGTTATGAGTAAGTCTTGTGTAATAATAATTAAGGGCTATCTCCTCAAAAACAAACCCGGAAACACTTCCAAACACGTCGGGTGCTTCCAAAGCATCTTTTCCATGATTTTCTATACGGTTGTGGATATATGTTTTTACACCTTGATACCTGTCACTTGCATAAAATTCCTGGACCAGTTCATCTTTGAGCCTATTCCTCTCGGTAAGCGCTTTATTTTCTACTTTTTCCCCAACCGGAAATCCTTCGCCAACTCCTTCCATACAAACCAGTATATATGAATAAAAATGTTTATTTGAAAGTCACCGTCTGAAATTTGTTTTTGACAAAGCGAGTGAATACATCTCCAAAGTTGCAATTGTTTGACGAGGGTTTACCCCGAAGAAGTTTTGCAAACAAAACATGAACGAGCGAAGGAACTAACAAATTTCAGTGAGGTGGGCATTTCTTGGTTCATTCTTTGGGCAAACAAAGAATGAACAATATTGGTATATAATTACAATATGAGACGAAATTTCGGCAAAAAAAGTATTAATAGTAGGCAACGCCGAACCATTCACACTGAGCGTAGCAGAAGTACTTCCTGGGAAAATTCTTCAAGGTGGTATAACAAGATCACGGGAGAAAAAGGACATTATTACCACGAACATGTGGTTATTCCCGGTGTACTAAAACTTTTTGACCTCAAACCGGGAGATAAACTTTTGGACTTGGCTTGTGGCAACGGTATTTTGGGAAGAAGCATCCCCAAAGGAATCGAATATCTTGGTGTAGATTTGTCGGAGAGCTTGATATCGGTAGCCAAAAAAATGGATACAAACATTAATCACAAATACACTTCGGGTGACGTTACCCATCCATTAAACGTAGGTGCAGATTTCAATAAAGCCGCAATTATACTTTCTTTGCAAAATATCAAAAAACCGCATCTTGCTATTGATAACGCGTCCAAACACCTTGCTTCCGGAGGAGTTTTTGTAATCGTACTCAACCACCCTGCATTTCGCATTCCAAGACAGTCTTCCTGGGGAATCGAACAAGGGAGGCAAATTCAGTACAGAAGAGTTGATAAATACATGTCCCGAATGGTGATACCGATAAACACAAACCCCAGTGACAAAAACTCCCCCGTCACTTGGAGTTATCATTTCCCCATAAGTGAATATTCCAAGATGCTCAAAAACTGCGGGTTTGTAATTTCGGAAATAGAAGAATGGACAAGCGACAAAGAAAGTGAAGGAAAAGTGGCAAAGATGGAAAATCGGGGCAGGAGTGAAATCCCTCTATTTTTAGCAATTGTTGCCACAAAGATTTAACTTCAGTTGGTTTCAAACTTGGGTAAGTTGTTCGAAGAAATAGTGCCCGGGGCTGATTTTCATCAGGATTACCCCGGGCAAGAACAAATTTCAGAAAAGCGGTTTCGGCAGACTAGGCTTCGCGAGCGAGCGGGTAGCGCAACTTCCGCGCACCGACTTCGACAGGCAGGTCGGAAACAAGGCTACCGATGACGTGCATTTTTTCGATAGTACCGTCACACACCCAGGTCACATGCAAGATCTCGCCGCCGGGCAAGACCAGATTGTCAGCTTCCTTGAGCTGTTCGAGGTCAACGACGTAATCGTCGCCACCGCAATAGCCCCAGGTGAACTTCAGATCGTCGCCGACGATCTCGTGGGCGCGCAAAGCGTTTTCGAGCGTGTCTTCGTCAAACGGGGTCAACACACGAGTGTTCATACTGTCTCCTTGAATGAAAATGTTCGCTTTTATTTAAAAGCAGGCCTGTAGTACAATTACTATCTTATAATGTCAACTTGGGTGTATATCTGAAGTTAATTCCGATTATCCCAAAACCCTATCTAACGATAGTGTCTTGGCCTAAAGCTTCATATTTGGTAGAATACATGCTTGAGAGTGATCTTTCAGAAATTGTTTTTGGCCCTATTGCGTAAACAGGGGCCGAAAAAATAGATTTTTTGGACCTACGTCGCAGACGAGGGCCAGAAAGTCTGACTTTCTGGCCCTATCGTCTAGTGGCCTAGGACACGGGGTTTTCAGCCCTGTAACCTGGGTTCGAATCCCAGTGGGGTCACTCAAAAAATCATTGGAGGGCCCATAACAACCTTGCTTCGCAAGAACGTTGTGGTGCCCGCTTGATGACTCGCGGGCCCATAAGCAAAGCTTGTGTGCCACAGACAGTTACATGGGCCCATAGCTCAATGGTAGAGCAACACCCTTTTAAGGTGATGGTTACAGGTTCGAGTCCTGTTGGGCTCACTCGCGTACGCTCCCTCTCCCACCACTCTTTGATAGTGCTTTTAAGGATAAATGTTTTGCGCATGAGTCCTGTTGAACTCACTAGCTCTGGTTCCCATTCAACATTTTTACCTCTATTTACTTGATAATTTATTTGTGAAAAAATCCAACTATGCTTGACCGAGCAACAGATCAGGAGCACCTAATCGCAAACGAAAATATAAAAGTTCTCGAGAGCCAAATAAGGTCAGGTGCAACCGTCGAAAACACAAACAGAAAATCTCTGCAGGATCTCGCCACAAAAAGACTTACCAATTGGAACACCGCAGATACCCCGGAAGAAGATAAATCTAACACCGACTATCAATATTCAGAGTTGGTAAAAATATTCGGAGACGAAAGATTGAGAGAAGTTGTAAGCGGAGCGATTGCAGACCTGGTTGCAATTCCTGAGTACCACGTTTTAACGGGTGAATACTGGGAAAGTTCCGAGTATTCACCACAAAACCTTGGCAAAAAATGGAGACCGATCGAAAAAACTACACCAGAAGAAAATTCCAAAATGGCTGGAGATTTTGCATCAAACTTTTTACCAAGTAAAAATAGTTTCAGTAACTTTTCGTACTTAGATAAAAAATATAAGTCTCTGGGTCCCGAGAACGAATGGATGGAAAAAACATATAAATACACAAAGAACATTCTTTCCGCAATGTACAATATTTGCGAGGTAGTTAAACAAGGCGACGCCAAAACAGTTGCTGCAAAAATAGCTCTGGAAAAATTACCACCAGGTCTTGTTTCAAAATCATTGAGCAGACTTTTCTTTGAGACAGACGGGATAATGAACAGAAGATACAAGTTCGCAATAGGTGATGACGAAAATGACTGGTCGGGTGACGCATCTGAACGGGGCAAGCAATACTTCGAAGAATGGCTACTCCCCGTTTTACCCGGACTTAAAAAAATTTATGAGGAGGTAAAACAAAGTGAAGATGCCGACAAAATGATTTGTATTTTTTTAGACAGAGATGCCAGACCGCTTATGCATGCCTTCAAATCGTATATTGGCAACGTTGATTGTGTTCCCCTTATGGCAAACAGCATGATGCTGGAAAGAAGTCGCGAACTATATAGGAATGCAAGCCTCGAAATACAAGATCAAGATATATCAAACCCGGACCTTTGGACACAAAAAATAAACGAGAGGCTAGACAAAGCAGAATCAGATGAAATGCTAAACATGAGAGAGATTTATGGAAAACTCCTTTTAAGAAATCGACTAAAGGGTAAAACTAGAGCCCTTGTTGTTGACATTGGCCACTACGGAACTGGAGCAAGCGCGGTTTCTTATATTCTAAGTAAATCATTTCCCGAAACAACCTTTACGCCTGTGTTAGCTTATGGGGTAGATTCAGGAGAGCATATCAGAACTGTGGCTCCAAATTCGTCCTCCTGGGGTGCAGAACTTTCACTTCCAAAGGCTGTGCACGGATTATTCATCGAAAATGGAAAGGCTAAATACTTAAGAAACCGTGGGAAAACAGATTTCGAAAGAGACTTTTACAAAAGTATTATTTTGGAAGTCCGAAAACTAAGAACAAAGTAGAAAAACTCACTGCATGAAGTAGTAAGCCAAAAGAACAAGAAGTGCAATTCCTACAACAATTACTGCCGTCTTGTCAGTTTTGGTAGCCTTTTTACTGGCAACAGCAGCACTCGACCTCACAACCTTTCTGGATTTAGCCGTCTTCCTGGGAGCAGATTTGGATTTCTTTTTAGCCATATAAATAATCTATATATTAAACTTAGAATATCCTTAAAACCTATGCAATAGGCAATTTTTGAACAGATTTGCAAATATCGTTTGCACAAGGTGTATAATACCCACATGGCAAAAGACACAGAACCCAAAGTAGGAGTGATAACCCGCATATATGGCGAGGAAAATAGAGATCATTTGGTTGGCCGCGGCATTGGCGCGAACGGAGATGGTTTTTCTAACAGAGATTTGGAACTAGATGAAGAAATGCAAGTAATTGTTACCTTGGACGACGACTCGATCGCACGCCCCGCACCACCCGAGGAAAAAAAGTAAAACCGGGTTTATTTAACTCTCCCCCCGCCAGACTCACCTTCCTGGCCCTCACGATGTTTTCTCAATATCTCAGCAACTCTGTCGGTCAAGTTTGATTCCCGTTCTCTTTGTTTTCTCCTTTTGATCAGAAGATTATTTGTCAAAGCATCCACCACTTCCCCGGTAGAGCCCTTTGTGGCTCCGCTTTCCGTCTTTTCCACCTCTGTTAGCTCTTTTTGTTTAATCGGTGACATGGCAAAATTCTAACACAAACTACAATCTTAAGTGATTATTTTGCAGGGGGTTCATCCAAAAAAACCTGAGGAAGCTGGTACAAGTCAAACGCTGTTATTCCCTGCATTTCTGCATCTTTCATCGCAATTTTCATAATCAACCTGTCAAACAATTGGTCCTTGGGAAACACTTCAGGCACAGGTCTTGATGAATCACCTTCACCACCACTTTGAAATTTATTAAAAGTGTATATTCGGTCTTCGTTTTTGGACGGGGTAATCACCATTTTACCGATCTTCACTTTCTCCTGAAATTGTCTATATGTTGGGTCCACAGTCCACCACTCGGATTCACTTTTGGCTTTGAATCTCAATATATAGTGAGGCATGGATTTGCTTGCAGTTTTCTCGTCCTCTCCAAGATCCATGTTGTTTGTGGAAACATGCACAACTTCAATATCAACATTATCTCCGTACTTAACTATTAGTGCCTGTTCAAGCGAAGCAACGGCAATCGTACACATCCCGCTTCCTGTAAAATTTCCTTCAGACTTACCTACACTCATTTTGAATAATTTAGCCTCACTTTCCCCAACTACAGTCTTAGTTCTATCTTCTAGCGAAACTATTTGGGTATACCCAGAGTCCATTTTGTCAGCAATTTCCTGAAGTTTGTCCGAAAAAGGCTTTTCGTAGGACCTTATCCAATGAGCAATCTGAGTATTTGAGGGGTTTTCGGGAGCTACCATTGCCTCGATCGGGGTATCCAATACTGGTTCTGCCATTATCAAATTCTACACCATACTCCGTGACCATCCCAGATAGCCGTTCTTCATGATAAAATAGCCTTGTCTTGTGGTTCTTTTGTGTGTTTCACCAAAATTCTGCAAGAATTTTGAGAGGAGAAACGATGAAGCGGTAGGGTTTAAGCGTAAGCGGTAAACCCGTCAGCGGAATCCGTTTCGACGACATTGGGGGATCGTCTAATGGTAGGACAGCAGCCTTTGGAGCTGTGAATTGGGGTTCGAATCCCTGTCCCCCAGCTCGCAGACTCGCTGTTGTTCAGTGATTCGATAGTGCGAAAAATGGAATCTAATACTTTGCACGGCGAATCCCTGTCCCCCAACACTTCGGCAAGCTCAGTGCAAACAATTTACTTTCTATTTTTCTCTAAATAGTTTGTATACCAACTGTAATTTTTGCCAAATAATTTTGTGGTTAGCTCAATTGCCAGCTCCGCTGTTTTTCCGCCAATATCTTGGAGTGGGTTATATTCCACCACATCTATTCCAATAACATTGGATTTCTTACCGATATATTCACATATCGCAGCCACCTCTCTGTAAGTTAACCCTCCCATGTTGGGCATTCCGGCTCCTGGTGCGTATATGGAGTCAATAACGTCCAGATCCAAACTAACCCAAACATTTTTGCTGGCGGTGCTCAGTTCTTCAATTTTTTTGAATAACGGCAAAAGCCCAGTCGCCAATATATCAGTAATTTTGTACATAGACAGTCCCTCCTTATCAATTAATTCAATTTCACCTGGGTCCAAGTCACACCCACCAATATGCAAAAGTTTTTCTTTTTTAAGTTTTATTGATTTACCCAAAACCTCAACCAATCTTTTGTCCCCAAAGCCCATCAAAGAAGCCAGATGCATTCCGTGTATGTTTCCTGTTACCGTAGTTTTGTCTGTATTCATATCCCCATGTGCATCCAAATAAATAAGTCCAATATCTCCTTTTTTCGCAACCGAAGCTCCCGATATTGTTCCCAAGCTCATGGAGTGATCTCCTCCGAGTGCGATTACTTTTTTATTTTTGATTATCAAATCATGAACCACTTTTGCACTGGATTCGGACACACGAAGTATCTCTTCAAGATATTTTAGTTTAGGATTTCCGACTTTAAGTTTTTCCCTACTGACACAACTAATGTTGCCCGCATCAGATACCCTAAAGCCTGAAGCTTCAAGTTTTTCTTTTATATTTTGGTACCTTATTGCATTAGGGCCGATATCTACCCCAAGATTTTCCGCGCCAAGGTCTAATGGAATTCCCAAAATCGTTGCGTCAATCATATCCGAATATAATCCCAGATTAATAAATAGACATCAAGTAGTCAGTTGGGGCATAGTTGTCTGTAGCCAATACACCGTTGCCATAATCTAATTCAATTTTGTTCTTTAAATATCCGGCAATTTCCGGGTCCAAAGATTTTGGAACAGTTGTTTTATTTTTGGAAGCAACCAACATTATGTTCTGAACAAAATCATCAGGAGTATCGGTTACTTTAAAAATGTGAACATTTCCAAAAACCTGATTGTATACCTTTGCCTGACTTGCCAAGATTTTGCTTTTTGGCCCACTAACTGCAGACAAAATGTTTACCATCACCACCCCGTCACCAACCAAACCACTGTGTATTTTTTCAACAGCTTCCAGTGTTGTAAGTTGGTGCGGAATAACTTTTGAATTGAAGGCATCAACATATATTGCATCGTATTCTGCAGTATTCCTGTTCAAAAAAATTCTACCATCGTCCACTATCGGCCTTATTCTTTCGTCATCGCGAAAGTGAAAATATTCTTTTGCAATTGGAACAATATCCGGATCAATATCCACGACATCAATCGTGGATTCGGGCAAACGTCTCACAAAATCTTTCGGAAACGCGTAAACTCCGCCTCCAATCATGAGAGCTTTTTTGATGTCTTCCTTAAATGCTTTGTCCAAGCGGTAATACTTTAGATAGCCAAAAACCAAATCATTATCGTTATCGGTGAAAGCTGCTCCTTGCAAAGTGAATGCGTCTGATTGCAGCGCAACAATGGGCCTGCCTCCGCCAGAAAAATTTATTACCTTGTATCTGTTATAAGGAGTGTTCAACTCAACACATCCACAATCTACTTCAGACATCTTACCCAAAGCAATCAAAAGACCTATTCCAACCAAAGCCAAAAGGGTGTTTTTAGCATTGTCAGGTGTTTTGTGAATAACCAAAGACAACAAAATAGTCACAATAAACAAACCAAAAAGTATCTCACTTGTTCCAATATTGGGAACAAGAACGAATCCTGCCAGAAAAGTTCCAACAATGCTTCCAATAGTAGACAAGGCATATAAATTTCCTACAACGGTTGCAGAAATTTTGCCGTTCAATGCCTTCAACTTAACAGCGTATGGGGAGATCATCGCCAATAAAAAACTTACAGGCCCAAAAACAAAAACTGAAGTAACAGATATTCCAAACATCCCAAATTGATAAATCGAAGTGATTCTAGGCAAAACAAACTTGTCCCAAAGACCAACAGCGGCAATTCCCAAAGCCGACAAAAAAATTATGCTTGCGAATTGCGCAACACTTGGATTTTTGTCAGCTAGTCTGCCACCATATCTGTATCCCAAACTCAAACTTGCCAGCACAACACCAATTAGTGAAGTCCAAACTATAACTGTAGTTCCAAAATAAGGAGCCAAAACGCGAGATCCCAAAATTTCAACAACCATTACAGCGAAACCGCACCAAAAAACCGCAAGCTCAACAAAATACTTTTTCACTATTCAATATAATAACACCCCAACACCCCAGACATGTCTCTGTGCGTGCATCACATGCCCGATGCGAATATAATATGCTTACGAATGTATAAATATAAATCTGTCATTGCACTGGCTGCACTTTTATCTTCAACGCTCGGAATATTTCTTATTTCAGATGTAAGAAAGTCAGAAAAAGAAGCGTTCAAACTGTACAAAACAGAAACGGGTCACGGAATTGTAATGGGGCCGGAACCGTGTGTATGGGAGGTAACTGCTCCCGAAAAAGTAATTTCAGAAAACAAAACTTTTTCCGTTACCATAAACACAAAAAATATTAGCGGCACTCCATGCGAGTCGTTAATTTCACTCAGGGCTCCCGGTTTTGATATAAGTCCAAACAAAGAATCCCAAAAAGTAACTCTGGACATGGAGAAGTCAGGGGCAATCTCCTGGATACTTTCCCCCAGGAAAGTGGGTGTATATGAAATTGCAGTAACCGATGACATAAACACAGAAACTTTTGGAATAAGTGTAAAAAACATAATGGGACTATCAGCTTGGCAGGCGCAAATTGCGGGGGGAATTGGAACGCTTTTTGGCCCAATGCTTACTATCCCCTGGTGGTGGGACAGATTCAAAAAGAAAAAAAAGTGAATCTTAATAAAATTCTACAACAAAAGATGTCAGATACAGACGTTGCTGTGGCATGCATTATTCGGAATGATGAATTGTTGATTGGGCTACGCAACTACACCGCAGATGTTTGGAAAGATATTTCTATTTGGACAATTCCGGGTGGAAGATGCAGTCCTCAAGAAACACTTGAAAAAACAATCCAACGAGAAGTCATGGAGGAGGTTGGGATTGGTAACCTCCAAATATTAAGTTATCTTGGAAAGGTACCAGGAACAAAAGACAATGATGTTGTGCATATTTTTGTGTGTTCAACAAAAGAAGAACCAAAACTTATGGAACCGGAAAAGTTCAGTGAATGGAAATGGTGTGACATAAACAAAATTCCAAAAAACTTCATTAATCCAAAAGGACTTAGAGTTCTCAAGAAACATCTGAGCAGTCCAAATATCTCCCATAGTTTTGACACTTAAACTCATCTCCTGTAAAATTCGCCTGTAGAAATTCTTTAACAAGGAAGGTAATAGTGGAAACATTATCACTCTCTAAAGTCTATGAACGGGACTGGATGAAAATCAAAAGCAAAGCTGTCTACACCGGGCAACTGCTTACAATCGAGGATTATTACGACTTTGGCGGCAGAGCTTTGACAACCGGCGGTTTTGACAATTTCATGCCTGGAGATTTTCTGATCCGCGATGGTCACGACGGCTGGATTCTCAGATCCGACCTGGCAAAAATCCATTACGAATCACGCAAAGGAAGCAAAGAGGGCCTCTTTGAGTTCACCCCCAAGGCTACACTTTTTGGGCTTATGCTGGCAGAGGAAACAGAGATCCAACAACTTTACGGCCCGTCTGTGGTCGCCAAAGCAGGCACTTATGTCATAACAGACAAAGTGAATTTTCTGCTGGTTGTGTCCCTGGACACTTTTAGCGCTTCCTACGAAGTAATCAAGTCACATTAAGTTGCTCGCCGCCTGAAGGTTGAATATTAACCTCAGGCGGTTTTTTGTGTATTCCCATAGTTTTGACACTTAAACTCACTCCAAGGTATAATCCCCCAGTTAGTTCTAGTTCTTTGATTCATCAAAACAAGGAGATATGGTATGAGATCAAACTCAAAACCTATCATCAAAACCAGATGGGAAACCGATGCTTACAAACTGAGCATGGGCATGATCTTCTGGTTATTTTTCAAACACGTTTTCGCTCGATATGTGTTTGTAGACAGACTCAATCTCCCATATGTGCCTGGCTTGGCCGAGAGGATGCGCGAGCAAGTGAAAATGGTTGCCACCTTGCCTCCCCACATGGACCGCGCCGAATTCGTAAAACGGAAATGGCCGTTCATCCTGTGGAGGTTTCTGGTTTGGTACGCCAATCTCAGATTCAACCCCGACCAGGTGAAAATCTCAGTAGTCAACGGAAGGCTTTCGATAATTGTAGAGGGTCCTATATACGAGGCAACTCACTGGGAAATCATGCTTTTGCGCATTCATTCCAGTCTCTATACGGAGATGACCGGAAGGACCCCCAAACCTGGCTGGCGCGAAGAAGCAATTGCGCACTCACGCTTTTTCTTTGAACATAGCGTGGCCTATGTCGAAGGTGGCGGACGCCGTCCGTTTTCCCCCGAGGTACACTGGGACGCGTTAACCGCATACTTCACCTATCCGCAAATCGAAAAAGGCAAAGGTGGAATCATGGGCACATCATTTATCGAGTATGCATTTCAGCTCGAAGTAATGATGTTTGGAACCCAAGCGCATGAATACGGTTCCTTCATGGGTGCTTTTTTTGGCCATGAGAATGCCAATGAAAAAGCCTTGGAGTATTGGGTCAAAGTTTACGGCAATCAATTGGGATATGTGTTACCAGACACCTACACAACCGAGAAGTTCTTGGAAGCGTTCGTGCGTGGATATGCCATACTCTTTAGCGGCGGCCGACAAGACTCTGGAGACCCATACAAGTTTACCAACATGTTTATAGGCCACTACCGAAGTGAAGGCATCGAGGTAGATCCAACAAGCAAGAGCATCGTTTACAGCAATTCTTTGAGAAACGATGATGAAATCCTGCGTCTCAACGAGTACAAACTCGGTGAGTATATAAGGTCATTCCTGTTTGGCGGCCTCATCACCAACAACGTTGGGTACGATGCCTACAACACAGTGCTCAAGCTTTTTGCCATATGGTTGGTCGGCGAGCCCGAACACCTTGCTGTCAAACTCTCGGATGATCCAAGAAAATCCGTAGGCGACCCCCAAGAAATCATTGTGGCACGCCAAAAAGTCGGCATCACCTAAAGCGAAAACAGTTAGTCAACCCAACCTGGAGAAAGGATATTAAGCCCCTCCAGGTTTTTTTGTGGGGAAAAAACTTAAATATACTTAAACCCTATAATAAATATTTGTGCTATAATTCCCCTTTATGGAATATTTACTCAGGCGTGCCAGAGAAATAATGACACCCAAAGAAAAGGTGCTGCCTTTAACCATGACAAACGAAGCTAGGGGCCATTTGAAAAGGTTGCTTTCTAGACCAAATCCCTTTCTTTCTGAATTTCTGTTCTATGCGCTTGGTAAAAACGGTATCATCGACACAATTGTGGCAAACGAACATCCCATGTATCCAGGTTCGGGGCTGCGTCAGGATGGCCCAAATAGCTACCTCTCTACGGCTGGAGAAGACGATGCAGAAGCACTAAACAAAAAACTGCTATCAGTTGGGCGATTTGAAGACATGCTTGTTTATGGACACACTCACCCATCAGGTAGCTTTATATTCAAAGGCCAAAGACTGACGGTCGCGCCCAGTTACTCACACCTCAATCCATCCTCGGGATCCAAGCTTTCAGGCGGAATTACAAGTGCTCACGATATGAAGGCGGCAAGACTCTTGGCCGAAAATTGGAGAATATCAAACACACCTCCCCACTTTGGAATTGCAGCACTCACCGAGGATGGTTACAAAATGAAAGTATTTAACACGCAGGATCTGGCAAAAGCCAAACGCTACCAAGACATAGACAATGCCCAACAAATAACCATCGATCTGTAAAAACATGCAGTGCTAAAATCGAATTATGGAAATCTCCACTCAACAACCGCAAGAACTGACAAAAACGATAGAGAACGAAGTCGCTCTCACCATGACTAAGGAATCATCTCAGCTTCTTGGAAAATTATTGCTCCGCCCCAACCCCATGTTTTCAGAGTTCATGTTTTTTGCCTTGGGTGAAAATGGAACCATCAACGAAATAGTTGTTGCAAATACCGAAAGCCACCACCCTGAATCCGGCATTAAATTCGGACTTACTGGTTTTGGCCTTGGGGTATCAAGGAACGAACTGATTCAAGTTATGCAGAAACTTGAAAGAGAAGGTAAAATCGACAAAATCATGGTAGTTGGGCATTCTCACCCCTCTGGTAGATCTGTACACAAAGGAATCACTCTACAAATAGATCCCAGCGACGAACTTTTGGAGCCATCTATGGGTGGGGTGCTGCAAGGAGGCCCGACAAAAGCAAAAGATCTCAAATTTGCATACGACTTGGAGCACGATGCAGGATTTCCTCATGAATTTTTTGGTATTGGAGCCGTAACAAACGAAGGACCCAAACTCAGGATATACAGAACAAAAGACCTGTCAAAAGTTAAAAAGAGCAAAGAAATTAACAGCCTCCCCCAGCAAACAATCAAACTTTAAAAACATGGAACCAAAAAAAATAAAATTGGGCGCCAAAGACCTACGGAAAACCCCCCCAACTCCCGAGACTTTCGGAACCATAAAAAGAAATCCAATATATTTTGTCTTGGACAATGTAATCGATACATACAATATCGGATCAATGTTCAGGTTAGCCGACGCAGTTGCGGCAGAAAAACTATATATATGCGGAGACGTAGAATACCCCCCAAATAGCCGAATTCACAAAGCAGCCGTTGGAACAGAAGAATGGGTGCCATGGGAAAAACGTGACAATGCAGTTGAAACAATAAAATATCTTCAAAACAAAGGTATCCAAATAGTGTGTGTAGAACAATCCCCTACTTCAATACCAATGACACTACTTTCAATGAAACTCCAGTTTCCAGTTGCCATTGTTGTTGGCAACGAAACAACAGGAATTTCACAAAATGTCCTGGATGAGTCAGATCTGATTGTTGAACTACCAATGTTTGGAGTAAATAAGTCTCTGAATGTTTGGGGCAGTGGAGCGATTGTTGCATACAATGTAGTCCAAGCTTTAATATCCTCACCATATTTCAAAAAAAATAAATAAAACATGCAGGAAAGAATTAACTTATTTTTATCACCGGAAGAAGTTGCAAAGATCGAAAGCGAATTCAAGCCAGGGCAAGTTCCTGAGTCTATTTGGTACGAACATTTACGCCTCAATGCAGTCGTCACAGTCGAAATCACGCCATACAAAATTGTTAACGGAAAAATAATGGTTTACATGGAAATGCGACCACAGACTGACCGCTACTACCCCGGACTTTACCACACCCCTGGAACCATGGTAAACGGAAACGATATATCTTTAGAAATGGCAATCGACAGAGTCAAAAGCAAAGAAATAGGCACCTTCATCACTGGAGATGTGGAACAAATTGCGGCTTATTTCAGAAAGACACCTCGCGGAAACGAAGGAGTATTCCAATATTTGCTGCAGGTGTACGAAGGAGGAAATACAGAAAATTGGTTTAATGCCGACAATCTTCCCGAAAACACAATCCCAGCACACAAAGAAATGGTGGCTTTATCAGTGAAAAATATCAAATCCAAAGGGCAAAAAAGACAGACTGCAGCCTTCGAATAATTCCCACAAAAAAAACCGCTGTCGGCGGTTATTAGCGAAGTCAAAGAATTATCTTGTAACCGAAATGGTTGGGGTTGTTCCACCTACAGCCTCAGCAGCTGGTGCGGCAACTGTAACTCTACCTGCTGTATCTCTGACAACTGTATATCCTGTCGCGTATGCGGCTGCACAATTGCTGACTGCCGTTCCACTTGTCGGAGGTGATGGGTCCGAAGGAAGAGACGCAATGTAAGTCGGGCTTATAGCTGCACAAATATCAGCAGCACCCGTTGCAATCTCTTGAGCGGTAGTTGTAATTCCGGCTGGAAGAACTCCTTTGTTATCGGCTGCATATTGATGAATTGCATTCAAAAGCTGAGTTACATCACTTCTTCTGGCTGTGTTATTTGCCTGGGCAAACTGTCTGGCTGGGTTAATGGCAATAAGGACGATTGCAAGAAGAATACCCAATATACCAATTACTACAAGAAGTTCAATCAGTGTGAAACCTTTAACTCTTAACTTGGGCATAATTAAATCTAGATCACCAAAATATTAGTGTCAAGTGGTAATTAAAATTCACCTTCTAAAAATCAGTAGTGCAGCAAGCACCACCAAAAGTATTCCAAACACCAAAAGCATGTATGGCAATGCTTTGCTTTTTTGTTTTACTTCTACCTGTTTTGGAGTTTCAGACTGCTGAACTGCAATTTTATTGATCATGCTTCCACTGAGATTCGATGAGTAATTTTCCAATATTGTAGTTGCAAAAACCTCATCCAACACTCTTCCGGGCACATATCCCGGGAACATCATTGCCGGAGTCACTGTCTCAACCACAAATCCCTCTTTCCCCAATACTTCAGCAATCAGCTCAACAGTTTCTTTGTTGGTGGCCACTGTTCTTATTCCGTCTTTAGTACGATAATTCTTAGCAAGAACCTGTCCATATGGCACGGCGTCTATAAACTGCTCCATCTTCTCGTTCATAATATTTGGGTCGGTTTCGGATAAGTCATTAGATATGCACACATCGTTTGCCAGAACCATACTCACACTCCCCGCAGTGCGGCCATTCTTTTTAATAAAAATGTCAACAAATCCGTCAAAAGCACTTCTGTCCAACACATCAAAATCTTTGATAACTTTGGGGTCTAAATCTTCTTTTGTAACAATCTTTCCGTCAAAAAAAGATAAACTTTTTGAATCAATAAAAAGAATGTATTTACCTTTATCTTCGTGCATTTATTTTTCTTTCCAATAAACCTGAGTCAAAACATTCTGACTGTTTGTAACAACGCTTTCAACTCTTTTGGAATAAGTACCGTTTGTAGCAGTAGAAACAATAGTCGCGTTTTCCCCGAACCAGCTAACTGAAACAACTATAGTTCCACCACCTGGCTCGTTAATCGTTTCACCGACATAGCTTGGGTCCCTTAGTAGTTTTATATATGCAGTCTCAATTCCGGAGTCCGCCATTTGCTTAGTGGATATACCCATCGATAAGTCATTTGACGCAACTGCGTTGGCAGTAACAACAAATATAGCTGTAGAGGCAACCAGTACCGCCATTAATACAAAGATCAGAAGAACTATCAAAGTTTGTCCGGCTTCTTGACTTGTTTTCATAATAAAAGTTTACCTCAAAGAAACAGCTGTGCTTACAGATCTTAACAAGTCACTTTGAGAATTAATGTTTGATTTCAAAACGTAGTCAACCTTAATAGTGCTTTTACCCCCCGGTTTACCTGTGTTTGCAAAACTAATATTTACCAGGTCAGTATCCAAACTATTCAGACTGTGAGACTCCGCACCATTGGTCAAAATCATCTTGCCGGACGACGACGCCACTTGAATATCCTGGCCATTGTGAACTACATGCAATGTGTCCGATGTGGTCCCATATGCAGGTGATATTACATCTTCAGAATTTTGTAAAATATAAATTAATTTTGAAAGTATATAGCGCGAATCCCTATTTACCGAACCAACACTTTCGCTATTGAGTTTTGTGTCCAAAGTTGTTGTAAACATATTCATTAATACCAAAATAAATATCGACATTAGCCCCATATAAAGCACAAGTTCTATCAAAGAAGAACCCAAATACTTTGAATTTTTGGTGTTTATGTAGTTGTTCATGGCGAATAATTAATGTTAACGTCATTAAGTTGCGGAGTTTGGTTAAAGTCGGTAGTGTCCAAATAACTTTTGTATTTCACACAGCGTTCGGGGTTGGAGTAACCTCCAAAAGTGCCGACAGGAAAAGTCCCCGAGATGGAAGCAGCACTAGGTGTGTAGTAAGTCGCCGAACTATTGTCTGGCCCCAAAAAATTGTATAAAGCACCTGTACACAAACCAGCAGAAGGAGTTGCTACCGCTACCTGCATTTTGATATTGGTATTTGCGGGTTGTGTAACACCGGCGGTAAATCGGTTAAAAGCTGACGATGTTGCAAACGATATCGGACTCGACTCAAAAGTTCCCGAGCCAACATATATCCCCGTATCTGGCCCACCCTGAATAATCTTAAGCTGCTTTTCTGTTGTGTTGGCAATCATATAAACAAAATTGTCGCCATCTGCCTCCGAAACACTTGTCAGATCATTAAAACCGGGAAGGTAGTTCACACCACCGCAATACGCAGGCGCATTCTCGTTTTCAATATTTAAGACTTGGTATTCTTTGGGTTCTGTGGAATCCTGGACCCCATCCTGGCCTACCAATATAGCCCTCCCCCCATTAAGAACAGTAAGGCTTCTCCTGGGAAACAGCTGTATGTTTGTTAAATCTCCATCGTAATATCCGCCCGAGACAATAGAAGGCGAACTTTTATTGGAAGTGTTCAAGATATAAAACTGGTGGCTATCCGGCGAGCCGTTGTTGTTGCCGTCAATACCTCCATTGCTGGACACATACGCCCTTGTGCCGTCCGACTTTATATAAACAGAGTTGGCAGCTTCTTCGGTGCCGCTTGAGGAGTTAAAATCCAACGATCCAATTCTTTTCCAACCGCTTGCACCACCTGAAATTCTTCCGCAGCTGCTACTATTGATCCTTGGATTTGTGGATGAAGAAGGAACACTTGTTACATTTGCTATATTAAACTCTGGATTAGTTCCGGCTCCCACCGCCACATAGACATAAGTGCTTCCGGACACATTGACT
This sequence comes from uncultured Gammaproteobacteria bacterium, assembly GCA_964599625.1. GTDB lineage: Bacteria > Patescibacteriota > Microgenomatia > UBA8517 > UBA8517 > CAZRGC01. Next base: position 40,903 of record CAZRGC010000005.1, read on the forward strand.
ACATCCAGGTCATTGTCTGCATGCAGTTCAATATTGCCCCCATCTGAACAGTTGTTGTGTGCGGGTGAAGTTGTATCACTCCAGGACGACCCTGTTTCGTTTGATGAATACTTCCTGTCAACTCCGGTTCCGGGAGAACAATCATATCCGTCCAGCTGGATCCTGCAACCAACCATATCAAGGCCTATGGTGGGAGATTTGGTGTCAATATTTGTTAAATCAAAAACATAAAGGTAACCGCCCGAAAGTAAATATCCTCTATTTCCGGATACCGTAAGCGCAGACGCCCCATACCCAAACGGCGCGTGATCCTGATTGGGGGTGGACCGTGTATCACCTTGGTACTGCTTCGTGTTAAAAAAAGTCCAGTATTTATATATTTTGTTTACGGGATCCTGAAAAGCGCTGGTTCCTCCATTTGTTATCTGAACAACAACGACCTCATGGTCGGGAAGATTTGTTGCCAGTAGTGCATACATATTACCGCTACCAGCGACATAATATTTAACATCTTTGGTCTTAAAACTGTTGTTCAAATTTATGCCTGTTGGAAAATATGAAATATCAGAATATTTTGATTGATCTAGAGTAAAAGTACCTTTAAGTGTGGCTAGTGGAGGATCTGTGTCAGCAGTAACACTAATGTATGCAAGTTTAGACGAGTTTGTTGCTTCGGGAGACACTGCCACAAATGCCTCATTTGGAATAGCAGAAGATGTCGCCGAGGCGTAGGCACTTACCGCAACAGGAGGTCCGTCAGGAAGATCGATTGTGGTTTGCGATATTTCAGGTGAGCACCATTTTGCTTTGTTATTATTTGCAAGTTTAACTTCACCTCCATTAACTGTAGTAGTTTGCACAGAATTCAATACACCGGCGTTGAAGTCTGCTTGAGTTGTTTGAACCGTCGACGTATTGCCCACATACCTTGAAAGTAAAAATGTAGTCGAAACATTTGTTGGAATAACGTTATTCCAGGATACAATTACCGTTACTCTTTTAAGCGATGGGTCCCACGGACTTACTTCGCTTATTTCGACGGATCTTGTAAAATCGCCGATTGTTTCCTGTCCCAAATCCAAAGCCCACCTCGTACCGTTAAGTTTGGGATGAAAAACGCCGTTTGATTGCACGTTTGCCCAACCCTCTTCCCTCACACTTCTGGCTGCACTCACTCCCTCTTCCAAATAACCTGTGGCAATATTTCTTTGTTCTTGTTGAACCTTGCCCCCGCGCGATGCTGCGAACCCGGAAACAATCAAAGGTAAAAATATTGTCGCCAACCCAAAAGCCACCACAACTTCGACAACTGTCTGACCAGGCCCTTTTTTCAAATTAATAGGTCGCTCCATATTTATTTATTCTGACGACTGTGTTTTTGTCACTGACTGTGTTTGTCAATGTAAAACTGTCATTTCCGGCCAAATACCCAACAAAATCGCCGCTTCCGGATGCAAAAATAATCTCGTCGTTTGGTAAATCACTGGCAACAACCACTCCTCCATCCAATTCCACAACCAATTTACCTTCGCCTGTTATGTAACTTTCTCCTTTAAACAGAGTATAAGAACCCGACTCAAAATGAATTCCATATCCCGAGGTTCCGGACATTGCCAATGTTTGCTGTGCCCTGATATCGTTTACGACTTTGTCATACGACAGATCCTGACTTGTGTTGGGAATAAGATTAGAAAGGCTGATTGAGGCTATGCCAAACAACGTTGCCAAAATCCCCATTGTTACAATGAGTTCAATTAAAGTGAATCCAGACGTCTTACTGTAAGTAAAATTCTTCATCTTACACTTCCCACCTGGCTTATGAGTCCGTAGATTGGAGTAATCAATGCAAGCATCAGTCCTCCTACAACTATTCCCACAAAAACCAACATTATCGGCTCCAATAGCGCAGTTAAAGTTTTCAAAAGGTTGGAAACTTCATAGTCAAAATACTCTGAGATGTCACTTAAGGACTTATCCAAAGTTCCTGTTTTTTCACCTGTCTCGATAAGTTTAATCATAATTGACGGTAAATATCCCTTTCCTGATCTCAATCCGTCTGAAAATGTTTTTCCGGAAAGTATTAGCTCTTTTGACTTTTGAATGATATTCCTGGTTTTTTTACTAGAAACAATGTCTTCTGTGAGCTCAAGTGCCCGCACTATCGATAGTCCCGAACGAAGAAGAAGGTGCAAACTTCGAGAGAACCGGGTTACATCAATTAGTTTTACCAAATCAGAAATTCCTGGAAGTGAATAAAAAATATTCAAGAAAAATTTTTTTTGTTGGGAAAAAATATATATAGCCACCACTGTCACGGCCATTAGCCCAAACAAAAATGGAACCGTATTTTTGGTGAGTATGTCAGAAACAAAAATAAGTATTTTGGTTGGCAGCGGCAGCGGGACTTTCAGATTTGAAAATACAACTGCAACTTTTGGTATGACAAAAACCAAATTGACAACAAGTACCAAGATAAAAACTAGAATAATAAATATTGGATAAATTAAAGCTGAACGGATCTTGTCGTTAAACTCATTTTGTTTTCTGATATCATCCCTTAAATCTTTCAGGGTCACATCAAGTGTTCCCGCCATCTCAGAAGCCCTGACAACATTTACCATAACCTTGTCAAAAATCTTGGGAAATCTGGCAAATGTATAATTAACCTGGTGTCCTTGAGTCAAGTCATCACGGAGCGTTTCCAAAACCTTTTTTTGATTCCCTTTAGCATCGTCCAAAAGGTTTGAAACAGCATCAAGGATTGGAATACCCGAAGAAAGCATCGTAGAAAGATTGCTTATAAAGCTTATTTTTTCGCTTTGACTCAGACTGATGTTACCTAAGCTTTGCTCCTTCATACCGTTGATTCAATTTTTGTGACCCTGATTACTTCCTCAATTGTTGTCATACCGGCCGCAACCTTTGCCAAACCGTCATCAAGCATCGTGTTCATCCCCTCTTTGATTGCTTGACTTAATATCGCGTCAGCGTCTGCCTTCTCAGAAATTAATCTTCTTATTTCTTTACTTATCTCCAATACCTCAAAAACCCCCAATCTACCAACATAACCCGTTCTTCTGCAAACTTTGCAACCTTGGCCTTTGTGCAAAGTCACATCTCTCCCTTCACCAAAATATTTTCTGGAAAGATCTTGCGGAAAGTGCTTGGTTATATCTGTAATCGGCACCCTTTCTTCAACCTTGCACGATGAACATATTTGTCTCACCAACCTCTGAGCCACAATTACGTTTACAGTTGAGGCAACCAAAAATGGCTCTACCTTCATATCCGTCAAACGCGGGATAGCAGTCGCTGCGTCATTTGTATGCAAAGTCGATAACACTAAATGTCCCGTAAGGGCAGCGTTAACAGCAATACCTGCCGTTTCCGAATCGCGGATCTCCCCCACAAAAATGACATTTGGATCCTGCCTCAAAATCGATCTAAGCCCATTCGCAAAAGTAAGGTTTGTTTTCGCATTGACTTGCACCTGATTAGCACCAAAAATCTTATACTCCACAGGGTCTTCTATCGTCATTATGTTTTTCTCACGCGTGTTTAATATTTTCAAAATTGCGTAAATAGAAGTGGTTTTACCGCTGCCTGTTGGTCCGGTCGATAAAATCATTCCGTAAGTTTTGTTAAACGCGTTTGTAACCTTCTGCAAGTCGTCTGGATTCATTCCCAAGTCGGAAAGTGTATATTCCCTCGAATGACTGGACAAAAGCCTTAATACCGCCTTCTCACCTTCCGTAACCGGAAGTATAGAAACACGTATATCGAGATTTTCTTCCTCCAACTTCTGAACCATTTTTCCGTCTTGGGCGGAAAGATGCTCGTCGGTTCGCAAGTTTGACAAAACTTTAATGCGGGAGATTACTCTGTCGTGTATTTCGCGTGGAACACGCAATACATCCTGTAAAACACCGTCGATCCTGAACCTTATAAGTGAACTTTTTTCCTCGGGTTCGATATGAATATCGCTTGCCCTATCCTGGTAGGCAGCACTCACCAGAACGTCGACAACTTTTATAATTGGCAGGTCTCCCTGATACAGAGTTGCCTGTTTAACGTACTCTTTCAAAAGTTCATCAATTGTTTTTTGCAGTGCCTTTTTGTAAAGCTGGATTGTGCCAATTATCTCCTCCTGGCTTGTGTAATAGACAGAGACTTTTTGTCCTGTTTTTTTTGCAACAACGTCTGCAATCAATTTATTTTCCGGATCGTTTACGGCAAGTTTTATACCTCCCTCGTTTCTATCAAAAGCTATAGCCATTTGTTTTCGGGCTACACGTTCCGGAATAAGATGCGCAACATCTTCAGGGATAGATACATCCGAAAGTGTAATGTAGGGGACCTTATAATAGCCGGCGACAATCTGCCCCAGCTGTTCTTTTGTTATAGCACCGCTTTCCAAATAACTATTAACTCCCAACTGGGTTCTGGAAGTCGTCGAATAAGCCTCCGCTTTATTGTGAGATGAGGGTTCTACTAAAGAACTTTTTTTAACTAGGTCCAAAAGGACAGCATCGGGCAGAGCCATAATTCATTCTAACATTAGGGGTTAACCAATACTAACTAAAACTTGAATTCTTTTAGAAGCTTTTCCTGTCCGTTTTCCAAAATGTATGCACCCACTTCGACATATTTTTCAAGCTTAGAGCCTTTAATTTTTTCTTTCATAAGATCATCTACTTGGAATATACCGGCAGGATTCACCATTATTATTTTTATCTCCAAAGGAGTTTCCTCGCCTTCTATAATCTCCACCTTTTCGATAGCCACATCCGATATGGAGTAAATATTCATTTCCCCACGCTTAAAGGTAATTCTGCTTCTACCTTTACCCATATCAAGCGCGTCAGCAATCCTCACAATCCCCGCCTCAACCGTAGAGGGCTTTCCATTGGCTCTGTGACTTATTATTGAATGAAGAACTTCAGATAAAACCACCATTTTTTCTTCTATCGGCAAAAATGAAAGAATTTCTTTGAGCATATCTCTGGCAATAAAAAGGCTGAACCCTTCATGCCCCTCTCTGTGAATACTCATACCCAAGTCGTGCATAATACATGCCAAAAACACCACCACTTCCGCATAGTCATTAGTAAGACCAAAGTCGTCAACAATCGACATTTTGACACCTTTTTTCTCCAAAATTCTAGCCAACTTAAGACCGTTGTTGGCAACAATTTGAAAATGTGTAGGACCGTGATCGCTCATTCCAAGCCTATCAATAGCATTCACATTCATAATTTTCCAAAGAGTTTTTATTTCTTCGTTTTCGTTAATCCTTCGGACTATTTCTGCCAAAACTTTATTATCACGCACATCAACATTAAGACTAACAAGTCTCAATGAATCTTTTGTAATTTTTGTATGACTCTTGTTCATTTATCTGAATTCTAATCTCCCGGAAGTACTCAACGTCTAGAAGACAAGCCTATTATATCATTATTTGAGGGCCGATTCTGCACTGCCCTTCATGTCTGTCCATGAATACGCACCGTCAAATCGGACTGTGTTGAAGAAAAATCCTGGTGTCCCAGTCACTCCCAAAGTGGATGCTGAAATGTTCTGTTCGTCTGTCAGCCTTGAGTCATATTTCCCGCTGTCCAAACATTCTTTCATCTTACCTGCATTGGCTACCCCACCGAGAAAGTTTGCCATATCCTGGGACTTTGTTTTGTCATTTCCTACCACAACTTTTGCAGCAATTCCGTCTGAACCGGCGCCGTTTTGGATAGCATAACCTTTATCACTCATCAAAAGATCATGCACTTCCCAGAACTTACCCATGTCATAGGCACAATACATTGCCTTCATTGCCATTTCTCCATTTCCATGTCCCGGAAAGTAAAGATATGCGAAAGCCGCCTTTTTGGAGTCAACAAGTTTTTTGATCTCTGGTACCGGGGGCTGGTACGAACCACCTTTGCTGGCATACTTAAACTGGGCACCAACCTTCTCTGCAAGTTCGGGGTCGTTTCCACCTGCAACGTGACAATATGGACAGGAAGGGTCTGCAATCTCAACAACCATCAATTTACTGTCTTTGTCACCGAACTTGATTACGTTTTTATCCCAAATACCTTTAACTGCATCAATTTCCACATTTGATGGTTTTGCAGCGGCAGCATTTGCTGCTGTATTTGCCTGTGCAGCCGAACCACCCTTCTCAAGACTCGAAACCTTCTCCCACAAAACACCAACCATAAAAGACAAAACTATCGAAAAGAAAACCAAAACAGGAACCATCTTTTCATAAATACTGGGGCCCGAGTAAACTTCTACTTTTCTCTCTTCTACCACCTGAGGTTGACGTTTAACTGTTTTTGTAGCTTTCTTTGCCATCGGACACATTGTCTTAAAAAATTAAATGGTTGTCAACAACTTAAAGTGTGGAAAAATACCAAGTTATAGGTTAAAATTCACTTTCGCACTTTAAGGAGGCATATGCCAACAATTACTTACAACTCATGGACCGAATGGGTTCTGGGCGAATATGTTGCCAAAACAAAAAAGCCGACGGATACCGAAATCGCAACAGTCAGACACCAGCTCAAAAAGCTTGAGCGGATGGAAGACAAACATTTCACCAAATCCGAAAACGCCGATGACGAAATCAGCGATGCAGAAGAAAAGCTTCGCGAAAAGCTCTTGGTGCTCGAGTCGGCCAAACGCGGCTACTCAGTTATCAATCTGGGTTTTCTTGGCGAAACTGACGAAAAAGGCTTCCCTTCCTACGCGGCCCACCAGGTAGATACCTACAGATTCCGAATGGAGATGGAAGCCCGCAACGAAAATCACAATTATCCGGGAAGTATCGGATGGGATAGATCAGATCCCAAAACGCCGGTACTGGAACGCTCGGATATCGATTTCCAAACAAGCAACTCAAGATATGCCCTTTCCGATGTTTATGCTCCTTCACTCAGAACACTGATGGCTATATCCGCGGAAAAACATGAATGGGGTTTGGTATTTTTGGAAGCCATCACCAAAGGCATCGCTTTCGGAAATTCAACCAGAACACAGATCAAAAAAGCAGAGCAGTATTTTGACACTGTTTTTGTCATATACAACTCTTCCAAAATCTGGAAGCTCAATGAAAGTGTTGAATACTCCCCCAAAGTCGGCCTTGTGTTTGGTGTCAAAAACAGCATACCGTTTTATGTTGGTTCTTTTGAGACAGTAAAAACAAGCGACTACATTCAAGCCGAACTCAAAAAACCAGCACCCAAAGTTGTTTCCAAAAAGTCCAAATAAGCCAGTCCCGGCCGGGTAATAAAAACCTGTCCGGGATTTTTTTGTGATACAATACACATTCTGTCTTATAGTATTCGCACTTTACACAAGGAGCAGATATGCTTTTAACAGATGTTCTCCCAAAATACACTGTTATTTTGGACACCCGAGAGGATCATGAGCGAAGACTCAGAATCGAAGCAATTGAGCTTCGAATCAGAGAGCTCGAAACAGAAAAAAGCCGCCTAATGGGCTTCGAGGGTAAGAGTGGACGCGAAGAAGCAATAAAGCGTCTAACTGCTGACAAAAAGCACCTCGAGATGGCTCTTGCAGGATACCCGGAACTTTTGTCTCTCGACTTTTTATCGATGACAAGCGGACTACAACGTTTTCCTCAGTTCATGGTACTCACCACATCAAGCAATGAGTTCACCATGGAGATCGAAAGACATAGCGTTGGTTTTATGCCGCAGCTTCCGGACGGGATCACCAAGCATTACAAACGAACCATTGATCACATAAGGTGGCTTATCACCAAAGACTGGTACCCCTACGCCTCTGTAACACTCAGGGCCAGGTTCGAAGGTGAAATGTCAGACGAGGATCGCGAAGCGGTTATGAAGGCACAGCAAAGCAGACTTTTTGCAAACCTTTATGTGATCGCGGAAGCGCCTGTGTGGGACGTCAAAAAAGTTGCAAAGGTCAAAAAAGACCCTGTGGTGATTGGTTGGGTGTCATCTACCAATCAGGCGTATATCGTCAGGGTTTTTCAGCCCACCGAAAAAGAACATTACGTGCTCACCCAAAACACAAAGACAGCTTAACACTGTCGGCCCGACGGAATCAAAAACCGCTCGGGCTTTTTTGTGCCAATAAAAAATACGTAAGTGTTACTGCTGAACTGGAGTTTCTGCGGGAGGCACTTCCATAGGTGGAACCTGGGGAAGTTCCGAAGGAGACATGGCATCATGTGAATTGACTACAGGAGGTGTATCAGCTGCAGGTGTAGACAAGTCCGCAACAGGTGCGGGGGTCTCAGCTTCCGGAACCGATGCTTCTGCCTCGGGTTCTTGTAAAACAGCTTCGTTCTCACCTGCGTAATTAGCCAAAATTTCTTTGGCTGCTTCGTATTCCTGCGATTTACCCAACTCCTCTATCACAATAGAAAGCGCTTCAATATTGTTGGGTGTGGGGCTAGCAACAACGTCGTTTATCAAAGATAACAAGTCTTCTTTGTCGTCGTCGTCAAGATTTGGGTCAGTACTTACCTGATTCAAAAGTTGAGTTAATGTTTTTCCTAGTTCGTCCATAGTTTATATAACGTTATTGTTTACTCTGTTGTCAAGAGTTTTTGCAGCGTCAGTCGCCAGGTTCTGGGCAACTTCTCCAACGTTACTCCCGTCTGTATTGATCTGTGAAGCTGCTGCCTCAGCCATTCCAGGTACCACATTTTGTGCTGCATCAAGTCTACTGGCTGCATCAGCGATTGCGGTTGCGTTTTCGGCCTGTTGAGTGGCCAAGTCAGATTTCTGTCTGTTAAGTTCAACCGTCCTGGCATTATCCTGATCCTGCAAGCCTTGCTCCAAAGCACCTTTCATTGCAGTAGAACCTGCCAAAAGTCCATTGGCAAGTGATTTCCAAACATTGGCATTGTGCAATCTTCCTTCAGCACGTCTCGATTTACTTTCAGCATTACTCTTGTTCCAAGCGGCTCTCATCTTATCAATCCCAGCTACAATGACACTGTCAAACCAGGTGTTTTTGTCCTTAAGATTAACAGTCAAACCTTGTTGTTCAATATAAGCCTTTATATTAGCCGTTTGCTTCTCTGCGGTGATTCTTTTTCCTGCTTTTGCCTGAAGTGCATCAACAGTATTGAGACTCTTTTCTGCTGTTGCTGTTAAATCACCAGCCTTATCTTCGTTCCCCTTAGCCCACTTCTCCATCCTTCGTGCCTGCTTTTCGGCAATCTTACCCACAAACTTCATTGCCTTTTCCAAAACACCGCCATCAGGACTTACTTTTTCAAGTCTCTTGTTAACCGCATCAAGCCGGGCTTTAAGACCTTCTTGTTTAGCGCTGGCATCACCCAAGTCCTGAGCTTCTTTATTTGCTGCAGGAACCCATGAAGATTCAACCATTCCTCTTCCAAACTCGGCAGTAGAATTGTCAGACATATTCAATAATTAATAACTCAACCAGTTTAGATTTTCACAAAGACTATTGTCAATAGGTATTCACTAAAAGTTGTCCAAATTGACTCCCTCTGTATAATATAGCCTCGCACATTTCACTTATCAAAGGAGTCACAATGGAAACGCTTACGTTGGAAAATGACTTTCTCAAGTTGTTTGCACCATATGTGCAAGTAGCTCCCGAGCCGCCGGCCTTACTAAATGAGTTTCAGAAAGTCTCAGAACAACTTAACGAACTTCAAACAGCAAGAGGAAAGATGTTCCAGTTTGAAGACAAGACAGAGATCGATGCCAAAATTCGTCCGTTTTACCTCAGACGAAGAGATCTTCTGTATGCTCAGGAAGGTTACACCGAGAAACTCAGTCCGGATGCCTTTAAGTTACGCCGCCAAGATGGCCTGCCAACATTCATGGTCATAAATCTTGACGAAAGAGAGCGCATATTTGGTATTAGGGTAACTGATCCCAACAGCTACAACGTTGTGCCGTGGAGCCTGCCAGATATAATCAAAAATCAATTTGGTGATGTATCCAAGCTTCTCTATTCCAAAATGCGTTTCTGGCAGTCGGAAATAACAATTCACGCAGAACTTTCCGGTTACATGCCCGATCACGTTCGCCCGCTTGTACAAAAAGCCAAGGATGCCAAAGTTAGCGGCTCAAAAGCATTTGACAAGATGTTCATCATTGCCGAAGCTCCAGAATGGAAGTTCAACCAGATGCCGGTCATCAAAACAGATCCGATCGTTGTTGGGTATGACTACTGGACTCAAAGGTTATACCTAATCACTGTCTACGATCCAACAGATCTGGAAACATATCTGGCCGAACAATACACCCATTCATAACTGCGACCGCCCGCGAAGGCCATCCACTTTGCGGGTTTTTTATTGGGGGAAAGTCATTTCCCTTCCTGAAGATACTTAAGAACATCCATTGCAGCCATACAACCAAATGCAGATGCCGTTATTGCTTGTTTATAAAAGTGATCCTCCACATCACCTGCAACATAAATTCCAGGGACAGAAGTCTTTGTTCTTTCGTGTGCAACAACAAAACCACGCTCATCCAAGTCCACTTTTCCTTTGAATGCCATTGTTTCGGGTTCATGGCCAATTGCAACAAATATTCCATCCAAAACAATTTCAGATGTTTCACCATTTTGGGAATCTTTCAAAATTACTTTTTCCAACTTATTCTCCCCCACCACTTCTTGCACCTCTTTATTCCATAAAACTTTTATCTTTGGATCATTCAGAACTTTTTGCTGCATGGCTTGGCTCGCTTTAAACGAATCTCTTCTGTGTATAACACTTACTTCCAGGGCGTATTTAGTCAAAACCAATGCTTCTTCCATTGCGCTGTCTCCACCGCCAACCACAGCTACTTTCTTATCTTTAAAAAAGGGTGCGTCGCACGGGGCACAAGAAGAAACCCCCCTGCCAATAAGTTTTTGAATGCCTGGCGCATCCAGCCATTTTGTTCTGGCTCCTGTTGCAATTATTACAGTTTTTGCTTTATAAATTTTTCCTTCAACACTAATTTCAAAAGGAGACTTTGTTGTATCAATTCCTTCAACATTTTTGCTTACAAATTCTGCTCCAAACATCAAAGCATGCTCTCTCATTTTACCCATAAGTTCCGGGCCCAAAATTCCCGGCTGACTTGGGAAATTATCAACATTGGTGGTAAGCATAAGTTGCCCTCCCCAAATTTCACCACCAAAAACAATAGTAGAGGCGGCACCGCGGGTAGCATAAATTGATGCGGTTAATCCAGCCGGCCCCGAACCTATTACCGCAACATCCCACACCCCATATTGGTCGTCTGGTTTTGGTGCAAAAATTTGATGATCTGCCATTTTTGTTTTATTAAAACTGAAGAAAGAATCCCAATAAATTGGGATCCCTTCTTCATTCGCCTCTGCGAATATTAGTTTCAAAAGTTCCACCTTCAAAGGTAGAACTCACACCGTATTACGCCGCAGGCACTCCTGTTGGAGGCGTTCCTCCCTGAGGAGCATCTCCTGCTGGTGCATCTACCGGAGCTGCCGGTACCGGCTCAGTTGGAGCTGGTTCTGGCATGGTTGGCATAACTGGCTCAGGTGTAGCAACGGGAGCTGCCGGCTCTGCCGGTACCCCTGGCATTACGGGAGCAGGTGTTCCTGTAGGAACAGCTGGCTCAGGCATTGCAGACGGAGCTGCTGGTGCGACTACACCAGGATCAGCTGCTGGTTGCGGATTTTGTGCATTAGGATCCATAAAATATCACCTCCGTCTAAATCAGGCCATTTTCAAGACGTGCGAGTGAGGACTATAAACCCTTCTCAATTGTGTCTTTAAAGGCTTGTTTTCCGGAAAAACCCACTTGTCTCGCCACTTCTTTGCCGTCTTTAAACATCACGGTTGTGGGGATTGAAAAAATACTGTATTTCATAACACTGTCATGATTGGCATCAACATCAATCTTCACTATTTCTGCTTTGTCTTTATATTCTTCAGACAACTCTTCCAAAACAGGGGCAGCCATTTGGCAAGGCCCACACCAAGTAGCCCAAAAATCCACCAACACTGGCTTGGAATTTTTCAGGACTGCTTCTTCAAAATCTTTATCTGTAATAACTTTGGTTGCCATGTTTACAACTACCGTCCCAATATACACGCTTAAATCAATTTGGGTCAATACTAAAAACTAAATTCTTGCCCTACCCAATCTCAGCGAGTTAAGAACAACCGATATCGAAGATAAACTCATTGCCGCCGCTGCCAACATAGGGTTTAAGTATCCAAGTGCTGCAACAGGAATCAAAACGATGTTATATCCAAATGCCCAAAAAAGGTTTTGGGTGATTATACCCAAAGTTTTTTTGGACAAATTCAAAAGCGTCAAAACAGTTCTAAAATCTTTATTCATCAAAGTTATTCCGGCAGATTCAATTGCAATATCTGTTCCACTGCCCATGGCAATGCCAACATCTGAAGATGCCAAAGCCGGAGCGTCGTTAATACCATCTCCAACAAAAGCCGCTGAGCCAATTTTTTTAACTTCCAACGCTTTTTCGTTTGGCATCACTTCTGCAACAATGTTGGATATGCCGACTTTTTTAGCCACTGTTTTGGCATTTTCTTTATTATCCCCGGTTATCATCCATGGAGTCACTCCCCTGCTTTTGATACTTTCCACAACCTCTTTGGCATATTTTCTTGGGTTATCCGCAACTCTAAAGCTAGCCAAAGTTTTTCCCGCGCTAACAAGGGATATGCCGGTGCTGCCAGTCTTTCCCAAAAAATATTTTTTACCTTTTACGAACCCTTCAACACCTAATCCTTCCAGGGCTTTAAACTTTGTCACATTCATTGTTTTCAATTTGAGATCCTTTGCTTTTTGGACGATAGCCAAAGCAATCGGGTGTTCAGAATTCACTTCCAAAGAAGCGGCTATTGCCAGATATTTTTTATCACCCATATAATCGGTCACAACAGGTCTTCCTTCTGTTAGAGTTCCTGTTTTGTCAAAAACGATATTTTTAACTTTGTTTAATATCTCCAAAGCCTGAATATCCCTAACCAATATTCCTCGCTTTGCGGCAGTCCCAACAGAAACCAAAATCGCAGTTGGAGTTGCCAAACCCATGGCACAAGGGCATGCAATAACCAAAACAGCAATTGCATTGGTAAGTCCAAAAAAGAAAAATGTAACCAAAGCTATAAGGAGGACTATAGGGATGAAATATGAAGAAACCACATCTACTAGTTTTTGTATCTCGGCCCTACTACCCTGCGCCTCACTTACCATCTTAATTATTTGGGCCAACACTGTTTCTTTACCCACCTTTGTTACCTTAAAAGTAAAACTACCGTTTTTGTTTATTGTTCCACCAGTAACCGCATCCCCTTTGTTTTTGTGTACCGGGATTGCTTCTCCGGTTATCATTGATTCGTCTACAAACGATTCCCCCACGGTAACAACACCGTCTGTTGGTATTTTCTGTCCGGGTTTAATACGTACAACATCCCCAACTAACAAATTTTGATCAAGCTCTTTTTGAAGTCCCACAAGTTTTTTTATTGCCTCTGAACTTTTTCCTTTGGCATTTAGCTCCAAAAATCTTCCGAGAAGTATCAAAGCAATAATAGTTACTGATGTTTCATAGTAACCCCCGATTACGGCAGCCGTTGTGCCAATTGCCACCAGACTGTTCATGCCAAAACTAAGGTTTCTGATGTCTGACCAAAGCGACTGATAAAATTCCAGGCCGATGATTAGTTGTATGGGAAAAGCCAAAAAATAAAAATACTCAGGAAAAAACATCACTAATGCCGCGCTTATCAAAGAAATAACAACTTTGATTTTTAGATTTTTGAGTTCCTTTTTCTTTTCCGCTTCAACATCAATGCCAATTTTATATCCCAAACTCTCAACGGCTTCCTTTATTTTTGCGTCCATTTCCAAAGAAGACTCTACATATGCCGTCTCGTTGCCGTAATTAACACTAGCGGAAGAAACTCCTTCAATACGGTTTATTTTCCTTTCTATAAGGTTTGCGCAACTTGCACAGTGCATGCCAACAATCGGATAAGATTTTTTTGTTATCATTTTTTCTGCAAAACTTCCATAATCTCGCTTACAACCTTGTCAGTCTTCCCTTCTTTGATTGAGTCAGCTACGCAACATTTAAGGTGGTTTTCTAATATTTCCTGATCTACTTTTTTGAGTGCGGCCTGCACAGCCAAAGACTGGTGGACGATATCAATACAATATTCATCGTCAACCACCATTTTTAGAACTTTCTCCAGGTGTCCTTTGGCGATCTGCAATCTCCTTACCACTTTATTTTTTTGAGTAACTTGTTCTTTTGACGCTTGCATTTTAGTAGCTAAGTGTTACCATATGGTAATCCCCCCCCAGGGGGGTTGTCAAGAATGAATCAATTTTTACTTGCTTTCATAACAGGACTCACAAGCGGAGGTATCTCATGCGTTGCAGTACAAGGTGGACTTTTGGCAGCAACCATTGCAGATTCGGGTAAATCAAAAAATAAAGCAACACTTCTTTTTTTAATTGCAAAGACTTTAGCTTACACAGTTCTTGGCGGATTTCTTGGACTATTCGGAGCCAGCATTGTATTCTCCCCCACCATCCAAGGTTGGTTTCAAATATTGGTTGGCCTTTTTATGGTTGCTACGGCAGGCAGACTATTAAACATTCATCCCTTGTTTAGGTATCTTGTTATCCAACCACCGGTAAAGTTTCTTAGAGTTCTATCCAAAGTTTCCAAAGATTCTTCAATCCTAACACCTATTCTTTTGGGATTTCTTACTGTTCTTGTGCCTTGTGGTGTCACACAAGCAATGATGATTTATGCAGTAGGATCAGGATCCATAGTTAATGGCGCACTTACAATGTTTGCTTTTGTACTGGGAACTTTTCCCGTGTTTTTCCTCTTTGGTCTTGCTTCGGTGGAAATATTTAAAAATAAATTGTTAACGGTTTTTGCTTCAATTGTTATTTTGTATATAGGACTCCTGTCAATTAACTCAGGTCAAATCCTAAGAGGTTCTGTACACACATTCCAAAATTACTGGAAAGTTATAGCAGGATCTACTATTGTTCCCGGAAAAATTAAAATCGAAAACGGCTATCAAATTGTAAAAATCGACGTCTTCTCCAAAGGGTATAAGGCCGACACAAATACGCTTAAACTTGGAGTTCCGGTTAAATTAACTCTGGTAACCAATAATGTGCTCAGTTGCGCAAGGGCTTTTGTCATTCCCTCGTTGGGAATTTCTAAAGTTCTTCCCGTTACCGGTAGCGTTGATGTAGAGTTCACACCAACAAAAGAAGGAATACTTACCTATACATGCAGTATGGGAATGTATACAGGTAGTTTTAATGTAATAAAATAACAGAGTAAAAATGGATAAAAAAGTTTACAAACTAAAAGGTATGGATTGTGCTTCTTGCGCTTCGTTGTTGGAAATGGACCTGGAAGATGCAGGGATAAAGGCAAAATGCAGTTATCCAAAAGAAACTTTGGAGGTAGATTCAAATGCAGATCTTAAAAAAGTTGAGTCTATTGTTAAATCTTCAGGTTTCACTCTAAGTTAAGCTCCACAGCTTCCGCCGGTTGGTCGCCCTGGCAATGGCCCCACCTTGCTGGAGATATCAGAACTTCCCGAAGCAGAAGAAAAATCATTCCCCAGAACTTTCTTTGCATCAACCTTGTCCCATTCAATTCCTTGCCTATCAAAATAGATAGCCGCACTTATATAGCTGTCGGGAAACCAAACAGAGTTTAATTTTAATGCATTTTTATAAATCTCATCATCGCTCATGTTTTGAGAAACCATAAGCTCTATTGCTGCAAGCATTGCCATGCCGTGATTGCAATCAGGAAACCATGTGGAATTGCCACAGCAGGGCCTATAAATGTTTTTGGAAATTTCCGAAACTCTTTTCTGCTGATCAGGAGTAAGCGGAATCAAGTCAAATTTGTTTAAATATTTTAATGGATCACCTTTTGCCAGAGTCCACCCCCCGGTTGATGCAAAATTGCCGACTTCACTTTTGTAGTCAGTGCCCAATGGGCCCAAATCGTAAACTTCTGATTTTTGTGCAAGTCCCAATGCCCACAAAAAATCCACAACAAATTGGCTGTTGTCTGGGTTTATGTTTATCTCACTACCGGAGCCTTTGGTTAGAATATTTTTCTGCTCTTCACTCAAGCTCACAGCTTCTTCAAACTTTTTCTGATCAATAACGCCCAATTCAATAAGCTTGGGTCCGAAGTCTCCCCAGGATATCGGCAAAGTAAATCCTGATTTAGGAACAACAATTTCCGAAATTTTGTTAACTTTAGCCTCTTCTTGTTGATTTTTAGTTGCAAGTAGGTTTGTTTGAATTTTGCTCCACATGCCCGGAATCCCCATTCCCAAAACCATACCTCCAAGGCCCAGCCCAAGAAGTCCAAAAACCAGTACTAACTTTTTTGCAAAACTTATTTCGTTTTCTCTTTTTTCTTTCTTGATTTCGTCCATATCGTAAGATTACAACAGCATTCTACTTACTTTTACCTTAAAACAGTAACAAACCGGCTACAAAATCTGCAACCGGGTTGTCATCGAACTTACTGAGACTTTTTGGCTAACTGTATGCCAAGGGTTAACGCTGAAAGTGCGATAGCTACATAAGACAATGCCTTACTGCCTCCGTTAGCTCCAGTCGATGGGGCTGGGCTAGCAAGAGTAGCTAAATCGTTTATAACCTTCGTAGTTGAGTATGGTCTCGGGGCATTGTGGTCGTCAGACATAGCACCACCCTCTTTTGGAGGGTTATTTTTGGTGTACTCCGCAATCACCTCGGGACTATTCTCCCATGCAACCACATCACCGTCGCCATATGTTTGGTATGCTTTCCAAACTATAGTCGTTGCTTCAGCTGGTGCCATAGCACTAAATACGAACTCATCTCTTTGTTCAGCGGGGATTCGCCCACCGGACCAAATAACCTCTGTAACACGAGCTTCGTCACCCTCTCCAACTTTTTTGAGTTGAATATTCCAACCCACCTTAACATTAGGTCTTACACTCGTAACACCCTCTGGTATAACAAGCCGGACCATCACGGTCGGAACTTCTTCTTCAGTCGGAACACTAACTACAAAGTTGAGCCTTTGACCAACACCAGCTTCACCAGGCTTAATTGTTACATGGGCCAAAGCTGGAGTTGCCGACAAAAGCATTCCAAAGACTGCTATTAAAACACCAATTATATTTTTTTTCATATTTATCACCACCCTCCTAATTATACAAACTTGTTGAAAACTTGACTAAATACTATGTCAGGGGGATCTCTTGTTCTTTCTCGATAATCTGTGTAAAACGGTTTTAAATAAGCCCCACTCCCCCAGTGTATTAAATTTATCTCGACACTTGGCAAATCAAAGACTGGTAACAAATTAGTAGCCAAAACCTGACAACACATATGTTGATTTTTATCGCCCGAAGCCATTTGGTGTCCTTGCATCAGTGATAACTTCAATGGAAACAAGTGCACACCAATCGCAAGGAAAAACAATGCCACAGAAAACAATTTAAAGTTCAACACTCTTCTAAATTTGATGGCAATCAATAAACAGACAGCCGCCTGTATGACAAATGGTGATATGTGCGA
The DNA here is from genome assembly GCA_964599625.1 of uncultured Gammaproteobacteria bacterium. Classification (GTDB taxonomy): domain Bacteria; phylum Patescibacteriota; class Microgenomatia; order UBA8517; family UBA8517; genus CAZRGC01. The sequence goes on from CAZRGC010000005.1 coordinate 58,518, forward strand.
ACTGTGTTCGTTCATTAAATGTTGTTATTAACCCAAACTTTGTTAGTTTTTACCAACACTCTTTTTTACTGACAATTTTGTTATATATACCAAAATTATGCCTACCAAAATAGTCACTACTATATAAATTGAATCTCGATTAACTATCCTCATGTTGAAATCCGTTGGATTTGTTTCTTTCTCGTCTTTGTCTTTATTTGCAATTTTTAAAAAGGAGTCAACGTAAAAACCATTTTTGTCTATAACTCGCAACGTAACGTCATACAAGAAGTAATCATCCTTAAAAACATTCGTCACTTCGGCACCAACCTTTGGTTTGTCATCATACTCATCAAATAGCCATATATATTTGACTACCTCTGCCGAACCAGATGTTTTTGAAGCGTCAAAATTGACTTTCCTGGGTGTCTTAAACCATTTATTATGGCTATAAATTTCGACAATCGCTGCAGATTGTTCTAGAATACCCAATTTATTTTTCACTAGTGTGTTTATATTTGCACCATCGACGAATACCACAGGCTTAGGCAGATCGTATGATGTTTCAGGAGTTATGTGTATTAAAATTAACTGATTTTGAGGTGGTATCGCAGACGGGTCGTTTACGCTAACCCCGAATCTATTGAGGTCGCTATATTCAATTTTAACATTAATCTCAAACGACCCCTGCTTAGAATAAGTGTGCTCAACCTTTAATCCTTCTGCAACTGTTCCATCACCAAAATCCCATATATATCTTCCCTGATCAGTGACTTCTTTAGGGAACGGTAATTGTGTAGGATCAGCCTCAAAAATAATTTTCTGATTAATTAAGTATTTTTTTGGAGCGGCATCTGAAGGTATTGGTTCGTCGCCAATATACGAACCTTCTGACAATGTGTATATTGTTGTAAGTTCACCATCAATTTTTATAAAAGGTTTGCCTCTAAAGTGGGCAAGGGTGTTTTTTGTTAAAAATACCGACAAGGTTAACAGTATTAAAAAAGATAAAAAACATCTACCGATTTTATTCAAAATATTTTTGTAAGATATTTTTCCAATCACATCTATCATTTTGTTTTTTTATTCCCATGCCGCCTATTGATTAAAACATTGGCGGCAATTATCAGAAATATAAACCCAACTATTGATAATGCAGTATATGTTCCATCAGACTCTTGCTTGTTATTTGTGTTGTCAATTACCTTTTCTGATACCCTATCAACTCTTATGTCCCATTCCAAACTAAATGGATCAAATGTGTTTTCTTCCATGGGTTTTCCAACTACGCGCACCTTATACATGGCTTTTGCCGGAAACACGAATGAGAAACTTGCATTTTCCAATCCTGTGGCCATGCCGTTTTGAAAAACTGGCGCTGAAAATAATTCCTTTCCGTTTTGTAGGACCACACCAACACAGTCACAGTTATCTGATTTGAGTTTATTTTTTTTGTCTTTAAGATCAAAATAAAAATCTGTGGATTCACCTGCAATTGGATCATCTTCGGGCGAAACATGAATCACCGCACCTATGGAACCGTGTGTTTTTAAAACATGGGCGTAAATTTTGTCAGTTGAAATACCAAAAACAAACAAAAAAACGGCAATAAACATCAAGAGCTTCGAAAAATTTGACCGATCTAAAAACCTGTTTTTCATGAAAAATATTTAGTCAATTTTAACTGTAAAATCACTAGTAAACAACTTGTTGTCGGGGTTAAACTGGGCAAAAACTCTATATGTACCGGGCTTGATTGAGCCATATAATCCAAGTGGCATAAATTCAACATCGGGGCCGCCGTTCTGGTCGGGAAATGGAGTGTTTAGATCATTCGGGTGGACATGAACATAGTCAAACGTCTCTGCATTTATCATGACAACATGACCATATGCGGTAAGGTATGGTTTAAGTGTAACAACTGGACTTTTTGTCTTAGAGTCTTTTATTGTGTATTTCAAAAGCTGTTGGCCAATCGAGACTTGTGAAGATCTTAGTGGTTTTGGATAGTTGAGTGTAACGTCATAGTCTCCGAATGTTTTAGTTAATTCTACGTCTGGCTTTGCGCTAGACTTTTTTGCTTCACCAATATTGCCAACATTTAGGGTGAATGCTATTTGTTGTTCGATAGCTCCAAATGGCTGAAAATCAACATAAAGGTGGTATTTTCCAGTTTTTTGGAACCGTGTATTAATTGTGAATGTATTTCCTTTTTGCTCGGGGTGAATATGGCTAAAAGTTTGCAATTCTTCATCAACGATAATCAAATGAACCACTTTATCGTATACTCTGTTGAAAAGCACAACCTCATTGCCACTACTGGCATCGTACACTTGGAATTCCAGTTTCGTGTCCTGATTAATACGAATATTTGCTGGTTTGTTGAAACTTAACGTATAACGCTTTGTTTTGTCACCTTGCAGCCCTGGTATTTTTATCTTACTGTTTGTCCCACCACCCTGCTGGGCCTCTTTTGCTAACTGGATATGTTGAGAGTGAATCCCAAACGATATGCCATTCTCACCTGGAACTGGCAGAAAAAAGTAAATTAGTCCGGCGAATATAGATCCCAAAACCAAGACAGTGGCGTAACTAAACTTCGCCTCAACTTTAAACCTTTCTTTTAGCCAGGTGTCAATTCTTAAACTCTCAAGGAAAAGTAAAAAAGCAAGGCCTATAAAACTTACTTGTGGGACAAATCTAAACAAATCCTGAAAATGAGTCCCCAACATTAAGGCGTGAATAATAATCAAAACACCTGCCAGGTAAATAAATCTGTGAATGGCTTTCCATCTCTTGAATCCCAACCTCTGGATCATTGCGTCAAATGCGGTTGCCGCCATTGCGGTCATTATTAAGAGTGCCGTAAAAGCTATAGATATAGCAATTAAGTACCTGTCACTCAAAAAACCCAAACCATTAAAGCCACCAAGTTGGAAAAAGAAAGCTAAGCATGCATGCAAAAGACCAAAGTAAAAAGCGGATATGCCAAGCGCCCTGCGGGATTTAATATATTCACCTCTGTATGGAAGCTGTTTAAAATACCTGGTCAGAGGAGTTGCTAAAAGTGTTATGTAAAGAAAAAACAAAGCAGTCAGTGCATAAATCTGTGTAAGTTTTATTATCTGGATAGAGCCGGAGGGTATGGTGGTTTTCACAAACATAAAAACCCCCAATGAAAAGGTAAAAGAAATAAGAAGTATCCAAAAACGTATATTACCTTTCAGATCTTTCATTACTTTTTTATTTTTTTGGCTAAAAGATGAAGTGTATTCTTCATAGCCTCTTCTCTTGTCTGCCCCCAAGCCTTTGCTGCCTTTTCAAATGTAGCAACTGTAATATTATCCTGGTTTCCCATGTTGTCATCGGGGTTGTCGCATCCGCAGTTGTAACACATATTTAATTCTACTTTATATATTCTATATGTTGAATATGATTAATGTAGCAAGGAGATTATCAACGAAATGTTAAATAGTTTCAAGAAGCTTTTTTATATCTTCTGACCTTCTCTTTAAGATTTCTTTAATGATTTCTTTGGCCTTTTTCAAAGATTCCGAAATCATTTTGTCGTCAGTCGCCACGTCCAAACATTCTATTTTTTTCTGAATTTCAAAAGCACTCAAAGTGCCCAGCCTTTTTTCCAGGTCCATTACCAATTTTTCTTCCAAGGTTTGTTTTTTCATGAAGAGTGCTTCGCTACTTCCTCCATACAACTCTTGCAAATGGCTTATTACCCCTTCTCCACTACTTTCGTCGTTTATTTCATCTCCCGGAAAAGCGAAATTCCTCATCATTCCCAATATTCCGGTGTTGAACCTTTCGAAACCTTTTTTTAAATTCAGGATCGTCTTTTCGAAATTTTCACCTTGTCTTGCATTCTCCACTAAAAGTGCCGTCGTTTCCCAATCATGTGCATCTTCACTCCCCAGTACTCCAAAAATATTTCCCAAAACTATCAAACCTCTCTCGTGGGCGGGTAGAACCAGGGACTTTCCAAAAAGAACGTGTGACATACTCCCTTCACCCATCAGGCTTTCAGCCATTTTCCCAACGGCATTCATCATGACTTTTTCCATAGCAGAACCGGCTGCCTCGTCCAAACCTAGCTGGCTTCTCATATTTGTCATCAAAACAGCCTTTGTAGCCTTGTTCCAACTTCCCTGAACTGCGGCAATCGCCATAGTTGTAGCCACCAAACTATCACTTTTTTCCCTATTTTCGGTCAAAAATCTTTCCATGGGGAAGAATTATAACACGGAGTTTTGAAATTGAGGCAAGTTACACCCTACCCCGAAGCATCATAGCGTCTATTATCCGTTTGAGTGATAAATAGTTTGCAGCCCGTCTGTAGGAAATTCTTTTGGCCTTTTTAACTTTGTCGATATCGTTAAATGCTTTTGTTATTGTTGCCTTGAGTTCGTCGTTAACCTGAGTTTTTGTCCAATAATAACCGTGAAGATTTTGAACCCATTCAAAATAACTCACCGTTACCCCACCTGAGTTAGCCAATATGTCAGGTATTACGTCAATTCCCTTTTCAAACAAATAATGATCAGCTTCGCTTGTTGTTGGGCCGTTTGCCATTTCAAATACAACTTTTGCGGAAATATTTTCCATATTATCCTCATTGATTGCGTTTTCCAGTGCAGCAGGAACTAAGACGTCGACTGGAAGTTCCAAGAGTTCAGAGTTTGATATCAAGCCAAGCTTTTCCTTTTTGGCGGCGGCCACAAAACTTCCGTATTTCTCTTTTAATGCAAGCAGTTTGTCTATATTAAGGCCTTTTTTGTCATATACGCCGGTGCTTGAGTCCGAAATTGCAACCACTTTATATCCCAAGGTGGTAGCTAATTTTGCAAACCAAAAACCTACGTTTCCAAAACCTTGAATAGCAATAGTAGCCCCTTTCTTGATACCGTTCGCTTTTGCGTATGCCCCAAGTACAAACACCCCACCTTGTCCGGTCGCCTCTGTTCTACCTAATGACCCCCCCAATTCAAGGGGTTTGCCTGTAAAAGTCCCCGGCGCTTGATAGCCGACCTTTTTCTCGTAGGCTTCAAGCATCCAAGACATTATCTGTCCGTCAGTATTAACATCAGGTGCGGGTACATCTTTCCATGGTCCAATGTAAGGAGTTATAAGTTTGGCATACTCGGTTGAAAGATCTTTTAGTTCAGATTGCGTCAGTTTTGAAGGATCAACTATAACCCCACCTTTTCCTCCTCCGTATGGAATTCCCGCAACCGAACACTTAAGACTCATTAAAGTTGCAAGGGCCCTAACCTCGTCCTCGCTTACGTTCTGGTGAAATCTTATTCCACCCTTAAACGGACCCCTTGCATCGTTATGTTCAATTCTAAATGCCTTGTAGGTTTTTTTACCTGCCTTAATCTTACCTTTAACTACTCTTTGGGGAGTTAAAACCATTTCAATCGCCTTTTTGAGTCTCTTTTTGTCCGAATAGTCTTCCTCAAGAAGTGTCGAGGTGTTTTTTATCTGATCCAGTGCCGCCTTGAGCATTGCGTTCATAGTACTGCGATACTACATCATTAAAAATTAAATGAAAAGGCCTATTATCAAATTTATAACAACCATGATTACCCAATAAATTTTCGACTGTTCAAACGTCATTTTTATCGGGAAGGTGTTAAGCCAATTATCAAAACTTCCAGTGTCCACAATATCGATTATCTGGTCTACCAAAAGGTGAATTGAGAAAGAAAACACCAACCCCCTGCCAAATAGCGACCCCGAAGAGCTCATTATCCAAAAGGTAAGAATTACAAAAAGAACTTGAAAAAAAACAGTGTGGAAAATTAAATTTTTCCTTTCGTTTCTTGTGTCATATAAAAGCGATATTGCCCTTACAAGTTCTTTTTTGTCTGCCAAATAGTTGACTCTTTTGGAGGTGAGTTCATTGGGTTTGGTGTAAATGTATATCAAATGGTCCAAATCCGGCAGAAACAGTCCAAAAAGTCCACCCAACCAAAAAGGTAAATAAGGCAAGGTGAAGTGTCTGTGAATCACCGCAAAAAACAAAGACAATGCAAACCAGTAAACAAAGTGTGTAAGTATTTCTTTTCTAATGGCAGTCATACTTAACTAAAGTATATATCATCAGTTAAGAAAATTGGATTTTGTTTGCGACCATTTCCAAATATTCTGGTGCAAGTTTCAACTCCTTTAGAACCTCATTACCAGGGCGGAACCTGAAAGCTTCAATATCAAAAGAGAAATCATCATCGAATTTAACACCCTCACCCTCTAATAAAGCTTTTTGCTCATTGGCAGAAAACCGTGAGGCCTTAATCGAAACATAACCTTTGTTGTTTACAACCCTCCACCATGGAATGTTTGTCTCGACACCCAAACCTCTCAATATCCAACCAACTTGCCTGGCCGCTCTTGGTGCTCCTACAAGAAGTGCAACCTGCCCGTAACTGGCAACCTTACCAAAAGGTATACGGGAAACAACCAACATGACCCTTTGCTTAAATTCCGAAATCATTTAGAAGTACGCTCCTCTTGAGTATTCCCCTTCTCGGCTTTCAGCTGAGAAAGTTTCCACATGAATAGCCTACCTTTAGACCTTGCGTTTTGAGCATCCTTTACAAAACTTCTGGCTTTTTCCAATAGAACCCTGGGGGTAGATTTGGCCAATCTCATATATAAAGATTTATGTGCCAAGTCCCCCAGCTCCTCTGCTAATTCGTAGGCATATTTCTGAAACTCCCTGGATATATATTTGTCAGTATCATCCAGTTTGAATTTATTAACTATATCTCCAATTTTTTGCATACATCTTCAACTACTTTGGAAATTACCGTTTCTTCTTCTGGTAAAAAATCCGACAGAACATACTCCTCTCCTTTGGTTCTGTTTTCAGAAGTCCGATTGTCCACCCCCACTCTCACATGCCAAAAGTCTTTGGTTCCAAGCTTTTGGTAAATATCACTTAGCCCATTGTGGACCTTAGGACCTTTACCAAATTGGATTTTGTAGTCACCAAGCCTAATGTCTAAGTCGTCATGAACTATATATATGTCACTAGATTCAAGTTTATAATTTCCCTTTATCCTCAACACAAACGACCCGGAGTCGTTCATGAATGTATCCGACATTTTTAACACAACTCCTTTGAAGTTTTTCTTTTGAAGCTGCTCAACCACTCTGTGGCCAATATTGTGCCTGTTGTTTTTGTACTTCTCTCCTGGATTACCAAGCCCGATTACTGCTTTCATCAAAAATGATTATACAATACAAACAAATCCGCAAATACGGAGAGAAATACTAAAATACACTTCACAGCAAAGCTGGAAAAAAGCTATTAAGCCTTTTCATACTGAAAGTGGAAGAAAGCCTCAGGCTTTCTTCAAGATACAGGCGGAAGAAGGATTAAGCCTTCTTCATTATCTCTACTGCCAGTTTACCGATAAAAGGCACTTCCCACTTTTCACCTTGCCAAGCTTTGTAGGTCATAACCAGCCACAAAACCATACCCAATACAAATACCAAAGGTGTAAGCATAATAAGGAAAATTGTCAAAACCAAAACCCACTTAAGTATGAATAGTGCAAGAAACACCACTATTGATTGGAATGCCCAAAATTTTACAAATTCGTCTTTTTCCAAAAGGATAAAAAGCACAGGTACAACCAAGGTGGGTCCCAAAAGTACACAAAGTGCTGCAGAGGTCTCTTTTTTAAGTCCTGTTGCCATAAATTATCACCTTCTTTCCTTAAAATATCTTTTCATATCAACACACCCCGGTCAATTGGTATTATTCCAGAACCTAAGAGGCACCAGGCGCAGTTCTGTGGAATGCCGTGCCTGCCGGCAGGCAGGAATTAGATTCTGGAATGTCATACCCCGCGACAAAACACCTTCACAAGGAGTTGTTATTCGGTAGGACCGAGAAGTTGAGAATAAACATAACTTTCAAAATATCTTCCGAGGTGATCCAGCCTTCGTCTTGCTGCCTTTGGGCCGTTGATACCGCTGGACCCTGCAATTGCACCAGCAAGCGCCATCATACTCAGTTTTATCATCATCTCCCCCATTTCTGTACCGGCGGTCGAATTGATCGTATCCATCGATTGTTTAACCAGTACTCTGTTGCGCTCTGAAGATTGGAGAACCGCTTCATATACATCCGCGGGGATGGGCTCGTTCATAAATGTGTGATACATGGCTCTTATCTGACACTCTCGCGGAGTCTCCGTGTCATGTTTTACAGGTCTTTCGTAAAGAAAATCCCTTTCCATGCGGCAAGAGTACCACAAACCCAATTACACCACAACAAAACTCAAGAAACTATCTGTAACTTATATATCAAATGAAGTAATTAAGTATTACTTTAAACGTAAAATAACCAAAAAAAGCAAACGACACAAGCATTGCACCAACTCTAAAAAGCGACGGTTTCACTTCTCTCTCCAAAACAGAAACGTTTAAAATCAGAGTGGCACCAATATGCACAAACATCGCAAGTGCATTTATCACAGCCGCTAGGGTCAAAAGAAATAAAGGTTCTCTAAAATTTGTTGTAAAAATTATTATGCCAAGCAATATTTGCGCCCACAAAAAAGAATAGTAAATTTTGGGGAGCAGGTTGCTTCCCCACACATGTCTTTTAAGTATCAACAAATTTTCTGCCATGATTCTACTGGTGGCGTCCATCACTGTCATCTGTGTCGAGAAAAGCATCAACCCTCCAATCACCAAAAAGAATGTTCCGATCATAGGCGACGAAAGTCTTGCTATGGCTTCGGCTTCACTTAAAACAAAAGTTAGACCTGAGGTGTTCCCTTTTGTTGTGGTTGCAAACGCCAAAAGTCCCAAAAAACAAATCGACAAAGCCCCGGTTGCCCAAAAAACAATTGCATGCTCCCAATTAATAAGCTTCCACCATTTTTTGAATTTTTGTACATTTTCACCCGTCATTGGGAACTTACTGCCTTCAAGTTCTATACTCTCCACCTCCTCAGACAGAATACTCGTGATTCTTCCCCCGTATTTACCCATCCCGTATCCTTTTTCTTTGATATAAAACGACTGGGCAAGATTCAAGTTTCCCCCAGCGCCAGAAAAGGCAAACGCGGCCAAAAAAGATGCCAAAGGAATGTCTTTGGGTAGAAATCTATACCCATCACCAAATCCTGCAAGACCATTCAAAAGCGCTTGCCAGTGTAAAGGCTCCGCAAGGTGTACAGCCAATCCAAAAATCGCCGGCACGCCAAGTCCTATTAGAAGCATCGAAAACTTTTCCATTGTTTTATATAAAACTTTCCCGGCAGTAAGAATCAAACCCATCAAAACAAGCATCCCCATCGCAACAAAGTGGCTTTCGGAAAAACCAAACGCTTTTGAAATCAACACAGCTGAAGAAGCAACAATGCCCGGCCAAACGAAACCGATAAAAGTAGAAACTATAAACCAAACAGGAGCCCACCCAACCTTTCGTGCAAAACCGACAAAAATACTTTCACCGCGCAAAAGCGAATAACGTTCAATTTCCATATTTATAAAAAACTGAAGTGTAATCCCGAGAACCGCCCCCCAGATTATTCCCATTCCAAAGTTTGACGTAAGATAAGGCCAAAGGATTATCTCCCCGCTTCCAAGTCCCAAACCAAGAAGAATAAAAGACGGCCCTAAAAGCGAGGTAAACTTTGGCGGAGAAGGCATTTGAGCGATTTTGTGATCTTTAAGTGGCATCTATTTCTTTTGTAGAGACATTATAGACTTAAGCTCCTTAAGGGTTGTCACGTCACCGGAAGATTTATCGTCTCTAAATTTAATAAGCCTTGGAAAACGCAAAGCATACCCGGATGTGTGATTAGGGCTAACTGTTATTTCATCTGCCGCCAGTTCAACAACTACTTTAGGTCTAACCCATCGGTCAGGAGTAAGAATTTTGCTGACTTCATAATCTTTCGGCATTGTGCCAAGTTCGATCTTGGATAATCTTGTATTTAATTCTCTAAACTGTTCATCTGTCAATCCGGTTCCCACTTTTGTTACAGATTTAAACGACTCACCATCTTTTATTCCCGCAAGGAATTGGCCTACTCCAAACCCGGCCCGCTTACCTTTTCCGGCTGTATAACCCATTATCACACAGTCAACAGTATCCGAAAGTTTGCCGGTCCTCCCTTCTTCTTCTTTCATCTTCACCCAATTCCAACCCGTCCTGCCGCTTACATACAAACCTTCTGACTTCTTAACAACTACACCCTCAAGGTTCATTGATAAATATTTCAAATGAAGCTCCCTTATAACCTCGGGGTCTTGGGTGACAGTATTTTCATCAACCCTAAGAAGTCTCCCATTCACTATGATTTTTTTGAGGTCTTCTCTCCGCTTTAAATACGGAGTATCCATATAGCTTTTTCCGTCAGCATAAATTATGTCAAAAACTTGAAACTGAAGCGGTATTTCTTCTGCGTTTTTTTGAATATCATGTTTTCTTCTCCTTTGAATAGTTTTTTGGAAATCAAGAAATTTTTCTCTTTTTTCATCAATACCAATCGCTTCAGTGTCCAAAATTACTTCCTCGGCTTTTATAAAATCACCAACCTCTTTTAGTTCCGGGAAAGTGGATACGTCTATTGAATTCATGTTTCTGGTGAATATTTTCAGAAACTTGTCTTTCTTTCGGTAATGGATAAATATGCGAAGCCCGTCAAATTTGGGTTCCACAGAAACCACGCCCATTTTTTTGACCATTTCGGTTGCCGAGTTTAGACGCTGTGCAAGCATTGGCACAACAGGAACACCCAAAGTCGGCTTTGCGTTTTTCAGCTGTTTTTCTTTTACAAGGCGCGAAATGTAACCAATATCAGGTCTTATATTGTAAGCACTTTCAATATCCGAAGCTTTAACACCTGAAGCCTGAGCCAAAGCATCGATAACTGTCTTTTCCGAAAATCCCAACCGGAGATTGCCGATTGGAAACCTGGAAACAAATCTGACACTTCGGGAATCCAAAGATTTCAAAAGCTCCGCAAGTTTTTCCACTTTCCTGTCCTGGCTCCCTTCCCCATTGTCTCCCGCCACAGACAGAAGAGTTTCAAACACTTGTGTGACAGACAGTTTTTTTGACCCTTCGGACTTACTCGCAAATTTTTCCGCCACTACTCCGATGTCTCCCGACTTTTTGTAATCTGTTTTAACTTCATCCTCGTCTACGCCGTAAGCCAAAGCAACAACTCTCACCATCATTTTTTCGGCCAAGTTCAAAAGCACGCCTTCATAGTTAGGTGCCAAAGTCCCCAGGCTCAAAAAAATTATTTTGTCTATTTCTTTGGAATCTGAGTCTTTTATTAACCTTGCAAGAATATCTGTTATCTCAAGACGTTTTGTGGTTTTTTCCAGTTCAGACAAATAAATGGAAAGATCCTTAAAATCCATAGCACTCATTATATATCAGGATGCTTAAATAGTTTTTGGCGTAGAAAGATATGAAGAAAAGAAGAAGTAGGCAAAAATAACAGAACCAATAAACATAAGGCCAAATATGACTGACAAAATTCCGTTCCATTCTTCATGGGCAATCTTATTCAAACCTTCACCCAAGAGTGTTAACCCGAAAAGTGTCGGCAAAACTAAAATCATATACAGAAACTGTGGGTCAGTTGTGCTCATTTATTGGCAATCACGTACTTGGACGCTTTCGTACTCCCTTGCTTTTTTAGTATACCCTTTCCCAGAAGATCTCGTAGCTCCCTAAGTATGGTGTCTTCAGATACCATCGACAAAACTTTTTTAAGTTCTGCCATTCCTCCTGAACCCTGGTCAGAAATATACTCAATCAACCTCATTTGCCTCTCGTTCAAAGCCACTTGTTCACCAATTTTAACTTTGAGACGGCTGTCTACTGAGAGTTTTCTGACTTTGTCTTTTATTTTTTCTAGTTCAGCCGCAACAACCACAGTAAAATATTCTAACCATGGTGTAATGTCACGGTTACCCAAGTTTGGAGATTGCTTATCCACCTGAGACAGGGAATCATAATAAGCAGCAGGGTCCTCGTCAAAGTGTTCCTCCAAGGAAAAAAATTTTTTGATATCGTAGCCTTCGCGCATCAAGACCAAAGATGAAAACGCACGCACAGTACGCCCGTTACCCTCAACAAACGGGTGTATTGCCACCAAAATATAATGCGCAATCCCTGCTCGGATTACGGGGTGAATTTCCCGCGCGGCTGCATCGTTTAGCCATTCCAAGAAGTCCTCAAGCAAATACGGCACCTCAATTGCGGGAGGGGGTGAAAATATAACTGCCCCGGTACCCTCTTCTTTTATGACAACTTCAGTGTTTCGGAATACACCTACTTTTTCGGGAACTATTATTTTATCAACCGTAACTCTGTGGATGTCCTTAAGCATCTCAAGCTCATACCCACCTCTTTTGGAAACAAGCTCGTCCAAGAGTGTTGTGACATTTCTGTAGTTCACAACTTCCTGAATATCTCTCGCCCTTGCGTACACTTCCGCGCCTTCCAAAATCTTTTTAGTCTGATAAAGTGTCAAGTCGTTCCCCTCTATGTGTGTTCCGTGATGAACTGTTCTGAGTGTTGCATCAGTCTGAAATTGTTTTTCAAAAGAGGGTACGAGCGGGGCGTTTTCAATTACCTCTTTTGAGGCTTCAATAGAACCAACATTTTTAAGAATTTTATTGGAAATTATAAATTTTGGAGCATACATGTTTAAGTTATATTAACGCACATTTTGCGGAGAAAACAAGGAGTTTTTATTTTCTCAGTTTGTCTTTAATTTTTTCCAAAATTCCCCTGTTTGGGTAAAAATTACTCAACCATCTTTTTTCTATTCTATTTTTAATACCGATAGGTAACATGAGGCCCATTACTTCATATTTATAACGAGGCCTGACTACATAACCTTCGACGCCGGAGTATTTATATCTCTTCACTCCGGGAAACACTTCCGGAGTATCAGGGTCTGTATACAAAAAACTGTGCTCAGGGAACCAATAGAGTCCTGGATGTTTGGAGTCTACTGATTTTGGCATAACTAATGCGTTTAAATGTGTTAGAACAAATGTAATACCTGGTTCAGATTCCGCCCGCTTGTTCACAAGCATAACAGTCTTGTCTCCTTCGGGTGTATTTGTAAAATCTGCGAAAGATACATTTCTCCAATATGAGTTCTTTTCACTTAATAGTAGTAAGGGCTCTTGAAGGTTATCGGTAAAAAATGCGATTTGTCCCTGTGATAAATCCCCCCACCCAACTTTTTGACCGCTTATATTGTACAAACCTTCATTCTTAAACACTTGTTCGGGCCCTGGCAATCTTTGTCCATCTCTGAAACCTAGTGACTGGAGATATTCCCAAGTGACTTGAGATTGAGTTCCAGAAATATCAGGCTGATGGCTTTTTTCACTCATTATTATTCTTTACTTAACTCCCAAAAAGTGTTTGCCACCCTACTGGACAGGTCATCGGAATTATAAAAAGGGCCAACCTCATCAAACAATTTTTCTGCAGTTTTTTTGATGACATAAGATGCGGTAGCCGCTGATATATCAGCATCGTTTTTAGCAAAAAGTGCCACAACAAGTCCTGCCAGCGTGTCTCCCGTTCCTCCTTTGGATAAACCCGCGTTTCCGCCTTCAACCACAACAACACGTCCGCCTGAATAAACCTTATCCGTGATATCTTTCAACAGTATTGTGCAATTAAGCGATTTGCTCACTTCTTTGGGGTCTTTGCTACCAAAAAGTATTTTATATTCACTTTGATTTGGGGTTATTATTGATCCTTCGGGAATTGACGAGCCCTTGATGACCTGCAAACTGCCTGCGTCTATAACCCACTTCTTTTGGGGAAACCTCTTCAAAAGCTTGATTGTAACATCATAAGTCAGCTCCGAAGCTTCGTCTTTTGTTTCAGGATTTTGGTTCTCATTTTTTTCCGTTCTATACCGCATTAGTCCGGGGCCAATAAGAACAGCGTCTGACTTTTCTATATAATCACCGACCTCATCCCAAGGAACCCATATAAAAGCAGATAGTCGCGACTTTATTTGAGCAGCAACCAATTCCATTGTTTTTTCAGGAGAGGCAAAAAAAACCATATCATTAACACGCGAAGATGCTGTTAGAGAAAATATAGGCGCTCCATGAAACAACGAAGACCCACCTATTATTGTTACTTGTCCGTTTTTTGACCTGCCGAGTGGTCTGAAGAGTTTTTTTATTTCTTTAGGATCAAATCTGGATTCGCTATCCATACTTTGGTATTATACTCAAGAAACTTAGTTTCGAGTACATGGCCAAAAAACCTGCAAAAAAAATCAGTCACGTTCAGAATTTTAGAAAAGAAGTGCTTGGACAAATGTTAAAACTTTCAACAAGCGGCTTTGGACTTGTAGCCGCTCTGGCATGGAACGAACTCATCAAAGAAATAGTAGCTGTTTATGTTAAGCCAATAGTGGGCGGCGCTTCAGGGGCCGTATCTCTTTTGATATATGCAGTTCTCGTTACATTTTTGGCAGTATTTGTCACCTACAACCTTTCACAACTCACAAAAAAAGATAAATAAGAATGTTTAGAGTCGAAGATCTTTTGAAAGTGCCCGACTTTGAATTCAGAGCAAATGAGTTTATAAAAAAGGTCGAAAGACTGGCCGGAATATTCCCCAACGTCTACGCAGTTGCCCGCAATAAAACTCTCAAAGAACTCGAATCAGGACCAACAAATATTGCCTGGATGGACAAAGAGTATCCAGAATTTTCCAAAGCAGAAAGACAAAGAGACAGGGAAAACGAAATTGAGTCAAGCTACATGAACGTAGTGGGAATACAAGTTGGATCGGAATATAGAAAAGAGTTGGCGGAATTTATACGTACAGTAGATGGTATAGCAAAAGAGATGATGGCTAGAAAACAGCAGTCAAAAAGAATCTCCGACCATGGAGTTGATTCGGGCTACACTTTCAGATACGAAGGCGAATTGTGGTACGACTTTGACTAGTTGCCTTGAGACCCCCCAATTGGAGGATTCTCATCTCCACCAGCTTTTTCCCAAGCACGCCTCATGCTTCTAACGTCAACTTTATGAAAAGCGCTTACGGCAGCTTGCTTCAAAAGTTCCTCGCGCTCAGAATAAGGTACAAAATAATGCCCAGATTTAGTCTTTTGTTCACCTTCGCGCCTTGCCTGTTCCAAATATTCCAGGTATCTTTCTTGAACATCGGCTCCAGCGCCCTGCAATAGAATCTCAAAGCTCTTCTGTTCACTGCTTTTTTCCGTCATTGCCATATGATATTACCCCAGATTTATTTTTTCCACTTTTATATCGCTATCCACAAAATGTTCGTCAGCTGTGGTGATAACTGTTTGCTGTCTTTTGGCTAGGTCAAAAACATCTTTGCGGTGCAAATGATCCAATTCCGAAAATATATCGTCCAAAAGCAGAGTGGGACGCAAACCGCTCTGGGATTCTATAAAGTTAAGTTCCGATAGCTTAAGCCACAAAACTCCCATCCTTTGCTCGCCCCGGCTACCAAAAGAGGCTAAATTACGCTCCCCGTCGAAAAACACAAAATCGTCCCTATGTGGGCCGACCAATGTAGTTGCCGCCGCGATTTCTTCGTTTTTGTATTTTTCCAAACGAGTTTCAGAAATAACTGAATTTTCGTACAAAAGTCTCAACTTCTGACCGTTTGGTGCAGGTTCAATGTTGGCAAAATCAATAAATTCATTTCTTTTTCGGGTAATATAATTACCGTTTTTAATGAGAAGTTGATTCCAAAATAAGAGTTGCGACCGACTAACCCCCTCCTCCCTGATGCGTAACAAGAGTTTATTCCTTTGTCTTAGTCCTTTTTCATATGACAAAATACATCTTCTATATTCCCTATCTACCTGGCCCAAAACGTTATCCAAAAATTTTCTCCTGAGCGAAGGCGCCTCCGTTACCAAGTCCATATCCCAAGGCCCAAAAAGGACAGTTTTGAATTCACCGGCAAAATCAAAAACTCTTTTGCTTATACCATTTACCAAAAGCTTCTTTTTGGAAGCTTTCTCGAGCCTGCCGCCACCAATATCCACCATTCCCCTGGTCAGGATTACCTCCAAAATCAGATTTTGTTCAATTTTAGCCTTAATCCTTGCAATGTCCTTGTCGTAATTAATTGCTTCATCTTCTGTCTTGGCTTTAAAGCTTTTGCCGGTAGACAGTGTGCAAAGCGCTTCAAGAATGTTTGTTTTTCCGACAGCGTTACGTCCGATTATTACAGTTATGTCTTTTGAAAAAGAAAAAACTTTTGAAGCAATATTTCTAAAACCGTCAACATGTATCTTTTCGATCATTGGCGGAAGAATTGTACAAGATCTTTCTGTGTTTTTGCATCCATTTTGGCGATACTATCACCTATCCAAAGCGATAAATCATTTTTGAGTGCCAGTTCTTTGTGTTCCTTGATAATTTTCTCACCAAGACCAGTGTCTTTTCTAAACACCAGACAATCCGGATCACCTCTCCAAACTTTTCCGTTCAAAAAAAGCCTGGCTTTTGTTTCCTCTATGTCTTTTTCCAACATGAATTCGTTCACCATCTTGTTTAATCCCGGCAGCCCACAAACAAATGGATTCATTGTGTCAATTCCTGTTCTTACATAATCTGCTAATCCCGCAATTGGAGATATTTGAGAAATACCAGTCAACAACGAACACTCATCACCAAGAACGTCCTTTATATGTTTGACGCCATCGTACAATGCTCTGGCCCTGGTGACTGGCTTTGAATATTTTTTGGATAAACAAAGCGGGTACATAAAATCTATTTTGAAAAGTTTAAAACCCAAGTCCCTGAAATGTCCAAAGACACCGCTCAAATAATTTTTGACCTCTTCCTTTGTCGGATCCAAAACTTCCAAATCCAAAACATCCATTAATGTGTCAAAAGGACTTGTAAAACGTCCTTCAAAATGTGATTTATGATCCCCCCGTAGCAACCACGACGGATGGTGTTGATGCAACTTTGTAGCAGGATTGATTGCAAAAGGCGACAACCATATACCGGGTTTGTAACCCAAACCATTTATACGTTTAATGACTGGCTCAAACCCGTTAGGAAATCTTTTTTTGTAGTCTGTCCAATCACCAAAAAAATCTGTGTACCCTGCATCCAACTGAAAATAATCCAGGTCCAACCTCCCTGGTAAACTTTCAATTGCATCCAACTCGTTATTGATGATCAATTCATCGATTTTATTGCCGTTCCAGTAATATGAATTACACATTCCTTTTGCCCTGGGCTTTACAGATTTAATATTCATATTTTTTGCCAGGCACTTTGAAAAATCTTCTTTTACCTTCCCTTCCTCTCCAAAACCAAAGTAAACCTTTTCGCTCACTAAGCTCATGCCTGGTTTTATTTCTATTCCATCCAACTGACACGCAACTCTCAAAACAACACCTTCGTTTGTATCTTTTAAATAAATGCTCGTAAACTGATCCTTTGTAGTTAACGCTCCAACAAACAACATGCCACCGTTCATTTCGACGCTTGTAAACCATTCACTCACAATAGAACCTGCAATATATCCGTATTCTGGAATATAGGAAGACGGATTTTGGTCGCGCTGCAGGAATATCTTATTGATCTTGCTGCTTTCACTCAAATTTTTATAAGTCACTTCGCTACATTGAAGCCAGCCATGCTCTAAAATTTTCCCTATTCTAATTTTTTTTGGAATTATGATTTCTGTAACTAAAAAAGAGTTCAGCTGCTTAATGTTTTGTGTGGGGTTGCGTAAACGTAGTTGCAAATAAAACCCATCACCCTCTCTCCCTTTTATTCGTTCCAATCCGGGCATTGTAAGTGTGTCTTCAAAGCCTGAATCTGTGAATACTCCAAAAGAAGATGAATCAATTAAGTTATAAAAATCGGAAATATTGGGCACGGAATAATATTAACACACAAAAAATATGTTTAATTCCTGAAAGTGTTTACCTTGCTTTTGAGGTCTATTTTTTCTAGTTTTTTAACAAGTTCAGAGTTTAATATTTTATTTTTAATGGCAACACCATTTGCTTCCACCATTGATGGCGATGAAAGCGATATTCTAAATAAAATCCCGACAATAATAAGCACAAAAACAGTTTTAAGATAAAACTCTGTCGGAAAATGCTTCTCAAGAACCATTGCAAACTTTTTGGTTTCCACAACTTCTTTGTAGATATCCTCAAATATGGAAATCGACCTTTGGATATCGTGAGTTTTGGCTATCTTCAAACTCTCCTTGGACATCTTGTCAGCAAGTTTTTTGCTTTTCAAAATCTTGATAACTCCATCTGCCAACTTTGAGGAATTGTTCAAAGGGAAAAGAAATCCGTTCTCGCCATCGTGAACCAACTCGGGTACGGCAACCTCTCCTGCAGCAACAATTGGCAATCCTGAAGCGGCAGCTTCCAGAGCAGACAAACACTGAAGTTCGGCTCCACCCGTTGTGACAAAAATGTCAGCCATTCTGTAATAACTTCCCAAATCTTTGTCCGGCACAAAACCCGCAAAAGTAACATGTGACTCAAGATTAAGATCGCTCACCAAACTCTCAAGCTTGTTGCGCAAAACACCCACTCCCCCAATGACCAAATGGACTTTCTTAACTTTCAATATTTTTGGGAGCGATTTAATAATTGTGTCTACATTTTTATCTTTATCAAGTCTGCCAATATACGCAAGTATAGGTACACCCTTAGGCAGACCATACCTCTCCTTAAGATACTGACCATCGTTTTTGGGGTTGAATCTTTTAAGATCTATTCCGCAAGATACTGCTTTAACGTCCTTCTTGAACCCGACTTTTTTAAGTAGATCTGCCGCTGTCTGGGTTGGGGATGTCACGTAATCAAGTTTTCCATAAACCTTAGAAAAGTCATTCCAGGCCAACTGCATAACGTGGCGTTCGGCAGTTTTTGGTAAATGAAAATAATGGATCAAATTTTCCGGCATAAAATGATTTGTCCCAACAAGTGGTATGTTCAATTCCGCTCCCAAGTCTGCAACGGTCCTCCCAATATTTATATGGTTTTGAACATGAATAACATCCGGGTTAATTTTTTGAATGATTTTTTTTATTTCACCCGAAATCATAAAGATTGGAGATACCCTAAAGTCCTTGTAGAACATTATCGGAAGCGACCTGACACCGTAAACCGTTACTCCTTCCAATTTTGTAACGGTATTGGAAACTTCTCTTGAGGGCGCAATTACGGACACCTGGTGACCTCTTTTGGCAAGCTCGGTAGACAAACGATAGGTAAAATAAGCAGCACCGTTGACGGTGGGAAAATATGTATCTGACGCGATGAGAATTTTCATTTATCTTTTTCTATCTTGTTCATTGCTTTCCTGGACACTCTAACCAGCCATACGTACAAAAGTATCAAAACGGCAGTAACAAGCACAAGGCCCAAAACAGTTATTTTCAGATACCTTGTTACGCTACCCAAAGCACTGCCAAAATTATAGCCTACAAGTAGAAGTATAAACGATTTAGGAATAGTTGCCAAAAAGTTGTAGAGCACAAACTCGTTGAGCGGAACCCCGGCCAAACCGGCTGCTATAAGCACGGGTGCTCCAATTGCATGCGACAGTTTCCCCAAAAAAAGAATCTTTCCACTGTGTGCTTTAACACTATCTTTCATCTCTTGGATCTTTTTGACATCAGGCAGAAAACGACCAAAAAAACCGCTTACTACTCTATCGAATCCCCAACGTCCAAGGGCATAATACAAAACGTCTCCCACCACGTCCGCCAAAGCCACGGTAACAAAAACAGGAATAAATTTCATAAACCCGGTTGATGACAAAAATCCTGCAATCACAGTAGCAATGGGACCTTCCACAACCACCAACGGAAACAAAACAAAGTAGCTATAAGCATAGAGAAGATCAAAAATTACTTGTGGATCATTCATATCTTTTGTTGTATGCCGTTAATATCCCCCCTCTTCTAAAAGCCTGTCTTCGCATAGACACCGAATAACCCAAACCAGATAGGTAATCAACAATAGATTTCTCAGGAAAAAGTCTGGGGTGGGTCTCCATTATTATACAACCTACTTTTTTTGCAAATATTTTTTTGTTTTTGTTAACAAAGATCTCCTTTTCCCCACCCTCGATATCCATTTTAACAAGGTCAATTTTTTCCAATCCGGACATTTTCATTATTTTATCCAAACTTACAGACATAGTTTTTCCGGTCTTGGCAAAGTTAGCCCTATGCATTCCACTGTTAAATTTGTTTTCAAACTCGCCAATTTGTCCATTTCTTGATGACACTGCGGCATTTATTGCCACAATTTTCTTACCAAGATTGTTGATTTGTATATTTTTAGACAGCAACCTGAAGTTTTCGTTATCCATTTCGACAGCAACCACCTTTTGAGCATTCATATGGGTTATCGACCAAATAGTGTAATCTCCAATATACGCTCCCAGGTCCAAAACAGATCTACATTTTACATTGTTTTTGATTTGGTAAACTTTTTCTTTGTAGACCTCCCCCAACACATAGGGGTCGTATGACCTAGGTCTGACAAAAAAAGTATCACCCTCCAAATCTACAGAAAATTTGGAGGTGCCGAAAAGATATTCACTCGAATGTTTAAATTGAATAGGCAGAGACGATATGGAGATCATGTTTCAATTGTTCAAGAATATCACAAACTACAAAAAGTGCGTATTTTTAAAATCCGAAGCTATTTTTGACAATAGGGACACTGATAAGTTCCCCTTCCTCCAAGAAAGTATTTTTGAATTATGGCACCTGCCTGCCGGCAGGCAGGCCTCCCGCAAGGCTCATTCTCATGTCCATACACCAATGTGTGTCCCTGATAATTGCCTTCAGTTCCGTCCGGCGTAACAAATGCAAGCTCCGAAGCACCACCCCACCTGATCCCCTCTCTCAACACCGAAAGGATTGCTTCATAAAGCTCGTTGGCCTTTTCTTTTGATATTGAATTGGCCTTGGTTTTTGGATCAATTTTGGAAAGCCATAGTGCGTCGTTTGCGTAAATGTTACCCACACCACCCATTTTCTCCTGGTCCATTATTACAACCTTCACCGGACGTGATGATTTTGACAAAACAAACTCAAACTTTTCCAAGGTTAAGTCCTTAAACGGCTCGGGTCCCAGCTTTTTAATGAATTGCTCGTTCTCCACGTCTTCGGTTTTTACAAGCCGAATCCATCCAAATCTTCTTATATCGTTATAGTAAAGTTTTCCACCTTTATCCAAATTAAAGATAACAAGGGTGTGAGGTCCGGGGACGCCACCTGAAACTTTTTTGGAAATATCTTTGGGGTTTGGGAGGTTAGGGCCTCTATATATATATTGACCGGTTAATTTTACATGAGTCAGGAGTGAATAACCGTTTGAAAGATCCATAACAGTAACTTTTCCAAATCTTCTGGTACCTGTAATTTTTGCCCCCACCAACAACCCTTCGTCAGCGGAAAAAGTTTTTCTGTTTTTGACTTCGACCGATTCAATGATATGGCCTACGGCATACTTTCCCAGCTGAATTGTAATTGCTTCTACTTCTGGTAATTCCGGCATGTGTTTAATTTTTATAGAGACGAAATGCGATGACTGAAGCAATGATAACACAAGCAATCGAGACAACAGTAAACGAACTGGGAATGATAAGCACATTTTGCGTGAGTTGCCTGACATCCCCTATCCAAAGCAGGAATTCGTCAAAAACCAACCCCAAACCAATTCCGTAAAAAACAGCAAAAAGATTTTTATGTTTTCTTATACCCAAGCCGATTGAAAAGAAACTTGTAATTAAAATTAGAATGTTTCCGTAAACAAAGTGGTGAAGTCGATATTCGCCTATCTGAGCAAACAGCCATTGCGGCAGACTATTTTTAATGAGTATTAGATATGTAAGAGTTCTTGAAATGGCAACCACTGTTATAATACTGGTCAAAATTATGAGCAGCGGTATAACATGTGCCCTATCTTTATTTATTTGTATTTTTTTTCTTTTCATCTAAAAAGGCTAACAAACAAACCCTTAGCCAGTCCAACTGTCAAAATTGTCGATACAAAATTCCCCAAAACCAAAATTAGAAACCATTTGCGGTATTTCGGCAAAAGAAGCCTTGTTGTAATAACTCCCAAAACAGGTCCGGAAATCGCAGTGATCAAAAATGTTGCCATTACCTTACCATGGTGCAGATATTTATGCAGCATCTTTCTTTCAGCTTTTTTTTCAATCACTTCGACTTCTTTCATAAAGTGAAAAAAGTCTTCGTGTTTGAGTAAATACATAAAAACAAATCCTGCGGCAATTCCAAAAATATATGGACCAAAAAAATTTACTAACAGCGACTTACTTAACAAAGATTTTATAAATATAAATTTCGACAAAAAATTGTAAACAACCAGAAACAACAAGGCTTGCAAATGAACTGTTCTTAAAAGTGATTTTGAATGTTCTTTGTGTGAGGTAGACATGTATTAGAAAAAAGCAGTGAACAATCCTTTTGCAAAACTGACAGAAAATATCGTTGATATCACATTCCCAGCGAAAAGCACCAAAAACCAATTTGCATATCTTGGCAACAAAAGCCTGATTGCAATTGCTCCCAAAATCGGACCTCCAATTACTATTACTAATACGGAAGCCAAAAGTCTTCCTTTATTTATAAACTTGTTTATGTATTTTTTTTCAGTTTTTCTCTCAATATCCTCAACTTCCTTCATAAAGTGAAAAAAGTCTTCGTGTCGCAATAAATAAAGAAAAACACAACCCGAAATGATTCCAAAAAAGAAAGGGGTTAAAAAGTTAATAACCAAAGAGTCAGAAGCTACAGATCTAAAAAAAACATAATTAGCAATTATTGTGTAAACGACCAAAAACAAAAGCGCCTGGATGTGTACGGGTCTAATAATGCTTTTTTTCTTCGCTATTTTTGTCTTGGGCATGGAACTTAATAAAGTTTAACATTTCCGACCTGAATTTTTCTCGAGTAAATCTGCGGGCGTTTGCCAAAAGTTCAGTCCTTTTCCAGTTTGTCCTTTCAAGTTTACCTATCGCCGACCTTAATGTTTTTTCCGATATATCATTTATAAGAATTCCTGTCTTGCCATTTAATATCGACTCTTTGAACCCCCCTCCGTTGAATGCTATAACAGGAGTTCCCGCCGCCTGTGCCTCAACAACAGTCATTCCAAAATCCTCGTCGGTTGCAAAAGCCAAAAGCCCTTTTGCCTTTCCCAAAATGGTAAAAAGTTCATTATCACTCAGACGTCCTGTCATTGTTAAATTGCCTCCAGAAAGTGACAAGAGTGTCCGCTCAACCTCTGCAAAACCATGCGCTTCTCCCACTATTTTCAACTCAAAGTTCAATTTCTTGGAAAGACTGGCAGCCTCTTCCAAACCCTTTGCCCCAACCAATCTGGAAACTATCAAAAAATAATTCTCCTTGACTAAGTTTTTAGTAACCGATTCAATCTCGTTAACAGATACTGGCGGGTAAATAACTTTCGCGCTCTTTCTATAAAATTTCCAAATTCTTTCTTTGACATTCACTGAATTAGCAATCCAAAAGTCCACTTTCTGAGCAGTTTCAAAATCAAATATTCTCATAAAATGGCCGACAATATTTGAATATATCTTAACCGGTAAATACTTTGTAAAACCAACGGAAGTCTGAAAACCATACAACCATCTGGGTGGGGTGTGGCAATAGCATATAACTTTTGTACTAGGTCCGGTTTTGAACCCTCTGGTTATATACCAGCTCGAAGACGTAATTACCAAGTCATATTCCGACAGATCAAACGATCCCCATATCTTTGGGGCCAAAAACCGCAAAGGGCTATAAAGCTTCCATATTTTCAATATTGGTGCATATTTACTTTCAATAATTTTCTTGTCACTGAATTCTTTACCGGCAGTTGAACCTTTTACACAAAAAGCAGTATATATGGGTGCTTTGGGAAACATTTCCGACAGTTCTTTAAGAACTCTTTCTGCTCCCCCAAATTCTTTAATGTAGTCATGTACCAATGCAACTTTCATATAGTTATATTAAAAAAGGGATGCCTGTTTCCTTCCGTCAAGTTCTTTACCCACCTTTTTCACTCTTTCTGTTAAAGTTTTGAATCCATAACTTTCAAAAAGTGCGATTACCTTATCCGAGTCTATATCCCACTTACTCATATTCCCAAATGACAAACTCAGAGGAACATCAAGAACTATGGTTGCTAATTTATAAGAAAGTTCTCCCGAGTCTTTCCCATTAATCAGCTTTTCCCTCTGTTTTTCAGGTATATCATCTAAGTTTTTGTATATGTTTTCAAAGGATTCGTATTTTGCAAGAAGCGAAGATGCGGTTTTAGGGCCAACCCCTGGTACTCCAAAGTAATTATCAGAAGCGTCCCCCACCAAAGCCTTATAATCCGGTATCTGTTTCGGAGAAACTCCCATTCTCTCAAATGTTTCAGCCTCTCCAAACAGCTTGGCATTACTAAGGC
The DNA here is from genome assembly GCA_964599625.1 of uncultured Gammaproteobacteria bacterium. Taxonomy (GTDB): domain Bacteria; phylum Patescibacteriota; class Microgenomatia; order UBA8517; family UBA8517; genus CAZRGC01. The sequence continues at coordinate 83,024 of CAZRGC010000005.1, forward strand.
CGGCAATTGGCATATACAGCCTTATATTTTTACTATCATCAACCAACTGCAAAATATCCCTATCCCCTGTTAAGATAACCACCTCACCATCAAATTTGGTGGCAATTGTCCCAATCACGTCGTCCGCTTCGAAACCTGGTTTTGAATATATCGGAATTCCTGCAGCTTTCAAAAAGTCTCTTGCTTTTTCAAACTGAGAAGCCAGTTCGTCTGGAAGTGGTGGACGCTGTGCTTGGTAGCTGGGTAGTTCTTTTTGTCTAAACGTTTTTTCTTTTTCATCAAATGCCACCATAATCAGATCCGGGTTCAAATCAGTAATCACTTTCAAAAGCATAGATGCCATGCCATGAACAGCGTTTATAGGTTCGCCTGATTTTGTAGTAATTGACGGCATTGCGTGGAACGCTCTATGCATTATTGCGTTACCGTCTATTATTAAAAGTTTTGACATATTTATATTTTAAACTAAAAAAGACTGTTCCAATATTCAAAATCAACTGCTGTAATAAATCTTTTTCTAATCTCGCCCGTCAAGTCCAAATAAAACTTTTTATCAAAAAGAATTCTGTTTGCAACTGAAACATCTCCATTTTCAACAATGACACTTTTTTCATACCTTCTTATCCCGCTAAATTTTCTTCTACTCAAATACATCAATGAGTGCTGGGTTATAAAATCTGCATCTCCTAATGGTTTTATGATTGCGGGGTAATTTGATTCGCAGTGTTTTCCGACAGCGCAAGATTTACAAACACCATCCGGAGAACTTGTAAGTTTCAAAAAATCTTGGGGTGCAGCAACTGACGATCTGACAAGTTGCGAAAAATACTCTCCTCTTTTTTGCGTCACTACATCTTTATCACCAAAAGATTTCCCGTAGACATCCTGATAATAAACCCGCTTAAAAGGTTTAAAAAGTCTAGTTGGCAAACTAACGGCGCTGGCCAACATGCGATCTGTGGTTTTTGCATTAAAAACTTGAGCTTCTTGGACGGCTTGATTCAACAAGGTGTCGGAGTTCCAAGGATTTCCAAATTTTTCCACAAATCCCAAAGTGTATTCACTTAACCATTCAAGATGGTGGTATCTAAGGCTAAAATCAACCCGCTCAACCTCGCTGTTCATAATGATTTCTGTTGTCATAATGGGGAATTTTACCCGATTTCTTGGCCTTATTCAAAAAATCATATCCAATCACCATCCCCGTTTTGACGAATCTGATCATATAAAGAGTCAAAGAATTTTTTATCAAAAATTAATCTTGGTGTTATGAAGAACTTGTTTTTATCGTTTAGGCCTAAGTCGTGTTCAAACTTTCTGTCTCGAACCATCATGGAAACCGCCTTTCTAAAGACATAATCTCTATCGTTTCTTATAAATTTTGCTACGACCCCCCTATTGCAGTGTTTTCCGACAAAACAGGTATCGCAATAATTATCTTTTTCCACCGTTAACTCAATTTGTGTGTCGGGAGATTTTACAGAAAGATTCAAAAAGTTCATGTAAACTTTTTTTCTTGATTCAGAAGCCTCCACTAATGTTTCGTCGGTTGGGCCATGCAGATCGTACAAATATTTTAGTTTTTTTGCTTCGTAGTCGCCTTCGATATTGTCTTCCAAGTAGTTTCTTGCGTACGACCAACGTTGAACATCGTCATCAATAAAACTATCCGTAAAATCAAAGATTTTTTGCAAGTCGTTGTCTTTTGTTTCCCATGGGTACCCACTCCCAAATTTAGTTAAGTAAGCACTTGCAAAATCCCACCAAAGCACCAAGTGGTGAAAACGTATAACAAAGCTGTCTTGTACAACTTCAAGTCTTTCGGCCTTCATTTATGAAGAATATGGTATCTTTGAAGACTGCAAAAATCAAACTTTCTTCCCGACAATTTTTTCGTAGTCGTCTCTGTCTAAAGTTTCTTTTTCCATAAGCGCATCTGCAACTTTGTCCAATAGTTTTCTTTTGTCTTTGACCAGTTTTAATGCAATCTTATAACCAGAGTCCAACATTTTTTTAACTTCCAAATCAATTTTCTCCATGAAAGCCTGGGAATTTTTAGCACTTTCGTACCACTCAAGCTGACCAAAGTCTCCCATACCCTGATCGTCACCCATGTTTATCGGACCCAAATCACTCATTCCAAACTCTGTCACCATAGCCCGGGCGATTTTTGTAGCTTGTGCAATATCGTTACTGGCCCCTGAAGTCATTTCACCAAAAACTACTTCCTCTGCCGCACGTCCGCCAAGCATAGCCGCTATTTGTTCCAAAAGCCTGGATTTTGTCTCATGAGTTCTGTCGGCTGCCGGCGGAATAAGTGTGTGTCCCAAACTCATGCCTCTGGCAACAATCGATATACGATGAACCGGGTCTGTGTTTTTAAGGAAATGAGTGACTATTGCGTGCCCACCTTCATGATAGGCGGTGATCTTTTTGTCAGATTCGCTCTGAAGCCTTTTTTTGGCGGGACCAAGCTTCACCTTTGTAGCAGCCTCTTCCACATCCAACATGCTCACATCATCTTTGTTGTTTCTCGCAGCGGCGATAGCAGCCTCGTTTAGCATGTTCTCAAGATCAGCCCCCGAAAATCCGACAGTTCTGTCTGCAACTTTTTCCCACTTAATGTCTTTGGCAAACTTCTTGCCCCTGGCATGAATATGAAGAATTGCCAACCTTCCTTCTTTGTCTGGCAAGTCCAAAACAACTCTCCTGTCAAACCTCCCCGGTCTGAGAAGTGCTGGATCCAAAAGGTCGCCTCTGTTTGTGGCGGCTAAAACAACCACATTGTCGTTAGGTGTAAAACCATCCATTTCTACCAAAATTTGGTTTAAAGTTTGTTCTCTTTCGTCATGACCACCCATCATTCCTCTACCTCTTTGTCTTCCAATTGCGTCAATCTCGTCAATAAAAATAATTGAAGGCCCCGAAGCTTTGGCTTGACCAAAAAGATCTCTCACTCTAGAAGCTCCAACACCGACGAGCATCTCCATAAATTCGGATCCTGCCATACTAAAGAACGGAACCCCCGCTTCTCCTGCAACCGCTTTGGCCAAAAGTGTTTTACCAACACCAGCAGGTCCGACCAAAAGTGCACCCTTTGGGGTTCTTGCACCAATTTTTCTGTATTTGGCGGGGTTTTTGAGAAAATCAACCAACTCTTCCAATTCTTTTTTGGCTTCATCAACACCTGCAACGTCTTTGAAGGTGACGTTCTGTTTTCCTTTGGCAAAAATTTTAGCCCGGCTTCTCCCGAATGAAAAGATATCTTGTGCTCCTCTACTCTGTGCCCTCATAAAGTAGTAGAAAAGCCCCGCCATTATAAGTATCGGGAGTATTAATCCCAAAGTTTCACCAAGCACTTTTGTGAGCGATTGATTGATAACTCCAAATTTTACTTGAGTCGGGTCAATACCGGCATCTTTAAGGAGTGTGCTAAATCCGTCCGTTTCTTCCTTGGTAGAAAACTTTACCGAACCGTCTTTATAACTTACAAGAAGTCTGTTGCTTTCAATCTGAACTCTTTCAACCTTACCTTCCTTAATATCTCCAAGAAGCTGAGATATTTCAAGACTATTGGAACTGCCCATGACCTGTATACCAGCAACTATCATGGGGATAACAAAAAACACGACCAAAATGCCGATCATGACTGTCCAAAGATTTATTTTCAATTTAAACTGAAACTGTTGTTTTCCACCGTCTTTGGATTTCAATATTTTTTTAGGATCCATACGCTTGAGCATTATACAACAAGGCAAATAAAAATCTAAACCACATCACCTGACTTTAGTGCCATCTTTTACTTTTTCCTGAAGCTGAAAAAGGACAGGCTTTCCTTCTTCCGGTTTATCCGGATCGGTAATAAAATCAGCCGCCAACATCATACCTTCAGAAAAATCGCCCATTGGGCCAATCTTTTTTGGTGCCATATTAAAAACAAACGGGAATTGTTTTCCTTCAAGATCTTCAACTTTGTAGAACTTCATTATTCCAGCAAATATCGTCCGCTTACCAAAATCTCCAAAATCAACCGAGAGTTTCATAACCCAATGACTCCATTCCGGCACTTCAGCTTTCGTTACAGTTCCGATCTTTATATCAAGCTTTGAAAAATCTTCAAATGTGGCGTCTGCCATATGTGCATTCTACACCATGAAGTCTTAAAACTGCTATTCAGTTCATTGGATAATATAAAAAAATTTGATTTTGCAAGAAAAAAATATAAAATTCACTCATGTCAGCAGAAATCAGACACAACCAAGAAGATGGTACGGACTCACTCCTTCCGGGAAATATGATTGAAATCGATACACCTGTTGGCGTTATCCAAATAATTGGAACACAGAACGGATTTGCAGTCAGAAGACAAAATTCCGGCCTTCATGACATGCTCTACAAAGAAGGTGAAACATTCACTTTAAGTTTTGAGGGGCAACCTAAAACAGTCATCAAGGCTGTAAAACCAGAAAATTGGGAAGCTCACCCAGTTCTTGATTCACAACACTAGGTCTTAATACCTATAGAGAGCATCCATCTTTTGGAATAGAAGTACTTCCCTTTCAGTTTCCACCTGTCTCGCCACCGTTCTTCAAAGTCTGGAATCTCGGCAACCTGCCAACCAATGCCGTCGCCATGGTCTATATCAACACCAGGGTCAAGTAAATAAATGTACTTTGTTCCCACACCTGCAACAACCGAATAGTGGCCGCTTTTGTAACGATCCATTTCCCTTTTTGTACCCGATCCTTGATACAAAACTATCGGCATCATACCCTCGTTTAAAGAACGTCTAAGATCTGTAATTGTCGCCCCTTCTTTGCTTTCTGTGTAAAAACCACGTCTCCTGAAGTATTTTTCGAGTTTGTTTTGCCAAGTTCCGCTTCTTGTAACCTCCAATGACTCCATCAATAAGTCATGATTGACTCGTGACCCGCCAAAGTTAAGAAGAACTATTCCTGCAGCACCCGCCCCACAGTCATAACTGTATTTTTGCAGATATGTTATATATCTTTCCTTGTCCATTTGAACAAATGGTTATCAAACAAGATAGTAGTTTTTTAGAAAATTTTCAATACTTTGTAAGAAGATGTTTGAAGTTGTGTTTGCAACAAATCTGGTGGCTGAGGAGAGGATCGAACTCTCGACCTCGGCGTTATGAATGCCGTGCTCTAACCAGCTGAGCTACCCAGCCAAAATTTCCCCTACAAAATTGCTTTGCAATTTTGAAGTGAGGAGCAAACCGAGTGTGGCGAAGTTTCCGAAAACGGAAACGGAGCGAAAAGGTTTATGCTCCGAACTTGTTGCGGGGCTGGGAGTTGAACCCAGCCTGCGAGATTATGAGCCTCACGTGCAGCCGTACACTACCCCGCATATAGATAACTACGTATATTTACTACGTAAAGAAAACTATTGGATTATATCTTAATTAAGCTTCTTAGACCACCTGAAGTTGCTATTTTCCATACCTCAAATAACTTAAGGCATCGAAAATAGTGCTTAAGAAGCCTTTGCAAAGGTCGCTTCTTAAGCACCAAACACTACCAAACTCGAGTCATCGAATCCATCGAACCCGCCTCAACATCAGGCAAATAGTAACGGAAGTCACCGTTTGCCATATCTGACGAGTATCTTTTTCCGATCACTCGGGTCGGCAAAAATGGCGCCAAGTCACCCGGAATATTGTCCGTATAATTGACACGGTATCCGCCGTTCATCTTGTATGAAGAGACAACGACGGTATGATCAACCCGCACCAACTCATCAGGATCGGGCGCGTCGCCGGTATGGGCATCGAGGCCGGGAAATTCAAAATATTGACTGCTTCGCGGTTTGTAATAAACCAAAAACGGAGCAGCGGACCTTGCTTCCCTGGAATCAAAACAACAAACCGCAAAACTGTATCCGGGCTTTTGGTTCGCATACCACTGAAAAAGCGCAGGATTTATTGCAGGACGTTTGTTCTTGGGTATAAGGTTTGATGCCAAAACTTCCGGCAGTAACTTCGGGTCGTTTGTCAGAACCACGGTATAAATATCGTGTTCGAACACCGAAAGCGTACTGAATGTCAAACTCTTGGACTCCCGATCACCACCTCGGTTACGCGGAGTAATGGCTTTTTCCATGTCGTCCAGTATCGCAGGTGTCCGGCTGGTATCCAAAAAATTGTTCTGACCCATTCCCTGCTTCGCAGGAAAGTGCAGTATCATGGCGTTAGGGCCTGATGCCAGGTTTTGAACCCGGTTTTGGTAACCCACAACCACGACTTCACCCAGGTTGGTTACATTTGCCAAATGCAAAAGTCCCACAGTCCTGGAGAGCCTGGCGGGGTACATTGAAACACACATACCTACCTCCTTGTTGGAATACCACATATCCAAAATTGGACAGTGGATTTACAGGCACGAATATCGTGCATGTATAACCACCGCCAATCAAAAATTACAAAATTCAAAGAACACGGAAATTCTATCACCTGAGTAGATTTTGTCAAACTATGGGGCGAATAAATTGTACCATTTCTCCCAAATATGTGGCGGCAACACATCTTCATTTGTTTCAAACTTTGGTGCCAATTTGCGAAGAATTTCCGGGCTTGGCAAAACCACAATGCCCTCACCCTCTCTTGCCAAACCAAGTTTGTTGCGTATTTGTTTTTCAATAAAAACTGGGTCTTGGGTTTCTTCAATTTGCTTTTGCAGGTTCATATTGTCGGCCTCCATTTTTGAGATCTTGACCTTCTCCTTTTCTATTTCCCCTCGTATACGAATGACTTTTTGAATATTCCTGACTACAGAAAGACCCGTAACAACGATCAAAAACCATACAACCAGACCAGCTATTTTCCGAAACTTTGGACCATATCTTCTTTCAATGTTATCGGTTGTTTTGTGAGACATCCTGTAATATTTGACTATTTCAAAAAAAACGCTATAATTGAACCCTGAGAGTTAATTATACAGCCTTATTTTGAGGCTTTTTACTTAAAACTATGTCACAGGACACACTCAAAAATCTATTACCAAAGTTCATAGAGTCCCTCAAATCCAAAGGGCGCTCCCCGGCCACAGTTTTGGCCTACAGAAGCGACCTTGATCAGTTGGTGGATTTTTTGATCAAAAGAGAGAAAGTCATGCCTGAACAAGTCAGACCTGATGACCTGGATGCCTTCCGTGATACGCTCCTTGCTGATAAATATACGCCCAAATCAGTCAGCCGCAAGCTAAATGCTGTCAAAACCTTTTTCAGATGGATGATCTCTGAAAACGCCATTGCAAGCGACCCTTCAAGCTCGGTTGCTCATCCTAAGATTGAGAATGCACTACCCAAATTCCTTTCCCAGCTCGAATACAGGGCCCTTCGTGACGTGGTTAGAAGTGACACAAGAATTGCAGCCATAATCGAGCTTATATTACAGACAGGACTCAGAATTTCCGAGGTAGCAAACCTCAAAACTGGTCATGTTTCAGAAACCCACCTCAAGATTGAGGCCTACGCCACTCAACCCGAAAGAGCAGTCCCCCTAAATAAGCCTGCAATCGAAGTTTTGGGGTTATACATGAACGTCAGGCCCAAAGCTGAGTCTCCGTTTGTCTTTATCAGTAAAAACGGAAAGCCTTTGGCAGTCAGAAATATAAGAGCATCCATAGCCAGATATATTCAAAAGGCGGATCTTCCCAACTACTCAGTTAATGACTTAAGAACCACCTTTATTGTGGAGAATCTTAAGTCTGGTGTTGATTTGGTTCTTCTTTCCCAGGTTTCCGGACACAGAAGGCTTTCTACTACAGAAAGATACCTGGAACTTGCCGAGATTACCGAGCCTGGTAAAAAACAAATCCTCATAGAGCTCTAAACTCAAATGGAAGTTAGAAGAAGCGAGCCGCCCACACTTTTGGACGTTGCCCCTTTGTCAGAATCAGCTCACTTAGCAATACTGAACGGTGACGTTGATTTGTTTATCCTCAAGCGCAAAGAGCTTTCGGAGTTAAAAAGACAATTCTCTTGGGAAATAACAAGTGAAGAGCAACTCATGGAGCTTTGCGTTAAATTTGGATTTAAAGGTGTTGCAGAATCACCTGAAGCAAACGCTAAACATCTATGGGCACACGAACAAGCTCACAAAAACGAGGCTGAAAAACATGGTGTATCTGCAGTTGTCCGACTTGCGGAACTAGACGAACCCCATCACTCAAGATACACAATATACACAGACATCAACCTGGATGACCTGGTAAAAGTAACCAAAGGAAAAACTAAAAATGTGCTCAAAATTCTCGGTGAAATCACAATGGCACCAGAAAAAGTAGGATTAGGTTACAAGGCAGAAACTCTACAGGCAAAAATATATCTTAAATCAGCAAAGTTCTTCAAACTAATGGGGCCTATAAAGTTCTGAGGTCTTATCCAGGTGGTCTCGGATGGAATCGCCAACCGCAGGTTAGCCTTCACCCACCCCTGTCGACTTTACGACGTCTTACGACGCATTAAAATTTGGTGGGCCCTGATGGAGTCGACGATTTTAACAAAATCGGTTATTCTGCATCCTTTGGACTTTACATTGCGTTTCGCAATGCTCAACGTAAGAGTCCCGTGGTGGTCTCGGATGGAATCGAACCATCGTGTCGACTTTACGACGTCTTACGACGCATTAAAATTTGGTGGGCCCTGATGGAGTCGGACCATCCTTTGGACTTTATAAGAGTCCCGTCCTAACCGATGAACGAAGGGCCCAAATTTTAATGTAAGAGATCTTGTCGCCATTGAACGACGAGACCATTACAAACTAGGCAATTATACCAAAGCATGGTTATTTACCCAAGAAGCTCACTTTTAAGTTTGTAGTAATTTCTGGTGAAATAAACACCGTTTTGGGATTCCTGAAGGTCAAACCCAAACGTACGCCTACTTACGGCAATATCCGGGGGAGAAGGAATTCTTTTTAAAACCATTTTTCTGTAGAGTGACCACTTGTGCTCCAAATCTTTTACAAAAAGTTCTCTGGTCGGAAAATGCTTACTTACCAAACCTTCACCAATAGACAATTCGCTCTCGAGCCTGCCTTCCATGTATAGCTTCAGAAGATATTCCGGATCACGCCTAAATTCCACAAATGCCTTTACATATTTATCGTGTATAGGATAGACAATAGGATCCCCCAACCCTTTTGTAACATCCTGCTCCGCACTAAGTTCAGCCGAAGGGGGCAGATCTATAATAACTTGGGGTATAACCTCCCAACCAAAAGTCTCGTTTATATATTTTGCAAGGTCATACACCTCTCCTTTGTAAACATCACCCAAAGGGGCAATTGCACCAGTAATATCGCCGTACAAAGTAGCATATCCAAAAGCAGTTTCTGTTTTGTTGCTGTTGCTCACAAACACACAACCCAAACTCTGGGCAATTGCAGCCAAAACTCCCGCACCACGCTCGCGTGACTGAATGTTCTCATATCCCAAACCAGATATAGGGAATCCTGCCGATTCAAGCTTTTCCCTCAACAAATCAACAGAGTCCTGAATGGGGATTTCCGTATAGTGTATTCCCAAGTTTTCCGCAAGCACTTTTGCAGCACTTTTTGTTACCTCTGCATTAAATTTTGTTGGCATATTTATTGCAAAAACATTTTCTTTACCCAAAGCTTCCACCAGAAGTGCTGCATCCACAGCTGAGTCGATTCCCCCACTCAATCCAATAAGTGCTCTGGTCATTCCGATGGACTCAAAAAATCTCTTGATTCCGTACACCAATCCTCTATGAAGTTCTACAGTATCTTCCTTGTCATACGGAGGCCTTTCGGGAATGACAATCTTTTTCTTTTCGTCTATATTCACGTCAATTGTCTCTTCGGCATACGGCTGGCCTGTGGCCTTTATTGTTCCGTCTGGGTTGTAAACGGTAGAGTGACCTTCAAAAAGAAAAACACTTTTGCCGTTATTTTGTATACCCACATTATTTACATACAAAAACTTAGCAGGTGTCTCCTTTAAAATTTCCCTGACAACTCTATGTCTTTTATCGTTTTTTCTCCAAGACCAGGGAGAAGCAGAAAGGTTAACTATCATGTCTGCACCATTATTTATTAATATCTTTGATGGGTTTACCAAATAGTCGGCATGCCACATATCTTCACACAAAATCGCCCCGACTTTTATTTCCTTACATTTTATGTTTATTGGAAACGGCCTAAGCAAAGATTCCAAAGGTTTTTTGGTCTCTTGGGACAAATCCGACATCGAATAAAAATGTCTTGTATCGTGAAACTTTCCGTATGTAGGAAGAAGAGTTTTATAAGACCTTCCCAAAAAGACTCCGTTATCAACCCACGATCCGTCCTGTGCCACATACACAGCATTGTATTTTCTTATTCGTCCATCCTTGCCTTTTTTGTTGAATTCAGCATAAATATTTCCCCAAAAAATAGCGATTCCGTCAGACTGGCGAAAAATATCTTCGTTATAACCGATCAGGTCCTGAATAAAGCTATCGTTTTCCCACTCATCGCCCAGCATGTAGCCGGGAACTGCCATTTCAGGAAAAAGTATCACATCTACCTTTCTGTGCTTTGCCTTTTCCACCTCAGATATTATCTTGGGCACGTTTTTATCCGGGCGGCCCGGAACAACATCTATTTGTGCCAGTGAAAACTTAGTCTCTCGTTCCATATTCGTGTATATTTTACACTTAGTAGTGTACCACTAATTTTTACAAGTGCAAGTCTGGGCGCAAAAAAAGACACTGGAGTTATTTGTTCTTTTTGAATGCCTGCGGCATTTCTTCCCAATCGCGGTGCTTTCTTACCTTTAGGTTCTTTTTCCAAACAGCTTCCAAAGCACTCATATCAAGACCAAGGTTTTTCGAAAGTCCGAGGATTCCAACCATATCTTTAGGGAAACACGCTCCCCCAAAACCCATGTCGCCATCTGGACCGGGCACTCCAAGATGGGTTCCAATCCTCGGGTCGGATTCAACTGCTTTTTGCACATCCAAATAATTGGCTCCCACTTTTTTGGAAAGTTCATAAAATTCATTGGCCAACAAAACCTTGGATGCCAACATAAGATTACTCATATACTTTATTACTTCTGAGCTCGTGGGGTCTGTGAGAACATATTTATGGTCTGCAGGGAGAATTGTGTTGTAAAGATCAACAACTCTGGCAGCCACATCTTTAGAATCTGAACCAATCACGGTCCTGCTTGGATTAAGAAAATCCTGGTTTGCATTTTTTTGGGTCAAAAATTCGGGATTCATTACGAAATTTATGTTTCTGTATTTTTCCGAAAGTTTTTTTGCCGTACCGGGAAGCGAAGTAGACTTTATTATCAAAATTTTGTTTGTGCCCTGCACCTTTGGCGCAATTTCGTCCACAACACCCTCAACAATGCTCATATCCATTCCGGAATAGTCTTCAAAAATAGGTGTCGGGACAGATATAAATATAAATTCACTTTTTTCTACAACCTCATCTAATGTATTTGGACTTGCTTTGAATTTATCAAACCAAAAAACTTTATTGTTGGAATTTGTACCAAAGCCCAACCCAGTAGCTGCACCCACAAATCCCCAACCAATAACTCCGATGGAAAACCCCGAAGTCTGGTTATTTTTTGTCATACCTCAGAAGAATATCAAAGTTTAGCCCGCCTTACAATCTCGGCATCCACAAGTTTTGCATCGCGTCCATACTTAAGTCTGCTCATTTCTCTTATTATTTCTGACACTCGTTCACTCTCCATAGCCTTAACCTTACTAATATCTTTAGTCAAGTCCACTGAGAAAGGGGGTACCGGTTCATTATTCACAATTGTCTTTGCAAAAGCATGGTATTTCTCAACATTCAAAAGGTCGTCTTCCCCAAATACTGGTGCGAATTCATGAGCCAGATAATTAGCGTCAGAAACACCAACCCTGAAAGAAATCATTGATCCTACGTTTCCAAAAATGGCATTTTTAACCTCTTCTTCCACTTGGCCTATAAACTGATTGGCAACACAAAGGCCGAGTCTGTACTTACGGGCTTCGGACAAAATAACCGCAAAGTCCGGAGTGGCAAAATTCTGAAACTCGTCTACATAAAAGAAAAAGTCGCGTCTTTGGGACATCGGGAGATCTGCCCTACTCATTGCAGCCATCAAAATTCTTGGAACCAGAATTAGTCCCAAAAAGTTCGAATTTTCTTCTCCAAGTGTACCTTTTGCCAAATTTATCAAAAGGATCTTGCCTGTATCCATTACTTCACGGAAGTTAAATGAACTTTGAGATTGCCCAATAATGTTCCTTATCAACTTGTTGGTAACAAATCTTCCGAACTTGGAAGTAATGTAGTCCAAGACCTCGGATTTATGGAAGTCTGATGTCTGGGCAATCTGGTCAGTCCAATATCTCCTGATAATCGGGTCTTGAACTTTGGGGAGGATCTCCTGAACAAATCTGGAATCTGTAAGAATTCTCATAATTTCAATAAATGTGCTGCCGGGTTCACACATCGCCGTAAGCATGGCATTTCTGACCGCATGTTCGAAACGTGGTCCAACGATACCAGTTTTGTAAGGGTCAAAAAGTTTATACATCATGTTGATAACCGCGGTTGCAGCAAAATGTTTCTGATCCTCAGTTGTTGCTTCCAAAAGATTCAAACCCATAGGTCTATCTACATCTGCGGGGTTGAAATAAATAACATCCTCGGCACGCTCAGGTGGAATGAGTTTTAATATGTCGTCAATTGCATCACCGTGCGGATCCATAAAACAAAGACCCTTCCCTTCCCTAATGTCTTGAACAATCATATCTTTCAAAAGCTCCGACTTACCCGTACCAGTCTTACCGATGATGTAAAGATGTCTCATGCGGTCCTCTTTGCCAATATAAACAGGTCTTTTGACACCTCTATAGTTACTTATCCCCAAATAAAGTCCCTCTGTTGGAATCTGCGAAGGTGCAGGAGCTGTTTTGGAGTTGAGCCAATAAATGTGTGGTGTTGTTATCTGGCGGTTAGGGAAGTGAAAAACTGTAGCCAGCTCTTCTGTATTGAGAATTGTTGTATGGTTTTTGAAAAGGTTGAACATTGGCTGATATCTGTATAAAAAATCCTCAACAAACGATCCTTTTCTGTAAACTTTTCTACTAGAAAAGTAATTAACGTCACCCGCAAACTGAGCAAAGGCTCCTTCTATGTTTGTGACATGACTCTTAGCAGAGTTCTCATCACCCGAAACTACAACTACACGGATCGAAGTTTCGTATCCAGGTTTTGAAATTTTGTTTTCTATTTGTTCCAATTGTTTTGCTGGTGTAGAAAATTTGGCTTTTTCCGGATCACTCTCCTGCTTTTTAGTATCACCTATATATTTGCTTCCGGCTTTCTGCCATTCACTGTCTGCAGGAGAAATAACAAACTGAATCGCAGCAGCCTCACCAGGACCCATTTTTGCCAAAGCAGAGGTTATCTGGCTCATTGGGTCGGTAGCTAAATCTTTGAAAGTTTTTATTGGAAAGTAGTTGCTCTTTTTAAGCTGAAAGGCTTTGTAAGCCACTTTTCCGTCCTTAGTGAAAATATTATACTCGTCTGTTTCTGTAACCTCGGCATCAGGATAAACTCCGTGAATTTGTTTTTCTACCAAGTCTTTGTATTCTTTGGGGGCCCAAACAAAAAACTTTATTTCTTCAAGCTTGGCCACAATTTCAAAAGAAATAGTTGGCTGGATATCAAACTTTTGCTCCCAACCGCCCTTCTCTATTGAGTGCAAAGAAGAAAAAAGCTGTTCCATCACGTCTATTTTTGTTTCGTTAATCCGCGGGAGTGCAACCTGCAACAATACAGAGTCAATTGACCTTTGTTCTCGTTTTCTGTTTTTAAAGTAGATAAAAGCTGCATACCCTGCAGCAACCAAAAGCAGAAGGAAAAACACAACTCCCAAAAGCAAAAAAACAAGTGCTGTGTAGTTAATATTTGGTATTGTGTCTGTCATTTTTGAGGTTGTGTTTCTGTGGGAGGTGCAACACCCAATATTGTCCAGCCAAAATGGGCTGCCTTTTTAAGAATTCTTAACCAAAATACACCCAGCCAAGTTAGGGGTGATACCGCATCACCTTTTGACCATGTTGTAAGTGTCGCCGGATCTGCTGGTGGTGTTACAGATATTACTGTTGTGGGTGGTGTTTGAATAACAGGATTTCCCTTGTCGTCGCTAACCTGAGCTTTAAAAGTTTTTTGTACAACCTTTACACCCGTAGACGCAATTGTCTCGGGTACCACAAATTCTTCTTTTCTTTCTTGGACCTGAGGTTCACCTCTAGGAATTTCGGGAGTGGCAGCCATATTGATTCATTGTATACCAACTGACTAAGGCCTCCAAGCTGTTTCTTCCTGCTTTAAAATATAATTTACATACCTCGCCATCATAAAAAGATAGTCTGAAAGTCTATTGAAATATTTCATAACTTCCGGATCAACCAGGTTAGTTTTTGAATATTTAACCAGTAACCTTTCAGCTCTTCTGCATATCGCCCTTGCAAAAAAAATACTCGCGGACGACTTACTTCCTCCATAAAAGATAAAGTTTTGTAGTACTGGCAAACTTCCCTCCCAAGCGTCTATTTTGTTTTCCATAATTTTCACCTCTTTTTTAGAAAACTTGATTTTGCCACCTGCCAGGACAGAATTTATTACAAATAAGTTCTCTTGAATCTTCAGAATCAAATCCGAAATATCTGAAAGTTCTGATTCGGAAACAACAATACCCAGAAAAGAGTTTAGTTCGTCAATCGCACCTATCGAGGCGATCTGACACGAGGACTTGGAAACCCCGGAAAGTTTTCCGGTTTTGTTGTCAAACACCTTTGTGAAGCCCTTGTCACCCGTTTTGGTATAAATCGCCATCGGGGAATTATATCAATTTACAACTGCGCTATCCTTTTTTTGAGTTGCAAAACCATCGCCTTGCGGAATTATTTCAATCTCACAAGCACCTGCGACACAAGCAAGTTCCTGTGATGCTTTAGTGTAGTCTTCCTCCTCGTACCTCCAAAGTTTGGAAAAATCTATTTTTGGAAATTTAGCTACCAAAACTTCATATTCTTCTCTGGAAATTTCTTCGTACGGCATTTGGGCATATTTTGCATCGCTTGCAGGCAAGAAAGACATTCCTCCAATATAATCCTTGTGGTCCCACACCCACCTGATTAAATCTATCACTTCGTCCGGTTGATAAGTAATTGTCACACTGGGATTATGTTCTGTCCAAAAGATTTTACTTGTAAGCCAATACTCACACTGTTCGATTGCACTCCTGCCTTTTCTGGTTATAGCACCATCGGGTGACTTCACAGGGAAGTGGGCAACCCATGTGTTTGCGTTTTCTATTGTCTGACCGTTCTCGGGATCCATGGGTACGCCGGCGTCTTTGAGAACCTTAAAAAGCGGTGTGTATGCCCCAACTCTGACATTTCTTATGTAATAAGGTGCCCACCTGGTATGAAGCCCTGAAGAACAGTTAAAAAGCTGAGAGGAATTCCCCGATGGCTTTACACAAGTAACTGCAGCTGCGGGATTTATGCCCAATTTTTCGGCATAGATTCTGTTTGTCTCAACTGCAACCTGTCTAAGTTTGGACATGACTGCCGGGTCCTGGACGGTCGGACAATCCATTTGTCCGTTTATGTCCACACCCAACAGTCTTTCCTCTTCACAGTTTTTCTTCCATATTGGCCTAAGTCCCGGAAAATTGGTTGCCATTGCCTGAATTGTTCCAATCATTGTTGCCACTTCAACTTTATCTTTAAGTGTCTCGTAAGTATCTTCTGCTCTGGCAATTGCAATTGTAAGATTGCAAAACTCGTATGGCCTCAGGTTGATTTCACCACATGGATTGCTTCCAAAATCAGCCTTACTTCTTCGTTCGGGGCCAAATTTGTTTGCTCCGGGCCTGTTGAATATTCCGGGCTCACCTCTTTGGGTTGTGTGCATATCCAACATTAGTTTTACCCACTCTTCCTGTGAGAGTCCTCTGTCAGGAATTACCACCGAATTATTAGCGTTCCACCTCTGCCAATTGTCTCTTTCAAAGTCTCCGTCTTTGGCGTGTCTCATTTCCAAATCATCCCAATCAAATAGCGAAATCATTGCAGTCCTTCTGACACCGCCGGAGACTGCTGCGTAACCCACCATACACATAATGTCGTGTGCATCAATCGGTCTAATAAAGCTTCCTTGCCTGGCAATAATTCTCGCCCTTACAAAATCAAGCATGGTTTTAAGTGGTTCAGGGCCTGAAGCTCTCCCGCCTTTGACTTTTAGAATTGCCCCGGCGGGCCTTATTTGTGAATAATCAAACTTTACATCCTTTCCTTCCAACCAAGTATTCATCCCAACTCTCAAAGAGTTCACCCAACCTTCTGTGGTGTCAGGGATTACATGGACAAAAGGCTCCAGTGCTTCGTTTTGTCTTTTAACCCTTGGCAAATTCTCTACATGTTTACTTTCTACCGAAAACCCGACTCCACAGCCGCTCATGGAAATAAGAAGTGCTTCACAAAACGAATCAACCGAATCTGCTGGCATGTACGAACAATTGTATATACAAATATTTTGTCTTCTGGCACTATCACCCGCTGATGCCAAAAGTCTCATTGAGGGAGTTGCCTTCATTTCCAAAATAGACTTTCTAATCCTTTCGTAATCTTTTTTCTCAAGTTTGTTTTGTGATATTTCTTTAAGAAAGTCAACTGCCCTGTCTACCGTCTCAACCCATGTTTCCCGTCTTCCCAGGTCATAACTGAACCGCGCATATTTATCAAAAAATTGAAATTTTTGTAATTGTGTCGGAAAGTATTTGTCAGATTCTTCGAACGCTCTTTTAACGGCAATCGGAACCGGACGTTCCTCTCTCAATTTGGCGTGCTCTGCTCTATAAAGAATATACTGTTTTGCTGCTTCAAATTCTTCAGAAGACTGGAGAACTAACTCAACTATATCTTGTACTTGTTCAACAGTAGGTTCTTTGTATCTAGCTGAGACAATATTAACAACTCTTTGGGTAAGATCGATCACAGAAGATTTGGGTTCAGTTCCAAAGCTTTTGAAACATCTGTCTATGGCATTTAGAATCTTTTGGGGATCAAATTCTTGTTTTCTGCCGTCTCTTTTGACTATTGTTGTTGGCCAGGGTAGTGTTGTGCGGCCGTTTACATGATCCAATTCTTTAGCTTTTGGATCAACTTTCAGAGCTTTTTTTGGCCTCCCTAGCTTTTGTTTTTTAATTGTTTGTATTTGTTCTTCAGACATTTTTATATTTACTTTTCAACAACAGATTTCAAGAGCCTTACAACAAATTGTAAGTGCGATTGAACCTGGTGCTACAGAAATTCCTATTTCTCTATAGCTTTCTCAAAATCGCTCAAATCCTCAAACTCCAGATAGACACTTGCAAACCTTAACCATGCCACCTTGTCTATTTTTTTCAGTCTTTTCAAAATTGCGCTTCCAATCTTTCTTGAAACCACTTCCTGCTTCTCACTCCTCAAAAGTTCTCTTTCTACTTGATCGGTAATCTCGTCAACCAAATCAAGTGATATAGGTCTTTTTTCTATAGCTCTTAGAATTCCCCTTTTAACTTTCTCTTTTTCAAAAACCTCGCGCCTTCCGTCTTTTTTTACCACCCACAAAAAATTCTTTTTAACTTCCTCGTGTGTGGTAAATCTTTTTCCACACTTTCCACAAAGTCTGCGGCGCCTTATAGCACACCCCTCTTCCATATCTCTTGATTCCAAAACACTTGTATCTCCGGCTTTGCAAAATGGACAACGCATATTTTTAATGGGCAAAAGCTATTTCACGAATGTAAACTATTTACGCTACATCTAGTGACGATGTTCATTGTTAAACACTACATCTGTAACGTCAACTAATAAGTTATGTGTCAAAACATATCAGCTTAGGCAAGCCACATGCCTGTGATTTTAATAATTCCTGAAGTTTCTGCGGAAATATTACAAGTGGGGTAAAACCAACCTTTTAAAAACGTTATATAAAAATAAGCGTTATATAAAATTAATCCCCATTAAACGGGTTTTTTGGGGTGGCAATCCCTTTGGAATTTAGGACATCCCTTGCAGCTTTATAAGCATTCTTTGAATAGTCCTCAACCTTAACCATTTCAGGTTTTGCATCCTCAGGTGAAAGTGGTATCAGCTCTTCAATCACTTGTCTATGCTTAAGGGTCGCCACAATAAACTTTTTGAGAAAATGAGTAGTATCTACCCCCCCCTGTCTAGCCTTCTCTTCTTCAACTTTGGCGATTTCAAGATACTTTTCCCCTTTAGACAACGTCGAAAAAGCAAGATCTGGTTTTTTTGCTTCAAAAAGCTTTTTGCTTTCCAAAAGGCGCTTGTCTGAATATAAAAGCGAGAGCTCGGCCTTCTTTAGATGATTTTGGACTACAACGTAAACTATCCTGTCTCTCAAAGCCTTAACCACCCAAAGCGGGCTGTCGGGTGAGACTTTGCCCGGATAAGGAAGTTCGTATTCCACAACGGGTATTTTAGGAGCAATAGGCGTGGATGTAGGTGTGGGCACAGCAAAAACGTACGAAACCGAAGCTGATTCAAACATAGAAACCGAAAGAATACCGAAAGCTGCGACAAAAACTACTACTCCGAGTAAAAATTTTCTCTGCATATCGCAGATGTAATGGTAATTCTGTACTCAAATTAAGTCAAGGTTGCGGATTGAAGTTGGGGTATCTTTTCCAAATAACGGCCTGCAAGTATATATTGAGTGTAGATACCGCCTGTTCTGTGAATTCAACTTCAAAAATATTTTTTGCCGTTCCAGATCCGAAAATGCTATCAATGTCTTTTACAAGATTAAATCTTGCCTTGGGGTCCTTCCTGCCTTCAATAAGTTTTTTTCTGATTTCATTTCTCCCCCGCAAGCCATCCTTAGCTTCGGCCCCCTTGCAAATCAAATCTATGAGATTGAGAGCCTCTTTGTAGTTTTCCTTGGAATACATATTCACAACATCAATGGAATGCTTCTTTGCTCCTGTTAGTATCTTTTTCATTACTCCAGAAAACCCCTCGGTGAGAGCTGTTCCAAAGAGTTCAACTCCAAACTCCTCGTTGCGGATCTTTGCAACTGCCGGATCTTTTGAATTTGCCACAAAGTCGATAGCATTCATTTGAACCAAACCCTCTTCAAGAACCCGTCCCCTAAACTCCCCCGCCGCGGTTGCGGTACTATATCCGATTTGATGGGCAATCTGGGGACGTTGTTTTTGTTCTCGGGAATATACCTTTACTGTCTTTCCCAAAGAGTGTTCCATTTCGTGATGCATACTAAGAAGTTCAATGAGTGTCATTTTCCTGGACACATGAATCATGGATGCATAGTGTTCAGGGTTAAATTCTCCTTGTGAAGAGTATGGAAGTCGTCCCTGAGGTATTAGAAATATGGGCGGCATTTTATTTACCGCCTCCATTCCATAAATCCTTCTAAGGTTGGCTCTGCACGCCTCAAGCGGCTTTGCATATTCAGGACTACCGGAAACATCCATTGCCGCGAGCTCTTCCCTTTTTCTAAGTCGCAGTTCGTTTGCAACAGTTTCAGGGTTTCTTTTACCACGAAATTCTGCTGGTTTTTTGTCATAGAACGATCTTGTAAAAACAAAATCGCCATCCTTACCGGGTTCCATTAATAGATAATACTCCAAAAATTTATCTGAATAGAATAATTGGCCACTCCCAAAGGACATGAAGAAGGATGGAGCTAAGAATATTCTGAGTCTTACCGTAAACAAATGCCGCACCTAAGCCAAAGATTGCAGTTAGGAAAAGATAAATTAGGCCCGCAGCCAAATCCAATTTCCAAACAAAAAATGCAATTGGTATATGAATCGCAGTCCAAAGTGTTGTGGTAACCATATTTGCAATCCACTCATTTTTAGTAAAAGCCCAAAGACGCGTAAACACATAACCCCTGAACGCAGTCTCTTCAGAAAAAGCCGTTGCAAACGAAAGACCCAAAGAAACCATTATTGGGTCAGGGCCTATATTTGCACCAAAATGAAATCCTTTGTACTTAAGAAAATTGGTTAAAACAGCCTCCATCACAAAAATCGCCCCAAGACCAATTGAAAGGTATACAGCCGGGAACAAGTTTTTTAAAGTAAAACCCAACGAAGCAAACCCAAGCCGCTCTTTCTTGAAAACAAAATACAATATTGGCAAAAGCCAAAGTACAGGCTTGATAAAAAGTTCCTCAACCTGACTTGGGAGTTGAAATAAGAATCTGTAGAACCCCCAAACAACAATTAAGTATGCGCTATAACCTACCGCATTTTTTACGTAACTATCTTTTTGGGTAGTTTTTACAGTAGCCATCTACATTAATAGTACAACAAAATCATGTGGAAAAATCAACTTCGTGAACCATTGATTTTACAGCCCCTGAAAGAGGTATCAATTGCATCCACTATCATTTTGATCCTCTCCTCTGCCTCCAATAGATTAATGGCGTTTTTCTCGTTCGGAAACCAGTGGAATATAACATTTCGGGATTCCTTCCATGTTTCCCAAAGCTTCTCTGCAACTTCTTTTCCCTGACAATGGTCCACTATTTTGTCATATACCCCTTCCCTTCTTATCTCTTTTTCCAAAGAAGGATTCAGGGCTTTCCCAATCCTGAATCTTTTGCCAAAGTAGTCTTCATCAGTTATAAATCCAAGGTCAAGAAAAAGTTTTTTCAGGAAGCCCTCAAAAGCTTTAGCGGCAGGAAAAACTACAAAAGAGTAGTCATGAAACTCACGTCTGGCACCGGGAAGGTCGGCACCCATACCCTTAAGTGTTCTCAAAAGAAGTTGAGACTCATAAAGAAGTTCCTGAATATCACTCTCCACATAGTTCCACCATACTCTATCTTCTAGATTTTCCAAAGCTTCCATAAAATTATATTTAAAAAGATTGTATCAAAAAGTTTGCGGGGTACTCCATGTATAATATAATTCAGATTTCATGAAAAAATTTTTCTCTGCCTTGGTGTTAAAAATCAAACACGAGTTTGGCTCTACCTATGGGCGGAAAAGAATAATATTCTTTGGAACTGTTATTGGTTTTTCACTATATTTTCTTTGGGGAATACCACTTCCCACCAAATTAACATCGCAGGAGCTTCCTGTATCTACCAAAATATTCGATAGAAACGGAAGCCTGGTCTATGAAATTTACGCTGATAAAAAGAGAGCTCCCGTAAAACTTGAGGATCTACCCAAACAAGTCAAGGAGGCTACAATTTCGATTGAAGACAAAGATTTTTACAAACACCAGGGTTTTTCTATGACTGGAATTATAAGAGCGGTCTACAATACCGTTTTCAAACGAGATCTGCAGGGTGGCTCCACCATTTCTCAGCAGTTGGTCAAAAATGCACTCCTGACACAGGAGAGAACCATCAGAAGAAAAGCACAGGAAGTGGTTCTGACTATTGTTATAGAAGGAATTTATACAAAAAACCAAATTCTAGAAATGTACTTGAATACTATACCTTATGGAGGAACTGCATACGGAGTTGAAAGTGCCAGTGAAACTTACTTCAACAAACCAGCCAAAGACTTAAATCTTGCAGAAGCCGCACTTTTGGCAGGGCTTCCACAAAGACCATCCAGCTACTCCCCATTTGGTGCACATCCGGAACTTGCCAAAGCAAGGCAACAGGAAGTTCTCAAACAAATGGTACTTAATAAATATATCAGCCAGGAAGAAGCCGACAAAGCCAATCAAGAGACTTTAAAATATGCAGATATCAAACCTCCACAAGCTCCGCATTTTGCACTTTGGATTAAAGAACAGCTGGCTGACAAATATGGCGAGAAGGTTGTCGAACAAGGAGGTCTAAGGGTTCATACAACATTGGACCTTGAAGTACAAAAATTTGCCCAAGAGGCGGTGGCTTCAGAAGTCGCCAAACTTAAAAAACAAAAGGTAGGAAACGGCGCAGCTATAGTTACCCGTCCCGCAACTGGGGAAATTTTAGCAATGGTTGGCTCTAAAGATTACTTTGCAACAGATGAAGACGGAAAAGTTAATGTTATTCTTTCCAAGCGCCAGCCGGGAAGTTCGATAAAACCACTTAATTACGCACTTGCAATAAAAGAGAGAAAAATAACTGCAGCAACATCATTTGCAGACATCCCCACCTGTTTTAGTGTAGCCGGACAACCACCGTATTGTCCGGTCAACTACGACGGCGGGTATCATGGACTTACTCAAACAAGGTTTGCCCTGGGCAACTCTTTCAACATCCCCGCTGTCAAAGCTCTTGCGCTAAACGGTGTCGATCACTTTATCAACTTCGCAACCCAAATGGGAATTACCACTCTGGAAGATCCAACCAGATATGGTCTTTCTCTAACACTTGGCGGCGGCGAAGTAAGACCATATGACATGGCTCAAGCTTTTGGAGTTTTTGCAAATCAAGGAATAAAGGAGCCTTTGATTGCAATTACAAAAGTTGAAGATTGGAAAGGAAACGTCATGGAAGAACACAACCCAGCAAAAACAAAACTAACCGGCGAAAGAGTTTTGGACCCGGATGTTACTTTCGTCATATCACACATACTTTACGACAATAATGCCAGAAGCCAGGCTTTTGGCACCAGCTCATTTCTGAACGTCAAAGGCCATCCGGAAGTATCAGTCAAAACCGGAACAACAAATGACAGACGAGACAACTGGACAATTGGATACACCCCCAGCGTTGTTGTAGTCACCTGGGTGGGAAACAACGACAACACACCAATGAGCGGGGCTGTATCGGGAGTAAGCGGAGCCTCCCCCATTTGGAATAAAATTGTAAAGTTTGTTTTGGACAAATCGGAAAAAGGCGGTTATGAGCAGACTGAAAAAGGACACTCCTGGATTAAACAACCGGACAGCGTGGTAGGAGCCACAATTTGCGCAGACACCGGCGGAATTCCGGGCGCAGATCCGCTTAACCCTGGCTGCCCTACAAGATTTGAATATTTTCTTAAAGACACCCTTCCAAAAGGCAATTTGGTAAATAACCAAGATATATGGATATTTAATGACACTGGACAAATGGCACCTCAATCGGCCGCTCCCGAACAAGTTCACACCGAAAACAGGCCTATTTATCAGGACCCGACAGGGGCAATGTATTGTATAAATTGTCCGGTAGCAAGCTCTTCAGGAACTATTAAATATCCGGTGGTTCAATGAGTATATTGTTCCAAAACCAGACTCGAGCTGTTAGAATACCCCAGTGCCTAAGAAAGCCACAAAAAATACCAATGTCAAACCTGCCAAAAAGTCTAAAACCAAGGTAAAAAGCATTCCTGAAAAGGTGCTCATTGCTCTTGGAAAACCTTTCTTTTTGTTAATAGAGAAAGTTTTTATTTTAGTCTTCTTTTTAACAAACACATTATTCAGATATCTGGGTGAAGTAAATATTCATCGTCTTTCCTTACCAAAATTCAAGATTCGCAATAAGGTTAAAACAACAAAAAAACAAGCGACCCGCAATCCCCTATCTACATCAATTAAATTAAAAATACTCAGACTCGATCTGTGGGAATTGTGGTTTATACAGAAGATTAATAAATTTTCGTCAAGATTTGCTGAGGTTATTGGAAATACTTTTAAAAACACTAAAATTGCGGTAGCGATTGTTGCCTCATTGGTTTTTGTTTCATATTTATATTTTGGAATACTCAAAGATTTACCATCCCCTAAAAAACTTACAGATAGAACTCAGGAAGTCTCAACTAAAATATATGACAGAAACGGAATACTTCTTTATAAAATATATAAAGACCAAAATAGGACAGTAGTTCCACTTACATCTATACCCACACACGTCAGGATGGCAACCCTGGCTGCGGAGGATGCCGAATTTTACAACCACCCAGGCTTTTCTATAAAGGGCATACTTCGTGCTATTGGCCAAAACATACAAAATAAGTCACTTCAAGGAGGTTCAACAATCACACAGCAACTGGTCAAAAACGTACTTCTCACCCCAGAGCGTACGATATCCCGAAAGATAAAGGAATTAATACTCTCAATTGAAGTCGAGACCAACTACACAAAGGATAAAATCCTGGAAATGTACCTTAACGAGGTTAGCTACGGAGGCACTGCTTATGGAATCGAGTCCGCTTCGGAATATTACTTTGGCAAAAACGTTGACGAGTTGTCTATCGCAGAAGCTGCTTTTTTGGCAGGTCTGCCCAAAAGCCCAACAACCTACTCACCGTACGGGCCCAACCCCGAAGCTTCCGTCAACAGACAAAAAGAAGTATTGCATCTTATGAAGGTTAATAAGTTTATAAGTGAAGACGCAGAGACAACTGCTTTAAACGAGGAACTTATTCTCAATCCCAATAAAGGTGCTATAAAAGCCCCCCACTTTGTTATGTATATCAGGCAAATGCTTGTAGATAAATACGGAGAAGAAATTGTCGAGAAAGGTGGACTAGAGGTTATCACAAGTCTGGACATGAATATACAAGAAACAGCCGAGAAAATAGTAGCTGACGAAGTTAACAAACTCAAAAACCTAAATGTCGGAAACGGTGCCGCACTTGTAATGAATCCCCAAACAGGAGAAGTGCTCGCAATGGTGGGCTCAAAAAACTATTTTGACACACAAGGAGATGGCCAAGTCAATGTAATTCTTAGATTAAGACAGCCGGGTAGTTCCATAAAACTCATTAATTACGCATATGCGTTATCACACAACTACAATGCCGCAAGCATGATAGATGACTCACCAATAACCTATACCATACCAGGCTCACCTCCATATTCGCCGGTAAACTATGACGGGCAATTTGTTGGTCATGTTAGCTTGCGAAGTGCCTTTGCACAAAGCCGCAACATACCCGCAGTTAAAATATTGGCAAGTTATGGAGTGGACAAGATGTTGGAGTTGGGAGAAAAAATGGGCATTACAACATGGGACGAACCTGGATACTATGGCCTTTCGCTTACATTGGGTGGGGGTGCAACCAAAGCAATTGATCTTGCAAAGGCATATGCTACTGTCGCCAATTCTGGAATGAGACCGGAGATCATGCCGATTCTTTCTATACACGACTACAAAGGAAAGACGCTAGAAGAAAACTTACCCAAGTCAGAAGCGATCTTGGATCCAAGAGTTGCTTTTTTACTCACAGATATACTTAAGGACAATAACGCTAGAGCCCCAGAGTTTGGCTATAACTCTTATTTGGTTGTTAAAAATCATCCGGAAGTTGCAGTAAAAACCGGCACAAGCAACGATCTGCGTGATAACTGGGCCGTTGGTTATAATCAAAATTTTTTAGTTCTTACCTGGGTTGGAAATAACGACAACAAACCAATGAGTAGAATTGCATCCGGAGTAACAGGCGCCTCACCCATCTGGAACAAAATAATCACAGCCCTTTTGGCTGATGCGGAATCGATTGACTGGAAAGCACCTGACGGTGTAAGTAAGATAAATATTTGTCAGATAACAGGCAGCCTACCCTGCAACGGGTGTCCCACAAGACAAGAATGGTTCCTGGATGAAAACAGGCCGAAAAGATCATGTGTTATCAACCCAACAGCCACACCGGTGGTTCCGATTAATAAAATATTGGAAGATGGTGCAAAAACCCAAGCAACCCCACCAGGTATCAGAAGACGGCGTTAATTACCAAGATCAATAGTATCGCTTCTGAAGTTTTTAAAAGCGTCCGTAAATTTGTTTTTATAATCACCCAACCCCTTGAGCAAGTCTGGATTGTCGGCACGAAGTGTCAAAAAGACTGCAGCAAAAATAGTTACCAAAAAAGCAGTAAGAACAATCAACCTTTCTTTTTTGCCCCATGGCTTTGGCGGTTCTTTCCTTTTCTTTTTATTTTCAGGGTTTAAATCTTTTAGCTTCCTTTTAACTTTATTTTCTTCTACGGCCTCCAGATCTTCATCTAACGGCTCTTCTTCGCCTTTTTTCTTTTTTCCAAAAATTCCCATTGTGTAAAATGATTTTAGCCTTGTAACAACAATGTATCAACTGAGTTGTGGAGCTATTTTCTTTTCATATCCCAGACTTCTTTGTTGACTATGTTTACCGGGGTCTTGCCATCAAAAAGGTCAATTATTGCAGAAACTGCCATCTCACCCATTGCATTTCTAGCCTCCCAAGTTGCACTGGCTATGTGCGGGGTGGTTATGACATTGGGAGCATTTATTAGTTCTGGGGCAATATTTGGTTCGTTATCAAAAACGTCCAATGCGGCACCCGAAAGTTGAGCAGTCCTAAGCGCCTCGACCAAGTCCCTTTCGTCTACAACCGGACCTCTGGCTGTGTTTACCAAAAACGAACCACGTTTCATTTTTGCAAAAGCATCCTTGTTAATCATATGTCTTGTCTCGTCAGTTAGGGGTACATGCAACGTAACAAAATCACTTTGTGACAAAAGTTCATCCATTGAAACAAACTTCACCCCTAGCTCTTTCTCTGCATCCACATCCCTTTCCCTTTTTGTATACAACATGTTCATTTTGTAACCGCTGGCACGCCTTGCAACCATGGATCCAATTCTTCCAAGGCCAACTATTCCCAAAGTTTTGCCAATAACATTTGTTCCCAAAAATATGTCAGGTTCCCAACCTTTATAAGCGCCTTGCCTAGTCGCTTCATCTGCTTCTATTACTCTTCTGGCCAGTGCTAAAATCAAGGCCCACGTGTGTTCTGCAACAGATTCATTAACTTCATCGCTGGGTGTATTTGTAACAACAATTCCCCTATCAGTTAGGGCTTTTACATCAACATTATCAAAACCTACAGCATAATTTGAAACAATTTTTAACTGAGGCCCGCATGCATCTACTAAGTCGCCGTCAATTCTGTCTGTAAGCAGTGAAAGAATAGCATCACAGCCCCTTACTCTTTCTACCAGTTCGACGCCGGTTAAAGGCCGATTGAACTCAGAGACGGCAACCTCATGGCCGCCTTCTTTGAGTTTGTCCAAGTGATCGCCCGGTATTTTTCTGGTAACAAATATCTTTGCCATTGTCTAAAAAGTTTGCATGGTAACCCCGCTGCTTTTTGATCTTTCAATCCATTCCGGAATCTCATCCAGTTTTAAAAGTCCTTTTTGCGGACCCGTGTATCCGATCACAGATGCCGAATTGACCGTACCCCACAAAAGCGCTTCTTCCAATGTCTTGCCATGAATTAATGCAGACAATGAACCCGACCCAAAAGCGTCCCCTGCCCCTGTTCTTTCATAAGCATCAACAGGTAAAATTCCAAGTTTCAAGAATTTACCGTTTATGCTGTCATATGCAATCGCACCGTTTCCACCATCGGTAACAACGCAAATTTTTGGACCAAGTTTATTGAGGGCTATTAAAAGTTCCCTATCCTTTCCGTTGGAAGAACCAAACGACGTGATCTTTTCTGCCTCGTCTCGATTTAAATAGACTATGTAAGTTATTTTTAAAATATTTTGCATTACCTCTAACCCTCCCCTTATCTGCCAACTGCCAGGGTTGTAGGCCAATTTTATACTTGGATTTTTCATAAGCCAGTCTGCCATGTGGTTGTAAAAAGGTCTGAAACTTTCACCCATTGAAGTAAGATAAACCCAGGGAGCAACTGGAAGCTGGACCGGAAACTCATAAGAACGGGGTGAGTGGAAAACGAATATAGTTCTCTCACCCGAATAGTTAACCACTGTAGAATAATTTGAACCTGTCCCGGGTTGTTGGATTACATATGTAAGATCAACCCCCTCGCTTCTTAGTTTATCTACAATCATATTCCCAACGTTGTCGTCACCCAACGTAAGCACGATACCGGTGTTAACACCAAGTCGTTTTGCCCCAACAGAATTGTTTGCAGCATTGCCGCCAACTGTAAATTCCAGATTTTTAACAGGTATTTTGTCACCGTAGTTAAAGGCTATCAAACATTCCTTTTTGTCTATAGAACAAAGAGTCTCACTTTCAAGGGGTGTCATGAAAGTGTCAATTGAGGCGTCACCAATGGAAAGTAGATCAAAGTTCACCATTTCTTGCTTTCTGCGCTTTTTTCAGCGTTTCTACAAAAACATCCTGAGCTTTTGAAATATTTTCATCTTTCCCTGCCCAGGTAATTCTTGCATCTTCTTCCAATGCACGAAGGTACGAGTATGTAAGCTGCCACGGAGCATCCCCCTTAAGATCTTCAATCTTGTCAAGATTATTCATAGCCTCTTCAGAGCTCTGGCCGCCGGATAAAAACACAATCCCGGGCACTTCCGAAGGAACCGATTCTTTTAAAACTCTCAAAGTTGCATTGGCAACCTCCAAGGGCGCAGCTTTAACACCACTGGCTTCTCCCGGAAGCACCATGTTGGTTTTCAGAACTACTTTTGTGATGTCTACGTTTTTCTCTTTCAGTTTTTTGAAAAAAGTTTTAAGGATTTCTCTTGTTATTTCTTCGCATCTTGTTGTTGTGTGATTGCCGCTCATGAGAACTTCTGGCTCGGGGACTGGAACCATATTTGCCTTAATTGATATCTCGCAAAACTCCACCATTCTATTTAGGTTCTCTTCCAAGAAAGATGACGAAGGGTGAATATCTGTAATATCAAAAATTCCCCTCCATTTAGCAAAACGCAAACCCATATCGTGGTATTCTTTTAGTCGCCCCGAAAGGCCTTCGGCTCTAACAGTAACCCGCTCACCGCTTTGACCAAAGTCTTCCAACCCTTGGTCTGCTTTTACTCCGGGGACTATACCCCTATCCGAAAGTCTATCTACAAACAAAAATCCGTCATCGGTTTTTTGATGTACTGTTTCGTCAAAAAGAATTACGCCACTTATGTAGTTTTCGATTCCCGGGGCTGTCAAAAATATTTGCCTATACTTGCGGTTAATCTCCGGGGTTGATTCGATACCCATTGAAGCAAGTTTCTTGGTGATTGTCGAAGTACTCTCATCACTTGCTAAAATCCCCTTCCCTTTAACCAAAAGTTTTTTAATTATGTCATCCATGGCAGGCACGTATCAAATTAGTGTACAATATTTTTCATGGACCAAAAAGCACCAGAAAACAAAGATTTGAACGATTCAGAAATCACCCAAAATATGCAAACAAACACCAAGAATAACTCGTCATTAATGCTTGGAAGCATTGCCGTTTTTATACTTTTTTGCCTTGGGACTGTTGTTTTTTTGTATAACCAAAACAAGGAGCTGAAAAAGATATTAGCAGAATACCAAAAACCAACCCCGCCCCCTATCGCAGTCGTAGTACCAACCCCAGATCCGTCACTTGAAGTAATAATCTCTACTCCGGCAAAAAATGCTGTTGTTTCAAGTCCTCTAACCGTTAAAGGAACCGTTCCAGCGGGTTGGATGTTTGAGGGAGTAATAGGAGTAAAATTGGTAGACACAACAGGTAAACTCATTAAAGAAGCCCAGGGAAAAGAAGTAAATCCTGGAAGTTGGCTTAGCGGAAACCCTGTCGAATTTACTTCAACACTGACTTTCAAAACAACTGCAACTTCGGGAAATATTTTGATAGAAAGTGACAACGCCAGCGGAGACCGGCAAACGGTTAAGTATTTTAATCTGCCGGTTACATTTGGCACCGCTTCAGCCTCTGCAACACCATCGCCCTATGCTTGTCCTCAAAGCGGTTATGTAGATTGTATGCCTGGTCCCAACGAAGGTGTAAGATACGAATGCACCGCAGAAGCAATGAACTGGTACAAAGCAAACTGTCCCGGCTTTAAAGGTGGGGCGTACTAAATATTTTTTCTTTTTATAACTTTTCCAACGGCCTCAGCTATATCTTTTGACTTCATTTTGTATTTTTCCAACAATTCATCTGGATTGCCCGACTCTCCAAACGAATCGTTCATACCAATAAATTCAATTGGTATCGGAAAATTTTTAGCTAAAACTTCAGAAACCGCTCCACCCATACCCCCCGTTATCTGGTGCTCTTCAACAGTTACCACCGCTCCCGTCTTTTTTGCCTCGGATATAATGGCAACGGAGTCGATAGGTTTTATTGTGGCAAGATTCAATACATCAACTTCTATTCCGCTATCTTTTAGGTCTTTAGCAGCTCTAAGAGCTTCAAAAACCAAAGGTCCCGAGGCAATAATCACTGCTTCGGAGTTTTTGCCCTGCCAAAAAATTTGCGCCTTTCCTATCTCAAAAGGAGTCTTGATAGTTGTAACAACAGGAGTCTTCTCCCTTGCAAGTCTTATATATGTGGGTTTACCATTTTTCGCGGCAGCTAATGTGGCTTTTTTTGCCTCGATACTATCACACGGATAAACAACCACCATGTTGGGCATGACTCTCATTAGCGCAACGTCTTCAAGCATTTGATGGGTCGCCCCGTCGGGGCCAACCGTCAACCCGGCATGAGCACCTGCAATCTTTACAGGCACGTCATTCAGGGCAATTGTTGTTCTTATCTGTTCCCAGTTACGACCCGGTGAAAAGGCGGCATAACTAGCCACAAAAGGTATTTTTCCATAATTGGCCATACCCGAAGCAACAGTCACCATCCCTTGTTCGGCAACGCCAACTTCGATAAACCTATCGGGGAATTTTTCTTTGAAAAGTATAGACTTTGTTGACTCAGTCAGATCCGCACAAAGAACAACAACATTTTCATCCTCCTCACCCGCTGCAACCAAACCCTCACCATATCCCTGTCGTGTGGGAACCATATCTACATCTTTAGAAAATAACTTTTCTGATAAGTATAAATTTTTGTTTATCATTGTTAGTTTTTGTCGTCCGAATCTTTGGCAGGAATTATTACAACGGCTGCATAACTCGCATCATTTGACAATATAAAGGCGTATGCGTCTTTGTTATATTTCCTATCTTGTCTGTCTTTTATCATTCCCAATTGTTTCAAAGTTATTCTCCAGTCGGTGGACACAAGCCTTTCCCTTACTCCATTAATCACAGCCTCCAGCTTGTCAAAAGCATCGGCTTCATCGGCGTTTACCGCAAAATAGTTTGTTTTTTCCAGAGTTTTATAAAGCTCGTCTCGCGCTTCCTGTGGACTCTTTGTAGTGTTTTTTAAGACACTGTCGTAGTAGTTAACCGCAGAAATCATATCTGTCAGATTTTTTAACTCTGCCCTGTCCGGCCTTGTCGAGCGGTCTGCACCCAAAGCCATCTTGGCAGCGGTACTATTCAAATCGTCTTTTGAAATCTCACTCATGTTCTGATTTTATTTTTCCTCCCAACGTCCTTAACTCATGCAGTGCTTTTTTTGCCTCTTCACTGTTGGGCGGCTTTCCGTGCCATTCAAACTTATTTTCCATAAAATCCACACCTTTGCCGGGAATTGTGTGCGCAATTATTACAGTTGGACTTTCAAATACAGCTCTTGAGTGGTCCACGGCGTCAATTATTTCCTGCATATTGTGGCCGTTTATATGAAGAACATGCCAATTAAATGCTTTGTATTTCTCCTCAATCGGATCTAGTGGCATTACGTCCTCAGTGTGTCCGTCGATTTGAATATTGTTGCGATCAATAAAAACGGTCAAATTTGAAAGTCTGTATTTGGCGGCAAACATTACACCTTCCCAGTGGTTGCCTTCTTCCTGTTCCCCGTCGGAACACAAACAAAAAACCCTGAAGCTTTTTCCATCCATCCTCGAAGCATAAGCGTACCCAGCTGCTTGGGCCAAACCCGAACCCAAAGGACCCGATGTTGATTCCATTCCCGGCATTTTTTTTCTCTCCGGATGTCCCTGAAGTCTTGACCCCATCTTTCTCAACGTCATCAACTCGTGTTTGGGAAAATACCCTGCTTCTGCCATAACTGCATATCTCACAGGGACAATATGGCCATTAGAAAGAATAAGTCTGTCGCGATCCTCCCACTCGGGATTTTTAGGATCGTGATTCATTATGTTGAAGTACAACGCTGTAAAAATGTCAGCCATTCCCAAAGGTCCTGCCGAATGTCCACTCCCAGCTTCAAGAAGTTCTTTAATTACATCTTCTCTCACAACGGTCGCCTTCTCTTCAAGCTCTTTTATGGACAGTTTTTGCATTTTATTTTGCCCTCGCTTCGAACGGGCTTTCTTCCTTGTTGGGCTTTACACTATGTCTCAATGCCCCCTCAAATATTTGAAGTGCCCGATAAGCTTCTTCAGGGGAATTAACGACTCTGTAAACTTCCAACTCCTCGGGTCTTATTCTCATATTTTCACTAAACGACCTGATTATGTTGTTCCAAAATTGCCCGTACAAAATCAATGGCTTATGGTGGCCAAAATATAATCTAGCAAGTCCCCACGCCATCCCAAATTCAGAAATTGTACCAGTACCCCCCCTAAAAATAACGAAGGCGTCTCCCATTTCCAAAAGCTTGAGTGTTCTTTCCAGATAATTTTTAGTTTTAATCTCAATATCAAATGGATTGTTTTTATCACGCCCTTCGTAGTTGGTAATATCCTTTGGGTAGAATGTAACACCAACAGCAGTACCATTTGCGTCTTTGGCACCTTCAGAAACAGCACGCATTGTACCGGGTCCTCCACCATTGATTGCAACATATCCTTTTGAGGTAAGATATTTCGCACATTCGTAAGCTTCTTTAAAAAGTGGATCTCCGGGCTTCGCGTCTGCAAAACCAAGATAAGATATTTGCCTTATTTTTTTATCCAATAAATTTTTATCTTTCATACCAAGTCATGTGCAGCAGCCTGCAATTTTTTAATATTATCATGAATGTTCCCCACAAATAACCTGCGACCGATTACTATCTCGTCCGCTCCTGCAAAATGTGTCTCATCAACCGTATCTTCGGTTTCCCCACCGTCAACGCATATCTTAAAAGGTGTTGCATCTCGCGATCTCAAGTCATCAAGTTCTTTTATCTTTTCCAACACTTCATAATTGAATTTTTGGCCTCCCCAACCTGCTTTAACTGCCATCAAAAGCACCACATCAAGGTTAGTAAGAATCAACGGATCCAGTGCTGACACCGGTGTATCCAGATCAATGGCAAGCCCCACATAAAGACCTGTCTCCTGGACTTTTTTCAAGAATTCCAACTGTGAATTCATCATTTCAATTTGACCAATTATTCTGTCTGCACCTGCGTTTGCCGACTTTTCTACCCAATTAACAGGTTCTTTTACCATCAAATGGAAATCCAAACTCATTTCAGTCTCCACACCATCAAAAACAAGCGGATCAACTGTAATATTATCCGCGAATACTCCGTCAATTATGTCTATCTGGACACGGGAAATAGGCGTTTCGTTTATTCTCACAGACTCATCAACTTCACCAAGCATTGATTTCAGCTCGCTTGCATTATTTGTAAGTATTGCAGGGATAATATCGACAGACATTAAAATATGGTAAAAGGCATAGAGCCTTGTGACACAGGAATCTCTACCCCAAAAATTGCAAGTAATATGTGTATTAAGGCATAAAAAACAAATGTCGTAATTAAAATTGGAATACCGGACATAAGCATCAGACTAATCTTAAGTAGTTTAGAAGTTTTCTTTTTTTTGATATTCAAAAGGTAAATTATGAACAAGGTGACACCTGCCGGAGTTCCAAAAATTGTCAAGACAAAACCAAGCATGGCGCTTATCATTAAAAAAAAGGTGAAATACGTATATAGAATCATCTTTAGGACTGCTTAAAACTGAGGGTCAAAGGGTCGGTGGGAGCAAAACCACCCTCTAAGGATCTTCCAACTCTTACCACCTGTTCTACTAGTCTATTGGCATATCCCCATTCGTTGTCGTACCATGCAAAAACTTTCACCAAATTTCCCGCAACCACTTGCGTTAATGGCAAGTCGACTATTGCAGATTCGCTTCTACCAATTATATCCGATGAAACTAAAAATCCATCAGAAACAGCAAGTATTCCCTTATATAGGGGATTTTCTGAAGCATCTTTGAAAGCTTGATTCACCTGTTCTTTTGTGACATTTTGTTTCAGAAGCAAAGTAAAATCGACAATAGAACCGGTAATCGTTGGAACTCTCAGACTCATGCCGTCAAACAGTCCTTTCAACTCCGGTATTGTTTCGGTAACCGCAATAGCAGCCCCCGTAGTTGTTGGAACCATGTTAACAGCAGCTGCCCTACTCCTCCTTAAATCTTTATGACTACTGTCCTGAAGGTTCTGGTCATCGGTGTAGGAATGCACCGTTGTCATCGCAGCTTTTTCTATACCGAATTTGGAATGCAGTACAGCCGCAACAGGTGCAATGCAGTTGGTGGTACAACTGGCGTTGGAAATAATGCTTCCCTCTGGTGGTTTTCCGTCATACTCGTTTACACCCAAAACAAAAGTTCCCACATTTCCTCCCTTTGCGGGTGCTGATATCACTACTCTTTTTGCGCCTCCTAATGCATGCTTTTTGGCACCTTCCTCGTCTGTATAGTGGCCTGTTGATTCAATAACAACATCTACACCGTATTTTCCCCATGGAATTTTTGCTGCGTCTTTTTGAGCAAGAACGGGCACTTTTGCAGCTTTTTCTGAAACCATCAAGTTTCCCATCAAAGGATCGTCGTCGCTCAATTGATCAACTGTCTTAAGATCCTCACTTTTAACTTCATATTCAAACTGTCTGTATGTCGTGTCGTAGTTTGTCAGATGTGCCCACCCGGAAACAGGCATGCTACCTGTAGTATTTATTGCACCAAACTGAATCTCGTCTGCATGCTTAGTAAGACCTATCCTAAATGCCAACCTCCCTATTCTTCCAAATCCGTTAACTCCTACTTTTATTTTATTCATCATAATCCATTCTACTTCGCGTAGAACCATAAATTCAATCAGATATGCAAACTGTAACAATATTTGATATATATTAAAAATCTCATGGGCAGAAGATTCATCAAAATTTCTGGGTGGCAATCCTGGTCTCCGCCTAAAAACTCTTTTTTTAAATTACCATTTTTTCTTTATCCACCTTTCAAGGTCAAATCCCGACTGTCAAAATATTCCAAGACAAAATTAAAAAAACCTGCATATGGCTGGTGCACTTGGTATCCATACGGAACAAATATCAACTCGAAAAAAATTATAAAAAACCTAAATTGGATTTCAAACTACAAAAACATACCTCTTGAATACTTATTGATTGATGACGGATGGACGACATGGGGAGACTGGAAGAAACCCGACAAAATAAAATTTCCAGAAGGTCTTTTTGGGCTTTTTAACAAGATAAAATCAAAAAAAATAAAACCCGGGATTTGGATCGCCCCCTTTTTGGTGGACGAAAAATCCAAAATCTTAACCAAAAATCCGGACTGGATAATTAAACCTGACGGTAAACCTTTCAACCCGACTCAGTTACATTCCCTAGCCAGATTTACACCCATTAAAAAATGCCTGCTTGATCTTAAAAATCCAAAAGTAAAAAAATACGTTTATGAAAGCATTGACTACCTGTTAAAAAAACTCAAAGCCGATCTTCTTAAAATCGATTTTATTTACGCAGTTTACTTTGACAAACGGCTTTCAAAACCAGAGGCAGACAAAATTGTTTCCGATCTTTTGGACTATATAAAGAAAAAATACCCCCAGGTGTACACAATTGCCTCGGGATGTCCGTTTGAAATTGCCGTTGATAAAATAGACTCCATTAGAACAGGCCCTGACACATTAATAGATCCCTTTTTTGGATTTAAAGTTCCAGCATTTTTTAGAAATTTTTTTATTACGAACAAAGTAATACCTGCCATAAACTCGAGACTTTCTTTCAAGAACTTTTGGAACATAGATCCTGACGCGTTTGTATGTTCCAAAACTTTAAAGATCAAAGATGAGGTAGTCACGAAGCTGTCAAACGCAATAAAACAATCAGGAGGTAACATATTTTTAGGTGATGATTTAACAAAACTAAAAGACACCGAAGTCAACAAATTTATACTCCCCCTTTTTGGACAACACCCCGAACCAAAGATATGATAAATATAGACTGAGAAGACAGATGAAAAATCAAAAAAGCAGAAACAGATTTCCGGCAGGTTTTTTATGGGGAACCGCAACCGCCGCCCATCAAGTGGAGGGTAACAACAAACACAACGATTGGTGGCATTGGGAAAAGTCCAATAAAAAAATTGAAGACTCTGGTGTTGCCTGCGATCACTATCATTTATACAAAGAGGACTTCAAGATTGCAAAAACAGTTTTAAACAACAATTCCCACAGGATATCAATAGAGTGGGCAAGAATAGAGCCAAGGCAAGGTGATTATGATCAAAAAGAAATAGATCATTACAAAAAAGTATTGAGGCAGCTTAATAAATCAGGTCTAAAATCTATTGTCACCTTAAATCACTTTACAAATCCTCAATGGTTTGCCGAAAAAGGCGGTTGGACCAACTCAGACAACATCAAATATTTCGAGAGTTTTGTAGAGCTTTGTGTAGAAAATTTTGGTGATTTCATAGACTATTGGATAGTAATAAACGAACCGAATGTTTACACTTTTATGTCATATCTTCAGGGTTATTGGCCTCCACAAAAAAAATCTTTTTTACTGGCTGCCAAAACTTACAATAACTTAGCAAAAGCTCACCGTTCCGCTTATAAAATAATTCACAAATACATTCCGGAGGCCAAGGTTTCTTCTGCAATAAACATGATTTATTTTAAATATCAAAATTTTATAGGAAAAATCTTTTCCGGTTTTTCTTCACTCGCCTGCAACTGGTTGTTTATAAACTTAACCAAAAATCATCACGATTTTATCGGTCTCAACTATTACATGATGCATATGTCTGGAATCAAAGATCTTTTGCTCAAAAACAAAAAAATTAGAAGGATGAAAGATCTGATTGAAGGAAAGAGAAACGATCTTGGCTGGCCAATATACCCTGAAGGAATATATGAGATAACTCAAAAAATAACAAAAAAATACAATCTTCCAATTTTGATAACCGAAAACGGCATAGCCGACGAGAAAGACGACAAACGAGGCAGATTTTTGATCGACCACCTTAGTTGGGTTGCCCAGTCGATAAAAGACGGTGCACAAATAATAGGCTATACTCATTGGACTTTGATGGACAACTTTGAGTGGAGATTTGGAAGGTCAGCTAAATTCGGATTATTCAAAACTGATTACAAGACTTTAAAAAGAATCCCCCGCCCTAGCGCATTTGTTTATTCAAAAATAGCAAAAGAGAATTCAGTTTAGCATGGAAAAAACAAACCTATCTTCACCCGAAGACACAGCCAGGCTTATTGCTGAAAGTTTCGAAGTATCGGGAGGTTCCAACGAAGCCCATGCCTTGTATATTAGAGGGATTGCCATTCATTTGGGAATCGAAACTAACCAAGTTTCCCAAATTCTCAGAAGCAGAGCAAAGAGTTTGGATATAAACGAATTTCACACCCTGATGACAAGAATGGCTGGCGGACACAAAGGAAACGAAACTGCCAGATTCCGAACTTCGCAAACACTTAGGGTTTTTGCAGACGAGCCAAAACAAATAACAATATCCGATCTTATCCCTGAAAACCAAATGGCTTTCAAAAAACTAATGTTTGCAGTCGAAAACCAATATACACAAGGTCAGGTAGACAGGGCCCTCAAAAGTGTTTGGGAGACACCAGACAGAAACTCTGTTAATCAGGACATGAGGGCTTTGTCCGCTGAACTTGGGGCATATAGCGGACTTACCTGGTGGGACAATATGAATGAAAATACAAAAAGCCAACTGAAAGAAAGAGGGAGAAAGCTTCTAGAAGTTAATAGGTACGGCTAACTGCTTCAATGCCCGGAAGTGTCTTTTTGGACAGAAATTCCAACATTGCTCCCCCACCAACCGATATCCAATCAAAATCTTTTTCAACACCGAAAGCTTTTAGTGCGTTTTCTGTGTCTCCACCTCCTGCAATTTTTTTGGCGGCCGACTTTGCGATAGCTTTTAATACTCTTTCGGTTCCCTGCTTATGACCATCGTCTTCATATTTACCCAAAGGGCCGGAAACAACAACAGTTCCCGCTTTTGAAATTTCTTTCTCAAACACGTCAATTGTATTCAAAGTTATATCCTCTTTATCCATGATCAGATTCCCCACAATAAGTTTTTCGCTTGGTTTTCTAGACCTTACGCTCACCAATTGTTCGTCCCCCATAAAGTCAGGCAACCTACCACCGAGGAGTACTTTGTCTGCAAACTCAGTAAAAGCTTTTGCATATTCCAGCTTGTCCTCCTTAATACCGCTTACCAAAATCACCAGAGGACGAGCGGGGTTTTCAAATACTAAACTTAAGTTTTCCACCTCTTTTGCAAATCTTATTCCAAGCGACGAAGGTAAAAACTTCGGAATCCCCACAATGGATGCATGCTCTCTGTGTGACGAGGCAAATGCTTCATTGACATAGAAACTGCCCAGGCTGGACAGGTTTTTTGCAAAATTTTCATCGTTTGATTCCTCCCTGTTATCAAACCTCAGGTTCTCAAGCATCATTACACTACCGAGGGCTAATTTGTTTGCAGAATCCTGGGCCTCAGCACCTGCTAAATCATACACAAAATTAATTTCCTTACCCAACATTTCTGAAAGCAAGACAGATGTTGGTTCCAAGCTCAAAGCGTTATCAATTTTGCCATCAGGGCGGCCCTTGTGGCCAATCAATACAACCGAAGCACCTTTATCCAAAAGACATTCCAAGGCTTCACCGACTGCAATTATTCTAGGGTCGTCTTGTGTTGGATTATCAACATCCAAATCCCCTCTCAAAATTACTCTCTTGCCGGCAAGATCGATGTCTTCCAAATTGGGCAGATTCATATCAGTTGTTAGCTTCTATTTTTTCTATTTCCTGTATTCTTCTTTTGTATCGTTCTTTTCCTGAAAATTTTGTTTCCAAAAAAACCCTAACCATTTCTTTTGCCTCCGCTTCATCTGTGTAATCCGCCGCAATAACCAAGACATTCATGTCATCATCGCGTCTGCCCGCCTCAACTTGCTTGGCGTTCTTGCCAACAGACGACCTTATTCCATCAAACTTATTTGCGGTAACGTCCACCCCCACCCCGCTCCCGCAAAGCAATATTCCTCTGGAATGTTTTTCGTTTGCCACCTGCGAGGCAACACTCTCAGCATATTTTGTAAAGTCGTCATGAGGATCAAGTGAAGCGGCCCCCATGTCAGTAAAGTCGTTTTTCATATCAAACAACCAAGAAGCAATCTTTTCTTTCAACTCATATCCTCTGTGGTCAGCACCCAGGTAAATCATATTTAGATTGTAAACCCTTGGGCTAGATTTTTTAAAGCAGATTTAGGGTCTTCAGCTTTGACAATGTTTGTTGCAATAGCAAACCCCACAGCCCCCAACTCAATACTTTTTCTTATATCTTCTGTCGAATGAATACCGGCACCCACAACAAGCGGTATC
This sequence comes from uncultured Gammaproteobacteria bacterium, assembly GCA_964599625.1. GTDB lineage: Bacteria > Patescibacteriota > Microgenomatia > UBA8517 > UBA8517 > CAZRGC01. The sequence continues at coordinate 122,439 of CAZRGC010000005.1, forward strand.
CCTGCCGCTCTGGCAACTTCCACAGCCTGGGAAATCACTTCAGGTTTTGCCTCTGTAACCGAAGTTGTAGTAGATCCAACAAGTTCTGGCGGTTCATAGGCAACATAAGTTGGAGCAAGACCCACAATTTTTTTGAGCTCGTTCAAGTCACCGGCAAAAACTAAAGTTTTCAAGTTTGCAGACATAGATTTTTCAACAGCGGTATACAGACTGTCTATAGTGTCAAACTTGTGTTCCGAGTGATTAAGAAAAACACCCGAAGCTCCTGTTTTCGCCACTTCTTCGGGAACAACCCATCCTGTGTGTGCACCATAGTTTAGTGGGTCAATATGCTGCACCCACACCTCTAAAGAAGTTGATTCAACAACTTTTTCCACATCCATTATTTGCACAACAGGAATTATCTTTACTTGAACCTCATGAGCCACAGATTCCAAGATCTTGGTCAAAGATATCGCGTTTTCGCCAGAACTCTCCTCGTAAGTTTTATAGTTAACAAATATCATTTGGTTATTCCAAATTTAATATTGAATTTAATTTGCCTTTATCAAAACCAAGAATTGTCTCTTTGGAACCGTTTTGTGTTAAAACCGTTGTAAAAGGAACTCCCAAAAAACCACCGGAGCTCTGCATCATTTCATCCCTGGCTGCATCGTCCATATCTACAAGTTTTTCAGTGAAGTTAACACTCTTTTCCGACAAATAGTCCTTAAGCATTTTGCAATACGGACATGTTGTTGTTGAATAAATAGTTACCTGCATATTTTCACCCCCTAATCATTTTACGATAATATTACCATTCATACCTAAATCTTTGTGTCCTCCGACTCCACAATAAAAATTATAACTTCCAACCCTGTCAGAAACAAAGTCTACATAACCCTTATTGCCCGGCGCAACATTTCCACTGTCCAAATTCATATCGGGTAAGTGAAGATTGTGGGCCGTTGACCCGTCATTGACAATCCATATCCGCACTTTTTCCCCTTTTGAGATGTTCAAAGATTCCGGGCTAAAATAAAATTCACTGACAGTAACAACAATCTCTCTGTCATAAACAAACTCTTTCATTTCGGAAGGATTTTCAGAAACGGTAGAAGGTTTATCTTTTCTTATTACCGGCCTTCCCTTGGCTCCAGAATAAATTCCAACTACAATAACCATGGTCATTACAGAAAAACCAATTAGGAGGTTTTTGTTCACAATAGGATTATTTTAGAAGAATCAAAATGAACCCTCAAGCACATGCTCTTCGGGTTTTTGATCAGAAGTTTTCTCCAGTGTCACAATAACTTTTCGCAAATCAGAATGATCTAAAACAGATTCAAAGTCTGCCATGTAACCACCTTTTCCGACACGAAGCTTTCCTAAGGATACAAAACTTGTCCCATCTTTGGTTAACCATCCCTGATAAAAATATCCTTCGGGTGGAGCTTCCACATCAGCAAGCAGTGTGACTTTGAACTTTCCTCCTTCATATGTTTTTGTTGCAATTGCTATACCAAGTCCCTTCCCTACAGGTATGAGTTCTGCTTTGTGAGTATCGACCGGTATTTTTATACCACCAAACTTAGTTGTCACTCTTTCTTCTATAGAAGGTGTCGGATCGGTGTCAACCTGAGTTTTTGTCTTTACTTTTTTGAAATAAGAAAGTCCGCTGAAGAAGAGCACTAAAATAAGAATACCTGTCACTATGTCTCTTGTTTTCACTATGAGATGAAAATATCATCATACTACAAACATGTCAAGTGAGTATTAACCGCATATTTACCGCACAATTACCGCCAGCCTCGAATTAAACCCATTGACCCATTTGACATCAAGTAATAAATTGAACTATTGGTGAATCACGGTGTAAGTCCGTGGGTGTGCCGCAACCGTATACCCGGAGCCCAAGAGTGACCCGAGCAGGTATGTCGTACGCAGAAAACAGAAAAACAGTTGAAGATTTTGTCCCCGGATTCCGCTCCACAGACGGAGAAATGAGGGTTGAACATATAATCTCCGTTTACAAAGAGACCCACAGACTGGTAGACAACTGGCCTTACTATATTGATGGTTATGGAATATTTGTGGAGTCCGACGGAAAAAAGACTTACGTAAAAGATATTGTGGCATCTGAGGAATATCCGGAGTCAGCGGAGGCGCTTGTTTTGGAAAAGCTAGAAAATTGGGCAAAAATAAATGAAACAGGGGTGGCTTTTTGGATCAGCCCTTCATATCCAGGAAAGTACCCTGTTTCAAAAATAATAATTCACAAAATTGCATACGAGTTTGGCAGTATGCGCAAAACAGTTCTCAGCTCTGCAATACTTTTTGACTCAGACCACTCTAAAATTTTGGACCTTATCCAAAAGAACTTTCCCGAAACATCCAGACACACTCTCCTGGAAACTTTGAGGTCGGAGCTTATTGTGGAACACGACTTGTTTGATATTAATAAGCTCATAACTGATCTTAAAAAGCTTGACGTAAACATATTAAATACTAAAAACAACATGAGCAGGGAAGATCTCTATTTCCATGCATCTTATATTTCTTCGTTAGTTGCAGGCGGTGCATCTGGAAGGCTTGTTGCATACGAAATGCAACGCTTGGGACTTCTCGGCCAATTCTCAATAAGTTGTCCACCTAAATCTCTGAACATGCAAGGAATTAGTTTTTCTGAATTTGCAGGAATTGGAATCGATCTGCGTGAAGAAGCCAACCTATGGCACCAGGGAATCTGCAGAATGTGTGGAACAAAAACTTGGGTCGGAGGATGCGATATTTGTGAACCTTGTGTAAGAGAGAATTTTTCCTGATCAATACCTCTCGCCCCTGGGTTTGGCAACAAAAGGTCTGATTGAATCCATCTCAATTGGTTTTTGCTTGTAAGTAAAAAGGATTTTGTCTATGTAGTTGCCCAAGTCGCGATAATAATAGACATTGTTCAGAATAATATCGTCTGCGGTGATATCTCCATGCCCCATTGCATCAGGCCTCCCCGGAGTTCGGGCATGAACCACAACGTTTCCAATTGCCATTTGCTTCCAAAGCATATTGGGTGGATATGTCTTCACTTTCACAACCTCATCCCAAGTTAAAGCTCTGGAATTTGTGGCAAACATGGTTGTAGGTTCAAAGCGAACCAAACGCCTGTCAGTAATGTAGGCCACTTCCCTTTTGTGGTAATCACCAACCAACTTTGTGCCAAAAAGAATGGTGGCAACCGACAAAACGATCCCTCCAAGATAAAAAAGCAAAGGGGCTACTTGAATTTCTTTACCCAAAATCACCAAAACCACCAAAAGGACAATAGAGATTACATAAATCTTTATAAGGGTGAAGATTCTAGCCATTGGGTGTGGCCTGACCACATAAAGGATCTTCTCGTTCTCCTGACGGCCAAAAAAGTCCTCGTCCGAATTTTGCATTGACATAGGCTAATTTTAATCCATTTGAAGTTTTGAAGCAAAAAAATTACTTTGCGAAGATTATTGTGTTTGGTAAATCACGCCCTGGGCCTGCTTTGTAGGCTCCGTTATAGTACAAGGCTGTGGAGCCTCCCGAATCCAAATTCATAGCACCCGAGGCACCCAAAGCCTTAAAAACATATGCAAACTGCTGCATGTTTACACCGCTGGCCATTACAACCAATGCCCTCCTTGTGCCCACAACTCCAATACCCATCTTAGTACCTGCCGCTTTTTGTTTATCAGATAACCCTGATTGGTTGTCGTCTATTTGAACATTTCCGTTATCCAAAAGCCCGGGAGAATTTACAATTCCGGCACTGAGTCCGCCGGAAAACGAGGAAGCGTTTTGGATATAATGTATTCCGCTACCATCAAAGTACACCATTGCCCTGGAATTCCAGGAAAGGTTGCCTCCGTTTATCCACTTACCCAGCCTGGAATTGTAGACAGGAAAATCAAAAGAATTTGTCTTACTGGCACATTCCGAATAGCTTGCCGGACAAAAATATGATCCGTTTACCCCCGCAAAACCACCGTTTCTGGTGATATAGCTTGCCAAAGGCATTACCGCACAGCCCGTTCCGCAATCACCGTCGTTTCCTGTGTCGGTTATCATTCTTGCAGAGTTAAGATCAACCGAAAGTATAGTCGCCTTGAAGTCCCCTTTTTCCGTGTGAACCGTTGCGTAAGTTAAACCAGCTCCCGGAGGCCCTGTGATCGGCTTAATACTTGGTGTAGGGGTAGCGGTTGGTTTAGGTGTAACAACGGGTGTGGGGGTGAAAGTTGGTGTCGGTGAAGGTGTAGGCTCGAATGTAGGGGTTGGTGTGGCACTTTCTATTGGTTCAACCACTGGTGTACTCACAATCGATACGTCTTCTTTTTGATTTTGTTTTGATTTTCCCAAAAAAGGAATCGCCACGACCGCCGTTATAAGTGCCCCAATCACAATAAGTGGTAGAAGGTGAATCACTCCCCCACTCTTAGTCTTTGCTGATTTGTAAACCTCCATTTATTCATTCTATATGTAGAACACACCACCCACAACGTACTTGACAATAAAAATAGCCATGTCTAAAATATTTAGCTATGGGAAACATTTTCAAAGTCAAAAAGAATAAATATATCCACAAAAGTTTGGAGGAGGTCCATAGAAGCATCCCTATACTCCCCCATTTTGGATGGTGGAGAAAACTCTTGGCATTCGCAGGTCCGGGATATTTGGTTGCTGTTGGCTACATGGACCCGGGAAATTGGGCCACAGATCTTGCGGGCGGATCAAAATTTGGTTTTCAACTTTTGAGTGTGGTCCTTATTTCAAACTTCATGGCCATAATTCTTCAACACCTTTCGCTAAAACTTGGAATCGCCACAGGACGTGACCTCGCCAGAATGTGTAGAGATTATTATCCCAAGTGGGTAAACAGATTTCTTTGGATAACCGCAGAAATTGCAATTACAGCTTGTGATTTAGCGGAGGTAATAGGTTCGGCAATTGCTTTAAACCTGCTTTTCAATATACCAATCCTTGCGGGTGTGCTTATCACAGCATTTGACAGTTTGTTGCTGTTGTTTTTGCAGGCAAAAGGATTAAGATATTTGGAGATATTTGTCATCTCACTGATAGCTATAATTTTGGCTTCATTCCTTGTCGAGATAGGTCTATCAAAACCACAAATAGCAGGAATTTTGGGTGGAATCATCCCCAGCAAGGAACTCTTTACAAATCAAGAGATGCTTTATATTGCAATCGGGATACTTGGTGCAACGGTGATGCCACACAACCTATATTTGCACTCTGCGCTTGTTCAATCAAGAAAGTTCGCCACTAACCTTAAAGGCAAGATCGAAGCAGTAAAGTTTGCAACGATAGATTCGACATTCGCACTTTTGATTGCTTCATTCATCAATGCATCAATCTTGATTGTCTCTGCTGCCACATTTTTTACAAACGGACTAAACGAAGTTGCCGAAATTCAAGACGCTTACAAACTGCTTTCCCCACTTTTGGGAACAAGCATGGCAAGCACACTCTTTGCTCTAGCACTTCTGGCTTCTGGCCACAACTCAACGATCACGGGAACTTTAGCGGGGCAGGTTGTCATGGAGGGATTTGTAAATATTCATATAAAGCCCTGGCAACGACGTCTCATTACAAGACTCCTGGCAATTGTTCCTGCCATAGTTGTGGTGGTTGTTTCGGGCACAGAAGGCCTTGCAAAACTTCTTGTTTTGAGCCAGGTAGTGCTTTCTATACAGCTGCCTTTTGCAATTATTCCGCTTACTTATATGACCGGGAGCAAAAAACTTATGGGTAAGCTTGTCAACCCCAAATGGCTGGCTGCTATGTCCTGGACCATAACCGCAATAATTACTCTACTTAACGTCTGGCTGATCAAACAAACTTTTGCCGCATAAAAAAATTTGTTGACCAACTTGTATAATTACCTGATGCCAAAAACTTTAAGCGAACCCAACGAAGACTATTTGGAAAGAATATACGAACTTATGAAAGAAAAAGGTTACGTAAGGGTAACAGATGTTGCAGACAAATTGTCTATAAAACCCGCATCAGTCACCAAGATGTTACAAAAGCTGGCAAAAAGCGGACACATTAAACGCGAAGCATACAGAGGATTTACACTTACCAAGCTGGGAGAAGATGTTGGCAAGAAAGTACAAAGCAGACATCAAATTCTTTATAAATTTCTCAAAAAACTCAAAATTCCCGAAAAGATAATCAAAAAAGACATCGAGGGAATGGAACACCATCTAAGTGATATAACACTCAGTAAAATCAAAAATCTCTCAGAAAAAATTTAATATTGGTTTTGGCAAAAACCGCTAAGAATTCACAGTCGAGAACTGATGTATACTTGATTTTACACAGAGTCACCCAAACCATGTCAGAGTTCACACCCGAAATCTCAATACAGAGACAAGAAATAAATTTTCCTCACGGACAAAGTGCGATAGAGCTCTTCAGGAAAGAGTTTGGTGATAGCCCAGAAAAAGTCGAACTTTTTGAAAAAGTAGTCGGTGTATTTTTTGACCAAGAAATGAGAAATACACAAATTTTTACCGACTCAAAAGGGGCATCGCTTCCCTATACAAAAGTCAACTTAACTGAACTGGCGCGCGAGGTAATAGGGTTACAATCACCAGTCAGCGACGAAAAGTACAAGGAAAGGCATGAAAAAAAATTCTTTGTTCTACCATCTTTTCCTGCACTGCAAAACGGTCACCAATTTACATTTGTCGAAGTTTCAATGATGCAGGCAATCAAGCAGGTACCGGGGATCATTGAAAGCCTAAAGAAAGGCGAGACTCCTGAAGATATTGAGATATTTACATTGGGCTCACCAACCAACAAATTTTGGGGTGAAATCCCACAAGCATATTTAGACGAGTTGAAAGGGGACGCATACAAAACCGTGGGAGAAACCTACTCCGAGCTGGTCAAACAAGAACTTGGAGAAACTGAAAGTGCAGAATTAGGACAATCGGTAGTAATTTATGGTCAATCGATGTCATCAAGCCTTGCTGCCGCCACTGCCGAAGCATTAATTGACAGTAGTGTTGCAACTCAATCCAACGAAGAAAGGAAAGAAGGCAAACCGTTTATACAAGTCCTTATGGATGCACCCGTCTCTCTAAATCCGTCCAAATTCAGGAAATTTCAAATCAGCTTGGGTTTTATTCTTGACCCACTTATTGGTGGTTTAAATAAGCAAACTTTAAAAGCAGTTCTTGGTGAAGGACCATTTCTTGAAAAAGTAGCCAACTCCCTTTTAAAACGTGGTATTTTGACAGACACAGATCCCGAATCAGCCAAAAGAAAAATTGAAGCCAGAACAACGCTAGTTAAGGCAATGTTGGGAAAAAGTATGCCAGTAGACTCTTCGAGAGTCAAAGTAAACATAAGAAGAGGGCTGTACGATTCTACTGTTAACTCACTAGGTTTTGTCAAAAATGTTATTTCAAAACTAAGAAAAAACAAAAGTGAGGGAAACGATTCCATTGGAAGTTTCTTGATCAAAGAAAAAGATCTGGACATAAAAGACACCCCTGACAAATCTTCACGCGTTTCGTTTGTCAAAGATACTCATGCATTTGCAGACAGATATTCGAAAAGTGCCATAAAAAAATGGGGGCGCTACATGGACAGGATCCTCTCTGTTATGGACTAAAATTGGCAAAAAAATCTCCCGCTAGCCCGGGGTAGAACCGTAATAATGGTCGTCCTGCAAATGCCGTCTGGCACTTTCCATTTCAAACCTAATCCATTTCTTCTCCGGCATACTTTCCTGAAATGATTTCAAAAGGCTAGCCTGGCTTTTTTCAAAATCGGCAGGCTGATTTTTATCAAAGACTATACCCAATACAGAGATTTCCTGATCCGACATCTGCTCCAAAACTGCAACTGCAGCATCAAAAAACCCCAAGAATGAATGATTCGAGTCAAAAGCGGCTTTTACCCTAACGAAGAAAAAACTTAACTCAGGGGGAATATTCTCCCCGCTTTGCAGGCGTTCTTTTCCCACAGATAAATTATATACCCAATTAACAAGCTGATGACGAATTTATTTTGTGCGGCCCAGGTATTCTCCTGAAGTTGTGTCGATAATAACCTTTTCTCCGGTTTTGATAAAAATAGGAACCAAAGCCTCTACTCCTGTTTCCAATTTAACAGTCTTTTTGGGTGCGTTAACGGTATTGCCTGCGACCACGTCGTGAGCTTCGATAACTTTAAGAGTTACATTTGGAGGAAGCCCAACCCCTATCGCATCCCCTTTGTACCACATAATCCAACATTTAAGGTTTGGGATAATATACCCCACCTGGTCTTCAACAAGAGAGATCGGAACAGATGCCTGATCAAAAGTTTTGGAGTTCATGAATACCAAATCACTTCCGTCACGGTACAAAAACTCCATTTCTTTCTTTTCAATATCGGCAACTTCCACCTGCTCGTTGGTTTTATAGGTAAAGTCCAGCGCAGCCCCACTTTTGACGCTTTTATACTTAACACGCATGATTGCCGCACCTTTCCCAGGAGACATAAAGTCTGCCTTTGTCACCAAATGAGGCTCCCCCTTGTAAATAAGGTACATACCTTTTTGTATATTGCCGGCGTTTACAGATACCATTGTTTTGTCAAAAAAATCCGACCTCAAGGGCCGTATGCCTATTATAACCCAAAAACAACGTCATTTTAAAGCCCATTCACCGGCAAAGACCCTTTCTACGCGAGGCTCTTCGCCAGTCTCCGAATATAGACCCTTATTAAAATACTGTTTTGCAGAATTTCCTTTTACAATTATATCCCGCGCGCCCCACTCCACTTTTTCGTCCAAGTTCATTAAATTTATACTCCTCCCACCAAATTTTTGCTTGAAATCAGTAATCTCAGGCTCTGGATACTCCCGTCCTCCATAAAAAATGTTCAAATTTCCCACCTGGCCAACTTTATCCAACTGCTTTAAAAGCTCATCCAAACTCACATCTTTGGTTGTTGTAATTCCAGGCATATGATATGCCACTCTTCTGTCCTGTCCGTCAACTTCCAAATCAATTACTATTCCCCAGCAGGTCCCTATTTGAACAAAAAAATATTCATCTGTTGGCAAACCCATCACCAAGTCTGAGGTATCAACAACAAAAGATCGGGTATCAGAATCTTCATGGGCAATAAGAGTCAAATTAGCAAGCCTCCCGTCTCCGCGCCATTTGTGGATCTGAGATCTATAATTGGTGTCATCCATCCCCCAATTGTTTTCAAAATGATCTTCTATGCCAGGCTCGGGAACTAACACTTTCCGCACGTTTGTTTCGTTCTCCTGCCAGTCAATAGCTGCCAAAACCGCTTCCTCATGAATTTTGGAATAATATTCTGGGGGCTTGGAAAAAATCTTATGTCCTTCCATATCAAATATTGAAAATCTCGTCTCCAGGAAAAAACAAAGTATCTGCTACCGATTCTGCATCCGCAGCTAACATTACTAGTCTGTCTACACCAACTGCAATTCCCGAAACTTCGGGAAGTCCTGAGGCTAGTGCGTCTATCAGGTCGTTGTCTATCGGGTAGTCGGTTTTACCCATCTTTTTTCTTGTACTCAGATCTTCATCAAAACGCCTTCTTTGTTCTTTGGCATCTGTTAATTCCGAAAAACAATTGCCAAGCTCTATTCCTGCCAAAAACACTTCAAACCTTTCAGCAAACCTGGGATCTTTTTTTGAAGGCCTGGATAGTGAAGCCTGACTAATTGGGTAATCGTAGATAAAAAATGGCTTTCCCGACTTGGCCAATTCGGGCTCTATATTATTGAAGAATATTTTATAAAAATCTTCTTCCGAAACCTCCAAGACATTCTTGTTTGCATATTTTTGGAAAGCCTCTGCAACGCTTATTCTGGGCCATGGCAATGTTAAGTCGTATTCTTTGTCCAAATATTTAAATTTAGAAAGATCTACACCCTCTCCCCTGACTTTCTTTACAATACTACAAAAAAGATTTTCAAAATCTTCCATAACATTTATATAGTCAGCGCCTACCCTATACCATTCGAGTATGGTAAATTCAGGCGAATGAAGTCTGCTCACCTCCTCCTCGTTTCTGAAACACTTGGTAATTTCAAAACAGCTGCCAACCCCGGCTGCCAGAAGTTTTTTTATGGAAAACTCAGGGCTCATGATCAAAAATCCGCGTCTTTTTTCGCCCCGGGAAGTCCTAAGTTCGGTCTCAAACACTTCCAAATTTGGTTCTATGGATGGAACAGGAACCATTACGGGAGTAAAAACCTCCCTAAACCCCTGATCCTTAAAAAAACTCCGAATGGTGTCGATAACTTTCTCGCGAGCCAAATATCCAGCAAGGAGTGTGGGTTTTTCTTTTATTTTTTGCCAGGTTTTCATGGCTACATTATATGAGAAATGACGCCACAGTCCAAAAAGAAACAATAAACTTGACTTATAGGGTATACTTTCTGAATTCGTTTGGCACCTTTTAAAGGTAGAAAGAGAGGCTGAAATGTCTACAAGAACCATAACGATTATTTCAGTCGTTTTCATTGCGCTTGTTTTCTCTGCCGTTTTCGGTATCGGAGGATACAACATCTGGAAGCTAATGAACTTACCAGAACCCATGGGACTGCCTATTGACGAGATGATTACCCATCTTGAATCCAAAGGATTCGAGAAGATCTCGTCGGACGGAGTCTGTAACCCAACGAGTTTGTGTGATGTTTACTTCAGCTACGACCTGGCCACAGCTGTTGTTTTCGAAGGAGAAACGGTTGAGATTGTCACAAAGATTTCCACATCGTACGACGGCAACCTTCAGCGTGAAACCGCGTTCGACTTTATCCAAAAGTTTTTTGGCAACGAAGTATTTGGATGGGTGAAGACATCGGTTCCAAAGGTTATCAACCAACTCGATCCGCAAGTGTCTTTGGAGACCAAACTCAATGAAACAGTTGATCGGTATGACATCGTACTCACTTTCGGGGTTTTTGATCCCACAACCCTTTATATCAAATATAAATTCACAGAAACAAAGTGAGCAAAAACCCTGAAAGAGAAAATATCCTTTCAGGGTTTTTTAATGTATTATTTTTCTAAATGGAATTTGCAGTAACACTCAAAAGGACAAGAAAAAAGGGATTGGGTGTATTTGCGCTCAAAGACTTTAAAAAAGGAGAGCTGATCGAAGCTGCGCCTGTTCTTATCTTCACTCCCAAAGACAGGAAAAACTTGGAGAAAACTCCCCTTAGTCACTACATATATCCATGGCGAAGCACCAGAGGCGCAGCATTAGCGTTTGGATATGGATCGGTTTACAACCATTCCTACCCCCAATGCGGATTGGAAGCAAAATTTCAAAAACCAGACGATGGAATACAGGGCGGTCAAAGAAATCAGAGCCGGCGAAGAAATAACTGTTAACTACAACGGAGAGCCGGACGACACTACCCCAATTGATTGGTTCGATGTCCACGACTAAACAGCATGGCAGAGAGAGAAACATTTAAACCAGAAGTACTTGAACCTGTCAGATATGGCGATGCGCTTACTATTGTTGGCGGACATTTTGCCCAAGATTACGATAACAACAGACTCCTTGCCTCAGCCATAAATTTCGGTTTGGAGGAAAGCCAGGTAGAAGTTGTCAAAAAGGCAATTGAATCCACAGGTTTCACCCATAGATATTTTTCCAGAAGTCCAGAAGAAGCTCCCGACGTACAAAAAACTTTGGACAAAACAGTAAAAATAGGTGCAAAAATTCTAAAGGAAACTCTTCGTGCCCAAAAATGGGATGGGGTGGACCTATTCATCGATACTTCCGCTTTCCTTCCTACACAAATTAACGCTGCAGTTTTAGTGGAAGCAGGAATCAATCCCGATAGAGTTGTTTCCAAGTCCTACAGATACGCATGCGCCGGGGCTGTGGGGGCTTTTATAGATACTGTGTCCCGCCCCGAATATCATGGAGCAAGGGTTGTGATTGCGGCTTTAGAACCCTTAAGTCACTTGGTCAATCCCAAACAATTCCTCTCGCCCGCAACTGTTGCATTTCCCAGCATTTTCGGAGATGCCTATACAGCAATGGCGTTCAATCCGGAAAGATTTGAAATATATACAAAAAACATACTTATACAGCCCGACGGAGGTGTTATAAAGCTCAAAACAATGTACGGATTTGACAAAAGTAGCGACAGCAAAACCCCCGACTATTACAAATTTGCTGGTGGTGGTGAAAACATCTTTTCTTTTTCGGAAAAAGGAGCCGTTCTTAATATCCCTGTTCCTGACAACGGAGACGAGGTCTCGATGGATGGCATGGCCACAGGATTCTTTTTTGGGGACCAGACGGCGTCTGTTATCTCAGGGCTTATTGAACAAATGGGTAATACCAACCTTCTCAAAGAAATCGGGACAAAAAATGTTATCCTACATGCAGCAAGTAAACCTGTTGTAGACAGGATTGCTAAACTTCTCAAACGTCACCCCAAAAAATACTTGGACACTCCTGAGATACCTTTTTTGATGGATGTTGCCGGGTACAGCAATGGTAGTTCTGCAACCACTCTCAACAGGCTTAAATATATGATTCAAAACAATATGATAGACCCCGGCAAACCCGTAATGTGGATTGCTCCGGGAATTGGATCAGCGATAGCAGGTGCAGTCGGAAAAATACACCCATAAAATATCCTTGCCATGTTAAACTCTCATCTAGCATGGTTAAACCCAAAAACTATTCACTAGCAGCTGATATCATAAGGACTTTGGCAATAATTGGAGTAGTAACAATCCACACCGCAAATTCAGTTTTCGAACGTCCCGATTTTTTTGGAGGAATATCCTGGTGGCTTTCAATAATTCTAAATTCGGTTTCAAGAATAGCAGTTCCCCTTTTTATAATGCTTAGCGGCTATTTCATGCTCGGGAGGGACCGACCTTTCAAAACAACTCTGGACAGAGTCTTAAAAAGACTTCTACTTCCGCTTCTTTTTTGGACAACATTTACCTATGTTGCGGGTGACCCAAAAAACTTTTTGGAAATTTTTAAATGGGAATATTACCTGCGTTTTTTTAGCGGAAATGTTTTTTACTACTACTTCTTGGTAATACTGGCGGGTTTGTACTTTATCTCTCCCCTGCTTCGGTCCTACATCAAAGTACAAACACTTTCCAACCAAAAACGGACGGCTTTGATGTTTTTGGGAGTTGGCGCAGCACAAGCAATAGTTTTTTTCCTTTCAAAAACCTGCGCCCTGGAAAACGCTTTCACCAAGTGGGTACCTTTTACCGGACTGTTTTTGTTGGGACATTTGATTGGTACAGGATCATTTAAAAACATAGAAACAAAGAGCTGGAAAGCTATTTACTTTTCTGGTCTTTTGGCAACAATAGCCCTTAACTACATTTATTACTCCAAAGGTTCTGTAGAGGTCCTTAGATCCAATTATCCCAGCTGTCTAAGCCATTATTCTGATTATTACTTAAGCTTAAACGTTATTGCCATGACCGTGAGCGCATTTGCGATTTTGTTTTTTGCAAAATTCGATTTTCTCAAAAATACCATAGCCGAAAAAATAATATATTCTGTTTCCAGACTATCATTTGGAATATATCTTGTGCATTTAATTGTTGTTGCCCTTTGGGACAAAGGACTGGGTTACGACGTTGATCATGCGGGAGTACCTCTTTGGTTGTATCTGATAATTAGAATTTCGGGAGTATTTATAATTTCATTTATTCTCTCCAAAATTCTAAACAGATTTAGTTTTACCCGAAAATTAATTGGCGGAAACTGAAACTTTTTGAGAAAATAAATCAATGAAACTACTTGCCCAAATTATTTTGCTGTCACTTTTAGGATTTGTTGCCTTTTTGATTGTCAAAGGCGGCAGTCTGACTCAAAAAACCTCTCCTACACCACCACCCGAAGCCGTATCTGTGTTTCCATACAAACCACCCGTGATTCAACCCAAAAGATCTTACTTAACAATGTTGATAGGAGATTCTATGACCGAGGCTTTGGGAATGAACGCGGATGGACTAAGGCAAAATCTAATCAGCCATTATCCCCAAAGTGAATTTGTAAACTACAACTACGGCTATGCATCCACCAACATCCTTTCGCTTAACGATAGACTTACAAAAACCACAGAACACAACAATGAGAAAAGGCAGTCAATTCTTTCTCAAGGTTTTGATCTTGTTATCTTGGAATCTTTTGCATATAACCCCCTTTCGGAATATGCACTCGGTGACGGACTAAAAAAATATGAAGAAGAATTGGACAAAAATGTGAGATTGATATTAAAAGAAAAACCAAATGTTTACCTGGTTTTGCTTACCCCCATTGCCCCCAACAAAGAAAACTATGCCAAATATACCTACAATCTTGCCCCCAACGAGCGGCTTAAATGGGCGGCAGAAAGAGAGGAATACATTAAGACTTTTGTTGCGTATGCCCAAAAAAATAATATCCCCCTAATTGATGTTTATGCAGTGTCCAAGGATGACAAAGGCGACGGTGACTTAAAATATATTGATCCGCATGACTTTATTCACCCTTCCAAAGAAGGGGTGAAACTCATAGAAAAAACCATATCAGACTTTATTTATCAAAAAAGAATATTCCCGATTCAGCCAACAGACCCCTCCATCTGAAGTTTTATAAGTCTATTCATCTCTACTGCGTATTCCATAGGAAGTTCTTTAACCAAAGGTTCGATAAAACCGCCAACTATCATCGAAGCGGCTTCGTCCTCTGAAATCCCCCTACTGGTTAAATAAAATAATTGTTCTTCACCAACTTTTGACACAGTGGCTTCATGTCCGATTGTTACACTGTCTTCATCTATCTCCAGTGTGGGATAAGTATCACTTCTTGACGATTCGTCCATCAAAAGGGCGTCACACACAACACTAGAACGGGAATTGGCGGCACCTTCAACAACCTTTACAAGACCTCTGTAAGAAGCTCTTCCTCCCGACTTACTAATAGACTTAGAAACAATTTTACTTGAGGTATCGGGAGCAAAATGGTACATCTTTGCGCCGGCGTCGAGCACTTGCCCCGAACCCGCAAAAGCCATAGAAAGCATTTCACCGTGCGCCTTTGGTTCCATAAGGTAGCAACTTGGATATTTCATTGTTACTTTGGACCCCAGGTTTGCATCCACCCATTCGTGGGTTGCACCACCGAATACCTTTGCCCGCTGTGTTACAAGGTTGTATACATTCGTGGACCAATTTTGAATTGTGGTATAACGGGATCTGGCTCCCTTTTTAACAACTATTTCTATTACTCCACTATGGAACGAATCTGTTGTGTACTGGGGTGCCGTGCAACCCTCGACATAATGCACAGATGCCCCTTCATCTACAATTATCAAAGACCTTTCAAATTGACCCAAGTTGGGAGAATTCAAACGGAAATATGCCTGAAGTGGTAAATCTACTTTTACACCTTTTGGAACGTAGACAAAACTTCCCCCACTCCACACGGCACTATTAAGAGCTGCAAATTTATTGTCTTCAATGGGTATTACCGTTCCAAAGTGTTCACGGAAAAGTTCGGGGTGTTTTTTGAGACCATCTTCTATAGAGTCAAAAATCACTCCCTGTTTTTCCAAATGCTCCTGAATTGAATGGTAAACCATTTCGCTTTCGTATTGAGCACCCAGACCCGCCAAAAACTTTCTTTCCGCTTCGGGAACCCCTAGTTTGTCAAAAGTCTTTTTGATGTCATCGGGAACATCGTCCCAAGTCTTTTCACTTTTTTCGGTGGGCTTTACATAAAAATGTATCTTATTAAAATCCAATCCCGACAAATCTGGCCCCCAATTGGGCATTGGGCGTTTTACAAAATGTTCCAAAGCTTTCAAGCGAAAATCCAACATCCATCTTGGTTCGTCCTTCATTGCCGAGATTTCTTCCACAACCTGTCTACTTAAACCTTTTGGAGATTTATACACAGAAGTTTCGGGACTAGAAAAGCCATACCTCTCACCATACTCACCCTTATCGAACTCTTTGCTCACAATACATTATCTCACACACAAGCAAACTTATTTGCCAAGGCAAAAACCATAATGTAGTCTAAAAACATGGCACTTGATCAGGTTGATATTGGTATTGCTGCAAAACCGGTAATCAAAGACCGGGAGGTTGCCCCCTACTCCGGAAAACCTGAAGACATCGCCCAACAGTTTAATTGGGGAAAAGAAGAAGTTGTAGGAATGCAAAAAACCGAACAGCAGCTTACTGACTTTTCTCAGGAACACCCCGAGATCAAGTTTGATGTAAATAAAACCTTAATGTCGCTTGCCCGCTCAACAAGAGACGCCGAAGACGACTACAACAAAATATATGCCAACCAAAAAGACAAACCCAATTACCACAACGGGGAACACGCAACTATTACCGCAACAATAGGTTTAAAAATTTTTCTGGGAGGGATGGTAGAACTTTATAAAGATCCGGATTTCAAAGCCGCCATGGAAGAAGACCCGGACAAACTCCAAAAAATGATAGATGTGGCCATTGAATCCATGGCCCGTCACGAGTTGGACGACTGGTGGAGTAGAAGGTCGGAAGAATCCGCCTCTCAAAATCCAAACGACCCCGAATGGGACAGAGTTCAGGCAGAGGTCAAAGCCTCTACAATGGCCAAAATCAGTGAACTTGGCGTCCCTCACGAGGATTTCAACAGACTCAATATTCTGGATACGTTTTTTATTCCAATGGAAGGAACCTCCGAAAAACCAGGCTCTTTGGACATTGCGATGGCAGACACATCTCTCGAAGAACCGTATTTCAAAGATACCGACGGAAAGCCCGATTTTTCCTGGATAAGCAAAGACCCAAAGGTTCAGAGGCAATATTTAAAACTTTTGGGGGTTGCCACAAGATCTGCGGACTTTCTGCAGTTATATAACCCCAATTATTACAGACAAGCATTTCTGCAAGACGAAGAACAGGGTTTGCAGGACGAAGTCAGCAACGTTGGATCTGTCGCCCTAGCTGTTGAGTTCCAAAAATTCAGGCCCGGTGCCGCAAAACCAATCGGCTGGATCGACAACGATGGAAAAATTGTTTGGAAAAACGTGGGTGTGGGTAAAGAATACCTAACACGCTTTGCACTCCCCAATATAAGACCTGGGGTGGAATACATGAAAGCGTTCAATAAGAACGAAGGCACAAACATTGACACAATAACAACTCACCTGGAACAAACTGTGGGAGTGAAAAACTAATTAGCCGAACCGTTACACTTATTTTTTCAACTTTCAAATGATATAATTAGCCTCGGTTCAGGATATTCCCCGGTAGCTCAGCGGTAAACAAGTTTGCCGCTTCGCACAAGGGAGCCGATATAATCCCCGGTAGCTCAGCGGTAGAGCGGATTCCTGTTAAGAATAAGGTCGCAGGTTCGAATCCTGCCCGGGGAGCCATCTTTCGCCAAGGCTTCAGAATGGTATACCATTGGAGCAGAGGTGTTTTACACTTACATTTTATTAAGTTCAAAATCTCATATTTTTTATTTTGGTTATACCAATAACTTAAAAACGAGATTAAAACTGCACAATTCGGGAAAAGTAAAATCGACTAAAACCCACTTACCTTGGAGGTTGATTTGGTACGGTGCATTTTCAAACGAAAAAGAAGCTAGAGATTTTGAAACTTATCTAAAAAGCGGTTCGGGTAAGGCATTCGCATACAAAAGACTGGTTTCTGAAGCTCTGGAGAAAGATTTTTCCAAAGGCAGAATCAGTAGTCCGAAGTCAAAGACGTAGGATACCTGCCCGGGGAGCAATTTCTACGGATTTCTATGGAATTGGAAGCCTTTATAAATCTACAGATAAAACGAATTCTAATAGGGGTTTGCCGATAGCTTTTTCCCAAAATTCATCTTGTTCTTCTTGTTTCATCTCCGAAATATACTTACCCGAGTCTGGATCGATTTGAATTGATTCTAGTGGGTAGCCTGGTTGCATTATTTTACTTGGCTGACCAACAAATTTTCGAGGAGATTTGATAACCGTTTCTTCGCTTTTACCATCTGGAGAAGCTATACATATTCCAAATTCCCAATAACCATCAACTTTACCTCCAAGCTTATTAATAAGCTTTGAATAATATTCCAACATTTGTTCATCACTCGGTCTGTCAGGGTACCCACTCATTCTTCTAACATTTAATGCTGGCTGGTCTTCATCACTTAGCCCATTCAAGTAAAGTGCATTATCCATTGAAAAAACAGGTTTACCTAAAGACTTTGAATAAACAGCAGCTTTTTTACGAGCGTTCTCAACTGCAGTCTTTCCATCTTCAACAACTTCAGAAAGCTGCTCTTTATTGGCGACACCCTCAACGATTATTCCAGCAGGAGATAAAGCACCTCTAATTTGCTTAATTTTTGCTTCATTGGTTGTACCAAAAACAATCTCATTCATATTTCTGGATTATATCAGCGAAAGATTACAAAGAACAATGGAGTCGTTGGCCATAACCTTTTTAATCTCAATCCATTTATTTTTCATTGATTCAAAAGAAACTGAATCTGAAAAGGCTGTTATAACAGACTCAGTTATACGAATTAGTATTTCAGGACTTGGGAGCCATTCGACTCATTTCATTCTTCGGTGTAATCAAGAGGGGTATTCCCCCACTCCCTTAGCCATTACAAAATTGGTGTGTTAAAATTTACCAATGAGTAAATTAATTAATTGTCTCTGGTTTGCGGGCAACAACGGCGAAGACGCTGCAAAATACTACATAGATACTTTTAATTCTGCTCCGGGTGAACACAGTGCCAAGATGGGAGACATTACAAAAGCTCCCAAAGGAGTGGAAGAAGTAGGGGGAATAAAAGAAGGGTCGGTACTAACTGCAGAATGCGAGATAGACGGAATTAGCTTCATGTTTCTTAACGGCGGCCCCAACGACCAATTTAAATTAAACGGTGCAACTTCATACATTATTGAGTGCGAGACACAGGAAGAAATTGATTTCTTTTGGGAAAAGTTGTCCGCGATTCCTGAGGCAGAGCAGTGCGGATGGTGCACAGATAAATTTGGTGTTACATGGCAAGTAACCCCAAGAATTTTGGATGAGATGATGAGAGATCCCAAAACTGCAGAGGCTGTCACAAAAGTATTTATGCCAATGAAAAAACTCGACCTTGAAGCAATTAGAAAAGCCGGTGAGTAAACCGTCACAGTCTTAAGCTATACTTCGGTATGAATCTTCCACTGGAAAAGCTGCGCTACACTTTCAAACAAAAACCCATTCTGATCGGTGGGGGTGCAATGGAATATTACGGACTTCGCAAATCTGGTAAAGATATTGATCTGATAGCTTCCGAGGAAGATGTTTTTAACCTTATCAAACTTTATCCGACTAAGGTAAAAGATCTTTGGGGAGACGTCGGTGTTTGTCCGTTGGAGTTTGAGATATGGAAGACAGTTTGTCTTTTTGACTACAACTACTACAAAGAAAATGCCATAGAGAAAAAAGACCACTTTGTTGTATCAATCGAAAAGCTGTTGTTTATGAAAGCCCTAGCAGTTGAAAAAGAAAAATATCTAAACGACGTTAAACTGATTGTGAAACAAATACTGAACGACCAAAGCAAATTGTACCCAAAAGTGAATATAAGTAATCAAAATCTTCTTTCTAAAATTAACGGGGTATTATATTTAGAAAAGGGTGCACCGGAAGAAGAATAAGATTATGAACAAACTATACATTCTTTGCGGACTCCCCTTTTCCGGAAAAACCACACTAGCCAATGCAACAGTAAAAAAATTAGGATGCGAACGAATCGACTTGGATGAAATAAAGTTTGAACTTTATGGCAAAGAAATTAGAGACAACGATCTTAAACAAAGCGACTGGGATTTGGTTTATCAAAAAATGTATAAAGCAATTGAAGAAGGCCTCAAGGAAGGAAAAACAGTAATTCACGATACGGGCAATTTTACAAATCACGAACGGGAACTGGTAATCCAAATTGCAAAAAATTTGGGCGTCGAAACCAAAATAATTTTTGTTGATATCCCCAAAGATATAGCCTACAAAAGAATCCTGCAAAACCGGGCATCACAATTAAGGTTCGACGTAACCGACAAAGATTTTGAAAACGCGGCAGCAGAATTGGAAATACCAACAAAAAACGTTATCTTTTTTAGATACGGCGACAATGTGGATTCATGGATCGATAAACATATCAAAAATGAATAAAATTACTTTCATCACAGGTAACGCGGCAAAAGCGGAGCAGTTGGGCCGACATTTAAACATGTCTGTTAATCATCTGAAACTGGATTTGCCCGAAATCCAATCACTTAGTCTGGAGGAAGTTGTGGAGCACAAAGCCAAGGAAGCTTACAAACAGATCCACTCCCCTGTTTTGGTGGAAGATACTTCGCTTGTCTTTTCTGCTCTTGGAAGGCTGCCGGGACCTTTGATTAAGTGGTTTTTGACCGAACTCAAAAATGAAGGTCTTTGCAAACTCCTTGAGCCTTACAAAGACAGGTCTGCTATAGCAAGAGTAGTCTTTGGTTGTTACGATGGAGTCAAACTGCAGATGTTCGAAGGTCAAATTAAAGGTCGTATTGCAGAATCACCCCGAGGAGAGGAAGGGTTTGGCTGGGATCCGATCTTTATCCCAAGCGGTTGGGAAAAGACTTGGGGAGAGATGACAATAGAAGAGCAGGCACAAACATCAATGCGAAAAATTGCGCTTCAAAAGCTGGAAAAGTATTATAAGAGTTGAAGATCTGCAGTTATCAGGATTTAGGTTGATTAACATTCACCATCCACCTTATTCCATATTTGTCGGCAAACATTCCAAACATATCACCCCAAACTTGCTTAGACATTGGAACAATAACATTTCCCCCTTCTGAAAGTTTGTTGAAATAGCCAGTAAGTACCGCTTCGTCTTCCCCGCTTATGGTAAGACTGGCATTTTTGGTTTCGCTTGAAGATTCGGGGTCATCAGATGCCATTAAGACCATGCCATCGCTTGTTGCTAGTTGGCTGTGCATAATCAAGTTTTCTTGATCCGGACTTTTGGCCATGTTCAGATCTTTGAATGTTTGCAGGGTCAGCTCCCCGCCAAGTGCGGATTTGTAAAACTCCATTGCTTCCCTGGTTTTGCCGATAAATGTTAAATAAGGGGTTAATTTGTTGGACATGTTTTTTGTATGGTTTCTATTATATCTCAGAATCGGATGTGTTTCACCAAAAACAAGCCTCCTGTTATACTTTGATTGTGGACAAATCCAAAGACAGAATCTACAAAATGTCATTTGCGACGGTATATCCGCTTTATATCGCCAAGGTTGAGAGAAAAGGTAGAACAAAAGAAGAACTGGACCAAACAGTTCTCTGGCTCACGGGCTATTCTCAAAAAGATTTAGAAAAACAAATAAAAGATAAAGTAAACTTTGAGACTTTTTTTAACAAAGCCCCTCAACTCAACCCCCTAAGAAATCAAATCAAGGGTGTTATTTGTGGTGTAAGAGTGGAAGAAATAAAAGACCCTGTAGTGCAATCTGTGCGTTATATGGACAAGCTTGTTGACGAACTTGCCAAAGGCAGACCTGTGGAAAAGATCTTGCGTAAATAATAATTTTCAATCGGGTCAGTACGTTTGTTGCCAACTCAACCTCCGTGAGCGAGTCTGGTAAGTTGAGCCATTAATAAAATGCTTACTATCATGGGGATGATTACCTTATAAAAATGCTTATGTCCCGATTGGTGGTGAAGTTCCGGAATCAGATCTGACGCAGCAATATAAATAAATATTCCAGCAGCTCCCGCCAAAAGAAATGGCAAATATCCTTCAACAGCACCACCAACATAGCTCCCAATTATTACTCCCGGTATCGTCAAAAGCGACTGTAAAACATTTACCAAAATGATTTTTGTCCTGGGCCATTTAAGTTTCATAAGAATAGAAAAATCGCCAATTTCCTGAGGCACTTCGTGTGCGGCAATCGCCAATGCAGCGGGTAAACCCAAAAGCGGGTTGGCCTGAAAGGCCAAGGCGATCACAATTCCATCCAAAAAGTTGTGTACTGAGTCCCCCAAAACAAGAAGCGTTGCCAACGACTCTGTATGTTCAGAGTGTTCGTGACCCTCCACCTTAATAGCAAACTTCTTCATTATCAATCTCTCCAGAACAAAAAAAGCAATGAATCCCGCCAGCGCAGCCGCCATAACAGGATGTGGTTCACCATGCTGTTCCAAAGCCTCGGGCAAGATATCCAAAAACGCTGCACCCAAAAAAGCCCCTGCTCCAAAGGAAATAAGGGTAGTTATAAATTTATTGGTGATTTGAGGTTTCCACAAAAGCAAAAATCCGCCAATTAGAGAAAACAAACCGCCAATTAAGCTGTATAGGATAAGTTGTTGCATATTTAGTTCTTTTGACACTCAGGACAAACGCCCAAAACTTCTACTGTGTGCTTTTTTACCAGAAAACCTGTCTTTTGGAAAACAGATTCAGAGACAAAACCAACCACTTTGTCGTCGATGTCTTTTACAGTTCCGCATCTTTCGCAAACAACATGGTGATGATGGCTTCTTTCTGCCCACTCATATCTACATCCCCTGTCACGCAAGTCTACCCGCGCAACACTCCCGGACTCTTCCAGTCTTTTTACAATACGGTAAACAGTAGAGAAATCGATATTGCCCACTTCCTCTTTTGCCATTTTGCATATCTCGTCCAACAAAAGTGGTGTGTTGGTTCCTTTTAAGACAGAGACAACGCTTTCTTTGGTTCTTGTATTTCTGGTCATAGGTAAATCATATCTTCAAATATTTGATATTGCAAATAACTTGCAATAACAACATGAAGTGTTTGACTCCCTGCTTACATTTAATTAATATTGCATAATGCACGACCACTCAGACCACACAAAACTAATCAAAGACGTTGCCCAGCAATACGCAGATATTCTCCAAGAATCGGAACAAGCTGTATATATTTATCTGGAAGACGAAGCAAAAGTTTGTAATAAAAACTTTTCCGATTTGTTGGGTTACAAATCCCCGGGCGAATGGGCCAAAGTGAATACAAGTTTTCCGGAAGCCTTTGTGGCTGACGAAAGCCAACAAGAATTGGTAAGTACTTATCAAAAAGCCATGGAAACAATGTCAGGGTCACTGGTAGACATTGTTTGGAAGAAAAAGGACGGAGAAAAAGTGAAAACAAAGGTTATTCTTGTTCCAATAGAATTTGACGGACATCTGTTTGCACTTCATTTTGTGTCTCAAATTTAACTGACGCATACTTTGATATAATTTCACTCAAGGCTAATTTTGTTATGAAAATATCAGGAGGAACTGCACACCAAATATCATCAGATCTCAAAACCGCTCTCACATCAGACCCTAAATCTTTTTCTGCTTGGGAAAACCTTACCCCACTCGCCCGTAATGAGTGGATATGTTGGATAACATTTGTAAAAAAAGAAGAAACAAGGAAAGACCATATAAAGAGAACGGTTAAGGAGCTGAAAGAGGGAAAGAAACGACCTTGCTGTTGGCTTGGTTGTATTCATAGGACAGACAAAAAAATTAGCCCTTCAGTCCAAGCGGTGCTAAACAGAAAGAAACACAAATAGAGCTTTGATATACTAAATCTGTGGCAAACAGCGAACGCCCCAGACCGTATTGGCAGGTTGACGTAAAATGGATATTCGGCATCCTTTTTACTGCAGGGCTTTTTTTTTCTACACTTCTTTATTCCCTATCGGTAGCAACATCTCAAAAAGTATTTGTGCCCATGGCCTCATACTTTGTGGCAACTCAATTCAGCAGAAACGGGTTGGATGATGCAAAAGAAATAGACGAGCTCAAAAAAAAGTTTTCAGCCAGCCAAAAGGAGATTCGCCCAATTCCCCAAAGCGACGTTGTAATAACACAGGATGATGTTGAAAACCTCACCCCGAGACAAATAAGACTAAAAATATTCGAGCAGGTGGTTAATCCCATTTATATGCAAAAAAGAACTTCAGAAACAATGAAACAATATGGTTTTTTGGCTTTTTTGAATTATGAATCCAACAAAATAATCAGTGATATATTCAAAATAAGCCTAGTCCCTTTGGTTGTATCCGGAGTAGGGCTTTTTTGGTTTAGTTACAAACACGGGAAATTTATTAGTTTTGCAATCGCCTTTCTTCTTAACGGAGTCTTGCCGGCAACATTTTTGTACACCTTAAAACTTTCTTCGGCAGAATCGGGAACAACAACTTTCCCTGTCGAAATTGTTTCCGCAGTAGTTCCTGCGCTTCTTAAGGTTTATGGCGGGCTGACATTTGCTGGGTTTGTGCTGATTTTGGGTGCGTTTATTGCCACTAAAGTCGAAAGATCCAGGACCGTGCTAAAATAGCGGCATGACAGAGGCTGAAGTAAATAAAAAAACAAAGGTCAGGTATATAAGAGTGGAATTTGACGACTCAAATCCAGAAAACAAAAAGGGAAGGATTGTCAGATTTGTCTCATATACCCCACCAGCTGACATGGATTTTGAAAGCAAAATTTTAATCCATATATCGACAAAAGTTTCTTCGCTAGTCGGCCGCGAGAAATACGGCGGTAATATAGCTTCTTTTTCGAATGTATCTGCTCACTTTGTAAAAGATGACCATCTTGATTCAATGGTTATTCCCGGCTTGGCCAAAGATGGACAACCACCCCCCACTGTTCGTGAAGTCTGTGAACAGAACAGAATTCTGGATTAACAAATTCAAGCCTTCAACTTTACCAGATTTTTTGCAAGCGTTTTGAATCTTTCGCCATCCCTTTGGACAACTGTTACAGTAACTGCCCCGGACTTACTAACATTCATGTCGCTTACCTCTCCATTTTTGCCAGCATGGACTCCTGCAACAACTTTGCATAGATCACCATTTTTAATTTTCACAAACGTATTATACCTATTCTATTTCCACATCCAAACCCCTAAGTAAGGTCATCGCCTCAGGCATTGAGAACTTCGCTTTTTTAATCGTATTGAAGCGCGGATCGATAAAATAGTTTTTGGACAGCCTTAAATCTGATTTTGTCAGATTAGTCTGAGAAAATATTGTGCTTTCAAAATCACAGTCGGTCATTTGGCTGTCACTCAAATCTGTTCCCGTAAAATCCACCTCTTTTGCCTCACAAGAAATCATTTTTGTATTGGGAATTTTTAACAGTCGGAAATTGGAGTAATTTACCTGAGATCCTTCAAAAAAAATCCCTTGAAGCCTTTGTGCTTTTGTCCAATCTGTACCAATAACTTTAGAGTTTTTGAACGAAACATCAACAAAATTTGTGTCTGTAGCGTCCATGGCACTAAGAATACTACTTTCAAAAGTACACCCCACGAACTTACATCTTATGAATCGGACGTTTACAAAACTGCAATTAAAAAACTTGCATTCTTCAAACTCTTTGTCTTCAAAACTTTCGCCGTTCACTCCAAGTTTTTCGAATTTGTCTTTAAAATAACTATCTTTATCGAAAGCCATTTTTTGTATTTTACATCCGTTTTGATAACATTTATCTATGGCCAAAAAGTCTCAGAAAATCGTTTGGAACAAAGTTACGCCACTCTCCAAAGCAATTGCCATGGTGCTTTTTGTTGCACTTCCCTTTATTGGATTCCTTCTGGGAATGGCCTATCAAAAGAAATTAACCCCTTAGTCGGTTTTTTGCTAAAATAGCACCTAATGGATGCTCAAATAATCGAATTTCTTGACAATCATAGAATAGGATGCCTTACAACACTTTTGGGGAACGGCTCACCTCATAGCGCCGCTGTTCATTTTGCAAATTCCGAAGAACCTTTTGCTTTCTATTTTTCCACAGAAAAAACCACAAAAAAGGTTCAGGGTATGATTTCAGGAAAGGTTGTCCCAGCCTCATTGGTGATCGGTTTCAGCGAAGAAGAATGGAAAACCCTCCAAATGAACGGTAATGCCACAATCGCAACAGGAAGAGACCTTGCAGAGGCCCACAAAGTGTATTACACAAAATATCCATCAGGAGAAAAACACAAAGACAACCCCGATACTGTGTTTATTAAGTTTACCCCCAATTGGTACCGATTTACCGACTACAACCAAAAACCGCCCAACATAGTCACTTCGGAAGACTAATCCTGAGTAATCTTTAGTTCAAAAGCTGACTTTTTCTTTGTAAGTTTATCTATCAAGAGTTTGTTTTTCTGATTAGAAGAATGAATGGTGAAAACAATACTCCCCCGGGTTACACTTCTTTGTTTTATTTCTATACCAATTTCTTCTGTAATACTTTCAACTGTCTTTTGATCTTTCAAGTTCACTTTGATTGTATAAAAATCACCCTTTAATCCGTATTTATATTGAAGCCTGGCGAGTGGATTAAGTAGTAGTACCAATATTGTTGCAATTCCGGCGGGCAAAAAGAAACCGGCACCAATGGCTATACCGATCGCTGCAGCGATCCAGATTGTTGCAGCTGTGGTGACACCCTGAATTTTGCTTCCATTTTTAAGTATTACTCCTGCACCCAAAAAACCTACTCCCGAAATTACTTGGGCCATCAAACGTGACGGGTCAAGATTGTATAATTTTGAAGCAACTTCCTCGCTAGTTAAAACAACTGCAATGTCCACTGATATTGAGGCCATTAAAGCAGATCCCAAACAAACAAGCATTTGTGTTCTTATCCCTGCCGGCTTTCCGCTTATTTCCCTATCGTATCCAATAATTATTCCACACAAAGCCGCCAAAAAAAGCTTTAGAACTATCGTAAGACTGGAGTCTATTCCAACTACAAACATTGACAGGGAGTTTATCACACTCACTCGTTTGAACTCCACTTGTCAAGTTCTTTTAGAACACGTCCCAAAGACACCCCTCTTGGTGTTATAGAATATTCAACTTTTGGAGGGATAACGGCATATGCTTTTCGTTTAACCAGACCGTCTTTTTCCAAATCTTTTAAGCTTTGTGAAAGCATCTTCTGGGTTACATCGGGAATGTTTTTTTCCAGATCGGAAAAACGAAGCGTTGATTGTGACAGATACCACAAAATGACTAGCTTCCATTTTCCACCTATTATTTTTAGTGTTTTATCCAGATTGCAGGCTGCGACTGGTTTTAATTCATTACTTACTTTTTTCATACCTAATTTACAAAAAGTGTGTACTTGTAATAAGTATACTATCAGTTTTAAGATAATGCCATGTCATTTACAAATCTTGCAGACCAAAAGATGGTCGAAAAAACAAAAAAAGGTCTTGAAAATAAGGGCTATGAAGTGATCGAGACAAAAAATGGTAAAGAGGCCTTAGAACATATCAAAAATCTTGTTCCAAAAGGCAAAAGTGTCATGAACGGGGCTTCCACCACACTTAATCAAATAGGTTTTACCGAGTACTTGAAGTCAGACAAGCATGATTGGAACAACCTTCATAGCAAAATTGTTGCTGAAACAGATCCCGAAAAACAATCAAAGTTAAGAAAAGACGCACTGTCTTCAGATTATTACTTTGGTAGCGTTCACGCACTCACCCAGGATGGTAGATTTATTATAGCCAGCAATACCGGGAGTCAACTTCCACATATCGTGTTCAGTTCTTCCAATCTTATATTTGTGGTTAGTACCAAAAAAATTGTGGAAAACATAGATAAAGGGATGGAAAGGTTGGAAAAACACGTCATTCCTTTGGAGGACCAAAGAATGCAAAAAGCCTATGGAGTAAGCACTAATCCCAGCAAGGTTCTTCTTTTTAATGCTGAGCCGGCGATGCTTGGGCGCAAGATAACGTTTATATTGGTGGGGGAAGATCTGGGTTTCTAAAAACTACACAAACACCCCGTTATAATTACAAATAACCTGCCATACAGTTGTGGCGACAGGTTTTTCTTTGATTTTTTTGAGATACTCCTTTACCTGCAGCGGCGAGGATGTGTTTTTCTCGGTCAAGAGGTCCTCGATCAGCTCCTCAATTATTTGCGGTTGTTCTTTTTTTTGCCAACCACCATCTTCAACAATTCTTTCCAAACGCTTTATAAACCTTCCCTGTCTGGCCTCGGGATAAACAGGCGGCTGTGCCTTGATCCATTCCAAAACGTTGGCCCCGGTAGCGGCAAGTTCAAGTTTGCCAGCACCGTTTCTAATCAAAAGCTCACCTGCAGCCATTATGTGGTCTTTTCCGTTTTCGGCTATTTCCGGCACATCAGCATGTACACTTTCGTAAAATTGTTCTGCTGTGGGTGGGGTTGCAAGTAATGACTCCATAAGTAATTATATCAATTCACCCTTTTGCGTTTAAAAACTGTGCACAAAGGCCCGGAGTGCGCGCCGCCAAAAACACAGCCTTCCCTGCTTTTGCATCCCAACCAAACGTACAGAGAATTGCCGCAATGGAGCCATCGATATTGACGGGTAGATCTTTTCCTTTGGCTTCTTTGAGTTCTTTTACAATTTCTTCGGCAAGCTCAATATAGTACTGAGAGAGTTTATACTCTCGTGTCATTTCGAATAGAAGCTTAGATCGGGGATCTACTTTGTAAATCCTGTGGCCAAACCCCGGAATTCGTCTGTCCAATGAAAGGTATTCCCTGACTACCACCTTGGGGCTTAGCTTTTCTTTTTTGATTCTATAAAAAAGCTCCATACAGGGTTCGATTGCGCCCCCGTGATAGTCGTTAATTTGCAAAATTCCTGCTGCAACTGCCTGTGTAATAAGCTTGCCCTCTTTTGCTTTCTTTATTACCTCTATTGCAGATGGGGTTTCTGGGCCGTGGTCGATTGAAATATTAAGAATTGTTTCAAAAAGCTTAAGCTCATTTTCTTTGGGAGCCTTTCCCGAAAGCGTTTCAAATATCATCGCGGCAAAACTCCGCTTGGAGGCAATATCTAAAAGTTTTTCCTTTCCAAAATAGGGCTGTTCCTTTTTGTGAGTTACTGTTTTTGTCATCTTATATAGCTATTATATTGCCTTTTTGAGTATTCCCGGAATATCGTCAAAATTTTCGGCTACAAATACTCCACCGTCTTTTAACGCTTTGCGTTTTTCCGAAGGCAACCCCTTTTTGCCTTCAATAATCGCTCCCGCGTGTCCAAACTGAACATCGTTGGGTAGTGTTGTTGTAAACTCTCCTGCTATAAAGGCTACAACAGGTTTTTTTATTTTTCCTTTTTTAACCAGCTCGGCAACACGTTCTTCATAGGTTCCACCAAGCTCCCCAAATATCACAGATGCCTTTGTTTCCTTATCATTCTCCAAAGCAAGAAGCATGTCAGAAAAATCAGTGGAAATAATTCTATCTCCTCCAATTCCCACTGCCCAAGAGACACCTAAACCATGGTTTTTCAAAAGTAGTCCGATTTCAGATGTCATTCCACCGGACTTGGATATAACTGCCACACTGCCATCTACAAAAACCCTGGAAGGATCGGCTCCACCAATCGGACCAATCTTAATTTTTTTGGAAGGACTTATTATTCCAACAGAGCTCGGACCAATTACTGATGCGTTTTTTCTCTTTGCATACTCGTATATAACAGCAGAATCACGTGTTGGAACTTTTTCTGCACCTATTAATGTAAATTTGATTCCTGCGTCCAAAGCTTCAACTGCAGCCATTAGCGCATAGACAGGAGGAACAAATTGAACAGATCCGTCTACCATTCCAACTTCTGCAATCGCTTCCTTAACTGTGTTGAAAATGGGAATACCCAAGCCCTGCCTGCCGGCAGACAGGATCTGTCCACCTTTACCTGGGGTAACACCTGCGACAATATTTGTTCCATAGTTGATCATATGAGGCAACGACTTGGAACCCTCGTCACCGGTTATACCCTGCCCCAATATTCTCGCGTTATTTGGTAGTAGTAGCATAGTTCTTTGCTTCTTTTGCCATTATGGCGGCCGATTCAGTAATGGAAATTTCCTGTCCGTACAAATGCAAATCGAAGTCTTTTACTTTTTTGAGCATCTCAAACGCCTCCTTGTCCCGCGGCCCACCCCGTCTTATGACAATTGGGAATTTGGGTTTTGGAGAAACTTTTCTAAGCGCTTCAATAAACCCCGAAAGTGTCTCGTAAATATCGGTAAAATTGGCAACAGCACCAACAACCCAAAGTCCGCTAATACCGTTTTTAGAAAGAACAATTTTTGTGAGCTTTTCCACCTTTTCTTTCGGTGGATTCCCTGAATATTCAGTGTAGTTACTTGGCGCTCCGCCAGCATTTATTAACGCATCCATTGCGGTTAAAGAAGCTCCACCACCCGACGCCAAAACGGCAATATCACCCGGTAGATCAAAATATGTTGACCCAGCAGTTCCCCTGTAGTCACCTTCGTCAATCTTTTTGGCGGCGATTTCTCTTTCGGTTGGAACATAGCCGGGAATAGCCCTTGGCGCAAAACTTAGCTCTGGGTGTCTTGCAAGTGCGGTGTCGTCAGTTTTAATTTTTGCATCAAGAGCCCACACCTCCCCGCTTTTATCCAACACCAATGGGTTTACTTCCAGAAGTAACAAATCGAGTTTAAAAAACATAAAAATCATTTTGTCGACGGCGCCTGCCACTTTTGCATCGATTTTTTGTTTTCCAAAATCTACTGAATAATTAATGGGGTCAACCTTGAAAATCTTTGCTCCTCTTTTTTCAATATCTGTGCCACCAGACTCAGAAAAAGAAAGCACTGGCCCACGGGTAATGGTGTCATAGGACATTGACACATAATAAGCTTTTTTGACATCAACTCTGCTTTCCACCAAAAGCGAGGCAACAACTTCTTTGTTTATTTCTTTTCCCAGAATATCTTTGATTACTCTATCAACTTCCTTTTTGTCAGAAACTTCCACAATTCCACCCACATCTTTCCTTTTTCCGGAAAGGGTCTGTGCCTTAACAAAGAAGGGTATATTTATGTTTATTTTGTCTTTTTTTGACCTTACCAACTGGGAGTTAGGTACGTTTAGACCAAACTTGGAAAGAAGCTCTTTGCCTTCGTATTCGTATAAAATCACCGTTAAATAATAACGGCAAAGCTGTTTTTTGGCAATATAAGTTGAAATTGCGGCAAAAGTAGGAGTACAATCCCCCTTTATGAGAGAAAGAGAACTTATCAAACGTTTTGAGGGCATGCAAATTAGGTTTGATGAACCAAATTTTACAGAATTGGTCCAACTTCCCAAGGTTGTTGAAAGCATGGATACTTTCTGGGATAAACACGACATTCTTTTGGGTATGCATACCGACATGCTAGGGGCACTTGTCGACGCATTGGGTTCATTCAGGGATCAAACAAGGGAAAACTTGTACATTCAAGGGCGTGTGTTAACCGACGATCAAAACTGGAAACTGAGAAGCAGTCCTTTGTGGAGTTTTTTCTGGGAGGGTAGAGCTTATAGAGCTGAGGGTTACAACCAAAGGGCTGTTGCGAGGTATATTTTCCCCAAAGACACGAGGCTTACAGAAGAAGATGTAAGAAAATACGAAAAAATGGTTTTTAGTCCTGAAACAACTCAAAAAAAACTCAGGCATAAAGTGGGATGGTTTAATGCTCAGTCAATACTGGACTCACCTTCGTACAGCAGGTATGGCCCCAACTCACTCCAATCAATCTTGGGGGCATGCAATCAATTCAAAGTCGGTTCAGACACGCTTTCACCAAGAATCCTTCAACTTGTAAGAGGCCGATTTATCGAATATTTTAGGGATAAACACATGATAGTAAAGATCGATAAGCGTTGGCTTGAAGAAACAAAACTCGAACTCGTATCAAGAATTTTTAGAATTTGAGGCCTCAACCTGGCTACGAATCCTATCCATTATGGCTTCGACCACTTCGTTAACAGTTAACTCAACGGCTTCTCTGTATTCAGCAATTTTCGGTGGGTCTTCCAATAGTCCTTTTGCCGCAATGGTCACTCTTGGTGTGGAGTAAGTTGTACGCAGTCTTTCTGACATTAATCAAGATAATCCTGTAGCTTCTTCCTTCTGCTGGGATGTTTGAGTTTTCTAAGGGCTTTCGCTTCGATTTGTCTTATACGCTCTCTTGTGACACCAAATACTTTTCCGACTTCTTCAAGAGTCATTGCCTTGCTGCCTTCCAAACCAAATCTGAGCTTGAGAACTTTGGATTCTCTTTCGGAAAGTGTGCCCAAAACTTCGTCTAAATGGTCCTTGAGAAGCTGCTTACTTGCCTGGTCCACAGGTGAAAGTGTATTTTCGTCGGGAATAAAGTCACCAAGGAATGATTCCTGGTCTTCACCAACAGGCGCTTCCAAAGAAGTTGTTTCCTGGGCAATCTTGAAAATCTCACGAACTCTTTCGGCATCCAACTCCAATTCTTCACCTATCTCCTCAGGGGTAGGTTCGCGTCCAAGCTCCTGCATGAGACGCCTTGAGGTCCTATAGAGCTTGTTGATTGTCTCAACCATGTGAACAGGAATACGGATTGTTCTAGCCTGGTCTGCGATGGCGCGGGTAATGGCCTGGCGAATCCACCAAGTAGCATAGGTGGAAAACTTGTAGCCTTTTCTCCAGTCGTACTTCTCGACTGCACGAATAAGGCCTTGATTGCCTTCTTGGATAAGGTCGAGTAGGGAAAGTCCGCGACCAATGTATTTTTTGGCAATGGAGACGACCAGCCTTAAGTTGCTCTCAGTAAGCTTATCCTTGGCACGTTTGTCTGCTTTTTCGTATCTTTTGGCAAGTTCAACCTCTTCCTCAGCAGACAAAAGTGGCACACGGCCAATTTCTCTGAGATATTGTCTGACTGGGTCTGTGGACTCAATTCCTTCAAGTTTTGTAAGAAGTTCTATCTCACGGTCAAGTTTTTCTTTGGCTTTTTCGTCGGATTCGATCTCGCCGGGACTCACAGACTCAAAAACGTCAATTCCTTCTGCAAGAAGTTTCTCGTAAAGATCGTCAAGTTCGACAACTCTCTCTTCGGCATCAGGAAAAATCTCCAAGATTTCCTCTTGGGTCAAAAATCCCTGCTCTCTTCCTTTTTTGATTAAATCCAGTACAGGCTTTCTGATCATATTAGTAAAATTCCGAAGCTAAAAGCTTCGTCTTTTGGCTCTGTGTTCAAGGTTTCCTTGAAATACATAGTAAAACAAAAATCCCGACTAAAAGGCACAATTAATCGGTTTCACTGAGTATTATACCGCCTCCGTCCTCTTCTTCATACCCCGACAAGGTTTTGGTGAGTTTTGTGAATTTATTTTGAGCCTTAAGAAGCTTTTCTTTTTCACCAAATTGTTCCATGTCCCGCATCTGACCGGCCAGAGTCTTTAACCCCTTCTTAATCTTAAGTATTTTAAGCTCTTTTAGAACTAAATCAAGTTCCTTTTTGAGATCATCTGGGGAATCGGAGACACTTTCACCTTCTAAAACAAGGGCTGAAAACCCCGAAAAAAGCTCTGGTGGCAGACTTTTGGAAAACTCCGAAAGGTCAAATTCACTTTTTTTGCTCGGCTGACTTTTGTAATAATCTACGATTTTTTGATTGAAAGGCGATTCAAAAAATTTCTGACTCAAATCCAAAAGATTCAAAGGATTAGACAAAAAAGAAAGCGTCAAAAACCTGTCTTCAAGCATTTGGTCCCTTGTTTTTTTGCCAACCGCTTCGGTGGTGACAACCGCCGACACAGACTCACCTTTTGCTATTTTCTCCACCTCCCCAGCCACAGCGCCTACAGGTACACCAAGTTTTTGTGCCACGATTCCAACATAATGAGCTTGGACTATCTTATTATCAATTCCAGCCAAAACGGGTGTTATTTCTTTTGATATTTTTGCTTTACCGGCCCCGGTTTCCGAATTGTTTCTGTCAAAAACTGACTCTATCAGATAGTCCCAAACACCCTTGGCTGCTATCAAATCCTTTTTATAACTTTCGATATTTCCCCGGGCTGCTTCGTCAGGGTCTTTGTAGCCTGTGATCTTTGCCACCTTAACTTCTACACCAATACTTTCAGCAACAGCAATTCCACGTCTTGCGGCTGCATCTCCGGCCATGTCACTGTCCAAAGCTAAAACAAACTTTTCGGCAAATCGGGAAAGAAGTCTCACTTGATCCTCCGTGAGAGCGGAGCCTTTGATCGCCACAATATTTTTTATACCCGCCTGATACGAAGATATTGCGTCTAACTCTCCCTCTACAACAATTGCTACTTTTTTCTTTTTGATATTTACTCGAGTCAGACTTAATCCAAAAAGTATCTTACTCTTGTGGTATATCTGCGTCTCGGGTGAGTTTATATATTTTGCAGTGTCTGTTCTCCCCCAGGGCAGAACCCTGCCCGAAAACCCGACAGGATTACCCCGGTGATCGAACAAAGGAAAAGTAACTCTACCCGAAAATCTATCGTAGAATCTTGTTCCACTACTTACTGCAATACCTGACTTATCTATTGCCGTGGGTGAAAACCTATGCCTTTCCACCAAAAACCTTCTGAGAATGAGCGAATTATCTGGTGAATAACCCATCCTGAATTGTTTTATGGTTTCTTCCGACAAACCTCGATCCTTCATTAGATATTCCAAAGGTTTTTTCCCCAAAGGATGCTTATTGAGCATGTATTCGTAAAACTTCAGAGTTTCTTCGTGTATTTTAATCAGAGTCTCTTTTTCGGAATCCTGCGAAAAGTTTTTATTAATAAGTTTTATCCCCACTCTTTCAGCCAAATACTTAAGAGCTTCCGAAAACTCCATACCTTCAAACTTTTCCAAAAAACTAAAAACATCTCCACCTTCAGCACAACCAAAACATTTAAAAATCTGGAGTTCCGGAGAGACCATGAAAGAAGCAGTCTTTTCGCCATGGAAGGGGCAACTTGCTTTGTAATTTCTCCCTGCTTTTTTGAGGTCTATCCTTTCACCGATTATGGTGACTATATCGATTTTTGACTTTACTTCTTCAACTTGATTATCGGTCATGTCGTAACGATTTTAACATAGCGCACCGAATAAAATATGAAACACTTAACGGTTATAATTGATCGATGTTGAATAAATCAAACTTTATACTTTTTACATTTCTGTTTTTGGCGGTTGCCATTTTGTCAACAATATTTTATTCACCACTTTTTAAATATCCTGAAAATATAGGCATCCAAGATTGGGAACAATTTCTATCTTGGACCAAAGCAACAAGAGTCTCAATACTGGAATATCGACAATTTCCTTTCTGGAACCCTTTCAAATGTGGTGGGGCGATTCAATTCGGCAACCCTGAAGACACAGTTATTTCCTTAACAACATTGATTGTCTTGATTTTGGGAACACTAAATGGCGTAAAGGTATCAATAATTATTTTTGCGATCATTGGCTTTTTTGGGTTCTATTTTCTTTCAAGAGATTACGGCTTGTCAAAAATGGCAAGCTTCTTTGCTTCAATGGTGTTTTGTTTTAATGGAGCAATTTCGGCATCAATAGCAACCGGAATGGTTGTTTTCACAAATATCGCACTAGCTCCATATGTCATATTGTTCCTGCAAAAAGCCAAGTCAAACCAAAAACACATTATTACCGCAGGTGTTTTTATGTCATTGGCCTTTTATTTCGAATATCACATCCCTTTAATTCTTGGGGTTTACTGTGTAATCTACTGGGTAATTGAGTCGTTGATCCTTAAAAACCTTAGACCTGTTAAAAATCTGTTCTTGTTCACGATCTTATTCATAACTTTATCCCTTCCCAAGCTTGTGTTGTCTGTTCAACTTATCAACTATCAAAAACAAACTCATGCTAGTGCAAACTCGGGTTATTTCCCTAAAGATATAATTTATTTCCTCACCTCGCGCGATCAATATTTACACAGCAATAGCTACTCCAATGGATATAAGTACAACATCGACGAAACATCAATGTATATAGGCTTTGTGCCGTTGATTTTGTCTTTAGTATTTTTCTTAAAAAGAAAACGTCTAGACAACGATCATTTAATTCTTCTTGGCTCGTTAATTTTTATGCTTTGGATGTGTGTTGGTACAAGAATTGAACCTTCACTTTACGCTTTAATAAAAGAATTACCACTTATTGAGTCATTCAGGGTGGCGCAAAGATTTAGGTTTGTATTCTTGATTCCCCTGGCGATATTTGCTGGATTGGGACTAGATGAGGTTTTGAAGATAACTTACATAAAACAATACGCCTTGCTGCTTTTTCTGATTTTTTCGCTGATATTTTTTGGCGATGTATACACATTTTCCAAAGACAGACTCCTTCGCTACTCTTTTCCAATCAGCAGTGTCAACCTGGACATCAACCAACTCGAGACTTTTCGTCAACGCGAAAGTCTTGTATCCAACAGCCACATCACCTATTCACCTGACGCAGTTCCAAAAGACAAAGAATTTGCAAGTGAATATATTCCTTGGTCATACGAATACCAAGCAATAAAACAAAATATCGGGATTATCAAATGTACTGATGCCATAACAAACTACAAAAACGTGATCGGGAGCAGAAAGGACAACTACTCAGGTGAATGGTACTTACAGTCCGACAAAGGCACATTGGAACTTGAATATTGGTCTCCAAACCGTCTTATTTTTAATGTTAGCTTTGAAGGGGATGCAAAAGGCATGGAAACAATTATCATAAATCAAAATTACTATCCCGGATGGTTTGTCGCAAGTTCCAAAAAAACAGACTACGCCCAAAACATAGATGGATTGATTGGTGCAAAGATTCAAAGGACTAGTGGCTTAATAACGTTTGAGTTTAATCCTTATAAATATATATTTAGAAAGACCGCCGACGACATTCAAGAGTTTGCTATAGAAATATCTAAAATCAATGGTAAGTGATCTGATGCTTCCAGTTGGGGCACAGAAAAACTTTTGATACTGACTTTATTATCTACAAAAACATAATCGGCGAAGTTCTGGACACCTTCTTTGCTGTCTTTATAAATATCGCGGTTAATGGGGCCCCTGGTGTCTTTAACCCCGTACTCTTTAATAAGGTTGGTGTAACCAGCCTTTTCAAAAATAGAAACACTTTCCGTATCAGGATTTAAGTTAAAGTCGCCTCCCAAAACAACAGGCCCATCCCAACCCTTGAAAGCGTTTAAAATATTTTCGCTTTGTTTAATCCGCAGGGGTGTGTCATTTTTTGTGCCGGGTTTTGCCATCGCGTGAACACTTCCCAACATCAATTCTTTGTTGTCCACTTTTACAATCGCAGTCTCCAAAATCCCAGCATCATTAAAGTTAACAGGATAAATAAAATGTTTTTTGTAAGCGCCGACTTCGATCCCTTTTTTGACAAAAATACCCTGCCCTTCAACTCCCCCATTAAGGTAGTCCGTGTTTGTAATTTCAGAGTAAAAAAGTTCGTAACCATCAAAAATTACTTTAAGTGGTTCCAATATCTCCGGGTTTACTTCAGTTAAGCAAAAAATATCTGTTTCAGAAATTTTGCTGCGGAAAAATTCGGCCAACTTTTCCATATATTTTCCATGCCAAATATTAAAAAACACTATCTGCATATTATATTTTCTTGGGAAATACCACCGAAAGAATCATGGAAGAGGCAAAAGCCAAAACTATAATCAAAAACGAAGTAAGCGAACTAATATGGACATGTACAATACCCAACAACATTTTTACACCAATAAACATAAGGACAAACGACAGTCCTTTTTGGAGGTGGTGAAACCTGTGGAGAACACTCTCCAGGAGGAAAAATAGGGCCCTGAGTCCCATTATTGCAAATATGTTTGAGGTGAACACAATAAACGGGTTTTGCGATATGGCAAACGCTGCCGGGATTGAGTCAACCGCAAAAACAATATCAGTAGCCTCAACCAAAAGTATAATTAAAAACAAAATTGTGAAATGAATCTTTCCGTTTTCTTTAACCAAAAATTTCCCGCTATGGTAACCTTTTGAAAATGGAAGATATCTTCTTGCCAGTTTAACAACCTTGCTGTTTTCAAAATCTACATGTTCTTCTTTTTTATTGGAAAAAAGTTTGA
Organism: uncultured Gammaproteobacteria bacterium; assembly: GCA_964599625.1. Lineage (GTDB taxonomy): Bacteria > Patescibacteriota > Microgenomatia > UBA8517 > UBA8517 > CAZRGC01. Next base: position 160,413 of record CAZRGC010000005.1, read on the forward strand.
TACCCGTATAAACGAGGATTGCGCCAAACACATATAAAATCCAGGCAAACTGATGGATGACGTAAGAACCGACAAGAATAAAAATACCTCTAAAAACTATCGCTCCCATTATTCCCCAAAAAAGGACTTTGTGATGAAACTCTTCCTCTATCTTAAAGAAGTTGAAGATAAGCATTATGACAAAAAGATTGTCTACAGAAAGCATTTTCTCAGTTACATATGCACTCATAAACTCAACCGCCGGATCTCGTCCCATAAACAAAAACACTAAAAATGCAAAGACGATAGAGACTCCAATCCAAAAAAGGCTTTGATAAAGCGCAGACTTAAATTCTATTTTGTGAGCACGTCTATTGAAGTAACCAAGATCAGCTGCCAAAAAAGCCGTAATTACTACCCCAAATACGATTAGTAGAGATGTCTGAATATCCACAGAAGATCTGATTATATCAATGTTTTAGATTTGCTTGAAGAACAAATTGATTGGAAAGGCATTTTTTAGCGGATATATCTCGCCGTCGCTTCGCTTTGACGAAGCAAGGCGGAGGAGGCGGCCTGCCGGCAGGCAGGGACTCGAACCCGATTCACAAGTTTGGCGGAGGAGGCGGGACTCGAACCCGCGAGGGATTGCTCCCGCACGCTTTCCAAGCGTGTACCATAGCCGCTAGGTGACTCCTCCAGTTATTTTTAAGGGTGTCACCCAAGATCTTTTTGCAGAGCAAAAAGTAGACTTAAGTGACTCCTCCAGAAACACTAGAGCGTATTATAGCAAGGAAGTGTGACCAGGGGTAAAGTTATCTTGAGCGTTTCTCGAGCTTGCGCTTTTCTTCGTCGGTTAATCCTTTGTCCATCATGAGGGCATTAAATATGTCTCCGGCTTCCGACACGTTTGATGTTGGAATAATAAATTTCTTGTCGGAAAAAAGAATCACAGCCTGACCCCCAGCTGCAACTCTTTTGTCGTTGCCTTTTCCTCCGGCATCCCAATTAGAAAAACTTCCTGGGGCCATATAAATTCTGGGTCTTGGAGGATAGACGGAGAATCCAGCCAAAGGCATATGACCACCTGTTGTTATATCGGCTGTCACATGTTCCTTTTTCCTGGATTGGACTAACCCTTGCACCATGTTGAATTCGGATCCACTCCTGCCAAGTTTATCCAAAAGGAAAAATGAGTAATCCTGTTGATTAACGCGCATCCTTAACAACGATTCGTTGACATAAAGTGGAACTCCGCTTACTGCACTTTTGTGATAAAGCATATCCCCAGGCCTAAAACCTTCGTCAACTATCTTGTCTGCAACCTGTTTTCTTTTAACCTTGTCCCAATGGTGTTTTGTTTCTACTACATCCCGTGTCCAACCGTCATCCAACAAAGTAGAAGAAAGCATTATTCCCAAAAGTCTGTTTTGCTCACTTACCACTCCCAAATCATTGGCCATTCTTTCCAAAATAGACCTTCTATCGATCCTTCTGGCCACACCCTTGTCGATAAAGTGCCTCATAACCAACACATATTTATATGGGTTTTCGGCAGCTTCTTTAAGAACTTCCGCAAAAACGTTTTTATAAGGGCTAGAAGGGCTATCGTGACTCGCGCTTCCATACCTGGCGTTTTGCAAAAGATAAACGAGTATTGGAAAATCTTTAGTTCTGGAAACTGTCCAACTAAGGTCGTCAAAAAGTGGAGACCTGCCTGGTTTTTCTTTGGGAGATCTGCCGCTTTTTCTTACATTAAATTCAGAAACCGGTAGACTTCTAGAGTTTCTGTCTATGATACTGCCTATAATCTCACTTGTGAGATTCTGTCTTTCCACTGCATTCAACCTGTCTTCGGCTTGATGTAGAACTTTAGCCACATCATAAAGTTCATTGGTCTTGTCGTATCCATAATCCACCCACTCTTTGGTGACACCTTCGTCGCCGTTTCCTGCGCCTCTGCTGCGGTGGATGATGATCGCAGGTCCGGGTCCAAAAGCAGCACCCTTGCCGTTGGCTATACCAAACGGATCCAAGTTGTTTAGCTCGGTGCCCTTGGAGGCTCCAATTTGAACAAACACTACACTTTTCTCTTTCCTGGACATTCTGTCAAAGTAAACTTCCTTTGAAACAACGGTTCTATGGTGTAAATGTCCGGCGATATACATGTCTGCATGAACACCGTTCTCCAAAAACATATCATCGTCCTCGTCTAAAAACTCACGCTTAAGACTTCCCTGACGGTTGATTGTATCGGAGCCGCCTTTCATGGGATCGTGCATAATTTTGATTACATAAGGGTCCTTGCCGTTGTTTAAATGAAGTCTCAAAAGTCCGCCTTGGATAATTACAGGCAAATACTTCCATTTGTCTTTGTTAAACGGATCTTTGGGGTCAGGTTTGGGCATAATTCTTGCCATCATTTCAACAGCACCTATACCCGCCCTTGTTCTTGACCAACCTTCGTGACCAAAATAACCATCTACTGCACAAAGAAGTTTTCCTGCATAAAAATATGGCCTAAGAATCTCAGACGCCGCCACTATCTGTTTTCCAAAATCCAATTCAACCGATCCGGGATGATCCGGAATCCCCTGATTCATACCCTCAATAAAGTCTCCAGTTATGAAACCAAAGCTGTTGTCGCCCTCGAGCATTTCCAAAGTCTTTTTGACTTGATCAAGGTTGGTGTATCTGGAAAACAGATGAGTATCACCAACTGGTATCAGTTTTATTGGTCCTGTTACGTTAATCCCAATATCCACATGGGGTTGTAACAAAGTGAGATTTTCGTTTGCTTTAACTATGTTTCTGTGTTGAACATCTAAACTCTGAAGTATGTCAGCCGAAGAAAACTGTCGTTCATTAATAACTGTACTAATTGGTCTTTCAGCCATTTCAATGCCATTATATGGGGCCCAAATAAACTTTCAACTATTGACATGGTTATGTGAAAGAAGTAAAAAAGAAATAGTTTATTACGTATTATATTCGGTTATTTGAATATAACACTTCCGAAGCCTTCGTTAGCATATCTTTTTCAGCTGAATAGGTGATTTGTTTTTTAGCATCTTCATACTTTAACCAGGCGATTTCAGAAGTTTCATTGTCAAAACCTTCGGGAATATCACTCTTCCACTCCATTATGTAAAAGGTTACAAATTTCATTATCCTGCCGCGTATTGGATGAATAAAAATATATTTTTGAGTCCCGATTTTCGACACAATTTCTGCATTTACACCGGCTTCTTCCGACACCTCCCTTATCGCTGTCTCTCTGAGTGCTTTTTCGGTTGCCTTCACTTTCCCACTGGCCATTGGTCCTGGAATATCTTTTCCTGCGTCATCAATCCACCCTTTCGGGAGTCTCCACACCGGATTGGGGAAAAGCTTACTTGTCGAAGACTTTGCAATTAACCACAACAAGTCACCATCTATCTTTTTATAGACCACACCACCCGAAGAAAATTCGCGCAAAAACACTTTTTTATCTGAAGTTATTTCTTGTGAGCTTTTTCCCACTCTTTAAAGATATCACGACCAGCCTTAAGCATGTCTTTTTCTCTTTTAAGGGTAATTTTTTTGATTGCCATTGGAAATTCCAACCACTGAAACTCGGGAAAACCAATTGCATCCGCGGCTCCGGACTTTTGAAGCATTAAGTAATAATAGTATTTTTGGGGTATAGATTTGGCATTTACTACTGTGGTGCTAGAATACCTGCCTGCTTCTTCCAAAACTCTAGTGCTCATTCCGGCCTGTTCTGCAGTCATTCTTATAACTGCCCTAACCGAAGATTCACCTTTTCTCACAGTTACCTTGGGTATTTCCCAGTCACCTTCATCCTTTTGTCTGACAATCATGAACTGTTTTTTGCCTTTTTGGTCACGGATAATTACAGCTCCTCCGATTAAAATTTGTTGATTAGTTTTGTTCATTGAGGCCTATTATACCAAAAATTTCACTTCCATGAAGAGTGTTTAAGGGCACAGGAGTCTTCGCGCAAACAAGGGGTCTACGACCATGTTTTTGCGGAGGATGAGGGAGTCGAACCCACCGACGGATTGCTCCGTCAAGGTTTAGCAAACCTTTGCCTTAGCCGCTCGGCATATCCTCCAGAAGCCTGATTATATCAAAGTAGCTTCATCCAAACACCGTCAAAACTTTGATTATTGAGGACGATATGGTAGTTTTACGCCTGGGGTTTTCTTGGGTTCTGGTATAATATTGATGCATGGATACTGCCAAAAGCGATGAAAAAGCAAGTACAAATCAGGAACCTCAGGCTGTGGTAATACGAAAAGAGCCTGAAAAGGAACTACTGGTTTGGAAAGCTGCAGCAAGACCTTTTAAAAGACGTGACAAACAGTTTTTTGTAACCACTTTTTCAATGGCAGGAATAGTCAGTCTAATACTTTTTCTCGCAGAGGGTGTCATGCCTGTACTTTTAATAATTTCATTGGTTTTTTTGTATTACGTTCTTTCTACGGTTGAGCCGGAAAAAATAGAATACAAACTTACCAACAAAGGGGTCAAAATGGCTGGGAATCTTACACCCTGGGGGTTGGTTACTCGTTTTTGGTTTATAAAGCGCTTTGACAGCGATATGTTGGTTTTGGAAACAGTGGGCATTCCCGGAAGAATGGAGTTGGTTATAAATCCTGAGAATAAGGAGTTTATAAAGAAAGAAGCTTCTGCATATGCGCCTTTTGAGGAAGTTAACCCTTCCAACTTCGACAAGTTTTCGGAGTGGGTTTCCAAAAAAATCCCCGGAAATAGATAATTCCCTAATTTGAAGACTCGCACCCGTAGCTTTCGGCGTAGCCGCAGCTCGGGTTAGAATAAACAACTCGCACCCGTAGCTTAATGGATAAGCAAACAGCTTGTCGATTAATCTACGATTGCTCATGAAGATTCGCACCCGTAGCTTAATGGATAGAGTAGAGGCTTGCGGAGCCTTTGATCCCAGTTCGACTCTGGGCGGGTGCACACATGGAGAGTGGGCGGGACGGTAACGCGTTGGTTTCGAAAACCAATTCTCGTAAGGGATAACAGGTTCGACTCCTGTACTCTCCGCAGCAAAGAAACAGGAGGAGAAGTTTATCCTGAAAACGAAGTTTTTAGGAACTCCTGTACTCTCCGCAGCAAAGAAACATAGGCCTCCACGTTCTGCATTATAAAGATATAGTTGACTGAATATTTTCCAAAAAATAGATTAAATTAATGCCCACAAACAAAACCCCGGTTGTTTTGTTTCTATTTATAGTTTTTTCAGCAGTTTCGCTTGCAAACGCAAGACAAACATTCGGCTTAACCGACCATGTCGTAATATCCCAAATTCAAATTTCAGGAGCAACCGCAGGAGATGAGTTTGTTGAACTTTATAATCCCACACAAGAGACGATAAATTTGACTGGTTACCGGCTAAGTAAAAAGGTTGCTTCCGGAACCCAGTCCAATCTAATCGCGTCTATGAGCGGTTCGATTTCGCCTAATTCTTATTTTCTTATTCAGAGTCCAAATTACACACAAACAGTTCAAGCTGACGCAGAGTATTCAACCAGTTCCACAGTAACTTCCGACAACGTAGTTATTCTCTATTCTGATGCAGGTACTACAGTCAAAGATAAAGTTGGATTTGGAACACCTTTTGAGTCAGAAACGTTATCGTTCCCCACAAACCCAAGCGCAAATCAATCGATAAGGCGAATTAGTAACCAGGACACTGACAACAACAGTATCGACTTTGAATTGTTGAACGTCTCTGACCCTAGAAATTCAGCGACTGCTTCAGGAGTACCCGCACCAACAGAAACACCAACTCCAACAACTGAATCCACACAACCCCCCGAGTCAACTTCAACGCCAATCACCACACCGACCCCAGAAACAACCAACTCTCCGACACCGCCAGTCACACCCTCTCCGGAAGCGGGCACACCTTTACCAACCAATACTCCGACCCCCTATCCAAGTGTTACACCTTTAGCTACACCAAGCCCTAAACCCCCAAAAGTTCCAAAACCTCACAAAGATTATGACAAACACAACTACTGGACAAAATATCACAGCAAAGCATTTGATTTTGAAAGCCGACAAATCAAATGCGGCAAATACAACTTTGGAAAGCTGGGAATAAACTTCTTTAGGAGATAATCTGCAAAAATTGGTACAATACCCCTGAGGTGAGGTGGCCGAGTGGACGATGGCGTTAGTCTTGAAAACTAATGTAGGGATTTTCCTTACCGTGGGTTCGAATCCCACCCTCACCGCCAGCAAATATGCCAAATTCTATATATCTA
>CAZRGC010000006.1:0-33914 GCA_964599625.1 uncultured Gammaproteobacteria bacterium
CTAAAAAGAAATACGCCCCCAATCAAAACAACAAGTGTTACTGAGACTGCTGCTATAAATACAATATTTCGCTGGAAGAAGTCCTTCATTTAACAGGTTATTCTACCAGTTTTTGTTTTTTAATCAAAACCATATTTGCTAAAAATGGCATTTGGCCTTAATATTTGCGCATGTTACCAGAAAGGAACGACGGAGAAGTGTCCGACGCAGTCAGAAAGTTCATAAGCTCGAAAGAAGAGGATGGAATCACAATCTATCCTTTATCAGAGTCCGAAGTGTTGGAAGAAAAATTTAATGTCATTTTTTGTGCAGCAGGATTTGTTCAGGATGAACGAGGTGAAAAAATTGACTTTGTTACGTTTACTTCCGACGGAATGAAAGAAACAGCCACAAAATTTCATAGGGAAATATTTGAGTGGGACTACGGCGAAGGAACAAGCGGGGTTGATGACATAGAAGGCTGGTTGGAAGCTTCACATGAGGCATACTTTTCTATGGACCCATTGTTTGCTATTAGCTTCGGTGAGTATGCCGATTCGGGACAAAGAGCAGTGTTTATTCATGCCAAAAATGGAGTGAGTCAAAATTCTGCAGTTAACATCCTAAAACGGTTTTCGGAAATAAATCTCTTCGGAGGCGAATTCAAAGTAAATTTTTAGCTTTGACTAGAGTCCTATAGCTTGATAAAATACGCTTTGTTCGCTCATTAAACTTTCAAAAAAGGAGGCCTCCGTGAAGAGAATCCTGTCTCTTTTCATCCTGGCAACGATATTGCTTACGGCTTGTGGTCAAACTAACATATCCCGTCCACTCAATGTGGACACTGCAACGCCACAATCGACTCCTTCTGTTGTCCCAGCCACTTTTACGCCAACTGCCACATTTACACCAACTCCATTGCCTACGTTTACACCTACGGCAACACCGGAGATCGGCGGAATAAACTATGTGGGTTATTGGTTAAAAATGACCAAAGACTTCAATGAGTACGGAAGTCAGACGATGACCATGTACTATCAAAACGGCTCAGAACTTACGGTAATTGCCACATTCTGTGTACGCGGAAGTGATTCTGGTACACCAAACGGCTTTTACTTTATAGCTTTGGACCGGCCAACAACGTATCCCACAGCGCGTGGTTACGAAACAACCTTTTTCTCACACAATTTTGGTTGGAAGCTTGGGAACAGAAGTTGGTATCTTCATCCTGCGCCCTGGAACGATTCGGGAGAGGCGGGTTGTCCACTCAAAAGCACTGGCGGGTGTGTAAACATGAGACCGGACGACTTCGATATCATTCTAAGCGGTGGAGATTACACAAATCCACTCACAGGCGAAAAATCTGTGATTCCGAATTTAGGTATTGGCACACCTTTTGTAATTACATATCACGAAAACGATTGTAAATACTTGGGTGAGTGCTTTAACTATTTCGGTTGCACAACAGGGCGTGAGTGTTTTGCAAAATATACTTGTCAGTTGTGTGGGGATCCGTCTCCCAGGTATATGAACATGCTCAGACAAGCACCGTTTATCGAAATCTTCGACCAGCCGCACTAACCTGCGACCAGCGGGGGACTTTGACAAAAGTTAAAGCCCCCGCTTTTTTTGTGCTAAAATTTTCGTAAATGAAAGAAAATCTGGATTACAAACCTTCTTACGATCCCAAAGACAAAGATTTTTTTGGTTTACAGTTTGCCTCAGGAATAAATCAGATATTTAAATGGAACAGGCATCGGGTTAGCGAAACAGATCAGAACAATATGGTCCTACGGGGTTTGGTGAGGCTTGTTTCCGGGCGAGTCTTTGATATATATCCGCCAATAACCAAAGACCCCAACGAAATTACCGGAAACATGTTTGAGAGTTTGAAAGAAAAATACTCAAGAAACATTCTCAAAGTTTTTTCGGCTGACGGCATTGATTTCCCATTATTTGATTACCAAAGGAAAATTGTGTTAAGGGAAGGATTTGAAAACGACAGAGAACCCAAACTAATTACATACGAGGCTGCGGCAATATGGAGCAAGGCTGTTTTGGACCATCAGCCACCAATTTGGGTAAAACTTACACCAAAACAAGAACGTGATTGGGAAGCGGCAAGAGATGTGCAGTCAATAGCGTTCATTTCAAGATTAGTCTTTGAAGAGACTGCAAAAAGTGCAAAGGTTAAGGGTCTTCCGCCACTGATGGTTCCTCAGGTGTATTGGAAGTTGTAGGGTCTTTTTTCTTTTTTTTTCTGTCCTCCAAAAATTTCGTGACTCTGTTTTTGAGTTTTCCTGATCCTTCTTTCACTGCTTCACCCCCGGCAACGGCTGAAGTGACAACCTTCACTCCCAAAAGCCCGCCCAGTCTGGCTGCCTTGATTGCAACTTTACTGAAAGGTTCCGACGGCACAACTCCGGCAAGAGGTGCTCTGAGTGTGACGATTGGCTTGGCTAATTTCCAAGATTTATCCTGCATACCAAGCATTATTTCGTTAAATTTGGACGAAACTCCCTGTACACCTTTGAGTTTTTCTGCAAGAAGTTTAATTTTTCCGTCGGGGAGTGCATCTACAACTTGACGATAGGCTTCCATTTGAGCTTCCGAAACTGTTGTTTCGGCGTCTGTTTCCAGGTATTCGGCAAGTCTGCCAACTGTGTAGTCCCTAAGCTGTGTGCGGACATCTTTTCCGGGTTCAATCTGAAACTCTTTTGACATGGGGTAATTGTATCACCTGGACTCAAGACAAGTTGTTTTTTCTTATCTTGGCGGCGTATTTGTCGATTGCCTTTTTGGAAACTCTAATCCCATTTTCTTTCAAAAATTCAACGAAACGCGACTGTTGTTCAAATTTGACGCCGTCGTTTTCCATTAAAAATGCTATTGCAAGTTCTGCCTGTTTTTTGGGTTCTACCTTTCCTTCTGTCAACCATTCTTTTTCCCATCTATCACTTTTGAGGATATCCAAAAAAGCTGCGGCTTTGGTGGGGTTGTCCAGAGCATAAAAACTATCCCAAGCTGCTCCGGCAATATGAACAAAAAGGTGGCTTTCGGGTAAACTGGCAACAAATCTTTGAGGTGACATCATCCTGAGTGCCATGGATTCTCCAAATGTTCTAAAAAAGTGAGCCGGGTGGGTTTCTACTTTCTCAACTTGTCTTTCTCTTTTCATTGACGATTTATACTACTTCAATATTCGGAAGTCAACCCTAAAACCATGTGCCTTTTTTGTACTCCAGGTAGCTTTCCCCAAATTTTTTTTCTAACACAACACTCTCCTTTTGCGACCTGTAAAACTGAAGAATTGTGATTAGCACCAGAACTGCATATTGGAAAACGCTGAATGATGGGAGAATAAGCCCCAAAAGCGAGAGTGTGGAAAATACATAAACAGGATTTCGTATTTTGGAATAAAGCCCTGTTGTTACAAGCTCTTTTGCTTTTGGTAACACCGCGAAGCTTTTACCAAGTTGGTATCTGGCCAAAACCCAAAGGAACAAAGACGGTAAGGAAATAAATATCCCTACAAAATGATATGTATTCCAAATTTTATTTTGGTAATTAATGAAATAAAACGTAAGTACTGCAAGAAAATCTAATGGAAGTTTTTTGAGCATGATATCTAAAGATTATATGTTTTTTCCAAAAAAAATGGCACAGAATGCTACTTCTGTGCCAGTAAACTCAGGCCAAACTCACAATTCTTTCGGAACCGGTATAAACGCCGTGTTTTTTGCCGGCAATGTCCACAACTCCCACTTCGATCACCGAAAAGATGAAATCTCCGCGGTTTCGCAGGAATGTGCTATTGCGTTCGGCTATGCCGGGAATGTATGGAATATTGGCTTCCACATCGGCGTATTTAAGGCCGTCCCAGGCAAAATCAAAATGGGTGTACCCGTTGCGAATGTCAGTTGTCAGGAATCTGGTGTGGTCTTTGGAATTTTGTGATCCACCCATTCGTACCAAAAGTTCCGGTCCGTCAAGGACTTCGGGTGTGAACATGAAATGCAGAAGCATTGAGTGCTCCGGTTTCAAGTTCGACGGTCCAAGTCCCAATGGGTCAGTTTCGTCGCCATGAGGAAGTGCAACAAATTGGCAATCCCACATACCGTTTCTTCCGGCATTCTGCATGATATGCACGTTGACGAAAAAGTTTTCGCCCAGCTCCGCCTCTGTGGATTTGAGCACATTTCCTGCGTAATAGTAAACAGGATTCTCACCCTCCATGCGAAATACGATATCGACATTCGGGTTGGGGTGAAACACGTCGTGGATGTCTTCTGACATGCGCTTGTCGCGCCCAGAAGCCAAAATTGATTGGAACCTGGCTGCATGGCGCTTGGTTATGTCCGACGCTCCCACTGCGTAACGTAAGGGGCTGGGGAAAATAAGTGGTCGTCTGATCTCGGCAAGCATGTCGAGTGTATGTTTGCGGACCGCCTTGGCTTCCTCAGACATTGATAAGGCTGTCATGATGCCTCCTTTTGAAAGTTAACTTGCAAAAACTGAAAACTGAGGTTTGATTATATATTTACAGATGAATAATATCAAAATTATGGGATTGGCCTGCCACCCATAAGTTTATTAAATTGCCAGGTCATTGGGACATTTCCACCATATTTTATATCTTGAGAGTCTTTGTCGGGCTTGAAACCAAGTTTTTTATAAAAGGCGACAATTCCATTTAGTCTTTCCTCTTTTTGCCCTTTTGCGAAACCTACAGGTGCGGCCATAAGTGCAATTTTATCGAATTTATATTGTGCCGCCTTTATTACTCTTATTCCTTCGCCGCTTTGTAAAGAAAAAAGCCACTTTAGCTAGAATGTGTCGCCCTCAGTAAATCCTACGCCAACAGCCAAATTTTTATTGTTCTGAATAGAACGTACCAGAGTGAGGCATCTGTTGACATGTGTATACTCGCCGAGCTCATCCAATACGTCTCCGTTTGGATATTCGTTTTTGGGATGACTTGCTTTTAATTCAGAAAGGACACCTTTTGCAATATTAAGGAGCCTTTTTTCCTCAAGGTCACCCTTTGCAGTCTCTATTGAAGTGCTGATTGTTTCTTTAACAACTTCTTCGGAAATTTTATCCATCGTTTGTGTTTTTAAGCATTGGTGGTTCTTTGTCAAGAATTTCTGCAATTTCACTCCTTAGTTCCCGCACCCTTTCACCAAGGATATTCGCAGGTATATTACTTTTAGCCATATCTACAACTGTTTGATGCAATACTTTGGCATGGATGCCGTCGGGGTCTTGAGTCAGGTCCCACAAGCGGAAAACCTCGCCTTGGGGTTTATAGGCCGAAGGGATAGCCAATTCTTCGTCGTCGTCCGTTATAACTAAACCTTCTTGGTATATATTCAGTAGCGTTTCCCATTCCAAGTCGCCACCTAACTGTTCTGCAAGTGAAGTATCAACTTCAAATTTACCTTTTTCCACTCTGTCACCAGTGACAACTTCATATTCTCCCTTGTCCGAAAAATATTTTCCGGGCCTTTTGTATTCTTTTGGTGTAATTATTTCGATATCTTCGGACATGAATTGATGTCTATAAAGATTTTATTTGGTCGGCTTTATCCATTACGGATTGGTAACCTAAAATTATAAGTTTTTGGGAATTTTGCTGCCTAAATTCCAAAAGAGACGTTTCAGTGTCTGTTAAATCCAAGTTGATTACAGGTTTGTTTTGTGGGGTTTTTGTTCTCTCCTCTATGTTTTGCTTTTGCAAAAATGCTATTGAAGACATAAAAATGTCGGCAGGGGAACTTTTGTCAGTGATTTCTTTTATAGGTGCTGTAATGTCAGACACAATCAGGCTGTCAACTTCGTCAGTGATTAAAGATGTTGGGATGTTGTTTATTACACCCCCGTCTACAAGATAAGTATCTTTGAATTTTATAGGACTAAAAATACCCGGCAAAGACATCGAGGCAATAAGTCCGGGAAACAATAACCCCTGATCAAAAACAATTTCTTTTCGATTGTTGAGATCTGTTGCATTGAATTTGGTTGGGATAACTAGGTCTTCAAACCTGTTGGCCTTTACAAACTTTTTGATGTACATGACTAATTCGGGCATGTCTGATGGTTTTCTTCCCAAAAGTATTGCTTTGACAATCTCTGTGAAGTTTATTCCAATAACTACTTCTTCCAGATTAATGTTTGGGTCTTTTGCATACATTGTCCCAATCATGGCCCCAATCGAACAGCCAGATACCATGTCGATTTTCACTTTCAACCTTTGGAGTGCCATAAGGGCTCCGATGTGGAAAAAACCTCTGGCTCCGCCCCCACTAAGAACAAGTCCAACTCTTCCCATAATTGAAGTATATCAACTTGTTTTCCATGGAGGAAGTTGGGTGGGAACAGATTTGATGATTTTGTCTAAAACAGGGTTGACGGGCAATTTTTGCATTACCAAAAATTTTCCAGGTATAAACATCCCAGGGCCCAACACCTTTTGTATTCGTTCAGGAAATTCCAAAAATAGACCCAAATCATAAAGTGTGATTTTTGAATTGGTTGCCTTCTCAAGTGATTTTATGTCTGTGTCAAAATATTTTGGATGTGTATAAAACTCCTCATCTATTATTGCAACAGCTCCTTTTTTGGAAACCCTGGCAATTTCTTTTATGGCTTGGTCGTTTCTTGCCTTGTCAAAATATGGCAGTAGCTGTCTGGTATATAAAAAGTGAAACGACTCTGATTTAAACGGAAGATTTAAAACACTCGAGGGGACAGGGGACAAATTCTTTGACCTGTCTTTAGGTCTTGCAAGTAAGTCGGCATTTGCAACAAACACACCCATTTCTGATATTTGTCTTGAGGCTTTGGATTCTTGTCCACCGCCAACATCTAAGATCATGACATTTTCCGTTCCATGGAGGCTAATCAATGCAGGAACAAGTTTTTTGATTAAACCCCTAAAACTATGGTTAATTTCTGCAAGTGGCCTGTTTCTGATCAAAATGGTTTCTTTGGACGCTATGTTGATCAGTCTATCTTCTTCTATTTTGAAACCTGTTGGTAATCTTTCCTGCATTATTTTTAATCTCTGAAATAGTCCAATAAAATCGTCGGGTCGTGACGGAATTCAGAAGGTGAAATATCAACTCGCTCACTTACTCCCAATATTCCTGCCAAACCGTTTATTGTTCTTACATAGTTTATTGTGTTGTAAAGTATTCCCTTGGCGACACTTTCTACCGAGTCAGGGCCGTTTTTCGAAAAGTTCTCAAACGCTTCTTTTGCCTCTTTTATAATCGCATGTCCGTTAGCCGGAAACATTGCATCAATTAGTTTGTATGTCCACACACCCTCGTCATTTTTGTAAAAAATAACATTGTCTTTGCCTGCTATGTCCAAAATTTCACCTGTTTTTTGTGTGTATTCAACTGCTTTCTTTACAAAATCGGTAACAATTACTTTAAGAAGTTCGTCCTTTCCCATTTCCTGCATAACCCCCTGCATGTGCTGCTGCACCATCGAAAGCTCTTTGGGGTCCACTTTTGCACGCGTCTTTGGTTCTATGACAGTTGAATTTGTTAATCTGCCGTAAGATTCTACAAAATGATCGGTGAGTATAGGTCTTTGTTCTGCGTATCCTCCCGTAAGAGATAAGCGGCCGGGTTTTGTTAGTAAGCCTGTGCGTTCTTGGACTATTGCTATTGTCCAGACTTGATCACCATTGAACGAATCAATGTCCGGTATATCAATGTTTCCACCATAGCGTTCTGCTACATCCTTGATATATTCTTTACTTATGGGCATTTTCACTAGTTGAACACTTTGGTTGAGTACATGGTTTGCTCCAAAAACAGCTTTTAAGTCTTCAAATCTTTTACCTTCCCTGTCCAAAATATCTCCCTGGTCTTTTGCGTCGTTGTAGCTTGTATAATCTGCATCTATAGACAACAAAAGGTCCCGGGCGTCCACCTTCAAGACCCTGTCTGGAAAGCGGTAGCTGCCGTAAACAATTTGATATCCACCAGCTCCTTCAAATGTGGGTTTGTATTTTTCGATACGGGGGTGTTTTATCCCGGAAACATCAAACCTCCTTGATTCTCCCAAATAATCTATCATGGCCCCGATTATACCAACAAAGTTCGGTTTTTGCTGTTTCCTATGGGATAACACCAAAGTGTCAGGCACTCCTTAAGCACCACAAAGAAGTATAATTGGACTATGCTTGTAGATACTGCAGAAGTTATATTTAAAGGAGGGGACGGCGGACGTGGAAAAACATCCTTCCGAAAAAATAAAAAGGGTCCCAACGGGGGCAATGGTGGCAGGGGTGGAGATCTGTATGTTTTGGCAGTTTCCGACCTCAAACTTCTTAATCAGTTTAACAGTCAGGATGAATTTGCTGCCGAAAATGGCGGAGGGGGAGGCGAAAACGGAAAAACAGGCAAAAAGGGGGAAGATATAGAAATCAAACTTCCAGTTGGCACTTCTATTGTAGACCAAGAAACAGGAAAAGAAATTGCGGACATGGTCCATGTTGGAAAACGCGTGCTTTTGTGCAAGGGTGGAATGGGCGGATTGGGGAACGAAGAATTTAAAAGCTCTTTAAATCATACGCCCAGATACTCTCAGCCAGGAACCAAAGGTGAAGTTAAAAATTTAATTTTAACGCTTAAACTAATAGCAGACTTTGGACTCATCGGACTTCCAAACTCGGGTAAAAGCAGTCTTCTAAACGAACTCACAGGTGCACATTCCCTTACGGCGAATTATTCCTTTACAACCCTTTCCCCCGAACTTGGAGTTTTGCAAGATAAAGTTATAGCAGATATACCCGGTTTGATAGAAGGTGCATCAAGTGGAAAGGGGTTGGGTATAGGATTCCTAAAACACATAGAAAAAGTAGAGGTTCTTTTGCATTGTATTTCTTCGGAGTCAAAAGATCCGGTGAAAGATTACAAAACAATCAGAAAAGAACTGGGTGAGTTCAATCAAAGTTTACTAACAAAAAAGGAAATTATTGTTGTTACCAAAACAGACATGGCCGACGACACACTTCTGGAAAATTTAACAGGAAGATTGAAAGAATTTGGAACAGACTTAATTCCGACTTCGATTCACGACTACGATAGTTTGGAGCGGCTAAAGAAGTTTATTTTGTCTCAATAATATATAAACAGCTTTGGTAATTTATACTTGTTGAGGAACCTTTTTAAGGGAGTCAATTAATTCTTCGTATATATTTAGGTAGTTATCTTCTATATAGCGTTGAACTTTGTCAGATTTCAAATCTTCATCTGGATTTGATGCAATGGCCAGTAGTGTGGTAATTATTAAACTTTCACCGGCAACAGTTCTGGGTTCGTGTGCTTTTCGCCCACCACTTTCCTCAATTTTCAAGAGCTCATCGACTATTTTTTTGTAGTCTACAGTCAAACTTGTACGTAATCCGTAAGCCTCTAGTGTTTCTTCAATCAATCTTGCTTTTGCAATAGGCAGCATTGATTCATAGACTTCGTCAAACTTGGTTTCATCGTCGCCAACTTGGTTAAGAGTTTCCATAAGTGCCAAGTTGATGGGCTCAAGTCCAAGTAGCTCTCTTATATCAGTTCTGGTGCTACCGGCTTCTCTGGATGCCTTAATTACATTCAACGCTTTTTTGACATATTCGTTACTTTCCATTTTTTTGTGTGAGTGTTGTTGCGAGTTGGTTAACTCTTTTGAGCATACCAAGTAGTCCCAACCATATCGTCTGCCAAAAAATCTTCGTTGTTGTCTGTTTCCAATACAGCCAAGAAGCCATATCTTTTAAAAAGTTCTTGCATGTCACCGCTGTGGAAATGGTATTTGGTGTCGTATTTCCCGAGGTCTGCTCCAATCAAAATTAATTTACCTCCTTTTTTCAGCAATAGATGCGCTTGTTTCAAAAGCCCTTCATAGCTTAGTGCAATCTCGTTGGTTGCACTGTTCTTTAGTGGACCTCCAAAAGGGTTAATTGGAATTCTTTCGACAGCAATCGCGTCAAGTGTGCCGGGTGCGAACTCCTCAGTCATTTTATTTGCATCCATAATGTACTCGGCACCTGTTTGTTGGGCTCTGTCTAGTGTGTGCCAACCTTTGCTCTGCCAAGTATCATTATTTTGTCCGACTCCAATTGCCAAATAAAATCCGTTTGGAGCTCTTTCTAGAATAGACTTACTCGAAGCAGCAATTTCCGGATGCGCATTGTTAACTTTATCCGATTCATCCAAAACTCGCTGTAGGATAGACCTGTCTCTGGGTTGAAAGTCGTGATTTCTTGATTCTGACATACTTTTTGGGTCAGTATGTGACCCATGTCCTTACCTGGTGGAATGATGACAGAAATGAAAGTGAATGGCAAATACTTAAAGCAGTCTTATTGTTTGATCAGATGAAAGGTTGGGGAAATCCTCGCTTTATTAAACGTGAATAATATTAAACTTGCCAATACGAGCCACCCAATTGTAAATAGAAACGCCATGTTGATTGAATAAAGGTCTATAACCAATCCAAAACCAACAAGAAATATCATTTCAGTAGTTCTCGCAAATAACGAGTGAAGAGAAAGAATGGTCGATCTTTGCCTACTTTCGATTTTATTGTTGATGATCGTATTTAAGTTTGTAGTGATTATGTTATCAAAACCTATCGTGATCACAGAAGCTGACAGTTGAAGTAGAGGTATCTGAACAAATGCAATCAGAAGTAGGCCAATAATACAGATACCTAATCCAACAAACGCTTCTTTTATTTCATCACCTGGTTTACTCGTTTTGCTGGCTAAAAATCCGCCGATTGCTTTAATTAGTATTATCACAGAAACTATTAATCCAATAGATGGAATTGTGAAACTATATTGGCTTAATATTGGTGAAAGTATATTTTTAGTTGACTTGAATACGGCCAAGGTCAACGCAAGCGAGAGAAATGATCCCAACAAGCCGTTTCCGATTCCTGTCTTGGAAAATATTGTTTTGAAGCTACTTTTAGTGTGAAGGAGATAGCCTGTTTGTTCAATGTTTTCTCCTTTTCTTGATATTGAGGGTTCGACTAAAAAAAATGTTATTACCACAGATAATGTAATAAACATGAGATTAACAAGTACTGGCCAATATAAGTTGACTCCACCGAGTAAACCACCTAGCAAAATTGTAGAAGCAAACGCAACAAGCTCGATACTCGATGACAAGTTGTAGACTGCCTTAAATTTGTCAGATTCTCCAAGTTCTTTCAAGCTATCGTATAAGAGTGCGTCGTCTGCACCAGATATAAAACTTCCACCTATGCCTAAACAAACTGAAAATAAAAGTATTGGCAAAAAACCACTAGTTATGCATATTCCCAACCAGCCAATTAAAAGAACTGTATATCCGGTCAGTATTGAAAATTTTCTTGAGAACTTATCTGCAACAACACCAGTAGGCACCTCCGACAAAGCTTTTGCGAAAATGGATAATCCGACTATGGACAAGGCTTGAGCTGGACTGAGTCCTTTTATTAAAGTAAAGAAAAAGTAAATTACTGTGGTCATTAATCCGTTTGCCCCAAAGATTAAGTGCAAACGATAAAGCAAAATATTTCTATTGAGAGCATCATCTCTTGTCATTGATGCAACAATTTTATATCACAACACTTTAGTTTTGAGGTACAAGTTCGTTTATTTTCTCGTGGGTTGCTTAATAACTTGCTCTATGACTCAATACAACGGAAATGCCAAAACTTTATAAAGTGTTCGGCAGGAAAAGGCATATAATTACTACATATGAAAATGAACCAAAAAGTAAAAGCAGGTTATAACCTGGCCGCAAAAAATTATTCTACAGAATTTAGAGATCGATTTAAAAACGAAAAACATCTTGCAAAGCTTGTGGAAGTTTTGCAGCCTGGTGCACAAATATTGGATATAGGTTGTGGTGCGGGTAAACCTATTGATAGCTATCTTATTTCAAAAGGTATGAAAGTGCAGGGGATCGATATTTCAGAAGCTCAAATAGAGCTGGCTAAATCTTTCGTACCACAAGCGAGTTATGAAGTTCGGGATATGTCTGAATTACAAGTCGGAGAATATCAGGTGAATGCTGTTATTTCTTTTTATGCAATTTTTCATACCCCCAGAGAAAACCATGCTGACCTATTGAAAAAGTTCAGGTCCTTTCTCAAACCGGGTGGATACCTACTCATTACGATGGGAGCAAGTGATTGGGAAGGCAAAGAAGATAATTTCTGCGGATCAGAGATGTATTGGAGTCATTATGGAGCCCAAAAGAATCAAGAACTGATTAAAAATGCAGGCTTTGAAATTATCTTCTCCGAAGTCGATTACGCAGGTGGAGAAAAACACTTGGTTTTATTAGCCCAATCTGTCTAAATATCGCTATGAAAATTTATCTAATCAGACATGGACAAACTACGGGTGATGTGGAAAACAGATATGGTGGCAGTTACGACGACCATTTGACCAACAAGGGGGAAGTCCAAGTTCACAAACTTGCTGGAGAATTGGCAGATTCTGGAATTCAAATTCTCCTTTGTAGTCCGCTGATTCGTGCTCAGGAGACTGCCAAAATCCTAAACACAAAATTTAATTGTGAGATTGTGAATTTTGAAAACTTGAAAGAAAGAAACCAAAATGGTGTTTTGACAGGCATGATCAGAGAGGAAGCAAAGTTAAAATATCCTCAATTAACCGAAGAAGTCAAGGACTACAAAAACAAGATTGAAGGTGCAGAATCATTTGAGGATTTTGTGAAAAGAGTTAAGAACGTGTTTCTAAATATAACTAATTCTGCTGGCCATCCGACTATTGGGATTGTTACCCATGGAGGTCCAATCAGGGTTATTTTCAGTGAAATCTTAAATGAGTCAGTACTTGGTATAGCAGATTGTGCTTACGCAGTTCTGGACGTGAGCAGTCAAAAACTCACACTCGAGAGATTGGTAGGTATTGAACTAAAAACAAATTAACCTTTCTCGTTCATTTTGATAAAAGTCTGTGCGTCCGAAGATTTGTAATATAATACTAACTATAAAACTTATGGATCCTACACCTGAGCATGGAGGTCAGAATTACGACGCCAGAAAACTCATAATGATGGCTACCAACATAGACTCCTTTAGGAGGGCAACTCCTAGTCAATTTGAAGAAATAGCTTCGTTTGGTGTACTACCCGAAGACATAACCACAAGTAATGCTGCGAAAACAGAATTGGATAAAGCCCAAAAAGGCCTCGATAGATATTTTCTTGAGGGCCAAGAAAGAATTATGAATAAAATATACTATCCTTTTGCCGAAAACAAAGGTTGGATAAGAAAAAGAGAAGTTGTGGATGCAGGGCCTTTGACAATAAAGATTGATCTTGGGCCTACAGAGATAATACCACTCGGGGCTCTTGGCAGAGACGAACAGGATGAGTTTAGAGTTTATTTGGACACTAGCGCTGCTGTAAGCAGGGAAACTGCAGTTCAGATTTTGGACGACTTGTTAGCTTCTGTTTATTCTCCCTCGTTGAAGTACACAGAAAGTCCGTCTTTGGCAGAAGTTAAAAAGAAGGTAGATTTGGGAATCAAGAAATTAATTTTAAATGTATTACCTGATCTGAACGATGACGAATCCAGACACTTTTTTGGGCAACTGACAACAGCTAAAGATGTTTTTGATTCCGTAAACTCAATGTAGACTTACTGGCTTCTTTTTTGCTTTAGATATTCACTAACGCCTTTTAACCAACCTCCTGTGAAGTATCCTTCGGGATTAAAATCTTTTGTATCAGCCCAAAGCATTTCGGTGTGGTGGCTCGTCATTTTTACTTCTCCTGACTCCAATGTCGCAATATATCCAACTGCGAAGATTCTGACTGTGGGGTTGCCCGGCGACTTTTCTACTCTTTCGTGGCGCATAAAAACGACAGGTTTACCCAAGCTATATTTAACTCCATCTCCTAGTTCCTCGGTCATCTTTCGGGCGACCACTTCTTCGAGCGGTGTTTCAAATTCGTCTTTTTTAATTCTGCCGCCTGGGATATCCCATTGGCCAAAACCGTCTTTGAGGATCAAAAACTTACCGTCTTTTTCCAAAAATACTTTTACAGCCACAAAATAAAGATCTTTATCGCTCATAATTTTGATTATATCAACAAAGGTTTATGGAGTACTTTTTGGGTGGCTGACGCGATTCGAACGCGCGACCCTCAGATCCACAATCTGATGCTCTAACCAGCTGAGCTACAGCCACCTCGTCCTAATGGACTTCGCTCACCGGCATTTGGCATAAATACCAAACGCCTTTCGCTCCGTCATTACTCCTCCCAAAATTTTTACAAAAATTTTGTAAAAAAACTGAGGGGACAGGTACATTTTATCATTCCAAAAAGCTTTCACCAAGTAGATATATCCCATAATTTGAAAAAAACTACTATTGGTGGTATCATCTAGCCTTGTCCTTACCGATAGTATTATTCGCACATTAGGAGTTTTATATGGCAAAAAGATATTCCAGATGGCCAGTTGTTGGCCTGTTTGGTACATGTGATGGTGTACCCTGGCGAGAACCGTTCATCTCAGCTTATCAAAAATGCAGGCCAAAAGTCAGGTTCTACAACCCCGAAGTTCCTCCTGGAACATGGGACCCCAAGATGGCCATAACCGAAAAGCATCACCTCAAAAATGATGACATTATCCTTTTTCCGGTATTGGCAAAGTCATGGGGATGGGGATCGCTCGGAGAAACAGGCTTTTCCATCAAGCAGGCTCTTGAGGTCAACCGCAACCGCAGTGTTGTGGTTTTGATAGAAAACTATGTTGATCCAATCGTCAAAGAAAAAGAATTCAACCTGGTGAAAGACGGAGCCTGGAAAACAGTGAACAAACACTTGGAGTCTGCTGAAATGAGCGGATTTCAGGATTTGCTTCCAGTTTTGGAAAAGGCTAACGAGGAGTCTCTGAAATTGGTTATCGACCAAATGGAGAAGGCGAACCTTCGTGCCCGCAGGCTTGTTTTGGCACATCTTTCGGAAGTCCAAAGCGAAAATGTGTATGTTGTGGATACATTGGACGAGATGTTTGAGCTAAGCGCAGTTCTTTATTCTGCGGCTGTTTCGCTCAGACCCTACAAGATATTCACGCCAACAGCCAAATTTGCCAAAAATGGGAATTAGTTAAGCGAGGACGTTCTTGTCAATTAGGGGACAGATGTTGATTGGGAACTTCGTTGCTTCGTTCTTATATGGGGCCCGGTTGGGGATTGATTTCCTTGACCGGGTTTTTTGTTGGCCAAAACGTCCTTTATCCAACTCTCGGTCCCTGCCAAATCGTTGAATGTAAACAGTCTCATGCCGCTTATGAGTTCGGGGTGTTCAAGGTTATTCAAAAAATCCAAAGGGTCGTATCTTAATACTGTGTTTTTGGCTATCTCCTTTGCGAATTTTATTTTATTAAGAAAATTTGCGCTTTCGGTAAATCCAATTCTTGCTGCGAATCTTGCAATTGTAGATAAATGTGCAGGGCCTGCGCTCCCATAAACAACAGGTAGTGTTAAACCTTTTTCTCGCTGAATTTTTAGCCAATATTCAAAAGTAACCGGGGAAAAACACATCTGAGTAACCATGTGCATGTTTATGTTATTCTTTTTGGCAAATTCCTGTTTTTTTATCAGTGCAGACTCTAATGTGCTGTTTGGAATTAATTCGTAACCCTCGGGATATGCGGCAATTCCAATATTTTCAAATGGTATTCCGATATTTTGAATATCATCCAACAAACTCAAACTTTCCTTATAAATCCCCAGAGGTGATTTGCGGTCGCCGCCAATTACAAATATTTTTGTGATTTTGTTGTTTTGTAATGACTTCAGAATTTTTTCCAAGTGAAAAATATCTTCTATGTTTCTTGCGGAAAGATGCGGTGTTAAGTCATAACCCAAACCTGCAAGTTGTACAGCAATTTCAATTCCTGTCTCGATTGGTTTACTTGGTGATGCTGTCACTGCTATGTTGTGACTTTTCAATATTCCCGTTTGCAGTATTGAGAGTGTGTTTTTGTCCGGGTATATTTCTATTGTGGATGTTTGTATAAGACTTGAAAGCTTCTCCGGCACTGCGGGTAATTTTTCCATCTCTTTGCTCATGTAGATTAGGCAAATGGCCCCCTTAAATTCAAAGGTAAAAGTTCAGCAATTTTACTCATAATGTTTTCCACTGCAAGTTTGTCGCTTTGGTTTTCTTCCAAAAAAGGTTGGCCAATTTGCACTCGTATATCTTTACTTGTTCCTTTGGCCCAAATACCAACAGGGAGGACGGGTTTTCCAATTTTTCCTGCTAGTCTGGCCAAGC
The DNA here is from genome assembly GCA_964599625.1 of uncultured Gammaproteobacteria bacterium. Classification (GTDB taxonomy): domain Bacteria; phylum Patescibacteriota; class Microgenomatia; order UBA8517; family UBA8517; genus CAZRGC01. Next base: position 16,302 of record CAZRGC010000006.1, read on the forward strand.
TTCCGGAACCTTCGTGAAATGTGTTTTTGGGAGAGATTGTTTCGTTGAGCTCAACATGTCCTTCGGGTGATATTGCCACAAGGTTGCCTGCACGGATATTTTTAATTACTTTCCTGGCCGCCATTGCCCTCCCCATATCAAAATCAGGTCTGGATGGAACAGTGGGGGCTGAAATAATGTTTTGAGGATACATACCATGGAATCTTTTCAAAAACGCCATTGATGCGGGTAAAGCGGTTTTTTCGTTAAGCTTTGCAGTCAACATTATTTCTGAAGCAATAACTAGGACTATGTCTTTTCGGAAATTTATATCTACAAGATTTATCACTTTTAACATTGCAGGAAGCAAAACGTCGTTGTTAGGATGGTTAAATGCTATCAAACCTCCGTCGGGAACATTTTTAATTCCTTCGACCTCCACATTTACAGATTTTGCATATTCTTGAACCAGTCGGGAAGCATCTCTGGCCAGGTTTCGGACTTTGTTGCCCACAATAAGATCCGAAATTATTTCAGTGGTGAGTCCCGCTTTTGTAAAAGTTAGCGCGATGCCTGGAATGTGTTTTAGTTCAGGTGAAATTGGCATAACTTTATGAGAATTGCAAATTCGAGTAAGAGGAGTATATACTAAATTAGTTTTATATATTCAATAAATTTATATGCCCAACGACAAAGGAAAAGACAGAAGAAGAATGGTAGTAGAAGAAGTTGGCGGACCACCCCCCAAAGATGAAGCGGAAGGGCAAACATCTGCTCAAGAACAGACATCAGTAGAACACATAACACCTCCCGAAATTGCAGAACCATTGGAAGAAGTCAAAGAAAAAGTTGAAGAACTCCAAAATATTACTGAAGAAATTGCAGAATCGGTTGATAAATCTGTTGAAGTCCAAGAAGAAATTGTAGAAGCGGCAGAAAAGGTGGTTAATCCCGCATCTTCCGCAGGGCCGGCAGTTGCACCACCCCCGCAACCAATGATGCAGACACGTATGCCTTCCCCAATGATTATTTTGATTCCGGGTGTTTTGATTTTGGGCGCAATTCTTGGGGGCGTGTATTTTTACCAAAAGAATGTAAGCACCGCTTTGCCAACAGAAACTCCGGTTGCCACAGTTGAAGCATCGGTAGCACCCTCCGCATCTGCATCTGCTACCCCAGTTGGAAAATTGGATCTCACAAAATACACCGTCACTGTCCAAAACGGTGTTGGAATTCCTGGGGTCGCAGGAACGGCAAAAGACACACTTACCAAAGCAGGGTTTAAAGTGACAACAACGGGCAACGCCGATAACTACGATTATACAGACACTGTGATTCAAGCAAAGTCCACAGTCCCGGCTGAATATATAACCAAAATGACCACTGCACTTTCTGCTAAATACAAAGTTGGAACTTCCAAAACACTTGATGCGTCAGCAAAAACGGATGTTGTTGTTATAATTGGAAGTGCCACCCCCTAATCTTCACGATATCGAACATATAAGTTTGACATAACACATATGTTTTACTAATCTCATTGTTAATGACCGTGGAGTTTCAAAAAATCCGCCCCAGAGGGACGGATGTAATGCTTCCGCACGGAGGTCTTCCAGAAGTAATTCCTCCTTACTTAGTCAAATTAATTGAATCCACAGGAGGGGCCAAAGGACCGTTGGGACTTCAGTTTGTTGCACAGCCTGATTTGGAAGCCGATGAGTTTAAAGGGGAAGCAACCGATTCGCTTTTGGAAGATGCCCATGAGATTCCTGATGCTCCCGGACTTGTTTACAAATACAAGGCGAGAGTGGAAAATGGAGTACTTCATCCGGGACGCGCGCTTTGGACAATTACTCGCAATTGTGCCGCTTACTGCCGTTTTTGCACCAGGGGAAGGGAAGTGGGAATACCCGCAGGAATGGAAGGAATAAGAACGGGTGCACTTTCTCATACACCACATTTGTCCGACGAGCAGATTGCTCAGACACTTAATTTTATTTGGAAAGAGCCGGGTCTTAACGAAATTATTCTTTCTGGTGGTGATCCTCTAACAATAAAACCTGAAAAACTAAAATATGTTTTGGGAAATCTCAGACAAATTCAGGATGCGGGGAAATTGGATATTGTACGCATTGGCACACGAGTTCCCATTCATAACCCTGTCGCAATCAGAGAAAATCATTTTGACGCAGTTAGACAATTGCGGAAACCCTACATGATGATTCATATCAATCATCCTGCGGAGCTTACCCCCGAAGCGCTTTATGTTCTTGATCGTTTCAGACGAGATTGTGATGCCACAGTCATGAGTCAGACGGTGCTTTTAAAGGGTGTTAACGATGATGTAAAAACTTTGGCGACACTTTTTAACAAAATGGCCAAAGAAGGAATTCGCCCATATTACGTATACCAAAATGATCCTGTTTATTGGGCAACTCATTTAACTGTTCCTATGGAAGAAACCATTAAATTAGTTTCTACACTTCGCCCACTTTTGTCAGGTGTTGCCGCAACAGTCAGGTTTGTGGTTGACGCCCCGGGGGCCTACGGGAAAATACCACTACCCGAAGGTGGTGCTTGGAATGTGGATTATGATTCAGGATTTACTGATTTCAAGGGGAATAAACGCGCTTTGTATTAATTCATCTTTCTCTTCTTCCGGGTTTTGTAAATTGAAGATCGTGCAGGATAGGAACAAAACTTTCGAATTCGGATTCCAACTCGGCTTCCTCGCGTTTCAGTTCATCCTTTTTAAATTTTTCGCTTGCCCAGAGAACGTCCACGCCACCGACGCTGTCGCTTTCCATAAATTGTTCATATGCTCTTTTGGAACGAAAAATTGCGTAATCAAAGACATTTATTTTGGCATCGGGATCATATAAATCCGCGCCCGGGACATCGTATTTGTTTCTATTTTGATATCTTACAAGAACGTACCCTGCGGACCCTTCTTTTGTTTTTCCATTTCCTGCCAACAGTCTATCTGCGAGTTCTCTGGAGATTGTTGCCATAAAGCGATTTTATTTCAATACAAAAAATTGTCAACCGGGCCGGGCTTTTGTTAAAATAAAAATGTGAAATATCTGGTAATTATTCTCATTACGGCTGTTTTAGTTTTTGCAGGTGCGGCGTTTTACTTTAAGGGTATTCCCAAGACCTCAAACGTAACATCTTCAGCAACTCCTGATGCCACCGCAACACCTGTTTCTGCAACAAGTGTGCCGGTCTCCACAGTTGAACCACAGACCGCCTCCGAAGTAACAGCCGGGGGAATTTTGGTTTTCAAAAAGTATTCAGTGACACTTCCTGCAGGATGGGAAAGTAAAAAAGAATACTCTCCCGATCCCAATGTGCAAATTGACCGACTTATACTTTCCAAAACAGGGTACAAAGTGACAATTTACCAAGCTCCAACTGGTGGGGCAATTTGTTTATACCCCGGAATGCCAAAGGTTGAAGGGCCAACATCTACCTATGACTCCTTTGTTGACATTACAACTGCATCCGGTGAGAAACTCAGAAAGGGCACTAGCGGCGTGAATACAAGCTCTACAGTTTGCGAGTTCCAGTCGGAAAATTGGTCTGCACCCACAAGCTTTGGCCATATTTCTGTGGAAGTGCCGGGGAGTGGTGGCACATCTGCAATGGTTCAGGAAATTGATTCAATTCTTAAATCAATCAAGAAGGTATAAGCATGAGCAAAAAATGGTTTAAAGAAAAGGGTTGGTTTTATATTCCAAGAAAGTGGCAAGGTTACGTGACTGTTGTTTTGGTTTTTGCCTACTGTGCGAGTGTGGTGACAACTGTGGACAGGCAGGCCCACTCTATAAGTGATTTTTTGTATGGGATTTTCCCATACGTAGTTCCTGCTTTGGGAATATATTTGTGGGTAGGAAGTAAGACTTCTAAGTAGTTTTTGTAAAATCCAAACTGTTTCCTCTTACAGACAATCTAAATGTGTCTTTGCCGGTTTTGTCGATGTTGGTTCCAAACACATCAAGCCATGGTGCAATATCGTACTTGGTTTTGGGATCCATTGTCACAACAGGGTAGACGCCTCTAGCCGGCCCGCGGAGCAAAAGCCATCTCAAGTTTTGGTTAGTATCAAATTCACTGCCTTCCACAGCCTCAAAAAGGTTATCAACAAACAAAAACACCCTTTGTTTGTTTTTTTTCTTCGAATGGGCCCAACTTGCAATTGAAAGAACAAAATCAGAAGCGCCATTTTCATAATAAGCATAAAAGCCAACCTGATGTGGAGTTTTTGGGATATCCCATCTTTTTTTATCTTTTGTCATAAGACCGTAAGAAACTTCCTCCGGCTGTTGTAGAAGTCTTAAACCGGTCGCCATGGATGTAACGAGGTCAATCCTGTCCTCTTGTGAGTCGGCAGTGATTAAAATTGCACCCAAATTGTTTTGGTCAATGTCCACTGTTACTGCTTCGTTGGTTTTGGGATCTGCTCCCAAAAAAAGTGCGCTGGGATTCATGGAATCAATCTGGTCCACCACCTCAGCAGTTCGCAATCTATGTATATAGCGCGACCCTGATTCGGTAGGCATTTCGGCCTTAACTGCCTCGTATGCTTCCATCCAGGCATCAAATTCTTCTTTTTCCATGGCGGTATTATATACCTTTTAAGATTATGGGGTGCAAAATAAGCTAATTAACATGCGGATTTGTTCGTATAAATATTTGGAATATAATATCCTCATGGCAAAAGAAAACGAGGGCAAGGAACGAATATTTGTAACAGACGGATTTAATGTGGCTTCTAAAACTCTTGCAAATCCCCATATTGGCGGACGCCCTTTGGATCTGGCCGAATCATTTAAAGTTGCTGGCGGGCGCGGAGTCGTGATGGCTAATATTGATGTTGACCCGGATCCTGAGGCCAATCCGCAAACCTCCAGAGAGATTTTGGAAAAAATACATACAGAAACAGAAACACTTTTGGAAACTCCAACAATGCGCGACGGAATGAGAATCATCTCAAAAGTGCTGAACGGAGTCGATCAAGCGGTAACAATCTCGATGACTGTCAGACACCCCAGAGAAGCCAGGAACGTGATGATAGTGGGCGGTTCGGTAGATGTCCCCAAACTTACAGTGCTTGATGCAATCACGCACAAACTTGTGGATGAGAAACCTGATCAAACATCGACATTTATGGGAATTACCTACACTACATGGGATTTGCATCCGGACAGAATTTATATGCTACTAGGTAACGGTATTTCCGAAAATATGACCAAAAAAGAACTTCAAACTGTCATAACACGTGCTATGGATGATCAAAAAACCCAGGGTACACCAGTCAGTTTGCAGGAAATGACAGATTATATCGCTTTGAAGGTAAGACAAAAAATGAGAGGTGGAAAACGTCCTTCGGGGCGAAACCTGAACAAGTTGTTTATTAACGATGTTACTATTTCTTCAATTGAAACGCCTCAAAATTTGCCAAAAGTTAAGCCCGAACCTGTTCAGGAACAAAATGCAGTTTTATCATTTATCGCAAAATTGTTTAAAGGAGAGGTTTTAGATGATGTAGAGTTCACCAAATCAATTTCCGAGCTTTCCTCCAGGTTGTCACAGTCACTTCCGCCGGACGAGCTAAGCAAAATGAAAGACAGGCTGGCAACACTAAAGCCCAAAAATGAAAGCTTGGAGCTTTTGATAGCCCTTTTGTCTTACAATGATTCGGACGATGTTTCCCATGCAATGGAGCGCCGCGGTTTTAAACCGTCTGATATTGCCAGGCATTTGGATACAAGTGTTGTGTGGGACATGGTGAGTGTGATGCTTAACCACAAGGATGAATTTAGAACAGCTCTTTCTATAATTTTTGCTGAAGTGCCACTTGGTGCAGTACCCAAATCAGTTAGAGCAAAATTGGCAAACATTCCGGAAGATTTGGATATAGAAGTCAAACCTTGGTATGAAAACTGGTACCTGTGCGATATGTTTGCAGGAAGAATGCAAAGAGCCCTTCGAAAAAACGGAGTAATTTTTGTAAACGGCATACCTATAAAGTTTTTGGGAAAACCATCCGGTGTTGTTTTGGATAGTGTTTCTGACCCACAAAGCAAAGAGACAATTTTTGAAGGAACAATAGTTTCCCCAATAGACACAAAACAACGTGCCCAAATCAAAGCGGCATTTGACAGGGGAGACACATCCATCCAAATTGACGGACTCAAACTGGCAGTTATGCGTTCTTGGACCAAATCTGCCGACGGCAAAGACTGGAAACGTGCCAAAGCGGCGTTTGTTGAATACAGGAAAAATCTTCCAAAAAAATTCCCTCCCAACATTGGTAGGGCATCCAGAAAAGCTTGGAGGGAGAATAATCGCGAAGACTTATAGTTGTCTTCAATGTAAGTCTAAGTTATACTATCCCATAGTCAAATTATGAAAAATCCTGAAACTTTGTCTTTTGTCCGCCATGCCGAGTCCACTTGGAACCGGTTCAAAACCGAAAAGAAAAACACCCCCCTGTATCATGAATTTGAAAGGGAATATGAAAAAGATTGGGAGTCTGAGCGCACAAAAGCCTTGGCTTTGGAAGTACACACATTGTATTCCCATGGTGCCGCAGATCCTGATTCCCACATCGTTCCGCCTGACAAAGCTGCCATAAACTTAGCCGCACAAATTAAAAAAGTGGTACCGTTTCCTGACGTTATTTATGTTTCGCCAATGATAAGAACCAAAGAGTCGTTTGATCTTATAAAAAGTGTTTGGCCAGAAATATCAAACGTACAGGTTGTGAGCGAGCCAAGAATTGTAGAGCAAAGCTACGGTCTTGCAGGCGGTTTTTTTGATACAAAAGTTTTTAATGTATTAAATCCTGAGGAAAAACAAAAACGTAAGAAAACGGGCAGGTTTGCGTACAGATTTCCAATGGGTGAGAGTGTACTGGACGTGGTTGCGCGTGTTACTTCTTTTATGAGAAGTGAGCTGCCCAAATTTGTCGGCAAAAACGTATTGGCGGTGAGTCATCATATAGTTATGCTTTCCTCAAGAATTGCCATCCACCAACTCTCGGAAGACGAGTTTTTGTACTTGGAAAAGAAAGATAAACCTCAAAACCTGAAAATTACAGCTTATAGGCACCAGGATGGGTTAGGGGATTTTGATTTGAAGCTAACCAAGTATAATTCTGAAGAAGTTTGATCGTTTTACCCGGTTTTTTGGGATTTTTGCATATCTTCCAAGATAAGTTCCCTAATCTCTTTAGCCTTACTGGACCCGTTTAGACGGGCTTTATCTTTAAGGTAGTTGTCCAGCTTTCTTTCGATTTCCAAATTAAACCTCACCATTTTTGTATTTTTTTCTGCCCAAACTAAGAAGTCGTTTATTGTTTTAATAAGACTACCGTCGTTGTAGGTGACTTTCTTCACAAGTTGTGCATCTTTTTTGTCCAAAAATTTCTCCAAATTGGACTCAGGATCCATGTTTTCGTAGGTGAGAATTAATACTGGGAGTTCAAGTTCCAGTGCAAGCATTAGCTGTTTACCGATCGAGGATGTGTCAAAGCTGGCCTCAAGGATTACAGCCTCGGCCTTTGCGATAGCCTTTTCGGTTTCTGCATAAGCCTCCTCACTGCTAATTTTTTTGTCTATGTTTTCTGGGCTAAGCCAATCACGGACTATTGGTTTGTGAAGCTTTCTAATAGAGTCCCTGATAGCTAAGTACTCGGACCGAAGCTTTTTTAGCCCGATACTTGACCCACCAAAGTGAATCTTCATGCCTGTATTATATCACTATTGACATATTTTAGCCAGTGGATGTACAATCCTTGTACATTATGGTAAACCTACTCCTTATCGGTTTAGGACCACACGCTAAACGGATATACTACCCCGTAGCGGCTAGGGACGGTGCGGCCGAAAACTTCAGAATAGCACACGTTATCGAACTTGAATCAAAAAAGGAAGACATAGAAAATTACTTTGCAGAAAAAGGATATCCTCCGTGCGACGTTACTTATATCAAAAAACCGGGTAAAGAGTGTTTTGATCTTGGCGGCGATCTGGCCAAAAAACTTGATTTGATCGTGAAAGAAAAGAATATTGATGGTGTGATAATCGCCACAGAACCACTGGCACATGTTTGCTATGCAAAATGGGCACTTTCCAGAGGTTTGAGTATACTCATGGACAAACCGATTTCTACACACGAAAACGTTTCAACTTCGCTACATGCTGTTGAAAATATAAGAAAAGATTACGAAGACCTTGAAAAAGCATTTTTGGAGGCAAGAAAGAAAAACCCCAATATTGTTTTCAGTTTGACTGCGCAAAGGAGATTTCACTCTGCCTTTATCAAGATAAGACAACTTATAAACGAGGTATTTTATCGAACAAACTGCCCTGTTACATCTATACAGTCTTTTCACAGCGACGGCCAATGGAGAATGCCTTCTGAGATAGTAGACCAAATTTATCATCCCTACTGCCAGGGCTACGGCAAATGTTCTCATTCTGGATACCACTCAATCGATATTGCTCCGTGGCTTTTGGAGGCAACCGAGGTTCCCGGAAAAGAGATTAACAATGTGGATGTATTTTCAAACTTTTTGTATCCTTCAGACTTTTTGGCACAGCTTAACCTGGAAGACTATAGAAAAATTTTTCCTGATTTTGATGTCCACAACAAGTATTCGGAGCATGAACTTGATGTCAAATACAGGTCTTTTGGGGAAATCGACGCCTTTTTGTCTATGGCATACAAACACGATGATAAAACTATTGCTTTAGGGTCCACAAACCTTGTTCATAACGGGTTTGCACAAAGAAACTGGGCAAGTGCTCAAGGACGCGATCTTTATAAAGGAAATGGAAGGGTACGGCACGAAAGTCATTATATTGAACAAGGTCCGTTCCAGGCTATTTCTTATATTTCTTACCAGGGCAGAGAAGTCGATCCAAACAATCTGGATGGAATTTACGACGTTGGTGGAGAGTATCACTTGGACATACATGTTTTTAGAAACGACAAGATGTTCCCAGAATGGAAAAATTACGAAAAGTTCACAATAAATGATGTTGGGGTAAACATTATGGAAGGCAAATCCAGGGGTCACCAGGAGGATGCGCGCAGAAAATGTGTATTGGAATTTGTGGGTGCTTTGCAAAACGGAACCGGTGTTTCTTCAGACTTTTTGGATCATAAAAGGGGAACCATGCTTTTGTATGCATCTTATAAATCAGCGGTCCTCCGAAAAGCAGGCAAGAATCCTTTGGTCAATATTCCATTCACTAAATAATATGAGAAAAGAAACAGGTATCGAACAAGAACAAACAGTAAGATTGGATTTAAATGAGTTCAAGGATTCCAAAGATCTTTTGGTTCCATACATGGACAAGAAGGTCTATATTTCTTTGTCTACAGCAAGATTTGAGGACTTGGCAAAGTGGTACAGAATAAGAGATTACCAAAAAATTGAACCTGATTTTCCCAAGCCAATGTATGGTCAGGTGCTTCTTTTTGACACAGTTGACGACTTTGTTTCCGGAATCACAACAGCCCGTTATCCGGAAAGTCTCAAAATAAACACCGAGTACGCAGGTACAACAATGCATAACGGTGACATGGTAACGTGTAACGGTTCGCAGATTGAAGTTGTTTCGAAAAAAGGTGTGAGGATTCTCAAACACGAGCTTTTTAATGATGTAAAGTTTGTAGACTTTTCCTCTGACGGATCCAGGATTTTGGTATCAGCTTCAGGAACTGATTCGCTTTTGGAGTTTTCTTATCCAGACCTAAAACTTACATGGATGTGGCATGGTCCCGAAAATGGATACGACACTGCTCCAGATGGTACAAAGGTTGTTACAAGAAAGATGTTGGCAGGAGGGTTGGTCCCGTCGGGTGATAAAGTCAGAGTTTTGGATGACGGAACAGATTTTGGTCCATTGGATATTGCCACAAAGTCTCAAACAACTCACATCAACTCTGCCACATATCTTGACGGCAAAACTGACAAAATAGCTGCAACTATTTTTCAAACAGGAGATGCAGTAATTATCGATAAAGTTGCCGGTACGACTCAGATTGTCAAAAACGGTCTTGCCAGGCCTCATGGCTTTTATGGTTTTGGCGGAGATAAGAAAAAGTATGTTATTACAAGCCCTACAACCGGCTTGATCGACATTCTTGATTCCGATTATAGGCAAACACATTCAATTCAGGGTGTTATCAAAACCGGTACCGACGATAGGACTTGGCTTCAAAATACATACCCGGTTGCAGAAAACCTATTGGCACTTGTGGATCACTACAACTTCCACGTTGTATTTTTTGACCTAGAGAAAAGAGAAAAAGTAGTTGTTGAAACGCACAAGCAATGGAAAATATTTCAGATTGGTTTTACAGACGGAAATAAATAAATATGGAAAGAGCGCCGTATGTACATTTTGAGGGTTTGGATTTGGCAGGTAAATCTACTCTCTCCAAAAAGTTTAGGGCCGCAACCGGCGGAGAGTGGAACGTGCAAAGAAACAGAATAAATTCGGTAAATCACATTCAACCATTGGCGGACAAAATAAGAATTGAGGAGTTATACGACGATGAAGTTATAGGTACGCTTTACTACGCAGCACTTTTGGGAGACATTAGAACATTTGCATGGCCTGAAATGCCAACAATTCAGGATTCAACGATTGTTCTCAGGTCATTCGCTTTTCATTCAGTTGCCAGAACGCCAAGGCTTCCCTCATTGTTTAAAGATATATTGGACGAACATCCCAAATTTGATATGTCAGTGCTTTTGACTGCTAGTATTGATAAACGCAAAGAACGACTTAAAATACGCATGGTAGAGCATCCTGAAGTGGTTTCCAAGGACGATACAATGATTTTGAGCGATCCAAACAGGTTTCTTGACATGGAGGCTTTTATTATTGAAAACGCCAAAAGAGTCTTTGGATCCACAATTGTTGACACAACCAACATGACAGAAGATCAGGTCTTAAATATTGCACTAAAGGAATACGAAGGATTAAAAAGGTAAATTAAATACAGCTTCAACGGCTTCATCTTCGTGACTAAGCGTTTTGTCTGCCGTGTCTCTATAGCTATGGTCCCCTCCTTGAATGTTTACATAATTTACTTTTGAGGCTTTGGAAGTGGACAAGTCTGTCATAACTTGAGCGTATGTACCATGGTCGTCTTCACTTCCTTGAACTACGGTTATTTCTCCTGTAAATGTTGAAAGGTCGATATCTCCTGTGTCATAACCCAAAACAACAACCTTAAATCTTTTTTGTTCGCTTTCGGATAATGTCTTAAGAAACTCTCCGGCCACTATTCCCCCGAGTGACTTGCCAATAAGCCTAATTTCGGAAAACTCACTGCTTCTAGAAAACTTGAGAACTTGCCTAACTGCCTCCAACTCCTCGTGAAGGTCTGCCCCAGAGGTATTTTTTTCGTTTCGTGAAAAGTATGGGAAATTAAAGGCTACGATAGAATTGCCTTCTGCAATAGAACGATCAAAAACTTTAGAGATAAGACTGGAGTCCATTCCTACTTTTAAACCGTGCAAAAGTATGTCCAAAGTTTTGGAACCTGGGGTGAAGGCGCATTTGAGTTCGGGCAATCCCGCAACCTCAGTTTCCATATACCCAAGTCTAAGGTGTTCTCGCCCTGACATACTATAAGTCTATCATTTTTGTGCTCAAAAATCAACTAAAACTATGCTAAAATTTTGTGAATGAAAAATGTAGTAAACAAGGTCACAACCGCAGGTGCCGTTGTTAGGGAAGGTAAAATTTTAGTTGTTCAAAGAGCCTTGGATGACGATTCTTATCCAGGACTTTGGGAGCTCCCGAGTGGCAAAAAAGAACCTTTGGAATCTGTTACTGATGCAGTGACTAGGGAAGTGAGAGAGGAAACTCAGCTTGAGGTTAAACCGCTAGATGTTGTCTTTACTTTTAATTTTGTCGTTGAGAAGCCAGAAGAAACAAGAGATTTTACTCAACTAATTTTTGCCGTCGAAGAAGTTACTCAAAAAGATGTTGAACTTAGCGGTGAGCACAAAGAATTTAAATGGATTACAAAAGACGAACTGGACAGCCTAAATATCAGCGATGAAACAAAAGCGGGAATAAGGAAGGTTTTTGACTATTTGGAAGCAAAAACTGCATCTACAGCCTGATCTTCAAATTTATAATTTTTTGTTCTTGGAACGCGGTAGCTGTGGTCTGCCCCCTCAATATTAACCAGGTTGATTTTGGAAGCTACTGACCCTTCCAAATCTTTTGCTACCTTTGTAACATTTCCAAATCCGTCTTTGCTGCCTTGAATTACTGTAATTTCACCCCTGAAATCCCGAAGATCAATACTTCCCGTGTCATAACCCAAAACAACTATGTCAAATTTCGATTTGTGCTCCTCCATAAGTCGTTTTGAATACTCGGATGCCACCACTCCACCTAGAGATTTGCCGATAAGACGGACTTTTTTGTACCTGTCGAAAGCTGTGTGAACCAAAATCATTCCGAGTGCCGTAACCTCTTCGGAAAGGTCATATGACGGATATGTATGATTTGTTATGTATGGAAGGTTAATGGCAACCACACTGTGACCTTCGGTTTGTGCTCTTGCGAAAATTTTTTGGATAAGTGGAGAATCTTTACCCTTTGACGAACCGTGAATAATCACATCAAGCGTGTCTGCATCGGGATTGAAGTGAAAATCGTGCTCAGGGACAACCCAAGGAGCCTCTTTGCCAAATTCTTTCATGGTGTAATTCTAGGCTAATTTTGCAAAAAATCAAATCAAGATCTAGAATTTGTATATAAATATGGAAAAGGGTTCAAATTGGTCCGATCTGCCCAAGGAAATAACTGCCGAGTCTTCTGTTGTTGCCATGGCCAGACGGACGAGGTCTTACCTTTCAGCGGGGGATTTAGATCTGGCACTTCTGACTGTTTTTCCCAAGATTCCGGAACAGTTTAAAGATGACGTGGTATTGGTTGCTGCGGAAGAAACAAAATTTCCTGCCGGATTCACTTTTATACAATTTGCCGAGGAATATAATACAAACTTAACAGCAACTTCCGCATGGATAGACACGGAAGACAAAGTAATTCCTTTCAGTGAGAAAAACCCCTGCTATGTGGTGACGGAAGTTGAGGGAAACTACAAATATGAACTTGTTACCAAGGAAAATTCTGCAACTCTTCTCAAACGTGGAAAATACTCACTTTTCCAAAGACTCAACAAAGAGCATCTACTCTAAATCTTTTCGATGAATTGTTGTGAAGTAATCAAGATAGATGTCGATGTCCAAGACCCTGTTTCCGTCTACGACTTCCAACTCCATTGCAATCTTTTTGAGTTCTACCGGGTCTTCGTCAGCTATGTACAAAATCCAGCCTGCCATAAAACCAAACATTGCTGAGAAATAATCTGGGATGTGGTAAGTTGGGCCTTCGACTTCAGTAATATTTAGTCCACGTTCTTTAAATACAGAAGCAACTTTCTCAACCTGAGGTTTTATGTCTCCTTCGGGATAATCTTTACTCCAAATTTGTACCGCAATTTCTTTTTCTTTAAGTTCACGCACCCTGCGATTATATATCAGGAGATGGCGAATTTATCTTTTACCTTTTCCAGTCTGAATTTCGTAATTTTTTTGATCAGCTCATAAGGAATTGGTTCCGACAGAGGAAATTGTACAGATCCCTTTGCGTGTTTGTATTTTTGTATCTGGTCTTTAAACGATTCAAGCGCAGCTCCTCCGGGATAGAAACCAATATGATGTTCGTATCCAGCAAAGTGGACCAGATTTTCTTTAAGCTTGAATGTGGGGATTTGGTAGCTTATTGTTTCTGCAGCCTCGGGTGCAGTCTCTCGGATAACTTTTCTCACTTTCCTCAAAATTTCGGCAGTACTCTTTGGGAACTGTGAAATATATTCGTCAATTGTGGAGAACCTGTTTTTATTCATTTTCATATTTTACATCACAAAAAAAGCGGCGGGTACTTTGTAAGTTTCCCGCCGCGTGGCCTCAAATGAATTTTCCTGTTATTGCCCGCTTTATCAAAAGTAACACCCCCGGAACAAGAGTGAGCAGATAAATTGGGTTATGGGCAATTGTTTGGGAAAGGTCGGGAATCCTCCCTGTCGCTTCCAAATAAGACGCAAGCATTAATGGCCCAACAAGGATTATCCATAGGACAGTTGTCAAAGCTAAGGTTTTTAAAATCTTGAGACCCATTTTGCCTCTTTTGAAATGTTCTTGGTGCAAATAAACAGTATTGTTTGAATACTGATTCCCATAGTATACAATAATACCTGGCTTTTACTAGTTTACTTGCACATTCAATTAAGGAGGTTCGGATGAATGGAAGATTTGCCTTCCCAATGTTTAGCGGCAGTGCCATGCGCTTTACACCCGTTCCCAAAGAACACATCCTAAACGGAGACCTGAGCATTCCCGACATGATTGTTACTTTTTCCGAGGCGGAACTCAAAGAAACAGGAAACTTTGGCCCTTGGAGTATGACTATTTCGGGTTACGACACTGATCCCAGGTCGCTTCCAATGATTCCCGAGGTTGTAGCCTGGTTCCAAAAAGTTCACGAGAAATATCCATACTTTGGAATTCTCTTGTCGGAGTTTTCTGTTCACAGCTTCATGATGTCGCTCATTCATATGGAAGTTGTGGGAAGCGGACGCAGCGCCGATTTAACAGAGGACGACGAAGCACGAATTGCCGACATTCTGGGCTTTGTGGACGTCTTGAATCCGGGACACACGGACGAATACAAACCGCAGTTCGAAGATGATTATGTCTATTCGATAAATCCCACAGAAGTGGAAGCAGTTATAAACGGAATCTCGTTTACAGGAACAATGTTCCTGGCTGCAAACGGTGTGACGGAAGATAACCAGACCGTAATTATCGAATCAGCGCTGGCGCGGATATATTCGGTTTTTTCGTGAGTTTTGCTCCCTACCCAATAAACCCGGTAGGGAGTTTTTTGTGGAGAAAATTTATTGCCTTAGCTCTGCTATCCTTGCTTCCATTTCGGAGACAAGTCCTTGCAGAAGTTTTTCTTTGTTTTCAGATATATACCTTTCCTGTTTTAATGCTACTGCTTCTTCGTCTTGCTCACTAAAAAACAAAGCGGAAAAGGTTTGATCTTTAATATCTGCATATTCTCTGATCAAATCTTCTATTCTTGGATTTTTACCGATTGAATAACCCATCATCTGGACTTTTCCTTCCCATACACCTTTGTCGCTTATGCAAAGTGCTTGAGAACCACCGTCCTGTTCGTTGGAAACTACACGGATCACAACAGAAGTATTTTTGTGACCCCTTTTGAAGTTTCTTTTTATTTCGCCAACCAAATCTTTTTTGGCAGTTTTGAACCTCTCGCCCCAATTTGTTACTTCCAAGTTCTCTTTCATACCGCAATTATATATCGGGTTTTGTAAATATCAAATCTCCCGTTTTGTGTGTTAAATTTAAATATGGACCTTAAAAGTGGCTACCTTGTGGGCAGTCTAATTTTAGGTCTGGTTTACTTGCTCATTTTTTTGTTGCGCAAAGATCTTCGTCGCGAACTATATTGGGGTGGTCTTTTGGCTCTCCCTTTTGCAATAACGGCACCTTATTTTATTCCCGAATATTGGAACCCGCCATATATGTTTGGTTTAATCGGATTTGCTGGAATCGGCATAGAAGATTTGCTTTTCACTTTCTTCGTCGGCGGTATCGCGGCAGTTCTATTTGAATTTTTGGAAAACAAAAAGGAAGTCAAAATCAAAAAAGGTAAACCCAGGAATGTCTTGCATTTGGCCCCTTACGTGTTTGCCGCAGTGCTTTTGGCTGTTTTGGAAAAAACATTCCCGTCGCATTCTATATACAATCTGATTGCCGCTGGGGCTCTCCCCGCAATTTATATGATAAAAAGGCGTAAAGACTTACTTGTTCAATCTGTTTCTGCGGGCGGACTATTTGCTTTGTTGTATTTTGGACTATTTGCCTTTTTTAACATTCTTTATCCGGAATATGTTTCCGCGGTTTATTCACACAAAAATTTAATTGGGGTTTATTGGGGTAAAGTTCCTTTGGAAGAAATACTGTTTGCATTTGCGACAGGTGCTTGCTGGTCGGTTATTTATGAGTATGTAATGGGTTATAAAACCGTTGCAAAAAGGTAAAAGTTTGTTGTTGTGTTACAATCGCCTCAAATGAAAGAAAAGGTTGAACAGCTACCCGATCTGCCGGTCTTTGTACCCAAGCTTAAAAACGGTAGTGAAGTTAACTATCTAAACGACTCAGAATTCCGCAATCTGGTCGAAGGTGAGATGAAAAAAAGCGATAGAGGATTTGTTTTGGATATGTCCCAAATCAAACTGATGCGAGGACAGGGGTTTAGAGTGCTTTTGAGTACAGCCAGAGAAGCTGCAAAAAAACACAAAGATTTTTATATCACCAATCTTTCCGAGCACGACATGCACTACATGGAAACAACAGGTCTTATCGAACTTTTTAGGATACTGGAGATTGATAAAAAGTAACTAGACACTTCAAAATCTCGTTGGGTTTGGACACCAGATAATCGGGGTGAGACTCTCTCAATCTTTTTTCTGAATTGAATCCCCAAGTGACCGCAATTACAGAGATGCCTGCTTTGTGTGATGCTTCGACATCTCTTACTTCGTCTCCAACATAAATACATTCTTCCTTTTTAAGTTTCTGTTCCTTAATAATTTTTCTTAAAACATTATCCTTACCAAACAGATTTTTTGACGAATGGATAAAATCGATATTTGTTATATGCCATTTTTTCAAAAATATTTCTACGTTTTCTTTTGAGTTTGAAGTCACAATGCCAACCTTAGTTTTACTTTTGTGCAACTCTGCCAGTAGTTTATCCATGCCTTTTATTGTAGGTATGTTATCCACGTCCTTCTTCAATCTTGATCTGACATCGTTCGTTAATAGTAAAAGTTTTAATGGAGGAACATTAAACTTCTTTATAAGCTCTTTTGCGTCAAGATCCCTTAATCTTTTGGCTTCAGGGACCTGTATAGGTCTAAGGGCATAAGTTGGCGCAACCTGATTGTAAATTTTTAAAGCTGTTTTTAAACTGTCGGCGATTGTGCCGTCAAAGTCGAAGATAACTGTTTTAATCATGTTGAAGCATAGTCTATGAGCTTGTCGAATGGGAGCGGGTAGCGGGAATCGCCGAGCAAAACATGGAATACCTATAAGGCTCTATCGATGACAGCGACCGGCTCGAGTCTGCGAGAGCGGGTAGCGGGAATCGAACCCGCGTCAAAAGCTTGGAAAGCTCCTATTCTACCATTGAACCATACCCGCGAACGTAGCGAACGAATTGATTATACCAAAACTAATTGGGAACACGGAAGCAGGAGGCGATAGTCTCGCAAATTCAAATGCTGTAAAATACTCCTGCGTCGTTTATGTTTTTAATCAAATTCCGTAGGAATTTGGAAGGAGAAATAACGAAGCGGTAAGGTTCGAGCAAACGCGTCGAACCTGAAAGCGAAGTTTATTTAGACGCGCCGAGGTGGCGAAATGGTATACGCAAGGGCCTTAAGAGCCCTCGAGTGCATAACTCATGCAGGTTCGAGTCCTGTCCTCGGCAC
>CAZRGC010000007.1:0-24303 GCA_964599625.1 uncultured Gammaproteobacteria bacterium
GGAATTGACGGGGACCCGCACAACCAGTGGAGCATGTGGTTTAATTCGAGACGAAACGAAGAACCTTACCCAGTTTTGACATGCTATCGTTTTAAGCACCCAGAAATGGGAGCCTATCTTTAGAAATATGGATGATAGCACAGGTGTTGCATGGCCGTCGTAAGTTCGTGCCGTAGGGTGTTCCCTTCAGTGGGGTAACGAACGAAACCCTTACCAAATATTAAATATCTATTTGGGACTACCTAAATTTATTTTAGGTGGAAGCAGAGGATGACGTCAGGTCAGCATGGCCCTTATGACTGGGGCTACACACATGCTACAATGGAGCCGACAATGGGTTGCCAACTCGCAAGAGGGAGCTAATCCCACCAAACGGCTTCTCAGTGGGGATTGAGGGCTGCAATTTGCCCTCATGAACGCGGAATTGGTAGTAATCGCGGATCAGCTATGCCGCGGTGAATACGTTCTCGGGTCTTGTACACACCGCCCGTCAAGTTAGCAAAGTTGGAGATACCTTAAGACCGCCTGTGGCGGCCCAAGGTAGAATCAGCGATGAGAATTAAGTCGTAACAAGGTATCCGTACTGGAAGGTGCGGATGGATCACCTCCTTTCTAAGGAGTGATTATTCACCCAAGTTTTTTAGACAGGCACTTTATGTGCGCTGTCGCATCTCAAAAGGATGTTGACAGTCGTTTGACTTGTGTATCGCAAGATACCGAACAAAACGGAGTCGTTGTTTTTCCGGTCACGTTTTGGATTCTAAAAAAAATGAGCCCCTTTGGGGTAAAAAAAATCTTTGGATTCAGTCAAAAAATCCCCTTTTCAGGGGATTTTTTGTGGCTTAAAAACGATAAACCTTTAGTTTATTGTAAAAAAATACCGAAAGTTTGGCATAAAATTTGCACTAGGTGATATAATCCCTAAGATGAGCGCAGAGGACTACAGAAAACGTTTTGCCGATAGACCCCAAAAAGCCAGGGATGAACAACTGGCCCGAGAAGTCTCCAATAGAAATGCTCAGCTTAACTACCAGTCTGAAGAATCCAAAAGAATTGCCGAATTCGGTAACGCCAAGGCAATGGAAATAAACAGACAATCACTTCTTTTGAATAAAATATTTCTCGCCACAAGTGTTGGTGACAGGATAAGGGGAATTGCATCTATTTTGTCGGGAGGGTCACTGGTGGAGGCAATTGCGGTTGAAGATAAATCTGAATTGCATCCTGTAAGGATAAAAATATCCACAACCAAAACGATAAGGATTCCCTACAACACCTTTGTGGGTAAGGAAATTATCCGTGACGAAAGTTTATCCAGTTTTACTCCAGGCGGGAGGCATGGTGTTGCAAGAGTTAGCTACGGCCAAAAACTCAGCGAACCAAAACAACTTTCGGATAGTTTGGTTGCAAAAATTGTTATCCCTGACCCATATCCGACAAATGGGCCGGAAAGCCTTTTTAGGCTTATGTTGAAACACGAATACTGGGTTAACGAAGAAATGTACTGGACCAAAGCCTGGTTTGAAAAAACAGGTAAAGAGTTAAGGAGTGGTTATGATTCTGATTTTCTTTTGGACATTAGGGATGGTAAAGTTCATAGCGACAGTTATTCCGACATAGAAAGAACTTTGGATCTTAGTTTTGATTCACTTTTTGACAGCTACCTTAGAACTACCGGGCAAATAAAATAGCTTTGCTTTCTAACACCCCTCGCTAGGAATATAATCTAATGGTATGGCAGAAAATGTAGAAAGATCGGCACAAGAAGTATCACAAGGTGGTTCGGTGGAGGATGTCCGCCGCTTTCTTGACGGCAAAGGCAGACTTCTTGAACCATCGCTTAAGGGATTTTTTTCTTCACAAATGCGTTACTACGACAGCCTGGAAGCCGATATGGCCCAAATGCACCCAATCAAAAGAAAAGTTCCGTTTTTGGAGATGGCAAAAAAAAGGGAGCTACGAACTACTGCGGAGAATATCAAATATGCCTACGAAGTTTTTGGGAGATATGCTGATATGTTTGATAACGCGCAAAGTCTTCCCCGTGTGGCAACTGAAATGGCCAAGTGGGGGGCGGAAGAATTTATGAAGACAAAGTTGGAACGCAAAAAAGGATCAACTCTTGATGGCGGCGCAGGATATGAAGAAAGAAGAACAAGGTGGTTTACCGGCATGGAAAAAATGATGAAAGCTGCCGAAGCATGGAGAATGCTTGTAAATGTAAGCGGTTCAATTGCCGGGGTCGAGGCGACCACAAGAAGGGTGATGGGCGATGACGAGGAGAAAAACACAAAAGCGGAATTTGTGGTGAAGATGTATGAGTTTATGGATAAAAACGATGGCGCAGGTTTTGATGAATTTGCAGCCTTTTTGGATAGCCATCTGACACCGTATGGGTTGAAAGAAGAAGAAAGAACGAGAAGATTGAATATTGCCAAGGACAGGATTAGAGAATTAGACGGATATTCGAGGTTGGACCTTGTTGCATTGCGGGCGGCGGAGGAAGCTGATGGACAAAAAGATGAACCGCTTTTTTATGAGTATATGTGGATGCTTGTGTCAGGCAGAACAGACAGATACAACAAAGTTTTTACAGAGAGGCTTAAAGTGGTTGCCAGCAGAGAGAGTAGAGAAACAACTGATATGTTTACACCAAAAATATTTTTGGTGGCAAATGAGACAGACGTTGGTGAAGGCCTGGCCCAACATCCCGGCGACATGATTTCTGTACAACTTAAAGATTTGAAAAACGAAGACGGCAGCGTTAAACCCTGGTTTGAAAGAAAAATGCGCGAGACCACAGCTGATGCGTATCTTGACGACGGGGCCGAGGGTGCCGTTTGGCTTGCCATGCAAGTAGATTTGTCAAAAGTTTTGGGCGAAAATTCGGCTTATTCGGAATATGTAAATAATATTGGTGCAATTGAAAGGTCGCTTATAACAATTTCGGTTCCGGTTTCTGTGAATGAAGCGAAAATTCTGGCGGCTGAATATTCAGACAGAAGCAAAAGCTCTGAAGTGAGAAACGCGTTAATTGATGCTTACGTAAATCGTACGGGAGCGCTCACTATGTGGCATGGTTTTGGGGCTGATGAGAGGGTTTATTTGACTCCTGCTTGGGCACAAATTGCATATGAGGCTGCCGAGCCGGACGGCAGACATAAAGCACTGGGAAATTTGATTACGGAAGAAAGCATAAAAATAAGAACTTTGGGAAGTCTGCTTTCGGACAGGCTTTGTGGGGTTGTGGTTAACGTTTTGGGTGGAAAAGGAACAGGGATTGATGTTTCCCGCGACGAAGAATTCCATAATACTGCCGGATCAATGGAGAGAGCGTCTTGGTACACACTGGAGGTCCAAAGAGCATTAGGGCTTATTCCGGGAAAAAATGATAACCGTGTAACTATAAACCTGGGCCATTCTATGGGTGGCCAGATTGCCCACAGACTTAGGATACTGACACCTGAGTCGGTAAGAGGCAAGTTTCACACTATTTGTTTGACTCCGCTTTCCACAAAAGAAAAAGAAATAAATACATTCATGCACGGTAAATTTAAAAACGTATTGGGAGATGTTGTTATTCAGAGCAGGCACAGTAAACATGGTTGGGTTGCCGCAGGCGGACGAGGCGCCGCTAAAATCGGAAAAGCCACAGGGCTTGAGAAATCCATTATCAACGATATGATTATCCCACCGGATGCAGAAGATATCGGAACAGACAAAAGGGAATGTAATGCCATGATTAGGGTTCATGAACCAATATATGAAGAAGAGGATAA
Organism: uncultured Gammaproteobacteria bacterium; assembly: GCA_964599625.1. Classification (GTDB taxonomy): domain Bacteria; phylum Patescibacteriota; class Microgenomatia; order UBA8517; family UBA8517; genus CAZRGC01. The sequence continues at coordinate 3,780 of CAZRGC010000007.1, forward strand.
ATATGTTGCCAGACAAAGGGGCAACCTTGAGGGAAGTAATTTTTCTTTTGCACAATATTCAATCGACGATTTGCTTTTGACGTCGGGAATTGCCGGAGGGAGCGATATGACAGTTTTGGTGGGTGAATATGACGAGGTGTTGAGTTCGGATGTCCAGAAAAAAAACTACAGGGATAACCGACTTGTGTATTCAACCAATGATTTTACAGGACCGGATTGGAAAAGCCGTCTGGATGAATGGGCAAACGTAAAACATCTTGGCGTAAGAGTTTTTGATCCAAAGGTTCAGGTTTTGGTGGGCAACTTTGGGCATTATCCCAATACAAACGTGACAGGAAGATACTTTATGAAAAAAACGATAGGAAATATTCTTAGAAGACCGGTTAAGTTTGTTGACACTTCTAAAATAGGTGTATAAAACAAAAAAGGCGGAATCCTTTTCAACATTAGTTGAAGTGATTCCGCCTTGTAAAGAAAGGAAAAAAGAGTCGAGCACCGAAGCAACCGGCTCTTTTTAGACTATGGTGTCCAGGTGCCGTACTTGACGCACAGGACAAAGCCTATGGCCAAAAAGATCAGTATTAATACACCGATCACACCAAGGCCAGCTAAAATCCAGTTTAACATCATGGCCTCCTTACTTAGGTTGAAGGTAGAGTACGATGCGGCCTGTGTATTCGTGACCATTCCAAGTGCCGCCTTGGCAACTTGAAAGCGTGATCCCGTTTGCAACCGCCGCTGGCCAGTCATTCTGGCTGACATTTTTTGCAATCATGGCAACTTCGTATTCTGTATTGCCAATGACAACTTCATCACCTTCCTTGAGGAGTGTAAGACCCGCGCAGATATCAAGCATGCCATGGCCGTCTTCTGAAAGATAATCCAGATGACAAAAATATGCATTGCCGAACCTGCCAACTGCGCCAATAGGTGGCACAAGTATGCCGTTAGCATTTGCCGAGATGTCTACAACGTCCACTGGACTTTGCCAAATTCGGGGGATGGCCATTTGTGCAACCGACACGTTTTCTGTCACAGCGTCCTCGTCAGCCATTCCGGCTTTGAGCCCTGCGGGTGTAGACGTGGGCGTGTTTGTCGGGGTGGGCGTGGGTGTGTGGGTATTGGTGGGAACTGCGGTTGGTGTTTCTGTGGGCAAGGGTGTAGTAGTGGGTGAGAGTGTTAGAGTCACCGGCGGTGCCCCATAACCGTATCCATATCCAGATTCTGACGCACGAACAACACTTATGGTTGCGGCCACTCCAAGAACCAAAGCAAGCATAAGATATGGTATAAGCCTTTTCATTGAAATTCTCCTTGAGCTAAATATCCCAGACTAATCATTTTCTCTGCCAAATTTCTGTTGTTACGATACTATTCGGCTCAAGTCTGGCTTTGAATGCGGGTGGCATTATTGCATTTCCCCATGTTACATAACTTGGAAATTCTGCCACCTTTACGTAGTTGCCTGAATTCTCTATTGCATAAACTACGTCGTAATTGAAAATTGTGTATTCCCCGTTGAAAGCTCCCGCACCCCTTTCCCAAACAATATAAGGGAAAGTGCCTTTTTCTATTTCTTCTACCCAAAATTCGGGAGTTGCGAGTGTGTTGTACCACCACCATTGGTCTGTTACACACCACTCTTTTTGATCGAATGTAGTATTCAAGGCCCAGCGGTATGCCCAAACATCGTCGACCAAAATATTGCAATCTTCTTTGGTGACGTGCTCCTGCAACCAAGTGGCGGCCGGTTCCGGATCTGGATAGAATTGTTCCAAAACGCGGACCTGGTATTGCCCCCAAATAGCCATGGTGACAATTAAAGCGATGGTTCCATACTTGGTTATCTCTCCCAATTTTCCTACAAATACTCCCGCGACAATCGAAGCAAGCATGATGCTCCAGCTCATTTGTTTGAATATTGCGAGAGGGTCATGGAAGACCAGGTGGTAGACAGGAACTGTGAGTGAAGCACCCAAGAGTATGAGCCCTGTAAACCATTCGTTTTCAGTGAACATCAAACCCGCTGCTGCAAGCAACCAGACTACACCTCCAAAATAGACAAGCTCGTAGAGTATGCCTTGAGTAGTGGCTCCATAAGTGGCCGTATGACCGCCTGAGTAGCCGAAAACAAGTTTCAAGGCTTCGAAATTGGAGGTTATATACGGATATGAAACAACAAACGCTCCAATAGCAAACGCAAGTGTTAAAAGCGCCCAGGTTAATATTTTTTTGTCCTCCTGAGACATTGACCTGGCAAAAATCACCGCCAATAAAGTCGGAACGAACACAAGCGTTATGTATTTGATTACGAAACTTGTTCCAAGAAGGGCTCCCGAGCCAACCATTAATACAAATTTGATTGGAAGTGGGATAGCCTCGTGGGTTGATTCAACTGCCAGCCATATTGACGCAGCTGTAAACATAAGACTCATTGCGTCATATGTCGCAAAGCCGCTTATAAAAATTATGCAGCCAGCAGTTACAAATACCGCAACTGTGCCGGCCGCTGCTTCGTGTCCAAAAAGCGCCCAGGCTGTTCTGTACACAAAAATCAGGGTGAGTATTGCGAAAATCACATTCGCTTCTCTAACAATGGGAACTGCGATGTTGGTCCAAGAAAGTCCTGTGTAACCCTCGTTAGAAAGGTGTTTTAAGACGTTTCCGACAAAGGCCGGGTATGCCCAAGGTGATCCAACAAACCAAGTTTCAAAGTTCCAGTTGCCGCCCTGAAGTGCAATTATCTTTCCTGCGGTGAAATATATTGCTTCATCGAAGAAAAGTCCTCGGGAATTTACAACATGCAGTGTTCCAAAAGCTAACAGAAACACTATTCCGAGAAACAGTGAGAATTTCTCCAGAAATCTCATTTTTGTTCCTTTCCTTGTTAACGAGCGATGTAATTTTTTGCACAAAAAACCAAAGATTGGGTTTTTCGTCCTGGTATTTTACATTACAACCAAAAGAATATCTATTAAGAGTTGGTTGGGTTGTTGTTTGTGTTTTGGGGAGTTGGTGCAGGTGAACCAACATGTGAGCTGGCTTGATGTGGGGCCTGGTTGTGTTGTGGTGTGTTTGAATGGTGGGTGGGTCTTGCCCCGTGGTGTGTTGGACCTTGAGGACGCGGGCCTTGGGGTCTTGGTGGATATTGCCTTGGATTTTGATTTGGATAGCCCTGCCTTGGTGCCTGTCCTTGATATTGGGGAGAGGGGCTTGTTGCAGGCCTTGTTTGAGCGGCAGGTAAAGTTACCTGGCTTCCAAAGTTAGTGTTTGCAAGAGGTGTGTCTGTTGTCTTCTTGGTCCATCTTTCCCTGCTTATCTGGATAGCTTTTTCTTTGTTTTGATTACTGGATATCGGCAAAGGCAAGGTTGTTGATACAAACGGGCGTGTTACCTGATTATCTATGGTCATTTTTGTTGCAACCTGGAATCTTCCAAGATTTACCAAATCTTGATTGGTGAAAACCTCGCTAAATTCTTTTTGCAAGATGTCGGCGTCGCTTGCACCAACTGCAAATGTCATAAGAGTTCCCGCGTTACCCAAAATTGCCTGGGTGACTTCTGGCGGAATTTGAGCCATGTACTGATTTGCAAGCATCATGTCTAGCCTATATTTTCTGGCTTCCGACATGATTTTGATGAATGACCCGGTGGCAAAATTTTGGAACTCGTCGACGTACAAATAAAAGTCTTTTCTGTCTTGCTCGGGTATTGCAACTCTATGCATTGCAGCAAGTTGGAATTTGGTGATAAGCATTGCCCCCAAAAGTGCCGCATTGTCTTCTCCCAGTCTTCCTTGGGAAAGATTCGCCAGGAAAATTTTTCCGTTATTCATGGCATCGTCCAAACTTATAGAACTTTTGGGTTGTCCAATAACAGCGCGGATTAGGGGGGAGGCTACAAATTGACCGACTTTGTTGAGAATAGGAGATATGGCTTCCTGCTGAAGCTTGTCTGTCATTTTGTCGAATTCGTTAATCCAAAAGTTTCTGAGCACTTCGTCTTGCAAACTGTCAACCACACGGGAACGGAAGGTTTTATTTGTAAGAAGGAGTGGAATGTCTTTGAGTGTGGAATTTGGTACCTGGGCCAAAGTTGCCAAAGAGTTTCTGAGAATGTATTCAAGTCTGGGTCCCCAAGAAAAACCAAAGATTTTATTGAAAATTGAAACTATTCCGGAAACGACCAACTCCGCCTCTTCCTTGTTGGTGACTTCCAAGGGGTTAATAACGATTGGATAGTCTTTGTCTGCTGGATTAAAGTAAATAACGTCATTGATTCTGTGTTTAGGAATGTAGTTCATAATCACATCGCAAAGATCTCCGTGTGGGTCGATTATGCCTATTCCTCGGTCTTTTTTGAGATCGTCAATTGCCATGTTTGCGATCAGGGTGGATTTACCAGTTCCGGTTTTTCCGATAACCCAAACATGTCGCCTTCTGTCTATTTCTTTAATCCCAAAGATTGTGTCGCGGTTTTTGAAAATAGTTTTTCCAAAAAAGTTGATGTGTTGTTTTTCTTCATCGGTTGCTGTTAGTGCATTGGGAAGGTTATCCGGGGGTTCTGACAAAACTTTGGTTCCCCATGCAATTCCCTGAGTTTTAATTTTTTCTGAAGGCAAATGCCAAATCGTTGCCAACTCCATAATGTTCATAACCTGGTTGTCGCCGACTGTCCTGAGATATGCGCCTACTTGTGGTGCTCTGGGTGAAAAAATACTGGGTTTTTTGCCTTTGAAGCCGTTACCGTCTGAGCGGGTAAATACTCCAAATGATGAAGAAAGTTCTGTAAGTGTCTTTGGTGAATTACTTATAAGGCGCACTGATACTTTGAAACCTGGGAACGAAATTTTCTCTACAATTATTTGTTTGTCGCTTCTTGGTTGATAGCTTCCGTCCTCGTTTTTAAGTCCGTGGTCGGCATAAGAAGCACCTGCACCTTGCCATGAGCCATCTGTGGCTTCCAGGGCGAGTTGTATTATTGTTGTTTCTGTTGGTTCTGCTTTTGACAATACCGAAAGCACAGAAGAAAGGGGATCGATGTCTGTGAATTTGTCGTAGGTTGCAAGCGGGTAGTAGCTTCCTTTTGCAATTTTGAGTTCTTTGACTTCTACCTTGAGATTTTCCAGTGGATCTGGGACTTTTTCTATAACCACAAGCGGATAATTACTTTGAATTTGTGTTTCGATAAATGGAACCAAGTCGCTGTCGCATGTGATCATGAACCTGATTTGTTGATTAATTGAACCAATTTCAAGAGCTAACGCTTGGGGGTGTGTGCCAAAAAGTTTTTGTAATGGCTTTACGTGATTTATCTGGGTAAGTGCTGCCAAAAATGTTTTGGCGGCTTCAGGGGTCACCTCTAGATTCCTGGGAAGTTTGAGAAACAAAGTAACAAGGTTTGTGGCCATATATTGATTATATAGCAAACTCAAAGCAGAATGAGTGCTGTTGCATTTTGAACAAACAAAAAAAATCCCCGCACGTGATTGATTGCACATCGTGCGGGGAGTTTGAATAACACCAGGGGCTAGGCGCTTGAACCTTGGGGAGGGGCAATATATTTGCCGCAGTGCCAAATTGCACCACCACCTGTTGGGTTGTCGCCGCCGTTGCTCCAAGCCATAACCAGGTCACATGCCCAACCACCATTTACAAAGACCTTGCCGTCTTTGAAGTCTAAATTGAATGACGCATGGCCATCTTTTTGAGTGGCTGTGTTGACTGTCGTTTGGGAAGCGTTGCCCACAACATTCAAAGAAATTCCTTGAACCGGGTTGGCAAGCACTCTTTTTTGAATGTCTTGGACCGAGGGGTCATTGCCTGCATTGAACGAAAAGCTTGGGTTTTCCACGCTTTGTTCTGCAATCACCTCGACGTTGGTGCCGCCCGAGTCGGTAAACTCATACGCATAGGTGATTTGGATAAAAGTATTGGGTTTTTCCAAATTTCCGATACGCACTGTCAGGCTGCAGGCCATTGTTGAAAGTGCGAGGACTAAAATTAGGAATTTGCGCATTGCGCCTCCTTGATTTGAATGTTAAAGATTGCTCAAAAATGCCTTGAGTACGGGAATTATACCATGTTAGACCTTGCAAAAACAAAAAACCCGTAGTTCTTTTGGAAGCTACGGGTTGATCCCTAAATTTACATTGCACTGTAGAACTGCACCTCCGCCGGTGGGATTTCCCAGCTGGTCGTGAGTTTGCCATTGATTGCGCGTGACGCAGGTGTATTTTTCCTCTTCGTATGACACAAGTGTCAGGTATTCTTTTGATCTGAGTATCAAGTGTCCCGAGTAATCTGTCTTGCCTTTTTCGAATTTATCACCGCTATCGGTTTGTATCGAAAACCGCATATCGGTAACGGGGCGGAGAATCTCAAGACCTCTCACATATTCAAAAGTTGGCAATACGCTTTCGGAGTAGTCGTAAACCGAGGCTACATTGTTTGCAAGAATGGCAATTTGTACACCTTGGTCTGAGTTTACTTTGTATGCGTAAACAACCTGGATATGACGCGCCTTTGTTACCACAGGTAAACTGGCAAAATTACATGCAATGGTGAACATGACTATAAGTGTAATTATTAGTTTCTTCAATCAACACCTGTAGGCTAAATGTTAAAGTTTATTACTGACTATAAGTTCGTATTTTATCACGAAGTGTAAATACCATGAAATGCTATAATCCCTCCATGGAACGCTTGAGATTTAGAGAACTTGTGAAAGAAAAGCTTCTTCAGCATGGAGAACTTCCGGTGGCACAAAAAATCAAAAATCCGGAAAATATATCTTCTGGCACGCTTGATTTGTGGCTGAACTTTGCCAGAGAAGCATGCTCTGTCCATGGATTTTTGGCACTGGCATTTACAGAACTTAAGCCTGAAGTGCGGGAGTATTTGGGCTTTGGCAAAGACATTGACCCCAGAGTGGTTTTTTATAGAGAAAAAGTAGAGGAGCCGGGGTTTTTGATTGTAAACCCTGTTGCAGAAATTCCCGTATTCAATAATCCCAAAACCCCACAACTCGAGGGTTGCGGGTCGATGGACTATGGTAAGTCTTTGTATTTTATTAAAAGGCCTGAAGTGTCTGTGATCCGCGGGTTTTTCTATAACGGGGAATACGACTTACAGCCTTATTACGAACCCAAAAGTATTTATGATGACAGGATTATTCATGAGATTGATCATTTGAACGGAAAAACTGCTTTGGACTTTCCTAAGGACTTTATGGATCCCAGACAAAAAGGTGATTGGCAGGAAATAATGAAGGCGTATGGGCATTTTCAGGAAGACCTAATAAGGGGATTTTTGGCAAAAAGGGCTGAGGCTGGGCTGGTTGTTTATGACAGAAAATTAAGAGAGTTTTTGCATGTTGATCCCCGCGAGATTTAGACAAAAAAATACCCTGCGCGGACAATTCCATTACGCAGGGCGAGTGCTTTCTTTTTTCTTGGGATTAGAAAGCTTAATCCTTAAGCCGCAGGTTTTGCAGATTTTGAAGTCTGCTTCGAACTTCCACTCCCGTTCGTGTTTGCATGACGGACAAAACTTTTTTAGGAAACTTTCCGTAACCGGAAATATTGGGCGGTGCCCAAAAGGGAATGGCATTAGTGCACCTCTATTGTCACGCCCCAACCGCGCCTTTCCATGTGTCTGGCAAGTTCTTTGAACTTTTTTTCCTGATTTCTGTCGTAAAGTTTGATTAGGAACCTGTCTCTGCCAGCTACTTTGTAGATGTGTGCCAACAGTTTGGAACTTCTGACAATCACCAACCTTCTGGCTGAAACCCTGTGGTCGTACATGTTCCAAGTCTTTGGAAGGGCTGATTCGAATTTGTCGAGAACAAACTGTTCTGTATAGACCATTTTTGCCATGATCTACTCCTTGCAGTCAAAATGTGTTAAACAAAAGTGCTAACTATGGGTGGATTTTACACCTGCGTTTGATATTGGTCAATTTTTCGGGCTGTTTAAACAAAAAACTCCCCACAGTTCCGGCACCAAAAAGGTGTTGTTCCGAATCTGAGGGGAGGAGGGCTTGCTATGCAAGCGAGATGACGATGTCTGAATTTAGTGCCTTGGCAAGCACTTCTGCAAGCGGTTTGAGGACTTCGATGTTTAACCTGCCCCAGACCAGCATGTGCCGGCCGTCCATGTAGATTGACGCGACTTTGTTGCCGGATGCGTCATCGATCTGCCAGCCGTCTTTTTGCCAGTCCCACATGAAGCCAAGCATTGGAAACGTGTCCCTTTTCCATTTGAGACCGTTTGGAATATGCTCTTTGAGCAGTCCTTCGATGATCCCAGGATCTTCTTCCGATGGCCCTGTGGCCTGGACAACAACTTTTGGTTTTGCCTTTGCCATGCAAACATCTCCTTGTTAAATTTGCGAGTTAAGCAGTGGACATTTTACGACTGCCGAAGCAATGTGTCAACATTACAGGATGTTTTTTTCCAAAAAAAATCCCCACAAACTGGCAAGATGTGCATTTGCACCCTTGGTAATTTGCGGGGAGCCTTAAGCGTTGCGCTTAAGATTTTTTTGAGGCTAAGCGGCCTCGCGCGACGGAATCTGATCTTCTGTGAATCTGCAGGTAATGGCTACACTGTCGTTGTATTCGGTTTCGTAGCGCTCTACAAGATCAAAGAAAAACCAGTAAACCGCAGGGTCCAGGATTTCGACGGAATTGCTGTCCATTGCCACACGGTCTCTTGCAACCAGATTGGCGACAATGTGTCCATCCAGGTTCGTGACGCTGTGACGGAGAAGATTCCTGTCTTTGTCTTGGATCGTCAGATCTCCGAGTTCTTGCAACTTGAGAAAGTCGGTAATGTCTTCGATAACCGGCTCTTTGTTTGCAAAAGTAGTTTTGGGCATTGTTTACCTTTCTTCGACTTTTTGCATTCTGGGATTCGTATTCCCTGTATGAATGTGCAGCTAGTAAACTAAGCTCAAATTCTAACACTTTGTGGCCAAAAGTCAATATTATAGGGCTCGGCCTGATGCTCATAATCCATTTCAAGCTTCGCTATAAGATATCTTGGCCAAATCAGAATTTGGTAGGGTATTTTATTAAGTGTTTACCCTGAAAAACTTCTAGTTTTTTAGGGCACAAAAAACTCCCCACAGTTCCGGCACCAAAAGGTGTTGTTCCGAATCTGAGGGGAGGTGTGCCGATTAGGCCGATAAAACCACAAAAGCAGTTGATCCAACAGACAGAATTATGCATGCAACTTGCATGGGAATTACTGGAAAGTTGAATAAAACTGTAAGAGAGAGCCCCAAGAATACTGAGACTATTCCCACAATGGTTCCCACGGCGGCGGCAAGGGCGAAAACTGCCAAAGTTGGAGCGGCGGTAGAACCACCGACACCCATAGCAACCAGGAACATGCCAAAATACAGCAAGGCTATATATCCTGTGCCTCTCAAGACTTTCATGAGTTCTCCCTCATCTACGTTTGGCTACAAGACACCAAAGGTGTTCATGTTGATACCAAACTTTGATTTGATTCCTTTTTCCAAGATGGCGACCAATTCCTCGGCCTGACCCTTTCTGGATTCGCTGAACACAGTGAGCGGCGACATCGACGAGTCGAGTGCGAGCATGGGTTCGGCGACCAAGAAGTTTTGGATGAAAGCGAACGGACCGGAGAACACAGGGTAGAAATACCAGGATGAGAAATACCTGCCGTTGGCGCCTTCTCTCCAGTGTTCTTTGACGACCACGTCTTGGGGAAGGAGTGTTGCAAGGAAGGCGGTTTTTTCTTCCAGGCTTAATTCTTTTTTCTTGGTTTTAGCCATTTCTGGCCTCCGTTTGATAAGTTAAAGAATACTAACTCGATACGATATTGTATCAAATTTAGCCTCAAAAGTCAAGATTACAGGATATTTTTCCACACTAAAAACTGCCGTTTTCAGTGCAAGCAAAAAAAACTCCCCACAGTCTCGGCACATTTGCATGTGTGCATCCGACTTGCGGGGAGGGTTTTTTGGGGTTACCCAAAATGTGCCTTGTAGACAATGTGTCCAAAAAAGGCGCCTGCGATTAGCCCAAACCACCAGATTGGTGATCCGACTGCCAGGCAGTAGACAAAGGCGATGACCGAAAGAGCCAGGCCGATGTATGGCCAGAGAAACAAGATCTTGATGAGAATTTCGACAAAACGCGCCATGTTACTCCTTGGGCATTTCCAGAACAATGGTGTACTTTTGATGCACCCCATCGATGATCTTTTTGAGGACTTCGATAACGTCGGGAACGTTGTTCATAATCCGTATTCCCTTGAAATCCTTCTTTATGAGCGCCACCGGCAGAAGGTCGGGTCCGATTAAAGTTCCGTCGCCTTGAAGCTTGCGGATCATTTTCCAGCCGTAAACGCCGTCGGGTTGACCTTCGATTTTTTCAATTGTGAAGGTGTCTCCCACAAGTGAGTTAAGAAACTCGGTTGTTTCATCCATTTTAAGATCCTTTGCTGTAAGTTCTTCGGTAAGCCCAAATAGCTACCGATGCACCGGCCCAAATCAACATGAAGTTGATGAACAGGTTTAGAAGGAAATCTGGTGTCCAGATTGGCCAGGTAATGCCAACTACTAGAGCGACGGCAACCCCGCCTGCTATAACAAAAATAATCATGCGCTGCTCCTTGTTAAATTGCTAATACTGTATTATAGGTTTTTTTAGGGTTGTTGTCACTAAAAAAAATCCCCGCGGAGCTTTGTTGCTTGTTCCGCGGGGACGGGGCATTATCTTTCGATAAAGACGTCGACGTCTTTGCCGATTCTTTCTTCGATTTTCTGGGCGAGTTTGATTACCCATTCCGGGATCGATTTGTCTTCGTTTCTGACGATTTTGATTCGTGCAAGATCAACAGAAACGCTCCCAATGGTGGGGCTCAGATTACCGCGGGTCTCGACGAGTTCAAACTCCCATTTCCCATGGGGGTAGCCGTTTATGCGTACTCCGTGGGGAAGGTTTTCCCGAAGAAATTCGCGATTGTCGGAATTGACTTCCATATCGGGAGCCATATGAATGTGAATCATTTTGTCCTTTGCTTGGTTATGGGGTGGCCGTTAGCGTTTCCGTTGAGGTTGCTGTCTGGGTGGGTGTAGATGACGGAAACGGTGTAATGCTTGGCGTTTGTGTCAACGTTTGTGTAAACGTGGGCGTGGCCGTTGGCGTTTGGGTGATTGTAGAGGTTGGTGTCGGTGTGGGTATGGGCAAATAGAAACTGTCGCCATTTTGTTTTATGACAACATTCACAAGTGATGCCACCAAGTCCGGGAAAAGTCCGCAGTTATATGCTTGGATGATGTCGTAATGACCGACTCCAATAATAACTCCGTGGCTTTGGCCGTTTTTGAAATCACCTTTGTTCCAGGCCTCAGAGTGGGTAACAGTTGCGCCAACATAGAAATCAAGTCGACAAATTGGCCCGCCGCTGATATTGGTGAACACTGCGTTTACAACCACTGGTGTGACTGTTGGTGTTGGCGGGGGAGTGAGTACGATTACTCCATCCATCCTGCCGGACACACTTCCATAAGCACCTGACACCCAACAGCGGATGCCACTATTAGTTACAAACCACCAGAGCGGTCTATCGGGTGTGGTGACGCCAAGAATCAGAACAGATTGATTTTTGTAGACTCCGCTTATCACAGAATACTCCGTTCCCGGCCCGCTGCGGCAGTTGAGATCTGTGTTTGCAGTGAACATGGGAGCACCGGGTGTTGGTGTTTGTGTAATTGTTGCTGTGTAGGTTGGAGTCAGAATCACCGGTGTAGCTGTGGGCCCGAATGTTGGAACGCTTGTTGCCGTGTCGGTTGGAAATACCAATGTTGGCACGGGTTTTGCACCAAGATTACAGGCTAGGCTTGCCAAAACCAAAATGGTTAAGGCGAAAAGTACCTTTTTCATTCGCTTCTTCCTTTCTGTGAACGAGCTAGGTTACGCCGTGAGTTTATCATATTGTTTAAGTCTAAGTGACGGTGTTTTCGGCAATATTTGGAGTATAATCGCCGCTATGAATGAAAGATCTGTTTTTCCTCAAGAAGTTGGCCCAAAAAGCTCTCTTGATGTTTATTTGCAGATTTTGGGTAAAAAAGAACTGCCCAAATCTGTTGAGGATATGCCGGATGTGCTAACACTTCCGTGCGAGGCTGTTGGTGGTTTGGTAGATTCGATTCAGGCCACAGAGCGTGATGGAATTGAGAGGGCTCAAAGTGTTTTTTGGAGTGGCGGCAGGCAAATGTATGATTACTCCAGAGTTTTTGTGGGTACAGACAGAAGAACGGGTGAGTTGCATGCACATTATTTGGCGGCAGTTACTTTTTTTGCCAAAAAACCATTGCTTTTGTGGCACACACATCCTGAAGGAATTTGGTACTTTAGCAGACAAGATGTAAGTGCTTTTAGAGCTTTTCATAGGCAGGGGCACATTATGCTTGTTGGCTCGGGAGATGGTATTTGTGCAATTACCCAGACAGAAAAAAGCGCCAAAGCACCTTTAAGCAGTGCTCGGGTTTATGACAGGACAAAAAAGTTTCTTACCGAAGGTAAGTTTATCGAAAAAGACGCATATGAAATGTCTAAAATCGTAGGAGAATTGGGACTTAAGTATTATTTTTATTTTCCCAAAGGAGGAATAACAGAGAAAATAAAAAATGAGGCTAATTTGAGTTTTTGGGGTTATCCGGCGGGAGATTAGACTTTGTTGGTGAGTTCCGGGTCGGGTATTCTTGTTTCTACACTTATTACTTTTGCATTTTTATCCAGTCTGAAAAGAGCATCAAAACCTTCGTTCACGGATGGCGGCGATTCATGAAGATACTTGTCTTGGAGTTTGTGGGAACTTTCAGGTATTGTGCGGGGTCTGCCCTCGTTCCTTTTTTTGGCTTCTTCAAATGGGGTATCTACAAAAACACCCTGGATTCTTCCTACACCCTCGTCTTTGAGAAAACCTAAAAATTCTTCCCTTTCTTTCTTTTTGACAAAGGTTGCGTCGAAAACTATTGTCTTGCCACTCTCGTACATATATTTTAAAAGCCTTCGGGACACGTCCCAGGCTTCTGAGTTCACACTTTGGTCGTCTTCGTGCCCTGAGATTTCTTTGCGGGTTTCGTCCACTGAAATGTAGTAATAGCCGTTGTCCTCGGCAAACTTTTTGAGAATTGTGGTTTTTCCTGATCCGGAAATCCCTATACCCAAGATGACTTTATTCATCTGTGGTGGGTACGCATGGAGTCGGACCATGTGCCTCTTTCTTATCAGGAAAGCGTTCTACCGGTGAACTACGTACCCGCGTCGAAACGGATTTCGCTTTTGAGTTTATCGCTTTCGCTTAAACTCTATCGCTACATCGTTTCTCCTCTCAAAATTGCGGTGCAATTTTGCCTGGTACAAAAACCAGACACAGGGGTATTTTATCACCCTGGGATTGTTGAGCCAAGCCCTGGCTTGTAACCGTGTTTTAACCCCATAACATTGACTCTGAGCTTGCTTCTTGCTAAACTCACGTTCCGTTAAACACGGATTTGTTTTTTAAAATATTGAAGCGTAAGAGGTGCATTTGTGAACAATAAACAAAAATTTGCACTTACTTTCACTGGTGTAGTTGCCGCCGTAGTTCTTTTGGTCAAATCCACCGAGGAGCCTGAAGATGTATATCTTAAGCGCGAATTGGAGGCTGTAAAAATAGAACTCGCAGAAGTTGAAGTCAAGTGGAACACGGACCACATGAGCCTGAACGATGCGGCGAACCTACAGTCCCGAGAGCGACGTTTGCTCAAACGCAAGTTTGAAGTTGAAGCGAAGCTTGAAAGTATGGGCAAATAACCAACTAGCAGGTGCCAAAAATCACTCTCCGATTTTTTGATTCAGGCGCCTGCTATTTTTTTGACTTTTTGAAGCTAATTTGATACACTATAGGGATAGTCTAGCACTTTTTCCGATAAAAATATTCATTGGAGGAACAATGAAAAAGCGTATTGGTCAAATCGCATTGGCGGTTTTGATGGTTGTTTTGTTTGCAGGTCATGTCATGAAAAATGCATACTTTGTGACGATACTTCTCCCCAACGAATACAACCCCAAAGCGCCTTTGGTGGATACCGCTTGCCGCCCTGACGGGACTACTCAGCTGACATATACTGAACAGGCAGATAAAAGCTGGGTGAAAGTCCAGAAGGTGGGAAGCTCGAATTATTCGGCTACAAGCTCATCGAGCAATATCGGAACATCACACACAGAGTACCCAATGGATCCCGGTTTGTATACCGTGGTTACCAGACAATGGGAAGATTTTGACAAAGATCCGATGCCTGATGCCGGGTTTGTCCTGTCTTATCTGTTTGTTATAGTTCCAAATTGTTCCAAGTAAGCCGGTTGAATAAGGTGAAACCTTGAAAAGTAATTCCATTAAGTCAAATAAGTCAAAATCAACCAGGCCCAAAGACGAGCTCAAAAGCGAATGGCAAAGACTTAACCGCAAAATGAAGCGAATTGTTGCCGAAGGGCGCAATTTAATCGACCGCGGTGAGGTTGATGCAAGTTTGTTTACCAGAAACATTGAAAAGTGGGTGCAAACTTATTTGAGACTCGAAGAGATTGCCAGGCAACGACCTGACCTGCCGGTTAAGGCAGAATATGCAAAATCTGCCGCAGCCATCAGATCTGTTTTTAAGAATTAATATTGCCCACGCGGGTACCAAATTAAAAAGGTACCCGCTTTTTTGTGGCCTTCTTGTATTATGTAATTAACCAATGAAAGTTGTAAAAGAATATTTTGGGGTTATTATTTGCGCCGTTCTGTTGAGTATTTATTTTACATACCCGCTGGCGGAGGGGTTGTGGATAAATTACTTTGCAAATTCCGATTTTTACTTAAACGCTTGGACTTATGCCTATACAGCCAAGTCTGTTTTGGACATGAGCATTCTGGACCCCGGCAGGTTTTTTGATTCTCCCCAGATGTTTCCACTGGGGCAGGCATTGGCAATGCAGGACTTTTTTTTGGTCCCAACTATTATTTTGTATCTTCCTGGATATTTGCTTACAAAAAGTCACATTTTTGCCACAAATCTAACAATTTTTACCTCGTTTATATTTAATTTTGCTGCTTCGTATTTTGTTTATAAAAAAATAACAAAAAGTGTAGGGCCGTCTTTGATTGGTGCGTTTTCGTTTACATTTACACCCAAAACCGTTCACTTGATGGGTGGGTGGTTGGAGTATCTGAACCGTTTTTTTGTACCGATATATTTTATGCTTTTGGTTGATTTTTTGAGAAAGCCAAACTACAAATCTGCGCTTGTTTTGTTTATTTTATATACCCTTAACTGGTTTACAAACATTCACTACGCGATATTTATAACAATCCTCAGCGCCGTCGCATTTTTGGTTCATATGCTTACCCACTTGGTTGTAAATAAAGGTCAAAAAACTTTTGAGACACTTGTTGGAATTGTTAGACATATTTCTGTGGGGGTTTTGTTTGTTCCTTTGATCTACTTTTTCTTCAGCCCATACATTGATTTTTCGGCAAAGGAGGGCATTGTTAGGTCGTTGGCGGCTTCTGCACATCATTCGTTGGATTTGGTAAGTTTTGCTCCGCCCAAAATAAACTACTCTTTAGAGGGTTACTTTTTTGACTACAGTGTAAGAAGTATCTATTTCCCCGGATTTTTGGCAATTTTGTGCCTGATTGTTTTTCCTGTAAAAAAGATTGCGGGTATTATCAGAGACAAGAAAGTAGGAGAGGGGGAGATTGAATGGATTATTTACTTTGTTTGTTTGGTGTGTTCTGTGGTTATTTCTTTTGGACCATATTTTGAGTTTAATGGACGCGAATTCCATGCGCCTTATTATTATCTTTATAAAATTTTTCCATTACTTTCGGCAATAAGATCACCTGAGAGGATATCTTATTTATGGGTGTTTTTTGTGGGATATATTATTGCTATTGGATTGAAAGATTTGACTCTTGGAGCAAAGAGGTTCAAAAAAGCTGTCTTGATCTCGGCCTTCTTCCTTGTATTTTTGTTGGAATATAGACAGCTTTACCATCTGGAACCGATAAAAAGAAGACAGATAAATTTTGACTTTAAAGATTCTGTAGTGCTTTTTTTGCCTTTTAGAGAGAAATATACAAAGTTAAACGGGGCATACTATTTGTTTGATAATACCTGGAAAGATTTTAGGCTGGTTAACGGATATACGGGGTCGGAGACGGTTGTTTGGGAAAATGAAGAAGCGATGCATATTTTGGAGGGAAACAAATTTGACGAAGATTGGTGGGATGTGGTTGGGGGGATGGCTGTTGAATATGTTGTCATAGATCGGCACAACGTGGACCCTGAATCTTTGAGGGTGTTTTTGGCTGATATGGAACCCAGTGTTATTTACAGTGACGCAGACTGGGCTGTTATTGAAACGAAAGATCATATTGGACAATCTTGTACCAAGCAAAGTTTGCAAAATATTGAGATGACGGCACATTTGTATTGGAACAAATACGGCAAGCCTTACTTGAACTTTGTCGGGGTAAATAAACACGATTGTTCGGCAAGGTTTTTTGGTGATTTGAGATATTTGGAATTGAGATACACAACCACGGATGGACGAAAAATCAAAGACTATCTGAGAATGCCGTTTGTGGTTATGAGCAAGGGTACATTTGGTAGGGTTTTGCCGTTGGAGGACAAGGCTGTAAGTGATGGTGTGGTGACAGTTGAGATAGCGGGCAGGCGTTATGATTTATGGAGAGGTGTGACCCCCATTGAGTTTTAAAGCATCTTATAGTTTGATTTTGTATGGCTTTTTTGTTAGAATCTTCACTTGTTAGTGCACTTTGGAATTACATCACACGTTCGGAGGAACGAATGAAGAATTTAGTCTCGAAGTTGGCCGTGCCTGCCGCGGTTGTCTTGTTGGCGCTTTTGGCACTGTTGCCGACCGCAATTCAGCTGACCCAGGTATATAATCCCAGCAATCCGTACGCTCCCGAAGTTTCGGCAAGTTGTAACGGCGAAACCCCGATCCTCAAAGTTCTGGACGAAAACGTCAAGGTGAACTCGTGGGTGGAAATTGTCCACAACCGCGTTGCCGAGACAAAATACACCCAGACAAAGGGTTCCGGGATGGGAATTGATCAGGTTGCGGAAGTCGGCGGATACACAGTCACTGTGCGCGCAGTAACCGACCCTAAACTGGATTCAATGCCAGAAGACGGTCAGGTTCTGTCCATTCAGTTTGAGACTGTAGAAGTCTGCAGTCCCGGCAATTAGTAACACATTTGCCCAATGGGCTCACTTTTTAAAGGTGAGCCCTTTTTTTATGTCTAAAAATATCAACAACATACCCTGTAGTATTGACTTTTAATCATTTTCGTGGTAGTATTCAGCCTTGGTTTGCACTTTTTTATTACCTTCGGAGGAACCATGAATTTCTGGAAAACGGTGTTTGCTGTATTGGTGGCGTTGGTAATCTTTCGTGCTTGCAGTAATAGCGCAGCCAACACACCGAAAGAGGAAGCACTTGATGTTGACAGCCTGATTTATCAGAGCTGTGTTGAGTCTTTGCCGAACGCAATTTCTGTGGAGTACGGTGATCCGGATAAATATACGATAAATCTTGACGAGTTTACGCTTTGCGGCGATCTGCTCAGTGAGTTTAGAATGAGCGATAGCAGTGCAATCACGCGCATATTTTCGTCATCTGAGTTTACCGTAATATTGCCTGACGGGAGCGTGGTCTATTCGAGTCTGGAATCGACAGTAACCAATGAGGTTTACGACCTTGACGGTTTTTCCCATCTCGAAATTCACGAAACTCACGTGATTAACGGTTTAACCGGATGGACCAAAGTTGAGATGCCGGAATGCGGTGCGCCAATTGTCGGAGTTCCCGGCGCCCTGACTGTTTTCCGTTGCGATCCAAACTAGTTGCCCGCACCAAGTAAACAGGAGATCTTTTGAAAGACAACCCTTTTTATCTGGCTTTTGAGATAGTGTTCGGAGCTCTTATTGGCTATGCGTTGGCTTGGATAATTACACTTGGTGTAGTAACCCAACAACACTTAAATCTGCCAATTGAGACCGTAAATTTGGTTGCCCGAAACACTTGGCTCGTTGCTTTGGGTATTGTGGTGATAACCGGGGTTGTATCGATGTTCAAAAACATCCCCGACTGGATTGCCGTTGCGATAACACTTATAGGCACCGGTATTTTCTTTTACCACTCATTATTCATGTAACTGGCCGCTGTCTTGACAGTTAAACCGGCAGGTGTCTGCGTATCTTCGGATACAAAGCACCTGCTTTTTTGTGGTTTGAACATCTTATAGTTTGACATATAAACTTCAAAATAATAAAATTGCACAGTTCGAAATCTTTCACACTGATATCTGATTTGGAGGAACAATGAAAGTAAAGGGAAAATTTCCCTTATACGATAAGCCATTGGTTGAGTTTCTTGTGAAACGTATTAAGCCGCTTGGCCTGGCCATCGAAGAGTACAAGGGAAGCTATATTGATCGCATGGAAGATGGCGAAGTGCTGGTTTACAACATTGTCCAGGTTGACCGGAGAAGTTTGAAGTCTTTTTTCATTCCTGCGACTGTTGTTGCAGGCATACTTACCGCTCTTCCTGACGAACTGATCATTATTGATCCAGCTTTTTCGGAGCCTTTGAAAGCACTCGTCAGAGAGTACGAAGGTTTGACTGGCCGCGAGATGACTGTCATTCTCCGAAATAAGATTGTTGAGTAGGAAACCACTGCCGATGGGGCGATTTGTTAACAAGATCGCCCCTTTTTGATATATTTTGACCAGGGTTGACGTACGACCTGAATTCAAATATAATTGCATAACTTTTGAGTTTTTGGATAAACTTAATGAGAACTAAATACCTGAACCAAACGAGAGGCCTGAAGGCCATTTGCGTATAAATATAAGGATTTAGCCTCAAAAATTTACCGGCTCAATAGCCGGTTTTTTGTTACGAAGTAATATTTTTTAATGCAAACTGTCCCAACCGATTCGGAGAAGTTAGACGCACTTTACAAAAAGTTGGTGGAAGCCGAAGAAAAGTACAGAGAACGCCTCAAAAAGTTCAGGGGAGTACCCCATGAATCCGCAGCGGGAGAACTGTCCTTTTCCGAACTTAAAGTCCGTGAGGACTTTGTGAGGAGCCTTAGGGACGAAATCAAAGCTCTGGAAATTAAGTTGGGAGTCAAAACCAAACTGAGTCCCAGATTTCCTTAAGTAACTTGGGCCCAAAGTTTACCAGGCTTGAACACCTCATTTGCAATGAGGAGGCAGGCGGTTCGAGTCCGCCTGGGTCCACAATCTAGCTGTCATTAGCTAGCGATCAATTATTTGATCGCTGACTACTGATTGCTACTAAACTGGCATGAATAGATCCTTAATATTTGAAGATTTTGATTTTAAAGAAGAAGGTCGCGACCTGCGACTTGCATCCGTAAGGATGAAAGTGTGCGGGATCGCAAGTATTATAAGAATGCAGACAGTGAATGCCTTGGTTGCATTTTCCGAAGAAGGACGTACATAGCCGCGATAGTCATCGGGGAGCTGCTACGAAGCTTTGATCCGATGGTGTCCGAATGGGGAAACCCGTCCCGCTTTGCGGGATACTCATACTCCAAATTCGTTCCCGAAAGGGAACTTCACTAAAGTATGTTGTGGGAACCGCCCGAACTGAAACATCTAAGTAGGGCGAGGAATATAAATCAATGAGATTGCCTTAGTAGCGGCGAGCGAAACGGCAACAGTCTAAATGCGTGTGCAGCACGCAATAGTTGACTTTCATTTACTCACTTTTGAGTTTTTACGAAAGTAAATTTTCAATCGTTTGTTTTTGTTGGTTGGCTATTGCTTGCTGTACATGCAGGTTGCGGGAGTCCCGATATGGGATTAATTTTTGATAGCGGAATGGTCTGGAATGGCCAATCATAGGGAGTGAAAATCTCGTACGCGAAATCAGAAGTTACTCTAGGGACCACCCAAGTACCACGGAACACTTATTCTGTGGGAATCCGGGGGAACCATCCTCCAAGACTAAATAAAAATGCAGACCGATAGTGAACTAGTACCGTGAGGGAATGGTGAAAAGCTGAGCGAAACGCTCAATGAAATAGAACCTGAAACTGTTTGCAAACAATCCGTGAGAGCATCCGCAAGGGTGTGATCGCGTGCCTATTGAAGAATGAGCCGGCGAGTTGTTCCAATTTTCCAGTCTAACTGCACTAAGTGCAGGGAGGCATAGGGAAACCAAGTTTTAATAGAGCGACAAGGAAATTGGATCAGACCCGAAACCAGGTGAGCTAACTATGAGCAGGGTGAAGCGAGCAGAAATGCTGGTGGAGGCCCGAACCCGTTATCGTTGCAATGATATGGGATGACTTGTGGTTAGTGGCAAAATACCAACCGAACTCGGAGATAGCTGGTTCTCCCCGAAAGGTCTTTAGGGACCGCGCTATGGATGTTTATCAGGGGTAATGCTA
>CAZRGC010000008.1:0-17665 GCA_964599625.1 uncultured Gammaproteobacteria bacterium
GCACCAAAAAATCTTCAATCTTTCAGTGTAAACACTCGCCTTGCTCGTTTCTTCGACATTCCTTGATAGCGCTTCTTCCAAGGAAATGCGCACAAGTCCCCTGCCTGCCGGCAGGCAGGTGTCTCCCGCACTAAAAAATCTTCAATCTTTCAGTGTAAACACTAAATTACTCCGCAATCTCCACCTCCAACATTCTGTGGTCGCTATAGAATCTTTTGCCAACTTTTAGTTTGTATTTATCCATAGTTTTCCTTAATAGAATTGTGCCGTACTGCATTCTTTTGAGAGAGATTATATTTGTATTAATCCCTTGGGTAATATTTGTAAAGCTACTTTTCCGCAACCTTTCATAAAATTCCCCCAACTCGTTTCTTAAGTAATCAAAAGGAAGATAGCCTTTGGTCCAACCTGTAAAATGTATCCAAAGCCAATTCCCACTTAAATTAAAGTCTCCCGTAACTACTGTATTTTTTGTTTTTTCCATGCTCGCAAACAACTTGTTTACACCCTTCTGCTTTGTGCTAGGTCTTACCGCACAGGAAAGTCTCAAGTTATAGACTGAATAAATCTTTTTGTTTATTTTTATTTTCGTTATCAAAGCGTTGTTCATTTCAGTGTGCCCCTGGAGCATTTGATAGAGAATTCTGTTTAATATAGAAAGGTTTTCTGGACTTCCGTAATGCAATTTATCAACGGACATAAATGGGTGTTTGGATAGTGTGACAATGTAGTTGTTTTTGAGAGGTGTCTTATTGTGCCTGGAGTCGGTTATTTTAAAATATTTATACCCAACAAAAATCCGCTTTATATCTTTCAGATGATTGTGTGGCACTTCCTGCAAACAAATTATGTCGGGATCTTTTGATGCAATAAACCTTAACCCTTTGCCGGGTTTGGGATTTACAGTAAACATATTCCAGGAAATCAGTTTCATATTGATTGCAACAAACCTTAGAAGTATACGCTTGTTTTCTAGCGTTTTTTGATCATCTTTATTACCTCTCCACCAAAATACCCAAAAACCAAACACAACAAAAAAGCAAAAAATAGGGTTTGGATACTGCTTAGGATATTTACACCAAACAAAGTGCTTGACGCAACCAAAGCGTACCACACCAAATCTCCCAAAAATATATAAATCGTGGGTTTAAAAGGCTTTACTTTCAAAAAGCCAAGCAAAAATGAATTTATATAAACAAAATTAAAAATACCCAACACAAAAAACAAAAAACTACTGGCTTTATTGTCCACTGAAAAATGTGTTTCAAGTTTTTTTATAAACCTCCAAAAAGTCTGGTTTGTAACTCTTTTAGAAAGTGTAACCGCCAACATGTACGGTAAAACGATATGTAATACGGTAATAAATAACCACATTAGGTGAATCAGCATCCAGGGCAAACCCGAGTCGCGTGCTCCAAAAATAGCCACATGGGAAAGAAGGGTTTCTTGAGTAATAAGGGCAAAAACCAGGAGCCAAAATTCATTCATACCAACAAACCATGTTAACATAAATAATGCGTCTTCTGATCTTTTCTGACACTCACCTAACAAAAGATTTTAGGCAAAAGGAGTTCAACTTTTTAAAAAGTATTATTACTGACAGCGACCAGGTGGTTATAAACGGCGATTTTTGGGACGGCTACATTGTGAATTTTGACGAGTTTGTTAAGTCGGAATGGTCCAAACTTTTTCCACTCCTCAAAAAGAAAAAAACAACTTATTTGTATGGCAATCACGACAAGGAAGATTTTTTGGACCAAAGAGTCAATCTTTTTTCCGAAGCCCAACAATATTCACTTTCCATTAAAACAAAATACAAAGAAATAGTAGTTGAGCACGGAAATCGGTTCTTGCACTTTATAGACGAAAGAGTAAAGACGAGCATGATCCCAAAATCTTTTGCACAACAGGCTTTGGATTTTGAAAACTTCCTGGTTCGCGGATTTGGCACTTCTTTAATCCAAAAAGTGTACAAAATTTATAACAACAGAATGAAGAAAAATATGCTTAGTAAAATAAAGCATAATCAGGTTTTTATTTGCGGGCATACACATTTGGCCGAAATCGACCTTTCCCACAACTTTATTAACTCGGGAATGGTTGGTTATGGTTTGGGCCAATATCTTTTGATGGAGAATGATGAAATTGAGGATCGAGAAACCTGGTATGACACACCGTTGATTGAAGAGGCACTGGATCCAGCACTCTTTTTTGACCAGACGGAATTCATTGACGCAGTAGACCTTAAATGACAAGTTTGCTTCAAGCTTGCCTAGTTGCTAAAATTAACCCCTAAGACCGCTTGGCTCAGTTGGTTAGACCTGCCTGCCGGCAGGCAGGGCGTCAGATAGTTTATTATGGATCCATAGCTCAGTTGGTTAGAGCGTACGGTTTACATCCGTAAGGTCGCAGGTTCGAGCCCTGCTGGATCCACCGTTTAGGTCTCGACACCTTTGGTGTGACGAGCCCTGCTGGATCCACTTAGTTTTTCCCCAAAAAAAATGACCCCCATGGATTTACAGTAGAATAATCTACATACCACGAGGGTCGAAAATGTCTTAGTTCTTAACGATAATTACCGACTCCAGTCTACGAGCCAGACGTCCTTTGAACCATCGAAGGTCCCAGTTGTCGTTGGCTTTGAATTGGAAAATTCGGTTTATCGGAGTTTCACCCCAGTTGCCGGAAGACGCTACAGCAAGCATTATTGCGTAGTCTTCCTCACATACGGTGAGAAAGCCATTGGAATCCATCCCGACAAGGTATTGTACGTCGCCAACTTCTGATTCCTTGAACTGGATTTGCACTGTGTCCCCAGGCTTAATGCTATCAATAGCCTCGGAAAGTGCTTGGGCTTCCATAACCTTACTTAATGTGCGTTGGTCCATTTTGACTCCAATCTCTACTGAACCTGTAGATTTTATTATTATAGGATAAATATATTAAAAAGTCAAGTTTTGTTGCATAAAAAAGGCACAGACAACTTTTGGTCATCTGTGCCTAAGCACAACTCACAATACTAAGGTTTTGGTTCGGGGCACCAAAGACTACCCTTATTAACATCCACCCAGACAACACAGTTGTCGTAAATGTTGGTTCCTGGTGAACCATCCGGGTTACCCCACCAAAGCTTTACAACATAAAAAGTTCCCGGGCAGTGTTCAGATGGGTAGTTACTTGTTGTTGACTGCACCTGACAGCCGATTGCAGTAGGTTGCAAAGCAGCGCTCACTTGCTGTGCGCAGGCTGCAAGAACCACAAACGCCAATGTCAGAATCAGCACCTTTTCCAAAACTGTTCTGTTTGTCCAAAGAGCGGGCATGCTAACTCCTATATCCAAATATTGAATTCAACAGTGGGGAAATTATAAACCAAAAAAGAAGCGGCTTCAAAATTAAACACCCTGAATAACATCGTCCAACTTTTCCATATCTTTTTTTGCCTGAAGCACTTTGTCTCTAAGGTTAATAACCCCCTCGATGAATTTATTTTTCTTTTTGTCAAACTCTGCCTTTGTCCAGTCAAAATAAAAACCCATTTTGGTTCTCATTTTTAGATGTGAAATGGCAAGTCTTACCTGTGTATCCAAACTAAAATCAAGGTATTCCGAGGCTTTAACGTAACGTTTTGGATCAAAGCTATCAAGCTCGTCCAAATCAAAAAGTATTTGTGCTTCTTTGGTTACCCTGGGAAGTATGTTTCCAATTGAATGTTTTCGTATCGCATAAACAACTTTGTTTAAAAAATCTGGGTCAATTTTGGCTTTTTGGGCTTCTTTTTTATAAATAAATGCAGAGCCCAATCCTTCGTACATTTCTTCCAGGATGATTCCGAGTGTGAGTTTGGATCTGGTTTTTTGTGCTTTGTAGGAGTCGTGATAGACAATAGAATGTGCGACTACTTTATCGTCCATACCAACTGAGGTATTCTCTTTTTTGAACTTTATGTAGTCCTCAAGAAGTGTTTTTATGTGTGTGATTCCATGAAATTTATCCTTTGTCTTTTTGGCAATTTCTTCACCTACAGAAAGGACTTTTAGGTCTTTGGAGGTAAACCCTTCTGTATCAAGACCAGTAAGGAGTGTTTGCATACAACAAACATTGTATTACAAATCGAAAAGTTTTTTCATCTTTGCGGCTAATTCAACTTGTTTTCTATTCCTATAAGCTTATACACTTCCGCCAAGGTTTTGTTTGCAAGAACGCTTGCTCTCTTGGATCCTTCCAAAAGAATATTTTTTACCAAAGCCAAATCCCCCTCTAGTTCTTTTCTTCTTTTTCTTGCATCTGCAAAGTATGACTCATGGGCTGCAATCAACTTTTCTTTGACTTCCACGTCCCCGACACCTCCGGCCTTGTAGCGCGTTTTCATATCCTCCACCAATTTTTTGTCGGGATTTATTAAGTCGTGATACATAAAAACCGTATTGCCCTCTATTTTTCCGGGGTCTGTTGCCTTCTTTCTGTTTGGATCAGTGTAAGCACTCTTTATTTGTTTTTGAATTACTTGGTAGTCCTCAAAAATTCCGATTGTATTGCCCAAGCTTTTACTCATTTTTCTCGTCCCGTCTGTTCCGATTATTTTTCCAGTTTCTTTGGAAATCAACGGCTCAGGAAGTGGAAATAAATCTTTGCCGTATGCTTTGTTAAAGTTCTCAGCAATATCGCGAGTTAGTTCTATATGCTGTCTTTGGTCTTCTCCAACGGGAACCCCGTAGGGTTTGTACAAAAGAATGTCGGCAGCCATTAAAATCGGGTAATTAAAAAGGCCCATGTTAATAGATTCTACCTCGGTGCCTGCCTGAAGTTTGTCTTTGAATGCGTGCATTCTTTGCATCTGCCCGTAAGAAATGTAGTTACCCAAAACAACTGCAAGTTGTGAGTGAGCCGGGACTTGTGACTGGCGGAAAAAAACACATTTTTTGGGGTCCAGCCCCAAAGACAAATAATCCAAGACTACATTTGTGATGTTGTCTTCCAACTTTTCTCTGTCTTTGACAGTGGTAAGCGCATGAAGGTCGGCAACAAAATAATAGACTTCAAAATCTTTGTTTTGAAGTTCGATCTGCGGTTTTACCGCTCCAAAGTAATTTCCGATATGCAATGCATTTCCGCTTGGAGTAATTCCCGATAAAATTCTTTTGGAGTCCATATTGGATTGAGTTTACAACCACGAGCCAACCTTTGCAATTGTGCCTGCCTGACAAAAGTAAAAAAGTAGGGTAAAATTAGTACCTGTTAGTATTGTTTTGGTTCCCTACCAAATTTCGAAGAAATTTGAGAGGAGTAATCGATGAGCGGAAAAATCCAAAGCACAGCTTTGAGATTTGAAAAGCGAGTCGTATTAGGACGACGCGCTGAGGTAGCCAAGGTGGTCACGGCGGGCGCCTGAAGAGCGTCAAATATGTGTTCGACTCACATCCTCAGCACTCACTTTGTTCGCGCTTCGTCATTCGTCGATAGCGCATCAATTGAGTTTCACACTTTGCGCACGACTCACATCCTCAGCACAAGAAAAAGAATGTTCACCAACACTGTGTGTGAAAATTCACACACTCAATACAGTAAAAGCGTATGACAGAACACAACCACATCAATTTAGACGCGGAGCTCAAAGCGAGACTTGATAAACCAACTCTCACCATTGCTTCTATGAGATACAGACACGGCGAAGGCAGTGTGCACAAATTACAAGACTTAAGGGAAGCAACCGATGAGGTTATAAAAATGTTAGACATCAAGGACACTACTCAAGTTCTTGTCTTGCATCCGTCAGGAAACGGCACACTTGTTTCGCTCGTTATTTCACCGGACCATTCAGTGATGCCAGAAAACAAAGGCAAAAATATTGTTAATATCACATATAGAGACCCAAAAAATCTGGATGAAGTTTGGTTTCCTGAACAAAGAGGGAATAACGAACATCCGGAATATCTGTAAACTAGTATTTAACCCTAAACGCCACCTGTTTTTTAAGTGGATTGTCGCGAGGATCTAAGTAATCAGCAATATCAACCACAACTAACCGATGCCTATTGTTTGCACCGGGAACCAAAAGAACATTTCTGGCTATCGGAATAAATTCCTGAATAGCAGCGTATGGGTTAACAATTCTGTTTTGTCTTCTTTTGAGATCTAACCTTTCTTTTAGCCAGTCAAGCAGTTCAGATTTATCAAAACCAACTAAATCATTCGGCTCCACTTTACCGTCAAAAATATTACTTAAGGGGTATCCGTTTATCCATGGGCTGACACTGAAGGGGATTTTTTTTCCAAATACTGTTTTCTCGCCTATTGATTGAATTGGGTTAACTTCCCATGTAAAAAAATGGCTCACATCACCTTCTTTATAAACTTCTATACGCAGGTCATCCCTCATGCCGGCAATCCATCTTGACACACTTTGAACCCTTTTTTTGTGATTTCTAAGCATGGTTAAATTTACCTTTTCGGATCCTTCCAGGTTGTAGAACTTAACAGCTCTTTCGCCAATCAACGAATCCGCTTTGTAAACACTCGAGCCTGTCCCGGAATCTATAAACCTAAGATTCCATAAACCAGCAATTTTAGGTTCGAACCCAACATTTTGGTCAGTATCATGACCATGATGCCCATTTTCCATAGCTCATAGTATATACCCGAGGTAAAATTCTATATAATAAGTGAGTGAAAACTATTTATCTTGTTAGACATTGTCCGACAAAAGACACAGAACAAGGAATCAACAATGCCAGGGTAGACACCCCCCTTTCGGAAAAAGGACAAATTCAGGCAGACAATTTGGTGGCTAAAATTTCGGAAAACAAATACGATTTAATTATTGTCAGTCCACTTCAAAGGACTTATCAAACAGTCAAACCTTATTTAAGCACTTTGGAAAGACCTATTCAGATTATTACAGATGAGCTTTGTACCGAACGTGACTTGGGGAAGCTCACCGGAACAGTGGTTGGAGATGGGGTTATTCCAAATGCAATCGAAGAAAGCGGCTTAAGTAAAACCGAATGGAAACCGGAAGGTGGAGAGTCTACAAAAGAAGTTTATGCAAGAGCTACAAAATTTTTTGAAAAGTTGAAAGACTATCCATCCAAGTCAATTTTGATTTGTTCACACCAAAACTTTTTGAGATGCCTGGAATTAGTTATTCAAGGCAAGGAGGTAAACGACGAAAACTTCTATTCCGAAAATCCACCAAGATTGGAAACAGGCGAGATCCGTAAGTACGTCCTAAATTAATTATCTCAGCCTTGTTTTGTGGAGAAATAGACCATTTTTGTGATATCATTATGCCTGTAACTCCGTATAATCGGAGCTTGTTTCGGAAATAAGCGGCGGTAGTTCAGTGGTAAGTTGCTTCGCACCTTGGCCACTGCTATCTATAAATTTGCGGCGGTAGTTCAGTGGTAGAATGCTTCCTTGCCAAGGAAGAGGTCGGCGGTTCAAATCCGCTCCGCCGCTCAAAAGTCGAAGCGAAACGTTTACGCTTCGTTTTTGTATTAACAAAAACTTCGCCCTTTTCCGTTTGCTTCTCCTTCCAAAATTTGCAAAGCAAATTTTGAGAGGAAAAACAACGGAACGCTGAGCAAAAAGCGACAGCGGCTTGCTCAAAGTGAAGTTCGTTTTGACGACGCGGCCCAGTAGCTCAACGGATAGAGCAATTTCCTTCTAAGAAAGAGGTTGCAGGTTCGATTCCTGCCTGGGTCACCACAAGATTATGAACATGTTCAAAAAGGTGGCAGCAAAAACAGTTGAGGAGTATATTGCCGAGGCACCTCCCCACCAAAAAGAAGCAATAATTTTTTTGCATAATTTTATTCAAAAAGAAGCACCAGGCCTCAAACCACATTTTGCCAACAACATGTTGGGCTATGGCAGTTTTGAGTATAAAAACTACAAAAAGGAAGTGCTACCTTGGCCAGTTGTCGCCCTAGCCTATCAAAAGCACTACATTAGTGTTTATGTTTGTTGTGTAGTTGATGGAGAATATGTTGCCGAAAAGCATAAAAATGAATTAGGAAAAGTAAAGGTTGGTAAAAGCTGTATAAATATCAAAGATATCAAGGACGTCAATCTTGAAACGCTTAAAACTGTCATAAAAGTGGCAGCAAAAAATCCGGGTTTTGACTTGAAAAGTTAAGTAACTATTCTTTCAGTGTTTTCCACCTGAAGTGCTGGATTTCCGTTTCTTCCCTGTCTCCTTTTCTCACAGGCTTACCCACTTCCGTGTATTCCGATTGATACGCCGACTGTTTTACCCAAACTTTCTTGTTTGTAATTCTATAAGTGGTCTTGAGTTTTGGAAATCCTTTACTCATGGCAATTTCAACACCTTTAGACTCAAAGTCTTCTATAGCGTAGTCGCTTTCTGACAAACCCAACTCCTCGCTCAATTCCTCGACAAGTGCAAGTTCAGGCGTATTTTTGCTTTCACCATCTAACTTTCCTGCTACCCCCGGTTTGTCTGTTTTTTGGCCATGGTTAATTGTTTCGGTTGTTACAACAACATCATCGTCACCATAAACTTTAACCAAGCTTTCCCAGTATGGAGAATCCAAATAAAAATCTTCTCCTGTTTCTGCATCATGATAAAAAACATCTGCTCTTACAATCGATATATCAGTTTCCAAACCTTCATTTGTTTCGAAAAATTTCCTCTCACCCTTTTTAAATTGGTTAAATAATTTTTGAGCTTTGATTTCTGTCCAAACAATGGGTGTTTCCCCGTCGTCTTCCAAGTCTTCCTGTTCCCACATCCCAGTTTCTTTAAGTTTTAGAATAATGTCATCTGCTGAAGCCGGAGTCCATTCGTTTCTCAGGTTTTCCGGAGTCGGTTTTATTTCCACAATCAATTGTAACACCATGGATTTGCTAGAATGATTGTTTGAGTATTATTTAAATGAGAAAGATTTTATTTACACTTATATTTTTAGTAACTTTTTTTGTTTCTACTTCAGAAGCTTTAGCAATCTACAGCCCTTCTTACGTCAAAAACAACAAGGTAGGCATACACATATTCAGCGAGAAAGATTTGGATGATGCTGCGCGACTTGTAAACAACAATGGCGATTGGGGATACGTCACATTGGTAATAACAGAAGGCGAGAGGGATAAAGACCGCTGGCAGCAGGTCTTTGACAAAATGCGCAAACTTCACCTGATACCAATTGTCAGAATTGCCACCAAGGCAGAAGGTAATAATTGGATCAAACCCAAAGAAGAGGAAATCAACAACTGGGTTTCCTTCTTAAACTCGCTAAATTGGGTAATCCAAAACAGGTATGTGATCATATCCAACGAGCCAAACCACGCTGTTGAATGGGGAGGAGAGCTTAAACCGGATGAATATGCAACCTACTTTAAAAAATTTTCTCAAAGCCTAAAATCTGTTTCAGGAGACTTTTTTGTTCTTCCTGCGGCGCTTGATGCTTCTGCAACAGGCAAAAACGGAACAATGGAACAACAAAAATACATTAAAGAGATGCTTAAAAAAGAACCAACTTTGTTTGAAAACATAGATGGATGGAATTCTCATTCCTACCCTAATCCCGATTTTTCTGCAAAAGAAACAGACACAGGTCAAAAATCTGTAGCGGGCTTTGAATGGGAACTAAACTTTTTAAGAAGTTTGGGAATAAACAAAGATCTTCCCGTGTTTATTACTGAAACAGGCTGGTCAAACGAAAAAATAAGTGATGAAAAAATAGCCGACAAATTCGTATGGTCATATCAAAATGTATGGAACAAAAAACACGTCATTGCGGTTACACCTTTTATTCTCAACTATCCGGCCGAGCCTTTTGATAAATTTTCCTGGAAAACCAAGGAGGGAAACTTTCTGCCACCCTACGAAAAAGTGAAAGATATGCAAAAAGAAAAAGGCGAGCCTGTGCAAATTGTAAAAGGCGATATCGTTTCCGAGTTTTCACCACCCATTATTTTTTCTGGAAGCGAACTTGCTGGTGCTATATTGGCAAAAAATACTGGGCAAACCGTATGGAAACCTCAGGAAATTAACCTCATATCCGAAACGGAAGGATTTTCCGTAAAAGAGTATTCATTTAGCGAGGTGGAGCCTATGAGAATCGGTCTTATATTTTTTAGACTTGGAGCACCGACACAGGCAGGACAGCACACGGCCAGGCTTTACCTAAAAGGACCAAGGGAACAAAAAGTAGGAGACGACTTGGCAATAAATGTACTGGTTGTAAAATTGGCACAACAAAAATTACTCACACCCCTTGAGAACCTGTTCAATTTGATACAAAATGCCTTGCCCAAAATCAGGTAGACGTGCCTGAAATAGTAAAAACGTGATAAAATAACCCGTACTTTCGCTAATTTTTCAGATCACGCTTTAGATTAAATGAGTCGGTAGCTCAATGGTAGAGCACCTCCCTCTTAAGGAGATGGTTGGAGGTTCGAATCCTCTCCGACTCACAAAACTCTCATTTAATCGCTTGCGAAGCAAGTTGAAAAGGTCTAGGTGGCAAACCAACAATGTTGACGAATCCCTGCCTGCCGGCAGGCAGGCATCTGGGCTCACAAACTCCAGTATCAAATCGGTTATTTGCCTAACTAAAATTGATGTGCTATTTTTACACTAATGGCAAATCTCAAATCCAGATTTTCAAGGGAAGTCTACGAAAGGAATGCCAATATCTACAAAAGTCTGGCAAATCCAAAGCGGCTTGAAATCCTGAACGCTATCAGAGTAAAGGAGGCGACCGTAACCGATCTCTCAAAAATGTTGGGCACCAGAAAAGCCAACACCTCGCAACACCTTATGGTACTTAGACACTTGGGGCTTGTCACAGTAAGAAAAACTGGAAAGTTTGTTTACTACAAAATAATTCATCCGGGACTTGTTGAACCCTGCGCCATACTCAAAGAGCTCTACGAAAAGAAAAAGCTCGGAAACCGCTAAAGTGAGCAAGGAAACAAAGAAACAAAGTGAAACTTCGGATAAAACCGCAGAATTTATCAAAAAAAACTGGCCGGCTGCGCTTTTGGTAGCAGGAACAGCTGTGGGGGCGGCAATTTGGCTTACTTCCAGATACCTTAGAAACAAAAAGGCAAGAGAACGCGAAATAGAACTCAAGATGGAACAAGTCGAGAACGAGACAATGAGTCAGAACGATCCAACGGTAGCAATGCTTGAGCATGGTTCCTATCTTGGCAGAATAGCAGGAGACGAAGTTCAGAAAGCAACCGAGGAGATTGTTTTACATATCGAAAATCCCGATGAAAAAGAAATCTTTAAAACTCTGGGTGAAGTCGCCCAGATCGAAACCAAGAATCGGAAAAAATAGTTTACTCACCACTCAGCCAGTGACCAAATACCTGTGGAGAGCAGTCTGCCACCCTCCTCTTTCAAACAAAGTTCTCCATTTGTCACATTTACATTTTTACCTGTAAAAAAGTTTTCCATAGTATTTTTTAAGGCTATAGAAGATAAAGATACCGCATAAGTATTTACGAGTACAAAAAGTGGTTTGTCTGACAAGATCTTGCTGCAATTTTCCATGAGCTTATAGAAATCTTTATCAAAATTCCAAATCTCCCCCTTAGGACCATGTCCGTAAACAGGAGGGTCCAAAATAATTGCATCATATTTATTTCCGCGCTTTGCCTCCCTTTCTGTAAATTCCAAAGCTCCATCTACTATCCAGCGAATTGGAGCATCTTTAAGACCGTTTAGGTCTCTGTTTTCGTTGGCCCATGTAACTGCAGGCTTACTTGCGTCAACATGTGTAACCTTAGCCCCTGCTTTGGCTCCCGCTATAGTTGCCGCCCCCGTATAAGCGAACAGATTTAACATAGAAACCTCACGATTCACGGAATTTATTTTTTCTTGAATGTAATTCCATTGAACTGATTGCTCTGGAAATAATCCTGTATGCTTGAATGGAGTAAGTTTTACCCAGAAACTCAAATTTTTGTGGTCAACACGCCATTTTTCTGGAATGTCTACTTTTTTTATCCATTCTCCTTTGTCTTCCTTTAGCTTTTTAAACACGGCCGAAACACCCACCCAGTTACCCGGATATTTTTTATTCCAAATTGCTTGAGGGTCCGGCCTATCTAGTACATATTCACCATATTTTTCCAACCTCCTGCCGCTACCGGAATCCAAAAGTTTGTATTCATTGAAACCTTCGGAAACCCAAGTTTGTATGTTTGGAGTGTCCATTCTATAAATTATATAGCACCAGATATTATTTGCTAATATATCCTATAAGGATTATAATTCAGCCTTGCTCGTTAAATTTAACCACATCACCTAACCGCACCGGGCAGGTGGCAAGGAGTAAGAATGCTCATACTGAGTCACGATATCACAAACCGCGATGGTTCGTATCTGCAAGCAAAAGCCAGAATTTCGGGTTTTCACTTTACCATGCAAAACCTGAATACCAGCGAATGGTTCTGGACAACTTTTGATGACTTGGGCGAATACAACATCTTCAAAGAGAAGTTGGCGCGTTTGATTTACGACAAACCGGGAAGCCGAATCGGCCTCGATGAAGTTACTTTGGTAGAATGGAAAGAAAACGTGTCGGCCTCGCGCCATAAATCCGAAACACTTTCACTTCTCATCAAGCGATCGGGCCTTAAAACCGGATGGTTTACGCTCATGATTTGCAAGTTAAATGATAAGACAGCCCTCTTTAGCATTGAGCTGAGACGTGAGGAGCTTATCAACTTCATGGACTCCATTACCTGGTTTTTAAACGTGTAGCAACCCGCAAGGGTCACCATCAAAAGTGACCCTTGTCAAAAAAACGAGGAAGTTTGGATTTGAAAAAATTCGTTTTATGGACAGTTGGGCTCGCACTATTACAGGTTGTGTACATTCACATTGTTACAGGACTAACGAGCCTGGAAATATTTAGTGAAGACAACATCCCGTATGTTGCATGGCTTAGATCTGTTCCCTTTCCTTTGGCGTTTTGGACCATCACCTGGCATGCGCTAAGAGAAGAAGTTGTGTTCCGTTTGGCATTTCTTTTCCTTCCAGGTATCAAAGAGGACGAATTCGGCCTGGGTGTAGCCGTAATTGGCTCATCAGTTCTTTTTGGACTGGTTCATGGCGGGTTTGCCAACATACTTCTCCAGGGTGTGGGTGGATTGTTGTTTTGTTTGCAATTTTTATACTTCGGCGGCGCAGAAAAAGACTTTTTCAAAGCCACGTTTGCAACAACAATTACACATGCACTCATAAACACGGTCTTGGTGTTTGTCTGGTGAAATACGCTCCCAATATACCTTTCCGGTTGAGGGAGCTTTTTTTTGCACTAAAAATATCTAATCTGCATCCCTTCAACAACTTTTGTGGACAAGGAAACTTCCTGACCCGGAAATCTGGAGCCATTTCCCCATATCTTTACAGTTTTAATTTTTCCTGCAAACTCAGTTCCGATTTTTTGAGCAACATCCAGAAGTGTATTGTCATCTTTCATTACAATTGGATTATTAAAATTCAGATCGTCCTCCGGTTTTACCAAGTAAACCGTAGTAAAACGTAAAGCCTTCCAGACTTCATTAATAAAATTATCTATTCCCAAACCTTTATCTGCACTTATTTTGATCAAAGGAAGCCCAACGTCTGAGACTTTCTCGTCTCCGTCAATCTTATTGACCACAAAAATAGCAGGAATATAAACCCTGTTTGTGGAAAAGGCGTCAAAAAGCCTGTCATAATTAATTTTTTCTTTGATTTTAATAAGCCCGTTTTTGATGCCATACTCACGAGCTATTTCTTTAATTGTCTCTTTATCTATTTCTTGCCTCAGATTGCTTTGAATCTCTAAGCCCCCTTCGGCCTTTTTTTCTATTATCACATCAGCTCTTTTTTGATTAATTCTTATTCCTGCACCTTCGAGTTCTTTTACCATTTGACCAAGCCTCTCCGGTCTTTGTCGGTCTGTCATGATTACCAAAAGGTCAGCCCCCCTTGCCACCGAAAGAACCTCGCGTCCTCTGCCCTTACCCTGTTTGGCACCCTCAATCAGTCCGGGAATATCGAGTATCTGAATATATGCTTCGTTGTATTTGAGCATCCCCGGTACAACTGTCACAGTGGTAAAAGCATATGGTGCAACCTTGCTTTCTGCATTTGTTAGACGGTTTATAAGTGTAGACTTGCCTGCAGATGGTGGGCCAACAAGCACTATTGTGGCGTCACCTTGTTTTTTGACTTGGTAGCCTCCCCCACCTCCTCCACCCGACTTTCCGCTACCTTCTATCTCTTTGTCCTTAAGACGAGCTATTTTGGCCCTCATGGCGCCTATAAAGCCATTTGTAGCCTTATGGTGCGGGGTCTTTCTTAAAACTGCCTGTATCTCTTCGATTTGCTGATCTATTGACTGCATAATGTTAAATTTAGGTTTAAAATACAAACCAACCAGTTTGCGGGTATAATTATATCAGGACTTGAGGCTAAACTCGCGTCTGTAGCTCAACGGATAGAGTACTTGTCTTCGGAACAAGTGATGAGGGTTCGATTCCCCCCAGACGCACAAAGGTTCGATGACGCCCCTCGTGACTTTCAGTTGTATCAACTGAAACAAAACGAGGTAAGACATATGAAACGTGTTTCATATTCCTCTCGGGGGCACCATAGAGAACTTTTTAAATAGCTTTTCAGATTTTCCCGATCTGACGGGCTATTTTTAGGTTCAAGCCGATTATTTTCATAGTTCGTCTTTTTTACCCCTTCTTTTAACTTCAAAAAGACAAATCGAGGCTGATAATCTTGTTTTTGATGCAGTAAGATTGGGTTCAAGCCAATTGCCTCAAATTTAGTCCTACATGGGTAGCTACTCCAATTTGTGAAATTCACATGTAGGACGTCATCACCACTACTCTTGCAGGTTGTTATCACAATAGTAGTTAATAGCTTTCCGCATAAACTCCGCCAGACCGGGTCTGAAGTTATCGTAAAAGCTCTTAAAACGAGAGTCAGAAACGTAACTTTCCGCTATTGACTTGTACATCTCTAAAGAACATTCATAGAATGTTCCTATACCTTCATAGTGTTTTGCAACGAGGGCTTGGAACTCCTGACTGTCAAATCCTTTATCCATGGCATCAGCGAGAGTCTGCGTGAACTTCTTTCCATCTTCGGTCAGTCGCTTGTAATCGTCTTTTGTCCAATGTTTAGTTCTTTCCTCAGATTGTTTGTACGCATCAGTATGACCCCATCGTTTTTTTGCTTCTTTCTTATACTCTTCAATTTGAGCTTGAGTATTAGTTATTGATGTATTGTTGTTATTCATAATATTTTCACCTCCTTTCAATCTGTTCATTGTTATATCTATAGTATTTAGCGAAGCAACAATTCTTGTTTTTTTAAGTTCAAGAAATCTTTTTTGATCAGCGAATGCTTCCAATGTATTAAAATTTGGAGCGGTTATTATACGAACGATATCTTCTAGGGAAAACTCAAGTTCCTTGAAGAATAAAATCTGTTGTAACTTCAACAATTCATTTTCCCCATAGCACCGGTATCCATTCTCTTTGATAAATGATGGTTTTAACAAACCAATCTCATCATAATAATGGAGTGTTCGGACACTTACGCCCGCTATTTTGGCTATTTGTTTAACTGTATATATCATATTTTTAGGAGTATAAACTATTACGCTACGTTATTGTCAAGAAGCTCTGTTGTAAACGAAATCACGCTTGAATCGATAGTAAAAGGAGTTTTTCATCTGCTAAAATAACGATTGCAGTCTGGCGAGAGTTAGATTGAGAGCCCATATAGGACGAATTGTAAATCATTGCTTGCCCTCCTTCTTGAAGTGAGTAAATGCAGCAATGAGGCTAGCTTTCTCGATAGGGTCTATTGAGTGGGTTAGATAGGTTCCAACATCGTCCCAGATGGTGCACATTTTTGAGTTTGCATGTGATGGGGGAAAGATAACCAGCTTCGCTGCCGATTCCCCCCAGACGCACAAGAACAATTTTACGGGTCGGGGACCCGGGAATTGGACCCGGTGCCTCTCGCTCCCAAAGCGAGCATTCTACCGTAGAACTTGTCCCCGAAAAATTAACTAGAAGAATTTTAACACAGAAAGCTGTACTTATTTGAACGGCCAGTCTCTGGTACTTGCTATATAGCCCTGATAGTCGTCGGCAAACTGATGCAATGCGTTTTCTCCAGGGTCGTCGTCGTAGGCTTTGTGATCACCACCTTTGTGGGCTTTCCTGTTTGCTTCTAGTGTGGCTTCGTGCACTTCTGGCCAAAATTTTGAAACATAAATATGCCCCACTTCCTCGGCCATAAAATTACCAATAGATTGAGGAACCGATGTAATGGCTGCATATGGACTACTTCTGACATTTTCCACAAAATTCCAAAACATGGTGTTATGCATGCCCACACTGTTGTCGGTGGCTCGGGCTACAGTTATCCGTCTCTCCTTTCCGGGTTTCCAAATGTGATAATCCATATCTGTCTCATCTTTAAAAAATTCAAAATCCATAGCTCCAACATTCAAAACCTCGCAAACTTCGGTTAAAGCCTTCGCCATGTAACCGATCACCTTATCCATGTTTTTACGTCTTTCAGGATCGATCTTTGGATTTTTACCGGGATTTGCATTTAAAAACTCGTCTAAAGCCTCGTTTATTTTTTGTTTCCAGGTTTCCTGATAGATTTTTCTGGCCTCAAATGGGATATTTCTTGCTTTGTCAAAACTTTTTGGGAGCATTTGATCCCGCAGAGTCATATCGCCGTCTTTGGGGGATGGTTGTATTGCTGATTCAGTCATTTTGTTTATTAAATACTGCCAAAATACTTATCATGCCTATTATACTCGAACAGAACTTCGCATGTTTAAATACACTACACAAACTTTTGCAAGTTGTATTATTTAGATTATGAACAGTTTCGTGTTGGGGTGGTTTCTTTTATGGTTTCTTTATCATGGAATACTGAATTTGGTGCTTATACCCAATGGGTTCAGTTTCCGGAAAAAAGGACTCGTTGTTTCTACTTTTGCTCTCTTGTCCGTGTGTTTTGTTTACCAGTTTTATGGTTTAAATTCCAAACTTTCTGGTTGGGAACTACTAATTCCAACTATTTTGGCTTCTATATACCACCTATCGTTATTGCCTTTAAACAGACTACTGGCAAAAAGTGTGCCAAGAACCAAGTCCCCGTTATTGCCAAGGTATTTTGATGTTTTGTTTCAGCAGCTTATGATTGCATCCTTAACAATCTACTCTGAGTCAACTTTTTGGCACAACTTTCCGTTAGTTGTGGGGGTCATTTTTATGACTGGACACCTCCCAATACTATTTTTTAGGAGAGTTAATCAGTGGTGGAAGGTGTTTATTATAGTTTTTGGGTTTTTCGGCGGAGTGTTGTTTTCGTTTTTGTTTAACAGATTCGGTGCTGTTGTTCCGATAATCCTACATATCACCTTGTACTACATTTTAGCCATCCGGACACCTGACGAAGATTCTATATTCCCTTAACTTCCTTGAATATGAGTGTTTACACTGAAAGTGAAACTGTGTTTACACTGAAAAATCTTTGATTAGTTTAGTGTTTACACTGAAAGTGAAACTGTGTTTACACTGAAAAATCTTTGATTTTTTAGTGCCGAGGACAGGACTCGAACCTGCATGAGTTATGCACTCGAGGGCTCTTAAGG
>CAZRGC010000009.1:0-10243 GCA_964599625.1 uncultured Gammaproteobacteria bacterium
AGGGAGGATTTGAGCAAAACTTCGCTAACTGCCGGCTTTGGACAATTTCAGGTTTTTAGTTTCAATCTGTCATATCATTTAGAAAACCCCCTGGCAGTTGGTGCCGATACACAAGTTGCATTGCCCCCGGATACTGCTTTTCAAAAAGTTTACTTTACAAAGATATCCCCCGAGCCTGCAGATGTAGTTATTGATCCTGACGGAAATTGGTTGGCCACTTTTCACTTGTCACCTAGGCAAAGAGTAGACGTCAATGTATTGGGATCTGTCCAAATCTTTGCCAGTAACAGGAAATTTCCAACACCAGATGAATCTGTGTTAAGCGCCAATCTTCATCAAACAGACTATTGGCAGACAGATGATCCGCAGATCAAAGCATTGGCAGCAGAGTTGAAAACACCAGAAGCAATTTATAACTATGTAGTTAGCACACTTAAATATAATTACGATCGAGTTACGCCAACTGTACAAAGGTTTGGTGCCAAAAAGGCATTGGAAAATCCGCTATCTGCTATATGTATGGAATTCACAGATCTTTTTGTTGCAATCAGCCGTGCTGCTGGTATACCCGCAAGAGAAGTTAACGGTTTTGCTTACACGGAAAATCCTCAACTTCAGCCTTTGAGTTTGGTGGCAGATGTTTTACACGCCTGGCCTGAATACTATGATGCAAAAAAGGGTGCTTGGATTCCTGTGGATCCAACTTGGGGCTCAACAAGCGGCTCTGACTTTTTTAATAAACTTGATTTGCGTCATTTTACATTTGTTATACACGGTGAAAGCTCCATTAAGCCATATGCTCCGGGGTCATACAAGCTAGGACCAAATCCGCAAAAAGATATATTTGTTTCATTTGGCAAGCTTCCAGACAATCGCAATGTAACCCCCAGACTATCCGTCACGCCCAAAAGCAGCATTCCTTTTATGGACACCGTGTTTAGTGTAACTGTGAGTAATCCTGGCCCTTCGGCACTTTACGGTTTAAGCCCAGCCGTATATTTTGATGGTAAAGAAAATAGCCGGGATTTTGTGGAGGTGTTGACGCCCTTTTCCAAACACAAATTTGACGTAAAAGTCCCCTTCAGTTTACTTGGTAAAAATACACCCAACGAGGTTTCGGTAAGTGTAGAAGGAAGTACTGTAAAAATATCTACCAACAAGTCTCAGGTTATTGTTAACAGTCTTTTGATGATACTCCTTGCCTGTGGAGTTATACTTTTTGCAGTTCTTCTTAAACTTAGAAAAATAACCTTTGATCCTTTGTGGGCATTTTTTGACAACCTGTTTGCTAAAATACGAGAACGCTATGCAAAACTTGTCGGAAAAGCTGACCAAAATTCCCCTTCCGGAAGCCAGGGAGGAAAAACGCCTGGTGGCCAAAAGTCTTCCTGAAAGCCCAGGGGTTTATTTGTATTACTTCAGGAATACTGTTATTTACGTTGGTAAAGCAGTTAACTTAAAAAACAGGGTTCTTTCTTATTTTGATTTGGATTTGGAACCCAAGACTGCTTTAATGGTGAGCGAGGCTGAATCTTTGGCTTATATAAGAGTTACCAGTGAGTTGGAGGCTTTGCTTTTGGAGGCTAAACTAATCAGAAAATTCATGCCACAATATAACATTGCGGCAAAAGATGATAAACACCCCCTTTATATAATTATTACCAAAGAAAAATATCCAAGAGTTATAACCGCAAGAAAAATTGATACGAAGACGACACCCAATATAGCTTGGCATGGCCCGTTTCCATCTTCGGGGAATGTTAAGTTGGTGCTTCGTATGATCAGAAGAATTGTTCCTTTTTCTGATCACAAACTTGGAAAAAGAAAGTGTATTTACTCACATATCGGCCTTTGCAGACCATGTCCGTCGGAAATTGAAAACCTGGCAGATGAGAAGCGTCGTAAGCTTTATACCGATGAATACAAAAAAAATATCAGGAAAATTAAGTCAATATTGGATGGGAAGTTTGAAGGGCTCAAGAAAAACTTAACAAGAGATATGGATGATTTTTCCAGGTCACAAGAATACGAATCCGCAAGGGAAGTAAGGGATCAAATCAAGCGACTTGAATACATAACCTCTCCCCAAATTCCGACGGATATATTTATGGAAAACCCGAATTTGTATCAGGACTTGCGTCAAAAAGAAATGTCAGAACTCCAAAAACTTTTGGAAAAATATCTTGTAATACCTTTACCTCAAAGAATTGAGTGTTTCGACATAGCTCATCTGGCGGGTGCTTCTGCCACAGCCTCAATGGTTACATTCGTTGGAGCCGAATCCGATAAAAAACTATACAGACATTTTAGGATCAGACAGAAAAAAGGTGATAGTGATGTTGATAGTCTTAAAGAAGTTATTAAAAGAAGGCTTAACCATTTGGACGATTGGGGAAGACCGGATTTGATAATTGTTGACGGTGGAAAACCACAAGTTGGCGTTTTTGTAAAAGAATTAGAAAATTCGAAAGTTCCTTGCATAGGCTTGGCAAAACGTGAAGAAACTTTTGTGATTCCAATTAAAAATTTGGAAGAAACAACATTCACGGAGCTCCGTGTTCCCCGCGGACCAGTTTTGAACTTGGTGCAAAGGATGAGAGACGAGGCTCATAGGTTTGCCAGAAGGTATCACCACAAACTTGTTTCTCGTGCTTTGGTCCCAAAAAAGTAAACTCTTCATTTTTTTTGGCATAAAAAACGCGAAGCATGCGGCATCCTGTCAGGGTGGGAGAAAATCATCAAGAGCAAAACTCTTGATTATTCCTCCGTCACCTGACAGGATACCTTACCGGATTTTATTCCGGCA
This sequence comes from uncultured Gammaproteobacteria bacterium, assembly GCA_964599625.1. Lineage (GTDB taxonomy): Bacteria > Patescibacteriota > Microgenomatia > UBA8517 > UBA8517 > CAZRGC01. The sequence goes on from CAZRGC010000009.1 coordinate 2,807, forward strand.
GCTTCGCTGTTATTTCTCTGTCCAACTTTCGAACAACTCACTCCAATAGAGAGCGCTTCCCAAATCTGGGGCTCCCTTTATTTCCAGGTTCCTCACTGTGTAGTACGACTGGTTGGGGAGTTGGTATGCTGTTGCAACAATCTCTTTGCCTGGTTGGGCGATTGCCGCGTTGAGGCTGGAGCTCGGTGCAAGCAGGTAATAAACTGTTCCATCTCGGCTTTGGACGGTGATCAGGAACGACGGCTGTTCAACGGAAGGCTTGTCAACACGTACGTTATCAAGAACCACGCCTTCAATTTGGATATCGTTCTGGGTGTTGTCAATGGCGGCCGCGGTGGTCAGATTTGAGCGGATCAGCTCGTAGCTCGAATACGCTTCTTCAAATGTTTGAGCCACTGCATAGACGCTTTGGTCATTCTCGTTCGTCTGTGCCAAATTTACAAAGCCATAACCGCCGATGTTTTTGTCGCCATACTGATCTGTATAGGTCAGGATGCAGTAGATGGTGTCGGCATCGAGTATGCGGTGATATTCACACATCTCAGCCGTGTAACTGGTGGTCTGGTTGATGTTTTCGTTGGCGCGTTGAGTCATTGCCAACTTTATGGTCTCGATAGTCTTACCAGACATTGGATACCGTTTGGCCTCCAGTGTCTCTGGGTTGACTGTGACCAGGCCAATAATTGAAGGGTCGTTGCCTACTGAGGTGATGGTGAATTGGTACTCGATTCCGCCTGGGATTGTAACATCATCGCGGTTGTCGACCATCATCATACCTTTTGTGCCTTCATATGGACAGCGTGTGTGATTGCTGTACCCTGCCCAATAGTCAACGTAATTACCAACCCAGTCGAGCGGATAAACGCGATCGATCCACTCGGGTTTGTCTGCAAGTGTCTTTGTTTCTCCGAAACCAGTTTGGGGATTAAAGATCAGTAAATTGTTAACACTTGTTCCCTCAATACCGATTGTGTGGGTTGCCAAAGAGCCTACGTAAAAGGCTTGGGGCACCACGTCGTCCGAAACTTCCATGCCATCGAGGTCGAGAATGCGATACGGCGTTCCCAGCATGTAGTCTGAATAGACTCGGCGGAAGAGATCTTTCCCGAACCAGGCTCCTGGCGAGTATTTCATCGAAAGTCCAGAAACAAGTATCGGATCTACCGATTTATCCATCGCGTCAACCAATACAAAAGCAGGGATTACACCACCGTTGTTGTTGTAAGACACGTTGTCGGTGACTTTTAAATCAACAACATACATTGGACGTCCCTGGACGTATTGCAAGTAAGCGCGATTCGGTGCAAGGTAGTTGCCCAAAACTGCGTTCTCACCTTGTGAGAGCACAATACCCGCGCGAGCCAATGCAACACTTTCCGGGATACGTATAACTGAGGTGAGGTCCGTTTCCGGATAGCTGTCAACGGATGTTTGGATGTTGAGATAATTTGCCATTCGGTCATATCCAGCATCGCCACAGATAGCAGCGGGCGGAGTTCCCATGGCTCCAAAACCCCAAACAGCAAGCAAGGCAACTATCACTACAACGCCAAAACCTGTGCCTACACTGTTGCTCGAATTCAAGATGAGAGCCGAAACAACGCCGATGCCGACGTTTAAGACGATCAATCCCATCCAGCTGAGCCAGTGTGTCAGATATGGCATGCCAGTATAAAAAACAAGCCAGTTGATCAGAAGTCCGATGATACCGGCCACAATAACGGAGCTTCCGAAGTGCTTTTCGTCGCCCATGGCGTCGAATATGATCGCGGCAACAACTGCAATTGCCGTGAAAAGCATAATATACCCAAACATGTGTTCTCCTTCTTAGTAAGTAAACGTAAGATCAGGGTTGGGCGCAATCTCAACTGTTAAAGTCTCGACTGCTTCTTGGATGGAAACTTTATTGGCGCTAGCCAAATCAAGTACCCAGACTGAACCGTTCAAATCAGCGATATAAATCAGGTTGGGGAAGTCGCTGAGGACAAACGGTTGATATACGTTAAGGTTGTAGTCGGCACCCTTAACGGTGAAATGGACGTATGTTCCATCGATGTTGAAGTCGTCAATTCCGAGCGGCTTGCTTCTGGCCCAACTCTCTTCAGTAAAGATCAAACTATGATCTTTCGAATAAAGTGCTTGACCGTCTTCGAGAAACGCAAGATTGATAACGTTCTCCTGGTCGCGCAAGGCGCGTGCTTCAGATGAAGCCAGCCAAGTTTCGCTTTCCCAGGGATTTGAGATCAAATATGGGGTAGCACTGGGCTTGGCCTCAGGGATGAAGTACTTGGAAAGTGGATCACTCAATGGTGTTGCTGGTCCGGTTCGGAAAAGAACAAAAACCAGGTAGCCAACTGCCAATACTGGCACGATGACCAGAAGAGCTTTCCCAATCCATGAAAAGATGGTTTTTACGACCGTGAAATCTTCTTCAAACGGGTTCCACACGTTATACACTCCTTTCATTAAATACAATGTTAACGTGCCGCCTCACAAAAAACCGACCTTAGACTGGCCGGTAGTAAATTCCTTTGGTATGGGTTACTGCCCAACCTAAAGACAAGGCGTTGTTGTCGAACTACCCTATATTGTATCAGAAGTGTCAAATTTTGGCAAATTAAATATGACTTTATTTTGGTCTCATAATAATCATCTTTTGTGAGGTAGACATGCGTCCGGAAGATTTACCTCTACTGCTCCTTCGTGAGCTGCCTCTGGGAATAAACGGCATAGGTTCTCTGTGCTTGTCGCATTCACAGGTCTTACCTGATTTTTCCAAAGCCTCCTTGTGAAGTGTCTCTATGTGGTCGTCGATTACCTTTTTTGTTTTGAACAAGATGTCTTCCGTCCCTTCATATTCCTTCCATTCAAGAATTGAGTGACGGGCTTCGGAGTAGTAGGCTATGGATTTGTCAGTGGAAAAGTAGACATGAAAGCAGTTTTCAATTTCTTTTTTGGCGTACGAAACCATGCTTTGTTCCATGTAGCTTTGAAACTGCCATATTGAATCTAGCTTGGCAACCTCTTCCATGAACATTCTTCCCCGTTCTGTAAGGCCAACTTTGTCAAACCAATTAAAGTCTTCTGGGGTTTTGTGAACGGGTTGGGGAAAAAGCGGATTATTTTGATTTATTTCTTGTTCAAATTCTTTTTGTGCCATGCGCACATTATATTCCAGGATAAATTTTTTGCAAAAAACACCGATTGATTTATACTAAATTATGAGACCCATCCTCAAACACTACATAATCGACACAGTCTCTTTGTATTTGGTATCGCAGGCTGTGCAGGGAATGGTTTTTGCCAAAGGGCTTGAGACACTTTTTTTGACAGGTGGGGTGTTGATGATTGTTACACTTATCGCCAAGCCAATAATCAACATACTTCTTTTACCTTTGAACTTAGTAACATTCGGGCTTTTTAAATGGGTGGCTTACGCCATTGCATTTTATCTGGTTACACTCATCACTCCAGGGTTCAAACTTCTGGATTTTAACTTTTTGGGATACGACTCATATTTGTTTACACTACCACCCCTGCATTTGACAGGAGTTTTGGCTTTTTTGGCGTTCGCTTTTGTGATTTCGTTTATTTCCTCTGTGATTTATTGGATATTTAAGTAATTTTGGCAAAACCGCGGTTTAAGGTATAATCTAAAAAATGAAAGAAGTTCTTTTGGTGCTTCAGATGATAGTTTCGGTTGTTCTTATTGTGCTTGTTTTGCTTCAGGCAAGGGGGACAGGCCTCGGGCGTACCATGGGTATGAGCGGGGGAACTTCGTTTACGAGACGTGGTCTCGAAAAACTTGTTTTCCGTGCGACCTTTGTGTTTGTGGGTTTGTTTTTGGTTATTTCGGTGCTTGAGCTTTTGTTCTGATGCTGAATCTCCGCTACATCGTACGACTTATCTCTGCTTTTTTTACCCGCTTTAGGGCACTTATCTTGGTAGGCGTTGGTGTGGGTGTTGCAACCTTTTTTATCCTCCGATATCTCCTGCCGTTGTTGTCGGGAAAGTCCACCGAAAGAATTGGGATTTCTGGAAGGTTCAACACATCCAATCTTCCTGTTTCCATACTTGAACTTATCGGAGACGGTTTAACAAAACTTGATAAAAGCGGCAATGTTGAACCCAACCTTGCTAAATCGTGGGAAACTCCAGACAAAGGCAAAACTTGGATATTTATTCTGAAAGACGGTATAAACTGGCAAGACGGTAAAAAAGTCACTTCGCAAACGATTTCTTATCAGTTCTCAGACGTTACAGTAGAACACCCTGACGATTCAACTGTTGTGTTTAAACTCCAAAATCCATACTCCGCTTTCCCGGCAGTTGTCAGCCGCCCAACATTTAAAAAAGGACTTTTGGGAACAGGTGAGTGGGCAGTCAAAAATATTACATTAAGTGGCTCAAACGTTGAGCAGATAACTATTTTCAATAAAAACACAAACCTTAAAAAGATATATAAATTTTATCCAACAGAAGACAGGACAAAGTTGGCTTTTCAGCTTGGTGAGGTTGATTTTGTAAAAGATATATTAAACCCCGCACCGCTTGACTCCTGGAAACGTGCAAAAGTTGAAAAAGTTGCCAATAGTGGGGAGTATGTTGCAGTATTTTTTAACACCCAAGACAAACTTTTGTCAGAGAAAAATTTAAGGCAGGCACTCACATACGCAATTGATAAAGGTGGCCTTGGGGGTACGAGGGCGATAAGCCCCATATCAGTGGACTCATGGGCCTACAATTCACAGGTGAAACCGTATTCATATGATCCCCAGAAAGCCAAATCAATTGTCGATGATTACAAAAAAGAATCCAAACTAGAGAGCCTGGAAATCAACTTGTCTGCGCCACCGCTTCTGTTGCCACAGGCAGAAAAAATTGCACAATATTGGAGGGATTCTGGTTTTACTGTTAATTTGCAAGTCACAGCAGGGGTGCCATCAGAATACCAGGCATTTTTGGCCATTTTTGATATTCCCGATGACCCCGACCAATATTCGATTTGGCATTCAACACAGACAACGACAAATCTCACTCATTACCAAAACCCCAGAATTGACAAGCTTTTGGAAGATGGCAGAGGCGAGATAAACATAGAAGACCGAAGAAGAATTTACTTGGATTTTCAGAGATATCTTGTAGAAGATTCTCCTGCAGCATTCCTTTACTATCCTGAAACATATACCATTGGCAGAAGATAATTTGGTAATATGAATTATGCATGTAATTCTGGGTGGATGGTATCAGCGCACAACACTGCACCTTAGTGAGATATACGATCTTTTTGCATCTGCTAAATCAAACTTGCCACTGTCACCGGAAAAACTTCAATACTTCAAAAGCGAGGCAGGACTGAAAAATATTTCCAGACAACCTGGATATCTTGAATTTGTTTCAGGTGAAACTTCTAGTGGAATCAAAATTAAATACTACGAAGACGGCCTTTATACACTTGAGACAGAGGGTGACGATGTATCCCGTGTTCAGGAATTTTTGGAAGGCTATTTCCAAACCAAGTTTTATCCGGCCATTTCTTACATTTTTTCTCTGGGTGCCCCAACACCAAAAGTGTTGGCAAATATAAAAACTGTTCACCCGATTGTGATTACAGAAAATACAAAAGACCTTACAAAATATAAGGTAGACGAAGAAAAATACGGCCAGGTTTATTCAAGGGTTGAATCTGGAGACTTTTGTGTTTACAAAACACCGGATTATATATTTGTAGTCTCTAAACACAAAGACGAAAAGATGGTTCAAAATCTTGTTGATTTGCAGATATTTTTTAGAGAGTTTAAAGACCAGCTTCAAAAGTATCTTAACATCCATAGAATTATTTGGCAGGAAATATCCGAACTTAGGGAAAAGAAGGAGATAAAAGGAAAAGATATCAAATCAACCAGAGCAAAACTTGAAGACTATCAAAACACAATAAGTCTTATTAGTAACAGAATCAATCAAATGTCCTCGTATGCAAAAACAAGGCAGATGATTGCAAAAGAATTTAAGCTGGAAGAAAGCCTTCTTAAACTTTATCAGTATAAATTTGATTCTTTAACTGACTCGCTTAACTATATCAAAGAGATTTGGAAAATGACTTCTGACTATGTTAATGCAGCCATCCAAGTGTTGGCAGGTTTGGAAGAAAGAAGCCTAAACAATAGCGTTAAGTCATTGCAGCTCATTACCAGTGTGGGTGTGTTATCGGGGGTGCTTGGGTATATCACTAGGGATACGCTTCCAAAGCCTACCCAAAATGGTATGGTGTTTTTTGGTGTACTCCTGGTTCTGACAATACTTCTGAACCTTATTATTAGCGTCATTTATACAAACATGAAATACAAGATGAAGTTTAGCGAAAGAAGATCTGTATGATTACTTTTTGATTTCGCAATCAGTGCCAAGTCCGCCAACGCAGTTTTCGGTTGGTGGCGTGCCCCTTTCCGGACATTTTTCAGAGTAAATACATGCGTCGTTGCTTACCGACTTGATTTGGGCTTCGACTATTTTTGTGTCGGATGAACCGTAGGTCACAAGGATTTGATCAAGATCGTTGGGTTTGTAGGACAAACCCGCAGGATTAATGACACCGCCGACGTAAACACTCAATTTGGAAGTTTGGTTGTCTGGTGGGAAAGTAATTTTAATAGAATCAAAAAATTCCTTAAGTGAAAGCCCTTCTTTGTGCATGTGCACAACTTTGCCTACGCCGTCATGTAAATGTATAAACTGGTGAAGTTCCTTTCCTTCGGGTGACTGGTATTTGGGAAGACTCAAGTCGGCAGCAACTCCACCCGTAAAAACTTTAAGGTCGAAGTGGGCATGATAGGCTTTTGATTCCGAAGGTGTTGCAATTGGATTTTTGGCAAGCGTATCATCTATAGCTTTTTTAAATTCGTCGTAGCTTCCAGGGTTATCCATTTTTTGGCCATTAATAAAGAAAGTTGGGGTACCTGTGAGCCCTGTTAGATTTCCGTCAGCAATATCTTTGGTCACACGTTCCTTAATTGCAACTGAATCTATGTCTGTTTTGAATTTTACGACATCTAATCCCAAGACATTGGCATATCCAACCATTATGTCTTTTGCGTTTGTTGACTCTGACCACTCAGACTGTTTTTGATACAAAAGCTCATGCATCTCCCAAAATTTTCCCTGAAGACCCGCCGCCTCTGCTGCGTAACTTGTGATATTTGCGTTTGCATGCTGGGGAAGCGGGAAGTTTCGGAACACAAAGTTTACTTTGCCGTTAAAATCGTTCATAAGTTTTACAACAAGTGGTGAATACGCACTACATGCAGGGCATTGGTAATCACCAAATTCAACAAGAGTGACAGAAGCGGATTTGTTCTCTGGAAGGTGTTTGCCGTCTTTGATCCCAGAGGTTTTATAAACACCCGTTGGCATCAAAATCTCGTCAGATATTTTTTTGGC